>NZ_JBCAUN010000001.1:0-1846753 GCF_038432415.1 Leifsonia stereocauli
GACGCTCTTCCGCCCGCCGAAGCGCCGCGCGACGCGCGCCCTCCTCCCGCCCGCCCGCCGACCGAAGCGACCGCGTCGAGGTGACCGGGACCGCGACGCGCGCCCACAACGTCACCCGTGGACGGCATCCGTCCTCGTAGGCTGAACGCAGGCGTGGGGGCGCCGAACCGCCTCCACGCCGTCTTCTCGATGGAGGATGCAACGCATGAGTGCGACAGCGCAGGGTGGATACGGGTCGACAGCGGTCACCGACCCTGGGAACAGGCCGATCTCCCCGTGGCTGTGGCTGCTCATCGGGGTCGGGTCGGCACTCACCGGACTCCTGCCCTGGCTCGTCACGGGCATGCGCCTGCCGCTGCAGAACCTGTGGGCGGCGGACGCACTGCCGTGGGACATGCCCCTCGCGCTGTTGCCGTTCAGCCAGTACGCGATCACCACTCTCGTGGCACTCCTCGGAACCGGCGCGGCGATCGCCGGAATCGTCGCTCGGGCGACTCGCTCGCGTCAGGGCGCACGCGGGCCATTCGCGATCCTCGCCGGACTGCTCACCGTGCAGGTGGTCGCCATTGTGCAGACCGCGGTCGTGACGAGCGGCGGACTGCAGGCCAGAAGCGAGGCGACGCTCTACCTCGCATTGCTGATCGGGGTCGTCGTGCTCGCGGTCCTGCTCGGCATCCTCGTGTACTGGCTGATTGCCCGTGCTCCGCGTGCCGGTGCGCTCGTGGGCCTGAGCTTGGCCGCTCTCGCCGCCGGCTCCTGGCTGGCCGAGCTGTTGATTCCCGTGGGGTCGAGCTACGCCGAGTGGCAGTTCTGGCTGGCGCCCCACCTGCGCTGGGTGCCCGCGATCCTCGTGGGGGCAGCGATCGCGTGGTGTGGCATCAGTACTGTCGGACGCGTCGCGGCCGCACTCGGCAGCCTCGTCATCCTGTGGGTCGGCCCAGTGCTGATCACGGCCGTCACCAGCGCCGCCGGCAGCCGCGTGCTCGCGCCCCATCCGTCAGAGATGCTCGACTACGCTGCCCAGGTGTTCCGGATGGCTCTCGTGGCGGGGGAGTTCGTGATCCTGCCGATCGTCGTCGCCATCGTGGTCGCGGCGATCGGTCTGTGCGGGCGGATGCTGCTGCAGCGGTCGCGCTCGGCGGCGACCGAGCCACGCGCTGATGCTGAACAGGAATGAGGGTGGGCCCCGTCGGGCTCGAACCGACGACCCAGGGATTAAAAGTCCCTTGCTCTACCAACTGAGCTAGAGGCCCGCGTCTCTAACTTATCGTGGATCGTGAGCCGCTGAATGCGCGTAGCGTTGGCCGGAGCGCACTGGACGAGACCCCGAACGGAGCACCATGGCAGACGGATTCCACAAGCCCACGAAGTTCCCATCACGCGTGTTCGAGGCGTTCCACGGGGGTGACGACCCGGCCACGCTGAGCCGAGTCGCCCACGAGACGGCGAACGCCCTGCTGTCCCGGGTGCGCGAGAATCCCGACCCGGCGGTCGTCGAGCGCCTGGTCGCCTACACCGACGAGCACGGCATCGACGCCGTCGCCGAACTCTGGGCCCAGGCATCCGCCCGCAGCCTGCCGGGTGCGCTCTGGAGGCTCTACCTTCTGCGCTTGCTGATCCGTCAGGATCCGACGGGCACGGCGTTCCTGTTCCAGCGCGGCTCCGAGCTGGCTGTGGGGGTCGACCCCGTCGTGGCCGGCGCTCCCACGCCGACAGGCCCCGAGGAGGTCGTGGCGCTCGCCGACGACATCCTGCGCGGCATCTTCGCCGGCGACTTCGGCATCGCCCTCGACCGGGCTGCCGCCTTCTGCCGCATCATGGCCGGCGGGGCGACGAGCATCGCCGACGACTCCGAAGCCACCGAGCCCGAGCGCAGCAGCGAGCTGACGACCCGCGCCCTGCGATTCTCGGAGCTCGGCCAGGAGCTGGGCGCCTGCGCGCGACTGTGGCGCAGCTACTCGCTCGACTGACTACCGTGCCGTGCCCACTGGCGTAACGGGGCATCCGTCGCCTGACAGACTGGGCTGAGACGCTTCGGCCAGAGATTCGGCGGAGACGGATGCGGGGAGGAGGACGATGGCCATGGAACGCACAGGAGACGGCAGCGCCGGCGACGCCGACTACGCGCGCATCGGCTTCGGCTATGCCGACTACCGTCGACCCGATCCCCGTATCGCCGCGGCGATCCTGCGGGAGCTGGGCGACGCCTACACGGTGCTGAACGTCGGTGCCGGCGCCGGATCGTACGAGCCGCGCGATCGTGACGTCACCGCCGTGGAGCCGTCAGCGACGATGCGCATCCAGCGTGAGGCGGGCCTGCCCCGCGCCATCGATGCGACGGCCGAGAAGCTGCCGTTCGACGACGATGCCTTCGACGCCTCGCTCGCCACGTTCACCGTGCATCAGTGGGCCGACATCGACCGCGGTCTCGCCGAGATGCGACGGGTGACCCGCGGACCGGTGCTGGTGCTCAGCTGCGACCCGAAGGCCCTCGACAGGTTCTGGCTCGACGAGTACGCGCCCGAGGTCATCGACACCGAGGCCGCGCGCTATCCGGCGGTCGAGCACATCGCCGAGGCTCTGGGCACGAACAGCCGCATCATCGAGGTGCCGATCCCGCTCGACTGCCTCGACGGCTTCGGCGAGGCCTACTACGGACGCCCCGAGGCGCTGCTCGACCCCGGCGCACGCCAGGCGAACTCGGCGTGGAGCTTCGTCGGCCCGCTCGTGGCGCGCCGTTTCGTGCGCGAGCTCGGCGACGAACTGGCGTCCGGTGCCTGGGATGCGAAGTACGGCGACCTGCGAACCCAGCCCGAGTTCGAGGGGTCATTGCGCCTCATCGTGGGACTGCGCTGACCGCTGCCCCACCTGTTCGACTCTGGACTTCGCCGCGAAGTCGGATCACAATGGAGGCGTTCGCGGACATCGTCGGCCGCGACAGCAATCCATTGCGGGAGCACCATGTCGCTGGAATCGCGGGCCCGAGACTACGCTGGCGAGTTTCCGAAGCCACCCGATGCCGAGACCTGGTCAGGCATGTGCGGCAACCTGACCTTCCGCTTCAACGCCAGGGTCGGCGGCGATTCCTTCGCACCCTCGGTGACGGGACCGAGTGCCACGGATGTGATGCGCGCATCTCGGATCCAGTCGACCGACCGCACCCTGGCTCCCATCGGAGCCATCCACTGGTGGGATGACGGTGGCGATGGCCATGTCGGCACCGACGTCGCCGGCGGCGGCGCGCGGGTGTTCATGGCGTCGACCGCCGTCAGCGAATCCCTCGGGTCGTTCATCGGCTTCAGCTCGGTGGACGACTACGTGAGGGCGAAGCCATCGGAGGTCTACCAAGGATGGTCGACCGACTATGCGGGCGCGCCGTGCCCGGGGCTCGGGGAGCTCAACGCGGCATCAGTGTTCATGACACCCAGGACAAGGGGCAAGCGAATGTATCTCGAATGGGACACCCAGGGCGTGGGCTATCTCGTGACGCAGGATGGCGTCCTGCCCCTTCCGAACATGCAGGTCTACAACCTCTTCCGGCGGGTCATCACGTCGAATCAGGACACCGACTCACCCGACAGGTTCCTGCGCGCCGAGATCGACATCATGCGGTCGACGCTGCAGCTGCTCGCGCTGTCGTCGATCTCCGCGACCGAGCTCTCGTCGCCGATGCTGGTCGACGAGCTGTCGACCTCGCTCGGGCGACCGTTCGATGTCGAGGTGGTGATGCCGGCGGACGACCTCGCCGCCGCCTTCAAGGACACGGTGTCGCGCCTCTCGACCACGATGAACGCGAACCCCCTGCGCCGCGATCCGACTCTCTGACCCGCTCCCGGGGAATAGCACGCGGCATCCGTCGCTTACACTTGTACATGGCCGGGCCGCAGTAACCCCGGGCTCCAATATTCGCCGCTCCGAGCGGCCTCGCGCCGAGAGGCGTTCTGCGGCCCGGCCATTTCTCTGCCCGCGGATGCCGCCTCGCGGCCGCCGCGGATGTCAACCCGCCGCCAGCGCGCCATCCGCCGAACTAGGCTTTCGAGCATGTCGTTGCCGTACACGCTGCTCATCGATCCGCTCGCCGCGGATGACGCCACCTCCGCCACCGCCGGGACCTTCCGGGAGATCGACGCCTCGGCGCCGGCACTCAGGGTGGGGGAGCTCAGCACCCAGCGCGGCGACGGCATCTTCGAGACCATCGCGGTCGTCGACGGCCACGTGCAGGAGTCCGAGCCCCACCTCGCGCGTCTGGTGCGCTCGGCTGAGATCTGCGACCTCCCGGTGCCGAACCTGCGCCAGTGGCGAGCCGCGATAGCGTTCGCGCGCGAGCAGGTGCCGGTCGAGGGTGAGCTGGCCATGAAGCTGGTGCTCAGCCGCGGTGTCGAGCACGGGCCGGCGCCGACGGCGTGGCTGAGCGTGAATGCGGCATCCGATTCGACGGATGCCCGCACGAAGGGCATCCGCGTCGTCACCCTCGACCGCGGCTACGACCACGGCGTCGCCGAGCGCGCCCCCTGGCTGCTGCTCGGCGCCAAGACGTTGAGCTACGCCGTCAACATGGCGGCCCTGCGCGAGGCCCATCGCCGTGGAGCCGACGACACCATCTTCGTCACCAGCGACGGCTACGTCATGGAGGGGCCCACGTCGAGCGTCATCGCCCGCATCGACGGCGTGTTCGTCACGCCGAAGCCCTCGGGGTCCATCCTCGCCGGTACGACGCAGGCGAGCCTGTTCGAGCACATCCGCGAGCACGACTTCCCCGTGGCCGAGCGCGACATCACGGTCGAGGAACTGCGGCGGGCGGATGCCGTCTGGCTGGTGTCGAGCGTGCGCCTGGCCGCGCCGGTGGTCGAACTCGACGGCGCACCCCTGGCGCTCGACGCCGAGGCCAACGCCGCCTTCACGCGCTATCTGCAGAGCCCGCGCGACTGAGGGGCGCGCAGCCCGCCTCGACCCCGAACGCGAGATGCCCACTTCCGCTGGTCGGCGCTGTGCGCGACTGGCGGAAGTGGGCATCTCGACGGGTGTGGATCCGCAACGCGGATGCGCACCGAGCAATCAGCGCCGAGGCATCAACCGAAGCGGCCCGAGACGTAGTCCTCGGTGGCCTGCACGCTCGGGTTCGAGAACATCGTGGTGGTGTCGTCGTACTCGATGAGCTTGCCGGGCTTGCCGGTTCCGGCGATGTTGAAGAACGCCGTGCGGTCGGAGACACGCGATGCCTGCTGCATGTTGTGGGTCACGATGACGATCGTGAACTCCTGCTTCATCTCCTCGATGAGGTCCTCGATGGCGAGGGTCGAGATCGGGTCGAGCGCCGAGCACGGCTCGTCCATCAGGATGATCTCGGGGTTGACCGCGATGGCGCGAGCGATGCAGAGGCGCTGCTGCTGGCCGCCCGAGAGGCCGGAGCCGGGCATGTGCAGGCGGTCTTTCACCTCGTTCCAGAGGTTGGCTCCGCGCAGCGACTTCTCGATCAGGTCGTCGCCCTCCGACTTCGACATGCGCTTGTTGTTGAGCTTCGCGCCGGCGAGCACGTTGTCGCCGATCGACATCGTCGGGAACGGGTTCGGGCGCTGGAACACCATGCCCACCTGGCGGCGAACGAGCACGGGGTCGACGCCGGCTCCGTAGAGGTTGTTGCCGTCGATCAGCACCTCGCCCTCGACGCGTGCGCCGGGGATGACCTCGTGCATGCGGTTGAGGGTGCGCAGGAACGTGGACTTGCCGCATCCGCTCGGCCCGATGAAGGCGGTGACGGTGCGGGGCTCGATGGTCAGCGAGACGCCTTCCACAGCGAGGAAGCTGGAGTAGTAGACGTTGAGGTCGTTGACCTCGATGCGCTTGGACATGGATTCCTTCGTTCGGTGGTGCGGGGGAGGAGTGCGGGGAGGTCGGGGGTGCCGCGGATCAGCGCAGGCCCTTGGGGGCGAGGAACTTCGCCACCAGTCGAGCGATGATGTTGAGCAGGGCGACGATGAGGATGAGCGTCAGAGCACCGGTCCAGGCGCGGTCGAGGTAGGCCTGCGCATCCGTTCCCTGGCTCGCGTACTGGTTGTACACGAACACCGGGAGGGTCATCATGCGCTCGGCGAAGAGGTTGTAGTTCATGCTCGCGGTGAAGCCGGCGATGATGAGCAGCGGTGCCGTCTCACCGATCACGCGGGCGATGGAGATCATCACGCCGGTGATGATTCCGGCGATCGACGTCGGCAGCACCACCTTGAGCACCGTGAGGTACTTGGGAACGCCGAGGGCGAGAGACGCCTCGCGCAGCTCGTTCGGAACGAGCTTCAGCATCTCCTCGCTCGAGCGCACGACGACGGGGATCATGAGCACGCTGAGGGCGACGGCACCACCGAATCCGAAACGGATGCCGGGATCGTCGAAGACCAGCGCGAACAGGGCGAAGGCGAACAGGCCGGCCACGATCGACGGGATGCCCGTCATCACGTCGACGAAGAAGGTGACGCCGCGCGCCAGGCGGCCGCGTCCGTACTCGACGAGGTAGATGGCGGTGAGCAGGCCGATCGGCACCGAGATGAGGGTCGCCATGCCGGTGATGAGCAGCGTTCCGACGATCGCGTGAAGTGCACCACCGCCGGCGCCGACGACGTTGCGCATCGACTCGGTGAAGAACGACAGGTCGAAGCGGGCGACGCCCTTCACGATCACCGTGTAGGTCACCGAGATCAGGGGCACGAGCGCGATGGCGAAGGCGCTCGAGACGAGCGCGGTGACAAGGCGATCGGTGGCCTTGCGGCCGCCCTCGACGAGGCGCGAGATCACCCAGATGAGCACGCAGAACAGCACGACGGCGAGCACGGCCATGCCCGCCCAGTTGAACGATTCACCACCGGCGGCGTCGACGACGGCGAAGATCGCGATCGACAGGGCGAAGGCGCCGGCCAGCAGCCAGAGGGGGGAGTACTTCGGCATCTTGCCCGAGGTGAGGGCGTTGGGCATCGCCGTGGTGGGAGCCGTCGTGGTCGTCATGGTCATCAGTTGGCTCCCGAGAAGGCCTTGCGGCGGCCGACGATGTAGCGTGCGATCGAGTTCACGCCGAGGGTGATCACGAACAGGATGAGCCCTGTCGCGATGAGGATGTTGACGCCCACGTCGTGGGCCTCAGGGAAGTTCAGCGCGATGTTCGCGGCGATGGTCGTCGGGTTCTGGGACTGCACCAGGGCGAACGAGACGATCGTGGCGGGGGAGAGAACCATGGCGACGGCCATGGTCTCGCCGAGCGCGCGACCGAGGCCGAGCATCGCTCCCGAGATGACACCGGGGCGTCCGAACGGCAGCACGGCCATGCGGATCATCTCCCAGCGGGTGGCGCCGAGCGCCAGAGCGGCCTCCTCGTGGAGGCGTGGGGTCTGCAGGAAGACCTCTCGGCTGATGGCGGTGATGATGGGGAGCACCATCACGGCGAGCACGATGGCCACAGTGAGGATGGTGCGGCCGGTGCCCGAGACGGGACCGGCGAAGAGCGGGAACCAGCCGAACCACTCGGTGAGGTTCGCGTAGTACGGCTGCAGGGCCGGGGCCAGCACGCCGATGCCCCAGAGGCCGAAGACGACGGAGGGGACTGCAGCGAGGAGGTCGACGACGTAGCCGAGGCCCTGAGCGATGCGGCGAGGGGCGAAGTGGGTGATGAAGAGGGCGACGCCGATGGTGAGCGGCACCGCGAAGATCATCGCGAGTGCGGCGGACCAGACGGTTCCGAAGACGAGGGGGCCGACATACGACCAGAAGTTGGTGGCGTCGCCCTTGAAGTCATCAGATTCCGCCACGAAGGCCGGCATGGACTGGGCGACCAGGAAGATCGCCACGGCGGCGAGCACCGCGAGGATCAGGCTGCTCGCGACGACAGTCAGCTTGGAGAACACCCGGTCTCCGGGTCGCTCCTTCGCGGTGATTGCGGGGGCGGCGACGGTGGTCGTCATGGCTGGCGAGTCCCTTGCGGTGCGTGAGATGGGGGTGTCTGTGCGGGGTCCGCTGCCGCGAACCCCAGTCTGCCCGACCTGTCATCCGGCACGCAATGCGTGCGGATGACAGGCCGGGCAGGCGGGATATTCCGTTGTTACTTGATCGAGGCCACGACGTCGGCGACCTTGCCCTGCAGCTCGGTGGAGAGCGGCGAGGAGCCGGCCGCGTCGGCGGCGACCTTCTGGCCGTCAGCCGAGGCGAGGTAGCCCACGTAGGCCTTGACGAGCTCGGCCTGAGCGGCGTCGGCGTACTCGGGGCAGACGATCGCGTAGCTCACGAGAACCAGCGGGTAGTGCGACGGGTCGGTCGTGGTGCGCTCGAGCTTGACGGCGAGGTCGTTCGACTCGCGTCCCTCGACGGCGGGCGAGTCGTCGACGACGGCTGCTGCGCCCTCGGCGCTCGGGGCGACGAACTCTTCGCCGACCTTGATCTTCACGACACCGAGGTCACCGGCGCGCGAGGCGTCGGCGTAGCCGATGGTGTTCGTTCCGTTGGTGACGGCGTCGATGACACCCGAGGTGCCCTGGGCACCCTCACCGGTCTGGTACGGGAACGGGTCGGCCGGCTTCTGGTCCCACACGTCAGGGGCGACCTGGTTGAGGTAGTCCGCGAAGTTCTTGGTGGTACCCGAGTCGTCCGAGCGGTGGACGGCCGTGATGTTGGCGTCCGGCAGTGTTGCACCGTCGTTGAGGGCGGCGATCGCCGGGTCGTTCCACTTGGTGATGTCACCCTTGAAGATGTGGGCGATCGTGGCTGCGTCGAGCGAGAGCTCGTCGACACCCTCGACGTTGAACACGACGGCGATCGGGGAGATGTAGACCGGGAGGTCGACGGCCTTGGTGTCGGGAGCGCAGGCGGCGAAGGTGCCGGCGATCTCCTCGTCGTTCAGTGCGGAGTCGGAGCCGGCGAAGTCGACTCCACCGGAGATGAAGGCCTCACGACCGGCGCCGGAGCCCGAGGGGTCGTAGTTGACGGTCACGTCGGGGTTGGCGGTCTGGAAGCCGGCGACCCAAGCCTCCTGGGCAGCCTGCTGGGACGAGGCGCCGGCAGCGTTGAGCGTGCCGGTGAGCGAGGAGGTGGTCTCGCTTGCTGCGGGGGAAGCATCCTCGTTTGCTGCGCACGAGGACAGTGCGATGGTGGCTACGACGGCCAGGACGACCGGGGCGCCAAAACGCTTGAGTTTCACGAATGTCCCTTTCAGGGGAAGTGATTACATGATGTGAACCTGTTCGGCTCGGTCCTGACGCTAAGCGGGCTCCGTGACGCGCAGCCTCACTGCAGGTGAACGGAGTCTTAACGGGCGCGGACGATACGTGCGCATACTGTCGTCATGCGCAGCGGCCCCCTCGGCTCGCGGTGGGGTCAGACCCGCGGCGAGTGAGTCTCGATCGCGATGATGCCCGAGCTCGGGTTGGTCGACGAGAGGTGCACGACGGAGAACGCGCCTGGTTCGAGAGAAGCGGCATCCGAGATGTATGCACCAGTCGGCGTTCCCGTGGCCAGGGCGATCTCACGCAGGATGTCGCCGAGCACCGGGCCATGGCTGCAGATGACGGCGGTCTTGCGCGATCGCACCCTCTTGCCGATGACGGAGCGGATGTCGGCCTTGCCCTCTTCGAACAGGTCCTGGCTGAGGTTGTCCGTGCGCTTGAGCTCGATTCCGGATGCCGCCGAGAGCGGTGTGACCGTGGTCACGCACCGCGTCGCGGTGCTCGTCGTGATGCGCTTCGGGTGCCACGCCGCGATGGTGTCGACGATGGTGGACGCCTGCTGCACGCCGCGCTCGGTGAGCGGCCGCGTCGCGTCGGCCTTCTTCCAGTCGCTGCGGGCCATCGCCTTGGCGTGCCGCAGCACCACGAGAGAGAAGGTGCGCGTCACGCCGCCGTCGACGAGCTCGGCGAAGGCGTCGAGGATCTCGACGTCGGACTTGAAGGTCAGGTAGCTGCGGGCCTTCTTGATGCTCACCCATTCGAGGGCAGCGACCTCGCCGTTCGGCACGAAGGTGGAGTGCCGCACGGCGTCATCGCTCACCTCGGCTGCCCAGTAGTGCACGATCTTCGTGCGGTTTCCCGAGAGCGGGTAGTTCGAGATGCCGAGCGGAACGCCGAGGGCGACGGTGAGGCCGGTCTCCTCCTTGATCTCGCGCACGGCGGTCTGGGGGAGCGTCTCCCCGGGATCGACCTTGCCCTTCGGGATGGTCACGTCGCCGTGCACGGTGCGGTGGATGACGAGCACCATCATGCGGCCGTCGACCACGCGCCAGCAGACCGCCCCCGCGGCGTAGATGGCCGTCGCCGTCATCGGTTCCTCCCCGGGCGCTTGCGTGCCCCGATCTCGTGCATCAGCGTGTTCTGCATGTCGACGAGGAGTGAGCCGTCCTCGTCGAGGTGGTGGCGTACCCACACCCCGTCGTCGCCGAGCCACCAGGACGACGTGCGATCGTCCATGGCGCGGTCGAACAGCCCGGCGATCTCGTCGAGGTGCTCCTGCTCGGTGAGACGCACCAGGGCCTCGACGCGTCGGTCGAGATTGCGGTGCATCATGTCGGCGCTGCCGATGAAGACGTGCGGGTCTCCGGAGTTCAGGAACGAGAAGATGCGCGAGTGCTCGAGGTAGCGACCGAGAATCGATCGCACCCGGATGTTCTCGCTCATGCCGGGCACGCCGGGCATGAGGCTGCAGATTCCGCGCACCCAGATGTCGACGGGGACACCGGCGTTCGATGCCCGGTAGAGGGCGTCGATGATGGCCTCGTCGACCATGGAGTTCACCTTGATGCGGATGCGGGCGGGCTTGCCGTCGAGGGCGTTCTGCGTCTCGGTGGCGATGTGCCGCAGCAGACCCTTCCGCAGGTGGAGCGGCGCAACGAGCAGCCGCTTGAACTTCTTCTCGATGGCGTAGCCCGAGAGCTCATTGAACAGACGAGTGAGGTCCTTGCCGACCTGATCGTCATCCGTCAGCAGGCCGAGGTCCTCGTAGATGCGGCTCGTCTTGGGGTTGTAGTTGCCCGTTCCGATGTGGCTGTAGTGCTTCAGCTCGCCCTTCTCCTCACGGATGACGAGGGCGAGCTTGCAGTGTGTCTTGAGGCCGACGAGGCCGTAGACCACGTGCACGCCGGCCTTCTCGAGCTTGCGGGCCCAGCTGATGTTGGCCTGCTCGTCGAAGCGCGCCTTGATCTCGACGAGCGCGAGTACCTGTTTGCCGGACTCCGCAGCGTCGATGAGGGCCTCGACGATCGGGCTGTCGCCCGAGGTGCGGTAGAGCGTCTGCTTGATGGCCAACACGTGCGGGTCGGCTGCGGCCTGCTCGATGAACGCCTGCACGCTGGTCGCGAAGGACTCGTACGGGTGGTGCAGCAGAACGTCGCCGCGGGCGATCGCCGAGAAGATGTCGGGGCGCGAGTTCGGCTCGAGCGGCTGCAGGCGTGCGCTCGTCGTCGGCACGTGCGTCGGGTAGCGAAGGTCGGGCCTGTCGATCCTGGCGATGTCGAACAGCCCGCCGAGGTCGAGCGGCGCCGGCAGTCTGTACACCTCGTTGTCGGTGACGTCGAGTTCGCGCACGAGCAGCCCGAGGGTCACGTCGTCCATGTCGTCGGTCACCTCGAGACGGATGGGCGGACCGAACCGGCGGCGGAGCAGTTCCTTCTCGAGCGCCTTGATCAGGTTCTCCGTCTCGTCCTCGTCGACCTCGACGTCCTCGTTGCGGGTCACGCGGAACACGTGGTGCTCGAGGATCTCCATGCCGGGGAACAGGTCGCCGAGGTGATTGGCGATGAGGTCCTCGAGCGTGATGAAACGCTCGGCACCGGGGTCGTGCGGAATCTTCAGGAAGCGCGGGAGCATCTGCGGCACCTTGAGGCGCGCGAACTCCTGCTTGCCCGTCTTCGAATTGCGCACGCGCACCGACAGGTTCAGCGAGAGTCCCGAGATGTAGGGGAACGGATGCGCCGGGTCGACGGCGAGGGGCATCAGCACCGGGAAGATCTGGCGCGAGAAGTAGTCGCGCAGGTTCGACCGCTCGGCATCCTCCAGCTCGTCCCAGCGCACGATGTGGATACCCGACTCGGCCAGCGCCGGCCGCACCAGTTCGGCGTAGGCGGCGGCGTGACGTTCCTGCAGTTCGTGGGCCTTGGCGGAGATGTCGGCGAGGACGTCCTGAGGGGCACGCCCGACGTTGGTCGGGATCGCGAGACCCGTGAGGATGCGGCGCTTGAGGCCGGCGACACGCACCATGAAGAACTCGTCGAGGTTCGAGGCGAAGATCGCCAGGAAGTTCGCGCGCTCGAGAACCGGCGTCGTCGGGTCCTCGGCGAGCTCGAGCACGCGCTGGTTGAACGCGAGCCAGCTCAGCTCACGGTCCAGGTAGCGCTCTCCGGGCAGGCTCGTGTCTCCGGCGGTGTCGAAGGGCTCGAAGTCGTCGTCGAAGTCGCCCGCGAGTCCGGTGTCGATCAGGTTCTCGGCATCCATGTCTTCATCATGGCATCAGCCGCATGAACAGCACGTGACGAGGACGTTATCTCCGCGCCGGATGTTCCACACCCGCATCCGATAGTCGGCTCCGAGACGCGTATGCAGGATGAGAGCGGATATGACCCACCCAGCGGCATCATGTGCGGGCTCATCCTGCAAACTCAGGGGTCGGCTGATGCGGGCGGTGAACAGGCTCAGCGGCCGAGGCCGGCCGGCTCCTCGTCCTCGTGCACGTTGAACCTGTATCCCACGTTGCGCACAGTGCCGATGAGCGACTCGAGGTCGCCGAGCTTGGCGCGCAGGCGCCGCACGTGCACGTCGACCGTGCGGGTGCCGCCGAAGTAGTCGTAGCCCCACACCTCGCTGAGCAGCTGCTCGCGGGTGAAGACGCGCGACGGGTGCGTCGCCAGGAATCGCAGCAGCTCGAACTCCTTGAAGGTGAGGTCGAGCGGCTTGCCGCGCACCTTCGCCGAGTAGCTCGCCTCGTCGATGATCACCCCGGAGGTCTGGATGCGGGTGTTCACCTCGGGGGCGATGCGTCCGACGGCGAGACGGATGCGGGCATCCACCTCCGCGGGTCCGGCTGACTCCACGATCACGTCGTCGACTCCCCAGTCGGGGCTGACACCCGACAGGCCGCCCTCGGTGAGCACCAGCAGGAGCGGAACAGAGATCCCCGTGGTGCGCAGGATCTGGCAGAGGGCCTTGGCGCTGGCGAGGTTCGTGCGGGCGTCGACGATCACGGCGTCCGAATCGGGCGCGGTGATGAGCTGCTGCGGATCCGCAGGGATCAGCCGCACCCGGTGGCTCAACAGCGCGAGGGCGGGGAGAACTTCATTGTTGACTGCCGACGTCAGGATCAACAATTGCGCCACGCGCATTCCTCCAGCTCGTTCGTTGCGTAATCCTATCCTGATGACGCAGCCCGATTCGCGCGCCACAATGGGAAGCATGACCGACACCGAAGTGCCGCTGACTCCCGCTGTGACGTTCGCCGGAATCGTCGCCGTCTGGATCCTCGCTGCCGTCGGTGCCGTCGTGGTCCTCGCGGCCGTGGCCCCGGAGGACCGCTTCGGCGGCCTCTGCCTCAGCCTCGCGGTGTGCGCGATCGCGGCCTTCTGCGTGCAGCTCGCCACCCGCCGCCGTGACGGATTCGTCTCGCGCGTGGTCGCGAGCTTCGTGGGCAGCGTCGTGATCACCGCCATCGCCGGCATCGTGGTCGCCGCGACGCTCTGAACGGTCCTCGAGCGGGGATAGACTCGACCCATGGCCGGCGGCGAACTCATCTTCCTCGAACTCTTCTACCTCGGACTTCTGGGCCTTGCGAGCCTCGCGATCGCGTGGGTCTCCGGCGTCGTGGTCTACAAGCTCTTCCGGGGGCAGCGGTAACACCCGATGATCGAGCTGCCCGTCGAGCTTCCGGCCGAGCTGGTTCCCCTCTCGTGGCTGCTCGGGGTCTGGGAGGGCTCGGGCGTCATCGACTACACGGTCGGTGAGGCATCCGTCACCCACGAATTCGGTCAGCGTGTGAGCTTCAGTCACGACGGCCTGCCCCACCTGAACTACACCTCGTACAGCTGGCTGTTCCCCACCGAGGCGGGCGGGGAGCCGACGCCGCTGGTGACCGAGACCGGGTACTGGCGTCTCAGCCGCCAGCTCGGAGACGCTGATGCCGGTCCTGCCATGCTCCCGGGAGTCGGCGAGCGACCATTCCGTGACGCCGAGGCCGTCGAGACCCTGCGCAACGCCGCAGGAGGATTCGACCTCGAGGTGACGCTCGTGCACCCGGGCGGCGTCGCCGAGCTCTACCTGGGCCAGGTGAAGGGACCCCGCATCGATCTGGCGACGGATGCCGTCATGCGCACACAGGGCGCGAAGCCGTACTCGGCGGCCACCCGCCTCTACGGTCTCGTCGACTCGCACCTGCTCTGGGCGTGGGACATCGCCGCCCTCGGCCAGGACCTGCGCACGCACTCCTCCGGCCGACTCGCGAAGGTCGAGTGATGACGATGACGGATGCCGTCTCCCCCCTCCTCGCCACCCCCGGTGCAGTTCGTGCCGACGGGGTCGACGATGGGGTGGCCGCCCACTACGGCAACCCGAACGTCGAGCAGCGCCGCCTCGAGGATGGTTCGGCCGTCGTCGACCTCTCGCACGCCGGCATCGTGAGCGTCACCGGCCCCGACCGCCTCACCTGGCTCAACTCCATCTCCAGCCAGGCGCTCGACCGTCTGGCGCCGGGGGAGTCGTCCGAGACCCTCATCCTCGACCCGCAGGGCCGCATCGAGTACGACGCCCACGTCTTCGACGACGGTGTCACGAGCTGGCTGCTCGTCGACCGCGTCGAGACCGCCGGCCTGTTCGGCTGGCTCGACCGCATGCGCTTCACGCTGCGTGTCGAGGTGGCCGACCGCACCGAGGAGTTCGCCACCATCGGCACCATGGCGACGGATGCTGCATCCGTCGGCCTCGAGATCGCCGCCCCGAACGGCGTCTCCCTCGTCTGGCGCGACCCGTGGTCGGAGATCGCCGTGGGCGGCTGGCAGTACGCCTCCGAGATCGAGCATCCCGCTGGCGCCTGGAACTTCAGCGAGGTTCTGGTGCCGCGAGCGTCGCTCACCGCTCTCGCCGAACGAGCCGGCACGGGAGCCCCGGTCCTGGCCGGCACCCTGGCCCTCGACGCCCTGCGCATCGCCGCCTGGCGCCCGCGGTTCTCGACCGAGGTCGATGAGCGCAGCATCCCGCATGAGCTCGACTGGCTGCGCAGCGCCGTGCACCTCGAGAAGGGCTGCTACCGAGGCCAGGAGACCGTGGCGAAGGTGCACAACCTCGGCCACCCGCCGCGCCGTCTCGTGATGCTGCACCTCGACGGCTCCGACACCGTCCTTCCGGCTCACGGCGACGAGGTCTTCGCCGAGAAGAAGCGCCCGGAGTCCGAGGCCGGCTGGCGCGGGGTGGGGAGCGTCACGTCGAGCGCCATCCACCACGAACTCGGACCGATCGCGCTCGCCGTCATCCGCCGCGGAGTCCCCGTCGACGCACCGCTCCAGGTTCACACGGCCGAGACCGGTGAGATCGTCGCGGCCGCCCAGGTCGTGGTCGTGCCTCCCGAGGCCGGATCCACCGCCGGTATCCCGCGGATGCCGCGGCTCGGCATCCGCCGCTGATGCGGCCGCGGTTCGACACCGCGGCGGCGTGGGCGCGCACTAGGGACGCCCTGCCGCCCGTCGCGCAGATCACCGTGACCGCCGTGGCGAGCTTCGCCTTCGCCCACTACGTGATCGGGCACCAATCGCCGCTGATCGCCGCCATCGTGGTCATCTCCGCCCTCGGCTTCGTGCGGGACGCGCGACCCGTGCGCGTGCTCGAGACGGTGCTCGGGATGACCCTGGGCATCGCACTGGCCGAGCTCCTGCTGCTCGGATTCGGGGTCGGCCTCGTTCAGTACGCCTTCGCGCTCGCCCTCACCATGCTCGTCGCCCGGTTCCTGCTGCCGAACCCGGCCTTCGCGGTGGCGGCCGCCGTGCAGTGCTCCTTGGTCATGCTCTCGCCGTTGCCGGCCGGCGGTCCGTTCACCCGCACCGTCGACGCGCTCGTCGGCGGTGCCTTCGCCCTCCTCGCCACAGTGCTCATTCCGCGTGACCCGGGCAAGGCGGCCACGCGCGCCGGGCTGCGCATCCTCGCCGAGCACGACGGCATCCTCGCCGACCTCTCGGCGGCGCTCGCCGAGGGCTCCGCGAAGAGAGCGGACTCGGCCCTGGCGCGGGCACGGGCGACGCAGCCGTTGACCGATGCCTGGTCGAACGCCGTCGAATCTGGCGTGGCCATCGCTCGGCTGTCGCCGTTCCTGCGCCGCCGCCGATTCGACCTGGCCAGACAGGCGTCGATGCAGGCCGCGATCGAGCTGTGCACCAGGAGCCTGCGCGTCGTCGCCCGTCGTGCTGCCTACGTCGCCCGCGATGGTGCGCCGCGGCCCGCCGTCGCCGACCTCCTGGCGCGGGTGCGGGTGAGCGTGGAGCTGATCAGCGAGTCGTTGACGGATGTCTCCCTGCAGCCTGTCGCACGACAGTCGTTGATCGAGGTGGCTCGCCATCTCGACCCGGCGGGGATGGCGCCGGACGGCGACTTCGCCGACCGCAACCTCGTGCAGGCGATGCGGCCGTACATCGTCGACGCCCTCGCTGCGACGGGCATGAACGCCGACGAGGCCAGGGATCTGCTTCCACGGGCGTAGCTGTCCCGCACGCTGAGAACCGGACGAAGTCCGCGTTCGAAGCGCACGTGCGCCCGCGGCTCGTTGCTGCGCTTCGGCCGCGCGCTTCGCGCGGGCCTCAGCGAGCGGGATGAGCGGGCGCGGGCCTCAGCGAGCGGGATGAGCGGGCGCGGGCCTCAGCGAGCGGGATGAGCGGGCGCGGGCCTCAGCGAGCGGGATGAGCGGACACGGGACCTCAGCGAGCGTCAGAGATGGGGAGGGGCGCCACGGCCGCCCAGTCCACGGTGAGCTCACCGAGCCGCCAGCGCCGCACGCCCCCGCGCACGGGCCAGCCGGCATCCGCCAGCATCCGGACGGCGGCGATCCAGCGTTGCGACGGTCCGTAGACCGAGAGCGGAGCGTTCACCTGCCAGGCTCGGTCCAGCTCGAGGAGCAGGCTGTGGATGCGCTCCCCGGACACGTTCCGGTGGATGAGCGCCTTCGGCAGCCGTTCGGCCACGATCGACGGCGCCTCCAGCTCCGCGAGGCGCAGGCTGATCGTGAGGCTCTGCGCGGCATCCGGAGTCACAGCCACCCAGCTCGAGATCCGCCCGATCTCGTCGCAGGTTCCCTCGACCAGCACCCCACCGGGCTGAAGCCTCGAGGCCATGAGCGCCCACGCATCGGGAACCTCGGCCTCGTCGTACTGGCGCAGCACGTTGAATGCACGGATGACGGCGGGCCACCGACCGGAGGGGAGCGGCACCTCGAAGCCGCCGAGCGCGAACGACACCCGGGCATCCGCGGCGAAGCCCGTGGTCCCGGCCCTCACGATCGCGAGCTGCTCGGTGGCCGTGCGCACACGGCCGGGCTCGATCTCGAGACCGAGGACCTCGACATCGGCGCGCGCCTTCGTGAGCCTCTGGTGCAGCTCGAGCGCCGTCACCCCGCTGGCGCCGTATCCGAGGTCGATGACGAGGGGGTCCTCGGTGGTGCGGAGGATGGGCAGCTCCGCGATCCAGCGGTCGACGCGACGCAGCCGGTTGGTGTTCGTGGTGCCGCGGGTGACGGATCCGACGGGCATGCTCCCCAGTATCGCAAGCGATAGATTGGAGCCATGACTGCGCCTTACACCCTCATCCTGTTGCGCCACGGAAACAGCGACTGGAACCAGAAGAACCTGTTCACCGGATGGGTCGACGTCCGCCTGTCCGACCAGGGCCGCGCCGAGGCCAAACGCGCCGGCCAGCTGCTCGCCGAGTCGGGCCTGCTGCCCGACGTCCTGCACACCTCGGTGCTCACCCGCGCCATCCAGACCGCGGACATCGCACTCGAGGAGGCAGACCGCCTCTGGATCGACGTGAAGCGCTCCTGGCGTCTCAACGAGCGCCACTACGGCGCTCTCCAGGGCCTCGACAAGGCCGAGACCCTGGAAAAGTACGGCCCGGAGCAGTTCCAGCTCTGGCGTCGCTCCTTCGACGTGCCGCCGCCCGTGCTGGCAGACGATGCCGAGTACTCGCAGGTCGGCGACCCCCGCTACGCCGACCTCCCCGATGCAGACCTCCCGCGCACGGAATGCCTGAAGGACGTCATCGACCGGATGCTGCCCTACTGGGAGTCCGACATCTCGGTCGACCTGAAGGCGGGCAAGACCGTGCTGGTGACCGCCCACGGCAACTCGCTGCGCGCGCTCGTCAAGCACCTCGACGGCATCTCGGACGACGACATCGCCGAGCTCAACATCCCCACGGGCATCCCGCTGGTCTACCGCCTCGACGAGAACCTCGCCCCGCTCGGCGCCGGTGAGTACCTCGACCCCGAGGCGGCAGCAGCAGGCGCCGCCGCCGTGGCCGCGCAGGGCAAGAAGTAACCGTCGTCAACCGAAAAGCGAGGAACTTCTCCCGAATCACGGCATCCGGCTCCCGGATGCGGTGATTCGGGCGAGAAGTTCCTCGCTTTTCAGGTTCGAGCGGGACGGATCGCGCTCAGGCGCTCTCGGGCACCCATTCGCCGGTAGCCAGGTACTGCACCTTCTTGGCGATGGCCACGGCGTGGTCGGCGAATCGCTCGTGGTAGCGGCTGGCCAGCGTCGCGTCCACGGTGTCGACGGTCTCGCCCTTCCACTTCTCGCCGAGGACCTTGTCGAACACGCTGAGGTGCAGCGCGTCGATCTTGTCGTCGTCGTTGCGGATGGTCTCGGCGAGCTCGACCTCCTGAGAGCTGAGCAGCTCGGTGAGCTTGCGGGCGATCTCGACATCGAGTCGGCCCATCTCGGCGAATGTCGGGCGCAGGCTCTTCGGCACGACCTTGTCGGGGAAACGGTAGCGGGCGAGCTGCGCGATGTGCGTGGCGAGGTCGCCCATCCGCTCGAGCGATGCGCTGATGCGCAGCGCGCTCACGACGATGCGCAGGTCGCGGGCGACGGGGTTCTGACGCGCCAGGATGGTGATGGCGAGCTCGTCGAGGGCGACGGCCAACTCGTCGATGCGAGCGTCATCCTCGATGCACTCCTCCGCGAGGGCGACATCGGACTCGTTGAACGCGCGCGTCGCCTTGTCGATCGAGGTCGCAACGAGTTCTGAGATCTCGACGAGGCGGTCCTGCACCTC
Source organism: Leifsonia stereocauli (assembly GCF_038432415.1). Classification (NCBI taxonomy): domain Bacteria; kingdom Bacillati; phylum Actinomycetota; class Actinomycetes; order Micrococcales; family Microbacteriaceae; genus Leifsonia; species Leifsonia stereocauli. The sequence goes on from NZ_JBCAUN010000001.1 coordinate 19,257, forward strand.
TCGGAGTTCCAGCTGGAATACTTCGCGCACGTGTGAATCCTCTTGTCATTCGAAGGCGCACGCAGGAATGCATGCGGGTAGACGGAGCCCGCGTGGCCCCACCCCATCGTCGCGAGAGAAGGTTAACGGCGGGTGCCGCAGGTTTGAACATTCCCTAAAGTAGACCTCCCGCGAGACGGATGCGGCGGCCGGGTGCTCGGTGGAGACATTACTCTGATGCCATGGATACCACCTGGCTGGTGCTGTTGTCCCTGGCACTCGGGTTGGTGGTGGGCGGCGGCTTCATCGCGCTCCTGCACGTTGCAGAGCGGCGCGGAACGCACGCCGCGACGGTGGTCAACCCGTCAGTGCCCGACGGCATCGCGGAGGTCATCGACGCCCTGGAGACCCCGGCCGTGGTCGTGGATCCCTCGAACAACGTGCTCGCGTCGTCGCATGCCGCGCTCGTCCTCGGGCTGGTACGCCTCGACGCCCTGGTGCATCCTGAGCTGATCGAGATCGTCGCTCGCGTCCGTCGCACGGGAGAGCCCGTCGCCGAGCAGCTCACCATCGCCCGCAGCCGTTTCGGCGAGTCGAACATCGTGCTCGACGTGCGGGCGGCGCGCCTGGGATCCCGGTACGTGCTCCTCCTGGGAGACGACCTCACCGATTCACAGCGCCTCGACGACGTGCGCCGCGACTTCATCGCGAACATCTCGCACGAGCTGAAGACCCCGATCGCCTCGGTCGGCCTGCTCGCCGAGGCGATAGACATGGCTGCAGACGAGCCGGCGCAGGTGCGCCGCTTCACGCACCGGCTCACCCAGGAGTCGGCCAGGCTCGCGCGCATCACCCAGGACATCATCGACCTCTCCCGGCTGCAGTCCCAGGACGTGCTCTCCAAGCCCGATCTCGTCTCCGTCGACGAGATCGTGGCCGCCGCCGTCGACCAGAACCGCGTCGTCGCCGAGGCACGCGACATCGCCCTTGCCGTGCGCAACAAGAGCCGCGCCGAGGTTCTCGGAGACGAGTCGCTGCTCGTGATGGCCGTGAACAACCTCATCGCGAACGCCATCAACTACTCCCTGCCCGGGACGCGGGTGGGAGTCGGCGTCAAGAGCACGGACGGCGCGGTCGAGATCGCGGTCACCGACCAGGGCGTCGGGATCCCGGAGGAAGACCTCGATCGTGTCTTCGAGCGTTTCTTCCGCGTCGACGAGGCGCGCTCGCGCAACACCGGAGGCACCGGCCTCGGCCTCAGCATCGTCAAGCACGCCGTGCAGAACCACGGCGGCGACGTGCGCGTCTGGTCGCAGTCCGGTCGCGGCTCCACCTTCACCATCCGTCTCCCCGAAGCACCGATCGACGCCGTCAAGGCTGAAAAGGACCCCCAGTGACACGCATCCTCCTGGTCGAAGACGAGACCGCACTGAGCGAACCGCTCGCCTTCCTGCTCGAGCGCGAGGGCTACGACGTGACCGTCGCGGCCGACGGGCCGAGCGCGCTGACCGAGTTCGATCGCACAGGCGCAGACCTCATCCTGCTCGACCTCATGCTCCCGGGGCTCTCCGGCACCGAGGTCTGCCGCGAGATCCGCACACGCTCGAGCGTGCCGATCATCATGTTGACGGCGAAGGACTCCGAGGTCGACGTCGTCGTGGGCCTCGAACTCGGCGCTGACGACTACGTCACCAAGCCGTACTCCACCCGCGAGCTGCTCGCCCGCATCCGCGCCATCCTGCGTCGCCACACCGACGACGACCGCGACGAGGGCACCCTGCTCGAGGCCGGAAGCGTGCGCATGGACATCGAGCGGCACACCGTCGCCGTCGATGGCGTCGTGACCCCGATGCCGCTCAAGGAGTTCGAGCTGCTCGAGTTCCTGCTGCGCAACGCCGGGCGCGTCCTCACCCGCGGCCAGCTCATCGACCGCGTGTGGGGCAGCGACTACTTCGGTGACACCAAGACGCTCGACGTGCACATCAAGCGCATCCGGTCCCGCATCGAGAAGACTCCGTCCGAGCCGCGGATGCTGGTCACGGTGCGCGGTCTCGGCTATCGCTTCGAGGAGTAGCACCACCCATCTGCTGCGACGACGAACGCCCGGTCTCGTGGAGGCCGGGCGTTCTCGATCTCTGCGGGCGGATGCCGCGGAACCGCGTTACTGGGAGATGACCTCGCCGACCTTGCCCTCGATGACGTCGATCGGCAGCAGGTCGGAGTACTCGGGGAGGCCGCCGTCGAGCACGGGAACCTGGAGGTCCTCGCCCTCCTCGTCGCCGTACTGGAAGTACACGTCCAGGAGCGAACCGGGCTCGGCGTCGAGGTCGCGCAGCAGCACCTGCTCGCCGTCAGCCGGACCGAAGAGCGTGGTCTCGTTGGCCGGGGCGTCGATCGTGACGGTCTTCTTACCGTTGGACGACTCGTGCTGCACGGTGATCTCGGCATCCTCGGACCCAGAGTTCACGATGGTGACGACGAGGTTTCCGAGCTTCCCCTTGTCGGTCACGATGACGGCGTTGCGGATCCCGATCTCACCGATGTCGCCGCTCACGCCATCGCTGGCGAAGTAGTGGTACGTGGTCGCCTGCGGCGCGACCAGGCCGCAGCCGGCGGTGCCGACGATGATCGCAGCCGCAACGATGACGGATGACGCGATACGCCCTCTCACAGTGCCTCCCAAGCTCTGCGCCCCCGTGACGGGAACCCGTGGTCGGGCGCGATGAAATCCGGTGTCGAGCCTAGCGCACGAGCGGTCTCGCGGGCGCGCGGGGCGCTGGCGGAGGCGAACCTTACCACCATGCAGCCTGTGGTATTCTGGAGGTTGCTGAAGGGACATATATTCATGCTTTTCGAGGTCGGCGAAACCGTCGTTTACCCGCATCATGGTGCGGCAACCATCACCGAAGTCAAGACCAGGATCATCAAGGGCGAAGAGAAGGTCTACCTCAAGCTGAACGTCACGCAGGGCGATCTCACGATCGAAGTACCTGCTGAGAACGTCGACCTCGTCGGCGTGCGAGACGTCATCGGACGGGAGGGCCTCGACCGCGTGTTCGAGGTGCTGCGTGCCCCGTTCACCGAGGAACCGACCAACTGGTCACGTCGTTACAAGGCCAATCTCGAGAAGCTCGCTTCTGGAGACGTCATCAAGGTGTCCGAGGTCGTCCGCGACCTGTGGCGCCGCGATCAGGACCGCGGCCTCTCGGCCGGCGAGAAGCGCATGCTCGCCAAGGCCCGCCAGATCCTCATCTCCGAGCTCGCGCTCGCCGAGAAGACCGACGAGGAGAAGGCGTCCACCGTGCTCGACGAGGTTCTCGCCTCCTAGACCCGGTCGGTCCACCAGATCATCCGAAACGCGTCTCCCCATCGGGGAGGCGCGTTTCGCATTCCGCGCCACCGTGGCACCGCCCCGTCGCGCCGATCGACCGATGGGCACGCGATAGCCTCGGCTCATGACTGAAACGCCCCCGGATGTCGCCGTCATCGTGGTCGCCGCCGGCAGCGGCACGCGTCTCGGGCTCGGGAGGCCGAAGGCCTTCGTCGAACTCGCGGGGCGGCCCCTGCTCGCACACGCCCTGAGCGCCGTGTTCGCCCTGCCCGAGCCCGTGCAGGTCGTCGTCGTGGCTCCAGCCGACGGACTGGAGGAGGCGCGCTCGATCGCCGCCGACGTCGCCGGATCGGCATCCGGGCACCTCACACTGGTGACGGGAGGCGAGACGCGACAGGAGTCCGTCGCAGCGGGGCTCGGCGCCGTCGTCGAGTCAGTACGGGTCGTCCTGGTGCACGACGCCGCCCGCGCCCTCACCCCGACGCGCCAGCACGAAGCCGTCATCGCCGCCGTGCGTGCCACCGGAGCCGGCGTCATCCCCGGCCTCGCCGTCGCCGACACCATCAAGCGCGTCGACGCCGACGGGCGCATCCTCGAGACCGTCGACAGATCGCAGCTCTCGGCCGTGCAGACCCCGCAGGGCTTTCCCCGCGCCCAGCTCGACGTCGCCTACGCCGACGCAGCCGACGACCACACCGACGATGCCGCCCTCGTCGCGGCAGCTGGGGGAGAGGTGCTCGCCATCTCCGGCGACCCGCTCGCCTTCAAGGTGACGACGGCATGGGACCTCGCGCGCGCCGAGCAGCTGGTGACGGATGCCGCCCCCGCCCGGCCCGCGGCATCGGCGTTCCGCGTCGGAACCGGCACCGACGTGCACGCCTTCAGCGATGATCCTGCGGAGGAGCTCTGGCTGGTCGGCCTGCACTGGCCGGGCCAGGTCGGACTCTCCGGCCACAGCGACGGCGACGCCGCCAGCCACGCCATCTGCGACGCGCTGTTGGCCGCAGCCGGGCTCGGCGACGTGGGAGGAGTGTTCGGCACGGCCGACCCCGCGTTCTCCGGAGCCCACGGCGCCGTGTTCCTCGCCGAGGCGCGGCGCTTGGTCGAGGAGGCCGGCTTCAGCATCGGCAACGTGTCGGTGCAGGTGCTGGGCAACCGCCCCAAGCTGTCCCCACGCCGGGCCGAGGCCGAGTCCGTGCTGAGCGCTGCTCTGGGTGCTCCGGTGAGCGTCTCGGCGACCACGACGGACGGGCTCGGGTTCACGGGCCGGGGCGATGGCATCGCCGCCATCGCGACGGCGCTGCTGACCGTGCGCTGATTCCGGGCGAGGCGCGCTGCCGCCGCTAGTCTGGATTCCGTGACCGTGCGCCTCTACGACTCGAAGACCCAGTCGCTCCGCGACTTCGTTCCCCTCGTTCCCGGACGTGTCGGCATCTACGTCTGCGGGCCGACCGTGCAGTCGAGCCCGCACATCGGGCACCTGCGCAGCGCCCTCGTGTACGACATCCTGCGACGTTGGCTCGACCACGGCGGCAACGACGTCACCTTCGTGCGCAACGTCACCGACATCGACGACAAGATCCTCGCCGGCGTGGCCGAGTCGGCCGAGGAGTGGTGGGCGCTCGCCTACAGGGTGGAGCTCGAGTTCACAGCGGGCTACACCAGGCTCGGCATCCTGCCCCCCACGTACGAGCCACGGGCGACGGCATCCGTCGACCGGATGCAGCGTCTCATCGCGGAGCTGATCGAGCGCGGCCACGCCTACGCCGCCGCAGACGGCACGGGCGACGTCTACTTCGACACCGCGAGCTGGCCGGCCTACGGCGAGCTCACCCGCCAGAACCGCGACAACATGGAGGCGGCGACGGATGCCGATCCCCGGGGCAAGCGCGACCCTCGCGACTTCGCGCTCTGGAAGGGCGCTAAGGAGGCCGAGCCGGCATCGGCGTCGTGGCCGTCACCGTGGGGAGACGGCCGGCCCGGCTGGCACATCGAGTGCTCCGCCATGTCGCAGCGCTACCTCGGCGACGCCTTCGACATCCACGGCGGCGGCCTCGACCTGCGCTTCCCGCACCACGAGAACGAGCTGGCGCAGTCGACGGCCGCAGGTCTCCCGTTCGCGAGCTACTGGGTGCACAACGGCCTCGTGAACGTGGCGGGCCAGAAGATGTCGAAGTCGCTCGGCAACTCCGTGTTCGCCTCCGAGCTGCTCGAAGCGGCCTCGCCCCTCGCCGTGCGCTACCTGCTCGGCCAGGCCCACTACAGGTCGACGCTCGACTACAGCCCCGGCGGACTCGCCGAGGCACAGGCGGCCGTCGACCGCATCGCGGGGTTCCTCGATCGGGCTGCCCGGCGCCTCGCCGACACCCGCTTCGCCTCGACCGGAGCGATCCAGGTTCCCGACGCCTTCGCCGAGGCGATGGACGACGACCTCGCCGTCCCGCAGGCCCTCGCCGTTCTGCACGACACCGTGCGGGCGGGGAACGCGGCGCTCGACGCTGAGGACCTCGGAGCTGCGGCATCCGCCCATGGTTCCGTGCTCGCCATGGTGCGGGTCCTCGGCATCGATCCGGGTGCGCCCGAGTGGGCGAATTCGGGCGATGCGGCATCGGAGCAGGCTCTTGCTATGCTGGTAGGTCGCCTTCTCGCCGATCGATCCGACGCACGTACGGAAAAGGACTGGGCGACAGCTGATCGCATCCGCGCGGAGCTCTCTGCGGCGGGCATCACCATCGAAGACACCCCGACGGGTGCGCATTGGAGTCTTGAATCATGAAGTCGAGTAGCGGCAAGTCGCGCGCTGGCGCGGTACGCAAGGGCAAGAAGGGCCCCCAGGTGGGCTCGGGCGGGCAGGGCCGTCAGGCCCTCGAGGGCAAGAAGCCCACTCCCAAGGCAGAGGACCGCCCGTACCACCCCGCAGGCAAGCGCAAGGCGGCGCAGGAGCGCTACACCGCTGCCGGTGGCAAGAACTCCTCGGGTGGGCGCACGGCGGCCAATGGTCGCCCCGACACCCGCTCGCAGGGCCGCACCAAGCCCAAGAGCGAGGAGGCCGAGATCGTCACCGGTCGCAACAGCGTCGTCGAGGCCCTGCGCGCGAAGATCCCCGCGACCGCCCTCTACGTTGCCGCCCGCGTCGAGATGGATGAGCGCGTGAAGGAGATCCTCTCGATCGCCAACCACCGCGACATCCCCATCCTCGAGGTCATGCGCCCCGAGCTCGACCGCCTCGCCGGTCGCGACGCCGTGCACCAGGGCGTGGCCATCAAGGTTCCGCCCTACGAGTACCCGCACCCCGTCGACCTGCTCGAGGAGGTCATCGGTCGCGGCCAGACGCCGCTGTTCGTCGCCCTCGACGGCATCACCGACCCGCGCAACCTCGGCGCGATCATCCGCTCGACGGCTGCCTTCGGCGGTCACGGCGTCATCGTTCCCGCTCGCCGCTCCGTAGGCCTCACGGCATCGGCCTGGAAGACCTCGGCCGGAGCTGCAGCGCGCACGCCCGTCGCGATGGCTCCGAACCTCACCGCCGTGCTCAAGGCGTTCAAGGACGCCGGAGTGTTCGTGCTCGGCCTCGACGGCGGCGGCGAGCTCTCGCTCCCGGGCCTCGAACTGGCCGACCGTCCTGTCGTCGTCGTCGTCGGAAGCGAGGGCAAGGGCCTGTCGCGCCTCGTCACCGAGACCTGCGACGCCGTCGTGTCGATTCCGATCAGCTCGGCCACCGAGTCGCTGAACGCCGGCATCGCGGCATCCGTCACCCTGTACGAGATCTCGAAGCTGCGCGCCGAACGCTGACGCATGGCCTGAGCGGAGGAGTCACAGCGAGGTGACACAGGACGCGGAGCGGGACCGGCTGGTGCAGCGGGTCTACGCCCGCGCCTCCGCCGACGAGGCCGAGCAGAGCTTCGTCGACCCGGACACCGGCGAACGCGTGAGCATGCGCCCGTCGGTCTGGGAGCTCATGCTCCACGACCGACGGGTGGCTGCTGCCGCTGCGACCCCGCAGGTCGAGGCGGCGGCTCCGGATGCCGCTCCCGACGCACCGCTCACCGACGCGGTGCGCGACCCTCCTCGCGGCGCCGGCCGCAGGTCCGGCCGCCGCATGCTCATCATCGGCCTCGCAGCTGGCGTGCTGATCGGCGCTCTCGCCGTCACGGCGGTCGAGGCCGTCAACCGTGCCGTACTCGCCGCCCAGCCGCCGACGCCCGCGCCCACGGCGATGCTCGAGACCGTCTTCAACAGCCTCGCCTACCCGACGGCCAACCCGGGGGACGCCGTCGTCCTGGGCTACGTCAGGGAGTCGTTCAGGCAGCTCGCGTCGGACATCGTCAGCGATGACGACGTGCAGATCTTCGCGGCCATCCGCAATGACGGCGCCTACTGCCTGGTGTCGGTGGTCTCGGGAGTGCGCGCCGTGTCGGAGTGCGCGACCGCCGAGGAGATCGCCGAGCGGGGTCTGCGCATGGAGAAGACGGCCACGAGGCCGGGCAACCCTGAGCTGCTGACGCTCACGATCGACTGGGGGCGTGACGGCATGATCACCTGGCACGTCGACGAGGCGGCCTACGAGCAGGACACCACGCCCGTCACACCTTGAGGCGCCAGTCCTCGTCGGTGTCGGTGGTGGAGTCGCCGTCGTCGCCGTCGTCGTCGCCGATCACCGAGATCGGCACGGTGAAGGCGCCGGTGGGCGGATCGATCATCGTGGCCTCGTCACGGCGGTGGCGCAGCACGTCGTTGATGTAGCTGGTGACAGCCTCGGCCAGTGGGATGTCGTGGCCGGCGTTCTGCGCCATGTACCATCGGTGCTCGAGCAGCTGGTGGAACACTTCGGCGGGCTCGAGCTTGCCCTTGAGGTCGCGGGGGATCGCGCGCACGACGGGCTCGAAGACGCGCATGAGCCACTCGTGCGCGACCATCTCCTCGTCGAGGTCGTTCTTGCCGTAGGTGGCGGCGTAGGAGTCGAGGTCGTTGAGCAGGCGGCGGGCCTGGTTCTCCTCGGCGTCGAGGCCGGTGAGACGCAGCAGGCGGCGCTGGTGGTGGCCGGCGTCGACCACCTTCGGCTGGATGCGCACGGTCGAGCCCTCATCCGTGGTGCGGATGGCGAGCTCCTCGATGTCGAAGCCGAGCTTGTTCAGACGGTCGACCCGCTCGCTGATGCGCCAGCGCTCAGACGAGTCGAACGACTCGGAGCCCGTGAGCTCCTTCCAGAGCAGGCGGTACGCCTCCACGATGCCGTTGGAGATGCGGATGGGATCGAGCTCGTCGGCGACGCGACCGCCGGCCTCAAGATCCATGAGCTCGCCGGCGATGTTCACGCGGGCGATCTCGAGGTCGTTCTCGCGCTGCCCGTTCGAGAGGCCGCCGGTGTAGAGCTGGCCGGTCTCGGCGTCGACGAGGTAGGCGGCGAAGGCGCCGGCGTCGCGGCGGAACAGCGTGTTCGAGAGCGACACGTCACCCCAGAAGAAGCCGATCATGTGCAGGCGCACCAGCAGGACGGCCAAGGCGTCGACGAGACGGGTCGCCGTGTCGGGCCGCAGCGTCTGCGAGAACAGGGCGCGGTAGGGGAGCGAGAACTTGAGGTGCCGGGTGACCAGCGCCGGGGGCAGCGGGTCGCCCTCGTCGTCGACCCGGTTGGTGATCACGGCGACGGGCTCGACGCACGGCACCTCCATGCGCTGCAGCGTGCGCAGCATCTCGTATTCGCCCTTGGCCATGACCTCGGTGGTCTCCTTGACCGCGATGACGTGACCCGAGAGGTTGGCGAACCGCACGAGGTGGCGCGAGATGCCCTTGGGCAGCACGGCGATGTGGTCGTTGGACCACTCGTCGAGGGGCTGGTCCCACGGCAGGTCGAGCAGCGCGGGGTCTGTGACCGCCGAGGTGATGGTGAGGGAGCCTCTCATGAGGATCGAGCCTACCGTTCCGGGGAAAGGCGAACGGCCGGCGGGGAGTCCCCGCCGGCCGTTCTGAATCAGGATGTGGTCTCGCTACGCGTCGGCTTCGCCGGCACTGGATGTCGTTACGTGTCGGCTACGCCGGCACTACTCGATCCATCGCTCGGCCTTCGGACCCTCTCTGCGTTCGAGTCCTCAGTGCGCGATCGCCTGGTGCAGGAGGCGCGAGCCGTTCTCGGCGTCGAAGACGTGCACGTGGCCCGGCGTCGGCGTGAGGTAGACCTTGTCGCCGGCGTTCGGGTGGATGCGGCCGTCGACGCGGGCGACGATGTCGGTGCGCTTGCCGTCGATGGTGGAGTGACCGTAGAGGTAACCGTCGGCTCCGAGCTCCTCGACCAGGTCGACATCGACCTCGAGGCCGGTGTTGGCCGTCGCGGAGACGGTGATGTCCTCGGGGCGCACGCCCACGGTGACGGTAGAGCCGGTCGCGCTGTCGAGCGCCTGACGCTCGATCGGAACGATCGCGCTTCCGAACTTCACGCCGCCGTCGGCGATGTCGGCCGTGAAGAGGTTCATGGCCGGGCTTCCGATGAAGCCCGCGACGAACACGTTGTTCGGCTGCTCGTACAGGTCGCGGGGTGTTCCGACCTGCTGCAGTACGCCGTCCTTCAGCACGGCGATGCGGTCACCCATGGTGAGTGCCTCGGTCTGGTCGTGCGTGACGTAGACCGTGGTGACGCCGAGGCGACGCTGGAGCGATGCGATCTGGGTACGGGTCTGCACGCGCAGCTTGGCGTCGAGGTTCGACAGCGGCTCGTCCATGAGGAACACCTGGGGCTGACGCACGATGGCGCGGCCCATGGCGACGCGCTGACGCTGACCACCCGAGAGAGCCTTCGGCTTGCGGCTCAGGTACGGCTCGAGGTCGAGCAGCTTGGCGGCCTCGAGAACGCGGCTGGCGCGCTCGTCCTTGCCGACGCCGGCGATCTTGAGTGCGAAGCCCATGTTCTCGGCGACGGTCATGTGCGGGTACAGCGCGTAGTTCTGGAACACCATCGCGATGTCGCGGTCCTTCGGGGGAACGTCGGTGACGTTGCGCTCTCCGATGAAGATGTTGCCGTCGTTGACCTCTTCGAGGCCGGCGAGCATGCGGAGCGACGTGGACTTGCCGCAACCGGAGGGGCCGACGAGAACGAGGAACTCGCCGTCGGCGACCTGCAGGTCGAGCTGGTCGACAGCGGGGCGGGTGCCGCCGGGGTACAGGCGGGTGGCCTTGTCGAAAGTGACTGATGCCATGGTTCTGCTTCTCCTTCACCGGCAGGTACGTGCCGGACGATCCGTAGTGAATGGATGGTGGTCGCCATCGGTCGACGGTGACCAAGTGTCAGTATGGCACGCAGAGGAGATGACACCGAATCGGGGGGTACATCTTCCGCGGGGGCGCCGGCATCGGGGTCCACCCCCCGTTCAGGCCCCGGTTGGGCAATTCCCAGACTGTCGGCCTACTATCTTCGAGGCTTTGCCTGCAGCCATCCGCGGTCTTCTCCGCGGCCCCCCGACGCATTTTCAAGCGAGGACCCATGACCAACGGGAGCGACCCCCGTCCGACGAAGAACCAGCGCCGTGAGGAAGCCCGTGAAAAGGCACGCCTCCTGCGCGAGGAGCAGAAGAAGCGCGATCGGCGCAACAAAGTCCTGCTCCAGGGCGGAATCGCGATCGCGATCGTGGCCGTCGTGGCCATCGTCGCGCTCATCATCGTGCAGTCGGTCAAGCCTGCAGGACCCGGCCCGAAGAACATGGCCAGCGACGGAATCGTGATCGGCGAGGGCCTCAAGGCCGTCACCACTCCCGCGCTCGCGGCCGGAGCGAACCCGACGCCGACGGTGCCTGACGAGAGTGGCAAGGTCGCCAACATCCGGGTGTACCTCGACTACCTCTGCCCCTACTGCAACCAGTTCGAGACCACGAACGCGGAGCAGATGCAGAAGTGGCTCGAATCCGGCGCTGCGACGCTGGAGATCCACCCGATCGCCCTGCTGAAGACCAAGTCGGCCGGCACCATGTACTCGAGCCGCGCCGCGAACGCCGCCGCCTGCGTCGCCAACTACAGCCCCGACGACTTCTTCGTGTTCAACAGTGCGCTGTTCGCCAACCAGCCCGAGGAGGGCACGGCTGGCCTGTCCAATGAGGAGATCGCCGCCGTCGCCAAGGACGCCGGTGTCGGCTCCTACGACAGCGTCGAGAAGTGCATCACGGATGGCAAGCTCGGAACGTTCTCGAGCTGGGTCGAGGCCTCGACGGATCGCGCGCTCAACGAGCCCATCCCGAACTCCGACCTCAAGGCCGTCGGCGGAACTCCGACCGTCCTCGTGAACGGCAAGCAGTACTCCGGCTCGCTCACCGACCCCGAGGAGTTTGCCTCCTTCGTCATCCAGGCCGCAGGTGAGACCTACTCGACGTCGACGCCGACCCCGACGGCCACGCCCGCCGGCTGAGCCGCCTGCCCGGCTGAACGGATGCCCGCCTTCATCGTGAGGGCGGGCATCCGTCGTTCGAGCACGGTGTGCACTTCGGATAGGATCGACTCTCGAAGTCGCGAGGCTTCCTGCCGGCTTGGCGCAATTGGTAGCGCACCGCTCTTGTAAAGCGGGGGTTGCGGGTTCGAGTCCCGCAGCCGGCCCCGATCGGGGGAAGACACGTGACACAGCAGGACGCGCCCGCCGCGACGGATGCTCCGCACGACGCCCCGGCGCGCTCGGTGGTCATCGGTGCCGTCGCCTGCGCTGTCGTCGCCGGTGTATTGGTCGCCGTCCAGTCGCGCATCAACGGCGAACTCGGGCAGCGGCTCGGAGACGGCTTCGCCGCCGCGCTCATCTCCTTCGGCAGCGGCCTGGTCATCCTGCTCATCGCTCTCGCGTTCTGGAGGCCGGGGCGCCAAGGATTCCGCCGTCTGCCGACAGCCCTCCGAGATGGGCGCCTGCGCTGGTGGATGCTGTGCGGCGGGGCTGCCGGCGCGTTCCTCGTGCTCAGCCAGGGCCTCACGGCCGCCGTGCTCGGTGTCGCGCTCTTCAGCGTCGCGACCGTCGCCGGCCAGTCGATCAGCGGACTGCTCGTCGACCGCACGACCCTCGTCTCAGGAGGCCCCCGCCATCTGACGGTTCCGCGGGTGGTCGGCGCCTGCCTCGCCATCCTCGCCGTCGTCGTCTCGGTGGCGACGCAGCTGAACGGCGACGCTCCCTTCTGGATGCTGGTGCTGCCGTTCCTCGCCGGACTCGGACTCGGCTGGCAGCAGGCGGTCAACGGCAGGGTGCGCGAGAGCGCCGACAGCGCGTTGACGGCGACTGTCGGCAACTTCGCCGTCGGCACAGTCGTGCTCCTGGTCGCCTTCCTCGTGCACGCCGTCGCCGCCGGCTGGCCGCAATCGCTGCCGAGCGAGCCGTGGCTCTACCTGGGCGGCCCCATCGGCTGCGTCTTCATCGCTGCGGCAGCGGTCCTGGTGCGCATCACCGGAACGCTCGTCCTCTCGCTGGCCATGATCGCCGGCCAGCTCGTGGCCGCGATCGTCATCGACACGATGCTGCCCGGGCACGCGGGATCGCTCGCCGTGTCGACGGTGGTCGGCACGGCGCTCGCTCTCGCCGCCGTCGTGGTCGCAGGGGTGAACTGGGGTCAGTTCCGCCGGGTGGCCTGAGGCTCAGGCGTCGGGCGTGAAGTTCAACGCGATCGAGTTCATGCAGTAGCGGTCGCCGGTCGGCGTGCCGAAGCCATCGGGGAACACGTGGCCGAGGTGCGACCCGCAGCTGGCGCAGCGCACCTCGGTGCGCTCCATGCCGAGGGTGGTGTCGGCGATCAGCTGAACAGCCTCCGGCCGCACGGACTCGTAGAAGCTCGGCCAGCCGCATCCGGAATCGAACTTCGTCCCGCTCTTGAACAGCTCGGCGCTGCAGGCGCCGCAGGTGTAGATCCCGCCGCGCTCCTCGTCGAGGAGCTCACCCGTCCACGGGCGCTCGGTCGCCGCCTCGCGGAGCACCTGGAACTGCTCGGCGCCCAGCTCCTCGCGCCACTCGTCGTCGGACTTCGATACCTGGTAACTCATGGGGGTCCTTCCGGGGATTCGGCGTCGTCGTGGGACAACGCCCGTATCGATGATCGCATTCCGACGAGCCGGGTGACGCTCAGCTACCGCACGATCGCTCGTGCATATGATGGCCGCAAGCCGACCCGAACCGGTCGCGGTCGACTGTGGGAGGTGCGCATGGCCGAGACGGGTGAGACCCGACGCGACACGGCGCGCGCGTCGTCCGGCCTGTCGGAGCGGGACGAGGCTGTTCTCGCATTCGAGAGGCAGTGGTGGGCACACGCCGGCGCGAAGGAGCAGGCGATCAGGGCCGAATTCGGTCTCTCCGCGGCCCGCTACTATCAAGTGCTGGGAGCCCTCATCGACTCGCCGCTCGCGCTCGCGCACGACCCCATGCTCGTCAAGAGGCTGCAGCGGCTCCGCGACGCTCGCACTGCGGCACGCCGACGGCGTTCCCTCGGCACCACTGACGACACGAACTGAACCGGGAAGAATGGCCACCTCGTACCCTGAAGACCGCTTCGACGACATCCCCAAGGATCTCGAGCGGGTCGGAGCCCACCGTTCCCCCCGCAAGCGCGGCCGTGGCTGGATCGCCCTCGGCTGGGCGGCGCTCGCCACCGTCGTGCTCGTGGTCATCGGCGCCGTGGCCATCATGCTGCTGAACACCGGTCTGGACTCGGCTCCGGGCGCCACCACCGCCCCCGAGACACCGGCCGCGACGGCCACCGCGACTCCCACCCAGGACCCGTCGGTGAGCATCACCGTGCTGAACGGCACCGCCACCTCCGGCCTGGCCGGGGAGGTCGCCGACACGCTGCGTGCGGCCGGCTGGACTGTCGGTGCTGCATCCAACGCCGACAAGCAGGACTACAAGGACACCGTCGTGTACTACGCCGACGCCACCTTGGAAGGCGCGGCACGCGGTCTCGCAGCCGCTGTTCCCGGTGCGGACGTGCAACTCTCGCAGGACTTCGCGGAAGCCGGGGCGCAGCTCGTGCTCGTGATCGGATCCGACCACGAATCGCCCGCCTGACGCTCGCTTCGAGCGCCTGCGGCGGAGTGTGTGACGAATCGTTGCCAATCTGCGATCAAAAGCAGCGTTCGATCCCTTGTCGTCGCCGTCGATTTCAGTAACATCTGGTGCTGGTCGAACAATTTCCGCGAGAGCGGGGATGCAGGCGCAGTTCACTGCGACAGGCCCGGTACAGGCATTTGGGCAGGTGCTGCGAGTTACACAGCAATGGGAGCAACGAATGGCGAACGGAACCGTCAAGTGGTTCAACGCTGAAAAGGGCTATGGGTTCATCACGCTCGATGGTGGGGGTCAGGACGTGTTCGTTCACTACTCCGCCATCGACATGGCGGGCTACAAGGTTCTCGAAGAGGGCCAGCAGGTGGTCTTCGAGGTCGGAACCGGAAACAAGGGTCCTCAGGCCGAGTCGGTCCGACTCGCCTGATCAGCACGATCTGGGGGCATAGCCCGTGTCCTAACGCCGTCCGGGTGACCGGGCGGCGTTAGTGTTTGGTCGAGGATCGGCAGTGTCTGTCGAATGGGTTCACAGAGGGGTGCGGATGCGTCGACACGCTGTACTGGCCACGTTCGTCGTGCTGCCGGTCGTCCTGCTGGCGGCTGGGTGCACGGCGACCCCTCCGAAGGCCACCCCGACCCCGACCTCCACCGAGGCTGCGTACGTGTCGACGTTCGAGCCCCCTGCCGCCACGGAGATCGCCCCGCTGCGTGGAACCACGGTTCCGGCCGGCAGCCTCGAGCATCCGTCGGTCGCAGCGAAGATCGACAATCACGAGGAAGCGCGGCCTCAGTTCGGGCTCGACCGCACCGACGTCGTCTTCGAGGAACTCGTCGAAGGAGGCCTCACGCGATACGCGGCCGTATGGCAGTCCGACATCCCCGATGAGATCGGCCCGGTGCGATCCATCCGACCGATGGACCCGGACATCATCACACCGTTCGGCGGCATCATCGCCTACTCCGGTGGGCAGCAGATCTTCGTCGACATGATGATGGCCACCCCCGTGAAGAACCTCGTCTTCGACTACGACACGACGGGCATCTTCTACAGGAACGACGTGCACGATGCTCCGCACAACGTCATCCTGCACGCGACGGATGCCGTGGACCAGGCGGCCGACCTCGCTGCGCCACAGCAGCAGTGGGCATACTCCACGGATATCGCGACGTCCACGGCGGCGCTCGACGGCGCGCCGACCTCCAACATCGCGGTGTCCTTCTCGTCGGAGCGCTATCCGAACTTCACCTGGGACGAAGCCGCCAAGGTCTGGCTCCGGAACCAGGAGGGCGCCCCCGACTTCGACGCCGCCGGCAAGCAGCTGCAGGCGACCAACGTCGTCACGATGCGGGTGGACATCGACGGCACGTATGGCGAAGTGCCGAAGACCATCATGATCGGCTCCGGAGCGGCGACAGTGTCCACGGGGGGCAAGACCGTCAACGCGACCTGGTCGAAGGCCGATGCGGCCAGCCCCATTCGCTTCGTCGACGCCAACAACGTGGTCGTCCGGCTCGCGCCGGGCAACACCTGGATCGAGCTCGTCCCCAATGGGGTGGGCTCCGTCACTCTGCAGTAGAGACTGCCTTCCCGCAGCGTCGCACCGGCTTGCACTCGCGGCATCAGAGTGCCAGAATCGAATTAGCACTCGTTTGGATTGAGTGCTAACTAGACGCAGATTGAAACGTCCGGGAAGGGACGAGAATCACACATGGCAAAGATCATTGCTTTCAACGAAGAGGCCCGTCGTGGCCTCGAGCGCGGACTCAACATCCTCGCGGACGCCGTCAAGGTGACGCTTGGCCCGCGCGGTCGTAACGTCGTCCTCGAGAAGAAGTGGGGCGCCCCCACCATCACGAACGACGGTGTCTCCATCGCCAAGGAGATCGAGCTCGACGACCCGTACGAGAAGATCGGTGCGGAGCTCGTCAAGGAGGTCGCCAAGAAGACCGACGACGTCGCGGGTGACGGAACCACCACCTCGGTCGTTCTCGCCCAGGCACTCGTGCGCGAGGGCCTGCGCAACGTCGCTGCCGGTGCAGACCCCATCAGCCTCAAGCGCGGCATCGAGAAGGCCGTCGCCGCTGTGACCGCCGAGCTCGTCGCCAACGCCAAGGAGGTGGAGACCAAGGAGGAGATCGCCGCGACCGCTTCCATCTCCGCCGGAGACCCCGAGATCGGCGCGCTCATCGCCGAGGCCATCGACAAGGTGGGCAAGGAGGGCGTCGTCACTGTCGAGGAGTCGAACACCTTCGGCACCGAGCTCGAGCTCACCGAGGGTATGCGCTTCGACAAGGGTTACCTGTCGGCGTACTTCGTCACCGACCCCGACCGTCAGGAAGCCGTCTTCGAAGACCCCTACATCCTGATCGTCAACGGCAAGGTCTCCAACATCAAGGACCTCCTGCCGATCGTCGACAAGGTCATCCAGACCGGCAAGCAGCTCCTCATCATCGCCGAGGACGTCGACGGCGAGGCCTTGGCCACGCTCGTCGTGAACAAGATCCGCGGCATCTTCAAGTCCGTCGCCGTCAAGGCTCCGGGCTTCGGTGACCGTCGCAAGGCCCAGCTGCAGGACATCGCCATCCTCACCGGTGGCCAGGTCATCTCCGAGGAGGTCGGTCTCAAGCTCGAGAACGCCACCCTCGACCTGCTCGGCAAGGCTCGCAAGGTCATCATCACCAAGGACGAGACGACCATCGTCGAGGGTTCGGGCGACGAGGAGGCCATCGCCGGCCGCGTCGCGCAGATCCGCGCCGAGATCGAGAACACCGACTCGGACTACGACCGCGAGAAGCTCCAGGAGCGCCTCGCCAAGCTCGCCGGCGGCGTCGCCGTCATCAAGGCGGGTGCAGCGACCGAGGTCGAGCTCAAGGAGCGCAAGCACCGCATCGAGGATGCAGTGCGCAACGCCAAGGCAGCCGTCGAAGAGGGCATCGTCGCCGGTGGTGGCGTCGCCCTCATCCAGGCTGGCAAGACCGCGTTCGAGAAGCTCGAGCTGGTGGGCGACGAGGCGACCGGTGCGAACATCGTCAAGGTGGCCATCGACGCTCCGCTCAAGCAGATCGCTCTCAACGCCGGCCTCGAGCCCGGCGTCGTGGTCGACAAGGTGCGCAACCTCCCCGTCGGTCAGGGCCTCAACGCCGCGACCGGCGAGTACGTCGACATGCTGGCCGCCGGCATCAACGACCCGGTGAAGGTCACCCGCTCGGCTCTGCTCAACGCAGCGTCGATCGCCGGCCTGTTCCTCACCACCGAGGCCGTTGTCGCCGACAAGCCCGAGAAGAACCCGGCTCCGGCCGGCGACCCCACAGGCGGCATGGACTTCTGATCCGAAGGTTGAGGATTCGCCGCAGGCGAAAGCTCAACCGAAGGATCAGCACGGAGGGCCGCGCGCAGCGCGCGCCCGAAGTGCAGGTCTCGCAGTACTGAACGACAGAGGGCGTCTCCCATCACGGGAGGCGCCCTCTGTCGCGTCTGCGCTCGTCTGCCCGCGATCCCGGCGGCCCACCCTCGCTGCATCGGCCCGCGGAGAATCATGCGCCCGTGCGCTGAAGGTGGGCCGAGCGACCGGGCCGCGGGCTCAGCGCCCGAACAGCCGCAGGTTGGCCTGCTCGGTCTCCGCGTACTGCTGGCCGGCGTTGCCGAGCGCCGTCGTGATTCCTACGAGGCTCTCCTCGACCCGCTGCTGGGTGGCCCTCCAGTCGGCGACCACGGACTGGAACGCCACCGAGGCCTGGCCGCTCCACGAGCCCTCGAGGCTGGTGAGTTGGCCGAGCAGCGCCTGCACCTCGGTGCGGATGCGCTCGATGGAGCCGTGGGCGCTCTGGGTGGTCTGGATGACGGCGTCGCTGTCGACGTGGTAGCTGGTCATGGGTGGTGTGTCCTCTCCGACGGGGTGAGGTCACGAGACTAGGCCGGCACGCGCGGGCGGCCGCGCTGCATCCGTTCTCCGTGGACGGATGCCGCGACCCGCGAACCGGGGGAGGGGTCAGACGGCGGGAACGGCCGCTGTGGGGGTTCCCGTGGCGTCGAGCGACTGCGGTGCCGACGGCGAGGTCGCCAGCGGCAGCGAGACGCGGAACGTCGCTCCACCACCCGGTGTCTCGACGACGTCGACGGTTCCGTTGTGCGCGGCGATGATGGCCGAGACGATGGCCAGGCCCAGCCCGCTGCCGCCGGTCTCGCGGGTGCGCGAGGTGTCCGCACGCCAGAAGCGCTGGAAGATCTTCTCGCGGATCTGCGGCGGGATGCCGTCACCGTGGTCGATGACCGAGAGCACGGCGCGGTCGGTCGACTCGTCGATGGAGACGCCGATCTCGATCGGGCTGCCCGAGGGTGAGAAGCGCATGGCGTTGCCGAGCAGGTTGGTGAGCACCTGGCGGATCTTGTTCTCCTCGGCCAGCACGATGGCTTCTGCAGCTTCGGATGGATGAGGCGACGGGGCGACGGCCGAGGCCACGATGGTTCCCGAGGCGACGGATGCCGCATCGGCCTTGCGGTAGCGCCGCCCACGGAGGCGCGCGAGCGTGGCGCCGGCGAAGGCGACCGGGCCCGTGGCGTTGCTCGTGCCGAGGCGCTCGGGGGTGCTCGCGGCATCGAGGGCGTTGTCGGTGGCATCCGCCGGCTCGTCGTGGTGCCGGACGATCGGCGGGAGGATCACCGTGACGGTGCGGTCGGGCGAGGACGCCATGGTGTCGAGAGCGGCGTCGCGGGCGATCGGCACGAGGTTGACCGGAGCCAGCTCGAGCGGCTTGGTCTCGTCGAGGCGGGCCAGGGAGAGCAGGTCCTCCACGAGGCCGCCCATGCGGATGGCCTCCTTCTCGATGCGCTCCATCGCCTGGGCGACGTCCTCAGCGGTCTGCAGTGCCCCCATGCGGTACAACTCGGCGTAGCCGCGCACCGAGACGAGGGGAGTGCGCAGCTCGTGGCTGGCGTCGCCGACGAAGCGGCGCATCTGCTCGATGCTGCGGGCGCGGTCCTTGAAGGCCCGGTCGATGCGGTTGAGCATCGTGTTGAGCGAGCGGTTGAGGCGTCCGACCTCGGTGTTGGGGGTCGCTCCGCCGAGTCGCTGGCTGAAGTCGCCGTCGGCGATGGCGGCGGCGGTGCGCTCCACCTCGCGCAGCGGTGAGAACGTCGTCGTCACGAGCATCCGGGTGATCAGGCCGCCCAGGATCACCACGCCGATGCCGAAGCCGAGGAAGATCGACAGGTACGTGGCCATGATGTTGTCGGTCTCGCGCATCGAGACAGCGATGAGGGTGGTGCCCATCGCGCCCTGCTCATCGAGCTTCTGTGGCACGGCGATGGCGTGGAACGCCGTGCCCTTGGAGTCGCGCAGCTCCGTGATCGCGCCGTCGAGGTCGCTCGTCGTCGCAAGCGGAAGGGTGCCCTCGATGATGGGGAGATCGCTGAAGGATCGCGTCGTCCAGTTGTGGGCGATCGGATCGCCCTCAGTGTCGAAGACGGCGACGAAGTAATCGGTCGCGGTCGAGTCGCTCGTGACTGAGGTGATCTCGGCGTCGTCATCGGGGCCGAAGAACTTATCGAGATTGCCGCTGGCGATGGTCGCCAGCCGCTGGTCGACCTGCTGGGTCACGTACTGGCGCAGCATCGCCATGGTTCCGATGCCGGAGACCAGGAGTCCCAGGGTCAGCATGAGCACCGTGACGCCGGTGATCTTGCTGCGCAGGGAGACGCGGTTCCACCGCTCGGAGAGTGATTCATGCATGGCGGCGCCAGTCTACGAACGCAGTCTGAGCGTCAGCCCACCGACACCCGCACATCACCCGTCGGACTCCCGGGAATCAGCCCTTCGAACTCTTCAGCATGTAGCCGAAGCCGCGTTTGGTCTGGATGAGCGGCTCGGTGGAGTGCTGGTCGAGCTTGCGGCGGAGGTAGGAGATGTAGCTCTCCACGATGCCGGCGTCGCCGTTGAAGTCGTACTCCCACACGTGGTCGAGGATCTGCGCCTTCGAGAGCACCCTGTTCGGGTTGAGCATCAGGTAGCGCAGCAGCTTGAACTCGGTGGGGGAGAGCTCGATGGGGATCTCGCCCACGAGCACCTCGTGGGTGTCCTGGTCCATGGTGAGTTCGCCCGTGCGGATGACGGCCTCTTCGTCGGCGTGCATCGTGCGGCGAAGGATGGCACGGATGCGGGCCACGATCTCATCGAGGCTGAACGGCTTGGTGACGTAGTCGTCGCCGCCGACGGTGAGGCCCGTGATCTTGTCCTCGGTGTCATCCTTCGCTGTGAGGAAGAGGATCGGCGCCGTGTAGCCAGCCGTTCGGAGGCGTTTGGTCACGCCGAAGCCGTTCATGTCGGGCAGCATCACGTCGAGGATGATGAGATCGGGTTCTTCTTCGAGGACCGCGGAGATGGCCTGTGCGCCATTTCCCACGGCACGCACCGCGAAGCCGGCGAAACGCAGGCTCGTGGTGAGGAGATCGCGGATGTTGGGTTCGTCGTCGACGATGAGAATGCGGGGACCGTCAGCCATGACCCTAGTATCTGCGCGTTTCCTGAAACCCGCCTGAGAATCGCGTGGAGGCGAGTCGGGTGAACGCTGTACTGCATGTCGGAGGAGCGCAGAGCCTGCTGGGAGTCGAGCGATGATCCTCGCCGGCGCTGGTCGCGGCGGGGGCGGCGTGGAAGACTCGGCAGCATGAGCGCTCACCATCGGATCGTCATCGTCGGGGGTGGTCTCGCCGCGGCACGGGCGGCCGAGAGCGTGCGCAGTGAGGGCGTCGACGCATCCGTCACCGTCCTCGCGGCCGAGGCACGGCCGCCGTACGAGCGGCCGCCGCTGTCGAAGGGCTATCTGCTCGGAACGGACGATGCCGCCTCGACGATCCCGCTGGATGCGGCCTGGTACGCCGCCCATGACATCACGCTGCGCGCGGGCGCCGAGGCGACCGAGCTCGACACCGCCGCGCACACTGTGCGTGCCGGCGGCGAGACGCTCGCCTACGACCAGTTGCTGCTGGCCACGGGGGCGTCGCCCAGGCGTTTCACCGGACCGGGCGGCTCGCTCACCGGCGTCTACACGCTGCGCACCCTCCACGACTCGACGGTGCTGCGCGCCGCCATCGCCCGCGGCGGCCGCCACGTCGTCGTCATCGGCTCAGGCTGGATCGGCCTCGAGGTCGCCGCAGCGGCGATCACCTACGGCAACACCGTGACCGTCATCGGCCACGGGTCGATCCCGCTCGAGGCCGCCGTGGGACCGGTCATCGGCGAGGTCTTCGCCGAGCTGCACCGCGCCAACGGCGTCGAGCTGCGGATGGACTCGGGCGTGAGCGCCATCCGGGGTGCCGGGCACGGCTCCGGTCACGTGGACGGTGTCGTGCTCCGCACGGGAGAAGTGCTCGACGCCGACCTCGTGGTCGTGGGCATCGGGGCCACGCCGAACACGACGCTGGCAGCGGCATCCGGGATCACTGTGGACAACGGCATCGTGACCGATGCCGGCCTCCGCACGAGCGCTCCCGACGTGTTCGCGGCTGGCGACGTCGCCAACGCGTACCATCCGGTGCTCGGCCGGCGGCTGCGGGTGGAGCACTGGGCGAACGCCGACAAGCAGGGAGCTGCGGCAGGGCGGGCGCTCGCCGGAGTCGACGTCGAGTACGCCGAGATCCCCTACTTCTTCACGGACCAGTTCGACCTGGGCATGGAGTACTCGGGCTACGGCACTCTCGCGGCCGGAGGTGACCTGGTGGTGCGCGGCGACCTGGCCTCCCGCGAATTCGTCGCGTTCTGGCTGCGCGACCGCCACGTCGTCGCCGGCATGAACGTGAACGTGTGGGACGTCAACGAGAGCGTGCAGAAGCTCATCCGCGCAGGCGTGCGCCTCGACCCCGCGGCCCTCGCAGATCCCGGCGTGGCACTCGACTCCCTGCTCGCCGCATGATCGCCCACCCCGTGCGCACCATCGGCCCGCGCACCTTCGACTTCTCTCGCGAGGTGGCCGTCATGGCCATCGTCAATCGCACACCGGACTCGTTCTACGACAAGGGCTCGACCTTCGCCCTGGATGCGGCCGTCGCCGCAGCGCACCGGGCGCTCGCCGACGGCGCCGACTGGGTCGACATCGGCGGCGCGAAGTTCGCGCCGGGTCCGCCGGTCCCGGTGGAGGAGGAGATCGCCAGGGTGGTTCCCGTCGTCGAGGCCCTGCGCGGCTCCGGCGCCGTCATCTCGGTCGACACCTTCCACGCCGCCGTCGCCGAAGCCGCCATAGCCGCCGGGGCCCACGTCATCAACGACACCACGGGCATCCACGACGTCCGCATGGCCGAGGTCGTCGCCGCCAGCGACGCCACGATCGTGGTGACGCACAGCCTCGCCGAGCCGCGCACCGTCTATCCGGCGCCGCACTACGACGACGTGGTGGGCGAGGTCGTCGACTTCCTGCGGGCGCGCGTCGACCGGGCTCACGAGCACGGAGTACCCCTCGAGCGCATCGTCGTCGACCCCGGGCACGACCTGAACAAGAACACCCTGCACTCGCTCGAACTCACCCGCCGCCTGTCGGAGGTGACGGCGCTCGGGCATCCGACGCTCGTGGCCCTGTCGAACAAGGACTTCATCGGTGAGTCGATCGACCGCGATCGGGGCGACCGCGTCGAGGGCTCGCTCGCAGCGGCCGTGTACTGCGTGATGCAGGGGGCGCGCATCGTGCGCGTGCACAACGTGCGCCAGACCGTGGACGCCATGCGCATGACCGAGGTGATGGCCGGATGGCGCGAGCCCGTGGCGCTGCGCCACAACGTGAGTGCCGAGACCGCGGCGGAGTGGGAGGCGCGACGTGCTGGAGCATGACGAACTGGCGGCGGCCTATGCGCTGGAGCGGCGCGAGACACCGCAGGTGCGCATGAACTTCGTCGTGTCGCTCGACGGCGCCGCCACGCTCGACGGTCGCAGCGGCGGCCTCGGCGACGCCGAGGACCAGCGCGTGATGAGCGTGCTCCGCGAGGCAGCGGACGTGCTGCTGGTCGGGGCCGGAACAGTGCGTGCAGAGGGCTACGGCGGGGTCGGCCTCCCGCTGGCCGTCGTCTCGGGGTCCCTCGACATCGACCCCGGGCACCAGGTGTTCACGGGCACGGATGCCGCTCGCTACGTGATCACCCACGCGGGATCTCCCGCCGCCAGGCGTGAGGCGCTCGCCGGGATCGCCGAGGTTCTGGTGTGCGGCGAGGGCGCCATCGACCTAGAGGCGGCTCTGGCCGCCCTGGCCGAGCGCGGTCATACGCAGGTGCTGTGCGAGGGCGGTCCCCGCCTGTTCGGCGAGCTGGTGGCCGTCGGCCTCGTCGACGAGTTGTGCCTCAGCCTCAGCCCCGTGCTCGTGGGCGGCGATGCAGGCCGCATCCTGCAGGGTGCTTCGGAGCAGCTGCGACGGATGCAGCTCGTGCATGCCCTGCAGGGGGAGACGCTGCTGTTCCTGAGGTACGCGCGCGCCACGCCGGTCGAGTAGGCCGCGAACGGAGTGAGCAGCGGTGTCGAGACCCGCTGACCATCGAGCGGTCAGCGCTGGATGGATCTCGATACGCGTCGACTTCGTCGGCGCTACTCGATCAGCGGTGTGGCTACGCCGCCACGGCGTCCAGCGCGTGCGCGTCGAGGATCGTGTAGCTGTAGCCCTGCTCCGCGAGGAAGCGCTGACGGTTCTGTGCGAAGTCCTGGTCGACGGTGTCGCGTGCGACGAGGGTGTAGAAGTTGGCGGTGAGGCCGGACTCCTTGGGGCGCAGCAGGCGTCCGAGGCGCTGGGCCTCCTCCTGGCGCGAGCCGAACGAGCCCGACACCTGGATCGCGACAGTCGCCTCGGGCAGGTCGACGGAGAAGTTCGCGACCTTCGAGACCACGAGCACCTCCTGGCTGCCCTCGCGGAAGGCCTGGTACAGCCGCTCGCGCTCGTCGACGGGCGTAGCGCCGGTGAGCTTCGGGGCGTTCAGCGCCTCGGCCAACTCGTCGATCTGGTCGAGGTACTGCCCGATCACCAGGATGCTCTCGCCCGGATGCCGCGCCACGAGCTGGCGCACGACGTCGAGCTTGGCCGGGGCCGTCGCTGCGAGCCTGTAGCGCTCGTCGTCGGCGGCGGCGGCGTAGGTGAGCCTCTCGCTCTGCGGCAGGTCGATGCGCACCTCGTAGCAGGACGCCGGGGAGATGAAGCCCTGGGCCTCGATCTCCTTCCAGGGGGCGTCGAAGCGCTTCGGGCCGATGAGGGAGAACACGTCGCCCTCGCGGCCGTCCTCGCGCACGAGGGTTGCCGTCAGGCCGAGGCGGCGTCGAGCCTGCAACTCGGCCGTGAGCTTGAACACGGGGGCGGGCAGCAGGTGCACCTCGTCGTAGACGATGAGGCCCCAGTCGAGCGCGTCGAGAAGGGCCAGGTGGGCGTACTCGCCCTTCCGCTTGGCCGTGAGGATCTGGTACGTCGCGATGGTGACGGGTTTCACCTCCTTGATCTGGCCTGAGTACTCGCCGATCTCGTCCTCGGTGAGCGAGGTGCGCTTCAGCAGCTCGTCGCGCCACTGCCGGGCTGAGACCGTGTTGGTCACGAGGATGAGCGTGTTGGTCTTCGCGGTGGCCATCGCGCCGGCGCCCACGAGGGTCTTGCCGGCACCGCAGGGGAGCACCACGACGCCGGATCCGCCGTCGAAGAAATTCGTGACGGCCTTCTTCTGGTAGTCGCGCAGACTCCAGCCGTCTTCGGCGAGGTCGATCGCGTGCGGCGTGCCCGGCGTGTAGCCGGCGAGGTCCTCAGCGGGCCAGCCGAGCTTCACGAGCTCCTGCTTCAGGGCTCCACGCGCCCAGGGCTCGATGAGGTAGGTGTCCGACGACGGATGCCCGATGAGCAGCGGCGCGATGCGCTTGGCGTGCGAGATCTCGGTGAGCACGGGCTCATCGGTCGACCGCAGCACCAGCTCGCCCTCGTCGTTGCGCTCGATGACCAGACGGCCGTAGCGCCCGACGGTCTCGGCGATGTCGATCGTGACAGTCTGCGGAACCGGGAACTTCGAGTACTTCTCGAGTGTCGCCAGCATGTCGGATGCCTCGTGACCGGCGGCGCGTGCGTTCCACAGGCCCAGCCGCGTGATGCGGTAGGTGTGGATGTGCTCGGGGGCACGTTCCAGTTCGGCGAAAACGGCGAGGTCGTGGCGTGCATCCTCGGCGAGCGGATGCGCCACTTCGAGCAGCACTGTGCGATCGCTCTGCACGATCAGGGGTCCGTCTGACATAACCGTCAATCCTACAGTCGGTCGCTGTGGTATCAGCCGACGTGCGCCGAGCCACGACAGCGGCGTGCGGTGTCGGACCGACCGCTCAGGAGATGCCGTCGATGCTCGACAGCGGCAGGGTGCGCTCGATGTCCGCGCGCCGGTCTCGGGCGCGCATGCGGCCGTTGGCCACAGAGGTGGGCTCGAGCAGGTAGTCGGAGACGGTGCCTCCCGGCATCCGCACGCTCACGGTCAGAGTGCGCTTCTCGCGTATCGCTGCCTCGATCTGGCGGGCGAGGAATGCCAGTCCGGTCTCGCCCATGTCGGCATCCGCGGCCCGCAGCCGCACCACGAGGTCGACGAGAGGATCGGCCTTGGCAGGTGGCGCTGGGCGACGCACGGTACGCCGCGCTATGTGCACGATCTGCTCGCTGTCGTTCTCGGCGGCGACGGGGTAGCGCGCGTCGCTGAGGGCCCAGAACACGATGCTCGGCTCGAACCGGCTCGCCACCCTGTGCGTCCCCGTGCGCACGAGGGCGAGCGCGGTGAGGGTCTTGTCGACGCTGATCTGTCCGATGAGCGACTCGTCGTCGCTGCGCACGTAGCTGCGGAACTGCTCCTCGCCGTGGGTGGCCCCCACGCGAACGCGGCCGTAGCGGGCGGCCGTCTCGCTGATGAGGTAGCCGAGCGGTTGCGGCATGCCCGTGAGGGAGATCTCGCCGAGGAAGGCCAGCATCGACTCGGCGGTCTCGCCGACGGCGAGGGCACGTTCGACGGATGACGCGGTCACGCGATAGCTCGAGGCGAGTTCGCGGCTCTCCACGTCGGCCAGCGTGCGCAGCCTGGCGTCGAGGCGCGGCGCCAGCGGACCGGGGGAGATGACGGTGAGGTCGTGTTGCAGGTAGACCCTGTCGACCTCGTGGGGAAGGAGTCCGTCGAGGGTCTCGACTGCAGCGGTCAGCTCGCCGCGCAGCACGAGAGCGCCGACGGCACCGGGCGTGCTGCCCGCCGTGATGCCGAGGAGCTCGGCATCAGCCGAGAACTCGTCGATGCGGCCCTCGAGGCCGGCGCCGGATGCCGGATACAGCCAGGCGACGTAGGCACGGATGCCGGGACCCCACGGCACGCGTGCGCTCGCCAGGATGTCGTGCACGTCAGTGGGCATGGCTTCGTACCAGGACGAGGCGAGCGCTGCCCAGCGCTCGGGGGTCGAGCCGTTCAGCCAGTCGCCTCCGGTGTCGGTCTGCATCCAGTCGGTGCCGTTCAGGGCGGCGAGCGCGGCCCGAGCAGCGACCCGGAGGTGGCCGGCGACCTGTTCGATCGGGATCGACATGGCCGTGGCCAGGCGCTTGGCATCGGGGAGCGAGAGCCCGCCCTTGCCGAGTTCGCGGGCGGGCTCGGTGCCGACGGCCGTGACGAGCTCTGCGATGGCAGCGACCGTGGAGAACGCTCGCTCTGCAGCGAGGGCGTCGAGCATGCGGGTGTCGACATCGCTCTCGGCCACGGGCGTCGGGGGAAACGGGGCGGCGAGCTCGGCGAAGGAGGGCAGCCCCTCAGCCGGCCACTCGGCGAGGCGCTCGGCCACACCGCGGAACACGGCGATGCCGTCGTCGTCGGCGCGGCAGAGAAGCACGGCCGCGAGTTGGGCGGCGACGGCGCGCACCTCGTCGACGGTGATCGGCTCGGTGCGCAGCTGCGTGAGCCTCGCGGCGACGTCGTCGTAGCCGACCGGAGTCCCGGGTTCGGCGCCGGTCTCGGCGATGATGGTGGTGGTCGCGCCCAGCACGGCGAGATGCGTGCGGTCGAAGTCGCCCAGGGCGGCCTGCACCGAGGTCGGCGTCAGCAGCCACTCCGCGAGATCGAACAGATCGCGCATGCCCGTGGTGGGCACCCCGCGCGCGTGCAACGCCCCGACGAGAGCGTCATCGCTCATCGATCGTGCGAGGGCGGCCAGCGCGATCATGGCAGGAGAGGAATCAGCTCTGACTCGACTTGGCTTCTCGCGAGCGGCGCATGCCCGACACGATCACGAAGGCGATGATGAACAGAACCCCAATCGGCAGGGCGATGAGCGGGATGACGAGCACGACTGGCCAGACGCCACCGGATAGATCGGCTCCCACGGCCTTGCCAATGAGGAGCACGACGATGGCGAGGACGCCGAGGGCGACGGTGGTCCCGGCCATCGACGTCAGCGCTCGCTCCAGGCGATGCTTGCCGGGGCTGGTCGGTTCAGAGGTCACCCGATCAACAATACGAGCATTCAGGCCGAGTCGGGCCCGTGCGCGGCGACGCTGCCCCGAACGGGGTGCGTACGCCGGCTGGCGGTCGGATCGGCGGAACGGATGCCCGTCGCCGGCACGCGGCATCCGTCGCCCCTCTAAACTAGGAACAGGACTGCGTCGCGATTCGGCGCGCCCGTACACAAGACGAGGTTCAGTATGCCCACCGGCAAGGTCAAGTTCTACGACGAGGACAAGGGATTCGGCTTCATCAGCGCCGATGACGGACAGCAGGTGCACCTGCCGGCGTCAGCTCTGCCTGCCGGCGCTGTCGTCAAGGCCGGCAGCCGCCTCGAGTTCGGCATCGCCGAGGGCAAGCGCGGCCCGCAGGCCCTCTCGGTGCGAGTGCTCGACACGCCGCCGAGCCTGGCGAAGCTCAACCGCAAGCCAGCTCAGGAGATGGCGATCATCGTCGAGGACCTCGTGAAGTACCTCGACGGCGTCGGCGGCGACCTGCGTCGCGGACACTACCCCGACAGCAGCAAGACGCGCTTGACCGCGGCGCTGCTGCGCAAGGTGGCTGACGAGCTGGATGCCTGACACCGACGGAACGACGGACGCTGAGCTCACCCCCGATGCCGAGCCGGCCGTGGATGACGTGACGGTGGCGGATGCCGCGGGTCCCGAGGCTGACGGCACCGAGGCGCTCGCGGATGCTCCGGCTCCAGTCGCCGACGACGTGCTTCTCGCCGCCGAGGCCCTGGCCCGTACGGCTCTCGCCGAGATCACGCCGGTCGAGACCATCGGCGATCCCGCCGGGCACATCGTCGAGGGCGAGCACGCCCTGTCGCTGCTGTTCGAGACGCGCCTCACCGGCTACCCCGGCTGGCACTGGACCGTCACCCTGGGTCGCGTCGAGGGCGCCGAGCCGACGGTGCTCGAGGCCGAGCTCATGCCCGGCGAGAACGCCCTGCTCGCGCCCGACTGGGTGCCGTGGTCGGACCGACTGGCCGATTACCGTGCCGCGCAGGAGGCCGTCGCCGCTGCGGCAGCCGAGGCCGCGGCCGAGGGCGACGACGCCGACGACCTCGACGAGGAGGACGACGAGGACTTCGACGACGACCTCGATGTCGACGTCTTCGGTGATGGTCGTGCGGAGTCCGACGATGACGACGAGTCGGATGATGATGACGACGAGTCGGACGACGACGATGAGTCCGAAGACGACGACGAGTCGGACGACGACGATGAGTCCGAAGACGACGACGAGTCCGACGACGACGAAGAGTCCGATGACGACGACGACTCCGATGACGACGACGACTCCGATGACGACGACGACTCCGACGAAGACTCGGACGACGACGAGGACGAGTGACTCGGCCCGGAGCTGACTGCGGTCAGCTCCGGCGCGACACCAGCACGACCACGAGGCCGATGACGCCCAGCGCGATACCGGTGAGGCACATCCACAGCCACCACCCGAAGCCGGCGTCTGTGAGCATCTCACCCCAGATGAACCAGACGATGAGGCCGATGAACCACACGGCTGTTCCCGCGACGACGGCTTTGCGTCCATCGGCGCGGGCAGGCTCCGGATCGGGTCTCCGCTCACTGTCCTTCAGCCAGATGCGCATGCATCGACCCTAATGCCGCTCGCTGAGGCCCGGACGGAGTCCGCGGCCGATGCGCGCCGACGTGGCGGCTCGCTCGACGCGCTTCGGGCGGTCGCTTCGCTCGGCCCTCAGCGAGCGGTGGACGAGCGAGCGAGCGTCTACGAGTCAGCCGGCCGTGTTCTCCACCACGTACTCGATCGACGACACCAGTGCGCGCACATCGTCGGGTTCGATGACCGCGAAGGTCGCGAAGCGCAGCTGGTTGCGGCCGAGCTTGCGGTAGGGCTCGGTGTCGACGATGCCATTGGCGCGCAAGGTCTTGGCGATGGCGGCTGCGTCGATCCCGTCGACGAAGTCGACGGTGACGACGACCTGCGACCTGTGGGCGGCATCCGTCACGAAAGGCGTCGCGTAGTCGACGCGCTCTGCCCATTCGTAGAGCACGTCGGATGACTCCTTGGTGCGCGCCGACGTCCAGGCGAGTCCGCCGTTGCCATTCATCCACTCGAGCTGGTTCTCGAGCAGCAACAGGGTCGCGAGTGCAGGAGTGTTGAGCGTCTGGTTGAGGCGCGAGTTGTCGACGGCGTTCTTCAGCGACAGGAACTCGGGGATGTAGCGATCGGATGCCGCGATGCGATCGATGCGCTCGAGCGCCGCGGGGGAGAGGAGGGCTAGCCAGAGGCCACCGTCCGAGGCGAAGTTCTTCTGCGGCGCGAAGTAGTAGGCGTCGACCTGCGACGCGTCGAAGTCGATGCCACCGGCCGCACTGGTCGCGTCGATCACGGTGAGGGCGCCGGTGTCGCCGTTCACGCGCTCGATCGGAGCCGAGACGCCCGTCGATGTCTCGTTGTGGGTCCAGGCGTAGACATCGACGCCGGCGACGGCCTCCGGCGCGGTGCGCGACCCGGCAGGGGAGGTGCGCACGTCGGGGGCCTGCAGCCACGGGGTCTTCGCGGCAGCCGCGAACTTGCCGCCGAACTCCCCGAAGACGAGGTTCTGACTGCGGTTCTCGATGAGACCGAAGGCTGCTGCGTCCCAGAAGGCGCTCGATCCGCCGTTGCCGAGTACGACCTCGTAGCCGTCCGGCGCGCGGAACAGCTCGGTGACGCCGGATCGCACCCGGCCCACGAGATCCTTCACCGGAGCCTGGCGGTGAGAGGTGCCGAGGATGGCGGCGCCGGCCGAGACGAGGTACTCGAGCTGCTCGGCGCGCACCTTCGACGGGCCGCATCCGAAGCGACCGTCGGCGGGCAGGAATGACGTGGGGATGGTCAGCTGGGGCATGCGTAGATTCTAGATGGAGCCCCCAGCGGGTGACGGCGAGTGACGCCGACGGACGGGTAGGCTTACCGGGTACGTGCCAAGGCGACAGGGGAGGCGTGAGTGACGGACCTCATCGACACGACGGAGATGTATCTCCGCACAATCCTCGATCTCGAGGAGGAGAACATCGTTCCCCTTCGGGCTCGCATCTCCGAGCGCCTCGGGCACTCCGGGCCGACGGTCTCGCAGACGATCGCCCGTATGGAGCGCGACGGTCTCGTGGTCGTCTCCGGCGACCGCCACCTCGAACTGACGGATGCCGGACGCCTGAAGGCCGTGCACGTCATGCGCAAGCACCGGCTGGCCGAGCGCCTGCTCTCCGACGTGATCGGACTCGAGTGGGAGTTCGTGCACGAGGAGGCATGCCGCTGGGAGCATGTGATGAGCGAGCAGGTGGAGCGGAAGCTCCTCGAGATTCTCGATCACCCCACCGAGTCCCCGTACGGCAATCCGATCCCGGGTCTGGAGGAGCTGGGTGAGCCGGCGTCGACGCCCTTCATGACGGGTGTCGTGAACATCGTGGCTCTGGTCGCCGAGGGCGGATCCGCAGTGCCCGGCCGTATTCGTCGCCTCGCAGAACCCGTGCAATTCGACCCGGAACTCCTCGCGCAGCTCAAGCAGTTCGGCATCCTTCCCGGTGCCCAGGCGTCGTTCTCGAATGCTGGTTCATACGTGCGCATCGAGGTCGACGGCGTCGACGGCGGCCTCGAACTGCCCAACGAGTCAGCCGGTCACATCTTCGTCGAGGCCTGATCCGGTCGTCCTCCCCAGACTGAGAAACCGCTCTCAAAGGCGCGCACTCGGGAAACAGGATGTGACATAACCGTGACCTTCGGCTAGCGTCGAGGAGTCCCACAGACCATCCCCCCTGGTCGAAGGACTCGGAACAAGACGCCTCCCATCCCGTCTCTTGACCTTCCGATACGCACGCGATACCCGCAGTGGACGGACCAGCCTCACGGCTGTCGGAGGCGCCGGAGGTGACTTTGGCCCAGCTACACACACGTCGTGACCCGCGAGACAACTCAAGAACGATCGAGGCTGTACCCGGCGCTGCGATCGAGAAGTCGAAGCCCCGCGCCAAGCGCCGTGGCGTCGCTTCGAACCTCACCGTGATGGCCGTCGCCGTCGGCCTCGTGGCAACCGTGGCGCTTCCCGCCTACGCCAGCGCGCCCGGAGTCGGCGACCAGGCCTTCGCCGAGTCCGACGTCAACCGTGCCATGAAGGCCGGTGAGCAGGAGGTGACCGTCGACAAGCAGGCCGCCACGATCACCGTCGCCCGCGACGGCTACGACGCCACGACCAAGGCGTCCATCGACGCCGCTGCCGCTGCTGCCGCGCAGGCCGCAGCAGCTCAGGCCGCGGCCACCGCCGCCAGCGAGATGACCGCGTACAGCGCAGCCTTCTCCGGTCCAACCGTGGGCGACCTTCTCGCCAGCCCGCCGTTCCCCGGTGGCTTCGACCTGGCCGCCGTCTACAACGTGGCGCTGCAGTACCAAGGTGTTCCCTATGTCTACGGCGGCAACACCCCGGCCGGCTTCGACTGCTCGGGCTACGTGCAGTACGTCTTCGCCCAGTTCGGCGTGAGCCTCCCGCACTCCTCCTCGGGCCAAGGCGCCATGGGCACCCCCATCTCCCTTGCCGACGCCCAGCCCGGTGACCTCGTCATCATGGACGGCCACGACGGCTTCTACGCCGGCAACGGCAACATCCTGCACGCTCCCTACGAGGGCGCGTCCGTGCGGGTGCAGCCCATCTGGACCGGCGACTACACGATCGTGCGCCTCGGCATCTGAGTGGCATCCGTTGGCGAATCGGTACGGCATTCGTCAGTGGCATCCGGAAATCGCACAGCGCCGTGAATGATCTGTGACGAACGGATGACGTCACGCGCGTGCGGCGTGCCTGATGGTGAGTGTTCCTCCGGTGTGGTTTAGCCTGAAGCTCTGACAAACGAGTTCTCGGGAGAGTCGATGCACGAGCAACGCAGCATCCGCACCATGGATGACCGCTGTGCCTTCGTGCGCCGGCATTCGAGTCGCACGCAACACCGCATTCGTGTGGTTGGTAGGGCACTGTCTTCGTGACAGTGCCCTTTTCTGTTCGCCCTCGCTCCTGAAGACCCGCCTGTCCGGGTAGTTCGAATGGCTGGAAGCCGTCCAGCCTCATTCGAGAGGGAGAGACATGCGCACACTGGTCCTCAACGCCGGCTACGAGCCGCTGGCCGTCATCTCGTTCAAACGAGCGCTCATCCTGGTGATGAACGGCAAGGCCGTCCTGCTGCAGTACGACGCCGATCACCCTGTGTGGGGGCAGTCGGGTTCCTGGGATCGCCCGTCGGTCATCCTGCTGACACGCTACGTGCGCATCCCCTACGCGCGCGACGTGCCGGTGAGCCGTCGCGGCGTGCTGCGGCGCGACAATCACCGCTGCGGATACTGCGGCAAGTCGGCCGCCACGATCGATCACGTCCTGCCTCGTTCGCGCGGCGGCCGCGACTCATGGGAGAACCTCGTGGCGTGCTGCGTGCGCTGCAACAACGTGAAGGCGGATCGTACGCCGAACGAGATGGGCTGGCATCTGCGCATCACGCCGACGATGCCGCAGGGCACCGCGTGGCTGGTGCGCGGCTTCGAACGTTCCGAGCCGCAGTGGGACGAGTTCCTGACGCTGGCGGCGTGAGGCATCCGTCGTGGCACCCGTCGGGCGGCATCCGAGCGAATGAGAGCCCTCTCACACCCGCCAGGACGCGTACCCGTTTCGCTTCGTGACAACCTCGGGGCTATCACGTAGTCTGGGGCAGGTCGCGCCACGGGAGCTCCCCCTCTCCACCGGGCGACGTGCCCCCATGTACGACGACGTGGTGCCACCAGCACCCCGGAGGACGATCTGTGACTGAACCCGGCAACCCCGACCGACTCGCACCTGAGTCGGCGCCGGAGACCACCGGAACAGGTCTACCCGCCGAGCTCCCCACTCGTCGTTCGCTCCGCGCCCAGCGAGACGGATCGCCAGCGACCCCGACCGGATCCATTCCGGCTCAGCAGTGGCCGACGCCAGGCGCCACCATCGGTCGCGATGAGCGAACGGATGCAGCTGAGCCGCGCACAGCCCCCATCGTGGTCGCGCCGGCAACGGTTTCCGCCGCCCCCGAGGCGGCTGCGTCCACTGCGGTGGCGCCCGTCGCGGTACCGACCGCGCGCGCCTCGGTCTCGCCGTCGGCAGCTCGCAGTGCGGCATCCGGAGGTGGAGCCCCTCCGCGGGGATCCACCCCGACCTCGCAGCCTGCACGCCGGCGCAAGAATCCGTTCGGCGCGATCGTGGCTCTCGTCGTCGTGCCCGGACTGTTCCTCACCGTCGCCCTGCCCGCATACGCCTTCGCCCCCACGGGCGGGTCGGAGTTTTCCGAGTCCGGAACCCACGAGCTCGCCGTCGCCTCCGCCCAGGAGGTCGACGTCTCGAGTTCCGCCGCGAAGGTCACCGTCGCTCGCGACGGCTACACAGCGGTGAGCGGCGAGGAGATCCGCCGGCAGACCGCAGAGGCCGAGGCGGCCGCCGCGGCTCAGGCTGCTGCCGCCCGTGAGGAGGCCGCTGCCGAGCAGGCAGCGCAGATCGGTGCCTACTCGGCGCCCGCGCAGCGCCAGGAGGGCGACGACTATCCGTGGCCCGGTGGCCCTGTGGGAGTGCTCTCACCCCTCAATTACGAGTATCGCGAGTGCGTCGACTTCGTCGCCTGGCGCCTCAACCGCGATGCAGGCGCGACCGGCCCGTTCCGGTGGGTCTGGTCGAACCTCACCCCCGGCGGCGGCAGCGCGTGGAACTGGGCGAACGCCTGGTACGCGAACGGCTGGCAGGTCAGCCACGACCCGATCGTCGGATCCGTCGCCTGGTTCACGGGCAATCACGTCGCCTACGTTCAGTCGGTCAACGGTGACGGCACCGTGACGATCGAGGAGTACAACCAGAACTCCGACCACAATTACCACCGCCGCACCATCGGTGTCGGCGATGCGGCGCTCTACCTCTACCCGCCGCCCGCGTAGCCTCGCGGCATCCGGTAGCCCGTCTTGGGCGGGGTGTCTGCTGTTCGCGGCCGTGCGCGGAATGCACGACGCGCCCGACTCCTGAGAGTCGGGCGCGTCGCCATGTGGCCACCGAGGGTCTGGATTGTTCCCCTGCCCTCGCGTCCAGGGCCTAGGAGCGGCGAGCGGCGCTGCGGCCGCCGGCGAAGCGCACGTAGAGGAACAGCACGATGATCGCGCCGATGATGGAGCCGATGATGCCGGCGGGCTGGAAGAAGCCGTCCATCGGGTCGTGCTGGAAGATCAGGAATCCGAGGAATCCGCCGACGAACGAGCCGACGATGCCGACGAGGATCGTCATGAGGATGCCGATGTTCTGCTTGCCGGGGATCACGGCGCGAGCGATGAAGCCAGCGATGAGGCCGATGACGATGAGGCTGATGATGAGGCCGAGCATGAGTATTCTCCTTCTAGGTGCCGAGCGGGGTGCGGCCTGGTGCGCACCGGTTGGAGCGCGGGCCGCCGCTCGGCAATAGTACGGAGTCAACCACCCCTGCGGGTGTGGCTGTACACCCCTGGGGGTGGAATGCTAGGGGGTATGCCCTCGCCGACCTCCCAGCCAGTCACCGTCGCCCTCGTCGATGATTACGACGTGGTGCTGAAGGGACTCGCGCACCTGTTCGACGACTACCGCGACCGGGTCGTGGTGGCCGAGATCGACGCCAACGCCGCCATGGAGGACTACGTCGACGTGGTGCTCTACGACTCGTTCGCGCAGCCGGAGTCCGATCAGACCGAGATCGCGGGACTCATGCGCAACCCGCGTGCGCGTCACGTGGTGGTCTACACCTGGAACTTCCAACCCGATCTCATCGCGGAGGCCCGCCGACTCGGTGTGCACGGCTACTTGTCGAAGACGCTCACGGCAGCGGCTCTCGTCGCCGCCATCGAGGCGGTGAACGCGGGGGAGATCGTGATCAGCGAGCAGAACCGACGGGCGCCGAGCGCACCGGCCCTGGACTGGCCGGGGAAGCTCGAGGGGATCACCGATCGCGAGTCCGAGATCCTCGCGCTCATCACCCAGGGCAAGAGCAACGCGGAGGTCGCGCGACTCACCTACCTCAGCCCCAACACCGTCAAGTCCTACATCCGCTCCGTCTATCGCAAGATCGGGGCGACGAGCCGCACGCAGGCCGTTCTCTACGGCGTCAGCCATGGTTTCGCGCCGGACACCCACCGGATCGAGCACTGGCTGGGGGGACCGTGATCTCTGACGGATGCCGTCAGCGACGCATCCGGAGTCGACGTGAAAGCGTCACGCGCTCAGCGGCCGTCGCGCCGCTTCGGCTCGCGTCGGCCTGCGACACGTCAGAGGATCTCGCCGAGTGCGCCGTCTAGCGTGCGATGCAGCACCGGAAGCGCGACGTGGAACTGATCCGCGCGGACGGCTCCGTGCTCGTGCTCGGAGTACGGGGTGATGTATCCGAGCACGACGTCACCCTCCACGACCTCCAGCTCGGCACCGTACCCGGGGGTGCCGTCCCGTCGGGCGGCGCTGCGTCTCAGGGTGAGGTCGTGTTCTCCGAATGTCACGGCGAGCGGTTCGTGTTGCGCGCCGGCGATGAACTCCTCGGTGAGCCAGGTCGTCATGGTGGCATCCTACGGCGGGTGTCCGCTAGCGCCTGGCTTCCGCTGTCACCGCGTGTCCGCAGAGTTTAGACCCCGCGGCGGCATCAGTCGACCCGGGCCTGTCAATCCGAAAAGGGTGACTGACTTGGGGGAGGCCGCTCGCTGAGCGGAGCGCTCTCCGACGAAGGGCGACGCACCCCGACCGGCCTCGCAGCAACGACACAGCACGCCTCACCACGACAGGATCCAGGACGATGACGAACCGAGAACAAGCCGACGATGGTCGGCCCCAGATGACTCCGCCCCAGGCGATGCCGGCTCAGACGACGCCGGCCCAGACGACCCCGTCCCAGACGACTCAGCCCCAGACGACTCCGTCCAGCGCAGCCCCCGCGGGATCGGTGCCGCTGGAGGACCGCGGCACACTTCGCGAGGAGGTAGTGAACCGTGAGCGGGAGAGGTTCGGCGGCATCAAGTTCGGTTCGGCCTTCTTCGGATGGCTCACCGCGACAGGAACCGCCGTCATCCTGACCGCTCTCGTCGCGGCAACCGGCGCTGCGGTGGGCCTCGGCGCCACAGACGGACAGGCTTCCATCGACGAAGGTGAAGCAGCGACGATCGGCATCGTCGGCGCCATCGCCCTCGTCGTCGTGCTCCTGATCTCGTACTACTGCGGCGGATACGTCGCCGGACGCATGGCGCGGTTCGACGGCCTGAAGCAGGGCCTCGCGGTGTGGCTCTGGGCCGTCGTGATCGCCGTCGTGGTGGCGATCGTCGGCGCTATCGCCGGGAGCCAGTTCAACGTGCTGGCGAACCTCAACAGCTTCCCCCGCATCCCGCTCAATGAGGGCGACGTCACTTTCGGGGGTGTGATCACCGCAGTCGCGCTCGCGCTCGCCAGCCTCGGTGGCGCCCTGCTCGGTGGAGCGGCCGGCATGCGTTTCCATCGCAAGGTCGACCGCGCCGGCCTGGGCCGGTGACCCGCTGATGCTGCCATCGAACAACATCCAGAGCATCGTCGGCGCCACGCTGTTCGGCACCGATGATGACAAGATCGGCCGGATCGCGCAGGTTCTCGTGGACGCCACGGACGGGCATCCGACCTGGGCGGTGGTGCACGTCGGAACGCTCGCCCGCCATTCCACCTTCGTGCCCTTGACCGACGCGACCTGGGAGAACGACGACGTCTCCGTGCCCTTCAGCAAGGATCAGGTCAAGCACGCTCCTCGGATCGATTCCGACGGCGGCCTCGATCCGACTCAGGAGCAGGAGCTCGTGCGGTACTACTCGACAGGTTCGGCCACCGACACCGCCGGTGCGGATCCGGGGGCTGCGCCCGACGCGAGCGCGGGTCGCCACGAGGAGTCGCGATGACGCCATGAAGGTCTGTCGAGAGCATGGCATCCGCGTCACTCCGGCGCTCAAACCGTCCCGGGCGACGAGGATCGGTGTGCCCAGGCCCGATCTGGTGCCCGTTGGCTACCTCTGCCCGTTCAGTCCGTCGCGCGTGCTCCGCGAGGATGAAGTCGTCGATCCCGATGCGTAGCGCCTCCCTCCATGCCTCAGGTCGCCCTGAGCCTTCATGGTCAGAACCATCGGGAAAACCGGGACGCGGAACCACGCGACAGCTCGGATGATGTGATCGGCTGTCAACCCCCGCGAGCGTTCCTGCGAACCGCCCTAGTCTCAATACATGCCGAACCCGAATCGGCGTAGTGCCGCAGGTGCGGGGCCATGACAAGTCCAGCGGCCCTGCACCTGCGACAAGCCTCGATCCGCCGCCATGACTTCTGCTGGCTGGTGCAGTCGGCACACGCGCTCGAAGCAGATAAACTCGTGCAGTCAGCCTCTGTAGCTCAATGGAAGAGCAGTTCCGTCCTAAGGAAAGGGTTGGGGGTTCGAGTCCCTCCAGGGGCACCGTTCGTCGTCGTCATTGATGTCACGCCGCGTCCGAAACTGGACTTTCCGCAAGTAACTCTGGACCGTACATCAACTGAGTCGGGTGCTGGCGTCGGCGTTGGCGCCGCTCGACGTAGCTGGGACTTGCGAATGTAAGCACGATAAGTTCAGTCGCCTGCACAGTGCTGATCCGCGGTTGAGTAGTTGTTGCGGTTGGCATACCTTCACCGGGCACTTTCACGGGCGGGTCTTACGGCGACTGAGTTCTTCTGCGGTTATGCCTGCACGCCGTCGAACACGACGATGACGATGAAGGACCGGCTTACTGGATGTGTGAAGGGCCCCGCTGGCGCCGGCTGGAAATTGGGAGAGGTGATTGTTTTTGAGCGGTATTGTCGAGTCATTGCGAGGAACGCAGGAGGCGCTGTGCCCGGTTTTGATGGTGTGATTCGTGAGGACGTGCGCGACTCGACGTCGGATTGGCGGCCGTACGCTGAACCGCAGGCAGCGCCTGGGGCTCCGAATGTGATGTTCATCGTGTGGGACGACATGGGGTTCGGCGCGTGGGACCTGTATGGCGGTCTGGTCCGGATGCCGAACATGCGCCGGCTCGCCGAGCACGGGCTACGTTTCACCCAGTTCCACACGACGGCCTTGTGCTCTCCGACGCGGGCGTCGCTGCTGACCGGGCGGAACCCGCAGAGCGTCGGAATGGGCACCATCGGTGAGGCGAGCGACGGGTTCCCGAACTTGTCGTGCCTGATTCCCGCGGATGATGCCTTCCTCTCCGAGATTTTGTCCGAGCAGGGATATAACACGTTCGCGGTGGGGAAGTGGCATCTGTCGCCGGCGGCGGAGATGAGCATGGGCAGCTCGAAGAGAACCTGGCCACTGTCGCGCGGCTTCGACCGTTTCTACGGTTTCCTCGGCGGTCTCACCGACCAGTGGTATCCCGATCTCACCTACGACAACCACCCGGTCGATCCGCCGGCGCTGCCGTCCGAGGGGTATCACCTCTCGAAGGATCTCGCTGATCGGGCGATCGAGTTCATCCGCGACGCGAAGGTCACCGCGGCGGAGAAGCCGTGGTTCACGTACTTCGCGCCGGGGGCGGGGCACGCCCCGCACCATGTGTTCACCGAGTGGGCGGACAAGTACAAGGGCGAGTTCTCGATGGGGT
This sequence comes from Leifsonia stereocauli, assembly GCF_038432415.1. Taxonomy (NCBI): domain Bacteria; kingdom Bacillati; phylum Actinomycetota; class Actinomycetes; order Micrococcales; family Microbacteriaceae; genus Leifsonia; species Leifsonia stereocauli. Next base: position 58,672 of record NZ_JBCAUN010000001.1, read on the forward strand.
ACGAGAAGTACCGGGAGGTGGTGCTCGCCAACCAGATCCAGCTGGGCGTGTTGCCGGCAGGCACGGAGTTGCCGCCGATCAACCCGTACGAGCACGCAACCTCCGGTGACGGCCAACAGTGGCCTGCCTCCGACCTCGTGCGCCCCTGGGACTCGCTGTCTGATGGCGAGAAGCAGCTGTTCGAACGTCAAGCGGAGGTGTTCGCCGGGTTCGCCTCGTACACGGACGCGCAGGTCGGTCGACTCTTGGACTACCTCGAGGAGTCGGGCCAGTTCGAGAACACCGTGTTCGTCGTCATCTCTGACAACGGAGCCAGCGCCGAGGGCGGACCGTCGGGCTCAGTGAACGAGAACCGTTGGTACAACGGGGTGCCGGAGAATCTGGACCAGAACCTCGCCCTGCTGGGCGAGCTCGGCACGGAATCCACGCACCCGCATTACTCCAACGGCTGGGCGATGGCCTTCAACACCCCGCACAAGATGTACAAGATCAATGCGTCGTTCGAGGGCGGCGTCGCCGACCCGATGATCATCGCCTGGCCGCAGGGCATCACCGCACGTGACGAGGTGCGCACCGCATACCTGCACGTCTCCGACATCGTCCCCACCGTGCTGGACCTGCTCAGCGTGGACGCCCCGTCCGCTGTGAAGGGATACCAGCAGAAGCCACTCGAAGGCGTGAGCTTCGAGAACGTCATCACTGATGCTGCCGCCGACGGACACAAGCATGAGCAGTTCTACTGCATGATGGGCACCCGCGGGGTCTGGCACAACGGCTGGCATGCCTCGACCGTGCATCCGCCGGCCCCGGCCGGTTGGGGCCACTTCGACCATGACCGGTGGGAACTGTTCCACCTCACCGAGGATCGCAACCAGCTGAGAGACCTCGCAGCCGAGAGCCCGGAGAAGCTGGCGGAGATGAAGCAGCTGTGGCACGAGCTCGCCGGACGCTACAACGGCTACCCCCTCGATGACCGCAGCCCCGCGGAGATCTTCGCCATCGACCGTCCCAACCCGATGGCGGGCCGCACATCGATGACGCTCTACCCGGGCGGTGCAGTGGTGCCCGAGCGAAGCGCCGTGGAGATCATGGGCCGATCCTTCACGATCGCCGCTGACCTCCGCATCGACGGCGCGGCCGAGGGCATCATCTACTCCATGGGCGCCCGCTTCGGCGGCCACGCGATCTTCGTACAGCACGGCAGGCTGACCTACGTCTACAACTGGCTCGGCGAAGACGAGCAGGTCTTCACCGCCCCCGACCCACTCCCCGACGGTGCGGTGCGCATCGGGGTGCGGTACGTGATCGAAGGTCGTGACGGAACCACCCCGCACGGCACCACCGAGCTGTATGTGGATGACGTCGTCGTGGCCTCCGGGCCGATGAAGTCACAACCGGCGTACTTCACCCTCGCCGGCGAGGGCGCCACGGTCGGCCGCGAAGTCGGACAGCCCGTCTCCAGTCGATACATTCCACCGTTCACCTTCACAGGAGGGACGATCGATCGGGTCGTGGTCGATGTCTCCGGTGAGGACTATTCCCGCACAGAGACGCTCCTCCGCGGAATGTACGCCCGCGACTGAACCGCGTAGACGCTTTCGGTCTTGTAGGTCCATCCTCCCGCTTACGCTCGGACCAACCAATCACTCGGCGTACTGAGAGCGACGCGGACGAGCGAGCCCACCGCGCGTCCCGCTAAGGGATCCGCTTCCGGACATCATGCGTTAACGTCCCGCCCCCAGCCGAACGCCTTCGTTCTGGGTAGCGTGGCCGCATGACTGGTGCTGCTTCGGTCCGTCGTGGCTCCGACCGTATTGAGCTTGAACCGGCTGTGCGCGGAGCGGCGGTGTGCATGGTTGTCATTGGCGGCATCGCGTCCTTTGTCCTGAGTGGGGCCGTGATTTCGCTAGTGCGCGATGTCTTACACATCTCCTGCGGTATAGGTCTGCCAGGCTCGGAGGGAGACGGCACTTGGATGTGTGCCGACGGTATCGGGTACTTCGGGGTCGCTGTCGTTCTCGGGGCGATGCTGGCCTTCGTCATTCTGGCGGGCGTCTTGATCGCGGGGTTGGTGCGACCTGGGGGTGCAGCCAGTGTTGTTCTCGTCGTTCTGGCAGCCGCCGTGACTGCCTGGATCCTGGCTTGGACGTGGTACGGGTCCAGCGAACTCGTGTGGGCGGTTCCGCCAGGCACGTTCAGCGTCGACTACTGGTACGCGACGGTGCTGCCAGCGGCTACCGCGTCGGCTGCTGCGTTCATGGTCGCGCTGCTCGGCACCCTTACGAACGGTGTCCTTTCCCGCGTCCTACTTGCAACGGCATCCGCTGGGCTTCTCGTCGCAACGGCTCTCCAGCCCGCGCTTGCCGTGAACACGCTCGCGGGCGCCGGGCTCCTTGCAGCAGCAGCCATTCGTTCGCCGATCGCTAACGCCCGACTCACAAGGTACGAAGGAGCAATGGGCAGTAATCCCCTCTGAGGGATCCCTCAAGGAACCATCACGACATTGACTACTCGGCTGCGTAGACGTTATCGGAGATTCGAACAGATCCTTCTGGTGGTGTACCCGAATCGGGACGAACAAAATACTCGCCGCGAGGGCCCCCGGCATTGATCGACGTCCCACCGCCGCAGCCGAGGGACCAATCGACACTGTCCTCTGGGTCGATGAGGAGACAGATTTCGCCCTTCTTGCCCTGAGCGAGGTACAACGTGTCGCCGTCGTATTCGCCCACGAAGCGACTGCTGGCCGGCACCAGCTCGTCGTCCGCATAGTCGGGAAGGTCGGACGGGAACGCGTCAGTGGAGACGGCTTCGCGATCGAAGACAGCGAAGCTCGTACCTGGATCGACGCATCCCGAGAGCGTGACAACCGCGAATAGACTCGCCGCGCTGGCAGCCAGTAGGCCCATCGACTTCCCCATGGCCACATGATGGCACGGTCCCGAGCGGATGCCCGCAAGTGGATCCGCTTGCGGACGCCAGTGAAGGACCGGCTTACGAACGCTGGTGGCTCGTTGTGATCGCTGAGCGGCGATGTTGGCCTCCGCGAGACGACAGGGTCGAGGTAGATATGGTTCTTATTTGTATCGCCTTGAACCTTTCGGCCGCCGTCGCCACCAGGGTCGTTGACGCAACTCGGCCTGCGCGTGGGCGAGCAGGAGTTGAGTCTCGCGAAGAAGTTCTAGCGACGTCTTTTGAATTTCTCGCGACGCATCCGTCGCCGCCTCTGCCTTCTCTGCCGCACGGCGGGGCAGGAGAAAATCGATAAGAAGCGTTGCTGCGGTGCCGAGCAAGACGCCTGACAGCACCAGTAGGAATTGCGCCATGGATCGCATCTCGGGAACGGTCCAGCGGACGACGAAGCCGTAAGCGATTGCGGGGAAGCGAGCTATCCGCTGATCCAGGTTGTCAGCCACCCACGGACCCTTGGGACGAAGGGAGAATTGCACGACCGCGACCCTTCCGATGTCGTTTAGGAGGACAGAGATCGTTTGCTGGTCAGGGGGGTCTGCGATGCCGTTCTGCGGTCGAGTGGAGACCTCGTGAGGGCACAGGCCAGCCCCTCCCTCCTGCCGGCGGGGGCAGGTGACGGGGTGGTGGGAGCAAGCGCGTACTTGACGGCTCCCCGAAATCCGCGCAGGATTTGCGTCCATGGGCGAGTTGCACGAGGAAATGCTTCGTCACTACGAGCCGGGCGGACTTCTGCCGCGAATCGTGGCGGGGTTGCAAGCTCTCGGCAAGGACCTGGACTCGGTCACGTACGAAGATCTCGCGCCGGCCGACGAGTTTCACTCCGCGGGACGTTCGGCCACGCGCGCATTGGTGGAGCTTGCAAAGATTCCGCCAGGATCGCGAGTGCTCGACGTGGGCAGCGGGTTGGGCGGCCCGGCGCGTTACCTCGCCGCAACTTTGGGTTGCGACGTGACAGGCATCGATCTCTCGCCTGAATTCTGCGGGGTCGCCAACGCCCTTTCTCGGATGACGCGGTTGTCCGATCGCACCCGCTTTCAGGCGGGTGATGCCCTGGAGCTTCCGTTCGCCGCGTCCAGCTTCGACGTGGTGTGGACGATACAAATGCAGATGAACATCCGGGACAAGCGCCGCCTGTATTCCGGAATCGCCCGGGTACTCAGGCCGGGCGGGCTGTTCGTCTGCCAGGAAATCTGCGCGGGGAACGGCGAGCCGATCGAGCTTCCGGTCCCATGGGCGAGCCGCCCCAACCAGAGCCATCTGGCCGATGCGGAATCCCTCCGCGGGTTGATCCGCGGTGCAGGTCTCCTGGAGCGCACCTGGCGCGACATTACCGCCGACATCGTGGCGGCGCGCAAGGCACAGCAGGCGAAGGCGCAAGCGTCGGGTGCGAGCGGCTCCAGCGCCCCTCCTCCGCTTGGAATGCATCTCGTGCTGGGAGAACAGGCAGCCGTCAAGATGAGTAACTCCGGGCGCAACACCGACGCCGGGCGCACGGTGTTCATCCAGGGCGTATTCGACAAGCCTGGCTAGTGGTCCGATCCGCTGATCCCGCTGGAAAACTCTGTCGAAAGCACGGGCGCGGCGAATCTCCATTGATCGTCCGGTCAAAGGGCACATTCGGCCACGACGACCGAAATTCGCCCGCTGAGGGATCCGCTTGCGGATGTCCGTAGAAGGACCGCCTTCCGGCGCTGCCGAGGCATGTTCTAGAACAGGGGGTGCATGTTCTCCACCGGGCATCATCGTTGCTCGGTACGGTTCAACTCCCCTGATCGGGGCGCTTCGACAAGCTCAGCGGCCGGGGACGACCAGGCAGTCGGGCTGACTGGCGACCGCGACGGGTCAAGCGCGCAGGCGCGCGAGGCGTGGCGCGTCGGGCGCGAGGCGCGCGGCGACGGCGACCGCCGACAGGATCGCGCTCTCGTGCGAATCGGCGTCGGCGGTGTACAGCCCTGCCAGCGACACGCCGTGCGCGCCCTGCAACGGGCGCAGCCGCCGCTGCGCGTCGAAGTACGCGGTGTCGATGAGCCCGTGCCGATAGGTCGCGGTCGCGTACAGCGGCTGCGGCAGTTCGTCGTCGAACGTCACCCAGCTCTTGAAGATGGGCATTCCGCGCGCAGGGCTCCACACCGACAGCGAGCTGTGCGCCCCGTCTGTGCGCACGTTCACGACCGACCACGCAGTCTCGTCGCGGGGCATGAGCCGCCGGTCACCGTGGATCGCGATGGTCGTGTCGAAGTATCCGAAGCGCGCCAGTTGCTCGCGGGTTTCGGACAGCTCCGGCAGCGGCGAGAGCAGGTCAAGCGCGGTGCGGGCATCGCAGGCCAGCACGACATGATCGAAGGGATGCCGCACACCTGCCGCCTCGACGAGTAATGAGCCGTCGGCATCCCGAGTGATGGAATCGACCGGCGCACCGGGGCACAGCTGCGCGCGCTCAAGCGAGGAGACGAGGGCGTCGACGTAGACCCGGAGGCCGCCGGGAACCTCGCTCTGCTCCGGCGGCGCGAAACCTTTCGGCAGATTCGCGCCCAGGTAGTACAGCGCGTTGTATGCAGCGAACCGGCGGAAATCGGCGAGGTCGACGCACCAGAATGCGAGCAGCAGCGGGAACAGGAAGTCATCGACGAACGACTTCGGCAGCCGGCAGAGCTCGACATAATCGGCGATCGTGATCGTCGTGTCATGCTCGGCGAGGAACGCGGGGATGCCCGACAGGAACGCCCGGAAGCGCAGCAGATGCATGATAGCGCGCGGTGTCAGCGACGCCCACACCGGGCGGCCGCTGTTCAGCGGCGGCATCACGACCGGTCGGCTGCCGTCGCCGCGAGCGACGGTGAGCGTCGCCGGATACGTGGTGCGCGGCACGTCGAGCGCGTCGAGCAGTCGGTTGAACGTCGAATACGCGGCGCTCCGCCCGAAGAACTGGAATCCCGCGTCCACGGCGAGAGTCTGCCCATCGACCTCGATGTCGACGGTGTGGGCGTGACCGCCGAGGCGGTCGTCCTTCTCGAACAGGGTGACGTCGTGATGCTGCTCCAACAGCCAGGCCGTCGCCAGGCCGGCCGCGCCACCCCCGATGATGCCTATCCGCATGTGTGTGCACCGTTCTCTCTGAGCCGCCGGAGCGATCGGCTGCAAAGCCGTTTCTCAGGTCGAGGACCAGAGTCCTCCTCGATACGCCGAGGTGCCATCGAAGTCGCAGAAGACCCAGCGATTGGTCCCGAGCCTAACCACGCCAGACCGGGCGTCTTGACGCCGACACGATACGCCCCCAAAGCCGGCCGGTCATCGCTGCAGGACTGGCCTATGTCGGACCGCCATTCGCGACCGACCGCTCACCGTTTAAGGATCGTCATTCGCTCGTCCGCATTCAGCGCTCGAGGCGCGGGGTGGGGATGCCGAGCCGCCGCGCTTCGCGGAGCGTGTCTGCGAGGACGGCGCGCGGTTCGGGCGCATCCGGGTCCGTGTGCGCCGCGAGGCTCCTCTGAGCGATCGGGATCACCGTCGTCGCCCATCCAGACATCGCCGCAACCAGCCGGGGCAGCCGGTACGGCAGCATGGCGTTGCGGTGCCGGCTGAGGTCGACACCTCGAGCCATGAGAACGGGCAGCAGCTCACGAGTCGTCAGGAACGCGTCGCGGAACGCTCGACTGTCACCGATCATGTTCGCCAGCGACCCGCTCCGCACCGCCTGGTCGAACATGCCGGCGTCGGCGATGAAGTGGAGCCAGAGCCAACCTCGCATGTCCTTCTCCTGCCGAGCCGAGAGGCCTGCCTGCCGGAAGGCCGTGACGACGTCCTGCTCCCTACCCGTGGGTGAGGCTTTCGTTGTGCCGATGATGACGGATGGCAACATCGCGCCCCACAGCACGCCGTCCTCCCCGAAGCCACCACCGGCTTGCGGGAAACCGAACACGACCTGCTCGGCCGGAAGTGGCGCCACCGCGGTGAGCGGCTCCTCCCAGAGATTGCCGAACACCAGCACCGTCGCTGACCCCAGTCGGGGAGCCAGAAATGCGGATGCTTCCGCGAGACGATGGTGCCCGACGCTGAGCAGGATCAGATCGAAGCCGTCGCTCGGGTCGATGGATTCTCGCAGCGGCGTTCGGAACGACTCACGCACCCGTCGGCCGAATGGCTTGCGGCGCCCGTCGATCCAGTCCAGTTGCACCTCGTCCCCGTATTCAGCAGCGCGACCCGGGCGCACGTAGAACTCGACGTCGTGCCCGGCAGCGTGAAGCACGCGACCGTAGATCGTCGCGATCACACCGCGACCGAACATCAGAATGCGCACGGCGGGCTCCGTTCGTAAGATGGAGTCTGTCTCCAGTTCAAGATACGGAGACAGTCTCCAGTTGTCAAAACAGAGGTGCTGCCGTGGCCGAGGTACGACCGATGCGAGCGGATGCGCGCCGCAACCGGGATGCGATCGTGGCGGCCGCGCGAGATGTCTTCGATCACGACGAGCAACTGCGCTTCGATGACTTCGCTGCCCGCGCCGGCGTGGGAGTGGGAACCCTCTATCGGCACTTCCCCACACGGGAGGCATTGGCTGCGGCCGTGTACGAGGGAGAGGTGGCCGCGCTCTGCGATCAGGCCCGCGACCCGGCGCGGTCCGCCGGCGAGGACTTCGACGCGTTCCTGCGCGGGTTCGTGGAGTACCTGGTTGCGCACGCAGGCCTCGGGCGCACACTCGCCGCTGTCGTGGACCCAGCCGTGCTGTCCGATGGTGGCATCAGACTCGAGAGCACGGTCGCTGACCTGATGGCTCGGGCAGGCATTCACGTCGCCGACGGTGCTTCGGTGGGAGCTGTGATGATCGTGCTGCACGGCATCGGATCAACAACCGACCGGCCGCTCTGGGCCTCCGAGTCGCGTGCAGCGGTGGAGCTACTGCTCGCCGGACTGCATCGGGCCTGACTGCTCTCGTGGAGGATCATCTCGGTGCGATCGGACCAGTGGACCCGGTCTGCCACATCCGCCGTAAGCCGGTCCGCTAAGGAACGTCCGCAAGCGGATCCCGCTACGGGCCTTGCCATTCGGTGATCAGGGGGCGGATCGAGCCGCCGCCTCGATCGCGGCAAGCCCTGCGGCTTTGACTGCTGCGAGGTCAGATTCATCCGGTCGTCCTCGTGTACGTCCCCGGAGACGGTCGACCTGTTGGCAGTGCTCCTGCCACGCGCGCCAGACGCGTTCCACTTCCAGGTCGTGACCGCCGCCCACCCAGTCCAACGCCGCGAGCCCGTCGGACTTCAGGTCGATGTCAAGATCCTCGGGATCACCCAGTCGGAAAGGAATGTCATTCGCTCGCGCCCATGCGAGCAGCGCGAGGCGCATCGGCCGGAGGTCATTCCACGATGCGTGAGTTCCACCACGCGCGATCATCACCCCATCCGAGTAGCCGCGCTCCACTCCGAACCGGACGATCATCTGGTCCCGCTGAACGCGGAGCTCCCAGGCATCCATCTGCTGAGGCCCCCAGAAGACGCGAACAGTTCCGCCCGCATCGATCAGTTGACGAGCGAACCGGGCTGCCACGGCGTCGCGCTGTTCCAAGTGCTCGAGGAATCGGGGCAGATTGGCGAGGTCAGGGTCCGCATCCGTCATGATCATTCACGCTAGTGCGCCTGGCCAGTCATGCCCGGGTGACACGGTTAGGAGTTCTCCCTGCGTCGGTCGACGATCGCAAAATGATCGTCGAGAAAGCGGCTCGCTTATCGAACGGCAGCCCCGGAAGGCGAACCTTCTCGCGGCGACCTCGAGCATAAGCTGGCCGAGTGAATGCCATGAGGAGCGGCTCCCGGCGATCGGGCCGCCCGATAGCGGTTGGTGTGGTTGTCGTGCTGCTCGGTTTCCTTGTCGTTGCTGCACAACTCATGCCGGCCAGTTACAAGGGGGCCACCTACAAGTGCCGGGTCGAAGGGCCGAGCTCTCCAGTCGCCGCTATATCCGAACGGTCAGACGTCGTGACCGGGTCTCCCGCTCTCTGGCCGATTGGTCGGGCTTGCGAGTGGGATCGAAGCGACGGTGCTGGGACGATCACCACGTACTCCGGCAGCTGGGCGGGAACGATTGTCGCCCTCGGCCTTCTCGTAAGTGGCATAGCGGTCATCATTGTCGACCTCGGCGGCGCGCTGAAAGCGCCTGAACGCGTCGGGTCGCTTAGTCACTAGGCCATCGTCGAGCGGGAACCTGATGGATCCAACCAAGGCGGTATCTGCTCAGCTGAGATGGATGGCCCATGCGATTGCAGCGGCAGTACCGAGCAGTAGTGTCGCGGGAGCGGCGCTGAAGCGAATGATCTTGCGCTGGCTGAGTGTTCCTTCTTCTAGTGATGCGCGGGACAGCCTGTCGGGATTTGGCGCTACCGCTTGAAATGCTGGCTCTTCAACCGAGCTTGGCAGTAGGTCTTCGTTGTCCCCAACCATGCCTCGAGTCTACGAACTAGGCGCGCGTTGCCGCCCGACCTTTTGAGAAGTGTCCTGACCTACGGGTTTCCTCCGCAGTCGCAGGAGTGTTGGATCGACTCTTACGGGATCGTCATCTGACGCCGCTCAAGCCTCTGGATGCCGGCTGTGGTCCTCAAGGTCGGGCTCGGCGCGCAGCATGTCAGCGATCTCCTCCTCCGGCCGCGGCGGTATGGTCTCGTCAGCCTCGAGCTCAGGAACGCTCGGCTCATCAGCAGACGGGATGTGGTGGTCAGGAGTGTTCTCATCAGACACGGCGAATCCTTCGGTCGGCATCACCGACAGCGTATGCCGATCCAGTTGGGGGCATCGTCCGCGCCCACAATGCTGATCGTGACCCAGCCCACCGACCACGACTTCCACCGGGGTAGCGCCGACGCTGCGTCCCGAACGGGGGGAGGGGCTCCGGAAATCAGCTGGGTAGCATCGCGATCGGAGGTGGGCATGCGGCGGACAGCGAGTCGAAGTGTCACGATCATTGAAAACTCGTACATCTGGATGACCTTTACCAAGAGCAAGGTCACCGAGCCCATTGTCGACAGCGACGACCTCGACGGGAAGCCGCTGTGGCTTTAGTCAGCGCCAATCGTGGAGTGCAGGCGGACAAAACCACAGCCGTCCTAACCGTGATGGTTTGGACGGTATCCCTCCCACTGTTGAACATGATTCTGCCGTTCGTCTTTCAATTGTGGAACGAACTTTCCGTTGTGTCTTTCTTCGGCGAGATTCCCGGCCCTGCGGAATTCGAGGCGCAGTTGTGGAAGCTTCACGTTGCTCGCGCGCTCTCTGTCGCCGGCAATCTTCTGATCCTCTGCACAATCGTGACCCTTCACCGGCGAGAGGTTCGCAGGGTGAATCTCTACATCGCCCTTTTGGTGAGCATCGGGTTCACGGTCTTGTGGTTTTGGGTCAACGGAGGATGGTGAGCCGATCTCCTTGTTCTGGCGTAGGCACTGACCGAGGGATGGCATTGCTCTCAAACCGCCGCAGGGCGATCGCTCAATGGATGCCAACGCGAGGGCGTGCGGGGCAATGGGCCGCGAAGGAAGTGCGCTCAGAGCTGCGGATCTGGCCACAGAATTAGCCAGAAGACGAAAGAGAGCGCTCCGGGCAACATCTAGCAGGTAGACCCGCACGGGCCGGCGCTGCGGCCGCATGGGGGTTGCAGGACCCCCGCGATGGGGGGAGACTCGCACTATCAGGGTTTCTCCCCGACTGGCCCCCGCGCTCACCACGAGCGCCCCTCCCAGTGCACTCCATCCATCCCACTGGAGGCGCACGATGCGTATTAGATCCATCAGGGCGCTGACTATCGCGCTCGTCGCGACGGCCGGCCTCCTGGCCCCCGCTTCCGTCGTCACTACGGCCCAAGCCGATCCCCGCACTGCGGCCGACCCCGCGGTCATCACCGAATGGAACGCGATCGCCGAGCGGACCGTGTTCATAGAGAACCTCACACCCATTCCCACGTCCGGGCTGTACTTCGGCTTCGTGTCCATCGCGATGTACGACGCCGTCGTGGCGATCGAGGGTGGTTTCGAACCGTACGCAACTCAGCCACGTTCCCATCGACACGCCTCATCAGAGGCTGCCGCAGCCACAGCCGCGTACATCGTGCTCCGCCACTACTTCCCCTCGTCAGCGGAAAATCTGACGGACGACTATCGTGCTGCCCTCGCCAACTCCCCGAAGGGCGTCGGGCGACTGCACGGAATCGTGGCGGGCGCTATTGCCGCACTGAATCTCATCCGAGCTCGACAGGACGACGGTCGAGATGCGGCGGTCACCCTGGACGTGACGCCAGCTCCGGGAGTCTGGCGCCCAACGCCTCCCGGTCGCGCTCCGATGCTGGCGCCTTGGCTCGGCTTCGTCGACCCGTTGCTGCTCGAGTCGCCGACGCAATTCCCGCTGCCAGGCCCGGACGCGGTCGATACAGACGCATACGCACAGGACTTCGCCGAGGTGAAGGCCTACGGCGCGAGCGAGGATTCCGCCCGTACTGAGAAGCAGACCGAGACTGCGCTGTTCTTCAACTACAACGCGGTCCTGCAGTACCGAGTCGGCCTGAGTGACCTCGTGACTCGCGGCGGATTCGACATCGCCACGAGCGCACGTGCATACGCCCTACTGAGCACCGCCATCGCCGATGCACAAATCGCATGCTGGCGTGCGAAGTACGACTACGCGTTCTGGCGCCCGGTGACCGCCATCCCGCTGGCCGACACCGACGGCAATGAAGCGACCGAAGCCGATGCGGAGTGGGCCCCACTCGCTGTCACTCCGCCCTACCCGGACTACCTCAGTGGGCACGCCTGCGTTACCGGTGCCGTGACGGGCACCCTGGGTCACTTGTTCGGTGACGACTCGCTCGACCTGAACCTGTTCTCCGGCATCACCGGCACGACCAGGCACTACGACACCGTGGAATCGCTCGACGCCGACACTATGAACGCGAGAATCTGGCTCGGCCTCCACTTCCGCAAGGCGATGACCGACGGAAACGCCCTAGGCCATGCCGTATCAGATTGGAGTTTCGAGCACTACTTCCAGCCCGCAGGCTGATGAGGTGAACAGACGAGTTCCGGTCCGTCTTCATGGGCTTGCAAACCGATGAGTGCCCGCTGGGTGATCCGCTGTCAGGCAGCTCCCGATCAGTGGCCGGTTGCGAGCCAGGTGTGTAGGACTCGGTGGAATACTTCGGGTTGCTCGACCCACGGATAGTGGCCGCAGTCAGCGATGACCGACAATTCAGCGTCAAGAACCGCGGCATAATCCCGCACGGGCTGGACCCCCGTCAACAAGTCCTGATCCCCTCCGATGACGAGCGTCGGCGGGGAGTGCATCGTGCGGATACGATCGGGCGCGTTGGTTGGAACGTCGTTGAACCATGCGATCGCGGCCGCCCGACTCACCTCACCGACGGCGGAATGCGATTGCTCGATTTCGGTCCAGTGTGCGTAACTCGCAGGTGCTTGCCGGAAGAAGGACTCCTGGAACGCGGACTCGGTGGTTGGATCGTCGTGCTCCATGGCGGCCAGTGCCGTGGCAACCGCGGGTTCAGTGCGTTGGGCTGCGATGGATTCGGCATCAGTGGGAGTGCCGGTCAGCCACGAAGCCGGCGGGGTGACAAGTGCCATAGATCGGACTCGTCCGGGAAAGCGAGCTGCTGTCGCGAGAGCCAGCCGTGTACCTGCGGAGTGAGCTACGAGATCGACGATGTCAGTGCCAATCGCGTCGGCTAGAGCTATGACATCGTCGGCGTCGGACCACCACCCGCGGGAGAGACCCTCGCTCCTGGGAGTGCCTCGAGGATGTAGCACGACTAGTGCGTGGCTGTCGGCCAGACCTGCGAGGTCGCCAAGGTACTCAGGGCCACGGCACGGACCGCCCGGCAAGACGATTGCCGGCTTCCCCGATACGTGACCTAGAGCGGTTACAGCGAACGGCAAGTCCAGGTTGTCGGTGCGCATGAAGCAAGCCTGCCAGTCGATCCTCGTCTGCCGATCACTCGCGCCGAGGCCAGCTCCGCTGGAGGATCCTTACTCGGGCAGCGAGCGTACGGAGGCGGAGTCGTTTGTAGGCGGAGGCGAACACCTCCTTCGCCTCTGCCTCGCTCTGTACCGTGGGGCACATGATCCTCCGGCATCCCTCGACGGTCAACCGAGACCGAGACGCGGGCACCGGTAGGTGCCACTGAACGAGGGCGCGCGATTCCGATGGCACGCCTACACTGGCTCGCATGATCTGTTCCCGACGCGCGTTGCAGCGAGGCCGGCCAGCGTGAGGGCCGTCGTCTACGACCGCTACGGCCCTCCGGACGTGCTCGGAGTCGAGGAGATACCGGTCCCGTCGCCGGGCGCGAAGCAGGTGCTCGTCGAGATCGTCGCCACCTCCATCAACCTCTCGGACTGGGAGGGACTGACCGGGAGCCCGGGATACGCGCGGCTCGGCGGACTCCGTGCTCCGAGGCGCCGGGTCCTCGGCTCGGATATCGCGGGACGCATCGCGGCCGTCGGCTCGGACGTCACCCGGTTCCGCGTGGGCGATGATGTCTACGGCGACAACCTGGCGCTTCTGGGCGGCTTCGCCGAATACACGGTCGCCGCCGAAACAGCCCTTGCGCACAAGCCAGCGGAGTTGACCTTCGCCGAGGCCTCGACGCTGCCGCAGTCCGGCCCGATCGCCCTCCAGGGTACGGCTCGCGCAAGCCACGGGCAGCGCGTTCTCATCAACGGAGCCGGTGGCGGGACGGGCTCGCTCGCGATCCAGCTCGCTACGCTCGCCGGGGCGCACGTGACCGGTGTCGACAACACGGGCAAGCTCGATTTCATGCGGCGTCTCGGCGCCGACAACGTGCTGGACTATCGCACCACCGACTTCACCCGCGTCGAGCCGTTCGACCTGGTGCTCGACCTCGTCGCTCACCGGTCTGCGTTCGCCTACAGGCGGTCACTGGCTCGCGGCGGTCACTATCTCGCAGTCGGCGGGACCGTGCGAGCGATGCTCGGGCTGCTCACCATTGGCACGGCGATCGGCCTGTCGACCGGTCGCCGGCTAGGCGTCCTGGTCGTGAAGCCGGGCCCCGCGCACTTCCAGCCGGTCGCCGAGCGATGCGTCACCGGCGACCTCCGCATCCACATCGATCGCACATTTCCGCTCGAGGAGGTGCCGCAGGCCCTCGCTTACGTGGGCGGGGGACAGGCCCTCGGCAAGGTGGTCATCACACCGTAGGAGTCGAGGCACCGAGTTCGAATGGGGTAGGTAGCGACCGCCCTGCACGAATCGCCGTCCGTCAGCGTGCTCATCAGCCCAGCGGAGCACCTCGATCGCATCTTCGCCTCGGTCAGCATAGGAGTGCACTCATCCGTGCTGCTGTGACGTTCGGATCGCATCTCCGCAAGCGGATCCCTCAGCGAACGTCCGCAAGTGGATCCGTTATTGCGACTCGCGAGCGTCGCGGGGACGGATCCGCTTACGCGGGGCCCGGTCGTCCGCTGACCGACCCACTGGCAGACGTCCGATCCGCTCACGACATCGTGCTCGCTCTCAGGCGGCGATCATGGCTGCCGCTGCGGTCCGGTACGGGAGCATGAGGGCCGCCGAGGCGAGCCAGATGAGCCCGACGAGGCTGAGCAGGACGCCACCGTCGATTCCGACGAAGGGCGCTATGAGCGCCGCCCCGAGCGCTCCCGCGGCGGCTCGGAGTCCGGATCCGACTGTGAACACCTGGGCGCGGACGGAGGCGACGCTGTTGATCGTGCGCAACTCGAACATCGCTGCGACGCTCGGCGCCGAGAACAGGCCTGACAACACGACGAGGACGATCGTCCACGCGAGGGAGACGTTGAGGGCGCTGAGGACAGTAAGTATCCCGGTGAGGGCGAAGCCCCAGGCCATGACGAGCGCTGGAGGCAGCTTGTCGATCGGTCGGATCGCGACGGCGACGGCGCTCACCAGGGTGCCGACGGAGAACGCCGTGACGATCCATCCGCCGGTCTCCGCCTGTTGCCAGTGTTGCAGCGAGAACACGACAGCCGCGATTGGGAAGGCGCCGGCTCCGATCTGAGTGAGGGTGCTGGACGCTGTCACGAGCAGGAGCGGGCGGTGCCGCACGAGATAGACGGCGCCCTGTGTCATGCGGCTCCACAATCCGTCCGACCTCCCGTGGGAGTGCGTTGTTGGTCGAAGCGTCAGCATCACGACGGCTCCGGCGAGACCGGCGGCGGCGAGCGAGAGCGCCGCCCAGCGCGGGGAGGCGATCGCGATGACGGCCGAGCACAGCGCCGGCCCGCCGACACCAGCGATGCTGTACGCGAGGGTATCGGTGGCGTACGCCGTGCGCTCCGGCGCGATCAGGCCCGTGACGAAGCTCGACAGCCCTCCCATGAGGACGGGTGTCGCGCAGCCCGCCGCGACGAGTGCGAGCAGGACGACGCCGAACGGGACCAACCCGAGCAGGGCGGCCGTCGCGTAGCCGCCGGCCGACACCACGCCTGCGCCGAAGAGGTAGAGGCGAGGACGTCTGGCCGAGTCGAGCACGGCGCCGACGAGAGGTGAGATCACCACCGTCGGGGCCAGGGCCGCCGCGACGAGGACTGCTCCGGCCGACAGGTCGTCCAGCTCGCGCAGCGCGAGGATCGGGAAGACGACCACCCCGCCCGCCGCAGCGATGCGCGACAGCACAGCCGCGACGAGGAATGTGAAGACCCGCACCCCGCCATCCTCCCGCCTAGCTCCGACACCGGATTCCGTAAATCATCCCAGCCGTGGCCTCGGCGGCGTGACAGAATCCTTCACCCCGACGGGCGCAGTTCATCGACTAAGCCGTCGTCTTCGGTCTCCTGCCGATGTCCCGCCCCTGGCGTGGGCCGTTCAAGCATCCGCACCCGCAGAGGGATCCCTCCAAGCGCGATAAATCAATCTTCCGCGTTCGCCGCTCCACGCCAGGAGGTGACGGCGATGCGCGTTTGTTCGTCAATGGCGGCGATGCGGAACCAGTCTTCGAGGTCGAGCCGCTCATACATGCTGCGGAACGCGGATTCTGGTGTGTGACCGAACCGAGTGAGAACGCCAAGGCGCTCCTCGACATCGAACGATCGTCCGTGAAGCGCGGCCATTGCTTCTGCATTCTTGAAGGACGCCACATAATCCTCGACGGCCGCGTCGTGGGTCACGTCCAGGGCGCGCAGGAGAACTGCGGCGAGAAGACCAGTCCGATCCCAACCGGCCCCGCAGTGGAAGAGGATTGCTCCTTCGTCGGCCGCGGCAATGGCCCGCAACACTGCGGCGAGCTGGTGTGGAACGTCGTGAAGGTGTGCAAGGTAGTAAAGCGGGGTTCCCCACCTGCCGTCCGCTTCGAAAGCGGCCCAGAAGTCTTGTTCGTCGCCGTCAAGATCCAAGCAGACTAGCTCGATGGCATCTGGCACGCCCCCGCTGCGTTCGCTTGGCCGACGGAGATCGATGACCGTTCGGACGCCATAGTTGCGGAGGGATTCCCACCCTGACTCATCCAGACGATCAAGCATCTCTGCGCGGATGAACGCGCCCATCGGAGTGACTGAGCCGCCAGCGCGGCTCAGTCCGCCAAGATCACGAGCGTTGGCGAGCCCGTCAATCAGAAGAGGACGCCCCATGGCTCGAGTCTGACACGGATGCCGAAATACCTCGATCCAGCGTCCATGCAGCGAGACGCCCGCTGATGGATCCGCTATCGGGCACTGATGTCGTGCTCGTCGGCATGCTC
The DNA here is from genome assembly GCF_038432415.1 of Leifsonia stereocauli. Lineage (NCBI taxonomy): Bacteria > Bacillati > Actinomycetota > Actinomycetes > Micrococcales > Microbacteriaceae > Leifsonia > Leifsonia stereocauli. The sequence continues at coordinate 75,358 of NZ_JBCAUN010000001.1, forward strand.
CTCTTCGAGGAGCATGCCGACCGACGTGGCGCATGCGTCGCCGCGCCATGCTTCGAACCCTTCGCGGACGGCGAAGCCGGCGATGACGAGGCCGGCGATCGCATCGGCCCACCACCACCCGAACAGGCTGTTCAGGACGAGGCCGATCAGCACCGCTGCGGAGAGGTAGGTGCAGATGAGGGTTTGCTTCGAGTCTGCGACAGCAGTCGCTGAGCCGAGCTCGCGGCCGGCCCGGCGTTCCGCGAGCGACAGGAACGGCATCACGAGAACGCTGAGCGCAGTGATGACCAAGCCCAGCGTGCTGTGCTCCACGTCGGCTTGCAGAATCAGGGCGAGCAGAGACGATGCGGTCACGTAGGCGGCCAAAGCGAAGAAGGCGACCGCGATGACGCGCAGTGTGCCCTTCTCCCACCGGTCAGGGTCTCGGCGCGTGAACTGCCAGGCGACCGCAACCGCGGAGAGCACCTCGATGGTTGAGTCCAATCCGAACGCTATCAACGCGGATGACGACGCGACGGTGCCGGCCGTGATCGCGACCACAGCTTCAACCAGGTTGTACACGATCGTGGCCGAGACGATCCAGCGGATCCGACGCTGCAGGGCGTTCTGCCGCTCGGCGGTAAGGGGAGACGTCGGGGCGGTCATGCGCAGGTGCAGCTCTCTCCGGTCCAGCAATCAGGATCGACGAACAGCCCGACCCGCAGTAGTCCCTTGAGCGCGGGTGCCACGTGCAGGTCGGCGAGGCGGCGCGCGCGGCCCGCCGGTCTCATTGGTCGAGGGCCTCGACGGCGGCGCGATCGATTCCGAGGTGAGCCAGTGCGCGTGCTGTCGTGCCGTGTTCCGGCCGCGCGGCAGAGGCGAGGATGCCAGCTGCGGTGAGCGGTGCGCGCTTCGCCTTCGCCCGTTTTCGCGCGTCTCTGAACACCTGCTGGGCGCCCTGAGTGCTGCGCAGAGGGCCGCTTGGACCGCCCTCGATGGACGCCGGTGAGCCGTACACGCCGGAAGTCGCCAGTGCATCCGCGTGCACCGAGGCGATGGCTCGACGAAAGCTGTCAGCGTCGAGTCCGAGCCGGTTCAAGTCGGAGCGATGTATGTCGTCGAGGTCGAGAACGGCGACGACGAGGTGCTCGGGGCCCATGACATCATCGCCGAGTTTGTGGGCTTCTTCCTCCGCCGCAGTGAACAGTGAGCTCATGAAGGCGATGTCGGACCTAGCGGTTCGGAGGGTCATTGGTTTCCTTCTCGTCGTGTTGGTTTCGCTTGATTGTCTGTCCGTCGCCTCGGCGAAAGTCGCTTATGTGCGGCTTGAGCACTGAGACCGAGTGCGTTCCCGATCTGCGACCAGGTCCAGCCCTGGGTAATCGCTGCATCGACGGCTTGGCGCTCAAGGGAGCTGGCCAAGCGTCGAAGAGCAACGACGGCCGCCAGCGCTTCGTCGGGATCGTCGGGTGAGGGAAGGTGGGACGGGTTCACACCATCAACTTATGTTGATAGATTCACGCTGTCAACTTATGTTGATATCGATATCGATGTTGGCCGCCTGCGCCGCGACCGTCATCATGGACCACTACCCGATCGACTTTCGGGACGACGGTGTTCGAGAGTCGAGTCCGAAATCCGAGCAGGGACCTCGCAGCGACCGGTGTGGGAAGTGGCCACTTCTCATGGAATCGCGCCCACAGAACCGATGACAAATGCCGCGGATTTCCACGTGGTTCGCCGCTAATGTGCGCCCGCTAACCTCCACCGTCGCCGTCGCCGTCGCCGTCGCCGTCGCCGTCGCCGTCGCCGTCACGCGACCGCGCGCGCTGGCGCCCAGCCGCAATGCGTCGCCGTCACACGACCGCGCGTGCCCTGGCGCTCAGCCGCGCGAACGCGCTCTCCGCGCCTCCGAGGAGCGAACCACCCTCGCGCACGGCCTGCTGCCACGCCTCGAGCACGTCGTGGCGGTCCATCGCCATGACCGCCTCCCACGGATCGTCCTCCTCGATGGGAACGCCGCCCATGCCCCATCGCGCCGCCTCGTACAGGAGCGGGATCGCCGCGATGCCGCGCACCGTCGCCGAGTAGGTGACCTTGCGGGCATCAGTCTCGCTCGGGGTGCGCATAATGATTCCGCTGCGCTCGAGTCGGGCGAGGCGGTCGGCGAGGACGCTCGGACCGATGCGCTCCTCGGACCGAAGGAACTCCCCGAAGGTGTGCTTGCCGAGCGTTAGCAGGTCGCGCATGATCAGCAGCGACCAACTGTCGCCGAAGGTCTCCACGGTGAAGTTGGTGGGGCAGGTCGACCGCCCTTCAGCTCGCTTCATGCGTCGAGTCTACGGCATTGACTTTGATCATCGTAGTGAACTACGCTTCGATCATCGAAGTAAAACGGATGCCGCGGTGGCGGCCTGCAGCGGAGGAGTCCACGATGAATGACACGACCCCGCACGAGACGCACGATCTCGTCGTGAGCCGCGACATCCCCGCCCCCATCGAGGCGGCCTGGAAGTCGTGGACCGAACCCGACCGCGTGCTTCGCTGGTGGGGCCCGAACGGTTTCACCTGCACGGTCGCCGAGCTCGACGTGCGCGTCGGCGGCACGTCCCTCGTGTGCATGAGCGCCCCCGACTGGGGGTTCCCGGCGCTGTACAGCACCTGGGCGTACACGCTCGTCGACGCACCGCGCCGCCTCGAGTTCATCCACAACATCGCCGACGAGCACGGCGCCACGATCGACCCCGCGACCATCGGGGCCGCGGGCATCCCGCGCGACGTGCGGCACGTCATCACGTTCGAGGCGATCGGCGACGACGCGACGCGACTCACCGTCACCGAACTCGGCTACATCGACCCCGAGCAGCTCGCGCTCTCGAAGAAAGGCCTCGAGGAGTCCCTCGACAAGCTCGTCGCGATCTACGTGTGAGCCCAGCCGCCCCGGACGTCCCCGCACCCCCGAGGCCGCGCACCGCGCTGCCTCGCTCCTCGACTTGCATCTCCGCCCGTCGTCGAATGGATGCCGCTGCAGCGGTGATTCGGCGGCAAGGGTCACGCGCCATCGCCCCGCCTCGTGGGCGCGTTCGAGCGGTCGACCGTCGTAGGTCGATCCGCCTCGGTGAAGACGACGGTGGCGGCTTTCCTTGGGCTCTCAATAGCGGTATCAGTGAATGCGACCACCACTCTCAGGCCCCTATTGCTGAACTTCGCGCTGCCGGTAGCGTGGCCCAATGGCAGATAGCAGTCGGACGAGGGTGCTCACTTCCCAGCAGGATGATTTCCCCCGCTGGTACCAGGACGTCCTGGAGAAGGCCGAGCTGGCTGAGAACGGTCCGGTGCGCGGCACGATGGTGATCCGACCGTATGCCTACGGACTGTGGGAGCGGATGCAGGCAGAGGTCGACGGGCGCATCAAGGCGACCGGCGCCGAGAACGTCTACCTGCCCCTGTTCATCCCGCAGTCCTACCTGGAACGGGAGGCCGAGCATGTCGAAGGATTCAGCCCTGAACTTGCCGTAGTCACGCACGCGGGTGGGAAGGAGTTGTCTGAGCCGGTCGTCGTCAGACCAACGAGCGAGACCTTGTTTGGCGAGTTGATGTCCAAGTGGATCCAGTCGCATCGAGATCTGCCCATGTTGTTGAACCAATGGGCAAATGTTGTGCGGTGGGAGATGCGGCCGCGCCTGTTCCTTCGGACGTCGGAGTTCCTCTGGCAGGAGGGCCACACCGCGCATGCCACCCGTGAGGACGCGAACGCTTACGCGCTACGCATTCACCTGGACGTGTATCGCGATTTCTTGCAGAACGTTCTAGCGATTCCCGTACTTGTAGGAGTCAAATCCCGGCGCGAGCGGTTCGCTGGGGCGATCAACACGATGACCTGCGAGGCCATGATGGGCGATGGCAAGGCGCTCCAGATGGCTACCAGTCACGAGTTGGGGCAGAACTTCGCGAATGCATTCGACATCACCTTTGCCGACAGCTCGGGGCAGGTCGAAACGTGCTGGACGACGTCTTGGGGCTCCAGCACGCGGATGGTCGGTGGTCTGATCATGGCGCACGGTGATGACCGAGGAATCCGCGTTCCGCCCCGTGTCGCGCCGGTGCAGGTCGTAGTGGTCGCGGTGAAGGGCGATGAGCGGACCATGACGACTGCTTCCTCGCTCGTCCGTGAGCTGGTCGAGGTGGGGGTGCGTGCCCGGCTCGACAATCGGACCACGCAGGGCTTCGGCCGGCGAGCCACAGAGTGGGAACTCAAGGGTGTCCCGGTGCGTCTGGAGGTCGGTCCCCGCGATCTCGAATCGGGCCAAGCGACGATCGTGCGACGCGATACCGGTGACAAGACCGTGGTGGCGCTCGACACGATCAGCTCGACAATCGTCAAGCTGCTCGAGAGTATGCACACCGAGATGATCGAGGCGGGCCGCCAGCGACTGGCGGACCGGACCGTGGGTGCTGAGTCCGTGGCTGAGGCTCTCGACGCTGCCAAGACAGGTTTTGCGCGAATCCCATGGGATCAACTCGGTGAGGAAGGCGAGGACACACTCAACCGCGAGGCTGTAAGTGTCCGCTGCCTGCAAACCCGCGAAGGAACAGTGCCGGGCAGCGGAGACCTCGACGCCGAGCTCATGGCGATTGTGGGCCGGAGCTATTGACCCATCTCAACTGAGCGGCACCTCGACGAGGTGGCGCTTGCTGAACTCGCCATCCGTGACCGTCACCGACCGCACAGCCACGAGGTAGCCCTCTTCTCCGCTCAGGCGGTAGCCGACCTCATCCGTCTCTGGATCAAACTCGACGACTCCGCGATCGCACGGGTCGTGCAGCTGGCGCTGGGCTCGATCAAGCGCCTCTCGCGCGTTCATCTCGCCCTCTCCTTGGTCGGATGCCGGCTCGGCCTCCCAGCGCTCCCGCACGTCGACGGTGCGGTCAAGGATGCGATGCAGACGGCCGGAGCGGTCGAGGGTGATCGCCACATGTCCGTCGCCTCCGCTCGCCACAGGTGTGCCGTCGATCCGCTGCCGGTAGTGCGCCGTCACGTCGGACACCTCGGCCTCGACGACATCGCCGGACCGACTGACACCGGCGTGGCGGGTGCTGGTGAACTGGTCGAAGACGAGGTCGTGGACGCCGTCCGGATCGAACTGGCGCGCCGCCTCGTCGGCCGCCGCCCGCAGCACGTCTTCCGGGGCGACCTCCGCGGCGCGGTCCAGCGGTGCGACGGTGATCGAGACGCTGCCGTCGGCCAGGAGCACCAGCCGCGGCGACTCCCGGCGCTGCAGGAAGACCAGGCGGCTGGACCGCCCGGGATCGCCGACAGTCGCGGCCACTGCCTCGACACCGAACCGGCCGGCGAGGTCGGACACCCGGTCGAGATCACCGCTTCTCCGAGCGAGCGACAGGTGCAGCCGAGCGGGCAGTTCATCGGGACTGAGCTTGGATTCCGACTTCGCCGCGGGCGATCCGGCCCAGCGCCACCAGTACCAGTCGTCGGCGACGCGGCTTCCCGAGAAGAGCCGTTCGTTCCAGAGTCGATTCTGGGCCTCCGCAGCCGTCGCACCGCAGGCCACAGAGGAGACCACCTGATCGGTGCGGTGGCCCAGGCTGTTGTCCTGCCAGGCCTGGCTGAACGAGCTGCCCGAGTTCCAGCGGTCGAAGAAGCCGCCGCCGTAGCCGCCCCAGTCGTAGGAGATGCTGCCGTAGCCGAAGATCATCCGCATGCCGACGTTCGCGGTCGACCAGGTGCGGAACGGGTCGTCACCGCCATCGATCCGCACCGAGTTGCAGGTGCTGAGGAACAGGTAGCGCAGGTCTTGGTCGGCCAGGCGCATCCGATCGGAGGTGGCGCGGTTGCGTCCGCTCCAAACGGCACCCATCGGCGAGTTGAAGACCCCCGCGGCGTCCATGGCGCCGTGGCTGGAGTGATAGTAGACCCTCACAGAGTCCATGCCGAGGGCATCCTGCCAGTCGTCGAAGTCAGCGTCGAAGCGCCACTGCTTCACGTTGCCGTCCTGGGCATGGAAGTTGACGCCGGCGAACCGGCCGACGTAGTCCAGGAAGCCGCTCGTGTCGTCGTGCGTATGTTTCAGCGTCTTCACCGTGGGCTCGGCGAACGTCTGGTTCGAACTTCCGGCGTACAGGTTGTCTGACATGGGGGTCCTCCTCGGGTCGGGTCACCGCCAGAGTAGGAACATCGAGATTCGCGTCACAGGGTGTGAGCACTGAGCCGTCACCGGGCGGGCACGCACCCTACGGTGGGGCCACCCCCACGCGCACCCAGAATGATGCACAGACTCCGACCATCACGACCCAGCCGGCTTGAAAACCGAGGACAGACAGTGACCTGGACCGCACGACTCATCTCCCCGAAGACGAGCTCGCCAGCGCACCCTTCTCCGACGCCCGCAAGGGGATCGGCCTGCGTGAGCATGGGTCCCACCGAGTGGCCCCGTGTGGAAGGTTTGACACTATGCGTCTGAGTCCGCCGCCCGACACGGCACTACACGCGTTCGGTGTTCACGAAGCCGAACCTCTGATGGGCGGCAGGGACGAGTCGTGGCGAGCGAACGGCCTGGTCTTCAAACCGCATCGGTCGACCGCAGAGCTCGAATGGCTCGAGACGCTCCCCGTGACCACGTCAGTGCGCGTCGCGAGACCTGTCCGATCTGGTGACGGTCGCCTCGTCGTCGACGGATGGTCCGCAATGCCCTACCTCGTCGGTGCCCATGTCCCGGGTCGATGGCGAGACATCGCGGAAGCGGGACGCTCACTGAGCCGCGAGCTCAGCGAGATGATCGAACCCGCGTGGATACGAAGTCGCACCGATCCCTGGGCGGAGGCTGACCGCATCGCATGGGAGGACCAGAAACTGCCGAAAGCGGCTCCCCGCTGGCTGCGTGCGCTGGCTGAGCGACGAACGCCAGTTGACCGGCCGGGGACGCTCATCCATGGCGACTTGACCGGCAACGTCCTTTTCGAGGAGGGGCTGTCGCCTGCCGTCATCGACCTCAGCCTGTACTTCCGACCCTCGGAGTTCGCGGTCGCCATCATCGTGGTTGACGCCGTGTGCTTCGAAGGGGCACCAACCAGCACCCGACACCTGCTCACCGACGCTGACACAGAACAGCTTCTTCTTCGGGCCATCCTCTTTCGAGCCACAACTGACCTCGTGCGCGATCACGACGTCGCCGAGGGCCCTTACACGTCCGCTATCGCTCTGCTCAAGGCCGAACGCTGAGGGATACGCTTACGGCCCATTCAGCTGACCCGTTCGCCGGCACCTTCATCTTCGCCGGGCTCGCCAACGGCATCCGGGGGATCATCACAGCTTTCGTGCCGTGGTTCATGCGTCCGAGGATCCCAAGAGCACAGCGGCGGCTTGCTGTCCCGATCGGCCAGGAGTAGGGCACATCGGGCGCTCACTTCGGTTGGAACCCGACTGGAAATGTCGGGATGTCAGGGGTTCTGTGGTTGTACATTGCATCAGATGGGGGATTACATGCAGCGGGGAAGCTTTGCGACCGCTTGTTTCGTGGCCGTCGTCGTGGGGACGTTGCTGACTGGGTGCGCTGACACTTCGGCGACCCGCGCCACCGGTCCGACGACGACAGCAACACCGACGCCGACGCCGACTGTCGTGTCGTTCGACATGCCTTCGGACCTCGGGCCGGCTCCTGCCTCGGATGCCCTGAGTGATGAGCAGATCGAAGCGCTCCGGGTGCAGAACCAGGAGCAGAACTGGCAGGACGTCCTGAAGCGGTTCCCTGACGCGGTGCGACCAGACGTGACCTTCGCTGGCTACCTCACCCCCGCTGATGACATCGTCGCAGTGATGACGCCCTGCTACACGGCGTTCAACATCGAGCTCGAGCACGGAAGCACTGTCGACGGCAAGGTGGTCTCAGTAGGCCCGGCGAACCTCGACGAGCAGGGAGAGATCGCCAGCTACGTGTGCCGGTCCACCCACCCGAGCAAGCCCATCGCGCCGATGAACACAGCCCAGAAGGAGTGGTTGTATCGCTACCTGACTGAGTTCCTCGCCCCATGCTTCGCCGCGAATGGCATCGAGAACCCACCAGCACCCAGCCGGACCGACTTCGTGGCCCAATGGCCGAACCAAGGATGGTGGCCCACTAGCGGCAACGCACCCATGGGTACTGATCAGGATCTCGCCCTTCAGCGCGCCTGCCCAGGTCCTGAATGACAGCGCGCGCCGTACTCCCGTGTTCCGTCGGAATGGACCAACGGCGGATAGCGGAATCCGCTACGGCAGGTCGCGATGTGCTCAGGATGCATCGCAGACGCAGCAGGTGGCGTGGCACGCAGGTTCCACCCGAGCCATGAGGGCAGGGCGGCCCTCGCGGATGAGCGTTCGGCGAGCCGAGCCGCCCTGACCGTCAAGGACTGAAAATCCGGCCACGCTGCCCGTCTCGTAGGCGAGTAGTCTGGATTCGCGACCGCCCGCACTAGCGCGAGCGGCCACTCCCTTCGACGGGAGGTCGCGGCGTGGGAGACGATGCGGGACGACACCTGCTCGAGCAGCGTGTGTACTCGAGGTCATCAGCTGACGAGCAAGAGCAAGACTTCACCGACCCGGACACCGGTGAACTCTTGCGGGTTCGCCCGTCGGTGTGGGAACTCATGCTGTACGACCGGCGAGCGGGAACTGAGGGGTGCGTTGAAGTCCTGCCACCAGTCCGTGGCGATGACCACCGTTCACCAAACGCAGCCAAACGTCATCACGGGGGTGGCCAGATCCTCGCCACTGGCCTTGCCACTGGTGCCTTGATCGGTGCTGCCAGTGTCGCCATCGTCGACGGGGTGACGATTGAGCAGGACGACGAGGTCGATACTTCAACCACAGGCGCTGAGGTGATGTTGGAAGCCGTATTCGAGAATCGCGACTACCCGGTAGCGGATCCTGGCGTTGTCGCAACAGCCGGGTTCTTCCCGGAGTCGTTCCGGCTCCTCGCCTCGAATGTGTTCATGGAGGACAACGCGCAGATCTTCGCCGCCATGAGAACCGACGGAGCCTACTGTCTCGTCTCGGTCGCGGGTGGTGTCCGCACAGCCAGCCGGTGCGGTTCCGAGACGGACATGACAACAGGCGGGCTGCGGATGGTGAACTCTGCGCGGAGCGTACGCGGCGGCGGACTGATGCAGGTCGTGGTGGAGTGGCAGGCGGACGGGTCGATCACATGGCATCCGGAACCGGAACCCACCACGGGCAGGTGAAGCAGCTGTCTACCCGCGGCGGCCGTGTGCAGTCGATACGACAGAGCTCCACAGATGATCCACTGCACCAGGAGAGGGCCAGCATGTGCGTTCGCTGATTGTGAGAGCGGCGCTTCAGCCCCCTCCGAGATCGATCAGGCGTTGCTCCGTCACCTGCACCTTCGAGCAACGTGCACATTCGAAGTAAGGTTCCACGTCGGGTTCACGTCGAACAACCCATTTGTGAAAACCGAGCCGGCACCAGATCGGCTTCTTGCGCATGTTGCACCTCTTTGTCGCAACGCAGCTACTTGCCCAGCACGATACCCGTCAGCGGATCTCGGCGCGACCGCCAGGCGATGTCGTGCTCATTCCGAGAGCTCAGCAGTCACTCAGATCCAGCGAAGTAGGGATTCAGAGGCGAGGGTTCTGATTCCGAATCTGCCGTTTGAGTTCCTCAGCTTGTGCCGCCGCCTGATTCAACTCGCGTGCTTCGTCCGGATCGGTGAGTTCCCTCCGTCGATTTCGGCTACTCGACCATCGGGAAACGCCCCACCATAAAGCCGCCAGCACGATACCCGCTACGACGATGATGACCACTGACCAGACGTCCACGCCATCAGAGTACTCCCGAGGTCATCATCCTTGCCGCGGGCTCGATCGCGATGTTCCTGCAAAGCGGACCAGGGTGGATGCGTTGGCAGAAAATGGGTCACCGGTACACTCCTCGGCGCGATCGGGATGAAGCTGGCACGTGACGCCCCCGCACCCGCGGTATCCGGATAGCGCACCGTTCCGAGGCGCAGGCCCCCGTCCGATCGAGGATCCTTCATCGAGTCGGATGCGGCGGCGGACCTGAGAAGATCGAAGTGTGATCAGTTCCCGTCCTCTCGAGCCCGTATGGCATTGCCGATGAAACAGGTGTTCGACGGATCACCGATCCGTGAAGGGCTCGGCGCGGGCGTTGTGCTCGCCCCACACCGCCGTCGGCTGATCGGCCAACGCAACAGTCATTTCCTGGAGGCGCTGTACTACCCGTCGACTGGAACCTGGTGACCGACCCACAGTTGCCCGAATGGCCTGCGGACGAATCGAGCCCATTTCGTCGCTTCGAGGTGTCGACCCGAATCGGCGGCGGGGATGAGGTCTGGGAGCGCGCCTCACATGACGTCCTGCGTTGGAAAGTGAAGACCCGGAGCGGGTTTGCCGTCACCAATTCGGAATCGGTTACACCGGGCGCCCAGCTCATCATCACAGCCCGGGCAGTCGGGATCACCGTCCGGGAACCAGTCCAAGTGGTGTCCGTCATCGCGACAGCGTCACGCGTCGGTTTCGCCTACCGGACACTCCCAGGACACCCCGTCACGGGCGAGGAAGCATTCATCGTCCACCGCGAGGGCGAGGATGTATACCTCACCATCCGCTCGCTCACGCGCCCGGCACCACGGCAACCATGGCGGGCGCTCTACCCCCTACTTCGCGTTGCCCAGCGTGTTGCCCGACGACGGTACCTCCGCGCCCTGCGCTGACGTCGTCCCGTACGCAGATCCGCTTCCGAACGCCCGAAGTCCCCTGAACGCCGTATCGACGGTTGCGATCCGTGGTGGGTGACGTGAACAGGGGCTGTCGTGGCCGACAGATGGATGGGTGAATCGCAGCATGGATGATCGTGGTGCCCAGATGGCAGAGACTCTTCGCCGAATAGAGCTGGATCTCCCAGAGGTGGCGCCTGCGCTCTGGAGAAATCTGCGAGGACCGATCGACGAGGAGCGACTAGCGTCGGTGCGGGCCGCTATCTCGCCGATGCCGCTTCCGGTCGAACTCGAGGTGTTGCTGCGCTCGCACGACGGCCAGCCGGCGCATGGTGAGTGGTGGCCAACGCTCGATTGTGGTCCGCTCGTGGGTTCGGACAGGCTGGTTGAGTTGGTGACCTGGTTCCGGACGGAGACGGAACCGTGGCAGTGGAGCAAGGCGTGGATCCCGATGACGCAACAGCAGTGGTGCCAGGCCGTCATAGACGCGGTGCCGGAGCGATCGGGGACGATCATCGACGCGAGCTGGCCCGACCTGCCTCGAGCCATTGCGCCGAGCCTCGCCGACGCCGTTGGCGAGGCGGTGGATCTCGGTCGAGCTGGTCTTCTGCCCACCTCCAGTGAGGATCGTGCGAGGCGAGCAGATCGTGCCGCGTTCCTCGATGATCTCTGGCATACAGCGTGGGCGTCCAACGTCCTCCGACGTCGCAGCGAGATCGACCCGGGAACTTGGCCGGGATCCTGGGGAGGGCCCCATCCCATGGATGGTCCGGAAAGGCGCCTGTGAAACGAGGCAGCTCAGCCGAAGACCGGGGTGCGGTCGTGAACCGGTTGAAGATCCCCTCAGGGCATGCTGATCAACTGGTCATCAGGACGGCTTCGAGCACGAACGTATGCGGATGCTTCGCTCTCGGGCATCACGATCATTCCGCCCTCGTTGAACGCGCTGGCATCCAAGGCCCGCAACCACTCACGATTCAGCTCTACTGGGCGCGAGCCGTTGAACCGGAATTGCAGCGGGATGGAAGGCGACAGCCAGAGGCTCACACGACCTGATCCGGTGGTGTGCGATTCCGTCCAGGACACGTAGAACGCCTCCCGCCTGCGCAGTCGCGCGCCGACCGCCACCCGGACGTGGCTCATTGTGCGGTCGTCCATGTCATAGGCGGTTCCCTCGCCATAGATCAGCTGTCCCACTCGATTCAGCTTTCCACCCGGTGGCCTACCCGGGTACACCCCTAGGGCGGGTATTCGCCAGGCGTGGGTCGCCAACAGGGTCGCTCGATGCCTCCTGCATGGATGAAGTACCAACCGGATACGCCCGCGTATCCATATGAACAGGATCTCACTGGGTGATCGAGGTGCTCAGCTGGGCTGATGAGCACTGTGGTCGCCCCCCCGCTCGGAGCGGAAGTCAACCCCTCCCTGGCGGAGCCATCGGCAGACGTACGTTGATGTCCTGATGGGCAACGACGCCGCGAAGGAAGGAGCGCTCGTGACTGGCGCAGAGATGAATGATCCGGACCAGACCGAGACGGAGATCGCTGGTGGCGACTTCGCGGAAGCCCAGGAGACACCGCCCGGCGATCGCATGGACTTTCCGGATGACGATGACGTCGACTACGAGGATGAGAACCGTATCGACGCCGCCGAGTAACACCAGCCTTCGAACGTCTGATGTCAGGTGGCACCTGCTGTGGCACGCGGCAGCGCGCCGAGTTTCATACGGTCATGTGCCCCGTCTAAATGAAAGGAGCGTGGACCGTCATGAAGGTCTGTCGAGAGCACGGCGTGCGTGTCGAGGAGGCGCTCAGGGCATCTCGTCGGATCACCGTTGGCGCACCGAAGACCGAGCTGATCCCTGTGGGATACATCTGCCCGTGCAGCCCGACCCGGATCCTGCGGGCGGATGAGGTTGTCGATCCCGACGACTGAGAGTCCTTGCATCGAGCGGCCAGTCAGCAAGCTGCGGCGAGCCTATAGGCCGCGTCCTGTACAGTCATGGCTACGACGCCCAGACCCCGCGTCCCGGCAGTAGGCGCGTGAGCCCTCTGCACATTCGAGAAGCGATGGGTCGCATGCAGTCGTCAGAAGCGGGCAGCGGTGAGAGCGATACCGGTCTGGTGCGCTCGGACGTGTTGCTCGCAGGCTTCCTGACGAGTCTGCCCATCGATGGGGCGTCGGTGTCGGTTGTGACCCTCGCGGGAAGTCACTCCACTGTGTCCTCGAGCGACGCCTTGGCCACCCTCCTCGAGCAACTGCAATACGACCTCGGCGAAGGACCGCACTACCGGGCGCTGGAAATGCGCAGACCGGTGCTCGTCCCCGATGTTCGAGTCGCCGATCACTCGGAGTGGCCGATGTTCGGGCACGCCCTGGTGCAGACCGAGGCCAGAGCGGTGTTCTCGTTCCCGTTGCGTATCGGTGCAGCGACAGTGGGAGTCGTCGATTTGTATCGTCTCTCACCGGGCGAGCTCTCCAACCTCGATGTCACCCGAGCCGCTGCCATTGCCGGTGCTGTGGCTGGGAAGGCCGCGGCGTACGGTGCCGCGGACGCGGAGGGTGATGGGCGGCACGATTCGGCGCTGGTGGCGGGAACACGGCGCCACGTACACCAGGCTACCGGCATGATGTCGGTCCAACTCGACACGACGGTCACGGACGCGTTCTCCCGACTCCGTGGGCACGCGTATGCGACCGGTCGCAGCGTGGACGAGGTGGCGAGTGATGTGGTGGCCCGGGTCCTCGACTTCAGCGAGCCCGCAACAGGGAGCGAGACACCATGATGCGTACACAATGTGACGAGGGAAGAGATGATGGCTGAACTATCGCGGGACGCCCGCTTGAGCGCCGCCTTTGTGAAGGTGGCAGACACATTGGTCGACGATTACGACGTGGTCGACCTGTTGGACACCTTGGTGCAGGAGTGCACTGTCCTCGTCGATTCCGACGCAGGCGGGCTGCTGATCGCCGACGCCGACGGGACGTTGCAGCTGATCGCGTCCACCAATGAGGAGGTCGAGTTCGTGGAGATCAATCAGCTGAACGCGGGCGAGGGACCCTGCGTGGATGCGTTCGAAACCGGCAGGGGCGTGACGATCGCGGACATCTCCGAGGGAGATCGGTGGCCGGCCTTTCGGGCCGCGTCGATCAAGCAGGGCTTCCAGTCGATGCACGCCTTCCCGATGCGGTTACGGGGTCACACGATCGGCGCGATGGGCCTCTTCAGTGTCTCCGTCGGGCAGCTGGGCGAGTCGGACCTGGCCATCGCTCAGTCATTGGCGGATGTCGCCACCATCGGCATCCTGCAGGAACGTTCGCTGCGCGACACCGCCATGGTCGCGGACCAGCTGCAACGCGCCCTGGACAGCCGGATCCTCATCGAGCAGGCCAAAGGCATCATCGCGGCTCAGTCCGGCGCTGACATGCACACCGCGTTCACCACACTTCGCGACTACGCCCGCAGCAACCAACTCAAACTCAGTACCGTCGCCGAGCACGTCGCCGAACGCAGCCTCACCCTGCCCATAGCCACTCGCGCCGTAGCCGAGTAACCCACAGGCCGACGTCGAAGTGATCCGCCGCCTTCGTCACCACCCCTCGTCTAACCCGAGGATTTCTGGCAAACCCCATCGTCAACAGCACCGATCGGTCGCACGATGAGGCTATGGCCGTCACCGTTCTCATCGTCGACGATGATGCACGGTTCCGTGACTTGGCGAGGAGAATACTCACTAGCTGGGGCTATCAACCCGAAAGTGAGGCTGGAAGCGTGACCGAAGCGTTGCAGCAGGTGACACGATCGGTGCCCGACGTCGCGCTCGTCGACATCGGCCTCCCTGACGGAAATGGCCTGGAGTTGAGCAAGGTACTCGCCGGCGATCCGTGGCGGATGCGTGTGATTCTGACTTCGTCCGACGGTGATGCCCTCTCAGCGCAGGAGGCCACGGCGGCCGGGGCGGTCGCATTCGTTCCCAAAGCTGAATTGTCCAGCCCGCTTCTGCACTCCATCATCGGCGACGGATGAGGCAGATGAGCAGCGACCTCGCGACCACGCCTCCTCGGGTATCCGTCACCAACCCCGTGGACTTCCGGCCCTACCTGACCGTTCGACGAGCCTGAGACGCGACGAGATGCCGGACGTCGCAGATCGCATTCCGCCGAACCGCCCCAGCACGGAACACGCGGATACCCGGATCGGGGCTGACCTGGAACGCGAGGATGTCAGACGCCTCGTCGAGGAGCGTGCGTTACGCGACGTCGCCGAGTTGATCGCCCGCGCAGGTGCGGACGTGGATATCATCGCCACCATCGTTCGCGAGGCATCGCGGCAGATCCAGGGCCTGCCGGTGACTCTCACCCGTTTCGTGGGCGAGAGGGAATTGCTCGTGATGGCCTCGCCGAACGGACCCGCCAAGCCCGGCTTGCGCATAGTCTTCGAAGCTGGCACGCTCCCCGACCGTGTGCTTCGCACCGGCTTGCCGTTCCGAGTCGACGATTACCGGACTCAGCCCGATGCGGAGATGGCCGTCAGGTTCGGGATCGCCGCCGGAGTCGCGGTGCCCATCATCGTCGAGGGGCGAGTGTGGGGGATGTTCAACATCAACTCATCTGTCGGGCCGTTGCCACGCGAGACGGAGGCCCAGATAACGGCGTTCGCGCAACTGGTGACCGCATCGTTCGACAGTATCGACGCCCGTAACCAGCTTCGGGCGATGTCGGAACATGACGAGACGATGCGCTCGATCCAGCACGATGCCGCCGGATCGTCGATCACTGAACTCGCCACGCGTCTCGTCGCCTACGCCGCAAAGCTGAGCGGAATAGAGCACGCCACCTTGACACTGAATGGCGGGGTGGTGGTATCTGCGGCCAACCCGATCATGTCGATCACGAACACCTCCATCCGTCCGACGCGAGTCGTCGCCTTCCCTGTGACCTCCCACCACCAGGACATCGGCGTCCTCACCGTCGAGACGACCCTGCCCGCGTTGCCGGACCAGACCGCTCAATACCTGACTGATGTGAGTGAAGTGACCGGGCGAATGGCTGTCGCCAGCGCGAACCGCCAACACCTCAGCGTTCTCATCGACGAGCAGGCGTCGCTCCGGCGCATCGCGGAATTCGCGGCACGTGGAGTGCTCAGGGCCGGACCCGTGGACGACATCCTGACCGCGATCTGTCGAGCGGCATCGGACCAGTTGAATGGGCAGGAGATCACTCTGCTGCATTTCGAGACAGCCGACACGATCGTCGCGGTCGCCACCTACGGCGGACCGGTCCCACCCGGAGTTCGGGTGGTGCACCCGCCGGGGTCGCTGTCCGATCGTGTCGCGCGGACTCAGGGGACCGTCCGTGTAGACGATTTCGATGAATTGCCCAGTGCTGAGATCGTGCGGAAGTACGGCATCCGCTCGGGCGTCGGGGTTCCCGTATTCATCGAGAACCGCCTGTGGGGAGCGTTCGTGTCCACGTCGCAGGTCGGACGGCTACCTCCCGATACCGAGAGCAGATTGGAAGGCTTCGCCAAGCTGACATGGGCCGCCATCGCGAACGCCGAGGCTCGGGAGAGCTTGCGCCGTCTCGCCGATGAACAGACCGCTCTGCGTCGCGTCGCTGAACTCGTGGCGCGCGAGACAACGCTTCCCGCGGTCTTCAATGCGGTCGTGGAGGAGATAGCTCGTGTCCTGGATGCGTCGTCAGCGTCTGTGATTCGCGGGAAAGGCAGTGGATCGGATGCGGGGATCGTGGTGGCTGAGGTGAAGCCTCAGGCTGCTGCCGGGTCTCATCGTGCTGAAGTCCCCATACTGGTCAATGGGGAGACGTGGGGAACGCTCGGGGTGACGTCGGATTCGCTGAACCGGATGGACGGCAGGGACCGCCTGAAGCCGTTCGCAGATCTGCTCGCCGCCGCGGTGACGAACGCCGACCACCGCGACGGACTCACGCAGTCCCGCGCCCGCGTGATCGCGGCCGCTGACGAAGCGCGACGTCGCCTCCAACGCGACGTCCATGACGGCGCACAGCAACGCCTCGTTCACACGATCATCATGCTCAAGCTCGCCCGCGACACCGCGGGCGTGGATGGGGATCTCGCCGATCTGATCGCCGACGCACTTGCACACGCGGAAGAGGCGAACAGGGATCTACGCGACGTCGTCCGAGGCATTCTGCCCGCAGCGCTCACCCGTGCCGGACTCTCGGCCGGTATCAGGTCGTTGGCGGCCGATACCCCGATCCCTGTAGATCTCGCCCTTGACGTGCCCCGGCTGCCCACATCGATTGAGACGACCGGATACTTCACTGTTGCAGAAGCGATCACCAACGCCGTCAAACATGCCCGGGCCACCCGGATCACCGTCACCTGCGCACTCTCAGAAGGGGGTGACCGTCTCGTTCTCACCATCGAAGACGATGGCGTAGGCGGTGCCGACCCATCCCGCGGGACTGGACTCACCGGACTCGCCGACCGCATCGAAGCCAGCTCGGGAACGATCCGCATCGAAAGCCCTGACCAGCAAGGCACACGGGTCATCGCGTCCATTCCAACAGATGCAGGCGACCGGTGAGGCGGACCCGCGCGGCTTACGACCGCTGAGTGCTGAAGAAGCGCAGAACGGCCTGCACCCGGCGATGGCTGGTCGACTCGGGAGCGAGATCCAGTTTCCGGAAGATCGACGTGACATGCTTTTCGACCGCCGCGTTGCTGATGAGGAGGGATCGTGCGATCCCGAAGTTTGATTGGCCTTCCGCCATTGCCCTCAGGACCGCCAGTTCGCGGTGCGTGAGGAGATCGAGCTCCTGCGGGACCCCGTGGGGGCGGATCATTCGAGCGACGATGGTGGGGTCCAGTGCGCTGCCACCGTGGGCTACGCGAACGACGGCGTCGGTGAAGTCGTGGACGTCGCCGACGCGCTCCTTCAGGAGATACCCCGCACCCTCGGCGCGGTCGTCGATCAAGGCGAGCGCGTATTCGGGATCGTCGTATTGCGTCAGCACCACCACCCCCATCTCGGGGAGGCGATGCCGAAGCTCTATCGCAGCCTTCAGCCCGTCGTCTCCATGATGAGGAGGCATACGGATGTCCACGACAGCCACGTCGGGACGGTAAGCCAGGGTCACACTGAGCAGCTCGGCCGCATTCCCCGCTTCCGCGACCACATCGAGTCCGGCGTCGCTGAGCACACGAACGACACCCTTTCGCAGGAGAAGGTCATCCTCTCCTACGGACACTCGCACCGGCCGGGCCACCGAAGAGTCCATGACACTTCACTCGATGTCAGCCGAGACGAGGACCAGGCGAACGGTCGATGACATGTCCATGAGTTCCCTGCTCGAGTCGAGTCCGTCCCGGTCGGGCACATTGCGGAGCACGACGTCGGTCCGGTGGTGCGCCGTCTGTGTGAGCGCATCTGACACATTACGCGGCACGCTCCCGAGGCGACAGAAGCATCCGGACAGGATCCTTCGCAGCGACCCGGGGAACAGATCATCATCGTCTACGACCATCGCAGATGGGCCCACTCCTGCAGTGTGCCGCGAAGCATCCGAGTAGGCCATAGGGTTCTCCGGAAATCAGCGCTCGAGGATGGTGCATCCACCTCTCAAGAACGCTGCCCCTCGATCTGTGCTTCGAGTGCTCGGATCCGTTCTCGGAGCGGCGTGAGTTGCTGTTCTATCTGCTCGAGGGTGAATCGTCGTGGGATGTGCTGGGGGCAGTTCCAGTCGTATGCGGTGACCGAGACGACAACAGCCGCTTCCATGACCGCGTCGTAGCGTGGGCTGCTGAGAGATGAGACGAGTGTCGGGTCATCCTCTGCCCGGACGACTCGCGCCATCCCGAACAGCTTCAGGCGCCGGCGCCTCGGGTAGTCGATGGCGATCATCGCGACGCGATGGTTCCCGGCGAGGTTGCCGGTGGAGACGTGCTGCAGGTTGCCCCTGTACTCGGGCCATGCGACGGTGTGCTCGTCGAGGACCGAAACGAATCCTGGCGGCCCTCCTCGGAACTGCACGTACGGCCAGCCGGTCTGGCTCACCGTCGACAGGTAGAACCCGTCGCGCTCCTCCAGAAAGGTCGCTTCTCGAGGGCCGAGCGGATCTGCGGCCGCGGTGTTGTGCGCTTGGCCAGCCATCCGGGTGTAGAACTCGGCGCTGCCGTAGTCCTCTTGCACTCGGCGGACATCGTCGGTGAACGCGATGCACCCGTACTGACGACTCATGGCTCGTCTCCCTCTGGTCGTGAACGCGGGTTTCTCGACGGCGGACTGCGCCTGTGTCCTGGTTCGCGCGTGGACTCCCGGAGTTCTGTCAGGGTGGTCACGCACCATCAGCCGACCACCGCCATGGCTTCCCGCACCAGGTCGATGACCTCAGCAGGGTGCGAGATCCCCACGACGTGGGATGCACCCGGGATCTGCACCGTTGACCTCGCGCCGGCGCGGTCGGCCATGGCCTGGTGCGCCCCGGCAGGGATGTTGCGATCCAATTCACCGAAGATGAAGTAGCTCGGGACGGACTGCCACAGGGCGTCGCCGCTCAGCTCGTCGTTCAGGCCGCCAGCCGTCACCGGTCGTTGTGTGACGGACATCGTCGCTGCCTGATCTTCCGGGAGGTCAGCGCAGAACTGGTGCCAGTACTTGTCCTGTTGGATGTACAGGTCGGTGCCTCCCGCTTGGAGAGGAACCTCGACCAGGGTGTCTGCGAGGGTGGATCCGGGCACGAGCGCCGATGCGGCCGCGGGACTCTCACCGGGTTGCAGGGCGAACCCGGCGACGTAGACCGCGCCGATGATGTCACCCGCTCCCGGGTCGACCGCGGTGAGCACGGCGCCGCCGTATGAGTGTCCGACGAGCAGAATGGGGCCGTCGAGCGTCCTGATGAGGTCGACCAGCGGTGCGGCGTCGATGGCGATGCCGCGGAGGGGGTTTGCGTAGGCGATGACTCGGTGGCCGTCGTCGCGAAGCGGTTCGATGACGCCGTTCCAGCTGTCGGAGTCGGCGAATGCCCCGTGGATGAGGATGACAGTGACCATGGTGGTTCCATTCGTTCGTGGGGTTCGGTCGAGGTTCTCAGGGTCGGGCACGCTCGCGGTGAGCCGTCCGCTAGGAAGGGTCCTCGAGGAATCGCAGTAGTTCCTGATTCACTTCCGCGGTGTGGGTGACGGGGTTGATGTGGGGTCCTCCCTCGATCTCGACGTAGCGGGCTGCCGGCAGCGCTTCATGGGCCCGGCGCCCTTGTCCGTCGATGGAGAGGATGCGATCGGCGGTTCCGTGCACGAGCAGGGTGGGTACGTCGAACCGCTCGAGGTCGGCGTGGAAGTCCTCCAGCCAGGTCTGCGGGCACGCCCACGTGGCGTAGGGGGATGCGTCGGCCCCGGTCGACCACATGAATCTCACGGTGTCTTCGCTGACGCGGGTGCCCTGATAGTCGTCGAGGTTGAGAAAGTTGCCCATCATCCCGGTCAGCCACGCGAATCGATCCTGGAGGATGGCTTGCTGCACGCCCTGGACGCCCGCCTCGTCAACGCCTTGGGGGTTGTCGGGACCCTGCGCGAAGGTCGGCGTCAGGCTCTCGATGAGGATGACGCTGCGCAGTCGGTCCGTACCGAATCGGCCGATATACCTCGCAACCTCACCGGTTCCCAGTGAGAACCCGACGAGAGTAGCGTCCTGGACGTCCAAGGTCCGGAGGAGGACCTCGACGTCTGCGCTCAACGTGTCGAAGTCGTATCCGGTGGTCGGAGCACTGGATCGCCCGAACCCTCGCCGGTCGACGCTGATGACGCGGTAGCCGGCGGCGAGGAGGGGATGCAGTTGCGGCTCCCACGACCGGGCGTCGAAGGGCCAGCCGGCGAGCAGCACGACCGGACGCCCGCTCCCGTGGTCGTCGTAGTACAACTCGATCGGCGTCGAGTTCTCTTCACCGACGGTGATGGTGCCCATGGCAGCTCCCTTGGTTGGTAGGTGATTTCTCACTGAGCGTCCACCTACGCCGGGTCTGTCGTCCTCCGGGCGTCCGGAGAATTCTTCCGGGAAACCCCACAATCGACTGATTCTGCGCGTCCCAGAATGGGCAGTCACCGAAGATCGTGCCGACAGCAAAGGCGGTTTCTCAATGTCTGACAACACCCACTCGGCCGACGATCTCGCACAGACCCTCAAACGGACCGAGATCCAACACGTCACATCGTCAATTCCGGGACGGGAGATCGTCCAGGTTCTCACAGAGATCCCGGCCGGCGTCGAATCGGGCTGGCACACGCATCCCGGGGAGGAGGTCGGCTACCTCCTCGCGGGACGGGTGCAGATGCGCATCAAAGACATGCCGACCCTCATCCTGGATGCGGGGGACGGGTTCCTCATCCCGCCCGGGACGCCGCACAACGCGCTGGACCTCGGCCCGGACACGGGGCGCATGCTCTCCTGCTACATCGTGGAGGTTGGTGCACCGGTCGCCTCCTTCGTCGACGACCCCACAACACCATGACAAGCGCGCTGGATGGTTTTGCGCTGCAGCGTGAGGTGACCGGGCCTCTCGACGTGTCCTACGTCGACATCGGTCCCCAGGACGGAGACCCGGTGATCCTCCTGCACGGGTGGCCGTACGACATCCACAGCTATGGCCCCGTCGCCTCACTCCTCGCCGACGAGCACCGGCGAATCATCATCCCCTACCTCCGAGGTCATGGTGGAACCTCGAGTCTCGAGGACGCAGGACGGTCCGGACAGCAGGCCGCCATCGGCGCCGACGTCATCGAGCTGATGGACGCGCTGGCCATTGACCGCGCCGTTCTGGCGGGATTCGACTGGGGTGGACGCGCGGCATGCGTCGCCGCTGCGCTCTGGCCCGAGCGCTGCGCAGGACTCGTATCCGTCACCGGCTACCTCATCCAGAACATCGTCGCGTCAGAGAAGCCACTCCCCCCGGAGATCGAGAACGGCTTGTGGTACTTCTGGTACTTCGCGACCGAACGCGGCCGAGCGGGACTCGAGGCGAACAGACGGGAGATCGCCCGGATCGTCTGGAGGCGGAACTCGCCCGAATGGGCCTTCACCGACGCAGACCTCGACCTTGCCGCTGCCGCGTTCGACAACCCCGCCTACGTCGATGTCGTCATCCACTCATACCGGCACCGGCTCGGTTTGGCTCCAGGTCACCAGCGTTACGTCGATCTGGAACGACGGCTGGCAACCACGCCTACCATCAGCGCACCGACGGTCACTTTGGATGGCGGCGCGGACGGGAATTTCCCCGCCACTGATGGTCGCGGATACGCACAGCACCTCACTGGCACCCACCGTCACCGCATCGTTGAGGGCGCGGGCCACAACTTGCCCCAGGAGAAGCCGGAAGCGTTCGCTGACGCGATTCTCGAGGCCGAGTCTCTGGCAAAGCGGGAACGGACGTGACTGGGCACGCGCCGACGAGGCGGACTACTCCGCGGATACCGCTGAACACTCTCGCCGTCAGCTTCGGGGTCACGGGCCTGGCGTCCCTGTGGTCGGCGATGACCGCCGTCCTCAACCTGTCCACCATCATCCCAGCGGTGTTGTGGGCAGTCGCGGGCGTCACGTGGGTCTGGCTCATCGCTGCACATCTCGTACGCGGGTCCCGAAGCGCCGAGACGCTTCTCTCTCAGCTCAAGCATCCCGCACAGGGCCCCATAGCGGCCATCGTGCCGACGGTGGGGATGCTGTTGGGAGCGGAGCTGTACCTGATCTGGCCGGCCGGCGGGTTCGTGCTTGCACTCATCGCATTTCTCGTCGCGGTGGTGTTCGCCGGGTGGATTCTCGCCTTCTGGCACACCGGTCACCTCAACCCGGAGGCCTTTCACGGCGCGTACCTGCTCCCAACAGTCGCGTCGCCCCTTGTTGCATCAGCGGTCGCGGCGAGACTCGGTTTCCCCTTCGTCGGTATGGGAGCCTTCGCCGTGGGGATCTTCTTCTGGGCTGTGCTGGTCACCGTTCTGCTGTCGCGGCTGGCGTTCTTCCCGCCGCTACCCGACCCACTCACACCCACCCTCGCGATCCTCCTCGCACCACCCGCCGTCGCAGGTGCGGCCTGGTTCGCGATGAACGGCGCCCACGAAGACGTCGTCTCCGTCAGCCTGCTCGGTCTGCTGGCGCTCATGGCGGTGTTGCAACTGTTTCTCATCCGCATCTACCGCCGCCTGCCGTTCTCGTTGGGCTGGTGGTCCTTCACATTCCCCGCCGCATCGGCCGCCGCGTACGCGATCGAATGGGCGGCGATGTCGGCGTTTTCCGGCTGGGAGGTCGTCGCGTTGGTCGTAGCCGCGGCCGTCACCGTGCTCATCATCACCATCGCCATCCGCTCCGTGCTTCTGGTCAGCTCTGTCCGGCGGGGTGTCCGGAGGGCTGAGCAGACCCTCCGCCGTGCGGACGAGGCAGCCCAACGGCCCGCGCGGACGAACCCCGCTCACCATGCGGAACCATCGCGGTCCGGTCAGTCATGATTCGGGAGACGAGGACACCGTGACCCCGGAGAACTCTCGTGCCTACCCCGACCTCAGCCGGGAGCAACTCGTCCGGATGAGACGGTACGGAGTTCGGCAATCCGTCACGGTGGGGGAACTCATCTATCAGGTCGGGAAGCCTGTGACCGACCTGGTGCTTGTCGATCGTGGAGCCATCGACATCTTCTCCGCGAGCACCGCCGATTCACCCGAGATGTTCATCACTCGGCACACGCAAGGTCGGTTCCTCGGTGAGCTGAGCCTCCTCACGGGCCAGTACTCCTACCTCATCGCCCGTGTCGCCGTCGCCGGGACCATCTACCGGATCCCGCCTGCCGGATTCCGCACGCTGATGGCCGAGGATGGCGAACTGTCCGAGATCCTCCTCGAGGCCTTCCAGGCCCGCCGCGAGCTGGTGAAAGGCGTGGCCTCGCACACGATGGAGATCCTCGGCATCCCCTCGTCCTCCGGTTCTCTGGCCCTGCGTGCGTTCGCCGAACGGTTCGACCTGCCCCATGTCTGGTTCGACAGCGGTTCTGTCGCCGGCCTCGCACTGATGCGAACGAACGGTGTCACGCGGGACCAGCTGCCCGTCGTCTTCGTACCGGGCGGCGCGCTCCACCGGGCGACCCCCGGCCGGCTCGCCGAGCGACTCGGGCTGTCCTATCGGCCACGCGACGACTCTGTGGACCTCGTCGTCGTCGGAGCCGGCCCGGCCGGCATGGCGGCCGCTGTCTACGGCGCCTCCGAAGGGCTGAAGACGGTGCTGCTGGATACCGTCAGCCCAGGAGGTCAGGCAGCCGCGAGTTCGCGTATCGAGAATTACCTCGGTTTCCCCGCCGGCATCAGCGGCACCGACCTCACCAGCAGAGCCTGCGTCCAAGCGCTGAAATTCGGTGCACGCATCTACGCCCCCTGCCGCGTCGTCGGCCTGGACATCGATCAGCCATTACCGTTCCTTCGAATGGAAGATGGCAGAGAGTTCGAGGCAGGAGCGGTCATCCTCGCCACCGGCGCCCGGTACAGCACCCTGCCCGTCCCAGGGTGGGCGCGGTTCGAACGGGCCGGTATCTTCTTCGGAGCCACGAAGCTGGAAGCGACGGCCTGCGCCGGCAGACCTGTCGTGGTCGTCGGAGGCGCGAATTCGGCAGGACAAGCCGCTGTGTTCCTGGCCAGCCACAACTGCCGAGTGGACGTCGTCATCCGAGGACCCGAGGTGAGTGCAGGCATGTCCAACTACCTTGTCGAGCGGCTTCTGTCCCACGACAGGATCCGGGTGCTCACATCCACCGAAGTCACCGCACTCGACGGGGGCGAGACGCTGCAGGAGGTGACGTTGACCAATAGCATCACTGGTCGAAGCCGACGGAAGGAGTACGGTGCACTGTTCTGTTTCATCGGCGCCGCGCCTGCAACGCAATGGCTCACCGGTATCGCGGTCGACAGCAATGGCTTCATCCTCACCGACGTCAACATCGATGCTGAGGCGTTTCGAGCCGCCACCTCGTCAGGGCGCGTTCCCCTGCCTTTCGAGACATCCGCTCCCGGCGTTTTCGCGGCAGGAGATGCGCGACGGGGGTCCATGAAGCGGGTGGCAGCCGCAGTCGGTGAGGGCGCCAGCGCCGTGTCGTCAGTCCACCAAGCCATCCATGCCAGAACGTGACTGGCGTGCCGGAAAAGGAGCAGGAGAATGAATGTGATCTCAGAACGCGACATCGACAGCGCCTATACGGAGCTCGGGCAGCTCGACCCGCGTTTCGCGCAGCTCAATGAGCAATTCGGGGCACCGGATCCGTTCCATTTCCCAGACGGTGGCCGCACCGCCGGCAGCAACTTCGCTGGCATGGTCATGCACATCCTCGCCCAGCAGATTGCGACTCGAGTCGCCCTCGTGCTCTACGACCGACTCGTCACCGCGACGGGTGGAACACCAACGCCCGAGACCGTGCTGCGGCTCGACGTTGATCAGCTCAAAGCCATCGGCACCTCCCACTCGAAGGCGACATACGTCCGATCCCTTGCCGAAGCCGTGAGCTCTGGACAGCTAGACATCGAGCAGCTGGACGGTGTCAGCGACGAAGAGGCCGAAGAGTCGCTGACCCGGGTGAAGGGAGTGGGGCCGTGGAGTGCCGAGATGTTCCTCATCCACCAACTCGGCAGAAGCGACATCCTGCCCGCCGGAGATCTCGGCATCCGTGCTGCCGTCCGGAACCTCGACTCCCTTCCGGAGGTTCCTTCCATCGACGACGTACGCGCCCGCGGTGAGGCGTGGAAGCCGTACCGGACATATGCCGCTGCGCTGCTGTGGCGGTCCCTTTCAGGGCCCGCGGATGCCGCCCCTGACCAGACCCGGGAGGCTTGACGTGGTCACCCGGATCGACGAACTCATCACAGCATGCCTGTACCGGGTGTTCGGCGAACGCGACGACACCAAGCGCTCTTCGGCCATCGCAGAAGTCTTCGCCGAGGACGCCGTCTTCTCCGACCCGCGTGGCGTCTTCGTCGGCCGCGACGCTGTGAACGACAGGGCGAGGATCCTTCTGGAGGAGGCGCCTCGGAACGGGACGTATCCCGGTATCAATCGATGGCGGCCTGGCTGATCTTCCAGAGCCGATCGGCGTTGTCTTCGTCGAGGGCGTAGTTCGCGACTTTCGTCGAGAAGATGGTCAGGTCCTCTGGGCGGTGATGGGTGACTTCGGCTTCCTGGTTGTCGTTGAAGTACCGCCCGCTGACGCCGTGAAGCAGTGGAGAGACGGCCAGCAGAACGGTCGTTGCAGCCCCCTGCTCCGCCGTCTTCTGCTGGTCATCGGGGGTGGCGAGCTTCCCGCCGACGTGGCGCTGCAGCGGGGTGGCGATCGCCCCCGGGTTCAGGGTGTTGACCGTGATGCCGTCGTCAGCCCACCGCCGTGACGCTCCGACGCCGAAGAGGATGACAGCCGTCTTGGACTGGCCGTAAGCCAGCCGTGGGTCGTATGGCCGGAAGCTGAAGTTGATGTCGTCGAAGACGACCGGCGAGAACAGGTGCGCGGAGGAGCTGACGGATACCACGCGTGCTCCGTTCGCGGCCGCCAACCAGCGGTGGAGGCCGTTGGCCAACACGAAGTGACCGAGGTGGTTGGTGGCGAACTGCGCCTCCCAGACCTGACTGAGGATCTTGTCCTGGATCGCCATCACCCCGGCGTTGTTGATGAGCAGGTGGAGTGGCTCGTCCCAGGCATCGACGAAGCGTCGAATGGACGCGTGGTCGGTGAGTTCGAGCTCGCGCACGTCGATGGTCTTGTTACCGCTCTCCTGGGAGATGCGTTGCATGACGTCCCGTCCCACGTCGGTGTTTCGCACGGCGACAGTGATGGTTGCGCCGCGCCGGGCGAGCGCCGTCGTGGTGGCGATCCCGATTCCGGAGGCACCACCCGTCACGATGATTCTCTTGCCTGTCAGATCGACTCCCTCGCTGACCTCATCGGCCGTCGAACGGGCATCGAACGGGGTCGTGATGCGTGCTGGCATGGCGGTGTCCCTTGTCTCTCGGTGGGAAGCGCATGACTTCGTGTCACCGGCCGCTGGTCGGCGCTGCCCGCTTGTGTTGGCTGTCGCCGGAGGCGGCGCCGTCGTCTCACATGAACGCGTTGCTCACGGTCCACGAGTCCTCGTACAGGTGCATCCGGGAGATCCTGCCGTCACGGACGAGGAAGTGCATGGCGACTGGGGTTTCGAAGGACCTCCCGGTGGCGGCGGATGCGTTCCCGGTGCCTTCCAATCACGGTGAGGCCAATGACTCCTTCGTGTGCGCTGGCTGGTGGCTTCTCAGCATCCGGTCTACCGGTCCGCGCCGTACTGGGGCAGACCGGACTTCATTTCCGGAGAACCCCCGGACGGCGATGGCGGCTTGCCGCACGTGGGGTCTGTCGGTGGGTGGTTTCACGCGGTCAGTTCGGCGATGCGGATGCGCAGGTCGCTGTTGATGGCTTCGAGTTCGATGACGCGGCGTGCGCCGACGAGGTTGTGTCCCTCAGCCAGGAGTTCGGCGACCCGGAGCAGGACTGCGATGTCGCTGTCGCTGTATCGCCGGGTACCGCCGCTGGTCCGGTCCGGGGTGAGGAGCCCCCTCCGCTCGTAGAGGCGCAGGGTCTGTTCACCGAGGCCCGCGAGCTCTGCCGCGACGGTGATCCCATAGACGCCGAGAGTGCTGGGTGCCGGGTCGGTCATCGTGCCGCCTTGAAAATCATCTGAAAACACACTTGCGCAACCTCACGTCGTGGAGTTATAAAATCTATATCGATCGACACAGATGTGTCGAGAGGGCACCTGACAAGTGAAATGGAGGAGATCAAGAAATGCTGTTGCAGCACGACCCGTTCCGAGAGCTCGACCGGCTCACCCAGCAGGTATTCGGAACTTCCGCCCGTCCGACCAGCATGCCGCTCGACGCCTGGCGCGATGGTGATGACTTCGTTGTCGAGCTCGATCTGCCCGGAATCGACCAGGACAAGTTGGACATCGATGTCGAGCGCAACGTGCTCACCATCCGTGCTGAGCGCTTCAGCCACATGCCCGACGCCGCCAACGCCGTGGCCGCAGAGCGCTCCTGGGGCGTGTTCAGCCGGCAGCTGGTGCTCGGCGACGCGCTCGACACGGGCAAGGTCGACGCGGATTACCAGGCCGGAGTCCTCCGCCTGCGTATCCCGATCGCCGAACAGGCGAAGCCCCGCAAGATCAGCATCACCCGACGCGAGGACTCACGACGAGAGGGAGCCAAGAGCATCGTGTCCTGATCGTCGGCCACCTCGACGAGGCATGAAGGAGGTGTGAAGCATGCGAGACCTGGTGGAGCTCGACGCGCGCGACTCGACCGAGCTGGACGACGAGGCGCTGTGGCTCCTGCTGGAGGAAAGGGAGTGGCTGGACGCCGAATTCGAGGCGATCATGCGCGCCTGCGGCATCGTCGACGGCGCAGCAGTCGCGATGTCGCCGCGTGCACTCGGGCCGTCGCAGGCGTGGACCGGCCGCGGTCTCTCGCAACGGGACGGCGAGTGGCGAAGTTCTCGTGTCTCCAACTCTGCCGGGATTCGGGTGCGATCACCCCCGATCCCGTGATCACGACGAGGTGCCCGGAGTCCCGCAGGCGGACTCCGGGCACGATGGAGTCAACACGTGCAGGGACCAAGCCGACTTCGTGGAGAGGTCTCGGCGAGGTGCACACGGGCGACCGATGACCCTCCCGACCGCATGTAAGGGTGACGCACCGCCACCTCCCGCGGGGCCTTCGACGTGCTCGCACTACGCGCGCGGTTGAGCTAACGCAAGCCCATTCCGCGCGAATTGATACGGGATTACCGTGAACACGAGGTCGCCGACGACATCCATCGATGAAATCGTGGCGACCCGTGAAGCGAGGAGTCGCTCGATGAAGAAGTCCCGTGGCATACATGTGACCGTCCTGTTCGCGCTGGCGTCATTGCTCGCGATGGGCACGCCTGTCAGCGCCGCGACCGCGGCGACCGACGGCGCGACCGACAGCACCGCATCCGCTCATGCAACGGCTGGCTCCGACCGGCGCGGGAGCGATCCAGGCGTGTACACGAACCCGCTCGCTCCCCAGGTGCCGGGCGACGGCGTCGTCGAGAGCTGCGCCGACCCGACCGTGCTGCGCGGGCAGCGTGCGGGCGATTCGTCGTGGTACCTCTACTGCACCACGGATCCGTTGAACGATGAAGACGTCGATACGCACGGCGACCCGGTGTTCCACCGAGTTCCCGTGATGACCTCGCAGAATCTCGTGGACTGGACGTACGTCGGGGACTCGTTCGACGCCGCCCCCAGTTGGGCTGAACCCGGTGCGGCGCTCTGGGCGCCGGAGGTCATCTATTCGAGCACCTTCGACCAGTACTACATGTTCGTGGTCGTCACGAACACCGCGAGCGCGGTGAGTGGTGTCGAGGGATGCGACAGCGACAGCGCTATCGGCGTCGCGACGAGCCCCGACCCGACCGGCCCGTGGACCTTCTCTGACACGCCCGTCGTCGCGCCGCGGCCGGGCGGTACCGGATGCGCCTTCCTGTGGACCTACGACCCCGACGTGCTCGGTGACACCATCGCCGATTCGGGCATCCTCTATTACGGCAGCTATTACGGCGGCATCTCGGGCGCCGCCCTCAGCCTCACGGCGGACGGGGCCATGGCCGACACGGACGCAGCCACTCTCGTCGCGATCGACAACAAGTACGAGGGTGCCAACGTCGTTCAGAAAGACGGCTACTACTACCTGTTCGCGTCAGCGACCAACTGCTGCAACGGTGCGCTGACGGGATACAGCGTCTTCGTCGGCCGCTCGACGGATCCGCTCGGACCATACGTCGACCGCGAGGGGGTTTCGCTCACGGCAGAGAACACTGGCGGCACTCCCTTCCTCACCATGAACGGCAATCGCTGGGTCGGAACCGGTCACAACACCGTGTTCCAGGATGCGCACGGCGACTGGTGGACGGTCTATCACGCGGTCGACCAGCAGGATCCCTTCTTCGCCTTCCAGACCGGATTCACCAAGCGCCCTGCCCTGCTCGACGCGATCGACTGGGTCGACGGATGGCCCACGGTGAATGGCGGAGCCGGCGCCTCGAATGACCGTGAGGCGGCCCCGGCTGCGCAGCCGGGTCAGGTGTCTCGGCATCGCTATCGCCCGGACGTGACGCAGGAGCCGAAGCGATCCCTTCCTCGATACTCCGACGAGTTCAACGGCACCACGATCGGCAGCGCGTGGGCCTGGCAGCGCGAGGACATCGCTCCGAAGGCGACTTCGGCCGATGGGGTGCTGCGGATTCCGATTCAGGCCGGTGACCTCTACGTCGACGCGAACAGCGCGGCGGTCCTCGTTCGCGATGCCCCAAGAGGTGACTTCGTGATCGACACCAGACTGCGCGTGGATGTGCCGGCGGGATGCTGCTTCAACTACGCGCAAGCGGGCATCCTCGCCTATGGGAGCGACGACGACTACGTGAAGCTCACGGAGAGCTCGATCTGGAACACCCGGCAGACCGAGTTCGCGAAGGAGATCAGCACAGCACCGGAGGGCTGGGCTCGTTACGGCAACACTGTCGTCGGCCCGCCCGGGGACGACTGGACCCATCTCCGGCTCGTCGTGCAGAAACTCACGGGCGCCGAGCGCCGGGACGCCGGCGAGGACACTCACGGCTTCACCGCCTACACGAGCCGTGACGGGCACGCGTGGGTGAAGGGCGCCACATGGACCCACTCTCTCGGTGACGACATGCGCATCGCCTTGGTCGCCTACGGGCTGCCGGACCCTGCCGCGAACCTCACAGCCGAGTTCGACTATGTGCGAGTCTCGACCGTCAAGGAGCGCAGACGCGGCTGAGACGGGCGTCAGTGCGACCCTGACGTGACGCGAGGGCAGGATGCAGGACAGGCGACGTGCCACGATGAGAACTGAGATTGAGGAGCATCATGAGCAGATACGACATCTCCACCGTGAAGGTGGGGACCCTGCTGGATGATCCGGATGCGGTTGCGGTCCTCGAGCGCATCGCGCCGGGAGTGTCATCCAACCCGATGATCGGTCTGGCCCGGGGGATGAGCCTTGACGCAGCGCTGGGCGCCGCAGGAGGAAGGGTCGACGCCGCCACCAAGCAGCGGTTGCGAGACGAGCTCAGCGCTCTCTGAGGATCACGGGCCCGACGCGGCAAGCACGTCGCATCCCATCCGTACCAGTCATGCACTGGCGCGGGTGTGCAGCCGCGCGCCATCCGGGTTGAACAGGCAGAGCACTTCGAGAACCGCCAGGCCCGGATTACCGAATCCGTGCGGCACATGGGTGTCGAACTCGGCTGCTTCACCCGGCTCGAGGATCAGTTCGTCGTCGGCGAGGAGCAGTTTCAATCGCCCGGAGATCACATAGAGCCAGTCCCAGCCAGGGTGCACCCACTGTCGGATCGCCTTGTCCGGCGCCGGCGGATGCACCTGCTTGAACGCCTCCCACGAACCCGTCCCTCCCGACAATGGCACGGTCACGACGCCGTTGCTCACCCGTGGTCGCGGATGGATGCGTGCGTCACCCATCGCCGGCGCCCCGACGAGGTCGTCGAGCGTCAGCCGGTACAGCTGCGCGAGGGGCATGAGCAGGTCGAGTTGGGCTCTGCGCGTGCCTGCCTCCAGCCGGGACAGGGTGCTGATCGATATGCCGCTCACCTCTTCGACGTCGCGAAGTGTCAGCCCGCGCGATTCCCGGATCGCGCGCAGGCGGTCGCCTACTCGGGCAGGATCAGGACCCACCACGTCTCCTCCAAGGTTGTCGTTTCAGCAAAAGGACGGCGCGCACGTGGATTCTCCCATCACGATGGGGACATGAGCCAGAGAGTCGAAGATGCCGACGTCATCATCGTCGGAGGCGGGCCAGCTGGTCTCAGTGCGGCCCTCTCTCTGGGTCGCGCGCGTCGGCGCGTGATCGTGGTCGACGCCGGTACCCCGCGGAACATGGGGGCCGCCCACATGCACGGGGTCCTGGGGCACGACGGGCTCGCCCCGCTTCAATTCCTCGAACTCGGACGAGCCGAGGTGTCGCGGTACGGGGTGCAGCTCTGTCACGACGAGATATCAGCAGCCCGCGCTAACGCGACCGGCGTCGACGTCGATACCCGGAATGGAACCATCAGCGGAAGGCGGCTCCTGATCGCGACGGGATTGACTGACGAACTGCCCGACATTCCCGGGATGCGCGATCAGTGGGGTCGGGGCGTTGTCGTGTGCCCCTATTGCGACGGCTGGGAGCACAAGGACGACGTCATCGGCGTCATCGCGACCTCGCCGCACAGCGTCGAACAGGCCCAGCTGCTGCGGCAGTGGTCGGAGCGAATCGTCTACTTCCCCCACGCGGCCGGAGATCCCAGCGCAGAAGCCTCGGATGCGCTCGCACGGCGGGGGATAAGGATGGCACGGGGTGCGGTCACCGGGCTCCGAATCGACGACGACGAAGTCACCGGGGTGGAGGTCGACGGGCGCGTCATCGCTGTGGGGGTGGTCTTCACCGGGCCGACTCCCCGGCCACGCGACGCCCTCTTGCGCTCCCTGGGAGCGGCGACGACAGACGGTCCACTCGGGTCGTGGGTCGACATCGACGAGGACGGGCGCACGACCGTCCCCGGTGTGTGGGCGGTCGGAAACGTTGTGAACGTGCGGGCGAATGTTCCGGTCTCGCTGGGGCTCGGAGCCCTGGTGGGAGGCGCATTGAACTCGGACCTGGTCCACGACGACATCAGGAATGCTCGCAGTAGTTCTCACTGACTGGCAGGAGGAGTGAGCCATGCCCCTGAACGCCTACTCGACGCCCGTCACGATCGACCGACCGGTATCCGCCGCCGATACTGGTCCCTTGAAGGCGCGTTCTGTATCGGATTGACTAGGTGGCGCACGACGGACCACGTGCACAAGGCGTGCTCGAGCTCTGGTGCTGATGAGCAGGGAGGTTCTCCGAAAATGGACATGCTGACGGGCGAGAAGATCGCTGAGGCCAGGTTGACTGAATGGCGAAAGTTGGCTCAGGGGCTGCATGCCCGCTACCTGGTTGACGACTTCGGCACCGGCGCACGATTCGTCGCCGCGGTGGGGGAGGCCGGCGACGAGTTCGGACACCATCCGAGCGCGGCGATCGGCGATGGGTACGTCGACCTGAAGCTGGTCAGCGCCGACGCCGTCTACCGCGACGACGACGGCACCGAATACGTCGTCGAGTGGGTGACCCAGCAGGACGTCGACCTCGCGCGACGGATCACCGAGATCGCCGCCGAACACAAGCTCGACCCCGACCCGACTTCGGTCAGCGTCATCGAACTCGGCCTCGACACGGGGCGCTCCGCGACGATCGCTCCGGTGTGGGCGGCGCTGCTCACCGGGAACGCCGAGGCCCAGGGCCACGGGTCTCCCAGCGACGAGATCCGGGACGCCACGGGGCGCGTGCCGAACCTCTGGTTCGGTGACGCCGATGAGACCGAGACGTCGGGCCAGCGATTCCACCTCGAGGTCTATGTTGCGGTCGAGGTGGCCCAGCAGCGCATCGCCGCTGCCGTCGCGGCCGGCGGGACCGTGGTCGATGACAGCGACGCGCCCTCGCTCACAGTCATCGCCGACCAGGACGGCAACACGGGCGTCATCTGCGTAGCCAGCGGTCAGTCCTGAGGTGGGCGACGCATCCGTTTGACGTCGGTGCGTCGCTTCTTCGCTGTCAGGCGTCTCTCCTTGGAGCCACGACTCGGTTTCGTCGGTCGTCGCGTTGGTGACGGCGGCCGAAGAGCGTCAGCCACGACGGCGGCCAGCCGAGCGCGCGCTGCATTCCTGTTGCGCAATTGCTCACGGTGTTCGGATGCGCTGATCGTCAGAACGCCATCGACGACGCGATTGCCCAGCCGCTCGAGGAGTCGTTCTCGTTGGAGCGGAGACAGGGTGGCCGAGCCTGCAACATCCCAGACGAGTTCCGCTCGGGAGTCGGCGGTGTTCACGCCTTGCCCGCCCGGACCGGACGACCGGGAGAACCGCCAAGTCAGCTCTGACTCGGGGATCGTGAGACCCGAGTCGACCTGAAGGCCGGGACGGTGGGCAGCGGGCATGCGTCCATCATCCTCCCGCGACCCACGGTGTCGCCGACTCGTGAGTGAAGGCAACAGGGTTCAGGAGGGCCGTACCCACGCCGGATGCGTGATCGGTCTGCACTACTACCGCAGGGATGCCCTGACGATCGCATCCAGGACCGAGCGGGCGTCGATGTCGTCGTGACCCGCGATGTCGTGCAGGAAGAGTCCCTCGAAGCAGACCGCGAGTAATTGGGTGGCGAGATCGGGATCGGGCGCTCCGAGGGCGACGAACTGAGAACGCAACGTGGTGAGGAGCCGGCTTCGACCTTCGGCCAGTAATGCCCGCAGCTCATCGTCATGACTTGCCTCGACGAACAGCGCGAGGCGCGCGGCCGTCATCTCCCGGTTCGATCCCGTCAGAAATCCATACAGGTCGACGAGGCCGTCAATGAATTCCTGGGCGGATGCCGGGCTCGTTCTGCTTGCGACGACGGGAAGCTCGACCGTCACCATGTACCCGGTGACACCTTGGAAGAGTGCGGACCGGGTTCGGAAGTAGTTCGACGTTGATCCGTCGGGCAACCCCGCGCGAACGTCGACCCGGCGGTGGGTGAGCGCTCGGACACCCCCGGTCGCCAACAGTGAGATCGCGGCTTTCAGAGCGCGTTCACGATTCGTCATGATCACCTGAGCACTATATCCGTAGTGTTTTCACTACGTTAGTAGTATCGTCGGTGTCATGTCGTACGTCGTCCTCGTACTCATGGCCATCCAGGCGGCCGCCGGAGTTCTGCTCCTTGCCGGGTGGATGCGCGGCACACGGCCGGGAGGCCGCGTGGTGCTGACCCACGTGTCGGCCGGCCTCCTCACCGTGGCGTTCTGGATTCTGTTCCTGCTTCAGGGTTCCGTCTGGTCCGCTTGGACGGCATTCGCGGCCATGACCGTGGGAAATGCCGTCGGCGACTCGATGCTGGTCGAGCGGTGGCAGCGCATGAACAATTCGTCGAGGGGCTTCTGGCGCAGCTACGGCGCGGCGATCGCGGCGGTGTTCGCGGGGGAGATGCCGAGGAGCGTCGCGTTCCACGCTCTCTTCGCCGGAGTGGTCTACTTCTGCACGCTCGGAGTCTGCATCGGAGCATCCGTCGCCTGAATCGGCATCACTGTTCGCGAGCTGCCCTGGCGCGAGCCTTGATCGCGAGGATGACGTCGGTCTTGGCGTCGGCGTAGTCGTTCATGTCGTCCCACCGCTCGCTGAGCAGGCTTCTCTTGGTGCTCTCGTAGAGGGCCCGGTCGTTCGCGTCTGAACGCAGGTGATCGCGGAGGAGGAGATACTCGTCGATGGCCGGATCGTGTCGTTCGTACAGGTGCACGTGCACGTCGCGTGCCGGGGTGCGCACGAGACGATGCCGCGGTTCGCGTACCCGCAGTTCGTAACCGGCGGCCAGGAGCCCATCGAGGTAGTCCTCCTCGGCGGTGATGTCGTCGACCGCGACGACGATGTCGATGATGGGCTTCGCGGCCAGCCCGGGAACCGCCGTGGAACCGATGTGCTCGATCTCGACGTCTGAACCCGCGAGGGCATCCGTGATCCGCCGACGGTGATCGAGATAGATGTCAGGCCACTGGTCGTCGTAGCTGTGCAGCTCGATCGCGAGCGCCTCGGCGCCGCCCACCAGTTCGAGTGTCGTGACGTCGGGTCGGCGGGGTATTCGGCTGTAACTCACAGGAACATCTTCGCAGTGCGGCCGAGGTCCACGAAGACAAGCGAAGGGCGGTGAGGGTGCCACCCTCACCGCCCTTCACATGCCGGAGCGCTACCCGCGGCCCTGCTTCGCATACGGGTTGATGATGTCGGCGAGGGTGTCGGGGTGCACGCCCTCCTCGGTCGCGCTCGGGCCGTCTGCGGGCGGGAACGACTCAGTCATCGACATCGGCATCGATCCGTTGCGGTAGAAGTTGTTCGACCCCTGCGAGGGCTTCCAGTCGTAGGGCTCCCAGTCGGGCACGTAGTTGCGGTAGCCGCCGGTGTTCACCTCGACGCGCATGCCGCTCGGGTCGCGGAAGTACAGGAAGCTCTGCTCCCCGATGCCGTGGATCGACGGTCCGTACTCCATGTCGGTGCCGTTCTCCATGAGAACGTCGGCTGCCTGCAGAAGTTCCTCGCGAGTGTCGACCCAGTACGCGTAGTGGTTCACGCGACCCGCGCGGCTGGATCCGTCATAGACGATGCCGAGATCGTGCGACTTCTCGTTGGTCGTGATGACGCCGAAGACCGTGAGCGGCGCCTCGTCGAGTTCGGTGAACGCCATGGCCCTGAAGCCGAGCACGTCTCCGTACCACTGCGCGAATCCCTTGACGTCGCTCGACGCGACGGTCACGTGGTCGAGCTGGCGGGGTGCCACCGCGTGGCGGCTGCGGCGCTCGGGGCGGTCGGGATAGGCCGACGCGAACTCGCCTTCGCCCTTGTACTTCTCGACGTCCCAGTAGAGCTCCATGGTGTGTCCGTACGGGCCCGTGAACGTGTACGAGCGGCCGTGGCCGAAGCTCTTCTCGGTCCAGGATCCGGCATGTCCCGCCGCCTCGATACGCCGCACTGCCTCGTCGAGCGCGTCATCGCTCGAGGTGCGCCAGGCCATGACGGCCAGGGTCGTCTCCGGGCCTTCCGAGATCACGAGGCTGTGGGTGTAGTAGTCGCCCCAGGCGCGAAGGTAGTGCTTTCCATCCTCCGTGTGGATCGTACGCAGCCCGACCTGCTCTTCATAGAAGGCGACGGATGCCGCGACGTCGGGTGTCGTGATCTCCACATGGGAGAGGTGGGAGAGGAGTTTGATCATCGTTGATCCTTCGATTCAGGGACGTCGCCAGACGGTCGACTGTCTGCCCCTCAACTTTCGCGACCGGCAAGCCATCAGGGAAGCTGAATCCACTGATGCAAGTCATCAGCCTGACTGATGGTTGCTGCAACGGGTAAGAGCACTCGACCATCAACGGGAGTGATGTAGCGCATCAGTAATATGCGCTTCACTGATGGATCCATCGCCGATTGGATGGCCTCACGGCGCAACGTTGCGCCGCCGTGATCGGAGATCCACGTGACATCGTCGTCGACAGGCCTGACCGCCCCCTTCGCCCTCGCCCGCTTCAGTGCCGACGGCCTCAACGGCCCCGGCCTCCCCGTCGAACCGGGCGGCCTGCCCACGCTCGGGCTGGTCGTCGGATCGCGCATCCGTCCGCTGACCGAGAGTGAACTCGGTGCGCCGGACCTCAACTCCTTCCTGGCGGAAGGCCCGGAGGCCTGGTCCCGCCTCGCGTTGCTGGCTGACGAGGAGCAGGTCGACGGGGCCGGCTGGCTCGATCTCGCCGACGTCACCCTGGCAGCTCCGGTCCAACCGCGGCAGGTGCTGCAGACCGGAGCCAACTACCGCACCCACGTCATCGATCTCGTGGTGGCGGGCCGACAGAAGACCGACCCCCGTCCGGTCGAGGAACTGCGTGAGTGGGCGGCGGAGATGATGGACACCCGAGCTCGCGAGGGCGTCCCGTACTTCTTCATCGGACTCCCGGCGTGCGTGGTCGGTGACGACGTCGAGCTCGTGCTTCCCGCCTACAGCGACCAGCACGACTGGGAACTGGAACTGACCGTCGTGATCGGGAAGCCCGCCTTCAAAGTCGACCGCGAGCACGCGATGGCGCATGTCGCCGGATTCACCATCGCGAACGACATCACGACGCGCGACCTGGTCTTCCGTCAGGACATGAAGGAGATCGGCACCGACTGGTATCGCGCCAAGAACGCCCCCGGATTCCTCCCTGTCGGGCCGTTCCTGGTCCCGGCGTCGGCGGTCGCCGATCCCGGAGCGCTGCGGCTCCGCCTCGACCTGAACGGGGACACCATGCAGGATGCGACGACGAGCGACCTGCTCTTCGACATCCCCGCGTTGATCGCCGGTGCCTCCCAGACCATGCCGCTCCTGCCGGGTGATCTGCTGCTCACGGGCAGTCCAGCGGGAAACGGAGCCAAGTGGGGCAGGCTCCTCCGCGATGGCGACGTGATGGTCGCCACCATCGAGGGCCTCGGCACCCAGACCGTGCGCTGCGTCTCGGAGGAGAACCGATGAGCGCGCCGACGGAAGACCCGAGGCAGCTGGATCGCGCCGACGCGACTGCCGCAGTCATCGCGTCAGCGGAGGCGTTCCGCAACTGGGGTCGCTGGGGGCAGGACGACGTGCTCGGCACCGTCAACTTCATCGACGATGCCAAACGGGCAGAAGCCGCCGCACTGGTGAGGCGGGGCGTGAGTTTCTCGCTGTCCCAGCCGTTCGACATGAACGGTCCCCAACTCGGCTGGCGTCGGCGCACGAACCCCGTGCACACGATGCTCGACACGGGAACCGACGCAGAAGCCGGCAAACAGGGCTTCCCGCACGGCATCGGCGGCGCGGACGACGTGGTCGCGATGCCGCTCCAGTGCTCGACGCAGTGGGACGGGCTCGGCCACATCTTCGACCGGGGCTTCGCCTGGAACGGCCGCCGCGCCGGAGACGTCGTGACGAGCGACGGCGACCTCGTGACCGGAATCGAACACATGGCCGCCTCGCTCGTGGGGCGAGGGGTCCTTCTCGACCTCGGGCGGTTCCTCCGCCCGGGCAACGCCGTCGGCGACGGCGAACTGCCCGACGGCTACGCGATCACGACGCAGGAGATCGAGGCGTGCATCGCCGCGCAGGGCGAGACGAGCAGGCTCGGCCGCGGTGACATCGTGCTCGTGCGCACAGGCCGATACACGCGGGCACGTCGAGAGGGATGGAACGGCTACGCCGGTGGGCCATCTGCAGGGCTGTCCTTCACGACGGCCGGCTGGCTGCACCGCACGGAGATCGCCGCCATCGCCACCGACACCTGGGGGTTCGAGGTGCGTCCGAACGAGTTCGACGACGCCTTCCAACCACTGCACCAGGTCGTCATCCCGAACATGGGGCTCACCATCGGCGAGATGTGGGACCTCGACGCTCTCGCGCACGACAGCGCCGCATCCGGGACCTACGAGTTCCTGCTCGCCGCGCCCCCGATCCCCATCACCGGAGCGGTCGGTTCTCCAGTGAACCCGATCGCCCTCCGCTAGATCCAGCTCAGCCCAGCCCAGACCAGAAAGCACAGAACATCATGAGCGCAGTTTCACGCGTGGCCATCGTCGGGGGCGGCGCGGCCGGCACGGCGGCGGCCATCCTCCTCGCACAGGGAGGCGTCGCCGTCGACGTCTTCGAGGCGAAGCCCGACATCTCGGCCCTCGGCTCGGGCATCACCCTGCAGGGAAACGCCCTGCGGGTCTTCGACCAGCTCGGCATCTGGGATCAGGTGAAGGAGGCCGGCTTCGGGTTCGACGTGCTCGGCCTCCGCACCCCCGGACCCGAAGCCCGGATCCTGGCTGAGATCCCCGATCAGCGCACCGGAGGGCCGGAGTTCCCGGCGACGGTCGGCATGTATCGCCCCGACCTGGCACGCATCCTCGTCGACCGGGCGACCGATGTCGGGGCATCCGTTCATTTCGGCACGACCGTCGCGGCGATAGCCGGCGACGACGACGGAGTCGACGTGACCCTCTCGGATGGCTCCACCGGCCGATACGACCTCGTGATCGGCGCCGACGGACTGCACTCCCGCGTGCGTGAGCTCATCGGAATCGACGTCGGGCCGCAGCGAACCGGCATGGGAATCTGGCGCGCTTTCGTGAATCGGCCCGCATCCGTCACCCACACAGAGCTCTACTACGGCGGCCCCTGCTTCATCGCAGGGTACTGCCCGACCGGTGAGGACACGATGTACGCCTACCTCGTGGAGAAGGCGGAGGATCGCTCGGGCGTCACCGACGAGCAGGCCGTGGAGATCATGCGGGACCTGTCGATGGCCTACCACGGCCCGTGGGACGACTTCCGCGCCGACCTCTCCACAGCGTCGCGGGTCAACTACACCTGGTTCACCCAGCACGTCGTTCCCGACGCGTGGAACCGCGGTCGTGTCGTCATCATCGGTGAGGCAGCCCACAGCGGACCGCCGACCCTGGCGCAGGGCGCAGCTCAGGCCGTGGAGGATGCGGCAGTCCTCTCCGAGCTGCTGCTCGCGGCAGACGTCGTCGACCAGGACCTCTGGGACGCCTTCCACGCGCGACGTCTCCCGCGAGCGCGCGAGGTGGTCGAGGCGTCCGTGCAACTCGGCACCTGGCTGATCGAGGAGAGACGGGATGCCGATATCCCGGGCCTGATGGGTCGCATCGGTGCACTCGTGAGCGAGCCGGCATGACCGAGTCGAGCCGGACGAGCGCTGTGGATGCACCAGTCGTCGATGTGCACGCCCACGTGCTCCTCCCGCAGCTGCAGGGCGCCATGCAGGTGCGCGATCCGGCCGGATTCGCGGCAGCGGGCGAGCTCGAGGCTCGGCGCAACGGTGCCGAGAGCCTGGCAGCGTCGGGAGCGATGATCCGCGAGCGGTTCGCGCGCCTCACCCAGCTGCCGCTTCGACTGGAGGACATGGACACGCAGGGCGTCGACGTGCAGCTCGTCTCGCCGTCCCCGTCGCACTACTACCCCTGGGCTTCGCCGACGGATGCCGCCTGGGTCGCACGCGAAGCGAACAGGCTCACCGCCGAACTCGTGGCGAGCGCCCCCGATCGCCTCCTCGGGCTCGGACTCGTCCCGCTGCAGCATCCGGAACTCGTCGTCGCCGCACTCGAGGGGGCGATCGGGCACGGCCTCGCGGGCGTCGAGATCTCATCGAGCGCCGGCGACGTCGAGCTCTCCGACGAACGACTCGAGCCGTTCTGGCAGCGCGCCGCAGAACTCGACGCTGTGGTGTTCCTGCATCCGTTCGGCTGCACCCTCGACGAACGCCTCGACAGGTTCTACCTGGCGAACACCGTCGGGCAGCCGGCCGAGAACGCCGTCGCCCTCTCGCACCTGATCTTCTCGGGCGTGCTCGACCGCCACCCGGGGCTGCGCATCGTCGCCTCCCACGGCGGCGGCTACCTGCCCGGGTACATCGGTCGCTCCGACCACGCCTGGACAGTGCGCCCCGAGGCGCACGGATGCCGTGAGAAGCCGTCGAGCTATCTGCGCCGGCTCTGGTTCGACTCGCTCGTTCACGACCCGGCCGTCCTTCGGGCCCTCGTCGACGCTGTGGGCCACGATCGCGTGCTCCTCGGCAGCGACCACCCGTTCGACATGGGGGTCGACGACCCGGTGGAGCGTGTGCAGGCAGCTGATCTGAGCGACGATGCCGAGCAGGCGGTCCTGTCGGGCAACGCGGCCCAGCTCCTCCCGGCGCTCGCCGGAATGGCGCGGACGGCCGGACGCCGGAGAGCGGCTGGGATCTCGCGATGAGGATCGCACGATGGGTACAGCAGGGTGTCGTCTCTGACGGATTCGTGATCGATGACCGCGTCGTCGCGTTCCCCGACCGTGTGACCGTGGCCGATGTGCTCGCGGGTGGGTTGGCCGCTGCGCTCGAGCTCGGGGCATCCGCTTGCGCCGTCGAGGGCATCCCCCTCGCCGATGTCTCGCTCCTGGCTCCGCTGGTGCCGGCGAGCATCCGGGACTTCGTGGCCTTCGAGGAGCACGTGGAAGGTGTCACCGCAGCGATCGACGGCGTCAGCGAGGTCGTACCGGAATGGCACGAGTACCCGACCTTCTACTTCACCAACCCGCACACTGTGCTCGCCACGGAGGACGTGGTCAGCCCGCCCGTCACCGAGCGCCTCGACTTCGAGCTCGAGGTCGGTGCGGTGATCGGCGGTGTTCCGGGCCGTGACGGCGCCAACCTCACAGCTGCGGATGCCGCGGAACACATCTTCGGCTACCTCGTCTTCAACGACTGGTCGGCCCGCGACGTGCAGGGCCGGGAGATGAAGGTGCGTCTCGGCCCGTGCAAGGGCAAGGACTTCGGGACCACCCTCGGTCCCTGGATCGTGACGGCCGATGAATTCGCCTCCCTGCACGATGACGAGGGCTTCCTGCCACTCACCATGGACGTCTCCGTCAACGGCGGCCGAGTCGGGATCGACCTGCTCTCGAACATGGGCTGGCCGTTCGCCGAACTCGTCGCATACGCCTCCCGCAACAGCCGCGTCGTGCCCGGAGACGTCCTCGGCTCCGGGACCGCCGGAAACGGCGGATGCCTCGCCGAGCTGTGGGGCAGACGCGGCGAGCTCTCGCCTCCTCCTCTCGCGACGGGCGACGAGGTCGTCATGCGTGTCGAGGGCATCGGCGAGATCCGGAACGTCGTGGGGCCGGCCGTAGCCGTTCCCGCGATCCCACCAGCCAGAATCCGGCCCCGCCTGCGCGAGCGACCGTGACATCAGACCCCGATCGGCACCCCGTCCGGTCGGCCCCTGCACCATCCATCACGATTCCAGGAGATTCAATGACGAACTCATCCATCGGGCGCCCCGCCGCCAGGCACGCGGGCGTCTGGCAGGCGGTGCTCCTCCTCGCCGGCAGCTGCATGCCCGTGCTCGGCGCGGTGCTGCTCACGCCCATCCTCCCTCAGCTCTCCGAGGTCTTCGGAGCCGAGCCCGGGGCAGCGATCCTCGTTCCGATGATCGTTGCCATACCGGCCCTCATGATCGCCATCTTCGCGCCGTTCGCCGGCCAGATCGTCGATCGCCTCGGGCGGAAGAAACTACTCATCGTCGCGATGATCGCGTACGCATTCGTCGGCACGGCCCCGGCCTACCTCGAGTCGCTCCAGCTCATCCTCGCCACGCGAGTCGGCGTCGGCATCACTGAAGCCGCGATCATGACGGCCTGCACCACCTTGATCGTCGACTACTTCCACGAGGAGAAGCGACGCAACAAGTACCTCGGACTGCAGACCGTCGTCACGACGCTCGCCGCGACAGTGTTCATCATCCTGGGTGGCGCGCTCGGCGTCGGCGGGTGGCACGCGCCGTTCTGGATCTACGCCCTGAGCCTCGTGATCGCGATCCCGATGATCTTCGGCCTCTGGGAGCCGAGCCGAGAGGACATGACGGACAGCCATGCCGCAGCGGCGAAGGTGCCCGTGCCGTGGCGTCGGCTTCGTCTGCCGCTCGTGGTCGCGCTGTTCGGCGGGTTCTCCTTCTACGTGATGCTGATCGAGACGAGCTACCTCCTGGTGGCGAACGGCGTCGATGCGGCGAACACCGCGATCATCGGAGCGGTGGCTGCCGGAGCGTCCCTGGTGACCGCGGCCGGTGCGTTGACCTTCCCGAAGCTCGCCGCGCGCGGGCCGAAGCTCCTGCTTCCACTTGCGTTCGGTCTGCAGGCTCTGGGAATGCTGGTCATCTGGATCGTCGGCGGTGTGCCCGGGGTCGTGATCGGCGCTGTGATCGCCGGATTCGGCTCGGGCCTGCTGCTGCCGTCAATGCTGACGTGGGCACTGTCCACGATCCGGTTCGAGGAACGAGGACGCTCGACGGGCTGGTGGCAGTCCGCGTTCTTCCTCGGTCAGTTCCTCACGCCGATCCTGATCGGTGTGATCGTCGCGGCGGTCGGCGGACTGCCGATGGCCGTCGGCGTTGTGGGAATCGCGTGCGCCGTTGTGGCTGTGGCTCTCGGGCTCGGTCTGCGGCGCGCAACCGGTGCGCCTGCCGAACCGCAGCTCGCCTCAGCCCGACCGTAGGCACGACGGGACCAGGACCGGGACCGGGCGACCCGGTCCCGGTCAGCCCGGTGTCGAGGCGAAGTCGACCATCCCACCGGCCTCGGCGAACAGGGCGCGCATCCACTCGTGCTCCGGGTCACTTCGATGGATCGGATGCCACCACAGGGCGTTCGTGATCCGGGTGGCCTCGAACGGTGTGGCGAGCACGCGGATTCGCGGATTCTGCAGAGCGAACTCGGTGAGGTGCGCCTGGATGAGCCCGAGCCGGCGGGTGCCTGCGATGAAGGACGGCAGCGTCAGGAACCCCTCGACGACGCACTCGACGGTCGGCTCGATACCCAACTGCTGAAGTTGACGTGATGCCGAGGTGAAAGCCGACCGCGATTGGTATGTGAATACCCACGGCGACGTCGCGACATCCGACATCGAGAGCGTCTCGCCGATCAGGTCGTTGTCGGCCGACGCGATGACCACCCAGCCATCGGACGACACATCCACGTACGGCAGGTCGGTGAGGAAGCCGTGGGGGAGCAGCAGCCCGTCTGACGAGCGGAGCGTCCCCACGGCGTCCTCGACGATCTTGGGGGTGTGCTGCATGAAGCGGAACCGCACGTGCGGAGCACGCTCTGCGGCGAGGTCGGCGACGACACGGCCGACGGTCGCGAAGCCGTAGTCCGAGCCGTAGACGGTGAACTCACGTGTCGATTCGCTCGGGTCCCACGCTGCCTGGCTGGCGAACACCCGCTGCGCCGCGTCGAGAGCGATGCCAGTCTGCTCAGCCAGTCGCGACGCCAAGGGAGTGAGCTGATACGAGTTGCCCTGTCGCGCGAGAATCTGGTCATTGAAATGCACGCGGAGTCGAGCCAGTGAGGCGCTGAGGGCCGGCTGGCTCAGGTTGAGGCGTTCCGCCGCTCGCGTGACGCTGCGCTCCGTGAGGAGTGCGTCGAGAGAGACGAGCAGGTTCAGGTCGAGTCTGGCGAGGCTGTTCGAGGTCGGCACGTCGTCGTGTCCTTCGCGGATCGGGATCGACGCGGCATCAGCGACGTCAATGTCTAGTGGTTACTGTATTGGGTCGATCGATGCTGCGACCGGCGAGCTACTCGCGTGCCCGGCGATCTCGTGAGAGGAATTCCATCGACTGGTCCGACGAATGCACCAATGCCCGGTACCGGCCCCCGGGGCTCGCCTCAGGGTCGCTGGAGGGGAGCGCGGCCGCGCGGAGAGCCGTGGTCGTCCGCCGAGCCGCCGTGCGCAGGGTCTGGACGACATGCAGCCACGGCTGACCATCGTTCGGCACTACTGCCCCGATCGCGGCGACGGTCTCACCGGCGGCTCCGACGACGGGAACCGCGACCCCTCGGGCGCTGGGATGGA
This sequence comes from Leifsonia stereocauli, assembly GCF_038432415.1. Lineage (NCBI taxonomy): Bacteria > Bacillati > Actinomycetota > Actinomycetes > Micrococcales > Microbacteriaceae > Leifsonia > Leifsonia stereocauli. The sequence goes on from NZ_JBCAUN010000001.1 coordinate 120,141, forward strand.
TGTGTCCGTCGGTGACGGCGTAGCCCTGTCTTCGCACATCGGCGAGCGCGGCTCGCAACGCGCCTGGGTCGTGGATCGTCGCATCCGTGTATGACGGCAGCGCGACAGCGAGGAAGTCTGCGAGCGCATCGGGAGCGGCATCCGCCAACAGCACCAATCCTGTCGCTGATGCGTGCAGAGGCAGACGTCCGCCGATGATCGTCGAAGAGACGACGGCGTCCTGCATCGACAGGCGCTCCAGGAAGAGGACGTCACGTGCGTCTGCGATGCCGAGTTGCACATGCTGCCGGATGACCGCATGCGCCTCATGAAGGTAAGGCGATGCCGTCTCGCGCAGGCCGATGGCGCCGGGCGTGCGGCTGGCGATTTCCCAGAGGCGGACGCCGAGCCGATAGGTCTTGTCGTCCAGTCTCTCCGTGAGGCCGGACTCCGTGAGCTCCGCCATCAGGCGGTGCGTCGTGGACAAGGCAAGCCCACTCCGACGTGAGAGCTGGGAGATCGTGAGGAAAGGCTGGAGGGTCGAGAACGAGTCGAGCAGCAGGATCTGCCTGCTGAGGGCCGACCGTCCTGCGGATGCCTTCGCCATCGATCCTCCAACCGGATGCTAGCACTTTCCTTTCAACGGAAAGTTGCAACCACGCGTGCGCAGCAGGCCCTAGCGTGACCACACTCGTCGTCGACGCTGACAACAGGAGACTGCATGGAATCACCGACCCACTCCGCACCCGATGCTTTCGAGCGGTCGGACCGCCGCCTCGTCGTGGTCGAGAAGGATCTCATCGCGTCGTCGGTCATGTCGATCACGCTCCGCCGCGTCGACGGCGGACGCCTGCCGGACTGGACGCCAGGCGCGCACATCGATCTCATCCTGCCGGACGGCGTCACGCGGCAGTACTCCCTCTGCGGTGACCCCGCCGACAGCGGCGACTACCGGATCGCCGTGTTGCGAGAGGCAGCGGGACACGGCGGATCCCGGTTCATCCACGATGTGCTCACGGTCGGTGATCGGGTCGGTCTCGGAGGGCCGCGGAACAACTTCGTCCTCGTCCCGTCGGCGTCGTACACCTTCATCGCCGGTGGCATCGGAATCACCCCGATCCTCCCCATGCTGCGCGCAGCCGAGGCCGTGGGCTCTCGGTGGAGGCTCCTCTACCTCGGGCGGGATCGGAGCACCATGGCCCTGGTCGACGAGCTCGCCGTGGGCAGCGGAGACGTCACCCTCCACCCGGCATCCGAGCGCGGACGAATTTCTCTCGCTGAGTGGATCGGGTCGTACGACGAAGCGACGAAGGTCTACGCCTGCGGGCCGGCCCGCCTCTTGGAATCCGTCGTCGACGCCACCCGAACGTGGAGACCCGGGTGGGTGCGCAGCGAGCGCTTCACAGCGCGCACTGTCGACGAGCCGCCCCGTCTCACCCCGTTCGAGGTCCAGATCTTCGGCACAGACATCACGGTCGGCGTCGGTCCCGGCACCTCCGTCACGACTGCACTGCGCGGCGCTGGGATCGACATCCTCACGTCCTGCGCACGTGGGGTGTGCGGCACCTGTGAGACCACCGTGGTGAGCGGGGAGCCGGATCACCGTGACTCCATCCTCAGCGACGCGGAGCAGGTGGCCGGCGACTGCTTCTTTCCCTGCGTCAGCCGGTCGCGCAGCGACCGCATCGTCATCGCCGTCTGACCCGTTCACCTCCCAGAAGGACCACCATGACCATCACTGACGCGCACGCCGTGACCGAGAGCACCGATGACCCCTTCAGCGCCGAGATCCTCGAGAATCCCCTTCCCTTCCAGGAGCGGCTCCGCGAGGCAGGCAGCGTCGTCCGGCTTCAGAAGTACGGGGTCTATGCCATGGGCCGGTACGACACCGTTCGCTCCGCACTGCTTGACTGGCAGGACTTCCAGTCCGCCGCAGGGGTCGGGATGACCGACTTCACGCGGGAGAAGCCCTGGCGACCACCGAGCCTGCTCCTCGAGGCTGACCCGCCCCATCACGACGCACCACGTGAGGTGCTTGCGAAGATCCTGAGCCCACGGTCGATCCGCGAGCTGGAACCGGTGTGGGCGGATGACGCGGAACGCCTGGTCGACCGGCTGATCGAGGGTCCGCTCGAGTTCGATGCGGTCACGCACTTGGCGGAGGCCTTCCCGCTGCGCGTCTTCCCTGACGCGGTGGGCCTGCCCGGGTCGGATCGCGACCATCTGCTCCCGTACGGCGACCACCTGTTCAACACCTTCGGGCCTGAGAACTTCCTGGTCCGCCAGGGTGCGCCGCGCGCGCCAGAACTCTCGGCCTGGGTGAACGCGCAGTGCTCTCGGGAGTCGCTCGCCGGAACGGGGTTCGGCGCGGACATCTGGGCGGCGACGGACCGGGGCGACATCACGCCCGCGCAGGCGCCGCTCATCGTCCGTTCGCTGCTCTCCGCAGGAGTGGACACCACAGTCCATGCGATCGGTGCATTGCTGCACGCCTTCGCGACGCACCCCGACCAGTGGAAGGCGCTCCGCGAGGATCCGCGGTTGGCGCGCCGAGCATTCGATGAGGCCATCCGCCTCGAGTCGCCCGTGCAGACCTTCTTCCGCACCACGACCCAGGATGTGACCCTCGACGGCACCACCATTCCCGCAGGGCACAAGATCCTCATGTTCCTCGGATCGGCCAACCGCGATCCACGGCGATGGGAGCGCCCGAACGCCTTCGACCTGTCACGGGACCCGTCAGGCCACGTCGGCTTCGGAATGGGCATCCACCAGTGCGTCGGACAGCATGTGGCTCGCCTCGAGGCAGCCACGCTCGTCACGGCGCTCGCACGGCGTGTGCGGACGATCGAGCTCTCCGATCGGCCCGTACGCCACCTCAACAACACCCTCCGGGCATGGGAGAGCATGCCGGTGCGCATCACCCTCGACTGACCTCGCGGGTGTCAGCGGCGCATCCCTGGCACGCTGACCTGGTTCATCTGCGCTCTCAGCCATACATGGCCCGGATCGTCGTCGAAGGCCGCGTTCCACCAGAAGGCGTTGCGAAGGTCGGGCACCTCGATGGGCGGGTCGAGGACGACGACGGGCCGGGTCTCGGCGAGGCGCCGAGCCAGGGCCTCCGGTGCGAAGGCGATCCGGTTCGTGTCGACGACGAGGTCGGCGAGGGTCAGGAAGTTCCGGCTCACCACTTGGATGTGCGGGTAGATCCCGATCGTGTGCAATTCCCGGATGGCTAGGGTGATCGCCGTTCTCCCGTTGAAGGTGACCACCCACGGCAGCCTGCCCAGTGCCTCCTCCGAGAGTGTGGCGCCCTCGTGGCGCGAGGCGTCGGCGATGCAGACCCACCGATCCAGGAAGAGCTCCTGGTGGGCAGTGCCCTTGATGTAGCCGTGCGGTACGATCAGGCCGTCCACGTCCCGAAGCGACTCGGGGGCGTTGTCGACGACCGAATCCTCCATCTGCTCGAAGACGAGCTGGACCGACGGTGCGTACTTCGCGATGCGGCGGGAGAGGGCGGCTCCGAAGACGCTGGCCGCGTAGTCGGAGCAGATGATGCGGAACTCCCGCTGACTCGAGGCCGGATCGAAATCCGACTGCGAACCGAAGACCCGAGTCACCGATGCCGAGGCAGCCTGGATCTCAGAGCTCAGGTGCACCGCCAGCGGGCTCAAGACGTAGGAGTTGCCCGAGCGCACCAGGAGGTCATCGTTGAAATGGCGGCGAAGGCGACTGAGCGACTGCGACAGGGCTGGCTGACTCATGTGCATACGCTCGGCAGCGCGGCTGACGCTCTTCTCCTCGAGCAGCACCTGCAGTGGCACGAGAAGGTTCAGGTCGACGTTGGCCAGCTCCATGCTGCCTACCGTACGCCCGGGCGGGTTCCGGCTGCACCGGTGCTCTCTCGCACGATGAGGGTGGGTTCGAGCTCGATCTGTTCGTGCCGGTGGGCGTGCGGCTCGGCCACTTCGCGGAGGAGCAGCTGTGCTCCCCGATAACCGAGTTCGTCTCCCGGCTGACCGATGGTGGTGATCGGGATCGGGCTGTCCCATGCTGCCTGGTTGTTGTCGTATCCGACGATGCCGACAGAGGACGGGACGCTGACGTCGTTCGCCGCGAATGCCTGGGCGATTCCGGCTGCGAGCAGATCGGATGCCGCGAAGATGCCGTCGACGCGACCGGCCTTGACCTCGTCGATGAGTCTGAGGCCGACCGCCCACCCGTCGGACCGGTTGACGCCGACCGGGTCGATCTCCACGACCGGAGCCAGGCCGTGATCGGTCAGGGCCCGATGGAAGCCGAGTCGTCGTTCGGTGACGGGTTGCAATCCGCTGGGACCGCCGATGAAGGCCAGACGGCGCCGGCCGGTCTCGATGAGATGCTCCGCGGCCATGGACCCGCCGACGTCGTTGCGGATGTGCGCGCTGCAGAACGAGGCGGGATCTGCTGCGTAGTTCAGCAGCACCAACGGGCCACCGGGGGAGCCTCGTCGCGCGATCGCCCGATAGTGCGACTCGTCGTTGAGCGTGAGCATGACTCCCGCCACCCGTCCTTCTGCGAACAGGCGGACATAGGTGTTCTCGCGGTCGAGGCGCCCGTCACTGTTCGCCAGAAGGAGGGTGAGCCCAGCTTCCTCGGCTGCGCGCTCGGCGCCGGAGGCGATCTCCACGAACAGCGAGTTGGATAGATCGGAGAGAACCAGGCCGAATGAAGCAGTCCGCCCCACGGCCAGGGAGCGCGCAGGCCCGTTGGGTACGTAATTGAGCATCTGAATCGCGCGCTGCACCCGGTCGAGCGTGACGTCCGTCACCCGTTCCGGGTGATTCAGCACATTCGACACCGTGCCCTGCGAGACGCCGGCGAGCGAAGCGACATCGGAGATCGATGCGCTGGACGGAAGAGATGTTGCTCCACCTGCGGAGGACTGCACGGCAGAGGTCATGCACCAAACCTACCCCGGCACCGACGTGAAGCGCTTCAAGAACCACCTATGCGTGCAACGCATGATCGGTATTACAGATCGCTATGGATGGCGAGCCCACGGCTGTTCCGGGCGCCCTCGTGCGCCCGTACCATCACCTTGAAGCGCTTCAAACGAGGCCCTGCATTTCAAAGGAGAAAACATTGCCTTCACACTTCACACAGCGTGGTGTGCGTCGACTGGTGCCGCTCGCGGCCATGGTCGGAGCCAGCGCACTTCTCATCACCGGCTGCAGCGCTGGGGGTGGCGCCGGAGGCGGGTCCACCACAGCGCCGAAGGATTTCACCTACCTCTCGTTCGCAGAGAACACGTCCATCAAGGACACCCTGACCGCACTCAGTACGGATGAGTGCTCGGCCGAGAACAAGGCGCTTCCCCTCAAGGTGACCACGCAGCCGCAGGCGAGCTACGACCAGCAGCTGCAACTGCTGGCCGGACAGAACGCCCTCCCCGTGCTGATGGCGAGCGGAAACACGCCCCAGGTCGCGAAGGACCTCAAGAAGGGTGGCAAGCTCGTCGACGTCGAAGCTGCGCTCGATGACCTCGGCAAGAGCGACGCGATCATCCCCGCAGCCAAGTCGACCATCGACGCCCTCTACGACGGCGGACAGTACGTGCTGCCCACGGAGTTCAACGTCGAGGGCATCTGGTACAACAAGAAGGTCTTCGCCGACAACGGCATCGACGTTCCGACGACCTGGGACGAGCTGACCGCGGCCGCTGACAAGCTCGGCTCGGCGGGCGTCACCCCGTTCTCCGCAGATGGCAAGGACGGCTGGCCGCTGACGCGCCTCGTCGGAAACTACATCTTCCGCGACCTCGGGCCCGATGCCCTCCAGAAGGTGGCCGATGGCGACGCCAAGCTCACGGACCCCGAGTACGTCAAGGCGGCCAGCGAGGTCGCGAAGCTGGGCGAGAAGGGCTACTTCGGTCCGTCCGTGGGCTCGATCGACTACACGACGGCAGTCACCCAGTTCCTCTCGGGTGACGCGGCCATGTTCTACATGGGCAGCTGGATCCTCGGCAACTTCGCCGACCCTGCCCAGAACGTGATCGGTTCGGACAACATCGGCTTCATGCCCTTCCCCGAGATCGAGGGTGGCGCGGGCTCGATCGACCAGCTCGCTGCGAACGTCGGCGTGCCGCTCGCGCTCTCCCAGGAGAGCTACACCGATGACGTGGCGAAGTGGGTCGGATGCATCGCCGACAACTTCGGTTCGAGCTCGCTCGCGAATCAGGGAGTCATCACCGGATTCAAGGTGAACACGCCGGTCGAGGACCTGCCGCCGCTCACCCAGACCGTGCAGGAGCAGATCGACGCCACCACGCAGAGCGTGCTCTGGTTCGAGGCGCTCTTCAACGCGAAGGCGGCGACCACCAGCCAGACGAACGCATCTCAGCTCGTGACCGGGGCGATCACTCCGGACAAGTTCATGGAGATGGTCCAGGCCGACCTCGGCAACTGACACCAGAAACGACGCGTGCGCGCTGCGGGGTGGAACCCTCACCCCGCAGCGCGCACGCGTCTCCCTGCAACAACGAAAGACCAATGTCGTGAATCGCGTTCTCGGTGACTGGCGGGCCGTCACCATCCTCTTGGGCCCCGCACTCCTCGTCTACACCCTCGTCATGCTCGTGCCGATCCTCTGGTCGCTGGGCTACACGGTGTTCGAGGGCAACCCGATCACGGGTTTCACCTTCGTCGGACTCGACAACCTCGCCGCGCTCTTCACCGACCCCAAGGTGGGCGATGCCCTTCTCTTCACGCTGAAGTACGCCATCGTCCTGACCATCGGGCAGGTCGCGTTCGGCTACGGCCTCTCGCTCGCCTACGTCTTCTGGTTGAGGAAGGCATCCGGCCTCATCCGCACCCTGGTGTTCTTCCCGGTCGTGCTCCCGACTGTTGCCGTCGCACTCCTCTTCCAGAAGCTGTTCGAGTACGCCCCCCAGAACGGACTCGTGAACTCGGCCCTCAATCTCGTCGGCATTCCGTCTGTCGACTGGTTCTCGACCGCCAGCAGCGCCTTCTGGGTGATCATCATCATGGACATCTGGCGGTCCGCCGGCTTCTATGCCGTGCTCCTCTACGCCGGTCTCGTCGACATTCCCGAGGAACTCTTCGAGTCCGCACGACTCGACGGCGCCTCGGGATGGCGCCTCGTCCGCCACATCGTGATTCCGCTCTCCCTCCCCGTTCTGCTCTCGTCGATCATCTTCAGCGTCAACGGCACGTTGAAGGTGTTCGACTCGGTCCTCGCGCTGACGAATGGCGGGCCGGGAAACACCACGACGCCCTTGACCCTGTACATGTACCAGACGTCGTTCACGTACGGCGAGTACGGCTTCGGCAGCTCCATCGCACTCCTTCTCACGATGCTCTGCCTGGTCGTCACGCTCTTCATATTCCGCTCGTCGCGCAACGACCTCACGAAAGGCTGACGTCGATGTCCAGCACCACATCTTCGACTGCGACCTCGATCCGACGCCGTGAGGCAGCGGGACGCACCCTGCGGCGCATCCCCGGCTGGCTCCTGGTCGCCGTCCTCCTCATCGTCGTGGTCTACCCCCTGTTCTGGCTCCTCATGGGATCGTTCAAGACCCAGGCCGAGTTCCTCACGAGTCCGACGTGGGCCTTTCCGGAGAGCTGGACGAACTTCGACAACTACATCGAGGCATTCACGACCGGAAACCTCGGGACCTACATCCGCAACAGCATCCTCGCGACGATTCCGGCGCTGTTCTTCACCATCGTGTTCGGCGTGGCTGCCGGCTTCGCCCTCGAGGTGATGGTGTGGAAGGGCCGGGGAACGATTCTCCTGTTGTTCCTCGCCGGGATCATGGTGCCGGGCCAGATGATCCTCCTCCCGCTCTTCACGATCTACTTCCAGACCGGTCTCACGGGATCGCTCTGGCCGCTGATCATCACCTACACGGCGATCGGTCTGCCTCTCACCGTCTTCATGATGGCGACGTACTTCCGGGGCGTACCGCGCGAGATCTTCGAGGCCGCCACCCTCGACGGAGCAGGTATCCTCCGCAGCTTCTGGTCGATCGGGTTCCCCCTCGTCAAGAACGCCATCTTCACCGTCGCCCTCGTCCAGTTCTTCTTCATCTGGAACGACCTTCTGATCGCGCTCACCTTCACGAACCGGGATGATCTCCGCACCATCCAGGTCGGCTTGCTGAACTTCACCGGTCAGTTCGGGCAGATCCAGTACGGACCGACCTTCGCGGCCATCTGCGTCAATGTGTTCGGGACTCTCGTCATCTACCTGTTCCTCAACCAGCGCGTCATGAAGGGCCTGACCGCCGGATCCGTGAAGGGCTGACCGTGTCGTACACGACTGACCTGCGGGTCGAGCATCGCGAGGACGGATTCGGCATCGGCGTCCCGGAGCCGCGACTGAGCTGGACCATCGTCGATGCTCCGCACGGCGTCGCCCAGGCCGCCTACGACATCGAGATCGTGCGGTCCCACGGTGCGGCGGTCGCAACCCGCGTGCTCAGCGACCTGAGCGTGCTCGTGCCCTGGGTGGGTGAGCCCCTGATCTCCCGGGAGACCGCCGATGTGCGCGTTCGCGCGCGGCTCGATGACGGCAGGGTGACGAACTGGAGTCGATCGCTCCGTATCGAGGCGGGCCTGCTGCAGCCGGCCGACTGGGCCGTCGACTTCGTCTCGCCCTCACTCGAGGCGCCGCATCCGTCGGCCAGACCCGCCTACCTCCTACGTTCCGAGTTCACTGTGGACGAAGCTGTCAGGGCCGCTCGCATCTATGCGACGGCGCATGGAGTCTTCGACCTGGAGGTCAACGGCCGCACCGGAAGCGAGATTCTCTCTCCGGGGTGGTCCAGCTACCGGCATCGGCTTCGATACCGCACCGTCGACGTCACCGAGATGATCCAGCCCGGTGCCAACGCGCTGGGGGTGTGGCTCGCCGACGGCTGGTTCCGAGGCCGACTGGGGTTCAACGGAGGACTCTGGGACAACTACGGCAGTGACGTGTCGCTGCTTCTGCAGCTCGAGATCACGGACGACGAGGGAACTCGATCGGTCCCACTCTCCTGGACCTGGGCAGAGAGTCCGATCACGGCGACGGGCCTCTACGAGGGAGAGCAGCACGACCATCGGCTCGCCATCGACGGCTGGTCGACGGCCGGGCCAGCTCGGGGCGACTGGACTGCAGCAACCACGGTGAATCTCGACGAGTTCTCCCACCGCCTCGAGGCGCCCACAGGACCACCCGTGCGCGTGACGGAGACGCTGATCCCGATCTCGATCGAACGTCGAACGAACGGCAGGCTCCGGCTGGACTTCGGCCAGAACATCTCGGGCAGGATCGGCTTCGAGGTCACGGCTCCCGCTGGGCACCGCATCGAGCTCCACCATGCCGAAGTGCTGGAGGACGACGAGCTCGCGGTCCGTCCGCTCCGGACGGCGACGTCGGTGGACGTCTACATCTCCGCCGGCGGTCGCGGGGAGCGGTGGATGCCGCGGTTCACCCTGCACGGATTCCGCTTCGCCGAGGTCGTCGGGTGGCCGGAGGACCAGGATCCCGCAGCGCTCTTCGCATCCGTCGTCCATTCCGACATGACGCGCACGGGGTGGTTCTCCAGCTCGAACGAGATGCTCGATCGCTTCCACGAGAACGTCGTCTGGAGCATGCGCGACAACTTCGTCGACCTTCCGACCGACTGCCCCCAGAGGGATGAGAGACTCGGCTGGAGTGGCGACATCCAGGTCTTCGCGCCCACCGCTGCCTACCTATACGACAGCATCGGAGTGCTGACCAACTGGCTGAGGGACCTGGCCGCCGAGCAGGTCGAACACGGCTCCGTCCTCAACTTCCACCCGTGGATCGACTGCGGTTTCCCGAAGGATCCCGCCGCGGCCTGGGGTGACGCCGCAGTCATCGTGCCGTGGGTGCTCTACCAGCGCACGGGCGACAGAGGGCTGCTCGCCGAGCAGTTCGCGAGCATGCGCGCGTGGGTCGACCAGGTGACCGAGCTCGCCGACTCGTCGGGTCTCTGGGACACCGGGTTCCAGCTGGGGGACTGGCTGGACCCTGCCGCCCCGCCGGAGCGTCCCGGTGACTCGGCAACGGATGCCTACCTGGTTGCGACCGCCCACTACGCCCGATCGGCGGCCATCGTCGCCGAGACCGCGGGGGTTCTGGGGGACACGCTGAGTCGGCAGCGCTACACCGTGGTCGCCGAGCGCGCGAGGTCGGCCTTCCAGCATGTCTACGTCGCACCCGGGGGTCGAGTGGTGAGTGACACCGTGACCAGTCTCGCCATCGCCATCGCATTCGACCTGCTCGCGAACGACGAGCAACGCGATGCCGCAGGTCGACGTCTCTCCGAGCTGGTGCAGAACGGTGGGTACCTGATCCAGACCGGCTTCGTCGGTACTCCGATCGTCTGCGACGCCCTCGCCCAGACGGGACACATGGACGACGCGTACCACCTCCTCCTCCAGACGGAGGCGCCCTCCTGGCTGTATGCCGTGACGATGGGGGCGACGACGGTGTGGGAGAGGTGGGACAGCATGCGCCCCGATGGATCTCTGAATCCCGGCGAGATGACGTCGTTCAACCATTACGCCCTCGGAGCGGTCGCCGACTTCATGCACCGCCGCATCGGCGGCCTGGAACCCATCGAGCCCGGATACCGCCGGGTGCGAATCGCGCCACAGCCCGGTGGGAAGCTGACCCATGCCGCCGCCGAGCACCTGAGTCCCTACGGACTGATCTCCACCCGATGGAACCGCCAGGACGGCCTCCTCACGGTTCACGTGACCATCCCCACCGGTGTGACGGCCGATGTCGTGCTCCCCGGCGCCGATGCGCAGATCGTGCACGCCGGCAGTCATACCTTCACCGCTCCCATCCGCCGTTCCGAGGATGACCCGTCGGCACCGAGGCGATGGAACATCCACAATCCAGAGGAACGCAGGCAGATGATCGAGTCGGGGCTCGCCTCATGAACACTGAGGCCACGAGGGCCGAGCTCTCCCTCGAGGAGATGACATCTCTTCTGTCCGGCGCGGACTTCGCATCGACGAAGGCGCTTCCGGAGCGTGGGATCGGCGCTGTCGTCATGACTGACGGCCCGCATGGCGTCGCCATGAACCTGCCGGACTGGTCGGGCAAGGTGGCGGCCACCTGCTTCCCGACAGCGACGAATCTCGCGTCCACCTGGAACCTCGAGCTGATCGAGCAGGTCGGTCGCGCCATCGGCGCCGAGGCACGCACGGCCGGAGCGAACGTTCTCCTCGGACCAGGGATGAACATCAAGCGCTCGCCACTCGGGGGTCGGAACTTCGAGTACTACTCGGAAGACCCGCTCGTGACCGGTGCATCGGCCGGAGCATTCGTGCGCGGAGTGCAGTCCGCAGGCGTGGGAGCCTGCATCAAGCACTTCGCCGTGAACAACCAGGAGACCGATCGGATGCGCGTCAGCGCCGAAGTCTCCGACCGGGCACTGAAGGAGATCTACCTCGCGGGGTTCGAGCAGGTCGTCCGGGACGCGAAGCCGTGGATGGTGATGGCGTCCTACAACCGCATCAACGGTGTCTACGCCGCCGAGAATCCCTGGCTTCTGACCCAGACGCTCCGGGATGACTGGGGCTTCGATGGCGTCGTCGTCTCCGATTGGGGCGCAGTGGATGACCGGGTCAGATCCCTCTCCGCCGGCCTCGACCTCGAGATGCCGTCGACCTCGGGCGCATCCGACCGCCGGGTGGAGGAGGCCGTTCGACGCGGCGACGTCTCCGAGGACGCAGTGTGGTCATCGGCGGACCGCCTGGTGGCTCTGGCTCGGCGCGCTCACGCCGCGACCGCCGGCGGCCCGGTGGATCAGGTCCAGCACGATGCGCTCGCGCTGGAGGCAGCCCGGGAGTCGATCGTCCTCCTCAAGAACGACGGCGGCGGACTCCCGGTGACGCCCGGCGCTTCGATTGCGGTGCTCGGCGAACTCGCAGAGCGGCCACGCATCCAGGGTGGAGGCAGTTCCTCTGTGAATGCGAGGCGGACCGGATCCCTGCTGGATGCGCTCCGCGTCGGGGAGGGCTCAGTGCGCTATGCCCGGGCGTACGACCTCGATGCCGAGGGAACGGATGACGCACTGGTGGCCGAGGCGGTCGAGGTCGCCCGTGCAGCGGATACGACGATCGTCGTCCTCGGCCTGCCGGCGGACGCGGAATCCGAGGGATACGATCGCGCAGGGATCGCGTTGCCGAGCGCGCAGGTCACCCTCCTGCGCGCGGTCTCGGAGGCCGCCCGCACCCTCGTCGTGGTGCTCAACAGCGGCGGAGTCCTCTCGACGGAATGGTCAGGACTGGCGAACACCATCCTCACGATCGGCCTGCCGGGTCAAGCGGGCCCGCAGGCCCTGTCGGACGTGATCCACGGGAGGGCCAACCCATCGGGCAGGCTCGCCGAGACCATCCCCGTGTCGCTGGCGTCGCATCCGTCCGCCGTCTCCTTCCCCGGAGAGGGTGGCAAGAGCTACTACGGGGAAGGCGTCTTCGTCGGTTACCGGTACTTCGACACAGTCGGGGCACCTGTCGGCTTCGCCTTCGGGCATGGACTCGGTTACACGACGTTCTCGATCGGCGATGCGGGGATCCGCCGAGAGGGCGGCGACCTGGTGCTCTCGGCCGTCGTCTCGAACACCGGCGAGGTCGCGGGGGCGGAGGTCGTCCAGGCCTACCTCCGTCCGCCCTCGGGCGGAGCACGACGACCGGCGCAGACTCTGGCGGGATACACGAAGGTGCCCCTCCAGCCCGGAGAAACCGCAACCGTCGAGATCAGGATTCCGCGACGGGCACTCGCCCGGTACGACGAGGCGACCGGCGACTGGGCGGTTGACGCCGGGGCGTGGACCGTTGCGGTCGGCTCATCCTCGCGGGACATTCGCTGCACGATCCAGGTCGAGATCGAATCCGGTGCGACCGAGGCGCCCCTCGGCATCGACTCCACTCTGGCGGAGTGGATGGCACATCCGGATGCCGGCCCGGATCTGACGCGACGCCTCCGCGACGCTGAGCCCTCGGGCCAGACGATCGGACTGCTGACCAACCCGATGGCATTGACGATGATCGGCGGGATGCCGATCCATCGCCTCTCCGTCGACGAGGGGAACGCCCTCACGCTCGACATCCTCCAGGCCGTCCTGGGGGACCTTTCCATCGACGTGCTCCGTTCGACAGGCCAGGTTGGCCGAGGGGAGTGATCCGTGGTCGGGGTGCGCCACGGGTATGTCCTGTCGGGCTGTCAACGGCCCATCGTCGTCACTGTCACATCCGTCGGGGAACCCGTGAGCGAGTGGCGTCTCCTCTGGCATGACGATCCCTACGCGGACCCTGCGGCCGACCGGCCCACGGTCATCCTCGGTGACCTGTGTCAGCTCGAACAGCTTCCTGAGGCTGCCGCCGCAGGAGGGCTCGCCGCGGTGCTCGCCTATGCGCGACGCCTCGCCGGGACGCCGCCCGGCCCCACGCAGCCGGCCGGGATCGCCGTCGACCGGCTCGCTCAGCGCTTCTTCACCCGAACCGCCATCGACCTGTCAGATCACGTCTTTGGGGCGGAGTCGGCTACACCTTGTCGTCGTGTCTCCGCAGGGAGCGGATCATGCCTTGCAGGGCCGTGAACGCATCCGCCTGCTCGTCCTGGGTCATGCCGCCCAGCATCCTGACCTCGACGGAGCGAACCGCGACTGTCGCCTTCTCGAGGCTTCGTCGGCCACGTGGGGTGAGTCGTGTCGGCAGCACCTTCCCCACGGATGCCTCCGCCGGCCTGGTCACGTAGCCGTCGCGCTCCAGCGCCTGAAGCAGCACGTTCATCGATTGCCGGGTCACGAACGCCCCCCGCGCGAGCTCGGAGTTCGACAGTCCTGGCCGCTGGGCGAGCAGTTCGAGGCAGGAGTAGTGCGTCACCGTCATCCCGAGTGGCCGCAGCTCTGCCTCCATCGCAGCGCGGAGGGCGCTCGACGCCTCTTTCAGCAGGTAGCCCAGTGACGTCTTCAGGTCGACGCCGACACCGTCTTGACTCATGTCAGTATTCTGACATACAGTCAATCGTGTCAGAAAACTGACACGCAAACCCGAAGGAACTTCATGCCCGTCACCGGCCCCGACTTCATCTCCCTGCAGACCCGCGACCTCGACGCGTCGCAGGCGTTCTACGAGCAGTACCTCGGCCTCGTTCGTTCACAGGCTGGACCGCCCCACGCCGTCGTGTTCGAGACGCAGCCGATCGCCTTCGCGCTCCGTGACATCGTTCCCGGCACGGATCTCGCGTCAGCCGCTCAGCCCGGCATTGGTGCGGCCATCTGGCTGCACGCCACAGGCGTCCAGGCCATCCACGACGCTCTCGCCGCCGACGGGCACACCATCGTCTCCACACCGATCGACGGCCCATTCGGTCGCACGTTCACCTTCGCCGACCCCGACGGCTACCAGATCACCCTCCACGACCGCGGCTGAGGAGCCGAGCGACGAGCGCCTAGCCTCGAGCGCCGCCGCCCGGTGCCCAGTGCTCGAGCGCCTGCCGGAGTTCGTCGCGTGAACGGATGCCGAGCTTCAGGTACACGTGCCGCAGGTGGTACTCCACGGTCTTCGGACTGAGGAACAGCGACGCGGCCGCCTCACGCGTCGTCAGCCCATCGGCCAGGAGAGCGCCGATCTGGCGCTCCTGCGGCGTCAGCGTTGCGAGCGAGCCGGCTTCACGGCGCACCGCAGTCTCTCCCGTTGCCGCGAGCTCTGCGGCGGCTCGGTCGGCCCACGGCGTCGCGCCGAGCCGTTCGAAGGCCTCGAGAGCCGCCCTCAACGGCTCGCGAGCGGCGGCACGGCGGCGGGCACGCCGCCGGCGGGATCCCAGGGCGAGGAACGTGCGCGCGGCCTCGTAGACGTCGGGGGTGCCCTCGTGCAGTTCGAGGGCCGTGCCGAACCAACGCTCGGCCTCCTGCTCGTCATCGGCGACGATGGCCATCGCCCGGTGAGCCCGGGCGAGAGCCCACGGCAGGGCCTTGCTCCGCGCGGCGTCGAGGTAGGACCGTGCGAGGGACTCCAGGCGCTCGTCGGGTCCACGCGCTGGTCGGAGGTGCTCGATCAGCTCGGGCACCGGCGCCAGGTCGACATCGCCCAGGGCGAGCTCGTGCAGTCGATGCTGCAGAGCCTGGTACAACGTGGTCGCATCGGACGCCCGCCCATGAGCGGAGGCGAGGTCGGCGAGCGCCCACGACGCCCAGATGCCGGCGAGGTTGGCGTCGTGGGTCGACGCGAGCTCGCCCGCCTCCCTGGCACGCTCACGCGCACCGTCGGCGTCGCCCTGGCGAGCTCCGAGCCATGCCCACCCGCCGAGCGCGAGCGCCAGGTCGGTGTCGTGACCGCTCTCCCGTGCGAGGCGCACGGCCTCGGCGTAGCCCTCGTCGGCGCGGTGCCAGTTCGCCGCGGCAGCGTCGTCCTTGGCCAGCAGGGTGAGCAGGAAGGGAAGCATCCCCACAGCCGCACGAGTCCGGGCGGCCCTGGCTGCCTCCGTGATCCTGTCGCGTGCCGCGCCCGACTCGCGCAAGAAGAGCGGCGCCGTGAGGCTCCAGCTGAGCCCCCACTGCTCCTCCGTCGCCGAGGGCACGGCCTGGACGAGGCCGGTGCGGATCAGGCTCGCGCCCCGGTCGGCGCGGCCTCCGAGGATCTCCGCGACTCCGGCGGCGTAGTACGGGATGCCGTCGAGGGATCCCGATGCGGCGTGCTCGATGAGCATCCCGCCAGCCCTCAGGGCGGACTCCGCATCGGCGAGGAAGAGACACGACTCCACCGCATCCGCCAGAGCCGACACGGCGAGGCCGGTGTCATGCTCCTGAGCCTCCGCGTGGGCATCGAACTGCAGATCGCGTGCCGTCGCCAGCGATCCGGAGCGGGCTTCGACGGTTCCCAGCCGGATGAGCGCGTGTGCCCTCTCGACCGGAGTCGTCGCGGACTCGAGGGCGCGGGCGAGCAGGGCGCGCGACTGATCTCGGTCGCCGGCCAGCCATGACTGCTCTCCGGCGTGCAGCACCCGTTCCGCTCTCAGGCCGCCCGCCGGTGTGAGGCCTGCTGCGCGTTCGTACTGCGCGGAGGCGACGGCATAGGCGCCGCGCGCCGCCGACACCGCGGCAACGTCGTCGAGCAGAGCGGCGGTTGTCTCGTCGGGTCCGATCGCAGCCTCCGCCCGGTGCCAGGCTCGTCGGTTGGGCTGAGCGGTGCCCATGACGTCGGCGAGCGTTCGGTGTGCAGCCCGTCGCGCCGAGGGATCGGCATCCGCGTACACGGCTGCTCTGACCAACGGATGCCGGAAGCCGACCTCTCCGGGTTGCAGGCGCACGAGGCCGGCGGCCTCGGCCTCCTCGAGTGCGGCGAATGGCACGCCCTGCGTCTCGCACGCGCGCATCAGCACGTCGACGTCATCGCCGCTGATCGACGCCAGGAGGAGTGCCGCCCGCGCGTCACCGGAGAGCGACCGCTGCCGCACCGAGAAGGCCGTGAGCAGCTCGCCGGTGAGGGGAACCGGCGAGCCCGGGGGAGCGACGGCGAACTCGATCCGACGATTCCCCAGCTCGAGCAGCGCCAGCGGGTTGCCCGACGTGGCCTCATGGAGTCGGGAGAACTCCTCATCGTCGAGCGGACGACCGGCATCAGCGGTCAACAGCGCACGGGCGGCGGATGCCTCGAGCGGACCGAGCTCGAGCCGCGGCAATCCGGCCAGGGCGGATGCTTCACCGCTGCGCTGGGCGGCGAGGATCACGACGGGGTCGCTCGACAGTCGCCTCGCCGCGAAGGCGATGGCCGAGGCCGATGACTCGTCGAGGTGCTGGGCATCGTCGATGACGACGGCGAGGGGCGTGTCCTCTGCCGCGCGGGTGAGCAGCCCGAGGAGGGCGGCTCCGACGGCGAACCGTCCGGGGGCCGGACCATCGCGGAGGGCGAGGGCCACGCCGAGGGCGCCGGCCTGCGGGACGGCGAGGTCGGAAATGAGTCCCGAGAGCGGAGCGCAGAGCTGATGGAGTCCCGCGAACGGCACCTCGTGCTCGGCCTCCGCTCCGCGCACGCTGATGACCAGCATCCCGGCTGTCGTCGATCGCACGGCATCGAGCAGGGCGGACTTGCCGATTCCCGGATCGCCGGTGATGACGAGTGCCCCGCCGTCGCCCACGCGTGCCCCGGCGAGCAGGCGCTCGATCGCCTGCCGCTCCGCATCACGCCCGAGCAGCACGCCGCCAGTCTAGGCGTCGGGGCAGGTTCCAGGGGGCCCACCCGATACGAGCGACGGGGCGGTCGGCCTAGCCTCGCTGGCGTCGGCAACCGAGCCGGCACCCCGAACAGAGGAAGCATCATGACCGATCTCCAGGACTCGCCGGCTGCTGCCGCGACCATCGACATCGACAAGCTCATGGCATTCGTCGGCAAGGCCGTCGACGAGGTCGGAGCAACGCTCAACACAGCCCTCGTCGTGCTCGGCGACAAGCTCGGCTACTACCGCGCGATGGCGGCATCCGGACCGACGAATGCAGCCCGGCTCGCGCAGGACACGAGGACAGACGAGCACTATGCGCGGGAATGGCTGAACGCCCAGGCCGCCGGCGGTTACGTCGAGTACGACGCCGCCACCAACCGGTACACGCTCCCTCCCGAGCAGATCGCCGCCCTGACCGACCCGTCCAGCCCCGCCTACCTGCCGGGCTTCTTCCAGATCGCCCTCGGGACGATCCACGACGTCGACAGCGTGATGGATGCCGCCCGCAACAACGCAGGCGTGGGCTGGCACGAGCACAACAGCGACGTGCACAATGGCTGCGAGCGCTTCTTCCGCACCATGTACAACGCCCACCTCGTCGACGAGTGGCTCCCCGCTCTCGACGGCGTCGTGGAGAAGCTGCAACAGGGCGCGCGTGTCGCCGACATCGGATGCGGGCACGGTGCGTCGACCGTCATCATGGCGCAGGCGTTCCCGAACTCCACCTTCGTGGGCTCCGACTACCACGAGGCATCCATCGACGTCGCCCGAGAGCGCGCTCGCGCCGCCGGGGTCGACGACCGCGTGACCTTCGAGGTCGCCGGATCCACCGCATTCGCCGGAGCGGCCTACGACCTGGTGACGACCTTCGACGCCCTGCACGACATGGGCGACCCTGTCGGGGCAGCGCGTCATGTTCGTGAGAGCATCGCGCCCGACGGCACCTGGATGGTTGTCGAGCCGATGGCGGGCGACAGCGTGAGCGACAACCTGAACCCGGTGGGCCGCGCCTACTACGGCTTCTCGACGCTGCTCTGCACCCCGGCATCGCTCGCCCAGGACGTCGGCCTGGCGCTCGGAACCCAGGCCGGGCCGGCGCGCATCCGCGACGTGGTCACCGCTGCAGGATTCACCCGGTTCCGCACTGCGGCCGAGACCCCGTTCAACCGCGTGTTGGAGGTCCGTCCGTGATGGGGACCGGCGGAGGATACTGGCGTAGTGGCTGACCCTGTGTCCGTGGCGAGCCCGCGAGACAGCGGCTCGATCGACCGGGACGGCGTGGAGATCTCCTACGCCGTCTACGGCGACGGGCCGACCACCCTGCTGCTGATGCCGACGTGGACGATCGTGCACTCGCGCATCTGGAAGGGGCAGCTCGGCTACCTCGCCCGGCACTTCCGCGTGGTGGTCTTCGACGGCCGGGGAAACGGCGCATCGGCTCGACCGCACGGTGCAGCGGCATACCGCGATGACGAGTACGCCGCCGACGCCGCGGCCGTGTTGGAGGCGACGTCGACGCCGCGGGCCATCGTGGTCGGACTCTCGTGGGGCGTCACGTGGGCGCTGCACCTCGCGGCGTCCCACCCGGATCGCGTCGCCGGGATCGTGGGGATCGGCGCCTCGGGCAACATCCGCGTCGAGCGACCTGCACGCGCCGGCATCGGGTGGGAGGCTCCGAGCGACGCGGGCGCGGGCTGGTCGATGTACAACCGCGAGTTCTGGCTCACGGGCGGCTTCGACGCCTTCGTCGACTTCTTCTTCGCCCGGATGTTCGCCGAGCCGCACTCGACGAAGCAGATCGAGGACGCGGTGGAGTGGGCTCACGAGACCACCCCGGAGATCGTCGCCGACGCCACGGCGGGGATGCACGGGTACCTCGGAGTTCCGGTGGTTCCGCTGGAGCAGGTCTGCGGGGCGGTCCAGTGCGCGGTGCTGCTCATCCACGGCACGGAGGACGAGATCTCCCCGCCGGCGGTGAGCGAGCGCATCGCTGCGCTCACCGGTGGCGACGTCGTGCTCCTGCAGGGCAGCGGGCACGGGCCGCTCGCCCGCGACCCTGTGCGGGTGAACCACCTGATCCGCGAGTTCGTGGACCGGATCACCGCGCCGGCCCCCGTGCGCCGCACCACGACCTGGACGCGGGCTGCTCGCCGCCGTCGAAAGGTCCTCTACCTCTCATCACCGATCGGCCTCGGCCATGCCCGACGCGACCTCGCGATAGCCCGAGAGCTGCGGATGCGGCATCCGGATGTCGAGATCAGCTGGCTCGCCCAGCATCCGGTCACCGCCGTGCTCGAGCAGGCCGGGGAGATCGTGCATCCCGCGTCGGCGTTCCTCGCCAACGAGAGCACGCACATCGAGCACGAGGCCGGCGAGCACGATCTCCATGCCTTCCAGGCCATCCGTCGCATGGACGAGCTCCTCGTGCACAACTTCATGGTCTTCGACGATGTCGTGCGCGAGGAGGACTTCGACCTCGTCATCGGCGACGAGGCGTGGGACGTCGACCATCACCTGCACGAGAACCCGGAACTCAAGCGATTCGCCTTCGCCTGGATGACGGACTTCGTCGGCTGGCTTCCGATGCCGGACGGCGGGAGCAGGGAGGCGGCCCTGACAGCCGACTACAACGCGGAGATGATCGAACAACGTGCCCGCTTCCGGCACGTGCGCGACAGGTCGATCTTCGTGGGATCGCCCGATGACGTGGTGCCGTACTCGTTCGGCCCCGGCCTCCCGCTCATCCGCGCCTGGGTCGAGGAGAACTTCGACTTCGCCGGCTACGTGACGGGCTTCGACCCCGCCGAGGTCGCCGACCGTGATCGACTCCGAGACGAGCTCGGCTACGCGCGGGGAGAGCGGCTGTGCGTCGTGGCCGTCGGGGGATCCGGCGTGGGAGAACCATTGCTGCGACGTGTGCTCGACGCGGTGCCGCTCGCGCTGAGGGCGGCATCCGATCTCCGATTCGTCGTCGTCGCGGGGCCGCGCATCGATCCGCGCTCGCTCCCGCGCCGTCGGGGCTCAACGGTGCGAGGACACGTCCCCGATCTCCACCGCCATCTCGCCGTCGCCGATCTCGCCGTCGTGCAGGGCGGCCTGACCACGTGCATGGAGCTCACCGCGAGCCGCACACCGTTCCTCTACGTGCCGCTCCGTCACCACTTCGAGCAGAACTTCCACGTGCGCCATCGCCTCGAGCGCTACCGAGCCGGTGATCTGCTGCCCTATGAGGAGGCCGCCGATCCTGACGCGCTCGCCGAGGCCATCATCGCGGGGCTCGGTCGGGAGACCACCTTGTTCAGACCGGTCGAGACGGATGGCGCAGCGCGCGCCGCCGCGATGATCGCCGAGCTCCTCTGAACGCAGCCGAGCCCGTCAGGTTGGGCGGCCGCTGAAGCAGGTAAGGGCAGAGCCTCCCGCGGTGCGAACCGCCGACCTAGGTTGGGGAGAGGCAGGCCGCCAGCGCGGCACGAGACCAGGAGGTCAGCAGATGGACTACCGCATATTGGGCCGCACCGGCGTCGAGGTGAGCCCGTTGTGCCTGGGCACGATGATGTTCGGCCCGTGGGGCAACCAGGACGTCGATGATTCCATCCGCGTCATCCACCGGGCGCTCGACGCTGGCATCAACTTCGTCGACACCGCTGACGTGTACTCGGCCGGTGCCTCCGAGGAGATCGTGGGTCAGGCACTTCAGGGGCGGCGCGATGACGTCGTGCTCGCGACCAAGTTCTTCATGCCCATGGGGGAGGGGCCGAACCGAAGCGGGGGCTCCAGGAAGTGGATCATGAGCGAGGTCGAGAACTCTCTGCGGAGGTTGGGAACCGACTACATCGACCTCTACCAGGTGCACCGTCCGAGTGTGACGACCGATGTCGAGGAGACACTCGGTGCGCTCACCGATCTGGTGCGGCAGGGCAAGGTGCGGTACATCGGTTCGTCCTCTTACTCCGGAAGCCAGATCGTCGAGGCGCAGGTCGCGGCCCGCGATCACCACCTCTCCCGGTTCGTCACCGAGCAGCCGCCGTACTCGATCCTCGTTCGGGGCATCGAGGAGGATGTGCTGCCCACGACGCTGCGCCACGGCATGGGAACCCTCACCTACAGTCCTCTGGCCGGCGGATGGCTCTCCGGCAAGTGGCGCAAGGACACGGCGCCGACCCCGACGTCGGCTGCGCGCCCCAGTGCCCGGTTCGACATGACGTCAGCGGCGAACCAGCGGAAGCTGGAGATCGTCGACGCGCTCGCCCAGGTCGCCGACGAGGCCGGGATCAGCCTCATCCACCTGGCCATCGCCTTCGTCGTCAACCACCCGGGCGTGACGTCGGCGATCATCGGTCCGCGCACCATGGAGCAGCTCGAATCCCAGCTGCCGGCGGCAGACGTCCGGCTGACCGACGAGATCCTCGACAGGATCGACCAGCTCGTGCCCCCTGGCGTGACGGTCAATCCCGACGACAACAGCTACGGGAGCGCGACGCTCGTGCCGAGCGCCCTCCGCCGTCACGATGGAGGGAACTGACATGGCCGAGTGGACCGAAGCCGAACTCGACAGCATCGACCGAGCCCGCGAGCTGCGCATCGCCGGGAGGCGCACCGACGGCACCCTGCGCAAACTCGTCATCATCTGGCACGTGCGCGTCGATGACGCCATCTACGTCCGTTCGGTGAACGGCCCCGAGGCGGCCTGGTTCCGCGGCACTCAGGTGCAGGGCAGGGGCCGGATCGAGTCGGGCGGAGTCTCCATGGACGTCGCCTTCACCCGAGACGACACACGGGACGCCGAGATCGATGCCGCCTACCGCGACAAATACGGCAACGGAGCATCGGTACAGGCGATCGTGAGCGCGCAGGCCCTCTCGACCACCCTGCGCGTCGACCCCAGCTGACGGCGGGTCAGGCCTCCCGTCAGAGCGATACCGTCGCCGAGCGCTGGAGGTGTCCGCCGTCGGGCGGTGTCATGTGGAGGGGAGCGGCGACGAAGATCGCGCTCGCGAGCACGGCGCCCACCGTTCCGATCGAGCAGATCCGCGTCATGGTGCTCGTGGTCACCGCTGAGTGGCGTCGCGCGAGGGCGAGCAGACCGAGTCCGGCCAGGCCGCCGGCCGTGTTGACCACGACGTCGGTGACGTCGGTGCTTCCGATGGCGAGGACGTACTGCGTGATCTCCAGGGCGAGGCTCGCGCCGGCGGCGGAGGCCCCGACTTTCCACCATGACCACCGTGGTGCGAGAAGGCCGAGGTAGACACCGAAGGGAATGAAGATCACGAGGTTCATAGCGACCTCGAGTGGAGCACTGGCGCCGTTTCCGGAGGTGGCTGCGAACGGGACGATCTTGATCACGCGCTGCACCCCGCCGATCCAGGGCACGTCGAGCTTCCACAACACGATCCACGCGAGCAACGCGAGATAGGTTCCGAACAGCACGACCAGGGAGGTCGAGGTCCGCTGTGGAACCTGGGCGGCAGCACCCTGCGGGGTCATGTGCGCATCCGCGGGTCGAAGGTGGGGTCCTCGTACATGGCCGGGCAACCGTCTGCGACGGCATCCGGCCGCAGCTCGAAGTGCCAGGACTCGTTGGCGTAGATCTGACACAGGCCGTATTCGGCCCCGTGCTCCGACAGCCAGTACGTCGCATCCCATGGCCCGAGGTCGATCGCGTCTCCGCTCACGTGGGGAGACGTCTCGGCGGTGGCGACCCAGCGAGCAGCTTCCTCCTCGGACCCGTATTCGGCGACGGCCTCGTGCAGCAGCTGCTCCTGGTATTCGGGGGAGCGCCAGCCGCTGTTGACCGTGAAGGTGAGGTCGTCGTCTGCGGCGGCATCCGTCGCGGCCCGACGGAGCGCGTCCAGCAGGGCGGGATCGAGCCCGGCCACGGCAGGAACCTCGTCGTCGAAGACCGTCACGCCGTCGCCGACCTCGCCGCCCGCGCCGCCCGCGTCGGCATTCACCGTGCCCAGGGCGAGCGCCGCCGTCGGCGGCAGGCCACCGGTGATCGTGACGATGACGACGGCGGCCGTGACGATCGTGACGACGGCCGCTGCGACCGCCACGAGCGCGACGATGGCCGATCGAACCCGGCGCGCTGCGCCTGACTGCTCTGGTGATGGTGTGGTGCTGGAGGACATGCCTCCAGCACACTCGACCGCGTGTTGCAGGCGCGTTCGCGTTTTTCGATATCCCGACGATATGGGCCGGCTCGTAGCATGGCGGGTGTGCGAGTGCTGATCGTCGAGGACGAGCCCTACCTGGCTGACGCCATCCGCGATGGCCTGCGCCTGGAGGCCATCGCGGCCGACATCGCCGGCGACGGCGGCACCGCACTGGAGCTGCTGAGCATCAACGACTACGACATCGCCGTGCTCGACCGCGACATCCCGGGGCCATCGGGCGACGAGATCGCCGAGCGCATCGTCGCATCGGGCAGCGGGATGCCGATCATCATGCTCACCGCCGCCGACAGGCTCGACGACAAGGCCACGGGCTTCGAGATCGGAGCAGACGACTATCTCACCAAGCCGTTCGAGATGCGGGAGCTCGTGCTCAGACTCCGAGCGCTCGACCGCAGACGCGCACACAACAGGCCACCGGTGCGTGAGCTCGCCGGCCTCCGACTCGACCCGTTCCGGCGCGAGGTCTACCGCGACGGCCGCTACGTGGCGCTCACCCGCAAGCAGTTCGCCGTGCTCGAGGTGCTGGTCGCGGCAGAGGGCGGCGTCATCAGCGCCGAGGAAATCCTCGAACGGGCGTGGGACGAGAACGCCGACCCGTTCACCAACGCCGTGCGCATCACGGTCTCGGCGCTCCGCAAACGGCTCGGAGAACCCTGGCTCATCGCCACAGTCCCCGGCGTCGGATACCGCATCGACACGGCACCGGATGCCGGAGGCCGAGGTGGCTAGGGAGCGCGGATTGAGCGTCAGGCTCAAGCTCACCCTCAGCTATGCCGGCTTCCTCGCTCTCGCCGTGGCACTGCTGCTCGCCGTCGTATGGGCGTTCATCCTCCGCTACGTTCCGGCAGAGGCGATCAACACCATCGGCGGATTCGTCCCCGGCCGAGACGATCTCGTGCGCGCCTTCGCCCCGGCTGCGGCGTGGGTCGTGCTCTTCCTGGTGCTGTTCGGGCTTCTGGGCGGGTGGATCCTCGCCGGCCGGATGCTCGCGCCATTGACGCGCATCACGACGGCCACGCGCAAGGCCGCGACCGGCTCCCTCTCCCACCGCATCCGGATGCCGGGACGCAGCGACGAGTTCCGTGAGCTCGCCGATGCCTTCGACGCCATGCTCGAACGAGTCGAAGCCCAGGTCGCCGAGCAGCGACGATTCGCGGCGAACGCATCCCACGAGTTGCGCACCCCGCTGGCGACCACGCAGGCGATGCTCGATGTCGCCATCACGGATCCGAACCAGGACACCACCGTGCTCCTCGAACGTCTGCGTGCCGTCAACACCCGGGCGATCGACCTCACCGAGGCCCTGCTCCTTCTCAGCCGCGCCGACCAACGGGCCTTCACCCCCGAGAGTGTCGACCTGTCGCTCCTCGCCGAGGAGGCCACGGAGACGCTCCTCCCTCTGGCGGAGAAGCGCGGTGTCACAATCACGACGACCGGGGAGATCACGCAGGCATCCGGTTCACCGGCCCTCCTGTTGCAGCTGACCACGAACCTCCTGCACAACGCGATCGTGCACAACCTCCCCGAGGGCGGGGCCGTGTGGGTGAGTACGACACCCGCGACGGACGGGGTCATCCTGGCGATCGAGAACACGGGAGACGTGCTTGCGCCCGGTCTGGTCGCGACCCTCACGGAACCGTTCCAGCGCGGCACCGAGCGTCTCCACGGGGACCATGCCGGCGTCGGGCTCGGTCTGGCGATAGTCAAGAGCATCGTGCGGGCGCACGACGGAGTTCTGCTCCTGACGCCGCGGAGCGAGGGCGGGCTCCGGATCGAGGTTCGCCTGCCGGCATCCGTCATCGCCTGACGGCATCCGTCATCGCCTGACGGCGGGGCGCGCCGTCTCAGCTGTCGGGATCGACGACCTCGTCCTCCCGCAACACCCGGCCAGGCGAAGCCGGGCACGCGTAGCCGACGACAACCGGAGCGGGAAGCCGATTGCCGACTTTCACCGCCCGCGACGGCTTCCTCACTTCGAGGACCCGTACTCCGTGCTCCCGACAGACCCTCACCGCGCCCACCGCACTCTCCGACATCCGGGTGCCATGCTCGGTCCACTCGATCTCGATCACGTCGAAACACGTCCACAGTCGAGTCGGAGCCACAGGACACCGTCACCCCCACGGTACGCCGGAGTGGCGCATGTCGGTAGGCGCGTTCTGCAGGCGGCACCGGCCGGCACGGAGCCGTGGTCCGTCGGCTGAATAGACTGGATCTGCCGGCCCTATCCCCGGCAGACGGAGTCGCAGTGGACCCGGCTGAACTCGCCATCGATCCCGACGAGCTCCGTCGACTCGCCGAATGCGCGAAGGAGCCCATCCGCACTCCCGGCGTGATCCAGTCGCACGGGACGCTGCTGGGTGTCGACGCCGCCACGCAGGTCGTCGTCGTCGCGAGCGAGAACGCACGCGGCTGGCTCGGTCGCCCTTTCGCCGATCTCGAGAACCCCGAGCTGCAGGAGGCCGTGCGCTCCGGGCGGGCGATCGATCCTGTGCGGGTGGTCTGGGAGGGTTCGCCGACGGATGCGATCGTGCACCAGGTCGACGACCTCACGATCGTGGAACTCGAGGCCCTGCCGCAGGACGAGTACGCGCGGACGGCCGTCGTCACGGCGATCAACCGCCTGACGACCGTCGCATCCGTCGCCGATCTGCGTCAGCAGGCCGCCGCAGAGATCCGGAGGGTCACCGGATTCGACAGGGTCATGATCTACCACTTCCACGAGGACGGCCACGGGGAGGTCGTCGCCGACGACAGTGTCCCCGAGCTCGAATCCCTCCTGGGCCACCACTTCCCCTCGTCCGACATCCCTCCGCAGGCTCGTGACCTGTACGTGACGAAGGTGGGGCGGGCCATCGCGAGCACGAGCAGTCCCACCATCCCCCTGCTCGCGATCTCCGAGGAGCTGCGAACCGTCGACCTCTCGAACGCCGAGTTGCGGGGCGTGTCGCCCTACCACCTGCAGTACATGCGCAACATGGGACAGGCGTCGACGTTCTCGCTCTCCCTCGTCGAGGACGGCCGGCTCGTCGGGATGGTCACCTGCGCGCACCGCACGGAGCGGCGCCTTCCGGTGCTGCTGCGACGCGCACTGGAAGTTCTCGCCGCCCAGATCACCATGCAGTTCGCATCGATGCGCGAGATCGCCCGACTGCGCCATCTCGTCGAGGTGCGCGAGCGGCGCACCGAGTTGCTGGCCCCTCTCTACGCCTCGGACGACATCCCGTCTGCGCTGCTGCGGGGGCCGCAGACAGTGCTCGACCTGGTGCCGGCCGACGGTGTGCTGGTTCGCATCGGCGGCACCTCTCGAGTGGCAGGCGACGTACCCCCACTCGACGACGTGACCCGGGTGCTCGAGCTGCTCTCAGGACAGGCCTTCGCCTCGGAGGGGCTCGAAGCCGACCGTCCCGACCTCTCGGCCATGCTGCCGAGCACCGCCGGGCTGCTCGTGGTGCCACTCGCGGGCCCCGACGACACCCTCGTCTTCTTCCGCGGCGAGGTGGCGCGCGAGATCTCCTGGCTCGGCGACCTCGGCACCGAGAATCGCCCCAGCGACCTGTCGCCCCGCACGTCGTTCTCGACGTGGAAGGGCATCGTGCGCGGTCGGTCGGAGCCGTGGGGAACGGTGATCCAGGATGCGTTGGAACTCGGCCACGAACTCGAGGTCGTCATGGAGCGCCGGGCGGAGGCTCAGCTCGCCGAACTCGCGATGCGCGACGCGCTGACCGGACTGCACAACCGTCGCTATCTCGCCCACCGCCTAGCCGACGGAAGCCCGCTCGGTCTCGGCGGTCGGGCGCTGCTCTTCGTCGATCTCGATGACTTCAAGAGCGTGAACGACGTTCACGGCCACGATGTCGGCGACGCCGTCATCCTCGAGGTGGCTCGACGCCTCGTCACGCATTCGCGGGAGCACGATGCCGTCGTGCGACTCGGCGGTGACGAGTTCGTCGTGCTCCTCGACGTCGTGGATGACGACGACGTCCACGCGATCGCCGACCGTCTGGTCGCGGCCATCGCCGAACCGATCGTGACGGACCGGATGACTCTGACGATCACCGGCTCCTGCGGCATCGTCGTCGCCGGCCCGGGAGAGGCGCACGACAGGCTCCTCGATGCGGCGGATGCGGCGATGTACCGGGCGAAGCGCGCCGGACGGAACCGCGTCTCGAGCTAGGCGTTCACGACGATGTCGCCTGTGCGGCGACCGATGATGGAGGAGGAAGGCCATGGCTGCAGCCGCTGTTCACCAGGCGACCGTCGACGGTGTGCTGGCCGAGCTGGCAGCGCTGGAGGATCCGAAGGTTCGCGCGGTCAACGAGCGTCACGGCGACGACCACGGCGTCAACCTGAGCAAGCTCCGTGGGGTGGCGAAGGAACTCAAGATCCAGCCCGACCTCGCCCGGGAACTCTGGGCGACCGGAGACACGCCAGCGCGCTTGGTGGCGATCCTGATCAGTCGTCCCAAGCTGTACTCGGCGGCCGAGCTCGACGCCATGCTGCGCGAGGCCCGCGTGCCCAAGGTTCACGACTGGCTCGTGAACTACATCGTCAAGAAGAGCCCCCATGCCGAGGAGCTGCGCGTTCTCTGGTTCGGCGGCGACGATCCCGTGGTGGCGAGCGCCGGATGGGCACTGACCAGCGAGCGGGTGGCGAAGTCGCCGGAGGGTCTCGACCTCGACGAGTTGCTCCGCATCATCGAGGAGCACATGAAGGACGCCCCGGATCGGCTGCAGTGGTCGATGAACGAGTGCCTCGCCGGCATCGGCATCCGTCACCCGGAGTATCGAGCCAGGGCCCTCGCGATCGGCGAGGAACTCGAGGTTCTGAAGGACTACCCGACGCCTCCGGGGTGCACGTCGCCGTATGCGCCGATCTGGATCACTGAGATGGTTCGCCGGCAGGGCTGACCGGCTGTCGCAGAATCGTCCTGAGCTTGTCGGATGCCGTGCGACGGGGATCGCTGAGATAGATCTCGTGGTGCCTGCCGGTCATCTGCAGCGCGTGCGCGGGAATGAACTCGTGGTGCAGCGCGTCGAGCACGGGGGCCTCGTCGTCGTACGACCCGATGTGGAGCGTTTGGACGACCTGCCCTTCCTCGAGGGCCTCCGGGCGCAGGGCGTCGAGCGAGGGTGCGCCGCCCCTACTCGCGGCGTTCCGGCGCGCGGCATCGAGGTGCTCCGCCGTGATCCAGTCGGGGACCATGTTCAGCAGCGTCCAGCTCCACTGCGACTTGTCTCGGGCGGAGGTGAATGAGGTCATGTCGTCCGCCCACCAGAGCGCCTCGAGCGGCATCACCGTGTAGTCGCGGTCGAGCTCGCGCTTGCTGAAGAACTTCAGGGCGTAGGCGACGGGGAAGAGGGTCGCGAGCGCATCTGCGTAGGACTGCGCGGAGTTGGGGTCGCCGTGCCCGTCGATCATGAGGAACTGCAGCGGGGGGACCGTCACGATCTCGAAGGAGCCGCGGGGTGCTGTGTAAGTCGGGACCTGCTTCTTGAAGTCGCTCTTCACTCGGATGCCTCCTGATTCGCCGCAGCCTTCTTCACGCACCCCTGCCATTGAACTGCATGGTGGAGGAGGATGGCGTCATCACGATGATGGCGAATTCGAGGAGGCCGGACATGGGAGTCACGGGAATCGGCGGGCTCTTCTTCCGCAGTCGCGATCCGGAAGGCAGGGCCGCCTGGTATCGCGAACATCTCGACATCGCCGCCGGTCATGACGGCATCTGGCAGACGGATGCCGGGATGACGGTGTTCGCCCCGTTCCCGGCCGACAGCGACTACTTCGACGCAGATCAGTCCTTCATGCTCAATTTCCGCGTCACGGAACTCGATGCGCTAGCCGCCAAGCTGGAAGCAGCTGGCATTCCCGTGGAGCGTCGGGCTGAGTGGAACACCGAGGACTACGGATGCTTCGCCCGCATCCACGATCCGGAGGGTCTGCCGATCGAGCTGTGGGAGCCGCCGTCAGCTCCGTCGACTGAGCCGGCGGATGACGGCGACGAGGGCTCCGCACGCGATCAGCCAGGGGCCGGCGACGATGATCGGGTCGAGCCACGTGTGACTGAGATCGGCGCGCTTCCGACCGAACCGTGACGAGATCGGACGGAGGTGCGGTTCGCTGAGGATGCCGGTCTCGGTGACCGGGTTGTCTGGTCGGAGCGAAGCGAGACTGCGCACGTGACTTCCGACGGCATCGACGCGGTCTGCACCCAGCAGGAGCAGCCAGTGCGCCGCGCGAGCCTCACTGAATCGGCTGTACGCATATCGCCGGATGACACCCGACACGCCCCGCAACGGAGTCGAGGTGCCGAACACCGGCGTGAGCATGGCGTGCTCGATGGATCGTTCGCGGTCCCCGCTGGTCCTCTGTCTCTCGGGAAAGTCCCAGTGCGCGCCGCTGGCGGCCGGGTCGAAGATCTCCCGTGGAACCGACGGCCTGTCGGCCTTGTCGGCATCCGCTCCCCAACCGGGGATACGGGCTCGGAGTTCATCGGCTGTCGGCGCCGGTGAGGGCTTGTCGGCGAGGTAGGCGATGGGGAGGTCGTTGTCGTCAGGCATGGGGTACCACCAGGGTCTTGATGTTGCCGTCGAGTTTCGAGGAGAACATGTGATAGCCCTCGGCGATGTGTTCCAGCGGGATGCGGTGAGTGATGATGTCGCTCGGCTTCAGGTAGCCGTTGCGGATGTGCTCGAGGAGGCGGGGCCACTGACGTTTGGCCGGGGTCTGGTTCATGCGGAGCGTGAGGCCCTTGTTCATGGCGTCTCCGAACTTGACGGCGCTGAACATCGGGCCGTAGGCGCCGATCACTGAGACGGTTCCGCCCTTGCGCACGGAATCGATCGCCCAGTTGAGCGCGATGGGTGAACCGCCTTGGAGCTTCAGTTTCGCCGCCGTGATGTGCTGCGTGAGATTGCCGTCGGCCTCGGCACCGACAGCGTCGATCACGACGTCGGCGCCGAGGTGGTCGGTCGCGCGTTTCATCTCCACCACGATGTCGTCGTACTCCGCGAAGTTGTAGGTCTCCGCATAGGCGAACTCGCGGGCTTTGGCCAGGCGGTACTCGAGATGGTCGATGGAGATGACGCGGCCGGCTCCCATCAACCACGCCGACCGTGCAGCGAAGAGGCCCACCGGGCCCGCGCCGAAGACGACGACGGTGTCGCCCTCCGTGATGCTGCCGAGCTGGGCGCCGAAGTAGCCCGTGGCGAGGGCGTCCGTCATCATCAGGGCGTCTTCGTCGTCGAGCCAGTCCGGGATGATCGAGGGCCCCACATCGGCGAACGGAACACGCACGAACTCCGCCTGACCGCCGTCGTACCCACCGCAGGTGTGGGAGTAACCGTAGATTCCCCCGACAGCAGTCGCGTTGGGGTTCACGTTGTGGCAGTTCGAGTACAGACCGCGCGCGCAGAAGTAGCAGGATCCGCAGTACACGTTGAACGGCACCATGACGCGGTCGCCGACCTTCAGGTTCTGCACCGACGAGCCGACCTCCTCGACGACGCCGATGAACTCGTGGCCGAAGGTCATCCCCACGCGTGTGTCCGGCATCATCCCGTGGTAGAGATGCAGGTCTGAGCCGCAGATGGCGGCCAGGGTCACCCGGATTATGGCATCGTTCGGATGCTCGATCGGCGGCATGTCCTTCTCTTCGACGCGGACCTTGTACGGGCCGCGGTAGACCATTGCTCGCATCGTCGCTCCTGATTCTGTGGCTCGCGCACTCATCCGACTGACTCGTCCTGGCTGGTGGCGGAGGCACTGCCAGTCAAGACCGGGCAGCGCGATCCGGCTCTGGGCTTACGCGACTCCGGCGGAAGTGCTATGCGGCGACGGGCGGATGCGCCGCCCGGCGGAGCGATACCACTGCGCGCAGAAGACCACGACGACGGCCGCTTCGATCCAGGCTCCGAGGTAGTACATCAGCTGCGCGCCGTCGCGCGCCTGAGCCAGGGACACCGTCGCCGGAGGGTTCGCGTACAGGTACTTCGCGAGGATGGCGTGCGAGGCCAGGGCGATGACGAGCGCGACAGCCGACATCACCCGCCTCGGAGGATGCGGATGCGGGTCGATGCCGATGATGGCTGCGGTGAAGAGAAAGCCCGCGAGGAGGAGGTGCGCCTGCACGATCACGTGCACCAGGGGGTTCGTCTGCATGGAGTGCTGGACCGGGGAGAGGTAGATCATCCACAGACCGCCCGCACTGAGGACCAGCGCCGTGATCGGATGCGAGATGAAGCGCGCCGGGCCGCTGCGGAGGGCCCGAGTCAGCCGGCGGGCCGGAGTGACGGAGAGGCTTCTGAGTGCGAGGGTGACTGGAGCGGCCAGCACCAGCAGCAGGGGCGCGATCATGCCGCCGAGCACGTGGGTCCACATGTGCATGACGAAGTCGACGTGAGCGGCGTCGGCAAGCGGACCCACCACTGAGGCTGCACCGAACGCGACCCCAAGTGAGAACAATGCCATCCGATGCGGCGGCCACCCCCGCCCGCGCCTCACCGAGATCACGACGCCCGTGGCGTAGGCGCCGATGGCGAGGATCGCGATGGCGATCGGAATGGCGTCGACGGGCAGCCAGCCAGCGCTCGAATGATGCGGCGTGTGCATTGGAGGATCGTCGTCAGGTCGCGGTTCCGGTGCTCACGGCGTCTGTCGCGCGTCGGCTCTCGACGCGCGGGTCCTCCCCAGCACGACCACGCCGACGATGATCATCACCACCGCGATGATGTTCCAAGTGAGGTCATAGAGGAGCAGATCGACGTCGTAGCGGATCTGGTGGATGCCGAACACCTTGTGCTGGATCACACCGTCGTAGAGCTGGAACGCGCCGGCACCGACCAGGAGTCCTCCGAGCCAGCGGGCCCACCAGAGCGCACCGCGCCGCCTCAGGTCGGCCAGCAGGAACAGCCCGGCTACTGTGGCGAAGAAGCTCAAGGCGTGGAAGAACCCATCCGACACGAGACCGATGTCCGGCGTTCCGAGGTCGTAGAAATGATGCCAGTGCAGCACCTGGTGAAAGACGGCCTCATCGACGAAGGCGGCAAGACCCACACCGAAGAGGACGCCTGACCACACGTTCTCGGTCGATCGCGCGGCACGAGCCTCCCACGACCACGGAGTTGTCGACGATGCGGTCCGATCGGATCCGGGTGAAGTCATGTGACGCCTCGATCGCTGCGGCCGAGTCAGCTGCGGCCGGGCATGTTCAGGTCGGCTGGGTCCACTTCGATGTCGCCGGCGTCGTCGGGGCCCCCGGTGCCTGGCACGGCGAGGATCTGAGACTGATCGATGTCGTCGTCGATGCCGTCCGGCATAGGATCGGCCTGCTTCGCCGCAGTCTCCGTCTCGCTGCCGGGGCTCTCGCTCCTGTCCTTCGTGGTCAGCTCCGTGTCACTGAGTGCCGAGTCGCCGGCATCCTGGTGGACGAAGTCGGCATCCGTGATCTCGCCGCTGGCGAGGTCAGGATCAGTGTGGCCCGGGTTGCTCCCGCTGGCGTTCGTCATGAGTATCTCCAGTTCTGCCGGCCGATGGGCCGGTGTCTCGACCGTAGGCCGCGCGATGGAGTGCCGAGAGGGACTTGACATGGGCCGCATCAGTGTTCCCTCGGCGCGCAAGCACGTCTACTCCGCGATGGACTGCAGGTAACGATCGCGCCACTCGCGAGGAGCCAGCCCATAGCGCGCGCGGAACGCTCGGCTGAACGCGGACGGGGATGCGAAGCCCGAGCGGATGCCAATTCCGCCGATCGGGAACAGGCTGGCGCGGTCGCGTTCCATGAGCGACCGTGCTCGGGCCAGGCGACTCTCGAGGATGACGCGACCGAGCGTGTGCTCCTCGGGTTCGAAGGCCTTCTGCAGGGTGCGCGGCGACACCTGCAGCGCGGCGGCGACGGACGCCGCGGTGAGGGAAGGACTGCTCGAGTACAGCTCGACGTACTGCCTCGCCTCAGTCACCAGGTTGCTTCGCACCGTCTCCGGAGCCGAACGACGGCCGAGGAAATCGTCGACGAATGCGGTCGTGAGCTCCAGGATCGAGTGGGCGAGGGCAGCACCGGATGCCGGCCCGAGGTCAGCGCTCATCTTCATCGTCTGCGACGCCAGCGAGCCGATCATGAGGGGCAGGCCCTCGGTGAGTGGAAAGACCGTGCGAGCGATCGAGTCGATGTCCGATGACGAGAGGCCGAGGGCCTGCCGGTCCATCCGGATCGACAGCGCGCGAAAGTCAGGGGTCATCTGGAACCCGCTCAGCCGTGGCATGTGGTTCATGTTCATGTGACCGGCGTTGTTCTCGAGGTCGTTGTACGCCCGCTTGCACACGATGGCGCCGTCGGTGATGAAAGCCCAGACCAGGGCGTCACCGGGATCGGTGTATCCCGCGAAAGGATCGTCGCCGGACTGCGGGGCCTTGGTGTGCACGAGATGCACGGGCCCGAGCGCCTTGCTCTTCACGACCGTCGCGACCGCCGCTGAGAAGCCGGTCTGCTCACGGGTGGCCTGTGGAAGGTACATCGTGCCCCCGAACCTCGCTGTGCACTGTCAGTTCAACGCACGCTCTTCAGGATGCCGCCTCGGAGGGCCAGACTCAAAGAAGTGAGGGATGTTCTGCCGTTCCGGGCCGGAAGTTGACAGGAGGCGAAGCGTTTCTTCACGATTCACGATTCACGAACGCTGAGCGCGAGGGCGGCCGGCGATCGGATCATGGTTCGAGCACCACCTGAGAACAAGGAGAGACATGCCGTACTTCACCACCTCTGACGGAACCGAGATCTACTACACCGACCAGGGCGAGGGACAGCCTGTGCTGCTCAGCCACGGCTGGCCGCTGTCGTCCGACGCGTGGCAGGTCGAGGTGAAGCTGCTCGCCGACAACGGCTACCGGGCCATCGCCCACGACCGCCGCGGTCACGGGCGCTCGTCCAAGACCTACACGGGCAATGACATGGACACCTATGCCCGCGACCTCGCGGAGCTCATCGAGCACCTCGACCTCCAGAACCTCGTCGTGATCGGCCACTCCACAGGCGGTGGCGAGGTCGTGCGCTATGCAGCCCAGCACGGCGTCGGCCGAGTCGCCAAGGTCATCACGGCCGGTGCCGTTCCCCCGATCATGGTCAAGTCGGACTCGAACCCCGACGGTCTGCCGATCGAGGTCTTCGACGGCATCCGTGCCGGAGTGCTCAAGGACGCATCGCAGTTCTACATCGATCTCACGGAGGCTTTCTTCGGCGCGAACCGCGAGGGCAGCGCCGTCTCCGAGGGTGCCAAGCGCGACTTCTGGCGCCAGGGCATGCTGGTGAACCTCGCGGCAGCCTACGACTGCGTCAAGGCGTTCTCCGAGACCGACTTCACCGAGGACCTGAAGGCTCTCGACGTTCCGATCTTCATCGCCCAGGGCGACGACGATCAGATCGTTCCCATCAACGACGCGGCCCTCAAGTCCATCGAGCTCGTCAAGGACGGCACGCTCAAGGTGTACCCGGGCGCCCCGCACGGCATCTACGGCGACTACCAGGCCGAACTCGACCAGGACATCCTGGACTTCATCAAGAAGTAGCGGGTTCGCAGCCGCGGTCGCTCCAGCCCGCGGCTCTGCTTGGGTCGTCGTCGATTTCTCCGATGGCGGCCCGAGCTCCCACCAGGCGATGTCGGAGGGCGTCCGTACCGTCGGGGCATGGAAACACGCGAATCTGCGATCCGTTCGGAGTACGCCGGGCGATCATGATGCTCGACGGAGGCGATGGAGCACGGGCGACGAGGCCCGGATGGATGCTTGCTGTGGCCGCGCTCGCCTCCATCATGATCTCGCTCGACCTACTGATCGTCGCGACCTCGCTCCTCACGATCAGGGTGGAGCTGGGTGCCGCCCAGGACCAGCTGTTCTGGGTGGTCACGGCGTACGCGATTCCCTTCGCCTCGCTCCTGCTCGTCGGTGCGAGACTCGGCGACAGGTTCGGGCCGAGACGGATGCTGATCACGGGTCTCGTCGGGTTCGCCGGCGCGTCGGTCCTCTGCGGGCTCGCGCCGAACCTGGCCTTCCTCGTCGCGGCGCGCGCAGTGCAGGGAGCGTTCGGGGCGCTCGTCGTTCCGCTCGCCATCTCCCTGCTCGTCGAGGCCGTCGGCCCGATGCGCACCACGCGCACACTGGGGTTCCTCGAGGCGTTGACCGGCATCGCGACCGTCGCCGGTCCCGTGTTGGGAGGCATCGTCACCACGGGACTCGGATGGCGGTGGGTGTTCTGGCTCAACCTGCCCATCGCCGTCGTCACCGTCGCCATCTGCCTTCTGGCGGTGAGAGCCGACGGACCCGGGCGCCGCGAGCCCATCGACCTCCGCGGTGCACTGCTGGCTGCGATGTCCGCCGCCCTGATCGTTCTGTCCGTCGCCACAGGGCCGATTCGCGGACCACTGGATCCGCTCGTACTCGTCTCGGGTGTCGCCGGCATCGTGCTGGGCGCCCTCTTCCTGCGGCATCTTCGACGAACACCGGACGGACTGATTCCCCGTGTGCTGCTGCGAGACCGACAGTTCACGCGAGCGCTCCTGACCACGCTCGCTCTGTTCGCATCACTCTATGGATCGGTGTACTTCCTCGCGCAGTACTTCCAGGTTCTCTATGCGACGGATGCCGCTGGCGCCGGACTGCGGTTGCTGCCCTGGACGGCGACCCTCTTCGTCGTAGCTCCCCTGGCGGGACTCATCGCGGAACGCGTGGGGGAGCGTCCTGTGCTGCTCGTCGGGCTGGTCCTGCAGTCGTTCGGCATGGGGCTGCTGGCTGTGAACGCAGGCAGCACGGACTACCGGGCTGCCCTCGTCCCCCTCATCATCGCCGGTGTCGGCGCGTCCGCTGCCATTCCCGTGGTCCAGGCCCTCGTGCTGGGGGCAGCCCGGCCGGCGACCATCACAGCGGCATCCGGCGCAAACTCGTCGGCACAGGAACTCGGCGGTGCTCTCGGTGTCGCCGTGCTCGTCGGCGTGCTCGGCCTCACCGGGGCCTCCAGCGTGGTGGGCGTCGTCGTGGACGGCATGCGATGGGTATTCCTCGGAAGCGCCATCCTCGCCCTCATCGCGCTCGCCGTCGCCCCGTGGAGGCGTCCACAGCCGTGACCGCCCGGGACTTCGTAGTCCAGAGCTGCAGCGATTTCACCGGCGGTACGGGCTGACCGGCGCCGGGTTGCGCGCTCGGTACATCAGGCGACGACCGAGTCGGAGCCATGGCAGGTCGTGCGGCCAATGCATCGTCACGGTGTGAATACCTCGCTTCCACCTGAGCGACCCCTTTCCATCGTTCAGGGGCCGCATCGAGATACCGGATCGGAGCGACGGGATGAAGCGGATGGAGTTGCTCACGCCCACGTGGAACGACAGGTCGAGATCGTCGTGGGTGAGCTGGTCGTGCACATGCACCTCGTGGCGAACCGATGCCCAGGTCGACCTGCGCAGTGCGAGATTGGAGCCGAACAGGGGCACGTGGCCGAGCGCCATTCCCGTGAAGAGGAAGTAGGAGCCGAGGTAGAGGGCTGCGGCTGGTGAGCGCAGCCACGCGGGCCCGTCGATGAAATACGCCGGGCCGGTGATGGCGTCGACGTCCTCGAGCCTGCCGAAGGTGTCGGCGATGGTCGCCACCCAGTCCGACTGCGGGATCGAGTCAGCGTCGAGCCGGGCGATGATGTCGCCGGATGCCGCGCTGTAGCCGGTCGCGCTGGCCATCCCGATGCCCGGCCGTGATTCGACGACGACCACAGCGCCGAGAGAGCGCGCCACGTCTCCGGAGTCATCCGTCGACCCGTTGTCGACGACGATGATCTCGAAGGGGGCGACGGTCTGCGCCTGAAGCGCACGGAGACAGACGGCCAGCGGCCGAGCGTCGTCCTTCACCGGGATGACGATGCTCACGGTGAGCACCGGGCGGTCTGTCGTCGTCGGAATCAGCTGCGTCATCGTGGCCTGCTGGCGGAGATCCGGGCATCGGCGCGGGCATCGGGGTCCATCCGGGTGCCCCCGACGCCGTCTCTGATCGCCGCACTCCGCCCGGTGAGGAAGGGGAGGGCGATGCCGGCGATGAGGCCGCCGACGGCATCCGCGGCCAGGTCACCGATGGTGTCGTCGTAGCCGACGTATATGACGGCGTCGGTGAGGGCGTTGCCTGCCCACTCGAGCATCTCCCAGATGCTGCCGACTGCGAGGCCGAGTGCCGCGGTGGCGATCACGAGTCCGACGCGGTGGCCGGTCGTCGGCAGGATCCCGCTGCGCTGTGCCGCGACCACGGCGAGGGTGGCGATGACGCCGGTGAGGGCGACGTGCACGAGCTTGTCCCAGCCGAAAACCTCGGTGTACAGGTCGAACACGTTGCTCCATGCAGCCACAAGAACGATGGTGCTCGTGGCGATGTCGACTGAAGGACGCAGGCCCAGAGCGCGCGGAACGAGCACCCCGAGCAACGCGAGCATGAAGATGCCGATCTGCACGGCTCCCCAGCCGATGCCTGCAGCGACAACGCTGGCGACGGCGAACACGCGCACGCAGTCGGCGGCGATCTCTCCCGGGCCGGCAGGGCGTCGCACGAAGGTCTGGATGAGGTCGGTCATCGGAGCGAGTCGCCATCCTCTCGGGAATCCGGTTCGGGCTGCGGCCGCGGGCTCGGCTCGGGCTCCGGGTGCGGCCAGCGCACGACGGCGTGCACGGGTTCGTGGTCGGATGCCGCGGCCCCATCGAAACGGACGGGGTTGATCGCAGCGGCATCGACCTGTACTGACGGGCTCACCAGGATCCTGTCGAGACGGTCTCCGCCGACCACCGGTGCCTTGTAGCGGGAGTAGGTTCCCCACTCCGGGCTCAGGCGCCGAGCGGCGGCGCCCCACGTGTCGACCAGCACATCGTCGCCCGTCAGTTCGGCGAAGACCCCCGACCGGCGGCCGCCGTTGAAGTCGCCCATGACGACGACGGGGCCGTCGAGGCTGCGAGCGATCCCGCGCAGGAAGCGAGCCGATCGACGGCGCGACTTCTCGGAGAGGTGGTCGAGATGAGTCACGATCACGTGGAAACGACCGCCGAACTCGAGCTCCTCCACCTCGGCCTGCACTGCGACTCTCGGCAGGAGGTTGCCGAAGGAGCGCGAACCCGGGGTGTCGGGGGTGTCGGAGAGCCAGTGCACACGCATGTCGAGGAATCGCATCCGGTCGCCGTCGATGTGGATCTCGCAGCGTTCGCCCCTCCGATCCGCGTCCCGGCCTGTGCCGACGCACGTGTACCGGTCGCCGAGGGCATCCGCCACCACGACCGCCTGATCGGGAAGGGCCTCCTGGATGCCGAGCACTGTCGGCCGTTCGGCTGCCAGAAGGCGCGCGAGGAGGGGCGCCCGCCTGCTCCAGAGGTCGGCGGGCGAGACTGATGCCGCCACGCGGCGACGCACGTTGAGCGTCATCAGGTGCACCTCGGGAGAGGCGACAGCGCCGACGGCGGGGGAGCCGATCGCGTCGGGCGTGACGGTGCGCTTCATCCACTCGACGCTACGCGACACCGGGAAGTTCGGTGAGGGCTTGCTTTCGTGCGCGGATCGCCCTCGATTTCCAACTGACGAGCCAGGCCTAGGTCGGGGCGAACGTGTACTCAGGCGGCCGAGCGGGGCTTCAGCAGCCCGGCCCTCTCCGGGTGCGATTCGAACCACTCGGCGACGTACCAGCACATCGGGATGATGCGGAGGCGTGTGGTGCGCTCCACATCATCGACCGCGAACTCCACGAGTTCGCCGGCCAGGCCGTGCCCGCGCAGCCTGGGATTGGTGTACGCCCGCGTCATCGAGATGGAGTCGCCCAGCACGGAGTAGTCGAGGCTCGATGCGATGACGCCGTCGCGCAGCAGCACGTAGCGGTTCGCGTCCGGCTCGTTGAGGAACTGATCGGTCATGCAACGAGGCTACGCCCGACACAAAGGTGGCGTGTCGGGCTGGACAGAACGGGTTGCGGCCAGTCTCGTCGGGCGGGGTCTGGACGACGCCGAAGCCGAGGGCAGGCGTGACGACGCCGTAGTTCAGGGGATCGTTGAGGTCCCACCCCGACGCTGACCCCGAGCCATCCTCTGCAGGGAGGGCCTGCTGTTACCCGGCAGGAGGGGCCGCGCGGGTCTCCGTGGGCTCGTCACCCAGGATGAGGCCGGAGGCACGAGAGGCGGAGAGCATGAGGCTCTCGATCCAATCGCGATTGATGCTCGGCGTGCGCGAACCGCTGAAGTAGAAGCGGATGGGCACGCCGTTGTCGATCCAGATCGAGTGGCGGCCGCTGCCGCGCTCCATCGGAACGGACCAGGTCAGGAAGAAGTCCTCGCGCCGGCGCAGCTTCGTCGAGACGACGAGCTGGAGGTGGGCGAGAGTGCGATCGTCGAAATCGAACTCCTCGCCGTCGTAGTAGAGAGCGCCCACGTGTAACTCCGTCATCATCCAACGCCGCGAATGCGGCACGAGTGAACTTTACAGGCACTGTAGCCTTGGCGAGCGCCCCTGCTCGGGGCCGCCGACGAAGTGGAGTGGCTGGGTGATCATCAACAGACTGACTGTCGACGGCAAGGACTACTTCCTGCCGGATCCCGTCACCGAACTCAAGAACGAGATCCTCACGGCGATCAAGGCCGGTGGCGGTTATGTGAACATCCCGCCGCTGAAGTCGGGTGGCTCCGGCCTCGACATCCTGTTCTCGCCGGGCATGCCCGTCACCTGGACGAGACTCGACGTGGGCGGCGCCCCCGAGGCCGACGACATCGCGGCGGCGAACACCGACTTCGACCTCGACGTCTGAGGCCTAGACGGCCGCGTTCCGCCCGGCGATGAAGTCCTCGACCTCGAGCCGAGGCAGGGGAGGGGCGATGAGGTATCCCTGCACGCGATCGCAGTGCAGGCGCCGCACGCGCTCCATCTGCTGCTCGGTCTCGACACCCTCGGCGACGACGCGCAGGCCTCGGCGATGCACCAGATCGACGATCGCGTTCATCGCGCGCTGACCGGCCTCGCCCTCCTCCTGCACGATCGCCTGGTCGATCTTGAGCTCCGTCACCGGGAGGTTGATCACCTGCTCCACCGTGGAGTGCCCGGTGCCGAAGTCGTCGACCGAGATGCCGACTCCGAGCGCCCGCACCTTCGCGAGGTCGCGCACGGCGGCTTCGACGTCGGTGATCATCTGCGACTCCGTGATCTCGATCGTCAGCCGGCCCGGCCCGATGCCCTCACGGGCGTGGAACTCGTCGAGGTGGCCGAAGAAGCCCGGTGCCAGCTGAGTCGCCGACACGTTCACGGCGACCTCGATGGGGAGTCCGGCGCGCTGCCAGTCGGCTGCCAGACGGCATCCGTCCTCGATCATGAACCGGCCGATCGAATGGATGCTCCCGGTCTCCTCGGCAATGGGCACGAAGACGTCGGGGGCGATCGATCCGAGTTCCGGATGGCGCCACCGGCACAGCGCCTCCACCGCCACGACCAGTCCCGTGACCGTGTCGATCTGCGGCTGGTAGTGGGCCAGGATCTCCCCGCGATCGACCGCGAACTCGAGGTCGCGGGCGAGGCGTTCCTCGCTGTAGGCGGTGCGTGGGTTCATGAGCCTTACGATTCGTGGGCGGCGTTGCTCAATGGTGCGTGGCGGTGGTCCCCGGCGCAACCGGCCCGATGGCGGCTGCTCATGCTGTATGGTTCGCGGTCGACGTCCCGTGAGGGTGGTTGCGGTGCCGTGCGGCATCCGCCCGCCTGGAGCTGCCGAGACCGGGATCTCCGGCGTCGGGACCGCGGATGCCGCACCCCGAACGCCAGAAGCCGTCCCTCTTGTAGTACCGCTAAACTGGTTGAACCAGTCAGGCCCGCGTTCGTTGGGGGCTAGCAGAGCCGCCCCCGAAGGAATCAGACATGACGATCACCCAACCG
Source organism: Leifsonia stereocauli (assembly GCF_038432415.1). Taxonomy (NCBI): domain Bacteria; kingdom Bacillati; phylum Actinomycetota; class Actinomycetes; order Micrococcales; family Microbacteriaceae; genus Leifsonia; species Leifsonia stereocauli. The sequence continues at coordinate 161,447 of NZ_JBCAUN010000001.1, forward strand.
CTCGACGCGAGCGTCCTGAGCCGCAACAACGTGAAGATCTCGGGGAATCCCGCGGGTAGACCGATCGTCTTCGCCCACGGTTTCGGATGCAGCCAGGAGATGTGGCGGCTCGTCGCCCCGGCCTTCGAGAGCGACTACAAGGTCGTGCTCTTCGACCACGTGGGAGCTGGGGGTTCGGACCTCACCGCCTACGACCGGTCGAAGTACGACTCGCTCCACGGCTACGCCGACGACGTGCTCGAGATCCTCGAGGCGCTCGACCTGAGCGACGCAGTGTACGTCGGTCACTCCGTGAGCGCAATGGTCGGTGTTCTGGCTTCCGCGCACGACTCGTCGCGGTTCGGGTCCCTGGTGCTCGTCGGTCCCTCACCGCGCTACGTGGATGACGTCGACTACACCGGCGGATTCAGCCAGGCCGACATCGACGGTCTGCTCGACGCACTCGATGCGAACTACCTCGGGTGGTCCTCGGATCTCGCGCCGCTGATCATGGGCAACAGCGAGCAGCCCGAGCTCGGCGAGGAACTCACGGCGAGCTTCTGCACCATCGACCCCGCGATCGCGCGTCACTTCGCGAGGGTCACCTTCAGCTCGGACAACCGCGACGACCTCAAGGACGTCGTGACGCCCACGCTGATCCTGCAGTGCAACGACGACATCATCGCGCCGCGCGTCGTCGGCGAGTTCGTGCACAGCCAGATCCCGGGCAGCCGCTTCGTGATGCTGGAGGCCACGGGTCACTGCCCGAACCTGTCGAGCCCTGACGAGGTCGTGAAGGAGATCCAGGGCTTCCTGCGATGACCGAGCTCGAGACCTCGTTCGAGGACCTCTACGAGCACGCGCCGTGCGGCCACATGTCGCTGACGACCGACGGCACGATCGTGCGGGTCAACCGCACCTTCCTCGACTGGACGGGCTATACCGCTGCCGAGCTCGTCGGCCGGCCGTTCGCCGACCTGCTCACGCGGGGCAGCCAGATCTTCGCCGAGACGCGCTACCTCCCGGTGCTCCTCCTCGAGGGCTCCGTGAAAGAGGTCGCCCTCACCATGGTGTGCGCAGACGGCTCCGGCCTGCCCACCCTGGTCAACTCGGTCGTGGTGGAGCAGACGAGGGACGAGCCCGGGCTCATCCGCACCGCCGTCTTCGACGCGACCGATCGCCAGAACTACGAGCGCGACCTGCTCACCTCCCGCCGCCAGGCCGAGGCATCCGAAGAGCACGTGCGCGTGCTCCAGCGAGCGTCGTCAGCCTTCGTCAGCAGCAGTTCGGAGGAGGAGCTGGCCCAGGCCATCGTCGAGAGCATGCGGCAGGGCTTCGCGGCGGCATCCGTCGCCGTGCTCCTCCCCGACGAAGCGGGGCAGCTGGCGCTGGTCGCCGGGGAACTCCCCGGAAGCGAGAGGGGCCCCGAGCTCGAGGCTCTCCACAGCGGGAAGGTGGTGGTGCTCGCCGATCGTCGCGCTGTGGGCGATCGCTACCCGGCGCTCGCCGATGAGCTGAGGTCCGCACGCCTCGAAGCCGTGACGGCGACGCCGCTGTCGTTCGAGGGGGCGACATCCGGTGTCGTGCTCTGCTACTTCGGCCGTGCGCGCTCCTTCGACGACGATGCCATCGAGCTGCAGGAGGCCGTGGCCAGGCAGGCCTCGGAAGCGCTGGCCCGCGTACGTCTGCAGCGACGCCTGGAACGGATGGCGCTCTTCGACCAGCTCACCGGGCTCGCCAACCGGCAGCTGCTCAAGGTGCGCCTCGAGGAGGCGCTCGCGACCGGGCAGCGCACCCACCATTCGACGGCGCTCATCTTCCTCGACCTCGACGGATTCAAGACCGTCAACGACGAGCTGGGGCACGTGGCGGGCGACGCTGTGCTGCGGGAGGTGGCGACGCGCCTGCGCTCGACGATCCGTCCGAGCGATGTGGCCGGCCGTTTCGGGGGCGATGAGTTCGTCATCATCTGCGAGGACGCAGACGTCGATGCCGCATCCGCCGTCGCCGAGAGACTCCGTGACGTCGTGGGTGTTCCCGTGCCCGGCATCCCCGACGAGTACTCGGTCTCGGCGAGTATCGGCGTCGCCGTGCACTCACCGGGGATATCGCAGTCGGTCACTCCCGACCGGCTGTTCGACCTCGCCGACACGGCGATGTACACGTCGAAGAACTCAGGGAAGAACCGCACGACGGCCGTCATCGTCGCCTGACGCGCGGCCTGCGAGTGCCCTGTCGCGTGACTCGGTCTCGCGGGGGACCTCAGGACCTGCGCCGTGGCCGAAGCTCGCGCAGTGCCTCGCGAAGTTCGCCCTCGACTCCGGCGGCGGATGGTCGCCGACCGGGATCGCGTGCCGTCATGCGGTCGATCAGCGATCGCCACGGCTCCGGCACGGTCTCGGCAGGCATGTCCGGCCCGCGATTCAGGCGAGCCATCGCCGAGGCGACCGGGATGCCGGGGAAGGCCCGGGTGCGGGTGAAGCACTCCAGCATCACGAGCCCGAGCGAGTAGATGTCGGATGCCGTGGTGAGGGGCTGGTTCCGCACCTGCTCCGGACTCAGGTAGGCGGGGGTTCCGGTGATGTTCTCCGACTGGAATACCGATGACTCCGTCGACACGGCGATGCCGAAATCAGTGAGCACGGCCCTCTCGCGGGAGTACTGAGTGCCGTAGTTCACGATCATCACGTTCGACGGGGTGATGTCGCGGTGGATCACGCCGTTCGCATGGATGTACTCGAGGGTCTCGGCCACTTCGTAGCCGAACTCACCGATCTCCCGCACCGAGATGGCCCGTTCGGCCAGTCTGTCGCGCAGGGTGGTGCCGCGCACCAACTGCATCACGAGGAACGGACGGGGATCGTCGGGGGCAGACGTGTCGACGCCGGCGTCGATGATCGAGACGACTCCGTGGTGGCTGAGCCCCGCGAGCATGCGGAGTTCCGCGCGGTAGGTCTCGACGTGCTCCTCGTTGCCGCCGCTGAACACCTTGATCGCCACGTCGCGGCCGAGGTACTCGTCGCGCCCACGGAAGACCGACGCCATGCCGCCACGGGCGATCAACGAGAGCGGCCTGTAGCGGTCGAGCAGCAGGGGGGCCGTCAGGGTTCGCTTCTGGGTGCTCACCCGCGCCTCCCGATCCATGGCATCACCTTATGGGCGAGCGGAAGCCGCGCAGAAGCCCGGACTGGGGGATTGACAAATCTCCCGCCGAGCAGCTCCGGATCACCACCCGCCCAGATAAGCCTCCACGTCCACCTCGTCGACGATCCGCTCGACACCGCTCGATCGCATCTCGAGGGTCGGCAGCGATTCGGCTTCCGGCCAGCGCGCCTGGCGGGTCCGCTCGCGTCGCGAGATCAGGCGCAGGAGCGCGGTGCCGTCGAGGTCGCACAGCACGACGGCGGCGACGCGACCGCCGTCGATGGCCTCGACGGCATCGACCAGCCCGCCGGGATGTACCCGCACGGGCGCCTCGATGGTGACGTCCGTTCGTACCCGATCGAATCGCTCCGACTCGACGCCCGTCGACGTGACGACAGCGGCACCGGGAAGCTCGGCGAGCACGGAATCCAGGCTCACGAAGCGCTGACCGGCCGATGCGTCGTCGGGCGGCCCGGAGACGGCGATGTCCACCCGTCCCGGTCGCATGCCCCGCCCGCGAGACCCGGGAACGGGGATGAGGTCGGAGAGGCGCAATGTCTCCTCGTTCTTGGCCGCGAGGTCCGCCGACTCGCGCCCAGCCTGATCGGGTCCGTCGTGCCAGGCGACGGCATCCGGCACATGAGCGAGGACGGCGCCGTGCAGCCAGGCCCGATACGCCCATTCCCAGTCCTCGCCGCCGTACGCGGTGAACGACTCGTCGAAGCCTCCGGTCTCGGCGAAGAAGCGGCGCGTGCACGCGATGACCGCTCCGACGACGAAGCGATAGCTGCGGTGGTCGGCCCTCAGCAGGGCTTCCGATTCACTGTAGGCATCGAGCAGCCACGTGGGCTCGGGCAACGCCCGCTCGGGTCCGATGACCTCGATCGCAGCGCTGGCAGGTGTGTCCTCGAGGTCGGCGTGCAGGCGGTGGCCCACGGTGACGCAGTCCCAGTTCAGGGCGGGCAGCCGCGAGATGGCCCGGAGGTAGTCCGGCTCCGGAGCGGTGTCGGCATCGAGGAACACGAGCACGTCGTGTGTGGCGGCGGTGAATCCCAGGTTGCGGGCTGCCGCCAGTCGGAATCCTCGATCGTCCTGCGTGATGAGCCGCACGTGGGGCGGCACTCGCGGCGACTCGGCGGATCCGTCATCGACGACGATGATCTCGACCGAGGCGCGCGGGTAGTCCTGCCGATCCAGCGCGTGGAGCGTGCGAGCGAGTTGCTCGGGTTGCTCGTAGTGGGCGACGATGACCGAGATCGACGGCAGCGTGGCCGGCGTCATCCCGTCGAGGAGGTCCCAGCGATTGCCGGGGAGGCCTCGATCGGGGTTGTACTGGGCGCTCACCGGAGGGCCAGCCCGGACCACCAGTCTCGATAGGCCAGAGCCGCATCGGAGAGAGTGGGACGCAGCGAGGTCCGCGGAGGCACGCGTGTCGAGTCGGGCGAACGCCACGCGTGCAGGAGGGCGTCCGAGAGATCCGACGGCGCGTACATCGTGAGCGTGCCGGGCCGGAGAGCGTCCATCTCCCTCGCATACCTCGAGGCGCGAACGAGTGGGCGGCGTCCCCGCTCGGCCCAGTCGCTCATCGACCGGGACGCCGACAGGTGCTGATGGGCAGCCACGGGGATGCCGTCCGCGGCGAGCCGGCGCTCGAACTCGTCGTCGTCGAGCACGCCGGTGACCTCGAGGTCGACGCCGAGTTCCCGAGCCTGCACTCGCAGCCGCTCCACGTCGGCCTCGTGCCCGCGTGACGGCCCGCCGATGGCGACGACCCGTGCTCCTTCGATCGGGGTGCCATCCGCGCGCAGACGCGAGACGACGGTCGCGGCAGCTTCGATGGCGTCGAGATGTCCCTTGCCCGGGTAGATGTAGCCGGCGATCAGCACGGTGAGACGGCCGGGAATCGGCGAACGCGGGTCGCTGCTGAGGGGAACCTCTGCGGTGGTTCCGAGCGGGATCACCGTCACGGATGCCGCCGGCAGGCCGAGGTGCTCGACGACGAGCTCGGCTTCATGCCGGCTGTTGACCACGACACCGTCGGATGCGTCGATGAATCGACCGTACGCGGCCGCCCTCCGCGCATAGGCGGAGCCGTCCGACCCCTGCGGCAGGTCGTGCAGGGTGATGGTGAGCCTGGTGAGGGCGGCGAGCTGCTCCACCGTCTCAGCCGCCTCCTCGGGAGTCGACCCGAAGAGCCTGTCGGTGACGTGGGCGTGCACACGGTCTGCGCCGACGACGGCCCGTGCCGCCGCAGCTCCATCCGCGACGACCATGGGCCGCCGCGCGAATCCGCCAGCCTCGGCGGCGGCGGCGAGGTCGCGCGCGTACCTCGTGACGCCGTGGCGCGACGGTCCGACGACCAGGAGGTCGGGCGCATCGGTGGCGGGCATCTGGCACATGCTTGTTCATCTCCCCCTCCACGTCAAGGCCCATTCGGCTCAGCGGCGGCAGACATACGGTTGGCCGTGCGTCACGACCCTGTACGCACGACCAGAGAGGTACAACATGCTTCCGACGGTCTCCCCGATGCCGGTCGCCGATGACGCCCGGGCCCTGGATCTGCCAGGCAGCGCAAGGACGATCACAGTCGTCTCCGTTCCCTCATCGCACCCCTATGTCGACAGCGTCACTGCATCTCCAGATGTGCGGATCCTCCGACTCGACGGCGCCGACGCCCGGGAGTCGGCCTGGCTGCCGTCCGCAGCCCTCGATCCCGAGTGGATACGGCAGCACGCTCGCGATGCCGACCTGCTCCACATCCACTTCGGCACCGAGTCGTTCGAGCCGGCACGGATCGCGGCGTGCATCGATGCCGCCCACGAGGTCGGCTGGCCGGTGGTGTTCACCGTGCACGACCTCGAGCATCCGCAACTGCTCGACCAGGCGTCGTATCGCGCGCAGCTCGACGTGCTGGTCCCGGGCGCAGACGCCGTCATCACGTTGACCGACGGGGCCGCTGCCGAGATCCGACGACGCTGGCGACGTCCGTCGGTCGTGTCGCCGCATCCGTCGGTGCTGTCGGCAGACGCGTCGACGCCTCGAGTCCTGTCTTCAGAACACTTCCGAGTGGGGATGCACCTGAAGGACCTGCGCCCCAACGTCGATGGAGTGGGGATGGTCGAAGCCCTCGTCTCGGCGGTGGAGTCGGTCGCGACCGCGGGAGTGGATGTTCTCGCCGAGGTGAGGATGCACCGCACCGTACGGGATCCAGCGTCCCGCGACGCCGTGCGTGAGATCACGGGACGCACCGATCGCGTCCTGCTGATCGAGCACGAGCGCCTCGACGACCAGGAGCTCGTGGATGTGCTCTCGCGCATGGACGCCTGCGTGCTCCCGTACAGCCACGGAACCCATTCCGGATGGTTGGAGCTGTGCTGGGACCTCGCTGTCCCGGTCATCGCCCCGCGCGTGGGCTTCTACTCCGCGCAGCACCCGGACGGGAGCGCCCGATCGTTCGATGTCGAGGCCGGCGGAGAGTCCTTGGCTGCCGCGATCCATGCCGTGGCCCGGGGACAGGACGCCACGCGAGCGGGTTCGGTGGAGCGGGCACGGCAGATCAGCGCCCGAGGTGCGATCCGGGCGGTCGATGACGCCACGACAGCCAGCGATCACGAGGCTCTCTACCGTCGCCTGATCGCGGAGCGCCGGACATGAGCGGCCTCGTACCGCTGCGCGTCGTGGTCGTCGCCCCTCTCCGGTTCCCCATCCGTCGACCGCATGCCGGTGGCCTCGAGTCGGCCGTGTGGAACGAGGTGGACCAGCTGCGGGCCCGCGGCCACGACGTGACGCTCATCGCGGCCGAGGGTTCCGACTGGCTGGGCGAACCGAGCGATTTCACGATCCCCGCAATGACCTGGCCCGGCGCATCCAGACCGACAGACGACACCTATCCGCCGAGCTACGCGGCCCGCTCCGTCCCAGCACTCGGTCGCGCCCTCGACCGGATCGCCGCGACCGCGGCCGACTACGACGTGATCTCGAATCACTGCCTGCACGGCCTGCCCCTCGAGAGAGCCGGGGGTCTGGGCGTGCCCATGGTCTCCACCCTGCACACGCCGGTCGACGACGAACTGGTGGCGTCGCATGCTGCGGCCTCCGGGCGGCGCAGCGAGTTCCTGTCCGTCAGTGAGCACACCCGTCGCCAGTGGGCGGATGCCGGAATCGAATCGACGGTTCTGGCGAACGCCGTGGACCCGCAGGCATGGCCGCTGGGTCCCGGGGGTCCCGACCTCGTCTGGTTCGGTCGGATCGTTCCCGAGAAGGCCCCGCACCTCGCCATCGAGGTCGCCGAGCGGCTCGGACGGGGTCTGGTCATAGCCGGACGGATCGGTGACGAGCTGTATGCGGATCGCGCCGTGCTGTCGCGGGTCGGCGGCGGCATCAGGTACGTCGGTCAACTGGCCCCGAGCGAGCTCGCCACGCTCGTCGGTCGTAGCGCTGCGCTGATCGCGACGCCGGTGTGGGAAGAACCGTTCGGCCTGGTGGCACCGGAGGCGCTCATGTCGGGCACGCCCGTCGTCAGCTTCGCGATGGGCGGTGTGTCCGAGATCGCCGCCGGGTCCGTCGGGATGGTGACAGTGCCATCGGGCGATGTGTCCGCGATGGCGAAGCGCGTGGAGCACATGATCGGCCGTGCGTTCCGGGAGCCGGGATTCCGTCCGGCCATCCGCAACAGCGCGGAGGCCCGGTTCTCCCTGCCGGCCCGCATCGCGGCGCTCGAGCGCAGGTTCCGATCGATGGTCGGCGACAGTGAGAGCTCCTCGGAGCGGGCGGCATGATTCGCCCGCGCATAGCGTGGTACGTGCACCATCACGGCCGCGGACACGTCGGGCGCCTCCTGGCGATCGCACCGTACCTGCGCGCCGACGTCTCCTGCTTCAGCTCGCTGCCGAGGCCCGACGACCTTCCCGACAACTGCCAGTGGACTCAGCTCGAGCGCGACGACGGCGTCGAGCCCGACCGCGCGCTTCCCGGTGGTGACCGAGACCCGACGGCCCGTGGACTCCTCCACTGGGCACCGCTGCTGCACGACGGGCACCGCCGACGGCTGACGGTCATCGCGGCCGAACTGGAGAGGCATCCGGTCAGCGCCTTCGTGGTCGACGTATCGGTGGAGGTCACGGTCCTCGCTCGCCTGCTCGGGATACCGCCCGTGCTCATCACCCAGCCGGGGCGGCGCGACGATGCCGCCCACCAGCTCGCATTCGGACTGGCGACGAAGGTGATCGCGCCGTGGCCCGAGGAACTGCTGCGGCCGGATCACCTGTCCGCGTTCCCCCATGTGGTCTACGTGGGCGGCATCAGCCGCCACGACGGACGAGGTCCTGAGCCCGTCGAGCGCTCCGGAGTCCTGGTGCTCGGGGGAGCGGGCGGATCGAGCGTGACCGCGGCATCCGTCGCCTCAGCCGAAGCTGCGACATCGGGGCAGCGCTGGTCGGCCCTCGGGATGTCTGGGGGTCGTGACTGGGTCGCCGATCCGTGGCCCGACATGGCTGCGGCCGACGTCGTCATCGCGTGGGCCGGCCAGAACTCCATCGCCGATCTGGCAGCGGTCGGAGCCCGTGCTGTCGTGATCCCTCAGCCGCGACCGTTCGCGGAGCAGGCTGACACGGCGGATGCCGTCAAGAGGGCCGGGCTCGCGATCGTGGAATCCGAGTGGCCGGAACCCGCCGAGTGGGGGCGCATCCTCGACGAGGCTCGCGCCCTGCAGCCGGACTGGGCGCGCTGGCGCACGCGAGGCGCCGCGGAGCGCGCGGCGATCGAGATCGCAGCCGTGGCGCGAGGGGACGCGGCGTGATCACCGTCGTGACACTGTGCTCGACCGAGCGAGTGGGCCACGTGCGCGCACAACTCGCGGCACTCGGCCGTGAGTCGGATCTCGACACCATCGTCGTCTGGGTGGGAGCTGACGGCCCTCCCTCGCTCGATGCCGGCGTCGTGCTGCACATGCCCCCGGCGCCGCTCGGGCTCCGCCTGGCGGCTGCACGCAACGCCGGGGCGGATGCCGCGGTCACCGCCGGAGCCGACCTCCTGATCTTCCTCGACGCCGATTGCGTGCCCGGGCCTGAGCTGGTGGCTCGATATCGCGACGCTGCGCAGTGGCATCCGGAGGCAGTGCTGTGCGGCCCCGTGACGTACCTGCCGCCGGGAGTCGACGTGTCGCGACCGGACGCCCTCATGGAGGCGACCCACCCGCATGCCGCCCGGCCCTCTCCTGCAGCCGGCTCCATCGAGCTCGCCACCGGAGGGGAGTATCCGCTGTTCTGGTCGTTGTCGTTCGCTATGACGGCCGAGCTCTGGGCGACATCACGCCGCTTCGACGAGCGGTTCGAGGGCTACGGCGGCGAGGACACGGACTTCGCCTTCGGGCTGCGCGACGCCGGGATCCCTCTGGCGTGGGTGGGCGGAGCCCACGCATACCACCAGCACCACCCGACGAGCTCCCCGCCGTGGCAGCATGTCGACGACATCCTGCGCAACGGCCGCCTCTTCGCCGACAGGTGGGGGGAATGGCCGATGACGGGCTGGCTGGCCGACTTCGAATCGGCCGGGGTCGTGCGCCGACGCGGTTCCGGCTGGGTCAGGGCCTGACAGGCCCGAGGAGATCGTCGGCAGCAAGCGTGAGGTCGGCGGCGATCCGGTCGGGGGCGAATCGGCTCACCTCGGCCTGACCCGCCAGCCCCAGGGCGGTGCCGTATGCCGGGTCGCCGATGATTCGACTGATGGCGCTCGCCAATGCGGCAGGGTCGGCCGGCGGAACCATCAGGCAGTCGACGCCGCTGGTGCAGAAGTCGTCGAAGCCGCTGCCCGTCGTGCAGATCAGGGGAGCTCCGACCGACTTCACCTCGAGGGCGACGTTCCCGAATCCCTCCCAGAGCGACGGGCAGATCGTCACCGCGGCCTCCCCGATCGCCCGGTAGAGCTCGTCGCCGCCGACGTGCCCGAGCCAGGTGACCTGACTGCGCGACGCCGTCGGAAGGTAGCCGAGCAGCTCGTCGCGATCCGGTTCGAAGCGTCTGTCGCCACTCGACCCGGCCAACACGAGTCGGGCCGATGGCACCTGCGCCGCGACCATCGCGAAGGCCTTCAGGGCATCGACGACTCCCTTCCGTCGTTCGAGGCGACCGAGGAAGAGCACGACCGGGCCGTCGGATCGCGACCAGCGGTCGGGAAGCTCGGCTGAGTGCGCTGCCCTCTCGACGCGGGTGACCTCGATGCAGTTCCACACGACGCGCAACGGAGGCAGCTTCGCGAACGAGCCCGTCGTCCACCTCGCCATGGCCTGCGAGATCGCGATGAGCCCGGCGGACCGGCGGATCTGCCGGTCCTCCAGCCTGTTCTGCACGGCGACCGCGAGGCGCGTCGATGGCGGAAGGTCGCGGGGCCGGAGGTGGGCGACTTCGTTCGAGAGCCGCATGCTCGTGGCCAGGTTCGTCAGCAGCGGGGCTCGGGAGGGGAGGGCCGCACCGAGGCCGCTCCACTCCGGTGCGAACACCCGGTCGTAGGTCCCCGCTGCATACGCCCGACGCACCCGGAGTGCCATCAGAAGCAGCGCGATGATGCGGGGCAACCGCCGACCGATGCGAAGGCTTCGGAGCGTCACGCCGGCGTCATCCGTCTCCCGAAGGAGAGCGCTGTCGGAGAAGACCAGGACATCCACGTCGATCCCGCGGCGCGCGAGGGCCGGCACGAGTGCGGCGTAGTGGCGACCGATGCCGCCCGTGTAGGCCGTGACGCCGGCGTACTCGGTCACCGGGACCAGCCATCGTTCTCGTGGGGCCATCACCGGTATCGCCTCGGAACGGCCCAGTGCTCGCCGAAGGTCGCATCGAAGCTCTCGGGCTCGAACGGGCTGTCACCGCCGGCGGGGTAGCTGGTGAGCTCCCCGAACACGATTCTGTCGCCCAGGTCGTACAGGTCGACCCTCACGAAGTCGGTCCCGGACCCCAGGCGCTCGGCCAAGGCGATCATCTCGGCGAGCCTCGCTGGACGCGGAGGTGGTGGCACGGCCCAAGCCGGCCCACCGCTCATCGGGAGGTGGCGCCATGAGCGGTCGTGGAAGTCCTGTGTCCTGTCACCGAATCGACCGGCGTCGACCTGCACGTACTCGCATCGGCCGTGGAAGACGAAGAACTTGTAGTCATCCGGGATGCCGCCGGTCGTCGTGGTCAGGAACTCCTCGACGATGATCCTCGGCGGAACGCGACTGTAGGCCCACTCCCGGTTGGGTCCCTGACCGTAGACCTGGCCGAGCCAGTGGTGGCCGATGGCGACCAGCTGCTCCGGCGGGGCCGCGGCAGGCTGCACGTGCCGATAGACCCAGCTCTCCGACGCTGCGGGAAGTCGGGTGTCCGGCGCCGCGTCCGGGGAGATCACGATCGCAGCACCGCTCCCGTGCGTCGGCTTGAGGACGGCTGCGTCGGGCAATGCGAGGTCCATGAGTCGCTTCGGGTCGTCGAGGATCGCATAGGCGCGGGGGAGCACCCTCTCCCCGACGAGCGCGGCGACATGGGCGCGCACTGCCGCCTTGTCGGCGAAGGTCACAATGAGCGGCCGGTGATCGCGGAGCATCTTGTAGCGCACCTTCTCCGTGAAGGTGCGAGGGCTCCGGGTCGCCCAGAGACGTCGCATCCGCACGATACGACTGCGCTCGGCACGGGGAATCTCGTCCCATTTCATCGGAGAGCCTCTCGTCACGGCCGTGTCGCCCAGCGGTGGATGGTTGTCAAGCCTCAGCACCGACTCGTCGGGCCACGTAGCCTCGGAGCCAACAGATGGGGTGCTCAGATGAGTTCGATGTTCTACGGCGAGACAGGCACCGAGATCGTCGTGGCAGATGATCTCGTGGTGCATCTGCGCGCGACCACCACCGAGAAGATGCAGCGCGGTGAGCGCTTCCTGCTGTCGTGGCATGAGCCGGACATCGTGGGGGACGGGACGAGCTCCGTGTGGCTGGACCCGTCGATCCCGGTGCGGTACCACGTGGACAGCGGGGTGGACGACTCGATCGATCGCACCTGGGTCGAGGCGATGGTCGCCGCCGCCTCATCGGACGGAGGCCTCCTGATCGGCTCGGTCCCGAGGCCTCCCCAGGACTGAGCACCATCGATCAGGGCTGGATCACGACCTTGATGCATCCGTCTTCCTTCTCGTTGAAGGTGTCGTACATGGCGGGCGCTTCGTCGAGACGCACACGATGCGTGACGAGGTCCTCCACTCCGAGCGGATCACTCGGGTCCTCGACGAGCGGAAGGAGCTCATCGCGCCAGGAGTGCACGTTGCACTGGCCCATGCGCAGGGCGATCTGCTTGTCGAACATCGTCACCAGCGGCATGGGATCGGCAGCGCCGGCGTATACGCCGCTGAGCGAGACGGTTCCGCCGCGCTGGACAGCGTCGATGGCGAGGTGGAGGGCTGCCAGACGGTCGACGCCTGCCTTCTTCATCAGCGGCTTGGCGATGGCGTCGGGGAGCACACCGACAGCGGACTGGACGAACGACGTTCCCGGGTTGCCGTGGGCCTCCATGCCCACCGCGTCGACCACAGAGTGCGGTCCGCGACCGTCGGTTGCGTCTCGCAGTTCCGAGAGGATGTCGTCGGTGAGGTCGAAGGTCTCGATTCCGTGCCGCTCGGCCATGGCCCGGCGCTCGGGGACGGGGTCGACGGCGATCACGCGGTGACCCAGGTGGCGCCCGATGCGCGCGGCGAACTGACCGACGGGCCCGAGCCCGAGCACGGCCAGGGTGCCACCCTCGGGAACGTGCGCGTACTGCACGCCCTGCCAGGCCGTCGGAAGGATGTCACTCAGGAAGAGGTAGCGCTCGTCGGCCAGTTCCTCGCCGACCTTGTAGGCGTTGAAGTCGGCTCGGCGCACCCGCAGGAACTCGGCCTGTCCTCCGGGAACCGAACCGTAGAGCTCGGAGAACCCGTACAGGTCGGCTCCGCTGCCGCTCTGGTGGTTCTGGGTGGTCTCGCACTGGCTCGTCAGCCCCTTGCGACACATGTAGCACTCACCGCAGGCGATGACGAAGGGGATGACCACCCTGTCGCCGACGGCGAGGGTCGCGACGGCGGAGCCGACCTCGACGACGATGCCCATCGGCTCGTGGCCGAGCACGTCGCCCTTGTCGAGGAACGCACCGAGCACGTTGTACAGGTGCAGGTCCGATCCGCAGATGGCCGATGACGTGATGCGGATGATCGCATCCGTCGGCTCCTCGATACGAGGGTCGGGGACCTCCTCAACGCTCACCTTGCCGGTCGACTGCCATGTCAGAGCTCTCATGCTCCGAGTAGACGCCCTTTCGCGGATGACCGCGCAGGGGTTGACAGGACGGTTCGCAGCCCGTTCGGCGTTGTCCGAAGGCTAGATCGACCTCCGCTGCGCCGCCAGCGGGCAGTCGAAGGGATCGCGTTCGCCCAGGCCGACACGATTGATGTGACGGATGACGATGCCGTAGCTCTCCCAGAGTCCCGTGAGCATGTAGGAGACGTCCTTCTGGCGGCAGTACTCGGCGATCATCGGCGCTGCGCGGTGCAGGTGGGGCCGGGGCATCGACGGGAAGAGGTGGTGCTCGATCTGATAGTTGAGCCCGCCCATGAGCACGTCGACGAATCGACCGCCGCGGATGTTGCGGCTCATGAGCACCTGGCGGCGGAGGAAGTCGAGCTTCGTGTTTTTCGGAACTATCGGCATGCCCTTGTGGTTCGGCGCGAACGATGCCCCCATGTAGAACCCGAACAAGCCGAGTTGCACGCCGAGGAAGGCGGCGGCTACGCCGGGGGAGAGCACGAGGAAGACGAGGGTGAGATATCCGCCGAGCCGCAGGACGAGGAAGGTGATCTCGACCCAGCGGCGATCGACGTGCTCCCGGGCGAACACGCGTCGCACGCTCGACGCGTGCAGCGAGAGTCCCTCGAGCAGGAGGATCGGGAAGAAGAACACGCCCTGGTGTGCGATCAGCCAGGTCGTGACGGCGTTGCGCCTGCGCTCGACCTGTTCGTGCGTGAAGGAGATCACCGGGAGGTCGATGTCGGGATCGCTGCCCTCCTTGTTCGGGTTGGAGTGATGCCTGGTGTGCTTGTGCTGCCACCATCCGTAGCTCATGCCGACGAAGAGGTTTCCGAGGATCAGGCTCGTCCAGTCGTTCCACTTCCCCGAGACGAAGATCTGCCTGTGTGCAGCGTCGTGGCCGAGGAAGGCCGTCTGGGTGAACATCACCGCGAAACCTGCCGCCATGAAGAGCTGCCACCAGGTGTCGCCGATCAGTACGAACGCGATGCCCGCCACCAGGAAGACCAGCGGGACGGCGCAGAGCTTCGTCCAGTAGTACCCGTAGCGACGGCGCATGAGCCCGGACTGGAGCACCATCCGCGACAGTTCGGTGTAATCGTTGGCGATGACGCGCGGCGTGCGCGGCGTGCTCCCGGAGCCGGGGTCCGGGTCGCCGGCATTCGCGCGAATGGTGATTGTCATCCGACCCTCCGGCCTGCGGACCAGCGATGTGGTCGACGCGATGCCGGGGTCTGGGACAACTGTCTTGAGTCTACGTGAGATCTCGTGAGCTGAGCCGGTGAGTATTCCCCGAGGGCGGGCCGACTTCGCCCATTCCCTTTCCGATCCGCGGATTCCGATCCGCGTGCGCGATACATCGCGTTCCCGAATTCCGCAATCCCTATTCGGGGGAGGCCCAGGCCCCGCACTCTTACTCCACCCCTGACGCCGCGTGATCGGCCACCGACCATCGGCGTCACAGATCCATCCCTCAAGGAGCACAACCATGACAGACGCATATCGGACGGACACACCGTCTTCCGGAGGTACCTCCACAGGAACTGCCGACGCCGTGAAGGGCGAGGCCGTGAACGTGAAGGACCAGGTCGTCGACTCCGGCAAGAACGTCGCTGCGACCGCCAAGGATGAGGCCGCCGGAGTTCTCCAGGAGGCCAAGTCGCAGGCCTCAGACCTCTTCGGACAGGTCACGAGCGAACTGCGCGAGCAGGCAGCCACCCAGCAGACACGTGCCGCCGCCGGACTCAAGT
Source organism: Leifsonia stereocauli (assembly GCF_038432415.1). Taxonomy (NCBI): domain Bacteria; kingdom Bacillati; phylum Actinomycetota; class Actinomycetes; order Micrococcales; family Microbacteriaceae; genus Leifsonia; species Leifsonia stereocauli. The sequence continues at coordinate 176,612 of NZ_JBCAUN010000001.1, forward strand.
CCCTCGGAGACGACCTCGACCAGATGTCGCAGGCATCGTCGGGCGGGCTCGCAGCCGAGCTCGTCTCGCAGGCCTCCAGCCGAGCCGGTTCCATCTCCACCTGGCTCGACGGCCACGACCCCGAGTCGGTACTCCACGAGGTGAAGAACTTCGCGCGACGTCGGCCGGGCACGTTCATCGCCGTCGCCGCCGTCGTTGGCCTCCTGGCGGGGCGCATCACGCGCTCCGCAGTGGGCAACGCCGCCGACGCGAAGGAAGCCGCAGCCAAGGCGCCCACCTACAAGCCGGCCGTCGCACCGAGCGTGCACGCCGAGACGTACACCGAGCCTTTCGTCGCCGTCGGCACCACCGGCACGGCCACGGGCTCTCAGACGGACCTCGACTCCGACGTGTACTCGACTCCCGGTGGCCCTGCCGCCGGTGCGCCGACGACCACGCCGGTCTACTCCGCACTCACTGGAGACGGAACCCGCACGGGCCCCGACGATGACACCGCGCCGGCTTTCGGTGACGACGCCACCGCAGAACGTGACGGGACGTCGAATGAGTTCGGTGCCGGGAACGCCCAGCGCACCTGGGGAGACGGCAACTGATGACCGACATTCCGACACCTTCCGAGGAGAAGGCGGCGTCGACCTCGCTCGGTGACCTCCTGAGCGAGGTGACCCGTGACGTGTCCACGCTGATGCGCCAAGAGGTCGCATTGGCGAAGGCTGAACTGTCGCAGACGGCCAAGGCCGCTGGCAAGGGAGCTGGGCTGTTGGGCGGCGCCGCCGTCACAGGCCATTTCGCGCTCCTCTTCTTGACCATCGCAGGCTGGTGGGCGCTTGGCTACCTGATCGGGAATGCCTGGTCAGGGCTCGTCGTGGCCGTCATCTACGGCATCATCGCCGCGGTCCTGTACTCGAAGGGCCGCAAGGCTCTCGCGGCAGCCGAGGGCGCACCCCAGACCATCGAGACGGTCAAAGAGATTCCAGAGACATTGAAGCGAAACGAGGAGAACCGATGACGAACGACCCCGACCAGATCCGGTCAGAGATTGAAGCAACACGGGCCAACCTCGGCAGCGACGTCGATGCGCTCGCCGACAAGGTCGACCCGTCGAAGATCGCCCAGCGTCAGGCCGACAAGGCCAAGGACGCCGTGCGATCCGTGCGCGACCGCGTGATGGGCGTCGCCTCCGACGTTCACGACGACGCGAGCAACATGGGCGGCAACGTCGCGGGTGCCGCACAGGGCGCCGTCGAGAAGGCGAAGGGCAACCCCCTCGCCGTCGGTCTCATCGCCTTCGGCGCCGGATGGCTGCTCTCGTCGTTGATCCCGCCGAGCGAGAAGGAGAAGCAGCTCACCACGACGCTGACCGACGCCGCCCAGCCCCTCGTCGACGAGGTCAAGGATGTCGCCTCGACCGTCGCCGGCGACCTCAAGGAGCCTGCGCAGAACGCCGCGGCAGCCGTCAAGGAGTCGGCGACGGATGCCGTCGACAACGTCAAGGCCGAGGCCACGTCGGCAGTCGACGATGTGAAGGACCAGGCCGCGGAGTCCCGTGACAACGTTCAGAGCGCGAGCTCGAACTAGCAATACCCCTCGTCGAGCGTCGGCGCCCTTCGGGGCCCGACGCTCGACGTCGTTCCAAGAGAAGTGAGAACCACCATGTCCCCAGAACGTGCCAGTGAGAAGGCTGCGACGGCACCGTCGCCCGACGACGATCGCAAGCCCGACTCGCCCACCGAGGTGACGAAGCGCTCATGGGGCTACGTGTTGAAGAAGACACTGCGCGAGTTCACGTCCGACCAGTGCTTCGACATCGCGGCCTCGCTCACCTACTACGCGGTGCTGTCCATCTTCCCCGCACTCCTCGCGCTCACCTCGTTGCTCGGTGTCTTCGGTCAGGGACAGAAGGCGATCGACGAGCTCCTCGGCATCGTCTCCGAGGTCGCGCCGGGGTCGACGGTGGATGTCATCCGTGAGCCGCTCGAGCAGTTCGCCTCATCGCCGGCCGCGGGGTTCGCCCTCGTCACGGGTATCGTGCTCGCGATCTGGTCGGCGTCGGGCTACGTCGGCGCCTTCAGCCGCGCGATGAACCGCATCTATGAGATCGAGGAGGGGCGGCCGTTCTGGAAGCTGCGTCCGATGCAGCTGCTCGTCACGATCGTCGCCATCGTGCTCATCCTCATCATGGCGGTGGTGCTCGTGCTCTCGGGACCGGTACTCGACGCCGTCGGCGACGCGATCGGACTGGGCGCTGCTCTGAAGCTGGCCTGGTCCATCGTCAAGTGGCCGATCCTCGCTCTGGCCGTGATCCTCATCATCGCGGTGCTGTACTACGCCACTCCGAACGCGAAGCAGCCGAAGTTCCGATGGATGAGCATCGGGGCGGCGGTCGCGCTCGTCATCCTCGTCCTCGCATCCGTCGGCTTCGGACTCTACGTCGCCAACTTCTCGAACTACGACCGCACCTATGGCTCCTTCGCCGGAATCATCGTCTTCCTGCTCTGGCTCTGGATCGCGAACTTGGCGCTGTTGTTCGGTGCGGAGCTGGATGCCGAACTCGAACGCGGGCGCCAGCTGCAGGCCGGGATCGAGGCTGAGGAGGACATCAAGCTGCCTCCGCGCGACACGGTCAAGAGCGACAAGGCCGCCGCGAAGGAGAAGGAGGACGTCGAGGAGGGTCGCCGCATCCGCGAGAGCAGCGACGCGGAACGCGACTGAGTTCGGCCGAAGGCGCCCGAACGCCGGGCGGGGTTCAGGCGCCCGGTCAGAGCTCGCCGTCGTGCTCGGCCGGGGAGCTGTCGACGACGCGGTCGTCCTCGGCTGCCGCCGGCTCCGACATCCGTCGTCCCATGGCTAGGGCGTCGTTCGGTTCGTGCTCCGCGAGGAGTGGATGCTCGGTGTGCGCTCCGGTGTCGACCTGCGCTCCATCTGCCGTTGTCGAATCCGTCATGGTGCCAGTGAACTCCTGTCTGGCGCGCGTGTGTCAGGGGTTGACAGGCGCGGATGAGGAGGATTCCGTCGCCGGGTCTAGCGGCGGTCGATCTCGGCGAGGAAGTCGAGGACACGGCCGATGAGAAGCGCTGCCGCCTCCTCGTCGTGGTCGGGCAACGACGAATCCACGAAGAGATGCGTGTTGCCCGGATACAGGAACAACTGTGCGCTCGGGGTCGTGGCCAGGAGGTCGCGTGCGGCGTCCAGATCGCCGTCATCGACGAAGAGGGTGTCGGCGTCCATGGCGTGCACCTGCACGGGCAGCTGATCGGGCCAGGCCTCGCCGAACTCGGAGAGCGGCACGAAGGAGTGAAGGAGCAGTGCGCCGCGCGCTCTGGGGTCGGTCTGCGCCAGCTTCTGGGCAGGGAGAACACCGAGCGAGAAGCCCACGTAGACGAACTCGCCGGCGTCGTCGCCGAGCGTCTCGACCGCGGAGACTCCGTCATCCAGGAGTTTCTCGAAGCCGATCTCGCGGGCATACGCCAAGCCTTCGTCGAGGGTGTCGAAGGTGTGCCCGGAGTAGAGGTCGGGCACGGTGACGGTGTGCCCTGCGGCAGTCAACTGCTCAGCGAAGGCTGCGACGCCCGCGGTGAGGCCCTGGGCGTGATGGAAGAGGACGACGTCGGCCATGGGTGCTCGCTTTCGTTCGAGAGTGACCTGCTGCTTCGTATCGGATGCTACTGCGCCCCTCTGACGGGCTGCGCGGTCCTCAGCGAGCGCGGCCCTTACGCGACGTCGGCGTCAGCCGGGCTGTCGACCGCGCCGTGACGCCGCAGCGCCAACGGCAGCACCACCCAGAGCCCGAGAGCCACGACGATCACGGCTCCTCCGGCGATCCACCCGGCCGGCGCCGACAGGAGGAAATCGAACAGGAACAGCACGATCCCGGCGAACAGCAGGGAGCTCGCGGCCAGACAGGCGATCAGGATGCGACTGCCGGCGCTCACCAGCAGGGGTTTGGCATGCCGACGGAAGAGAAGGCGGTGCAGGCTCACGGGCGTGAGCGCGAGCAGCGTGAGGAGCACGGCACCGATCACCAGGGTGAGGTAGACGCCGAGGCCGAACGCACTGAGCTGGTCGAAACGTGCCTGGAACGGCAACGTGAGCAGGAAGCCCGCGAGGATCTGCGTCCCGGTCTGCAGCACACGGAACTCCTGCAGTAACTCGTCCCAGTTGCGGTCCGATCGCTCGGTCGTGGTCTCGTCGCGGCCGTCACTGGGATCAGCGTCGGCGGTGATGGGGTCGGTCACGCTGCCCTCCGTCCTGGTCGAGGTCTCGTCGCCCGAGCGTAGCCGAGATCGCCGAACGCGTTCCGGCCCTGACATCATGCGCCGACGAAGCGCCTCAGCGTCGTCGCATTGCGCACAGCGTTGCCATCTCCGTCGTTGTTGAAGTAGACGAAGACATCACGGCCCTGATCGCCCCATTCCCGTAACCGTCCCGCCCACCACCCGAGATCGGCGTCGGAGTACGAGCCACCATAGAGATGCTCGTGGTCGGGTCCGTGCATCCGAACGTAGACGACCGACGCCGTGGCCCGGAGGATGCACGGCAGACCTGCGCCGCTCATGACCACGTAGGCGGCATCGCGGGTCTCGAGCATCCGGAAGACCTCATCGCAGTTCCACGACGGATGCCGGAACTCGACCGCGACCCGGACCCACGGCGGGATCCGCTCGAGGAAATAGGAGAGGCGGCCGTCGTCGCGTTCCATCCCCGGCGGCAGTTGCACCAACAACACGGCGCGTTTGTCGCCGAGCTCGTGCCAGCCTGCGGAGATGCGGCTGATCCAATCCTCCGGCGCGAACAGCTTCTTGGCGTGCGTGAGCCCGCGAGGGGCCTTCACCGACAGCAGGAAGCCGTCGGGCAGGCGTTGCTTCCAGCTCCGGAATGCCGCAGGCTGCGGCCAGCGGTAGAAGCTGGCGTTGAGTTCGACCGTTGAGAACCGCGCGACGTAGCTCGCCAGGCGGTCTCGTGGTGGAAGGCCCGGCGCGTAGAGCACGTTCTCCCAGTGGTCGTAGCTCCACCCCGACGTTCCGATGTGGATGGCCACGGATGCCTCGTCTCAGCCCGTGACGAGTCGGGGGCGCAGTTCCCTCTCGAAGAAGTCGAAGAAGCCGTCGGCGTCCGGACCGGTGTTCATCAGCGCGACGTGGTCGAAACCGGCGTCGGTGAACTGCCCGATGACCTCGAGGTGCCGCTCCACGTCGGGGCCGCACGCGAACTGCTCGCGGATGTCGTCCTCACGCACCGTGGCGGCGGCCGCTTCGAAGTTGACCGGATTCGGCAGCTCGGCCAGCACCTTCCATCCGGCGACCGACCACGCGTTAGTAGCGTGGGCCGCCTTCACCGCAGCTTCCTCGGTCGTCGCCCAGGCGAGAGGTGCCTCGCAATAGAGAGGTCCTGTGCCGCCCGCGTCGCGGTATCCGGATACGAGGTCGCTCTTCGGCTCGACGGCGAACAGGCCGTCACCGTGTTCAGCGGCGAGGGCGATGGAGTCGGGGCCGCTGACTGCGACGGCCATCGTCGGCAACACGTCGGGCAGGTCGAAGATGCGGGCGTCCTCGAGCTTGAGGTAGGTGCCGTCGTAGTTCTGGTAGCCGCCCTTCCAGAGCAGGCGGATGATGTCGAGAGCCTCGTCGAACATGGCGTGGCGCTCGTGCACTCCGGGGAAGCCGCGGCCCACGATGTGCTCGTTGAGTCGTTCGCCCGACCCGACGCCCAGGGTGAATCTGCCGTCGGAGAGGAGGGCGAGCGTAGCCGCGGCCTGGGCGATGATGGCCGGGTGGTAGCGCACGCTCGGGCAGGTGACACCCGTGGCCAACTCGAGCGTCGTGGTCTTCGCGGCGATGGCGCTGAGAACGTTCCAGACGAAGGGGGAGTGCCCCTGAGCCTCCACCCACGGATGGAAGTGGTCGCTCATCTCGACGAAATCGAAGCCTGCCTGTTCGGCACGCACTGCCTGTCGCACGAGTTCCTGAGGGCCGAAGGCTTCGGCGACGAGCTTGTATCCGATCTTCATGCTTCGACGCTACGCAGCCCACAGTGATCGGCAAGGTGCTTGCCGATCGCGACGACGAGGTCCACAATGCAGGGCGGCTGGCCGTCAGCCGAGCAGCGTGATCTCGTGGAGCCGGTCGAGCAGGTCGGCCGGGTCGTCGAAGACGGCCCGGGCTCCGGCATCCGTCAACAGATCGCCCGAGATGCCGCCGGAGAGCACGCCGTAGGGAGTGACGCCGGCACGCACGGCCGCCTTCATGTCCCACGCGGAGTCACCGACGAAGATGGCGTGGTCGGCGTCGACGCCCGCCCGCGACAGGGCGACGCGCACGATGTCGGGTTCGGGCTTGGCGGTGTCGACGTCGTCGGCGTTCGTGGTGGCGTGGATGGCATCGTCGGCATCGATCACCGGCAACAGGAGGTCGAGCTCCTCCTGAGGGGCCGAGGTCGCGAGCACGATGATCACCCCGCGTTCGGAGAGCGTGTGCAGCAGCCCTCCTACCCCGTCGAAGGTGCGCAGCCTGGGCGCGAGTTCCGTGTAGTAGGTCGAGTTGAGTTCGGTCGCTTTCGCTGTCCAGCCGCCGTCCCTCTCGCCGACGAGAGACTCGATCAGCTGGTCGCCGTCCTGGCCGATCGATCGGTGGATGCGCCAGGCGTCGACCTCGACGCCCATGTCGCGGAAGGCGTGCTGCCAGGCCTCGACGTGCAGGTAGTTCGAGTCGACGAGAGTGCCGTCGATGTCGAAGAGGACCGCTACAGGTGGTGTCGTCATGATGTCCCTCACTCGGTTGCCGATCCACGCACAGTACGCGCCCCGATCCGGGACGACGCAGGGGTTGCGGATCGGGGCCGGTATGGGAGTCGGATCCGATCCCGGTCTTAAGCTTGAGGTGCACCCAACAGGAAGCGCCCACCCACCCCATGTCGACCAGCATCACCAGCACGACCACCGCAGATCCGCTCAGCCCAGCCGAGGTCGCCGCCCTGCGGAGCGACTTCCCCGCGCTCGCGCAACAGGTGAACGGGCATCCGCTGGTCTACCTAGACTCCGGCGCGACGTCGCAGAAACCCCGGGCCGTGCTCGAGGCCGAGCGGGACTACTACGAGAACCGCAACTCGGCAGTGCACCGAGGCGCCCACACCCTCGCGGCCCTCGCCACCGAGGACTTCGAGGAGGCGCGCGAGATCGTGGCGGCATTCGTGGGGGCATCCGCCGAGGAGATCGTCTGGACCTCGAACGCGACAGAGGGCATCAACCTCATCGCCTACGCCATCTCGAACGCGAGCCTCGGGCGCGGGGGAGAAGCGGCCGAGCGATTCAGGATCGGCGCCGGCGACGAGATCCTGATGACGGAACTCGAGCACCACGCCAACCTCATCCCGTGGCAGGAACTGGCGGCCCGCACCGGTGCGACACTGCGCTACATCCCGGCCGACGATGACGGATCGCTGCGCCTCGACGAGCTCGACGACCTCATCGGCGAGCGCACCAGGGTCGTGGCGTTCACCCATGTGTCGAACGTGCTGGGCACCGTGAGCCCGGTCGAACTGCTCGTCGCGCGCGCCCACGCCGTCGGCGCTCTCGTGGTGCTCGACGCCTGCCAGTCGGCACCGCACCTGACGCTCGACGTGCGCGCACTCGACGTCGACTTCGCCGTGTTCTCGGGGCACAAGATGCTCGCACCGACGGGGATCGGCGTACTCTACGGCCGACGCGACCTGCTCGACGCCCTGCCGCCGTTCCTCACGGGTGGCTCGATGATCACGACGGTCACGATGGAGAAGGCCGAGTACCTGGCGGCCCCGCTGCGTTTCGAGGCCGGCACCCAGCGCGTCTCGCAGACCATCGCACTCGCCGCGGCCGTGCGCTACCTCGACGCGATCGGCATGGACCGCATCGCCGCGCACGAGACGCTGCTCGGGCGGCGGCTCACCGACGGCCTGGCCGCCATCGACGGCGTGCGCATCCTCGGGCCTGTTGCCGGTGTCGAGCGCGTCGGCCTGGCCAGCATCGACGTTCCCGGCATCCACTCCCACGACCTCGGCCAGTTCCTCGACAGCCGCGGCATCGCCGTGCGTGTCGGCCACCACTGCGCCCAGCCGCTGCACAGACGCCTCGGCGTCACCTCGTCGACGCGGGCGAGCACCTACCTCTACTCCACCCCCGCCGACGTCGACGTATTCATCGCGGGAGTCGCCGACGGCATCGCGTTCTTCGGAGGCTCACGATGAGCGACCTCGCCGGGCTCTACCAGGAACTCATCCTCGACCATGCCAAGCGGCCCCACGGCTACGGCCTGGTGGAGCATCCGTCTGCCGAATCGCACCAGCTCAACCCCACCTGCGGCGACGAGATCACGCTGCAGCTGAACGTGGCAGACGATGGCACGCTCACCTCGGTGACCTGGGAGGGTCACGGATGCGCCATCTCGCAGTCGTCGGCATCGCTGCTCGCCCAGCTCTTCGACGGACTGCCCGTGTCCGAGCTGCAGCCGCGCATCGACTCGTTCCGCACCATGATGCGCTCACGCGGAACCATCGAGCCCGACGAGGATCTGCTCGGCGACGCCGCCGTTCTGAGCGGCGCCTCCAAGTTCGTCGCGCGCGTGAAGTGCGCCATGCTCGGCTGGGTCGCAGCCGAGGATGCGCTGGCCAAGCTGAAGTGAGGCTGCGCGGCCGAGCGCGCTGAGCGCCTCAGCCCGCGCCTGCCCTACTGCGGCGCCTGCCCGATGCTGAGCCAGCCGTCTGCCGAATCATCCTTCTTCGACCCGCGGATGCCGTCGGCATCTCCGCCCTTCATGGCCTTGAGCTGGCGCTCGATGTCGGAGCGCGACGCGAGCTCGGCCAGCTGGCGCTCGATGTCGGCATCCGGTGCCGCCGTCAGGTCTTTCAGTGCGCCGCTCGAGAGGAGCTCGTCCGTGGCCTGCGCGCGCGCCTGCATCTGGGCGACGCGGTCGCGAGCCCGGTCGAGGCTGACGCCGACGTCGTTCATGTTCGCGCCGATGCCGGCCACGGCCTCGTTCGCCCGCACCTGTGCGGCGGAGGCGCTGTACGTGGCCTTCATCGTCTCCTTCTCGATACGGAAGGCGGCGATCTGCTCGGCGAGGCGACGCTCGCGTTCCTGCAGCTGAGAGGTCTGCTTCTGCAGCGAGCTGTGCTGCTCCTGCAGCTTCGACACCTGACTCTCGAGGGCGGCGCGCCGTTCGAGGGCGGCGCGGGCCAGATCCTCACGGCCGTGCTCCATCGCCTCGCGGGCCTGGTCGCCGAGTCGCTGGTAACGCGAGCCCATCTCCTCGCCCTGCAGCTCGATGCGCTTCTTCGCCGTGGCGACCTCCGCCACTGCCTGACGAACCTGGTGCAGCAGCTTCACCTGCTGCTCGTAGCTGTCGTCTAGGGCGTCGCGCGGGTCCTCCATGCGATCGAGCGCCTTGGAGGTCTTGGTGCGGAAGATGGTGCGCATCCGGGCGGTATTGCTGTTGCTGTCAGTGGTCATGACTGGACTCCCTTGTTCTGGAGGCGATCGGTGGGTGACGTGCGGAGGGGTGCGGTGTAGGAGGGCCCTGCGAAGCGGCCGTCGACGGCGTTCAGGTTGCGGAGTTCCTCGACCCCGGCATGCAGCGCTGCGACCTCGCGGTCGACCTCGGCGCGGAGAGCCACGAGCGAGTCGCCCGTCGGGTCTCCGAGTCCGGCGGCAACGGATGCCCGCAGACGGCGGATCATCTCGGAGACCTGCTCGACGCGAAGGCCCGCCGCCGGAAGCTCTTCAGCCAAGGCTGCGGCATCGGTCTCGGTCTCCATCAGTCGCAGCTGCGACTGCAGTGCGACGCCCTCGGCCTCGATGCGGCGGAAGATGCGCGGCAGCTCGCCGCGGCGACCGTTGGTGCGCACGGCGAGGTCGATGGCCGCGCGCCCGCTGTCGAGTGCGTCGTTGAGCTGCAGCTGCAGAGCGAGCACCTTGCGCTGCGGTCCCCAGCTGAGGCTGGCCCGGCCCTTGAGCACGGCTCCGTTCAGGGCCCGGCTGCGGCGGATGCGACGGTAGACCGCCCGCACCACCAGAACGATCGTGGTGACGGATGCCGTCACGATGAGCGCGAGCGAGAGGAGCACCGACATCAGCACGTCCATCAGCGCGTCTGCCCTGCCGTCGTGCAATTCGAGTCAGTCGTGCGCTTCGAGTCCATGGATGCCCCCTCGGTCACCGCCGCGTGGCTCGGGTGTCCGAGCGCAAACGCGATATAACGCAATCTACGCTCGGAGAGTCCGAAGCCCAAGCACTCTCGCCAGATACTCAGATCCGGGAAAGGCTCGGACTGAGGGCGCATCACCCCCACGGCATACCGCGCGACCTAGGGTTGAAGGGTGCCCCAGGATTCGAACGATCCGTCCCAGCTGTTCCGCGACAGGCCGTGGCTGGCCTCCTACGCCGAGGGAGTCCCGGCCGACATCGACGAGCCGACCGAGACGCTGGTCGACATGCTCGATGCCTCCGTCGCGAGGTTCGGATCGAAGGTCGCGCTCGAGTTCTTCGGCGCCCAGACGACGTACCGCGAGCTGGGGGAGCAGGTCTCGCGCGCGGCCGAAGGGCTGCGCAGGCTCGGTGTCGGCCCCGGCCATCGGGTCGCCCTCGTGCTGCCGAACTGCCCGCAGCACGTCGTCGCCTTCTACGCGGCGCTGCGCCTCGGTGCCATCGTCATCGAGCACAATCCCCTCTACACGGCCCGCGAACTCAGGCACCAGTTCGAGGATCACGGGGCGAGCGTGGCGATCGTGTGGGACAAGGTCTACGACCTCGTGGCCGACATGCCGAGCGACGTGAAGCTCGCGCACATCGTGTCCGTCGACATGACGGATGCCCTTCCCTTCGGAAAGCGCCTCGCCCTCACCCTGCCGATCAGGAAGGCTCGGGAGTCGCGCGCTGCGATGACCAGCACGCCGAAGGCACGCAGGGTGTTCACGTGGGATCGCCTCGTCGGCGGTCACAGGGTGTCCAGGCGCGTCATCCGACCGTCCATCGACGACACCGCCCTGCTGCAGTACACCAGCGGCACCACAGGCAACCCGAAGGGCGCGATCCTGTCGCACCGCAACCTGCGGGCGAATGCTGCCCAGGGACGCGCCTGGGTTCCCGGCCTGACCGAAGGCGAGGAGACGTTCTACGGTGTGCTGCCCCTCTTCCATGCCTACGGCATGACGCTCTGCCTGACGTTCGCCATGAGCATCGGCGCGAAGCTGGTGCTGTTCCCCAAGTTCGACCTCGACCTGGTTCTCGGCGCAATGAAGAAGTCCCCGCCGACCTTCCTGCCCGCAGTGCCGCCGATCTACGACGCGCTGGCCCGGGCGACCAGTCGCAAGGGCGTCGACCTGTCGAGCATCCGTTTCGCCATCTCCGGGGCCATGAGCCTGCCCGTCTCCACCGTCACACGATGGGAGGAGGCGACCGGCGGCCTGCTCGTCGAGGGCTACGGCATGACGGAGACGTCGCCGGTGGCCGTCGGCAATCCGATCGGCCCGTCACGTCGGCCGGGCACAGTCGGTGTGCCCTTCCCGAGCACGCACATCCGCGTGGTGGATCCGGATGCCCCGACCGAGGACCGCGCCGCGGGGGAGCCCGGCGAGCTGCTGCTGCGCGGGCCGCAGGTCTTCCAGGGCTACTGGCGGCGGCCGGAGGACACCAGGGCGTCGCTGCTCGAGGGCGGATGGCTGCGCACCGGTGACATCGTCACGGTGTCGGAGGACGGCTTCGTGACGGTCATCGACAGGGTGAAGGAGATCATCATCACCGGCGGATTCAACGTGAGCCCGTCGGAGGTGGAGGAGGTGCTGCTGAGCCACCCCGACGTCGCCTCGGCGGCCGTGGTCGGCCTTCCGCGGGCCTCCGGCGGAGAGGACGTGACGGCTGCGGTGGTGATGCGCGACGGCACCAGCTTCGACGGCGGTGCGCTTCGCGACTACTGCCGTACCCGCCTGACCGCCTACAAGGTGCCCAAGAAGGTGGTGCAGCTCGACGCCCTGCCGACATCGCTCATCGGCAAGGTGCTGCGCAAGAAGGTGCGGGAGTCGCTGATCGCCGGTCGCAGCGCGTAGGGAGTCCCACCCGCCGTCGGCAAGCCCCCGACGAGTGACGCGCCGATCCCGTACGGTGAGCTGATGACCGACGTCGCCGTTCCGCCCGAGACCACCTCGGATTCCACCTCGACCCGGCGGGCTGTTCTGATCTACAACCCGGTCAAGCTCGACGCCGACGCCCTGCGCCCGGCGCTGGAGGCGCTCGAGGCCGAGACGGGCTGGGCTGAGACGCTCTGGCTCGAGACGACGGAGGAGGACCCCGGCGCCGGACAGGCCGCGGAGGCGCTGAAGGCCGGCGCCGACGTGGTGATCGCCGCCGGCGGCGACGGAACGGTGCGCGTCGTGGCCGAGGCCCTGCGAGGTTCGGGCGTGCCGCTCGCGCTGCTGCCGTCGGGTACGGGCAACCTGTTGGCCCGCAACCTCGATCTCACCCTCGACGACGCCGAGAACTCCCTCCGCACCGCGCTCACCGGCACCGACCGCCTGATCGACATGGCGGTGATCGACATCCGCGGTGACGACGGCAGGACTCGTCGCCACTCGTATCTCGTGATGGCCGGGCTCGGGCTCGACGCCAAGATGCTCGCCAACACCGACGACGACCTCAAGGCCAAGGCGGGCTGGCTGGCCTACGTCAAGGCCATCGGCCTCGCGCTCCGCGACAAGAACCAGTTGCGCCTCCGCTACAACCTCGACGGCCAGGGCAACAAGACACTGCGCGCCCACACGATCATGATCGGCAACTGCGGTTCTCTTCCGGCCAACATCCTCCTGCTGCCGGATGCTGCCGTCGACGACGGGGAGTTCGACATCGTCGTGCTCCGCCCCGAGGGCTTCTTCGGCTGGATCCAGATCATGACGAAGATCTTCTGGGAGAACGGCGTGCTGCGGCGCACGACGGCCGGCCGCCGCCTGATGGGACTCACCAAGGAGGTGCGTGCGCTCAACTACCTCAAGGGCAAGGCGCTCGTGGTGTCGCTGAGTCGGGCCGAGCAGATCCAGCTCGACGGCGATCCCTTCGGCGAAGCACGCTCGTTCAAGACCTGGGTCGACCCGTCGAGCCTGATCGTGCGGATGCCGCCCGAGGCCTGAGCCCGAGCGGCATCCGTCACCGAGGATGCGCCGAAGCGCGCGACGCGATGCGCGCTACTTCGTCGCGACGGGGCCGAACATCGCCTCGACATCGGCGAGTTCCATCTCGGCCGTCGCCTGGATGAGCGCCATGAGGTCGGTGTCGAGACCCGGGGAGAACTCCTCGAGGCGCTCGGGCGAGATCACCGACGGCACACCCTCGGGCGCCTGCTCGGTGGCGTCCAGCTCCGTGCCGTCCTTCGACGGCGACATTCCCTGGAAGATGCGCCCGGCCTCGGACTTGCCCTCGAGGTCGAAGCTGTACTGCTTCGAGTGCAGGCCGAGGTCGAGCAGCTTCTTCACCTCGGGGAACTGCTCCGCGTTGGTCTTCGGGATCGGCAGCAGCTTGTTCCAGTCGACGCCGAGGGTCTCCAGTGCCTTCGCATACGCGTTCTCGTGCGCTTGGTCGCGCACGATCAGGTAGGCGACGGTGGAGCGCGCAGTCGCGTTCTCGGTCATCTCGTAGATGCGGCACTTCTGAAGCCGGCCGGTCGACTCGAGCATGAGGTTGTACAGCAGGTCGAGCGGCAGGTTGCCGGAGTTGTAGACGTAGCTGCCGAGCCACGGATTGCCGACGGAGTCGACAGGCAGTGCACCCTGCGCACCCACGAGGTAGTGATGGATGTTCCCCTCGTCCAACGCGATCTTCAGAGGGGTGGCTCCGCCGGCGCCCGGGGTGTCGAGAGGATCGCCCACCTTGCCCTGGTACTGCGGCGAGCCGTCGAGAAGGCGCGAGATCGTCGTGCCGATGAGCTCGACGTGACTGATCTCCTCGGTGCCGATGCCCTGGATCAGGTCGCGGTAGGGCTTGGCGGCCGCACCGCGGAAGTTCATGCTCTGGAAGAGGTACTGCATCATCGTGCGCATCTCGCCGAACTGCCCGCCGAGGCCCTCCTGGAGCGCGTTCGCTGCTGCGGGATCCGGTTCGTCGGCTGCGATCTCGTTGATGTAGCGCTGGGCGTGGAAGTACATGGACGTCCCCTTCGGTGATCCCGCATCTTCACGGGGTCGGGCAAACGTACGTCCCGGACGACGGTGTCCGCTTCGGGCTTGACAATTCCTCAGCTGCGGTGAAGGGGGTGTCAGGCGCCGATCGTGTCTGGCCGACCCTCGAGGATCGCGTCGACCGAGGCCGGCTCGAACAGGGCGTCGATCGCGATGAGCGCGAGCCCGGTCACGCCGGCCAGCTCACCGAGGGTCGACTTCGTGATCTGCAGGCTCCCGGTGGCCAGGGGCACAGTGTGCTGGTAGACCCGCTCCCGGATGCCGGACATCAGCACCTCGTCGCAGTCGGCGAGCTGGCCCGAGAGGGTGATCGTGCGGGGGTTCAGGATGCTGACGAGATCGGCGATGGCGTCTCCGATGATGCGTCCGGCGGCACGGACGCGGCGCATCGCCTCCATGTCGCCCGATGCGACGAGGGCGACGATGTCACTGGTGGTGTCCGTGTGGATGCCGGCCTTCCTCAGGTCGCGTTGGATCGCCCAGCCGCCGGCGTAGGCCTCGACGCAGTCGAGGTTGCCGCACCGGCATTCGCGTGGTTCAGGATCCGACATCGTGGCCTGGGTGTGGCCGATGTCGCCGGCTGCGCCCTTGTCGCCCCTGATGATCTGCCCGTTGAAGACGAGGCCGGCGCCGATGCCCGTGCCGAGCTTCAGGCTGATGATGTTGTCGACGTGGTGGAGCCTCGCCTCGGCGACGGCGCGGGCGTTGGCATCGTTCTCGACGCTCACCGGGGCGTCGTACCTGCCGGCGAACCAGGCCGCGATGTCGAAGCGGTCCCACCCCGTCATGATCGGCGGGTTGACCACGCGACGGGCGGCGAACTCGACGGGACCGGGAACGCCGATGGCGATGCCCCAGACGTCGGAGTCGTGCCCGAGGCTGCCGAAGGCCTCGTCGACCGCCGAGAGAACGGCATCCGGACCCTCCCAGACGTTGATGACCCTCTCGGCGTGGAGGAGGGGGATCCCGTTGAGGTCGCAGGCGGCGACGGCGAAGCCCGAGGCGCCGATGTCCGCGGTGAGGATGACGGCGCGGGAGGCCTGGAAGGCGAAGCGGCTCGACGGTCGCCCGCCCGTCGACTCGCCGCCTCCGACGTCGGCGAGGAGTCCGGCAGCGCTGAGCGAGGCCAGGCGATGGTTGACCGTCGATCGCGACAGCCCGGAGCGCTCGATGACGTCGGTGCGACTCAGTTCCCCGTGTTCGCGGAACAGCGCGAGCACATCGCTGGCGTGCGAGCCTCCCTCGATCGATCCCATTCGTCCCCCTCATAGCCTTCGTGGCTTGCCGCCCTGTGACGGTGACCTCATCTTAGCGACATGAAAGCACTAAAGCGTGGATACTTTTGCATTGACGAAAATCAAAAGGGTGTGTAGTTTCAAATGGACGGCACGCAGTGGTGCCCCAACCCCCACCAAGGATCGACATGTTCAGCAAAGAAGCTTCAAAGACTCGTGCGGTGTTCGTCGCGGTGCCCGTCGTCGCCATCGCGCTCGCCCTCGCCGGGTGTTCATCCGGCTCGGACTCATCGGGCGGTTCCAGCTCGGGTTCCGGATCCACGAAGGTCGCGGCCGTCATCAAGGGCCTCGACAACCCGTTCTTCCAGGCCATGGAGGACGGCATCAAGACGACCGCCAAGGAGGACGGCGTCGATGTCACGGTCCAGGCGGCCGCCGACATCGGCGACACCACGGGTCAGGCCGACAAGCTCACCACCCTCGCCGGTCAGGACTTCGGATGCTTCGTCGTGAACCCGATCAGCGGCACGAACCTCGTGCAGGCTCTCGCACCGGTCGCTGCGGCCGGCACGACGATCGTCAACATCGACAACCCCATCGACGCAGATGCGGCCGAGGCAGCCGGCATCGACATCGCCACGTACATCGGCACTGACAACAAGGCCGCGGGCGGCAAGGCCGGCGACTTCATCACCAGCAGCGTGGATGCCGGAGCCGAGGTCGCCGTCATCGGTGGCGTCGCCGGCGACGTGACCAGCGCAGCCCGCATCGATGGCTTCACGGCCGCCGCCGGCGACAAGGTCGAGGTCGTGCAGGAGGAGGCCGCCGACTGGAAGCGCGATGTCGCCCTCACCAAGGCCACCGACATCATCGCGGCCCACCCCGACGTCAAGGCGTTCTTCGCCGCGAACGACGACATGGGACTCGGCATCGTGAAGGCCGTGGAGAACGCCGGACTCACGGGCGAGATCGTGGTCGTGAGCGTCGACGGAAACAAGGACGCCCTGCAGTCGGTCGCCGACGGAGGCCTCAGCGCCACCGTCGCCCAGTACCCCTACGCGATCGGCTCCCTCGGAGTGCAGGCCTGCGAGGTCGTCGCGGCAGGCGAGGAGCTCCCCGCCACGGTCGAGTCGCCCACTGCCCTCGTCACGGCGGATGTCGCACAGAAGGCCATCGACGCCTTCCCGCAGCCGTTCGAGGAGTTCGACAACCCGCTCGCGGACCTCCTGGGTTCGAAGTAGGACCCCGGGCCCCGGTTGACGCTTCGCCGGGGCCCGGTTCCATCCTCCCCACATCCCGCCACCGCTGAGAGAGACAGAGACACTCGTGAACCTCCCACTTCAGACCACGAACATCGCGGTCCCTGAGAAGGGCATCCGCCCGCTACTCCGAGAAGCCAAGAGCCTGAGCTTCTGGGCCGAGAACGCCGCACCGATCGGGCTCATCGCCCTCGTGATCGTGTTCGCCATCCTGAGCCCCACCTTCCTCAGCATCGGCAACATCCGGGCCATGCTCGTGGCCGCCGCCATCCTCGTGATCCTCGCGGTCGCCCAGTCCTTCGTCATCACCACCGGAGGCATCGACCTCTCCATCTCGGCCACCATGACCCTCGGCGCCGTCGGCTTCGGCATCGCCTGGCAGGCCGGCTTCGGGTTCTGGATCTCGGCCATCATCGCCATCCTCTCCGCCGGCGTCATCGGCGTGATCAACGGGTTGTTGATCGCGAAGGGCAAGGTGACGGACTTCATAGCGACGCTCGGAACCCTCTCGGTCGCAACGGGCCTCGCCCTCATCGTGACGAGCGGCAAGCCGGTCTCGATCACCAGCCCCGACCTGCTCCGCCTCACCACGGGGTCCGTCTGGATCGTCGGGTATCCGTTCGTCATCGCACTCATCGTCGGCGTCATCGGCTGGTTCGTCATGTTCCGCACCCGCTTCGGCCTGCACGTTCAGGCCGTCGGCGGCAGCGAGGAGGCGGCAGTCGCCAACGGCGTCAACGCCGCTCGCGTGCGCATGGCCGTCTACCTGATCGCGGCACTGCTCGCCGGACTCGCCTCGCTGCTGCTGGTCGCCCGCATCGGTGCCGCCGAGCCGGCCATCAACACCAGCTACCTGCTGAACTCCATCGCCGCCGTCGTGCTCGGCGGAGTCAGCCTCACCGGAGGCCGGGCGAAGATCGTCGGTCCGATCCTCGGTGCGCTGCTACTCACCGCACTCACCAACGGGCTCACCCTGCTCGGTGTCTCGCAGTTCTACCAGCCGCTCGCCGTCGGACTCGTCGTAGTCCTCGCGGCCCTTCTCACGAGGTTCCAGAAGAAATGAACACCACAGCATCCGTCGACACCGACGTCATCCTCTCGGCCCAGAACATCACCAAGTCGTTCGGCGGTGTGCACGCCCTCCGCGGCGCATCGATCACCATGCGACGCGGTGAGGTCACAGCACTCATCGGCGACAACGGTGCAGGCAAGTCGACCCTCGTGCGCTGCCTCTCCGGCATCCACCGGCCCGACTCCGGCACCATCACCCTCGACGGGAAGGTGGTCGAATTCGGCACTCCGCTCGCCGCCCGCGAGCACGGCATCGAGACCGTGCAGCAGAACCTCGCTCTCGTCGAGGAGCTCACCGTGTGGCAGAACTTCTTCATCGGCCGCGAGAAGACCAAGGGCTTCGGTCCGTTCCAGATGCTCGACCGCAAGGCCATGCGCTCCACCGCCGAGACTCTGCTCTCTGACCTCGCGGTGAACGTGCCTCCGGTGACCAGCCGCGTACGCCGTCTCTCGGGTGGTCAGCGCCAGGCCGTGGCCATCGCCCGTGCAGCAGGCTGGGGCAGCTCGATCGTCATCATGGACGAGCCGACGGCCGCGCTCGGAGTGCAGGAGACAGCCCGCGTCGAGTCGATCATCCACAAGCTGCAGGACCAGGGCGTCGCCGTGCTGCTCATCAGCCACAACTTCGACCAGGTGCTGCGCCTCTCCGACCACGTGTGGGTCATGCGCGGAGGCCTCGCCGTTGCCGAGCGTCGATCGTCCGAGACCAGCGGCGACGAGCTCGTGGCCCTCATCACCGGCGCCAAGGCGGCCTGATCACCGTGACCGCCCATCGCATCGGCATCCACGCAGGGGTGTGGGGCTTCGACTGGTCGCCGGAGGCCGCCGAGCGCGCCGTCCGGGGAGCATCCGAAGCCGGCTACGACCTCATCGAGATCCCGGCCATCGATCGTGCCGTGCTCGACTCCCTCGACACCCGTCGTCTGCTCGACAGGCACGGCATCGACTCCGTCGTCTCGCTCGCCCTCGGCTTCGACGACGACATCAATTCGACGGATGCCGCAGCCTCGGCCCGCGGGGAGCATCGGCTGTCCGAGGCCGTGGCGTTCGCAGCGGAGATCGGCGCCCCGTTCGTCGGGGGAGTGATCTACTCGGCGATGGGCCGCTACGGGCATCCGGGGACCCCTGCCGACAGGGACAACGCCCTGGGCGTGCTGCGCCGTATCGCGGCCCTGGCCGCCCGCGACGGGATCACCCTCGGCATCGAGTACGTCAACCGCTACGAGTCGAACCTGCTCAACACGGCGGCGCAGACCGTGCGATTCCTCGAGGATCTCGGCGTCGAGAACGCCGTCGTGCACCTCGACACCTTCCACGCCCACGTGGAGGAGATCGACGTATCGACTGCGATCGCCGTCGCCGGGGATCGCCTCGGCTACATCCACGCCAGCGAGAGCCACCGCGGCCGCCTCGGCACCGGGGCGATCGACTGGGCGCGACTGGCCAGAGCGCTCGTCGCCTCGGGATACCCCGGAGCAATCACCGTGGAGACCTTCTCCAGCGCCGTGCTCACCGCAGAGCAGTCCGTCGACATCGGACTCTGGCGCCCGATGTGGATCGACCCGACCGCGCTCGCCTACGAGTCGAACGTCTTCCTCCGTGCCGAGCTGGCCGCGGCATCCGTCGCCGTCTCGCTCGCAGCCTGAACCACCCGCCAGTCGAACCACCATCAGACCTGAAACACCACCAGAACAGGAACCCCATGCCGACCAACAAACTCGGAGTCCACGCCCTCGTCTTCGCGGGTGGAACCACTCCCGCCGAGATGACCTCGATCATCGCCGAGACCAAGAAGGCCGGCTACGACATCCTCGAGCTGTCGCTGCACGACTCGCCCGCCCTCGACGTGGCGGCCGCCCGTGCCGAACTCGAGGCTGCCGGCCTCGGCATCGTCTGCTCGCGCGGCCTCGCCTTCGAGGCCGACGTCTCGAGCGACGACTCGGCCGTCGTCGCCAAGGGCGCCGCGCTGCTGCACGACTCGCTGGAGATCACGCACGACCTCGGCGGCACGCACTTCACCGGGGCGCTCTACAGCGCGCTCGGCAAGTACGGGCATCCGCTCTCCACGGCTGGACGGGCCAATGTCGTCTCGACCCTGAAGGACCTCGCCGTCGAGGCCGCGCAGAAGAACATGACCCTGGGCCTCGAGGTCTGCAACCGCTACGAGACCAACGTGATCAACACTGCGGCCGACGCCCTGCGCCTCGCCGACGACATCGGTGCCGACAATGTGGTGATCCACCTCGACAGCTACCACATGAACATCGAGGAGGACGACTTCTCGCGGCCCGTCAAGCTCGTGGGCGACCGCCTGGGCTACGTGCACATCGGCGAGAACCACCGCGGCTACCTCGGCAGCGGACACCTCGACTTCACTTCGTTCTTCCACGCGCTCGAGGACATCGGGTATGCAGGGCCGATCACCTTCGAGTCGTTCTCCTCGGCGGTCGTCTCGCCGACGCTCTCGAACGACCTCGCGATCTGGCGCAACCTCTGGGACGACGGCCCCGCGCTCGCGCGTCACGCCCACACCTTCATGAGCAATCGACTCGAGAGCAACCGTGTCTCCTGAAGCGAAACGCGCGGAACGACCGGAGCTGTCGGCCGAGGCCGTCGACACCCTGGTCGCCCGCATCCGTTCGCTGGCGGATGCCGCTGGCCGGCGCGTGCTCATCGGCATCACGGGCAGCCCCGGAAGCGGCAAGACCACGCTGGCGAAGGCAGTCGTGAATCGGATCAACGGCGGGGGTGCCGCTGGCGTTCCCGCCGGTGGCTCCGCCGTGCACCTCCCGATGGACGGCTTCCATCTCGCCAACTCCACGCTCGACAGGCTCGGCATCCACGACCGCAAAGGCGCCATCGAGACCTTCGACGGCTGGGGCTTCGTGGCGCTCGTCGACCGGCTGCGCGCAGAGAGTGGCCACACGATCTACGCCCCGAGCTTCAAGCGCCGGGTCGACGAGGGCGTGGCCGGCGAGATCGCGGTCGACGACTCGGCGACGATCGTCGTCATCGAGGGCAACTACCTGCTGTCGGATGCCGCGCCGTGGGTCGGCATCCGGGACCGACTCGATGCAGCCTGGTTCTGCTCGACTCCCCTGGAGGAGCGCGAGCGCCGTCTCGTCGACCGGCACACCCGTCACGGGCGTACGCCCGAGGCTGCGACGGCGTGGGCGCGCGACGTCGACGGTGCCAACGCCGTGCTCATCGAGCGTTCGCGGGAGCGGGCCGAGCTGGTCGTCTCCGGAGTGACCGGCGAGATCCTCTAGCCGGCTGCCGCCGATCGGCTGCAGACCGGCTGCAGACCGTCGCTGTCGGCAGCCGCCACTAGATGATGTGGATCGTCACGTCGTCGACCCACAGGCCGGCGGCGAGCAGCACGGCCAGGCTTCCGGTGACGGCCAGGAGGCCCGGATGCGCGAGGCCGACCACGAGGACGTGCGTGCGGGGCATGCCCTCGAGGAATCCCTTCGGCAGCCGGGTGCGCCTCGGGTGGGCGCGCCAGCCGCGCAGCCGCGAGAGGTACCAGGCGTAGCGGAAGGTCAGCACCAGCCAGAGGAAGAGCACGACGACGGGAACAGCGGCCAGCACCCACCCGGCGCCGATACCGAGGGCCGCGGTCTCGTCGTCCTTGGCGGCGTTCTGCAGCTGTGCGGCGATGGTGGCGCTCAGCACGACCGAGATCGTCCAGGCGATGAAGGCGAAGGTGTAGCCGGCGAAGCGACCGAAGAAGTGCGCGAGCACGGACTCGGGGCGCTCGAGATGCGAGCGCGGGGTCTGGCTCAACACCACGATGGTCGCTGCGAAGCTCGGAAGCACGGCGATGACGACAAGCAGCACCCAGATGACTGCGTGCAGGTCGAAGTGGTCTGCGACGAACAGCAGCGCCACCCAGAACGCCGCCCAGATCCAGCCCGCGGCGAGGGCGTGCTCCACCAACCACGTCGGGTGGCGGTCCTCCATGCCCGCGGCGAGGCGGTGCGCCCGAGCGCGGACGGGTGGCGTCGCAGTCGGGGGCGCCGGGTGCTGCGCCGGGTGCTGCTCCTGGTTCGCTTCGTCCATCGACCCCATCCTGCCGTGCGCGCGCCGGTTCCGGGCATACCGTGCCTAGGCTGGTGGGCATGTCGGATGCCGCACTCGAGCCGTTCAGCCCCCACACCGACCCCGCCGCCCTCGACGACCTGCGGACGCGGCTGCTGGCGACGCGCTGGCCCGACGCCCCGGAGGACGCCGGCTGGAGCCTCGGCGCCGATCTCGACTACCTGCGCGAGCTCGTCGCCTACTGGGCCGACGGCTTCGACTGGACGGCGCAGGAGACCGCGCTCGCGCGCCTGCCGCGCTACCGAGCGCGGGTGGGCGGGCTGGGCATCCACCTCGTGCACGCTCCGGCCGCGCGGTCGGCGTCGGCGGTATCCGGTGCCTTCCCCCTCGTGCTCACGCACGGCTGGCCCGACTCGTTCTGGCGGTTCTCCAAGGTCATCCCGCTGCTCACCGATCCCGGTGCGCACGGCGCCGACCCTGCCGATGCCTTCGAGGTGATCGTTCCCGACATGCCCGGCTACGGCTACTCGGACCATCCGTCGACCCCACTCGACTCCCGGGCCGTCGCCGGCCTCTGGGCCGAGCTGATGAGCTCGCTCGGGCATGACCGCTTCGGCGCGGCCGGCGGCGACATCGGCAGCCACGTGAGCCGGTACCTCGCCCTCGATCATCCTGAGAGGGTCGTCGCCGTGCATCGGACGGATGCCGGCATCCCGGCACCCGGGGTCGACCCGTCGGAGCTCTCACCCGACGAGCGGGCCCTCGTCGCCGCCGCGGCACAGTGGAATGCGACCGAGGGCGCCTACGGAGCGATCCACAGAACCAAGCCGCAGACCGCGGCGTTCGGCCTCACCGACTCGCCCGTCGGGCTGGCGGCGTGGATCGTCGAGAAGATGCGGGCCTGGAGCGACTGCGGCGGCGACATCGAGCGGAGCTTCACGAAGGACGAGATCCTCACGAACGTCACGATCTACTGGCTGACGGGCACGATCGGTTCGTCGATGCGGATGTACAACGCGAACTCGAGGCTGCCGCCCGAGCAGTTGGCGCGGCGCGTGGAGGTGCCGTCGGGCTTCTCGATCTTCCCGGCGGACATCGTGCGGGCGCCCAGGGACTGGCTCGAGCGCTCCACGAACCTCGTGAGTGCCACAGCGCCCGCCCGTGGTGGACACTTCGCGGCGTTCGAGGAGCCCGAGCTCTACGCGCAGGAGCTGCGCGACTTCTTCCGCCCGTTCCGGACCGCCGGTCGCTGAGGGCCGGACGGAGTCCGCGCCCGAAGCGCGTCCGTCAGCGTACGGCGACGGTGAACGCGGCCCCCGTCGCGGCGCGCACCTGCTCGAGGGAGACATCCGGAGCCAACTGCGTCAGGACCAGGCCGTCGTCCGTCACGTCGAAGTCGGCGAGATCGGTGATGATGCGCTGTACCACCCTCAGGCCGGTGAGCGGCAGCGTGCACGTCTCGACGATCTTCGGGGCTCCGTCCTTCGCCACGTGCTCGGTGAGCACGACCACGCGCCTGGTGCCGGCCACGAGGTCCATCGCGCCGCCCATGCCCTTCACGAGCTTGCCCGGAATCGACCAATTGGCGAGGTCGCCGGAGCCCGACACCTGCATGGCGCCGAGGAAGGCCACGTCGACATGGCCTCCGCGGATCATCGCGAACGACTCCGCCGAGTCGAAGATGCTGCTACCCGGAAGCACCGTCACCGTCTGCTTGCCGGCGTTGATGAGGTCGGCGTCCTCCTCGCCCTCGAACGGGAACGGCCCCATGCCGAGCAGGCCGTTCTCGCTCTGCAACGTGATCGAGAGTCCGTCGGGAACGTTGTTGGCCACGAGGGTCGGGATGCCGATCCCGAGGTTCACGTAGTCGCCGTCGTGCAGTTCGCCGGCGGCGACGGCCGCCATCTGGTCGCGGGTCCATGGCATGTCAGTTGCCCTCCTCGGTGCTCGCGGAGTTCTCGGATCGTGCCGGGCGCACGGTGCGCTGCTCGATCGGCTTCTCTCGCTCGCTCGCCTGCACGAGGTGCTGCACGAAGATGCCGGGCGTCACGATGACGTTCGGATCGATCTCGCCGACCTCGACGATGCGCTCGGCCTCGGCGATGGTCACACGGCCGGCCGTCGCAACGGCAGGGTTGAAGTTGCGCGCCGTGTAGCGGTAGACGAGGTTGCCCTCGGTGTCGGAGAGGTGAGCTCGCACGAGGGCGATGTCGGCCGTGATGGCGCGCTCCTGCAGATAGGTCTCGCCGTCGAAGTCGGCGAGCGGCTTGCCCTCGGCCACCTGGGTGCCCACGCCGGTCCTCGTGTAGAAGGCGGGGATGCCCGCGCCACCGGCGCGCAGACGCTCTGCGAGAGTTCCCTGCGGAACGAACTCGACCTCGAGCCGGCCGTCGAGGTACTGGCTGGCGAACAGCTTGTTCTCGCCGACGTACGAGCCGATGACCTTGGCGACCTGGTTGTTCTCGAGCAGCACGCCGAGGCCCTTGCCGTCGACGCCCATGTTGTTCGACACGACCACGAGGTCGGTCGCCCCCGAGTCCCGCACGGCGTCGATGAGGTCGAAGGGCACGCCACTGAGGCCGAATCCTCCGACGGCGATGGTCATGCCGTCGGTGACCAGTCCGCTGATCAGTGCCGCGGTGTCCGTGGCCTGTTTCGTCACGTTGCTCCCTCTCCATCGAGTGGCACCCCGCAGGCGCCGTCATGCCGACCCTAGGGCGGCATCCGGCGGCGATCAACATGTGGACTACCATGTGGAATCTCGGAGAGGAAGTTTCACGATATGGAACGACGGATGCCGCAGCCACCCGCTGGAACTCAGGTGGTGCAGCGCGTCGGGCTGCTGCTTCGCGAGGTGACGAGCGCCCGCGGCGATGGTGTGAGGCTCAGCGACCTCGTCGCCAGCACCGGCCTCACCAAGCCGACGGTGCACAGGCTGCTCAACTCCCTCGCGGCCGAGGGACTGCTGGATCAGGACGAGGGCAGTGGGCGCTGGTTCCTCGGCGCCGAGATGTACGTGATGGGGTCTGCGGCGGCGAGCCGGTTCCCGATCGAGGAGATCGCGCATCCGTCGCTCGTTCGCCTGGCCGCATCCACGGGGGAGTCGGCCTTCCTCTCGATGCGTCGGCGCGACGAGACCATCTGCCTGCTTCGGGAGGAGGGGAGCTTCCCCATCCGCTCGTTCGTCCTGGCCGAGGGGACCCGGTTTCCGCTGGGGATCGGCTCGGCCGGGCTGGCTATCCTCGCCCACCTCGACGAGGCGGAGCAGGAGGAGCACCTCGCCAGGCTCGACCTGAGCGGCAACCGGCACGGCGTCAATCAGACCCTCGCCGGCATCCGCAAGACGATCGCTGCGGCGCAGGAGGTCGGCTACGTCGTCAACCCGGGGCGCATCGTCGAGGGCAGTTGGGGCATGGCGGCGGCTATCTTCGACCGCGCCAACCGGCCGATGTGGGCGCTCACGCTCACGGGGATCGAGAGCCGGTTCAAGCCCGACCGCCAGAAGGAACTCGGGCGGGCCCTGCTGGTCGAGGCCCACAGGGTGTCACGCAGGCTGGCGAACCAGGGCGAGTGATCGTACGACTGAGCGGACTCCGCCAGTCAGGCTGCGTTCGACACCCACTCGAAGCCGTTGGGACCGGTGAAGCCGGCATCTCCGTCGATTCCGCCGCCGCCGATCGCGATGCGGTGCGATCCGCTGCCCTCCGGAGGGACGCCGGCAGCCTTGGCGAGGGCCTTCCGGCTGTAGAGCCCCAGCTTGACCGGGCTCGATGGAAGGTCGAACTCCGTGTAGGCGCCGAAGCTCTTCCCGACCGCGAGGCCGCGGTCGACGTAGAAGCGCTTGCTGGCTTTCACGTCATCGGCGGCGAGCAGGAGCACGACCTCGTCGATCTGCCGCGTGGCCGGGCCGGTGTCCTTCTTCGCCGACGTCGCGACCTGCCAGATGGCGCCGTCCGGGGCCTGCACCACTCCGCCGTGTCCCCACAGGGACTTCTGCACGGGCTTGACCAGGGTCGCACCGGCGGCGACGGCCGAGTCGACGAGGCTGCCGACGGTGGAGGGCTGGGTGACGATGAGCGACAGTGTGTAGCCGCGGAACCCGCTGGACGGGCTTGCGGCATCCGTCGTCTGGCGAAGGCGCAGCTGGGGGAGCGGGCCGAAAGCGCTGGCGTAGAACTGCTCGGCGGAGGCGGTGTCGGGAACGTCGAGGACGATGGAGTCGATGGTGATGAGTGCTGTGGTGGTGGTCATGTCGACCACGCTAGGCGGGGGCCGCGGTCGGCGCTTCTCAGATCCTGCTCTGTCGCGCGCACGACGATGAAGAGCCGGGAGCGTGTGCCCCCGGCCCTTCCATCGCGTCAGCGCGTCAGATGCTCAGCCCGTGTCCGAACGGGAACAGCGGGTCCTTCGTGTCGAACGGCACGTCCTCCCGGCTGGCCTCGACGGCGGCCATGCTCGACGGCAGGTCGAATGGCAGCCTGCCCTTCGCCTCGGCAGCACCGGTGAGTACGTCGAGCAGAGCGCGGGCGTTCGCGCCGTAGTTCGCGACGATCGCGGCCGGCGCTCCGGGCGAGGCGACGATCGGCGTGAGGATGGCCGGGCGATCGAGGTGCACGTCCACGATGGTGGGCACGGATGCCGCCACCTCGCGCAGGTGCGCGACGGCCTCGTCGGTGAAGTCGAGCGACCCCTGATGGAAGAAGTTCTCGAACATCGTGCTGCGCACCTCGAACGGAGCGTGCGTGCGGATGATCGCGACGTCGGCCTCGGTCGGGGTGGCGACGACGGTGCCGTACTCGGCCGCGATGGCGGCGTCGATGCCCTCGACGTAGAGCTTGAGGCCCGTGGCGAACGGCAGCGCAGGAGAACCGGCATCCGTCACCGGGTTCGTCAGCACGGAGTTCGTGAGCACCGTGATCGAGGCGCGCTGCGCGGCCTCGCCGGCGGCACGGAACTCCTCGGATCCGACGACGATGCCGGCAGCAGCCACGTCGACGAGCGGGGCGTCGAAGAGTCCGAGCACGAACTTCTCGCGGAGGAGCCGACGGGCAGACTCGTCGAGGCGTGCCTCGCTGATCTCGCCGGACTCGACCAGCTCGACGAGCTGCTCGGGGATCGCCTCGCCGCCGAACTGGTCGACGCCGGCCTCGATGACCTTCACCATGCGCTCGCGAGGGGTGAGGTGCTCGACGCCCCAGGCGCGCGCCGGGAACGGCTGGCCGAAGATCTCGGAGTCGGAGATGAGCCCCCAGTCGGTGCAGACGATGCCGTCGAAGCCGTAGCGTTCGCGCAGCAGGCCGGTGATGACGCTCTTGTTGAAGCCGAAGCCGACCTCCTCGTACTCGGTGCCGACCGGCATGCCGTAGTAGGGCATGATCTGGCTGGTTCCGGCCTCGAATGCGGCCTCGAACGGCTTGAGGTGAAGCTCGAACTGGCCGCCCGGGTAGACCTGCTCGCGCCCATGGGGGAAGTGGGCGTCCTCCCCGTCCATCTGCGGGCCGCCGCCGGGGAAGTGCTTCGTCATGGTGGCGACGGATGCCGAACCCAGCTCGGAGCCCTGGAAGCCGCGGATGTAGGCCGCTCCGAGAGCGCTCGTCAGCTCGGGGTCCTCACCGAAGGTGGCGACCTGGCGGCCCCAACGCGGTTCGGTGGCGAGGTCGACCTGCGGATGCAGCGCCACCCGGATGCCGACGGCCGTGTACTCCTGGCGTGCGATGTCGGCGAACCGCTCGACGAGAGCCTCGTCGCGGATGGCGGCGAGACCGACGGTCTCGGGCCAGCTCGAGAACGGGCCGGACAGCATGCCGGCGAGGGGGTTGTCGCTGAACGAGTGCCTGGGGTCGGTGGAGATGGTGACGGGGATGCCGAGACGGGTCGTCGCCGCCAGTTCCTGCACCTTGTTGTGCCAGGCCGCCATGAGCTCGCCCGACGGCGCTGAGCCGAGCACGTTGAAGTGCGTCATGCCCTTGCCGATGACCATCGCCTCATTCGACTCGAGTCCGAAGGTGGGGTCGGCCTGCGCGAGCTCGCCGTCCTGACTCATGGCGATCATGGTCTGGAAGAACAGCCCGGCCTTCTCCTCCAGGGTCATCTGGCCGAGCAGGTTCGCCACGCGCTCGTCGACGGGCAGCCGTGCGTCACGGTAGGTGGGGTCGACTGATGCCGCGGCATCCGTCTCGATGGAATCGATGGCGTCGGTCATGGGTGTTACTTCACTCCCTTGATGCGGTAGACGAGCACGGCGCCGGCGAGGGCGACGAGCGCGCCGAAGAGGTAGTAGACGGTGTAGCCGCCGAGCGCCGTCGTGGCGCCGAAGGCGATGATCATGGGGGCGATGGCCGGGGCGATCGACTGGGGGAGCGCGTTGGCGATGTTGAGCACACCGAGGTCCTTGGCTGCGTCGGCCGCGTTCGGCAGGACCTCGGTCGCGAGCGCCATGTCGACCGACATGAACGAGCCGGCGCCGAAGCCGATGATCGCCTGGGCGACGAGGACGACCCCGATGCTCGGGGCGAACGCCAGCACGACGAGTCCGATCACCATGACTCCGCCGGCGACGGCCACGAACGGGCGGCGCTTGCCGATCCTGTCGGAGAGGATGCCGCCGATGGGGCCCGAGATTGCCATCGCCGCCATCGACGCGAGGTTGGCCATGAGGATGGTGCCGATCGCATCCTGCTCGCTGAGCTTGAACTGCTCGACGAGGTAGAACGGCAGGAATGTGGCGATGCCTGCGTAGCCGAACATGACGAGGAACTTCGTGAGCCAGGTCCAGCCGAAGTCGGGGTGCTTGCGCGGGTTGAAGACGAAGGATCCGAAGAAGTCCTTGACGCCGTAGCGCTCGGCCGGCTTCTCGGTGAGCACGCGGTCCTTCAGCACGAGGACGAAGACGACCACCGCGATCACGGCGATCACGCCGGGAACGACGAAGCGGCTGACGTCATCGGCGAGGAAGTTCACCAGGAAGCTGCCCCCGAGGATGCCGAGGGGCGTGGTCAGGCCGACGATGCCGGACACCTTGCCGCGACCCGAGACCGGAACCTGGTCGGGAACCGTCGCGGTCGATGCGGCGAGCACGCCGTTCAGGGCCGCCTGCACGATGCACCAGCCGATGAGCACGATCCAGGTGCTGGTCGCGACGCCGATGAGAGTGAAGGCGCCGAGGGCCACGAGCACGCCGCCGAGCATCCACGGGCGACGCATGCCGAAGCGGGAGGCCGTGCGGTCGGAGAGGCGGCCGACGAGAGGGTTGCAGATGAGGGCGAACAGGGCGCCGACCCCCATGATCATGCCGAGCTGGGCGGTCGCCTCCTCGGGCGACGAGGTGATGTGCTGCACCTTGAAGGCGAGCGAGACCATCACCGGGGTGAGCAGGGCGAGGTAGACGCCGAAGTTCGAGAAGGCGAGACCGGGGAGGAAGCCCCGAGGCGCCTTTCCGCTCTGCTTGCCCGCCGTGGCCGACTCGGCCAGGAGGAGATCGGACTGCGCGCCCAGCGATGTCGCTGCGCCAGCCATTGACGACTCTGTCATGGGGTTCCTTTCGAATGAACCTGAGCCGCCATCGGCTCGCGGATGAGCATACATGAAATTAGACCGTGTGGTAACTCAATAGTGATCACGTGGTAGTCGGATGCCGCCCGACTGGTAACCGGCTGTGGGAGGATGGCTCCCGAGCGGACTGATGGGGGACTCATGGGCGTGGTGTACATCGCCGCCGCCGGCGCCGCGAATGCGCGGGCCGCCAGCGCCGCTCGCACGCGCGCGACCATCCTCGAATCGGCCGCCACCCTGTTCGTCGAGCGCGGTTTCGGTGCGGTGTCCCTCCGTGACATCGCCGCGGAGGCCGGGCTGTCGCATCCGGGGGTGCTCAAGCACTTCTCCTCGAAGGACGAGATCCTCGACGTGATCGTCGACGGTCTGGAGCAGGCCAACGAGGACCGCATAGGCGAGCGGGTGATCGGGGTCGACGTCTTCGTCGAGATCGCCCGCCAGAACGCCCTGCGCCCCGGCTACATCCCGCTGTTCGCGACGCTCGCCGGAGAGGCGACCAGTTCCGCTCACCCCGCGCACGCTCGCTTTCGAGAGCGGCACCGGCGCCTGCGCGGGCTCTCAGGGCAGTTCTTCGCGCGGGTCATCGCCGATGGAGAGCTTTCCGCAGAGACTGACGCCGTCGGCGAGGCGATCCGCCTCGCTGCGGCCTGGGACGGCCTGCAGCTCATATCGCTGTACCTGCCCGACCGTGTCGACGTGCCGTCGATGCTCGAGACTCACCTGCGTCAGCTGCAAGGGGTGGCAACGGCCCCCACGGGGACCTCGCGCGTCGACGGATCGAATGCGGAACCGACGCCGGACTTCGCGCCGTGGACGAACGACCTCGGCTACGCTCCGGGTCGCAAGCGCCGGGAGCAGATCATCGTGGAGGCCTCCGCCGTCTTCGCGAGTCGTGGCTTCTATGCGGCGAGCCTGCGCGAGATCGCCGAGCAGGTCGGCATCGGCAAGTCGACGCTGCTGCACCACTTCTCCAGCAAGGAGGAGTTGCTCGCGGCGGTGATCGAGCGCCGCGACTCCACGATCGGCGAGCGCACGGTCTTCGACCCGCAGACCGATCCACGCGGCACCATGCTCTCCCTGCCCGACGGCGCCCGACGCGATGCCACCTCCCAGCCAGGCCTCATCGAGCTCTACGCCGTTCTCTCAGCAGAGGCGGCAGCGCCGTCGCATCCCGCCCACTACTACTTCGAGCAGCGCTTCGCGATGGCGATCGACCGCTTCGCCGGGATCATCAGTCGGCTCGACCTCGGGCCCGACGTCGATCCGTGGTTCGAGGCGGCGTGGCTGGTCGCCCTGTGGGACGGCCTGCAGCTGCAGTGGCTCTACGACCCCGACGGAGTCGATGTCGGGGACCAGCTCGAGGCGCACGTCGCGAGCCTCGTCGGTCGCTGATCCCCTCTGGAGCGTTCGCCGAGGCCGGGCCCGATCCGCTCGCTGAGGCCCGAGCCCGATCCGCTCGCTGAGGCCCGGGCGGAGCCCGCGCCCGAAGCGCCTCTCGCACACCTCCCTCCGCTGAGCGAGTAGCCCGCGAGCGGAGCGAGTAGGCGTATCGAGATCACCGCGGGGGACTCCTCCACAGCCCTGCCGGAATGCCCCGGTTTCCACAGGCTGTGGATCAACAACACCTGATCAAGATACAGATTTCGCGGCTCGAGTGTCAGTGGGTGCCCGTAAGTTGAAGGTATGGAATCACTCGGTCAGCGGATGCGGGAGGCGCTGCTCGCGACGCGTGCGTTGCTCGCTGAAGCCGCCGGGGCCGGGGTCATGTCCAGCCTGTCGGATCAGGATCTGCTGCTCGTCGCCGCCGTGTCTGAAGACTCCGGCCGCGCCGCCGACGCGGTGCGGGTCCTCACGGCAGGAGAGGTCGCTGACCGGTCCCGTCCGATTCTGGGGTCGGAGTCTCTGGCGAAGCGCATGGGGTTCCCCACCCCGGCAGAGTTGCTGGAGCACGTCACCCGAGTGGGCCTGCCCACAGCTCGGGCCCGGCTGCGGCTGGGTGCCCAGACCCGGCAGGACACGACCCTGGCCGGTGAAGTGCTGCCGGCGGAGTTCGACGCCGTCCGGGCGGGGCTGGCGTGTGGACGGTTGGGCATCGACTCGGCGCGCACCATCACCCGCATCCTCAGTCAGGCGAAGCGCGGAGCCCCGACCGATACGTACTCGAGGTTCCCACCCGCCGAGCATGAACTCGTCTGCGCGGCGATCGGGGAGCCGGCCGAGCCCGGGATGGTGGCGGAACCGCCGGTGCCGCCGTCGATCACCGAGATCCAGGCGGGCACGTGGGCGGCGTACCTGAACCCCGACGGTGCCGAGCCGACCGAGAAGGACTTCGCGTCGCGCGGGTTCTGGTTCAAGCCTGCCCGGAACGGCCTGATCCCGTGCGGAGGCCTCCTCGTTCCCGAAGTCGCCGGTGCCATGCAGGCAGTGTTCACGTCGATGACGAACCCGCGCCAGTCGGAGAAGTTCATGGCCGAGGAGGATCGCGCTGCTGTCGAACTGCAGGCCGAGCAGGACGGGTTGGATGCGGTGCAGCTCAAGGATCCGCGCACCCGCAGTCAACGTCAGCACGACGCGTTCGCGACGGTGTTCGACATCGCCGCCCGGTCCGGGGAACTGCCCACCCTGGGCGGGGCGTCCCCGACGATGGTCGTCACCGTCCACGCTGCCGATCATGAGTCCGGCCACGGGGTCGGTCATGTCGACGGTCTCGAGGTGCCGCTCTCGATGGCGGCCGTGCGGCAGGTGTGCTGTGCGAACGGTATCCAGGCCGTCGACCTCGCCGCGAACGGGAAGATCCTCGCCCTGGGTACCACGGAACGATGCTTCAACCGGGTCCAGCGGCGGGCGATGGATGCCAGAGACGGCGGGTGCGTCATCTGCGGACGCCCGGCGGTCGAGACCGAGGCGCACCATGTGGTTCCGTGGGCGGTCGAGCGACGAACGCACGTCGAGAACGGCGTGCTGCTGTGCTGGTTCCACCACCGCACCATCGAGACCCGCGGCGGCTGGCGAGTGCGCATGGTCGATGGCAGCCCCGAGATCATGCCTCCACCCGACCTCGGCCCACCCGAGTGGCGACCAGCACGACGATCCCCAGTGAGACAGGCCGCTGCGCTCCGACATCGGATGCGCAACCGGCAGTGAAGATCACACGTCGAGCGTCGCCACCACCATCGCGTGATCGGAGACCGGCGAGTCCTTACGGGCGGTGGCATCCGGGGTGATCGACGGGAGTGCCGTCGCTCCGGTCACGGTGTCGACCGTCGTGACATGGGCTCGCAGCGCCGTCGAGACGAAGATGTGGTCGATGAGCTCGGCGCGGCCCTCGAAGACGCGGGAGAAGCGCCGCTCCTCGGGAATGAGGGGGGCGAGATTGAGCAGGCGCCAGGCGTCGCCCTTGTCGGGCGACTTCTCGCCGCGTGTGCCGATCTCCGATCCGGGAGGACCCTGCAGGATCTGGGTCGTCGCAGCCCGCACCTCGTCGTTGAAGTCGCCGAGCACCGCCAGCAACCGTGTGACACCCTCGCCGTCGAGCAGGTCGTCGGCGACCCCGCGCATCGCCACGGCCTCGGCTGCGCGGCGGTTGAGCGCGTAGGCGGCGAATCGAGCGCGCTGTGCCTCGTTGCGCGGCGAGAACGACGTCGTGCCCGGCACCCGGCCCGGGAACGAGAGCAGCTTGCTCTTCAGGTGCCCGACGACGAGGTCGAGCGGATGCCCGCCCACGGTCACGCGGATTCTCAGTGCGCCCCTGCCCATGGTCGAGAGCGGCGTGCCGTCGTCCGATGTCGGCGTCGACTGCAGGGCGACCGGGATGGCGGTGTGCTCGGTCGTCTCCTCGATCGGCAGCCGCGACAGGAACCCCACCCTGATGGCGTGGTCGACGTCGAAGTGCGTCGACAGCACGCCGGTCCAGCCGGCGCCGAGGGCGTCGATGAGGGCGTCGAACGCCGCCGGATCGCCGACCTCCTCGACCGCGAGCACGTCGAGGTCGGCGGTGGTGATCGTCGACGCGAGCAAGGAGGCCTTGCGCGCGAACGTGGTCGCATCCGTCGGCCCGAACGGGCTGCCGGGGGAGAACAGGTTCTCGAGGTTCCAGGTTCCGATGGTGGTCATGGTGCGCCTCCGGGGTTCGCTCCGAGTCTGCTCCGACTCGCCCGTCAGCGGTAGTGCTGTTCGCCCCGTTCGGCCTTCTCGATGACATCGCTGATGCGCGCAGCACGCACCGCCGGCGTCTTGATGTTGCCGATGCGGAAGTAGACCCGGAATCGGTCGATCTTGGTGAGGGTCTCGAAGAACGCCGCGGCGGCGGGACTGTTGTCCAGCGCGATCTGGAGGTCGGGCGGGGCCACGGCGTCCTTCTGGCGGTAGGCGGCGTCCCAGCGGCCGTCGGCCTTGGCGCGTTCGATCTCGGCGATGCCGCCGGGCCGCATCCGTCCCTCCTCGATCAAGCGGGCCACGTGCTCGCGGTTGATCTGAGACCACGGGCTGTTCTTGCGGCGGGGAGTGAACGCCTGCAGCGTGTAGTCCTCGTCGAAGCGACCGGCCTGCCCGTCGATCCAGCCGTAGCAGAGTGCCACGTCGAGGGCCTCCGACCACGTGATCCCCGGGGCGGACGAGTTCTTCTTGCGGAGCTTCAGCCGTACGCCACCGTCGTCTGGCGTGCCCGAGAGGTACGCCTCCCACTCCTCGATCGTGACGTCGAAGATCGGCTTGTCGGCAAAGCTCACCATGCTACGACGCTAGCGCGCCCTACCGACGCGCGCTCTCGCGGCGCGAGTCCGGGACCTCCATGCGCATCACAGTGTTGCCCTGGCCCTTGGGTCGCACGAAAGTGAAGCCCACCCGTTCGTAGAGAGTGCGGGTGGCGTTGTAGAGGAACGATGCCGACACCTTCTTCCCCGGAGGAACGTCGTGCGGGTAGCCCTCCACGATCCCTCCACCTGCCTGTCCGATCAGCTCGACGGCTCCGCGCACGGCGAGTTCCGCGACGCCATCGCGACGGTGGTTCTTGTCGACGAAGAGACAGGTGATCCTGTAGTCGGGCAGACGGTCGAGGGTCGCCGTGTACTGCTTCAGATGATGGATGATGGGCAGCTCGTGCGGCGTCCCGTACTCGGCCCAGGCGATCGCGGTGTCGCCGTCGAACACCAGCGCGGCGTGCGCCCGCCCCTCGCGCACCAGTCGTTCCTTGTAGGCGCGATTGCCCTCGGCGGTCTGACCCTTCTCCTCGCACGCCGGATGGAACCAGGTGCACCAGCATCCGCCCCACACCCCGTTGTGCCGCTCGGCCAGGTCGGCGAAGGCGTCCCAGGTCTCAGCGGTCAGCGGCCTGATCTCGTGGTCGTCCATGTCGCGGAACTCTACGACTGCTGCGCCGTCAGCGCTACGGTGGAGCGGTGATCCAGCACACAGTGAGCTTCGTCCTGCGGCATCCGAGCGATTCGACTGAGGAGCGGGCCTTCCTGGCGGATGCAGCCGCCATCCTCCCCGCCATTCCGGGTGTCGAGAGCTTCCGCATCTCCCGTCAGGTCAGCGAGAAGAGCACCCACGACTTCCAGTTCTCGATGGAGTTCCCGGATGCAGCTGCCTACGCCGCGTACAACGGGCACCCTGCTCACGT
Organism: Leifsonia stereocauli; assembly: GCF_038432415.1. Classification (NCBI taxonomy): domain Bacteria; kingdom Bacillati; phylum Actinomycetota; class Actinomycetes; order Micrococcales; family Microbacteriaceae; genus Leifsonia; species Leifsonia stereocauli. The sequence continues at coordinate 211,576 of NZ_JBCAUN010000001.1, forward strand.
GCAGTTCGTCGAGACGCGCTGGGTGCCAGAAGTGGCCGACTTCCAGGAGCTGGATCTCGTTCCGTTCGAGTGAGTAGCACCAAGTTCCCACCGCGGACTTTGTTTTGGCCTCAGCGACCGGCGCTCACACGAACGGATCGACCAGCGCGCTGTAACCGCAGCCGAGGCAGCGCAGCGAGATGAGCATGCCGATGTCATCGCCGCCGATCACGCCGCCGTTCATGGCATCGCCGCACTGCGGGCAGGGCTCGGGGCTCACGAACCGCGGATCGTCGCCGTCGTCGATCTCCATGCGACTCAGCGCAGTTCGGCCAGGGCCATCGCGCCGTTGAAGACCTGGCGCACCCGCCACGACGAGACCCCGCGGTGCGCCGCGATCCGTTCGGCGGCGTCCTCGGCCTCTGCCTGCGAGTGGAAGGTGCCGACCAGCTGCGGCTTGGTGTCGAATTCGATGACGTACTCCACCTCTTCAGGCTAGTCGGGCCTGCGGGAGCATCATGCCGAGTGCGCGAAACGACGAAGCCCCCGATCGAGAGATCGGGGGCTTCGGAGAGCGGATGCCGCAGGACGGCCGCCGGGACTAGCGGCGGTCGAAGCGCGCGCCGGCCGGGTCGGACTCGAGGATGAAGAACACGAGCACGATGATGCCGCCGACGAACGGGATGAGACCGAGGAACCAGAAGGCTCCCGAGCGGTTCGTGTCGTGCAGGCGGCGCCAGCTGATCGCGAGCGTCGGAACGAGGACGGCCAGGCCCCAGATGACGTAGATGATCGTCATGATGATGCCGAAGGGCGAGGGGTTCACCATGGCGGCACCGGTCGTGGCATCCGTCGTCACGCCTCCGCTCGTCAGGCCGACGAGCAGGAGGACATAGAGGATGGTGCTGACGATGACGAGGAAGAGGTACGACCACCAGAACTCGCTGCGGCTGGCGCGGCCCGAGAAGGTCGCGTACTTCTTGAAGAAGCGCGAGACGGCCTGGCCGAAGGAGGCTCCGTAGAGGGGAGCGTCGAGGGGAGCCGCGGGTGCGGGAGGAACTGTGGTCATCGGCTGGTCTCCAGATGTGAAGGGTCAAGGCAGGTGTAGCACCCCCACGCGGTGCGTGTGGCAGACCCGAGCGTGGCAGATGAGCGCGCCTCAGGCGGGGAGGCGCGCAACGCGAGTTCACACTGGTGCGTGCCAGCAGGCTCGCAGATCCGAGGCTCAGACGCCCGGACCGAACATGCCCCGGTCGATGTCGCGGTGGCGCTTGATCTCCTCCGCGGCGACGTGGGCCTCTCGCTCGGCGTCGGCATTGTCGTCGTCTCGACGGATGCCGGGCTTCGGCCGATAGAAACGCTTCCACAGCAATCGGCCGGCGATGACCAGGATCACCACCCCCGCGAGAACCGCCAGCGTCAGCCAGTCCATACCGCAGACGGTACGCCTGTCGGCGGCATCCGACAACGGCCGGATCTCCCGTCTCTGTCATACATGTCGTTTCGCATCGGCGTCGTTCACCTCGGAGTGACAGACTGGGTCGCCAATTGCACCACTGACGATGGGATTGATCGAATGGCGAAGAACAAGATCGAGAAGGCCGCCGAGAAAGCTTTGGAGAAGGCGAAGGATGCCGTCGCCGAGGCCAAGCGCACCGCGAAGAAGGCCGGCGCGAAGGCCAAGAAGCGTGCGGCCAAGATCGAGTCGGAGCTGAAGATCCACGCCGCGAAGATCGAGAAGGACGCCGCGAGGCGCGCGAAGAAGGATGCCTTCGCGAAGAAGGCGGCGCCTACGACGGCGAAGAAGGCCGCGCCAGCGAAGGCGAAGGCTGCGCCCGCGAAGACTGCGCCCACGACGGCGAAGAAGGCGACCCCCGCGACGGCGAAGAGGCCCGCGAAGGTCTCGGTGCCGAGCGAAGGCGACGTCGTGATCGTGCCTGCCGAGGCCGAGCCGGCACCGGCCGAGGTGAGCACTCCCACGAAGACCCGCGCCAGCGCCCTCGCAGGCGAGGCCGCCGAGCGGGGCGATCTCAGCGCACTCACCGTCGTGCAGCTGCGCGGCCGAGCCCGCGAGAAGGGCCTCACCGGTTACGGGAAGTTCACCAAGGCGCAACTCATCGCTTCCCTCTCGGACTGACGCCGGACATACGATCGCCCGTGGGTCGCCGCGCTGAACTCGCGGGCGCGCGCCCGTGATTCGATGCGAGTTGGAGTGAGACAGTGACCGCACCCCTCGCCGGAGTCCTCGATCGCGCCGCCGATGCGCCCGCGCCGCGCACTCTCCTCGATGTCCTCCGCCAGACGACGGCGCAGCATCCTGACTCCTCGGCCATCGAGGACGCTGTCGGCGCCCTGAGCTACAGGCAGCTCATGGCCGCCGTGGTGCAGTCGGCCGCCCGCCTGCACGAGGCGGGCGTGCGGCGCGGCGACAGGGTCGGCATCCGCATGGAGTCCGGCGCGCGTGAGCTCTACATCGCCATCCTCAGCGTCATCGCGGCCGGCGCCGCCTACGTCCCCGTCGACGCCGACGACCCCCAGGAGCGCGCAGACCTCGTCTTCGGCGAGGCGGAGGTGGTGGGCGTGATCTCCGGACGCGGAGGCTTCGTGGCCACCGAGCGGCTCGGTGCGGTTCCCCATGCGGTCCGGCATGGGGCTCCGGATGCCGCGACGGACGCGCCGATCGGGGCGACGGATGCCGTCCCGACCGTTCCCCTGTTCGACGGCGCCGCGGCCCACCAGAGCACTCACGCCACGCCCATCCTCACGTCTCCGACCGTCGACGACGACGCGTGGATCATCTTCACCTCGGGTTCGACGGGCACGCCGAAGGGTGTCGCGGTCTCGCACCGCTCCGCGGCGGCGTTCGTCGACGCGGAGGCCGGGCTCTTCCTCCAGGGCGCCCCGCTCGGGCCCGGCGACAGGGTGCTCGCCGGACTCTCCGTGGCCTTCGACGCCTCGTGCGAGGAGATGTGGCTCGCCTGGCGCTACGGGGCCTGCCTCGTTCCGGCACCGCGCTCACTCGTGCGCTCGGGCATGGACCTCGGTCCGTGGCTCGTCACACACGGCATCACCGTCGTGTCGACGGTGCCGACCCTCGCAGCGCTCTGGCCCGTCGAGTCCCTCGAGAACGTGCGTCTCCTCATCTTCGGCGGCGAGGCGTGCCCGCCCGACCTCGCCCAGCGCCTCGCCTCTGCCGAGCGCGAGGTCTGGAACACCTATGGCCCGACCGAGGCGACGGTGGTGGCCTGCGCCGCCCTGCTCGACGGATCGGTGCCCGTGCGCATCGGGCTGCCCCTCCAGGGTTGGTCGCTCGCCGTGGTCGACGCCACTGGCAACCCCGTTGCCGACGGCGAGGTGGGCGAGCTCATCATCGGGGGAGTCGGGCTCGCCCGCTACCTCGATCCGGCGAAGGATGCCGAGAAGTACGCCCCGTTGCCGAGCCTCGGCTGGGACCGCGCCTACCGCAGCGGCGATCTCGTTCAGTTCGACCGCGCCGGCCTCGTCTTCCAGGGAAGAGCCGACGACCAGGTGAAGGTTGGCGGCCGCCGCATCGAACTCGGCGAGGTGGAGGCTGCCGTGCAGGCGCTCCCCGGCGTCACCGGTGCCGCCGTCGCCGTGCGCCGCACCGATGCAGGCAACCAGGTGCTCGTGGGCTACATCGCCGTCGCAGACAGGGATTCCTTCGACCAGGGTGCCGCACGTGCGCGCCTCGGCGAAGAACTCCCCGCTGCCATCGTTCCGCTCCTCGCGATCGTCGACGAGCTCCCGACGCGCACCTCGGGCAAGGTCGACAAGGCGGCGCTGCCGTGGCCGCTGACCACGGAGGGCTCGGCCGACGCCGACGGCGACTCCACGACCCGGTGGCTCTCGGAGCACTGGCTGGCCGTGCTGGGAGTGCCGGCATCCGGAGCCGATGCCAGCTTCTTCGACCTGGGCGGTGGGTCGCTGTCTGCGGCTCAGCTCGTGACCCGCATCCGTGAGCGAGATCCGGAGTTCACCGTCGCCGACATCTACGACTACCCGCGCCTCGGCGCCATGGCGGCAGAGCTCGACACCCGGGTGCGCGCCCAGACCGACGATGGAGTCGCGAGCTTCCGTGAGTCGGCTCCCACTCCGCGCTCGACGCAGTGGCTGCAGACCCTGGTCGGCATTCCGCTGTTCATCCTGCGCGGGGTGCGCTGGCTGATCTTCCTGCTCTCGGCTGCGCAGATCCTGGCCTGGGTCAGTGACGACTTCGCTTTCCTGCCCGTCGTGCCGCTGTGGATGCTCGTCCTCGGCATCCTCGTCTTCGTCACCCCGTTCGGTCGCATGGCCATCGCGGTTGTCGGAGCCCGGATGCTGCTCTCCGGCGTCGAGCCCGGGGACTACGCCCGTGGCGGCTCGGTGCACATGCGCATGTGGCTCGCCGACCAGGTCGCCCACCAGATCGGCGCCGTCGGCCTCGCCGGAGCGCCCTGGGTCAGTTACTACGCCCGCGCCCTGGGCGCGAAGATCGGCCCCAACGTCGACCTGCACACCATGCCGCCCGTCACGGGCATGCTCACGATCGGGGAGGGCGCCGCCGTCGAACCCGAGGTCGACCTCGCCGGCTACTGGATCGACGGCGACGTGGTGCGCATCGGACGCATGCGCATCGGCGCCCACAGCACCATCGGCGCGCGCAGCACGCTGCTGCCGGGTGCCCGCATCGGCAAGTACGCCGAGATCGCGCCGGGGTCGGCGGTGTTCGGGCGCGTCCCGTCCGGCCAGCGCTGGGCCGGCTCTCCCGCCGAGCGCGTCGGCCCCGCTCCGGCACGGCGCGACCGCCCGGAGCCGGCTCGCCGCACCCGCTGGCTGTGGGCCTATGCCGCGGCCTCGCTCGTGCTCTCGCTCCTGCCGATCGTCGCATTCGGTGCCGGCGGAGTCGTCATCGCCGCCGGGATGCGCGGAGCGGACGACCTGGGTGAGGCTGCGCTCGCCGCTGCAGCCTGGCTCGTCCCGGCGACCCTCGTCACCGGCGTCGTCTTCGCCGGGCTCGTCGTCGTCCTGGTGCGACTGCTCGCCATCGGGCTGAACGAGGGGCGACACCCCGTGCGCAGTCGCATCGGGTGGCAGGCGTGGAGCACCGAGCGCCTGCTCGACGCCTCCCGCACGCTGCTCTTCCCGCTGTACTCCAGCCTGTTCACCCCCGTCTGGCTCCGGATGCTGGGAGCGAAGGTGGGCCGTGGAGTCGAGGCGTCGACCGTGCTGCTGATCCCGTCGATGACCACGATCGACGACCATGCCTTCCTCGCCGACGACACCATGGTGGCGTCCTATGAGCTGCAGGACGGCTGGATGGTCGTCGGACCCGCGCGCATCGGCAAGCGCGCGTTCCTCGGAAACTCGGGCATGGCGGCCCCGGGGCACAGGGTGGCGAAGGACTCGCTCGTGGCCGTGCTCTCGGTGGCGCCCGCGAAGTCGAAGGCCGGGTCGTCGTGGCTGGGCTCTCCCCCCGTGCGCCTCCGCCGCGCGAACGTGGCCGGCGACGAGACGCGCACCTACAACCCGACGCCGGGCCTGCGGCTGGCCCGCACCCTCTGGGAGCTCTGCCGCATCCTGCCCGTCTTCGTCACCTGCGGCATCGGCCTCGGGGTGTTCTTCGCGCTCGCCGTGCTCGTGGAGTCGACGGGCCCCATCGTCACAGTGCTGCTGAGCGGCGTCGTGATGCTGGTGGCCGGCGGGGTCGCGGCATCCGTCACCTCCATCGCGAAGTGGGTGTTCGTCGGGCGCATCAGGGTGGGAGAGCATCCGCTCTGGTCGAGCTTCGTGTGGCGCACGGAGGTCTCGGACACCTTCGTCGAGATGGTCGCAGCGCCCTGGTTCGCGCAGTCGGCCGCCGGAACCCCGGCCCTCGCCGTGTGGCTGCGCACCCTCGGGGCATCGATCGGCCGTGGTGTCTGGTGCGACAGCTACTGGCTGCCCGAGGCCGACCTCGTGCGCCTCGGCGACGGATCGACCGTGAATCGCGGCTGCGTCGTGCAGACCCACCTGTTCCATGATCGAATCATGAGCATGGATGTCGTCTCGCTCGACGCTGGAGCGACCCTCGGGCCGCACAGCGTCATCCTCCCCGCCGCCCGCATCGGCGCGCACGCCACCGTCGGACCCGCCTCGCTCGTGATGCGCGGCGAGGAGGTTCCCGTCGGCAGCCGGTGGAGCGGCAACCCGATCGGACCGTGGCGCGTCGTCTCGACGGCGGACTACCACGTGCGGGTGCGGTGATGGCTGTCGTCGGAGTCGGCGCCGAGAGCGCCGGTGATTCCTACCTGCCCGCAAGTGGCAACGGCGGGTACAGCACGCTCGGCTACGACCTCGACCTGAAGTACCGCATCAGCACGAATCGCCTGGCCGCAGTGGCCACCATCTCGGCCGTCGCCACCCAGCAGCTCAGTCGCTTCAGCCTCGACCTCGTGGGGCTGCGGGCGTCGCGCGTGAGCATCGGCGGACGCCGGGTGGACTTCCGGCAGACCGCCACCAAGCTTCGGGTGACCCCGGTGCTGCCTCTCGTCGAGGGAGAGTCGTTCGTGGTCACCGTGGAGTACGCCGGCGCCCCGCGCCCCCGCCGCACCCGGTGGGGGACCCTCGGCTGGGAGGAGCTCGACGACGGACTCCTCGTGGCATCGCAGCCCTCGGGCGCCCCGACGTGGTTCCCGTGCAACGACCACCCGTCCGACAAGGCGAGCTACCGCATCCGTTTCGAGACCGAGGCCGCCTACCGGGTGGTCTGCAACGGGAGGCTCGCCAACTTCCGGGTGGTGGCCGGACGCGGCCAGTGGACGTACGAGCAGCCGGAGCCGACGGCCACCTACCTCGCGACAGTGCAGATCGGGCGGTACGCGGCAACCGATCTGGGCCTCGAGGGCACCGCGGGCACGCTGTACTTCCCGCCGGCGATCGAGCGGGCGGTGCTCGCCGACTTCGCCGACGTTCCCCGCATGGTCTCGGTCTTCGAGCAGGCGTTCGGAGAGTACCCGATGGAGTCCTACGGCGTCGTGGTGACGGCCGACGTGCTCGAGATCCCGCTGGAGGCTCAGGGCCTCGCCGTGTTCGGGTCGAATCACGCCGACGGGCGCGGGGGATCGGAGCGCCTGGTCGCCCACGAGCTCGCCCACCAGTGGTTCGGCAACAGTGTCGGGCTCGCGGCGTGGAAGGACATCTGGCTCAACGAGGGCTTCGCCTGCTACGCCGAGTGGATCTGGTCCGAGGCCTCCGGCTCGGTGAGCGCCGACGCCCTCGCCCACCAGTACCGGGTGGAGCTCTCGCACCTGCCGACCGACCTCATCGTCGGCGATCCCGGTGCGGCGCACATGTTCGACGACCGCGTCTACAAGCGCGGGGCGCTCACCCTGCATGCTCTGCGCCTGGTCGTGGGCGACGCGGCGTTCTTCGGGGTGCTGCGCGCCTGGACCACCCTCATGCGCCACGACACGGCGTCGACGGCGGAGTTCGTGGCGCTCGCCGAGGCCCAGACAGGTCTGGCGCTGGGCGCTCTGTTCACGGCGTGGCTGTACGAGCCCGAGCTTCCGGCTCTGCCTGCGGCCTCCGCCCGCTGAGGGGGTCGGCGATGGCGACGCTCACGACGGCTCGCCTGCGGAGGCCCATGCCGATGCTCCGGTCGAGCACGGTGTAGCCGGTCTCGCTTCCGGCGACGGATGCCGTGAGCCGGCCGGCCGCGCGCTGCACCGTGACAGCTCGGGGGTCGACCAGCAGTCCCCGCCCGTCGGCCTTCAGCACGGCCTCGACGCGAGTCCAGCGGCGGAGGGTGGCGCGTGCCGTGCTGACACGTCGGGATCCCGGCTGGACCGGTACGAGCTCATCGATCGCGGTCAGGCGCTCGCGGGAGCCGGCAACGGTCTCCACGTCGATCCCGACGGCGGATCCCGCCGTGGCCGGGAGGATCACGGCGACGACGAGGTCGGTGGTGTGCGAGAGGCCGGCGTGCGGGGCGGCCGCTCCGTGCACGCTGATCCGCGGGATCCCGTGCGGTCCGCCGCAGCTCGGGCACTCCGCCTGAACCGTGATGGCCTCGAGCGGAAGGCCGAGGAGTTCCGCACTCAGCTCGCGGAGCAGCATCCGCCCGACGAGGAATCGATCGCCACCCTGCTCCGTCGTCGCGGCCTCCCAGCGCGCGCGCTCCGGCGCACTGAGGAGCTCGAGGATGCGGTGTCGTCGCTCCTGGCTCGGCGTCGACGTCTCCCAGCGCACGATGGCGCTGCTCATGGGTGCGACCTACGCGACCTCTTGCGTGGACTGGGCGCGCAGCTTCTGCTTGGCGCCCCGTTCGACGAGAACCGGCACGTAGGCCCGCACAGGGCGACCGTCGTAAGCGTGATGCTCACTGTCGACCACCGCCTCGATGTCGGCGCGAGGAGCATCCGGGAATCGAGTCGTCAGGCGGGACTTGATCTCCGCAACGGCCTCGTCTTCATTGGGGGATTTCATATTTCGAGTGTCCAGCAACATTCTCGGCGACGCAAGATGCCCTGGGCTACATGACGGTGAACTCAGTGGAACTGCGGAATCACCAGATAGACGCCGTAGAGCACGACCGCACCGCAGATGCCGATGAGGATCCAGGCCGAGACGGATGCCGCAACGGGTCGCGCCGTTCCGTTCTGCGGGTCGCCGAGTGACAGCAGTCGCAACCCGACCGAGTACAGCACGACGACGGCCACCGTCGTGATGAAGGCCACTCCGAGCACGAGGACGAGCGAGCCCCAGTCGATCTCGAGATCCATGGGATCACGCCTTCCCGGCCGGCTGAGCGGCATCCGTCGTGCGATCGGCATCCGCCGGATCCTCGTCGTTGACATTCGAGCGGGTGACGGGATTGCGCCTGGCCAGGGCGACGAAGCCCAGCCCGGCCACCAGGGCCAATACGACGACGATCGCGAGGCCGATCGGGCCCGCCGTCGCCAGCAGTGCGGCGAGAGCGCCGACCAGGGCGGCAGCCGGCAGTGTGATGAGCCAGGCGATCGCGATGCGACCGACGACGCCCCAGTGCACGCCCGCGAGCCGACGGCCGAGACCGGCCCCCACGACGGCACCCGAGGTGACCTGGGTGGTCGAGAGTGGGAAGCCGAGCGTGGACGACACGAGGATCGTCGATGCCGAACTGGTCTCGGCTGCAAATCCCTGAGGCGCCTGCACATCGGTGATGCGCTTGCCGACTGTGCGCATGATGCGCCAGCCTCCTGCGTAGGTTCCGGCGCCGATCGCCAGGCCCGAGATCAGGATCACCCAGAATTGCGGTGCCGTACCTGCTTCCTGGTAACCGGCCACGATGAGTGTGAGGGTGATGATGCCCATGGTCTTCTGCGCGTCATTCGTGCCGTGAGCGAGGGAGACGAGCGACGCCGAGACGGTCTGCCCGTGCCGGAATCCCCGGTCGGCCCCGCGTGCCTTCGCCATCGAGGTGATGCGGTAGGCCAGGTAGGTGGCAGCGAGGGCGACGAAGCCGGCGATGAACGGCGAGAGGAGGGCCGGGAGGATGATCTTCGACACCACCCCGGCGTAGTTCACCGAGTCGAAGCCGGCTCCGATGATGGCGGCGCCGATGAGTCCGCCGAAGAGCGCGTGGGTGGAGCTCGACGGCAGGCCGCGCCACCAGGTCGCGAGGTTCCACAGCACGGCGCCGACCAGTCCCCCGAAGATCATGATGGGGGTGACGCTGGGCAGGCCGGCGTCGTTCTCGGTGAGAATGCCGTCTGAGACGGTCTTGGCCACGGCGGTGGACAGGAACGCGCCGACCAGATTGAGCGTGGCTGAGATGAGTACCGCCACTTTCGGCTTCAGGGCTCCAGTCGCGACGGATGTGGCCATCGCGTTGGCCGTGTCGTGGAATCCGTTGGTGAAGTCGAAGATGACGGCGGTGATGACGACGAGCAGGACGGGGATGAAGATCTCCACGGTGACGTTCCTCAGCGCCGCTTGTGCCGATGCTCGTCGCGGTGCTTCGCCGCGAATTCCTCCACGGAACCTCCGCCGAGCGCGCCGTACTCGGTCTCCGCGAGTCGCGCGGCGTCGTCGCCGTTGAACGCCGCAGGCGCCACGCCCTCCTCCGTCTCGAAGTCCTCCCCGCGATACGGGTCCTCGATGCGGAGCATCTCCTCATAGCCGTCGTCGTCGGTTCTGCCCATGACGGCAGTCAACGCCTCGCCCTGTCGGCGTTCAAGCGAACATCGGGTGAACGCAGACGAGGCGGCTGGCTGCGGCTGCCTGCGGCATCCGTTCCTCCTGCCATCTAGCCCAGCGTCTCGCGCAGCCACGTGCCGATCGAGGCGCGCAGGTCGTCGTCGAGGAAGCCCAGAGCATGCTCGCTGCCCGAGATCGGCACGAAGGTCGTGTCGACTCCAGCGGATTCGAGCAGGCCGACGAATTCCTCGGCCTGCTCGATCGGCACGAACTCGTCGACGGCGTGGGCGATGTAGAACGGCGGGTCGCTGGCGTCGACCTGGTACATGGGCGATGCGGCCCGGGCATCGACGCAGCCGTCGAATGCGGCGCAGTCGAGGTAGTCGAGTTGCATGCGCTGGAACGCGGTTCCCATGTCGCCGATGGCGAGACCCGAGAGGGTGAGATCGAGGGGCGCGCTGAGCTCCACGACGGCTGCGACGCGGGTTCCGACGGCGGTGTCGCCGTCACCCCGCGTCCCGAGAAGCGACACCAGGTTGCCTCCCGCCGAGTCGCCGAAGGCCCCGATCCGCGCAGGGTCGTGGCCGAAGCGAGCCACCTGCGGGTCGGCACGCGCCCAGCGGAGGGCCGCAGTGACGTCGTCGATGGCCGCAGGGAACGGATGCGACGGCGCCAGTCGGTAGTTCGGCTGGAAGACCACGAACCCCTCCGAGGCGAGCCAGGTGCAGGCGTTCCGCCACTGCGGTTGCGCCTTGTCTCCTCGGCTCCAGCCGCCACCATGGACGGAGATGATCGCCGGCCGTGGTGCAGCGGAACTCCCGGACGGCAGGCAGACGTCGAGACGGATGCCGTCGGGAGCGCCGAAGTCGAGGTCCTCGACGACGGTGACTGCGGCGGCACCGGCGTCAGTGCCGGTGCCGGCGTCGGATTCGGCCGACGCAGGCTGGCTGCAGCCGGCGAGCATCATCGCGACGACCACGAACAGGGCGAGCCGTGCCGACGTCATCGGATGCGGTCGAGGTAAGGCGCGAGTCTCTGCGTGATGGCTGGAGCCAGGGTCTGCGAGAAGGTGGCAGTGAGGTGATGCTCGTCGGAGTAGACGAGGGTCCGGCCGATGACGGCGGGGCAGGTGGACTCGTTGCAGAGGAAGTCCGTCAGGTCGATGACCACGGCGCCGTGCTGCGCCGCCGCGGTGCGTTGGGCATCGCGGATGGCGGGGTTCAGTGCCGTCGAGCGTGGGGTGGAGCATCCGTCGGCGTCGTCCAGATGGGAGGAGAGGCACAGCACGGGCGAACTCGTGAACTCGGGCGAATCGGCCAGGATCACCACGAGGCTCGACGTCGGCAGGCGGTCGAGCACTGCTGACAGTCCGGTCGTCCAGTGGTCCTCCATGACGGCTGCATTCCTGCCGGGCTGCGGTCCGAGATGGTTGGCCAGCACGATGACGTCTGGGGGGTCCGCCATCAACCGCGCGACGGTGTCGTCGCGCCAGAGCGAGCACGAGGGGTTGTCCGTCGAGTTCCAGGCAGCGACCGTCTCCTCCGACCTGCATCCCGACTTCGTGTAGGTGTCGAGCCTGTAGTCCAGCGATGCGGCCGCGCGGTCCAGTGCGGGGAACCAGCGGCCGGCGTGGGAGTCGCCGAACAGCGCGATCGTGCGCGGGGAGTCGACCGCGCCGAAGGAACAGGTGACGACGGCCGAACGGCTCTTGTTCTGCTGGCATCCGTCGGTGTAGATGACCCCGGTGTCCTCGACGGCCGCTGCGAGCGTCGGAACGACGTTGGCCGGGACGAAGGCCGTACCCGTCGGGAGTTCGCTGGCGGGGGACTGCTGCTCGACGCGGTCCGAGCTGAGGGGCAGCCGGATGGCGGCCGCGCCCCCGACGGACAGACAGGTGACCATCACGACGGTGACGGTGAGCGCCAGGACCAGAACGGCGCGCGGGCTGCTGCGACCGGTGCGGAACGGCGACTCGACGAACCTGAACAGCAGCCACGCCACCGGCACCGACGCCACGACGAGGGCGAGGCCGACGGGCAGTGGGAGCGGTTCGCCCAGCCCGAGGTGCTCGTGGGTGAGCACGAGGATCGGCCAGTGCACGAGGTAGAGCGAGTAGGAGATGGCGCCGACGAACTGCACCGGGCGACGCGCGAGCAGGGAGGCGGCCCCGCCGGCGCCTCCGCCTCCGGTGGCTCCGGCGCCATGTGTGCCACGGTTGCCGCCGAAGCCGATCACGAGGGCTGCTCCCAGGACGGGCAGCAGCACGGCGACCCCGGGGTAGGCGAGCTCCGCCGAGTAGGTGAGCACAGCGAGCAGGATGGCCGCGAGGCCGGCCCAGGTGAGGGCCCCGGCGACGGCGGCCGGAACTCGGGTGAGCAGGGCGCCGCCGCCCGCGATCAGCGCACCGACGCCGAACTCCCACGCGCGGGTGTGCGGTGAGAAGAACGCCAGCGACTGGGCGTCGGACGTGGTCATGACGCACGCGATGAACGAGGCAACGGTGACGGCACCGATCACGGCCATCAGCACCCTGCGAGATCGGCGCGCGATGAGGAAGACCGCGAGGAGCAGCACCGGCCACACGATGTAGAACTGCTCTTCGACTCCCAGCGACCAGAAGTGCTGGAATGGCGACGGAGCCGTTCCCGCGAGGTAGTCGGTCTCGCGTACCGCGAACAGCAGGTTCGGCACGGAGAGGGCCGAGGCGACGGCATCCTGCAGGATCTCGACGATGCGCAGCGGCGACACCAGGACGAAGGCTGCGGCAGCAGTGGCGACGATCGTGACGAGCGCCGCCGGCAGGATGCGCCTGGCACGGGCGGCGTAGAAGCCGACGAAGTCGATCCGCCCCGTATGACGCAGCGACTCGACCAGATGCCCGCTGATGAGGAAGCCGGAGATGACGAAGAACACGTCGACGCCGACGAAGCCGCCCGGAGTGAATGGCAGGCCGGCATGCTCCAGGAGCACCAGGACGACAGCGACGGCGCGCAGACCCTGGATGTCGGCGCGGAACGGCCTGCTCGACTTCGTCGGCGCGCTGGGCAGAGCGGGTTCGGCCCGCGATGCCAGACGACTGTCGACGCTCATCACTTCCCCTGCCGTGGGCGGCTGCCCGCGCGGATCGTAACAGGGCAGGAAGAACCTCAGGAGTACTCAGGGTGTGCTGATCGTCACGAGTCGACGGATGCCGCCTTCCTCGCGTCGGTGCGCAACAGCTCGGCCTCCAGGGAGTCACCCGTCTCGATGGGCGTGCCCCCGCCGCTCTCGATCAGGTCTCGCAGGCTCGACGTGATGTAGGAGCCCCACGCATTCGAGCACAACTCGTAGCACTCGAACGCCGGCGTCAATCCGACGTGCGTGAACCGCACGTCGGTGCCTGCGTCGGTCTTCTGGATGTCGAAGATCACGTCGGTGTCGTTCCACTCGTCCTGGTTCTCGACGAGGGTGATCACAGTGTCCGTCACGTGCCAGACCACGCGCTGGCCGGGGATCACCTCGGTCAGCGTCATGGTGCTGCGGTGAACGCCGGGGAAGTCGAAGACGAAGACGTCCCCGACCTTCGCGGTGTCGCCGGTGATCATCTCGGACCACCACGCCCGCGGGTCGGTGATCGCTGCGAAGGCGGCATCCGGTGTCTGCGACACCGAGATCGTCGCGGTGTAGTCCTGTCGGCTCATTGTCGATCCTTCCCAATCATTCAACCGTCTGGGTGAATGTAGCAGAAACGGCATCGCGCCGGAAGGGCTGCAGGTGTACTTTCGGAACTGTGCCGCTCGATCACTACGGCGTCCTGGCCGGCACCCTCACGAGACACGTGCGGGACACTCCCGATGACCAGGGGCGCTGGTATCACGTCAACCTGCAGCTCTCGGCGCCGGCGGGCTCCTACCGGAGTGCCGTCGACGTGGACAGCAAGCAGTCCGCGGTCGGCGTGCAGTGGAAACTGCTGACGGTGCGACGATCCTCGATCCTGCCCGCTGGCGGCGCATCACCCGGCTACCACGAGCTCGCGCGCGTCAGGGACACCGGGGCGCTCGACCATATCCGTCATCTCTCGCTCGTCGACAATCCGGGGTGCCTGTTCATCGTGCGCCCGCCGGGGTGGTTGTCCGGGCTCTTCCCTCGCCGTCCGTGGATCGCGGGATCGAACCTCGAGGCGTCCGTCGCCCTCGAGTCGATCCTCGAGATCGGCCGCCGCACGCTCGTCTGGGGAGAACCGTTCGAGACCGGCCTCGGCATGCACAACGTGCACCAGAACCAGGGCGACCCGATCGGCTCGCAGTGGGCAGACTCCAACGGGATCTGGCAGGACGGCGCCGTCATGGTCGAGCGACCGGACGGGGAGTACGACGCCTTCATCTCGAAGTTCACGTCGCAGTCGTCACGGACCGACGACGCCGGTCATCCCGTGTGACGCAGCAGAGCGAGCTGCGGCGTAGGGTTCAGGGATGACCGAGATGTCGAACGACGAGAAGCGCCACGACCAGCTGACGACCGCACCGAAGGCGACGGAGGCCGATGCGGCCCCGCGCATCGAGGTCGACGAGCTGCCGGACGGCACGACGCGCATCGACATCGCCGACACAGCCGCCGTTCGCCCGGGTCGCCCGGCCGACCCCGCCTGAGCCGGCAGCCGCCCTGCTCGCCGACACAGCCGCCGTTCGCGGTCCGCGGCCGGAGCGGCGACCTCAGCCCCTGCCCACCCAGTCGGCCAGTTCCGTCAGGCAGTCCGTCCAGCCGTCGTCGTGCGCTGCGCGTGCAGCTTCGTGCGGGAGGCGCTCGTGCGTGACGGCGACCTCGGTCCCGGCATCCGTCGCCCGGAAGTCGACAGTCACGACGGTGTCGCCGTCGTCCGTGAACCGCGACCGCCACGTGAACACCAGACGCCGCGGGCGATCGACCTCGAGGTAGGTGCCGCGGTGCAGCACGGGGGATCCGGGCATGTGCATGAGGATGCTGAACTCGCCACCGACGCGCGCATCGGCCGACACCTCGGTGAGTGTCGTGTCGCCGGGCTGCATCCACGTGGCCAGGCTGCGCGGGTCGGTCCAGGCGTCGAACAGCACCTCGGGCGAGGCTGCGATGACGCGCGAGACCACGAGTGCAGGCGTGGTCGAGTCGGCTCGGGCGTCGATCGTCACTCGGATGCCGCCTCTCCGGCACCGGTCACGAACCTGTCGAGCGCCGCCAGCCTGTCGCTCCAGAACCCGCGGTAGAACTCCATCCACGCCGCGGCCTCGGCCATCGGCACGGCATTAAGTGAGAGCACGTGATTGCGACCCTGCACAGAGCGGGTCACGAGCCCGGCATTCTCGAGCACGCGCACGTGCTTCGAGACCGAATTGAGCGACATCGAGAAGTTGCTCGCCACATCGGTCACCCGCTCATCGGCTCGCGAGAGCCGCAACAGGATCTCGCGCCTGGTCGGATCGGAGATGGCGCCGAAGACCCGGTCCAGCGTTGCCGTCGTTGGTTCACCCATGAGGGTGAATTTACCACGCTAGATCAGGCGGCGCAGCGCTTCGTCGAGGGTGATGCCCTGATCGCGGGCCGAGCGGCTGAGGCGTGCGTGCTCGTCGGCGCTGACATGCACCGTGACGGCGCGCAGCGGCTCCGCGGCGGGCTCGTCGTCGAAGAGCGAGAGCTGGGTCTTGGGCCGTGCGGATGCAGCAGCCGGCGCACCGGGGATGCTCGAGGCCGGCGCAACGGGTGCGGCGGCATCCGTCTCCGACGTGCCGGCGCCGGGGAAGCCGGGCCCACTCGGAACCGGACGACCCCGCTGGTAGGCCTCGGCCGCTGCCCGAGCGCGCTCGTCGGCTGCCTCGTTGAGTGGGTGGCCGGCGTGGCCCTTGACCCACTCGAACCTGTAGCGGCGACCCGCGATGGCGGCGTCGAGCTCCTGGATCAGCTCGAGGTTCATGACCGGCTTGCCGTCGCCCTTGCGCCAGCCCTTGCGCTTCCAGCCGGGCATCCACTTGGTGACCGAGTTGATGACGTACTGGCTGTCGCAGAGGATCAGCAGGTCCTCGTCGAGGTGGGCGGTGGAGCGGAACAGTTCGAGCACGGCGGTGAGCTCGCCGATGTTGTTGGTGGCGTGCTTCCAGCCGCCGGCGGCCCACCGGTCGTCGTCGACGTACCAGGACCAGCCCGCCGGACCGGGGTTGCCGAGGGCGGAGCCGTCAGCGGCAGCGGTGATCGTCACGGGGGAGCCTTCCGAGGGGTCGAGCGCAAAGCTCCATGGTATTCGGGTGCTGGCCAGCTGCCGCGCAGCAGTTGTGGCGGGGATGCGTCGCTCTGGGCGACCACAACTGCTGCGCGGGCGGCTTCGGCGTCGAGCTAGTCGTGCCGCGGCTTGCGGTACGGACGGTCGCCGCCCTCGGAGTCGCGGGTCGAGCGCGATGGGCCGCCGCTGTCCGGACGCAGCTCGATGAGCTTGCCCGAGATGCGTGTTCCACTCAGCTTCGACAACGTGTCGTCGGAGAGGCCGGCGGGAAGCTCGACGAGCGAGAAGTCGGGACGGATGTCGATGACCCCGAAGTCCTGACGGCTGAGGCCGCCCTCGTTCGCGAGCGCGCCGACGATCTGGCGCGGCTCGACCTTCTGGCGCTTGCCGATGGCGATGCGGTACATGGCCATCGGTCCACTGCTCGGCCGTGAGCGACGCTCGGGGCGATCGCCCGCTCCGCGGTCGGCGTAGCGGTCGGGGCGATCGCCACGTCCACCACGGTCGGTGCGGTCGCCACGGTCCCAGCGGTCGCCACCACGTGAGGCGCCGCGATCGCCGCCGGCGCCGCGCTCGTTGCGCTCCTTCTCGCGCTCGAAGCGCTCGGCACGCTGCTGGGCGCGCTCGTCCTCGGCGGAGAGCAGCAGGGGCGTCTCGCCCTGCGACACGATGGCGAGCGCAGCGGCCACGTCGGCCTCGGGCACGTCGTGGTGCTCCACGTAGTGGGCGATGATGTCGCGGAAGCGGTCGAGCCGCTCCTGCTGGCCGAGTGCCTCGGTGATGGCGTCGTCGAAGCGGGCCAGGCGCGTGGCGTTCACGTCATCGACGCTCGGCAGCTGCATCTGGGTGAGGGTCTGGCGGGTGGCCTTCTCGATGGAGGTCAGCATCCGTCGTTCGCGGGGCGTGACGAAGCTGATCGCCTCACCGCTGCGTCCGGCGCGGCCGGTGCGACCGATGCGGTGAACGTACGACTCGGTGTCGATGGGGAGGTCGAAGTTCACCACGTGCGAGATGCGCTCGACGTCGAGGCCTCGAGCAGCGACATCCGTCGCCACCAGGATGTCGAGCTTGCCCGACTTCAGCTGGTTGACGGTGCGCTCGCGCTGGGCCTGCACGACATCGCCGTTGATGGCAGCGGCGGAGTAGCCGCGCGCTCGCAGCTTCTCGGCGAGGGTCTCGGTCTCGTTCTTGGTGCGGGTGAAGATGATCATGCCCTCGAAGTTCTCGACCTCGAGGATGCGCGTGAGGGCGTCGACCTTCTGCGGGTACGACACCACCAGGTAGCGCTGCGTGATGGTGGAGGAGGTCGTCGTCTTGGTCTTGACCGTGATCTCTTCAGGGTTCTTCAGGTACTGGGCGGAGATGCGACGGATGGCGGCGGGCATCGTGGCCGAGAACAGGGCCACCTGCTTCTCGTCGGGCGTGTCGGCGAGGATCGTCTCGACGTCCTCGGCGAAGCCCATCTTGAGCATCTCATCGGCCTCGTCGAGCACGAGGTACTTGAGCTCGGTGAGGTCGAGGGTGCCCTTCTCGAGGTGGTCCATGATGCGGCCCGGGGTGCCGACGACGATGTGCACGCCGCGACGGAGGGCCGAGAGCTGCACGCCGTAGCCCTGGCCGCCGTAGACGGGGAGCACGTGCACGCCGCGCACGTGGGAGGCGTACTTCTCGAACGCCTCGCAGACCTGCAGGGCGAGCTCGCGGGTCGGGGCGAGCACGAGGGCCTGCACGGACTTCTGCGACACGTCGAGGTTCGAGAGGATGGGGAGCGCGAACGCGGCGGTCTTGCCGGTTCCGGTCTGAGCGGTGCCCAGCACGTCGCGACCGGCGAGAAGCGGCGGGATGGTGGCCGCCTGGATCGCGGACGGGGTCTCGTAGCCGACGTCTTTGAGGGCCTTGAGCACGGCGTCTGAGAGGCCGAGATCGGTGAAGGTAGGCTCGGCGGGGGTGGTGTCCGCCTCGCTCTGCGGGGTGGAGTCAGGGGACGTCATGGTTCCAACGGTACCGCGCCCCGCTGTGCAGCGGTGGTGAGGCCTCCTCCGCCCGGTGCGCCCGCACCGTGCACGCGGCATCCGGTGCTTGGATGGAGCCATGGCTGAGACGGATGACTCACTCCCCGGCTTCGCACGCTTCAGGCGCGTGATCCTCGATCGTGGCGGGGCGACGGATGCCGAATCCGACGGCGCCGCCCCAGCCAACGCAACGCCCGCCAGCGCAACACCCGAGGCCGAGCACCCCACCCAGGTGCAGCCGCCGGGATGGCCGCACGAGGCGGGGCCGTTCGACGAGCCGCCCACCGAGCAGATCGTGCTCGACGAGGACGAACTGCCCTGGGAGCTTCGGGACGCAGCCCCTCCGACCGCGGACTGACGCCGAACAACCCTGTTGACGGGCGGATGCCGGGAGCGGGACGATGGTGCCATCGACGCGGGCACGGCTGCCTGCGCCTGCACGCGGTGGGCGACGGCGCTCATCGGAGCACCGACCCGAGAGGGGCAGGCACGATGGAGACACGACCGCGACCACTCGTCCTCATCCGAGGCTTCGGCGGCCTCGACATCGAGGACGACAGGCGCAACGCATACCAGGGCTTCAACGACGGCACCGTCTACCCGGGCAAGCGCGGGCAGAACTACATCTACGAGGGCTTCGTCATCAAGGCGTTGAAGTCGTCGGAGCACCGCTACAACGACGCCACCGACGTCATCGGCTACTACCCGTCCGCCGTCGAGGGCCCGGCGGAGATCGCGGGCTGGAACCCCGAGTTCGTGAAGGGCTCCATCGTCATCGACCCGCGCATGGTCGACGACCACGAGGGCTGGAACACCCGCGGAACCATCTGGGTGTTCCGCTACTACGACCTGAACCCGCGCAACATCGACACCTTCGCCGAGGGCCTCGTGCAGCTCATCGAGCGCATCGCCTACCTCGCCGAGCGCAACGGCGAGGAGGAATTCGACGGGGTCGACGTCATCGCCCACAGCATGGGCGGGCTCGTCATGGTGCAGGCCATGCGGCTGCTGCACGAGGCGGCCGTGGCGAAGGACCCGACCGTGAAGCAGGGGGCTGCGAAGTCCATCCATCGCGCCATCACCTTGGGCACCCCGCATCGCGGAATCGCCTTCCAACGGATGCCGGAGGCCTTCCTCTCCTTCGTGCACGTGAAGGCGGCGAGCGAACTCGGAGCCTTCGACCCGACGAGCACGGCGTTCCTCGACGTACCGACCTGGTTCCCGCTGTCGAGGCTGCTCACGGTCGTCGGAACGAACTACCGCGACTACAACATCAAGATCTCCTCGGCGGGAAACCGGCTCGCCAGCCTGCTCTCGGGCGACGGCATGTCGTACAACCGCAGCGACGGACTGGTGAAGCAGGCCGCGGCCCAGCTTCCCGGGGCGCCGCGCACCTTCGTGAACAAGTGCCATGGCGGAACCGATTCGCTGGTGACCAGTCGCGAGGCCTACGAGATCGCCATGCGGTTCTTCCACGGCACCCACAGCATCCGTCTCTCCCTCGACGAAGCGAGGATCAACGGGGACGAGAAGGACTTCTTCGGCCGAAGCGAGTTCTTCTTCGGAGTGACGGTCAAGCCGCGGTTCGTCGACTTCTCCCTGTTCGAGCAGTCGGCGGCCGCCGAGAACTGCTACGGGCCCTTCCGCACGGTCGACCTGAGCGACGACGGACCGGGCGCCCTGCCGACCGCGTTGAGCCAGCCTCTGGCCGCATCCGACAGGGCCATGGGCTGGGCGGGTGACGGCCGGCTCATCTGGGAGGGCTGGATCGACTCCAACGCCAACCCGAAGGCGCCGGACATGGTGTTCCGCCTCGACGTCTACGTGGCAGAGCGCGACACCCTCGGCATCGGGTTCTCCGACAACGTGATCTTCGCCGGCCAGTACTGGCTCCAGGTGATCAAGGGTGCGCATCCGGTCATCTTCATCCACACGACCGAACAGACCCTCAAGCTGACGAGCGGTCTGACCGAAGCGGATGCCGAGACCGTGATCGACCCGCGCATCAGCCGGGCGACTGAGGACGCGACTCCCGAGAACGCTGCGGCCGCGGGGTGGACCTTCCCCGTCGGAGGCCCGAACTTCGCGGCGACGCTGCGCCTCGAGGTCGCAGCGTCTGACCAGGCTGCGTAGAGGATCGGTGCCGCCTTCGGTGACGGCACGATCGGTGCTCGTGAATGCGCCCCCTTCTGGAGGTGCTGAGCCGCCCGCCGAACCGATAACTTCGTGACCATGCCTACCGGGGGAACCACCAGCATGCGCTCGCTCAAGATTCCGGTGCTCACGGCCGCGGTGGCACTGCTCGGCGGGCTGCTCGCCCCCGTCCCGACCGCGGTCGCCGATGACCTGGCGACGGATGCCGCTGTGCACGTCGTCGGCACCCTCGTCGTCATCCAGCCCGAGGAGTCGCCCACCCCGGTGACGCCGCCGCAGGCCGCGACGGATGCCGCAGCCACGCCGGAGGCTCACGTGCTCCTGCCCGACGGTGCATCCGTGCCCATCGACGGGGACCTCATCCCGGCGGACGCCGTCTCCGGCGCGCCCGTCGACGTCGTGGCCGCGCCCAGCACCGAGGTGCTCGCCGACGCCGGGCTCGCGGCATCCGGAACCGTCGCCGCAGACTCCGCCGAGGGCCAGCGGATCCTCGAGGCCGCCGTCGTCGCCGACGACCCGCTGACCGTCGTCGCGGGCGAGATCGGCGCCGTCGAGGTGCAGGCAGCGGCCGCATCGCACACCATCGACGTCGCCGTCGTCTCCAACGGATCGACCGCGACCGCCGCGAATACCGACGACTACGTGAAGAAGGTGGTGGCGAAGGTCGGGGCGTTCTGGTCGGAGCAGTCGGCGGGCATGGTGCCTGCGATCACCCTCACCACGATCAAGCGCTACACGTCGACGAAGGGTTGCGGCACCGAGGAGTCGACGATCGCCCTCTGGGACGAGGCCGCGAAGAAGTTCGATCACGCGGGCGGAGCGAACGACTACGTGGGCGGCGGCACGAAGCACCTGTTCGTCATCAGTCCGCCGTCGTGTGCGGTCACCTTCAACGGCCTCGGGTCGATCGGGAGCGGCGTCGGGAACGGTGGCGTGGTCTGGGCGGCGTTCGACGGCGGCGACGGTTCGGGAGACGAGTTGACCCTCGCCCACGAGATCGGCCACAACTTCTCGCTCAACCACGCGAACGCCCAGGAGTGCGCGTATCCGGCGTCCGATCCGCAGGTGAAGTCCGGCACCTATGCGCCGCCCTGCACCGTGCAGCCCTATGCCGACGTCTACGACGTGATGGGCCAGAGCTTCGTGGTCTGCGCGAGTTCGGCGGCATCGAGCTGTCACGGAAACGACAACACCCCCGCGCTCAACGCCATCTCCAAGGTCAGGCTCGGTGTGCTCTCTGCGACGGATGCGCCGGTGATCCAACTCACCCAGTCGACGACGCTCACGCTGGGGGCGGCATCCGCGACGGCCGGGCGCCGGGCACTCGTTCTGATCGACCCGATGTCGAGGGAGCGGTACGTCGTCGAGTACCGCAACGGTCTCGGACGAGACGCCGGGTCCGTCTACATGGACTGGGCCGAACCGTACGCGCACTGGGCGATGCCGAAGATGGGTGCGGGCATCCGCATCCTGAAGACCGGTCCCGACGGCAGGAGCTCGGTGGTTCTGCCGGATGCCACGGCGACGAGCAGTCGACTCGCGTGGGTTCCCGGCCGCACCTTCACCTCTCGGACCAGAGGCCTGAAGATCGCCGTTCTCTCGGCCGCTGGAGCCACCGCATCGGTGCAGGTCACGATCGCTCCGCAGTTCACCGGCACCGAGTTGCCGAAGGTGTCGGGGGAGCCCTTCGTGTCGCGCACCCTGACGGCGGAGCCGCGGACCAGTTGGGCGCCGACGCCGACGTCGTACGCATATCACTGGTTCCGGAGCGGGATCGCGATCAGCGGAGCGTCGGGCAAGTCGTACACGGTGGTGGCGGCCGACCTCGGCAAGCGGTTGACCGTGCGGGTCACTGCGTCGAAGACGGGAGTGGCTTCGCGCGCATGGGTGAGCCCGGCAACGCCGGCGATCGGCGCGCTGAAGGGGTTCACGGGCACCTCGCAGCCGACGATCACGGGTGCTCGCAAGGTGGGGGTGGTCCTCGCCGCTGCTCCCGGCGCGAACTGGGCGCCATTGACGGCAGGCACGACGTACACGTATCGCTGGTACCGCGGCACGACCGTGATCCCCGGCGCCGTCGGCAGAAGCTACCGGCAGGTGGCGGGTGACGTCGGTGCCGTGATCCGTGTGAATGTGACGGCGCACCGGTACGGGTACGTGTCCAAGAGCGCCCCGTCGACCGCAACGGCCGCGAAGACCGTCAAGTGACGGGAGCCTCGGGATCCGCCGCATCAGTCTCGGGAGCGGTGGTCTCGGGCACGACGGACTTCGGTCGTCCGCCGGTGCGGCTCCTCCCCTCGATCTGAGTGGCGACGGCCTCGATGTCGTCGGCCAGCCAGACCACGCCGCGGGCGAGGGGCTCCGGCAGGATCGACGGCACCCCACCCGTCGCACCGGCGTCGCGGTGGCTGAGCCAGACACGCACGGTCGAGGTCGACACGCCGAACCTGGCGGCGACGTCGGCTACGGAGAGCAGGGCTGGGCGATCGTCGTGCGGCATGAGGGCGATCGTAGCGCTGTCAACCCCTGTCAGCCGGCGAGTCGTGAACCTAGCGTCGACAGTGCGCCCCGATGACGGAGGCCCCGTCCGAGCAAGGAGCACCGACATGACCGATACGACAGAAGATCCCCGCATCCGCATCGTCGAACTCGCTCGGAAGATCCCGATCGCCATGCTCACGACGATCGATGGCGAAGGACACGTCGTGAGTCGCCCGATGGCACCCCAGGAGATCACCGACGAGGGCGTGATCTGGTTCATCGCCGAGGCCGACTCCCGCGATGCCGACGAGATCAGCCTGAACCCGAGCGTGGGCGTCTCCCTCACCAGCGGATCGTCGTTCGTGTCGTTCTCCGGAACGGCGGAGGTGGTGACGGATGCCGCCAAGTTGCGCGAGCTCTGGAACCCGGCCGTGGAGGCCTGGCTCCCCGACGGTCCGGACAGCCCGCAGGCCGTGCTGTTCAAGGTCTCGGCGGAGAGCGGTGAGTACTGGGACTCTCCGGGCGGGCGAATCGCGACGGTCATCAGCTTCGTCAAGGCGAAGCTGACGGGCGAACGCTACGACGGCGGAGAGAACGAGACGGTGTCGCTGCCCTGAGAGAACTCTGGTAGCCGTATTGTCAGCGGAATAGCGGCTGATCATCAGGCGTTCTTGTCATCGTAGGGCGAACGAAGTCAAGACTCCCCAGCAGCCCTCGAAAGGCAGGGAAACCCCGTGAGACGTGTGAACGAAGAAGTCGAGCTCGAGAAGGGCGTCGTCACCAAATATCGGCGACACTCCAACGGCGGCGGATTCGTCTCGCCCAAGGCGCATGTGGACGCAACGGCGTTCGTGGCGTCGACCGCTTATGTCGAGAACGGCGCGAGCATCGGGCGCGACGCCTGGGTGGGCGCAGGCAGTTGGATCGACCGCGACGCCATGCTCGGCGCGCACGCCTTCATCGGCGCCAACGTGCACATCGGTGCCGGTGCCGTCGTCAGCGACAGCGCCCGCATCGGAAGCCACTCGCGCATCGGCGCCAACGCGCGCATCGTCGCCGGGCACCACCTCGAGCGCGACGCCATGATCCCCGACAACGCCGTGGTCGGCGGCACAGACGGCTCCAAGACCCGCTACGTGCGGGCGGCCTGAGCGATTCCGACACGAGGCCGGTCTGGCGAAAAACCGACCGGCCTCCGACGGAATGGGCCTGTATCGATTTAGGGTGTCGGTGTGTGGCGCCTCGACCGAAAGACTGACGACGATCCGTTCCCGACGTCGTCGAACCTTCCCCCTGCCCAAGTGACCGCACCGCACGCCGTCACCACGGGCGATCCGGCCGAGCGCCCGGCGAACATCGCCGAGCCCGAGTGGCAGCGCTGGCGCGACGAGCTCGCCGCCATCGGCGGGCGATCTCCGCTGCTCCACTTCGACGATCAGCCACGCACGCGCATCGAGCTGAGCGTCACGCACCCCGGAGGACTCCCTCAGTTCATCACAGGCAAGACAGTGCTGCTGTCGAGCCTCATCCGCGACGAACTCGCCCTGCGGAACGCCCGGCTCGCCGCCGGCGCCATCACGCAGAAGGGCATCGAGCTGCGCTCCATGCGCGGCATCGAGAGCGTGCACCTCGGCATCGGACTCGCCCAATGGACTCACGACGACGTCGAGTACCTCGCCCCCGTGCTGCTGCGGCCTCTCGCCATCCGCCGCTACGGTCGTGACTTCGAGCTGAAGCTGAAGGGCGCGCCGTTCCTCAATCCGGAACTGGCCCACGCCCTCAAGGAGCAGTTCCAGATCACCCTCGACGCCGACGCCTTCGTGGCGCTCGCCGTCTCGAACGGCGATTTCAAGCCGCAGCCCGTCATCGATCGCCTCCGCGGCCTCACGTCGCACCTGGCGTGGTTCAGCGTCGCCCCTCGCCTCGTGGTGTCGTCGTTCTCCGACGTCGGTCGTCGCATGACGACGGATGCCGCCAGGCTCGACCACCCCGTCATCGACGCCGTCGCCGGCAATCCTGCAGCCCGCGAGCGCATCGAGAGCGCCTACAACCCCGTGCAGGCCATGGGCCAGGACTCGCGCCCGCCGGCGACGGACGTGCTGCTGCTCGACGCCGACCCCGAGCAGGAGAACGTCGTCGCGCAGATCTCCGCCGGCAACTCGCTCGTCGTGAAGACCCTCCCCGGCACCGGTGGCACGCAGACGATCGTCAACGCCCTCGGCACCCTCATCGGCCAGCACAAGCGCGTTCTGGTCGTCAGTGCGCGCCGCGCGAGCCTCGAGGGCATCGCCCACAGGCTCGGACAGGTCGGTCTTCCCGGCGCCGCCGTGTCGGCGCGCACCCTGCGCCGCGACCTGATGCTGTCGATCGGCCGCAACGAGAAGGCCGAACGCCCGCAGGTGAGCGACGTCGACGACGCCCTCGTGCGCCTGCGTAAGGTTCTCCTCGATTACCGCGGAGCGCTGACACGCCGTGACCCCGCTCTCGGCGTCTCGGTGCTCGATGCCCTGGGCGAGCTCACACGTCTGTCGCTCCTGCCCACGCCGCCCGCCACGACGGCCCGCCTCGACCACTCCTCGATCGTCGCGCTCGCCGGCAGTCGTGCCGGAGCCGCCGCCGCTCTCATCAAGGCCGCTGCACTGGGCGAGTTCCGCTACGGCCCGGGCGACTCGCCCTGGTACGGAGCCTCGTTCACCTCGACCGAGGAAGCCGACAACGCGCACGCGCTGGCGAAGCGCCTGAACACGCAGGAGTTGCCGCGCCTCATCGAGCGCGCGAACGCCCTCGTCGGCCAGACCCGGCTGCGCCCATTCGAGTCGATCGCGGAACTCGGCATCTACCTGCGCCTGCTCCTCGACATCCGCGAGACCCTCGACAAGTTCCAGCCCTCGGTCTACGACCGTTCGCTGGTCGAGCTCATCGCAGCCACGTCGACCCGCCGCGATGCCCCCGAGATGACCGGCGCCAACCGCCGCCGCCTCAAGAAGCTGGCCCAGGAGTACCTGCGGCCCGGCGTCCACGTCACCGACATGAACGATGCGCTCCGCCGCGTGCAGCAGCAGCGCACCCTCTGGCAGCGCTATGTGGTGGCAGGCTCGACACCGGCGGTGCCCGTCGGCATCGCCGACGTGCACGTGGCCTACCAGCGCGTCACGGAGGACCTCGGCCGCCTCGACGCCCCGCTCGGCACCGCCGGAACCCCCCGCCAGCTCGCCTCGCGTCCCATCCGCGAGCTGATCTACACGATGTCCGGCCTCGCGGCGGAGTCCGAGGTGCTCGCCAACCTGCAGGAGCGCACGGCGCTGCTGGCGCACCTCCGCGACCTGAACCTCGACCCGCTGCTCACCGACCTGTCACGCCGCCACGTCGCCGAGGAGGACGTCGTCTCCGAGCTCGAACTCGCCTGGTGGCAGTCCGTGCTCGAGTCGATGCTCGCCGGCGACAAAGCCCTCCTGAACGCCAACACCGGCGTCCTCGACAGGCTCGAGGCCGACTTCAAGCTCGTCGACGAGGCCCACGCCTCGGCATCCGGCGGCCTGCTCGCGGCCCTGCTCGCCGAGACCTGGAAGATCGGCGTCGTCGACTGGCCGGAGGAGGCCGACCAGCTGCGTCGCCTGCTGCGCTCCGACCGCACCAGCCCCCGGAACCTGCACCTGGCCGCTCCCCATCTCGGCAAGGTCGTCGCCCCCGTGTGGCTGGCCTCGCCCTACGACGTGGCCGAGATCACCGACGACATAGTCTTCGACACCGTGCTCCTGGTCGACGCCGGCGCCACCAGCTTCGCCGAGAACCTGGGCGCCATCCGTCGCGGAAAGCAGATCGTCGCGTTCGGCGACCCTGTGACCCAGACGCCGTCGCTGTTCGACACCGGCATCCGTGGAGCAGCGGATGCCGCAGCCGACACCCCGGAGGGTCCCGGCGTCGACGCCCTGCATGCCGACTCGGCGCTGGCTCGTCTCGGCGAACTGCTGCCGACCCTCACGCTCACGCGCAGCTACCGTGCCGGCGGCGAGGACCTCGCCGAGCTCGTCAACCGGCGCTTCTACGCCGGGCGCATCGACGCCCTCCCGTGGGCCGGGAGCTTCCTCGGACACGGCAGCCTGAACCTGCACTACGTCGTCGGCGGCCACGGCATGCCCGACAACGAGAGCGGAGCCGTCGAGAGCGTCGACGCCGAGGTGGCGAAGGTGGTCGAGCTCGTCATAGACCACGCCGTCAAGCGTCCTCGCGAGTCGCTCATGGTGATCACGGCATCCGGCCGTCACGCCGTGCGCGTTCACCAGGCGGTGCTCGCCGCGTTCGCGAAGCGCACCGACCTGTCGAGCTTCATCCTCAATGACACGGCCGAGCCCTTCACCGTGCTCACCCTCGAGCAGGCCACGGCCCAGAGCCGCGACAGGGTCATATTCTCGATCGGCTACGGGCGCACCCCGCACGGCCGCCTGCTGTCGAACTTCGGCGCCCTGGGAGAGGCCGGCGGCGACCGCCTGCTGGCCGTGGGCATGACCCGCGCCCGTCGCGCCATGGACATCGTCTCCTGCTTCAAGCCCAGCGACATCGACGAGGACCGCCGTCGCCACGGCATCCTCGCCCTGGCGCAGGTGCTCGAGCAGATCGACCTCGCCGAGTCCACCCCGCCGACGGCCATCGCGAGTGAGGCGATGCTCATCGACCTCGCGGAGCGTCTGCGCCTGCGCGGCATCACGGTGGAACTCGGCCACCGCGAGAAGCTCGCCCTGGCCGCATCGTTCCGGGGCAAGGCACTGGTCGTCGAGACCGATGCCGTGGTCGGCACGATGAGCCTCCGCGAGTCGCTGCGGCTGCGCCCCGACGTGCTGCGACGCCTCGGCTGGCACTACCTGCGCGTGCATGCCTTCGAGTTGTTCGCCGATCCGGATGCCGTCGCCACACGCATCGCCGGCCTCCTCGGAGCGCCGACGGCAGTGGTGGCCGGAATCGATACCGAGACCGCGCCGATCACCATCGTGGCGCCCTCGGGATTGCGCTGAGTCCTGCCATGGAACGCCCGGCGTAGGCTGGACGGCGTGACAGACGAGAGCCCCCGACAGCACGTCCAGAAGCACGGCACACGCAATCGTCGTGCCCGTCTGACGGCCGTCGAGGGCACGGACACGAGCCCGGAGTCTCCGGTCGAGCGCGAAGAGCTGCCAGCGGCATCCGGCCCCGTCGGACCCAACGACGAGCGACTCAAGCGCGACCGACCGCCGCACTGGTAGGCGGCGTGGCCCGGCTCGTCTCGTCAGGCCCGGCGGTTGCCGCTCAGTCGCGTGTTCGAGCTTGGGCGGCGAGAAGGTCGCGGATCTCGCTGAGGATGTCGAGCTCGGTGTCGGGGGAGTCCGGCTCGGAGACCCCGGCCTTGCGGCGGCGCTCCTGGGCTTCCTTGAGCTTGTTGATGGGAAGAACGAAGACGAAGTAGACGACGGCCGCCACGATGAGGAACGTGATCACGGATCCGATGACGGCACCGAACTTCACCTCCGCGGAACCTGTCGGAAGGGCGATCGTCCAGACCAGCGACTCGTCGAGGCTCTCCGCCTTGAACAGTGCGCCGATCAGCGGGTTGAACAGGTTCGTGACGATGGAGTTGACCACCGCGGTGAAGGCGGCACCGATGACGACAGCGACGGCCAGATCGATGACATTGCCCCGGAGGATGAATTCCCGGAATCCCTTGAGCACGTGCTTCCCCTCGTCGAGTGTTGAGCGTTTCTCCATCGAGGCTATGACGAGGAGGCGCCCGACGTCGAACCGGAGCCGGAGGAACCCGACGAACCCGACGACGACGACCCTGACGACCCTGACGACGACCCGGACGACGACGTGCTCGATCCCGTGACGCTCCCGGCGCCCGACGGCTTCGAGCCGCCGGCCCCTCCGGCAGCCCCCGCCCGGGAATCGTTCCGGTAGAAGCCGGAGCCGTTGAAGGTCACGCCGATGGTGTTGAACACCTTGCGGAGTCGCCCACCGCAGACCTCGCAGATCGACAGGCTGTCATCGGTGAAGGACTGCTGGATGTCGAAGGCGTTGTCGCACTCCGTGCAGCGGTAAGAGTAGGTGGGCACTGGGTCTCCGTGCTGTGTGGTGCTCGTGGATCGGGGGAATTCAGAACGCGAGGATGCGCGTCGGCGTGACGGCCCCGTCGACGGGGGAGTCGTGACGCTCTCGGGGCACCACGTCGACGACCTCGGAGTCGAAGACGACGGCGTACACCGGAGGACAATTCTGCATCGATCCCAGCGTCTTGTCGAAATAGCCCCGGCCCCAGCCCATGCGCATGCCCGTCGAGTCGACGGCGGATGCCGGCACGATGATGAGGTCGACGTCG
Organism: Leifsonia stereocauli; assembly: GCF_038432415.1. Classification (NCBI taxonomy): domain Bacteria; kingdom Bacillati; phylum Actinomycetota; class Actinomycetes; order Micrococcales; family Microbacteriaceae; genus Leifsonia; species Leifsonia stereocauli. The sequence continues at coordinate 240,929 of NZ_JBCAUN010000001.1, forward strand.
TTGATCGCGATGGGGCCGAGAAGTTCGCCGACGGCCTCCGGCATCCCGTAGATGCCCTCGGTCTCCGCCTGCTCCTCGCCGACGGTCCAGTCGAGCAGGCCGTCCTGTCGGCTGATGGGGAACAGCACCCTGATGCCCTGGGACTCGGCCCAGTTGATGTACGGGCGGGTGTTCGGCTCCGTCGGGAGGGAGAGGTAACAGGCGATGGAACGGGCTGAGAGATCGATCGTGATGGCCTCGAGGTTCTCGGTGAATCCGGCCGTCGCCGCGTCCCGTTCCCGGGTCGACATGTTCTGCCGGCGTTCGCGGTGCTCGGCGCGCAGGGCGCGCTTCTGATGAGCTGCGTCGGATGCCATGGCCCCAGTCTAGGCGCGGCCATGTTACGAGCAGATGAGCATCGCGTATGCGAGACGGTACCCGACCCTCGCTGTGTGTAGCCTTGCGAACATGACTCATCGGATCACGAAAGCCGTCATTCCCGCTGCCGGCCTGGGTACACGCTTCCTGCCCGCCACCAAGGCCATGCCCAAGGAGATGCTGCCCGTCGTCGACAAGCCGGCCATCCAGTACGTCGTAGAGGAGGCCGTCGCCGCCGGGCTCGAGGACGTGCTCATGATCATCGGGCGCAACAAGAACGCCCTCGCCAACCACTTCGACCGGGTCACCGAGCTCGAGAGCAACCTCGAGGCCAAGGGCGACCTCGATCGCCTCGAGCGCACGAAGGCGCCCAGCGACCTCGCCGACATCCACTTCCTCCGCCAGGGCGACCCGAAGGGTCTCGGCCACGCCGTGCTGCGCGCTCGCCGCCACGTCGGCAACGAGCCCTTCGCGGTGCTGCTCGGCGACGACCTCATCGACGCGGCGAGCCCCATCCTCCCCAAGATGATCGACGAGCTCGAGAAACGCGACGCCACCATCATCGCGCTGCTCGAGGTCGATCCGGCGCAGATCCACCTGTACGGTGCCGCCGCCGTCGAGCCGACAGACGACCCCGACGTGGTGCGCGTCACCGGACTCGTCGAGAAGCCTGCCACGGAGGACGCACCGTCGAATCTCGCCATCATCGGCCGCTACGTGCTGAAGCCCGAGGTCTTCGGCGTTCTCGAGCACACTCAGCCCGGAAAGGGCGGCGAGATCCAGCTGACGGATGCGCTGCAGGAGCTCGCGGCAGACGTCGAGGGCACCGGTGGTGTCTATGGGGTCATCTTCCGCGGCCGACGTTTCGACACCGGCGACCGCCTCGACTACATCAAGGCCATCGTGCAGCTGGCAGTCGAGCGCGACGACCTCGGCCCCGACCTGCGCCCGTGGCTGCGGGAGTTCTCCTCAGACCTCGAATAGTCTGGTGCCGTGCCCGCCCCGATCCCCACTCTGCGCGAAGGCGCGATCACGATCCGCCCCATCAGGCTGCGGGACTCCCGCATCGTGGAGCGCGAGCTGCTCGAGAACCGACGCTGGCTGCGCCAGTGGGAGGCCACGAGTCCGCACGCCCCGATGAACTTCGACATGAAGGCCAGCATCCGGAGCCTGCTCGCCCATGCCCGGACGGGCACGGGGCTGCCGTTCATCATCGAGTACAACGGTGAGATCGCCGGTCAGCTGAACGTCTCGAGCATCACCGGCGGGTCGCTCGCCTCGGCGACCATCGGCTACTGGGTGTCTGAGCGGTTCGCGGGGAAGGCGCTCACGCCCACTGCGGTCGCGCTGGCGACGGACTACTGCTTCTACAGGCTCGGGCTGCACCGCATGGAGATCTGCATCCGCCCCGAGAACGCCCCGTCGCTGCGCGTCGTCGAGAAGCTCGGCTTCAGGTACGAGGGGCTGCGGCGACGGTTCATCCACATCAACGGGGACTGGCGCGATCACTTCTGCTTCGCCCTCGTGGTGGAGGAACTGAGCGACGGCGTGCTGCGCCGTTGGCTCGACGGACGGGTACCCGAGGATGCCGCGACGGTGAGTGAACACGACCGTGCTGCCGCGGCCGTTCCGCTCCCGGTCACGACGCGATTCTAGAAAGTCTTCGCAACACACCCCCGGCCGTGGGTCGCGCGGCGGCGTGCTGCCCTACCGTGGACGCATGGGCGACGTACTCAGCGGCGGGGTGATGGTGGCGATCGCTGCCGTGCTCTGGATCGCCTACCTCGTGCCCAGCTGGCTGCACCGTCGGCAGTACCTCGCCACCGAGCGCAACGCCGTGCGCCTGCAGCAGACTTTGCGCATCCTCGCGGAGACTGCTGAGACCCCTGAGGCCGTACGCCTCGAGACCACCGCCCGCGCCGTCGCAGCCCAGGAGCACGTGCTCCGCGAGCGCGCGGCCGCCGAGCGCGCCAGGCTGAAGGCCGAGGCGACCATCGCCACCGAAGCTCGTCGAGCAGCCGAGCGCGAGGCCGCCGAGTCGGTGCGACGTGCCCGTGCGGCCGCCGCCCGCGCCGCAGCAGAAGCCGGCCGCGCCCGTTCCCGGGTGCGTGCGCTCCGCCGCAGCCGTGCCCTCACCTCGCTCGGGTTGCTCCTGTCGCTCGGGGCCCTCGTCGCCGGCGTCGTGACCGGCGCTCTCGGTGCCACCTGGACCCTTGCCGTCGCCGGCCTCGGAGGCAGCGCCGTCGCCCTGTTCGTACTCTCGTCGCTGGCGAAGGCCGGACGCCGCGCTCCGGCATCCGGCGTCATCGCGCCCGTCGCCGTCAGCGAGCAGTTCGAACCCGTCGAGTTCGCGGATGCCGCCCCTGTCGCGACCCGCCCTGCCTGGACGCCGCAGCCGCTGCCCAAGCCGCTCACCCTGGCGCGTGGCACTGTCGCGGCCGCCGCGATGGACTCCGTCGAGGAGGCGGCTGCGCTCCGCCGTGCCGCCGTGTTCGCCGCCATGAGCGAGAAGGCCGCCGCCATGAACGCCGGCGCTCCCGTACCGCTCCGCCGGGCTCCAGCGGCCGCCGCGCCGAGCACAGCGCCGACCGCTGCGCCGGCCACGGCATCCGCTCCCGGCATCGACAGCCGCTTCGCCCGCATGGGCATCGTCGACGACGCGACGCCCGGAATGAGCGACCTCGACGCCGTGCTGAGACGACGTCGAGTGGGCTGACCCCGGCTGGTTCTGGACGGTCCAGATCGGATGGTATCGTGGTGAATGTCAGGGCCTATGGCGCAGTTGGTAGCGCGCCTCGTTCGCATCGAGGAGGTCAGGAGTTCGAATCTCCTTAGGTCCACAGACAACGAAGAACCCCCGGGAGCCCAGCTCCCGGGGGTTCTTCGTTCTCACCAGCCCAGCGTGCCGGGCTCGCCCTTGAAGGGCCCGACCACGGTCGAGGTGATCCAGCCGCCGTAGAACCCTCCGGGCTGCGGCGTGACGATCTCGCCGTCGACGCTGGCGTCGTCGACCTGTCCGGCGTAGACGGCGACGCGGTCGCGCAGCAGCTCGTAGCCAGCCTCGGGGGTCGGATAGGTCCAGGCCGCGCGCTCGGCGGTGGCCTCGCCCGCCGCGAGCGAGAAGTAGCGGGCAGAGCCCTTGAACTCGCAGAACGACGAGCCCGCGGCCGGAATCACGCTCCCCGGCGAGAAATCGGCGATCGGCAGGTAATAGACCGGCGGGTGGCTGGTCTCGAGCACGCGTACGACATCGCGGGTGTCGACGATGACAGCACCACCCAGGCGGATACGCACGTGGGCGTCGACCTGCTCGATCCGCGGGGGCCGAGGGTAGTCCCACACCGATTCCTGGCCGTCGGTGGGTCGGATGGGTGTCACAGGAGAGCTCATGGCCGGATGCTACGCCGCAGGCTGGGTAAACACCCGGGAACGCGGAACGCCTCCGCCCGAATCGGGCGGAGGCGTTCTGTCGAAGGTCAGTGTCAGCTCTTGAAGGCGTCCTTGACGTCGTCGCCAGCCTGCTTGACGTTGGCCTTGGCCTGGTCTGCGTGCCCCTCAGCTTCGAGACGCTCGTTGTCGGTCGCCTTGCCGACGCCCTCCTTGACCTTGCCTGCAGCCTCTTCGGCACCGTGCTTGATCTTGTCGTCCAAACCCATGAGTGTCCTCCTTCGATCGATTGATTCCACGCTCTCAGGATCGGAAGTGCGCTGCTAGGGGTTGACTTCCCAGCTGTCGGACGTCATCTCCCGAGTCCGCGGTAGTGCGCCTTCTCGGCCGCGTCCATGTGCTCGAGCGCGTTGCTCAGCATGACGCGGGGCATGGCGGCGGCGTGGGCGTCGAGGAAAGCCAGGAGAGCCGGGCGGTCGGTGTCTCCGGCATAGCGCAGCATCCACCCCGCGGCCTTCGTGACGAGGGGTTCCGAGTCGGCGACCACCAGCTCGGAGATGGCCAGCGCATCCGTGACATCGCCGGCCCTGATGAACCAGGCCGTCGCGAGCAGTGCCGATCTCCGATTCGGCCAGAACGACGATCGTGCCAGTTGGTACAACGGATCGCGCGGCTTGTCGGCGAGCCAGCCGCCGAGCACGTCCCTGGCCGCGAGGTCGACGAGGTCCCAGTTGTTCACCCGGTCCGAGCGGCGCAGGTACAGCTCGTACAGCTCACCGCGACGCTCGAGCGTCGCCGTCTTGGCTGCCGCAGCCTTGCCCATGATGCTGCAGGCGCCGACGCGCACCTCGTGCACGGAGCTTTCCAGCATGGACTCCAGCTCGGCGATCGGCATGTCGAGGTGCCGCTTGGCCAGCTCGAAGATCGAGCCCATGCGCACGCCGACGAACTCCTCGTCGGGGCCGGCGGTGAAGTAGCGCAGGATCTTCGTCAGCTCGACGGGATCACGGAGCGTCTCGAGTTCCGCGATGAATCCCGCCGCCGTCGACTCTCCCACCACATCAGGATGGCACGATCGCGGCCGTGCCAGGTGCTCAGGATCGAGATGCCTGCGCTTCGATGCCCAAGACGCGCGGACCGATGATCGGGGCGATCGAGCGGGAGAAGCTGGCCGTCATGTGGTGGCTGTCGAAGTACACGATGAGCCCGCCGATCAGGGTGTGGCAGGTGGTCTCGTCGCAGAAGACGTCATCCAGGTCGACTGTCCGCACCTCGGGGTGCCGGGTCGCTGCGATCATGAGCGGGTCGACGTCGGTGGGGATCGTCGCCGAAGCGCGGGAGAGAGGACACGGGTCGACGTCGCCGGGGTGCTCGGCGATGCACTGCGGGATGTTCGTGAGCCCGGCGTTGGGGAGGTCCCTGATGGCGACGACCTGCTTGCCGGCGTCGAAGAGGGGGCGCCACGCATTCTCGAAGTCCTCAGGAGCGACAGGACGGCCCAGCTTGTCGGGTGAGGGCATCGTGTACTGGCTCGTGTAGTTGGTGAACACCACGGAGTCGATGTCGGGTCGGCCGGCGATGTCGGTGATGGCGTGCTTGCCCCAGGTCGCGCAACTCCGGATCGACGTCGGACTCGAATCGCTGGCCGGCTGCACCCTCGGGGCGCCGGTGCCCGCGCACCAGGTCTTGATGTAGGTGAGGATGCGCACGTGGTGCTGCTTGCCGTAGCGGTCGAGTGCCTCGAGGTACTGCCCGGCGTGGGAATCGCCGATGAGGGCGATCGTCGACGTGAAAGCCTTCACGTCTCCTCGGTCGCAAGTGATCACGCGCGACGAATCGAGTGGCACCTTGCACTTGTCGGCGATCTGAACCCCCTTGCCGATGTCGTTCGCGGCGACGATGGGGTTCGTCAGGATGTTCGGGGCGTAGGGGTCACGGCACGGGTTGCCGGGCATCACGGCCACGGCGCCGCCGCAGACCTCGGCGGCGGCGACGGCCCGCTTGTTCTCCTCGGCGGCCACGGCGATGGCCTGGCCGGTTCTCGCGTAGCCGAAGGTGCTCACGCCGAGCATGAGCGCCGTCACGGCGACGGTGGCGACGAGCGTCAGCCATGCCGGTCGTGCCGTGAACAGCCTCATCTGGCGTCCTGGATCCTCGATCAGGGTCTTCGAGAGCCAGGCGAGCGCGAGGCTCACGACGAGGATGCCGACCCGGCTGGTGAATCCGAGTTCATGCCCGAGGGCGAAGGGAAGGATCACGATGAGCGGCCAGTGCCACAGGTAGAACGAGTAGGAGATGTCGCCGATCCACTGCACCGGGCGAAGCCGGAACAGGACGCCAGGTCCCCACGGCAGGCGGGGGTCGCCCGCCCAGATGACGAGCAGGGTCCCCAGCACGGGCGTGACGGCGGCGATCCCCGGGAACGGCGTCGCCGGGCTGTACAGGACGATCGTCGCCACCAGCATGCCGAATCCGACCCAACTCACCGCGGCGCGGAGACGGGGGGAGTGCATGTGCACGCGGGCCGCGGCGAAGGCCAGCAGGCCTCCCGCACCGAACTCCCACGCACGGCTGAGCGTCACGAAGTACGCCGGGGCGGGATCGGTCGCGACCGCGACGGCTGCGTAGACGAACGATGCCAGGACGAGCAGGAAGAGGGTGATTCCGATGAGTCGCCTCGGCCTCGCGCCGAGCCTGGCGGCGATGGCCAGCATGGCGACGATGAGGAGCGGCCAGATGATGTAGAGCTGCTCCTCGACGGACAACGACCAGAAGTGCTGCACGGCCGACGGGCTGTTCTCGGAGTGGAGGTAGTCGACGGAGTCGACGGCGAGTACCCAGTTCTGGATGTAGACGGCTGACGCGCCGATCTCCTTGAACCACTGCTGCCAGAGGGTCATGGGCACCCAGATCACCGTGGCGACGCCCGTCGCGATGAGCACCAGCATGCTCGCCGGGAGCAGTCGGCGCGCACGACGGGCCCAGAATCGACCGAGGGCGAGCCCACCGCTGGCATCCGTCTCGCGCAGCAGGTGCCCGATGATCAGGTAGCCGCTGATCGCGAAGAAGATGTCGACTCCGACGAAGCCACCCGTGATGCGCGTGGGCCAGAGGTGGAAGAGCACGACGGCCCCGACTGCGATGGCCCGAAGGGCCTGGATCTCCTTGCGCACGGGTCTGGTGGTGGGTGGTGCGCTGGAGATGAGTCGATCCTTCCGAAGACATTCCCAGCGATAGTAGTTGACCGCGGCTGAGTACCTGAATTCCCCGTTCGGGTCTCAGCGGGAGGTCACGGCATCCGTCAGCATGGTGAGGGTGGGCGTGCCGTCGACGTCAGCCAGCTCGAGCGTCACCGTGAGCGAGCCGAGCTCGGACAGCGCTGAGACGTGGGTTCCCCCGCAGGGGATGCTGACGGATGCCTCCGCGAGGTCCGCGACCCACGATCGGCGGTCGGTCAGGCCGGACCCGGCGACGTCGATGTGCACCGGTGCGTCCTCGGAGATCCAGGCCGCCAGCGTCGCGCTGGTCGCGGCCTCGATGGCGGCGAGCTGCTCGGCGAGGCCGTCTGCGGCGAAACCCTTGCGACGCAACGACTTGTTCAACCTGAACACGTCGGTGGAGCCGTTCTCGCGGATGAGGGAGCTGGCGATCGCAGCTCCGTCGAAATCGGGCTCTCCGAGGCCGTCGACGCGCACCTCCTTGGTCCACCGGTCGGCGACGGCGCGGTTCAGGGCCAGTGAGGCGAGGTGACAGGCTGTGTGACCGATGGACAGAGCGTTGCGGTACTCCTCGTCGACGACCACGGTGACCGCGTCGCCCTCGCTGATGGCGGCATCCGAGGCCACGAGATGGGCCACGACGAAGGCCCAGCCCTCCTCGCCCTTGCGCACGGGCACGTCGGCTCCGATGAACAGGGTCTCACCATCGGTCGCGGCGACGACCGCCTCGGTCACGGCGACCTCGTCGCCGGTCGAGGTCAGGAACACGGCGCGGTCGGTTCCCTGGTCGGGCCAGCCTGCGTCGACGGGGTGGCAGGCGGTCTCGTCGAGGAGCACGGCCGTGCGACCGTCGGGTGCGGGCTCCAGGTGCAGCACCACGGCGCCGTTGCGGGTGATGCCTGCCGGATAGAGCACGACGGTATCGGTTGCGGGGAGAGTCATGCCTCTATTCTGCTGGAGGCTGGAGCACAGAGAGGATGTTGCCCGCTGGGTCGGTGAACCAGGCGATCTCGGGTCCGGGGTGCCGTCCGTCGGGGCGCTGGATGCCGCGCTCGTCCTGGCCGAAGCCGTCGTAGCGGAGCAGCTGGACTCCGGATGCCTCGAGCGAGGTGACCGCGGCGTCGATGTCGGCGACCTGGAGGTTGAGGATCGTGTAGGTGGCCGGAACGTGGTCGGGCTTCGGGTACACGAAGATGTGGTGGTCGTCGCCGAGGTCGAGGACCAGGCCGCCCATCTCCTCGGTGACGCCGAGACCGAGGGTGTCGGCGTAGAAAGCCTGGGCGGCCGGGACATCGGGCACGGCGAAGCCGCTGAAGATCCGCGTTGTTTCGATCATGGCCCCAGCCAAGCACCGCAGGGTCGCAGCGACAAGAGGGCGGGTCAGACTCTGTCGGTGTGCTCGTGCACCTTCTTGCGGCCGAGCTGGATGGGCAGCGCCATGAGCGGCCCGACGAAGCGGCGCTGCAGCTTGCGCGCCGGTCCGAGGACGGCCTGCACGAGGTACTGCCCGAGGATGGCGCCCGCGGCCAGCGCGGCGGCGACGGCGGCGGCGCTGAGCAGCGACATCAGGCCGTTGATGTCGGCATCGGCCACCTGAAGCAGTCCCTGGAAGAGCGCGAGGCCGGGCACGAGGGGGATGAGCGCCGAGACCACGACGACCAGCGGCGGAACGCGCACGACGAGCACGACGATGGCCGCGAGCAGGCCGACGGCGAGGGCGGCTCCGGCCGAGGAGAAGACGATCCCCACCTCGGTGCCGACGAGCAGGGAGTAGAACAGCTCGGCGGCCGCGCCGAGGGCGCACACCGCCCAGAATGCCCGCAGGGGTACCTGCACGGCGAACCCGAAGCCGAACACGATGATGACGGCCGCGATCAGCTGCATGGGCAGGCCCGAGATCGTGGGCGCCATCGCTCCGTCGATCTGCAACACGATGCCGAAGCGGGCGAGCAGCAGCGTGGCGCCCAGCACGCCGGCCACCAGGCCGCTGGTGATGAGCACGGCCTCGACGAGGCGGGCGGTTCCGGTGACGTAGAACCCGGACAGGGTGTCGTGCACCGCGCCGAAGGTGGTCACCCCGGCCAGGAGCATGATGATCGTCGCCACTACGACGAGCGAGGGATTCACGCGGGGATCGAGCGTGTAGACGACGGCCGCGACGAGCGGGCCGATCGCCCCGCCCACCACCGACTGGTAGAAAACCGGAACCCGGCGCTTCTGCAGGGCCGAGGTGATGACGTCGATGAAGAGCGTGGCGACGAAGGATGCCGCAGCGACGATGAGCCCGCCGCCGAGGAGGAGGGCGGCACCTGTCCCCACGAGCGCCCAGCCGAGACGGCGCAGCGCGCGCGGGTAGGCCGGCGCCCCGCCCACGATCGCGGCGACCTGGCGTCTGGCATCCGGAACCGTCGGCGGATCCTCGATGATGCGCCCGATGAGCTCCGTCGCTCTGGTGAGCTTGTGGTAGTCGAGGGTGCGGTACTTGACGTTGCGGCTGCGCGAGATCGTCTCGTAGGTCGCCGGGTTCTCCCAGCTCAGCGAGATGAGCGTGTGGGTGATGTCGGCCTCGATGTTGCGCAGCCCGTAGGCGTGCGTGACGGCCTGCATGGCCGCCACGGCGTCTTCAGCGCCGGCGCCGTTGGTGAACAGCACCTCGGTCACCCTGATGGCGATGTCGAGAACGGCGCGGGTGTAGGCCGCGGCGTCCGTCGAGCTCATGCCCGCCGTGCCGTTGGAAACCGCCATACGAGCAGATTACCGGGGGAGTGAGCCCTCGATGAGGTCCACGATCTCAGGGGCGTCGGGCTCCGTCGTCGGACGGAAGCGGTGCACCGCTCCGTCGGGGGTGATCACGAACTTCTCGAAGTTCCACTTCACCTTGCCGGCCTTGCCGTTGGCGTCCTCCGTCTTCACCAGTTCGGCGTAGAGCGGGTGCTGGTTGCGGCCGTTGACCTTGACGCGCTCGAACATCGGGAACGTCACGCCCCACGTGGTCGAGCAGTACTCGGAGATGGCCTCCTCGCTGCCGAGTTCCTGCAGGAACTGGTTGCTCGGGAACCCGAGCACGGTGAACCCGCGGTCCTCGTACTGCTTCTGCAGTGCCTCGAGCTTCTCGTACTGCGGAGCCAGGCCGCAGCGCGATGCGACATTGACGATGAGCTTGACCTGGTCGCCGTACTCGGCGAGCGTCTTCGTCTCGCCGGTGATGGTCGTGAGTGGAATGTCGTTGATCGTGGTCATATAGATGACAATGCCATCGCCGGCCGGATTATGCCCGTGAAGATCTGGAAAGCGATGAGTTTCCGCGTGGAACGCTGTCCTGAAGCCGTTGGAGGTCCGTTCCCGCGAGAAGTTCCTCGCTTTCCGGAAACGGCGGTTGCTCAGGAGGCGCGGGCCAGGGCGCGGCGCTTGAGCGTCGCCTTGAACCAGCGCGCGTCGGGCACGCGGGCGAGGATCGGGCCCAGGATGACGGTGATGAGAACGTAGGCGGTGGCGAGGGGCGCCAGCAGGGGCGCGACCCCGGCTCCGACGGCGAGGCCGGCGATGACGATGGAGAACTCGCCGCGCGCCGTGAGGGCGAAGCCCGCACGCCAGCGACCGGGAACACCGATGCCGGCGCGCTTGGCCGAGAGATAGCCCGTGGCGACCTTCGTCGCCATGGTGATGGCCGCCAGGATGATGGCGGGCACGAGCATGCCGATCAGATCGCCGGCATCCGTCGCCAGACCGAAGAACACGAAGAAGAAGGCGGCGAAGAGATCGCGGAGAGGGGTGAGCACCTCGCCGGCGTTCTGGGCCACCTTGCCCGAGAGTGCGATTCCCACGAGGAAGGCGCCGACGGCGGCCGACACGTTCACCTGCGCGGCGATGCCGGCGACCAGCATGGTGAGTCCGAGCACGCCGAGGAGCAGGGGCTCGTTGTGCTCGGGCGTGAAGATGCGCGAGATCACATGGCCGAAGCGCAGGGCGAGGAACAGGATGAGCACCACGACGCCCACGGCGATGGCCACTGTGATGGCGCCCTGCAGCAGGCTCACGCCGATGACGACGGCCGAGAGCACAGGCAGGTAGAACGCCATGGCCAGGTCCTCGATCACGAGGATGGCGAGCACGATGGGCGTCTCGCGGTTCGAGATGCGGCCGAGGTCGCGGATGGTCTTCGCGATGACGCCCGACGACGACACCCACGTGATGCCGGCCAACGCGACGGCGGCGACGGGTCCCCACCCGAGGATGAGGGCGAACGCCGCACCCGGCAGGGCGTTGAAGAGGGCGTCCATGATGCCGGCGGTCTTCGACTGCTTCAGGTTGGTGAGCAGCTCGCTCGCCGTGTACTCGAGCCCCAGCAGGGTGAGCAGCAGGATGACGCCGATCTCGCTGCCGACTGCGAAGAACTCGCTGCTGGCGTCGAGTGGGATGAGTCCGCCCTCGCCGAAGGCCAGACCCGCGATGAGGTAGAAGGGGATGGGGGAGATGCCGATGCGGATCGACAGGCGCCCGAGCAGACTCATGCCGAGTAGCAGCGCGCCGACTTCGATGAGGATCAGCGTGTTGTCATGCACTGGCGCGCCCCCGGATCAGTCGGGGCCGTTGGCCATGAGCCGACCGGCGGCGTCGAGACCCTCCCGCGTGCCGACGGCGACGATGACGTCACCGGGGCGGAGGATCTCTGCGGGGGTCGGAGAGGGGATCACCTTCTTCTCGCGCACGATGGCGACGATGGAGACGTGCGTGCGGGTGCGCGTCTTGGTGTCGCCGAGCGGCCGATTGATGAAGGGCGAATCGGTCGCGAGTTCGAGCTGCTCCGTGTAGAGCCCCTCGGTGTCCTCGCTCAGCTTGGTCAGTCGGCTGAGGGTGACGGATGTTCCGAGGACGTCGGCGAGTGCCTCGGCCTCGTCTTCGGTGATGGGGATCGAATCCCGACACGCGTCGGGGTCGTCGACGTCGAAGATGCCGAGGTTGCGCTCGCCATCGCGGTACGACACGACGCTCAGGCGACGGCCGCTCTCGGTGACGAGATCGTGACGCATGCCGATGCCCGGCAGGTCGATCTTCTCAATTCGAATTCCCACGGAGACCAAACTACTCCCGTTGTGGGGAGCATCCGTTCGCATGCGTCGTGCGGGTCATGCTCGGGTGGCCGCGCACCTGGCCCCGCGCCTCGCGCGGGCCTCAGCGAGCGGCGCGGCGATACTGGAGTCATGCCGACGGTCACCCTCACCCTCCCGTCAGGATCTCTGCTGCTGCGTCGTGCCGTCGTCGGCGACCTCGACGCGATCCTCGCGCTCTTGGCCGACGACCCGGTCAGTGCGGCTCGGGGCGACCTGGCCCGGCCCGAGGACCGACCGGCCTACGAGCGTGCCTTCGCCGCCATCGACGCCGACCCCGCTCAGCGGTTGCTGGTGGCCGTGACGGATGCGGGGGATGTGCTGGGCACGATGCAGCTGACGGTCATACCGGGCCTGGCGCGGGTCGGGGCGTCTCGCCTGCAGATCGAGGCCGTGCGGGTGCGTTCCGACCAGCGCGGCCGCGGAATCGGTGGGGCGATGATCCGGTGGGCGATGGATGAGGCGCCGGCCCTCGGTGCCGCCCTCGTGCAGCTGACGTCGGATGCCGCCCGTGTCGACGCCCACAGGTTCTACGAGCGGCTCGGCTTCGAGGCCTCGCACGTGGGGTTCAAATACCGCCCTCAGCGCTGAGCGGCATTCACTACTCGACCGGCCCGAGCCACGCGTTGGCTACGGTGCTGTGCGCCGATTCCGCGTCTGAGGGGTGGAAGATCCCGGCGAGCACGTCGCGGTAGAGCCGACCCAACTCGCTGCCGGCGAAGTACGATCCGCCACCCGAGACGCGCAACGCCTGATCGACGACGTGGCGAGCGTTCTCGGTGGCGCGGATCTTCAGGCCCACCAGCTGCGGGAACCACTGCGCCCCGTGATCCACCTGATCATCGACATCGCGGGCGAGGGAGACGAGTTGGGGCCGGATGCCGTCCTGGGCGATGGCGGCATCCGCGATACGCCAGCGGATGTCCGGGTCCTGCGCGTAGGACCGGCCGCCGGCCTTGAGCGATGTGCGGCGGTGCGCCGCGGCGACGGCGAGTTCGAGCGCGCGCTGTCCGACGCCGGTGTACACGGCGGCCAGCAGGATCTCGAAGTTGGAGAAGATAGCGAACACGAGCGAGTCGGGGTTCGGCCCGGGGTCGAGACGCCTGATGATGCGATTCGCGGGGGAGTACGCGCCATCGAGCACCGTCGACTGGCTCTGCGAGGCGCGCATGCCCAGGGTGTCCCAGTCGTCCTTGCGGGTGACGCCGGAGTCGGAGCGCTCCACGAATCCGTAGACGATCTTCGGCGCATCGGGAGAGGTGGTGTCGAGGCCCATCGTGCCGAGCTTCGTCCACGCCGGGGAGAGGGAGGTGAAGACCTTGGTGCCGGTGAACCTGTAGCCGCCGTCGGGCTGAGGGGCGGCATCCGTCGTCGAACCGAACAGCACGAGGTCGTTGCCGGACTCGCTGATACCGAAACCGAACACCTCGCCGGCGCCGGCCTCGTCGAGAAGGAAGTCGAGCGAGGAGTCGCCGCGTTCGTGCAGCACCTTGGCGACGCCGGTCCAGACGAGGTGCATGTTCACGGCGAGGGCCGTGGCCGGAGCCGCCGATCCGAGGCGCACCTGCTCGAGCACCACCTGCTCCAGCGAGAGACCGAGGCCACCGAAGTCGACGGGGACGAGCGCGCGCAGGTAGCCGACGGCCACGAGTTCGTCGAAGTCCTCGGTGAAGAAGGCGTTGTCGCGGTCATATCCTGCGGCGCGCGAACGGATGCGCTCCAGCAGGGCGTCGTCGAGGAGCGGGGTGTCGGATGCGTTGCTCACGCCACTCACATTACGCGCGGGTGTCGACGGGATCGCCTTCTGCGGCACGGTCAGGGCTGGCGGGAACAGTGGCCGCAGGTGCGGGTTCCGGCGCTGTGTCCGGCGCGGGGCCGGCGTCGGCTCCCGGGCCGTTATCGGGCGGCGGGTTCCGCGGGGTGCGCCGCGACGCCCGCACGATGAGCAGCACGATCGCGGCGATGGCGCCGAACAGCAGCAGCCACGGCAGGAGAGCGCCGATGACGACAAGGGTTCCGGCGAGGAAGCCGACGAGGGCGTTCCACCCGGCGAGGAAGCCGTCCCAGAAGGTACGCGGGGATCCGGGGGAGACCACGCCGGGCGCCGTGAAGTCGACCGAGAGGGTGGAGAAGGCGACCTGGTCCTCGAGGTAGTCCCGCTGGGTGGTGAGGCTGTCGAGCTCGGCCTGCCTGCCGGACAGGGCGTTCTCGATCTCGATCAGGTCGGCAGTGGAGTCTGCATCGGCCATGAGGCTCTCGAGGCGCTTCGTGGACGTCTCGAGCGCGCTGATGCGCGCGTCGATGTCCTGCTTCTGCTGGGTGACGTCCGTCGCCTCGGTCGAGTAGTGCGTGACGCCGCCGAGCTTCTGGATGTCTGCGACGACGGCCTGGTAGCGCGCGGAGGGCACGCGGATCACGAGGGACGCGCGAGCGGGCTGCGAGTCCGTGCCCGGCTGCTGGTTCTGCGAGTCGATGCGTCCGTCGGCCGCCGTGACCAGCGCAGTCGTCTTGGCCGCGGCCAGCACGGGATCGTCGGCTGTCACCGACATCGAGCCCGTGGTGACGACGTCGCGGGTCTCCACCGTCGAGCCGAGGCCCCCGGCCTCATCATCCGCAGAGTCACGGCCGGCATCGAGCGCGCCGTCGCCCTGGTCGGGAGCCGGTTCGGCGACGGATCCGCCGCTCACATCGGAGTCGGCGGAACCGGATGTCGAGCATCCGGCGAGCAGCAGGGTGGCGGCCACGGCGACGACGGTGGCGAGGTGCGCGCGCTTCATGACTGCACTGTAGAACCGCTGATCAGCGGTGGGGTGCGACGCAACCCGATCGTGATGTCACGATCGGGTATCACGCGGGGGATGCGTTTCGGCCGCAGACTTCGTCTGGGCCTCAACGAGCGGAGGGTCAGCGAGCGAGCAGCGCCGCACTCGTGGCGATGTAGGCGTCGCCGTCGAAACCGTCGAAGATGGCCGACTGCACCATGTAGCCCTGGCAGATTCCGATGTAGATCCATGACTCGCGGGCGCCCCGTGCCTCGGCCTCGGCCTCGCTCAGCCCGTTCCTGCGTACGTGCCACGCGGCGAGATAGGTCTGGAAGACCTCGCGGATCGACCCGGCGATGCCCTGGGCCAGTCGGCGCAGTTCGGCGTCGTTCGCCGCCGCCGCCCACAGCTGCAGCAGAACGCCCAGGTCACCGAACTCGGCCTCCACGCCACGGAGGAAGACTCCGATGAGCTCGCCGGGCTCCATGAGGTCCTCGTCCATCAGCGCGAGCTCGACGTCGGCCATGCGCTGTCCGAGCAACTCGGTCACCGCCAGCTGGATCAGTTCGTTCTTGCTCTTGTAGTGGCCGTAGATGGCCCCGGCCGACAGGCCGGACTCGGCGATGATGTCGGCGACGGATGTGCCCTCGAAGCCCTTGCGCGCGAAGCAGCGCATCGCGGCCTGGGCGATCTCGGTGCGGCGGGCGATCCGATGCTCCTCGGTGACTTTCGGCATGGTCTCATAGTAAAAAGAACGTTCGTTCTTGACAAGCGGATGCGGTGAGTTCACAATAAAGAACGATCATTCGTTTTCGTGGTGGTCACTTCCCCCTGTTGCCCTTGTAGGAGCCGTCATGTCCAAGATCGTCGTCACCAGCCCGCACACGAAGTGGGGGCGGTCCATCGGGATCGCCATCGCGGCAGCCGTCGTCGTGGGAGTCTTCGTGCTCGCATTCATCTGGCCGGGAATGACCAGCACCATCAAGGACTTCCCCATCGCCGTCACGGGCGACGCGAAGCAGGTGACCGCGTTCACGGACGCCCTCGACGAGAAGGCCGCCGGTCGCTTCGACGTCACCACGGTCGACGACCGCGCCGACGCCGTCACGGCGATCGAGCAGCGCGACGCCTACGGCGCCGTCGTATTGAGCGATTCGCCCGAGGTGCTCACGGCGAGCGCCGGGGGCACCGTGAACGCCGCGGTCATGACGCAGGTCGCAGCCCAGCTGCAGCAGCAGGTGACCGCGACCGTGTCGGCGGGTGTGCAGGACGGCATCGCCCAGGCGGCCGCGGCGCAGGCTGCCGGGCAGCTTCCGGCCGAGCAGGCTCTCGCCATCATCGAGAAGGCGAGCGCCGTCACCGCGCCGGTCGTCACCACCACCGACATCGTTCCCCTGGCCGACACCGACCCCCGCGGGGTCGGCTTCGCGTCAGCCGCGTTCCCGATGGTCATCGGTGGCATGATCGGCGGCGTGCTCATCTCGCTGCTCGTCACGGGCGTCTGGCGTCGTCTCGCCGCCCTGGCGACGTATGCCGTTGTCGCGGGTGTCGGCCTCACGGCCATCATGCAGACCTGGTTCGGCATCCTGCAGGGCGACTTCCTGCTGAACGCCGTCGCCGTGGGCCTGTCGCTCCTCGCCACCGCCAGCGTCATCGTCGGTGCCACCGCACTCATCGGCCGCGTCGGCATAGCCGTGGGCGCCCTGCTCACCATGCTCATCGGCAACCCGCTGTCGGCCGCGACGCAGCCGATGCAGTTCCTGCCCGGCGCGTGGGGCCCGATCGGTCAGTTCTTCGTGCCCGGGGCCTCCACGACCCTGTTGCGCGACCTCTCGTACTTCCCGGATGCGAGCGCGATGGAGGCGTGGCTGGTGCTCGGCGCGTGGGCTGCGGCCGGGATCATCCTGAGCTTCATCGGTCACTTCCGGAGCCAGGAGGTCGTGCACGTGGAGGGGGCCCTCGAGACACCGCGCACCACGGGCAGCCTCGCGGCGGTCTCGGCCTGACCTTCCGATGTCGGTGCGCCCCCGGCCTAGGCTGGGGGTATGCAGCATCGCACCCTCGGACGTACCGGCCGCACAGTCTCGGTCATCGGACTCGGCACCTGGCAGCTCGGAGCCGACTGGGGTGAGGTGAGCGAGTCGGACGCGCGTGACGTGCTCGCAGCATCGGTGGACGCGGGTGTCACCCTCTTCGACACAGCCGACGTCTACGGCGACGGTCGATCGGAGAGCGTGATCGGCGCCTTCCTCGCCGACAACCCCGGTCACGACATCACCGTCGCCACCAAGATGGGGCGACGCGTGGAGCAACTGCCCGAGAACTACGTGCTCGCGAACTTCCGGGAGTGGACGGACCGCTCGCGTCGCAACCTGCGCGTCGAGACGCTCGACCTGGTGCAGCTGCACTGCCCGCCGTCGGCCGTGTTCACCAGCGACGAGGTCTACGACGCGCTCGACACCCTCATGTCCGATGGCGCCATCGCGAACTACGGCGTGAGCGTCGAGACCACTGCGCAGGCCCTGGACGCCATCGCGCGACCCGGCACCGCGACGGTGCAGATCATCCTCAACGCCTTCAGGCAGAAGCCCCTCGACGAGGTGCTGCCCGCGGCGCAGGCCGCCGGAGTCGGCATCATCGCCCGCGTGCCTCTGGCCTCTGGCCTGCTGAGCGGCAAGTACACCCGCGAGACCACCTTCGCCGCGAACGACCACAGGAACTACAACCGCGACGGCTCCGCGTTCGACGTGGGCGAGACGTTCTCGGGTGTGCCCTGGGAGACCGGGCTCGAGGCTGCGCACGAGTTCGCCGATCTGGTACCGGATGGCGTTCCCGTCGCCGAGGCGGCCCTCGCCTGGATCGCCCAGCACCCGGCCGTGAGCGCAGTCATCCCGGGCGCGCGGTCGGTGAAGCAGGCTGTAGCCAATGCCGCTGCAGGGTCGACGGCGCCGATGGGCGCCGAGTTCGACGCCGCGGTCGCCGACCTCTACGACCGGAAGCTGCGGGAGCTCATCCACCCACGGTGGTGAGCGTCTGCTCGTTGAGGACCGAGCGAAGCGACCGTCCGAAGCGTGCCGGGTGGGTGCGCCGACCGAGGCGCTTCGACCGCGGACTCCGTCCGGGCCTCAGCGAGCGGAGATGTGACGAGCGAGGCGAACCGAGCCGCTAGTCGTCGTCGGGGTCCCGCCCGGTGCGCTCGCCGGCGTCCAGCGCCGCGATCACGTCGAGGTCGGCATCCGTCAGCTCGAAGTCGTAGACGTCGGCGTTCGCCCGGATGCGCTCGGGCGACGCCGACTTCGGGATGACCACATTGCCCTGCTGCAGGTGCCAGCGGATGGCCACCTGGGTCGCGGTCCTGCCGTGGCGCTCGCCGATGACGGTCAGAGTCGGGTCTGCGACGGCCCGCCCCCGCGCCAGCGGTGACCAGGCCTCGGTGACGATGAGGTGCTCGGCGTGGAAGGCACGCAGCTCACGCTGTTGGAGCCACGGGTGCAGCTCCACCTGGTTGACGACGGGGTGGACGCCGGTCTCGTCGAGGAGGCGTTGCAGGTGGTGGCGGTGGAAGTTGGAGACTCCGATCGAGCTCACCCGACCCTCCTCGCTGAGCCTGATGAGCGCGCGCCAGGTCTGCACGTAGAGGTCGGTGCTCGGTACGGGCCAGTGGATGAGGTAGAGGTCGAGCCTGTCGAGGGCGAGGCGCTTCATGCTGGCGTCGAAGGCGCGGAGCGTCGCGTCGAAGCCGTGGTCGGCGTTGCCCACCTTCGTGGTGACGAACACGTCGTCGCGCTCGATCTCCGAGTCGTCGATTCCGAGTCCGACACCGACCTCGTTGCCGTACAGGGATGCCGTGTCGACATGCCGATAGCCTGCGTCGAGCGCAGCGACGACCACGTGGGGGGTGTCGGCATCCGGAACCTTGTACACGCCGAGACCGAGCTGCGGGATGCTCAGCCCGTCGCTCATCGTCACGCGGTGCGAGAGGTCCATCAGCTGGGCTGCACAGGGACGGGCTCGGTGTCGGGGATGGGGCTGGCATCGCGGCCGCGCAGGTCGGGGTGCCAGCGCTTGCCGACCACGGGCACGATGAATCCCACGAGGGCGAATGCCGAGGCGGCCCAGAACGCGCCGACGGGTCCGTTGGTGTCGATGAGGAGACCGGCAGCGGCCGACCCGAGTGCGGCGCCGATGAGCTGGCCCGTCCCGACCCAGCCGTAGGCCTCGGCGGTGTCGCTGAACTTGACGCTGGCCGACACCATGGCGAACAGCACGGCGAGGGCCGGTGCGATGCCGACTCCGGCGACGAACAGGGTGACAGAGAGCCAGAGGAACTCGGATCCCTCCATCGCGACGAGGCCGATCGTCGCCGCTGCGGTTCCGACGAAGACGATGAACATGCGGCGGGCGCTCGCCCACGGCCCGATGGCGATGTGGCCGAAGCTCAGGCCACCCGCGATCGAGCCGATGGAGAAGATCGCGAGCACGATGCCGGCTCCGGCGCCGCCGTGGCCGAAGACGGCGACGACTCCGGCCTCGATGGCGGCGCACGCCCCGATGAGGAGGAAGCCCACGACGGTGGCGAGCATCACCGGAGGGCGGCGCAGCACGGTGCCGAAGCGACGCTTGCTGCGGGGGATGCGCACCCGCCCGAGCTCGGGGGACGACAGGAACCAGAGGCCACCGCCGACGAGGAAGATCACCGCGGTGAGGATGCCCCACACGGTGCTGATCTGGGTGGCGATGAAGGTGGTGACGACGGGACCGACGACCCAGATGATCTCCTGCGCCGTGGCGTCGAGCGAGAACAGTGGGGTGAGCTGGCGGGAGTTGACCATCTTGGGGTAGATCGTGCGCACGGCCGGCTGGATGGGCGGCATGCTGAGGCCTGCGAGCGCTCCGACGGCCATGTACCAGGGGACGGTGAGCGGCAGCAGTGCGATGGCGGTGACGGCGGCGGCGCAGACCGCGATGGTGACGGCGATCACCCGTCGCATGCCCCAGACGCCCATGAGGCGGCTGGTCAGCGGGCCGGCGATGGCCTGGCCGATGCTCGTTGCCGCCAGCACGAGTCCGGCGGAGCCGTACGATCCCGTCTGCTGCTCGATGTGCAGCAGGAAGGCGAGCGAGAGCATCCCGAACGGGAAACGTGCCGTGAGCTGCGCACTGATGATCCGGGCCACGCCCGGCGTCTTCAGAAGATCGGAGTAGGCGCTCACGATGATCCAGACTATCCGGTTGGTCGTGTACCCCGTCAGCGGGTTAGCGTGTACTGATCACGAACCGAGGGGTGCCATGCCAGACCAGCTCATCAGCGTTGACGAGCTCGCCGCAGCGCTGTCCGGCGACGCCGCGCCGAGGCTCCTCGACGTGCGCTGGAGCCTGGGCGGGCCCGATGGCGCCGACGAGTTCGCGCTCGGCCACATCCCCGGCGCCGTGTACGTCGACCTCGACGAGGAGCTCGCGAGCCACGGGCCGGCGACCGACGGACGGCATCCGCTGCCCGCGGCATCGGACCTCGAGAGATCTGCCCGGGCGTGGGGACTGGACGACGGCGACGCGGTCGTGGTCTACGACGACCGCGCAGGGCAGTCGGCCGCCCGCGCCTGGTGGCTGCTGCGCCATGCCGGCGTCTCCGACGTGCGACTGCTCGACGGTGGATGGTCGGCGTGGACGGCTGCCGGGCTTCCGACGACGACGGATGCCGTCTCCCCGCCGCCCGGCGACGTCACCCTGGACTACGGTCACCTCCCGGTGCTCGACATCGACGATGCGGCCGCCCTGCCCGGGAACGGTGTGCTCCTCGACGCCCGTGCCGCAGAGCGCTACCGGGGCGAGGTCGAGCCGATCGATCCGCGGGCCGGTCACATCCCCGGCGCCGTCAGTGCGCCGACCTCCGGCAACCTCGATGCCGACGGGCGGTTCCTGTCGCGCGAGGAGCTGATCGCGCGGTACACAGACCTCGGCGTCGACTCCGAGCATCCCATCGGCGTGTACTGCGGATCGGGCGTCACAGCGGCCCACGACGCCCTCGCGCTGACCATCGCGGGCTTCGAGCCCGCCCTCTACCCCGGCTCCTGGTCTCAGTGGGCCAACCATCCTGATCGTCCCGTCTCCACCAGCACCAACTAGAAAGCAGAACCCCATGCGACTCACCAGATCCCTGCCGGTCATCCTCGCCGCCACGGCGGCGACGGCCCTGCTGCTCACGGGCTGCGTCGACAACTCGACCCCGGCCGAATCCACGGGCTCCACGACCGCGACGGTCACGAAGGACGACGCCGCCGCGAAGCTCCTCCCCGAGAAGGTCGCCTCATCGGGCAAGCTCATCATCGGCACCGACCCCACCTACGCTCCCAATGAGTTCAAGAACGAGGCGGGCGAGCCCATCGGCTGGGGCATCGAGCTCGCCGCCGCCGTCGCGGCCAAGCTCGGTCTCACCCCCGAGTACCAGGTCGCCAAGTTCGACAACATCATCCCGAGCGTCACCGGCGGCAAGGCCGACATCGGAGAATCGAGCTTCACCGACACCGTCGAGCGTGAGAAGCAGGTCGACTTCGTGAACTACTACACGGCCGGAATCCTCTGGGCCTCGGCCAAGGGCAAGGACGTCGACCCCGAGAACGCCTGCGGCCTCACCGTTGCCGTTCAGGCCACCACCACCGAGGACACCGCCGAGATTCCCGCGAAGAGCGACGCGTGCGTCGCCGCGGGCAAGCCCGCCATCAACAAGGTGCAGTACGACACCCAGGATGCCGCGACCAACGCGGTCGCGCTCGGTCAGGCCGACGCCATGAGCGCCGACTCTCCCGTCACCCTCTACGCCATCTCGCAGACCGATGGCAAGCTGCAGGCCGCGGGCGAGTCGTTCGACGAGGCCCCGTACGGCATCGTCGTGGGCAAGGACTCGGGACTCACCGAGGCCATCCAGGCTGCAGTGCAGTCGCTCATGGATGACGGCAGCTACGGCGAGATCCTCGACAAGTGGGGCGTGGCCGACGGAGGCATCACCGAGGCCACCATCAACGCTGCAGCGAACGGCTGATCATGTCGGACGACGAGCGTCGGCCCGAGCCGATCAAGGCCATCAAGCTGAAGCATCCGTGGCGGAACGTGCTAGCCGTGGTGCTGATCCTCCTCGTCGCGCTCGTCGTCATCGACGCCGCCCAGAGGCCGGCGTTCGACTGGCCGGCGGTCGGGAAGTACGTCTTCGACAGGCGCATCTCGCAGGCCGCCCTCGTGACCCTCGAGCTGACGGTGCTCTCGATGGTGATCGCCATCGTGCTCGGCATCCTGCTCGCCGTGATGCGGCTCTCGCCCAACCCCGTCGTGAAGAGCGTCGCGTGGGTCTACCTCTGGATCTTCCGCGGCACACCGATCTACGTCCAGCTCACGTTCTGGGGCCTGATCGCCGTGATCTACCAGTCGATCGACATCGGCGTCCCATTCACCGAACCGTGGGCGTCGTTCGAGACCAAGAACGTCATCAGCGTGTTCTGGATCGCCGTGATCGGCCTGGCGCTCAACGAGGCCGCCTACATGGCCGAGATCGTGCGTGCCGGCCTGCTGTCGGTCGACCGCGGGCAGGAGGAGGCTGCCACGGCGCTCGGCATGAGCTGGTCGCAGACCATGTTGCGCGTCGTGATCCCGCAGTCGATGCGCATCATCATCCCGCCGACGGGCAACGAGGTCATCTCGATGCTGAAGACCACCTCGCTGGTCACGGCCGTGCCGTTCGGGCTCGACCTCTACAACCGGGCACGCGACATCTCGGCCGAGACGTTCAACCCCATCCCGCTGCTCATCGTGGCATCGCTCTGGTACCTGCTGTTCACCTCGATCCTGATGGTCGGACAATACTTCCTGGAGAAGCGCTTCGCCCGGGGCGTCGGCGATCGCCGACCCGATAAGGGCGCTGGCCCTACCGGAACCCTGCCTGTCGTCGGTGCCGGTCAGCCGACCGTCATCGCCCCTGTCTCATCCGCGTCCACAGAGGCCGGAGGCCACCGATGACCGACACCACAGCATCCGTGGCAGCATCCGTTCCCACGTCGGTTCCCATGGTCTTCGCCGACGGCGTCTCGAAGAGCTTCGGCTCCAACGAGGTGCTGAAGTCGATCTCACTGGAGGTGAGGCGCGGCGAGGTCATGTGCCTCGTCGGGCCGTCGGGCTCGGGCAAGTCGACGTTCCTGAGGCTCATCAACCACCTCGAGATCCTCTCGGCCGGGCGCCTCAGCGTCGACGGCGACCTGGTCGGCTATCGCGAGCACGGCGGCAAGCTCTACGAGCTGAAGCCGAAGGAGGCCGCCATGCAGCGCCGCGACATCGGCATGGTGTTCCAGCGCTTCAACCTGTTCCCGCACATGACGGCGCTCGAGAACGTCATGGAGGCGCCCATCCGCGTGAAGGGGCAGCCGAAGGCAGAGGTGCGCAAGCGCGCTCTCGAACTGCTCGCCCGCGTCGGCCTCGCCGAGCGTGCCGACTACTACCCTGCGCACCTCTCGGGCGGCCAGCAGCAGCGCGTCGCCATAGCGCGAGCTCTCGCCATGGACCCGAAGCTCATGCTCTTCGACGAGCCCACCAGCGCGCTCGACCCCGAGCTCGTGGGGGAGGTGCTCGACGTCATGAAGGAGCTCGCGACCTCGGGAATGACCATGATCGTGGTGACGCACGAGATGGGCTTCGCCCGCGAGGTGGCCGACTCGCTCGTCTTCATGGACGGCGGCGTCGTCGTCGAGTCGGGCGATCCTCGCGAGGTGCTCTCGAACCCGCAGCACGAGCGCACGAAGGCGTTCCTCTCGAAGGTGCTGTGATCGCCGTTCGCTGAGGGCCGGGCGGAGTCCGCGGCCGAAGCGCGCTTCGGACGGTCGCTTCGCTCGGTCCTCACCGAGCGGGTTGTGGGCGCTGGCTGAGGCCCAGCGCGCGGCCGAAGCGTAACTCGACGCAACCGCGCCTGGGCGGCATGCCTTCCCGTCGTAGCCTGTCTCTCATGCTCATCAGCCCCACCTCGACGACGGTCATCGAGCCGACGCTCGCGGCCGCCCTCGACGTCCCGGCGTGGGAGGTGCTGCCCTCGGTGGCGCACCTCATCGGCGAGACGCCGATGGTGGAGCTGACGACCCTGACGCGCGGCCTGCCGGCGCGCATCGTCGTGAAGCTCGAGGGGCGCAACCCGGGCGGATCGGCCAAGGACCGCGCGGCGCTCAACATGGTGCGTTCGGCCGAGGCGTCGGGCTCGCTCGCTCCCGGCGGCACCATCGTCGAGTCGAGCTCGGGCAACACCGGCATCGGCCTCGCGCTCGTCGGCCGGCTCACCGGGCACCCCGTCGTCATCGTTCACGATGCGAACACCTCGGCCGAGAAGAAGTCGTTGCTCGCGGCGTTCGGAGCCCGCCTCGTCGAGGCCGACTGGGATGCATCGCCCGACGACCCGGCGAATCCGCGTGCCATCGCCGCGCGCATCACCGCCGAGACTCCCGGGGCCTGGCAATCGCGCCAGTTCGACAACACCGACAACCCCGAGGCTCATGTGCTCACCACCGGCCCCGAACTCTGGCGTCAGACCGCGGGGCTCGTCACCCACTTCGTCGCCTCGATCGGCACGGGCGGCACCATCAGCGGTGTCGGCCGCTACCTGCGCGACGTCTCCGATGGCCGGGTGCGCGTCATCGGCGCCAACCCCGTCGGCTCGACTTACGGGGGAGCGCCCGATGGCCCCATCCGTATCGACGGCGTCGGCACCCGTTGGCCCCGCGAGTGGTGGCCGCGGAATGTCGACAGCACCGTCATCGACGAGGTGCGCACGATCCAGGACGAGCGTGTGCACGACATCGCCCGCGCCCTGGCACTCGAGGAGGGCCTGCTGCTCGGGCCGTCGTCCGCCCTCGCCGTGGCCACGGCGCTCGAGGTGGCTGGTGAAGCGCCAGCCGGATCCGTCATCGCCGTCATCTCGGCCGATTCCGGCCTCAACTACCTGAGCAAGGGACTGTACACATGAGCCTGCTGCACTTCGGATGGTTCCTGGGGGCCGGCTTCGGGGTGCAGGGATGGGGCGACGACAGCTACGGCGTCGGCTACGACTGGAAGAAGCCGCAGGTCTACCAGGACGCCGCGCGCGTCTTCGAGGCCTCGGGTCTCGACCTCCTCGTCATCGAGGACGGCGTGACAGTGCCGGACACCTACGGCGGAACGGCCGAGGTCAACCTGGCCAGCGCACGATTCGTGCCGAAGCACGACCCGCTGCCGCTCGTGCCGTACCTTCTCGGCGCCACCTCGAAGCTCGGCATCGTTCCGACCCTCTCGGCGAGCTTCTATGAGCCATTCACTGCGGCGCGCCTGCTGTCGACCCTGCAGCATTTCGCCGACGGCCGCCTCGGATTCAACGTCGTGACCAGCGGCAGCGACCTCGCCGCCCAGAACTACGGCCTCGACAAGCAGATCGAGCACGACCTGCGCTACGACCGCGCCGACGAGTGGATCGATGTCGTGCGCAAGCTCTGGCGCTCGTGGGAGCCCGATGCGATCGTCGAGGATGCCGCGGGCCGCGTGTTCGCCGACTACCGCAAGGTGCACACCATCGACCACGACGGCCGCTTCTTCACCGTTCGCGGACCCCTGACGAACGCGCCGCTCCCCGAGGAGCCCGTCATGGTGCAGGCCGGTGCCTCCGGCCGCGGACAGGCCTTCGCCGGCAAGAACTCCGACGTCGTGCTGGCCCTGGCATCGACACCGGAACGGATGCGAGCCCACCGCGACGCGGTGCGGCAGGCCGCGGCCGACGCGGGTCGCTCGCCCGATGCCATCCGCGTGCTCTTCGTCGTGCAGCCCATCGTCACGGCGAACGCCGAGGAGTCCGCTTCAGTGCGGGCCGCACGGGCCGAACTGACCCAGGCCTCCATCGACGAGGCGCTGCAGTCGATCTCCTACCTGTCCGGCGTCGACTTCAAGAGATTCGATCTCGACGCCCCGCTGCCCGAGCTCAGCACCAACAGCAACCAGGGCACGCTCGACAACTTCGTGAAGAGCGCGCCGGCCGGCTCGACGCTGCGCGAGATCCTGCAGACCCGGGCGCAGGGCGACGGCCTCGCCGTCATCGGAACCCCCGACGAGATCGCCGACCACCTGGCCACGCTCGGCGAGCAGGTGGGCGGCGACGGCTTCCTGTTCACCGGTCACGTGCATCCGGCGAACGTGCACCGTACCCTCGACCCGCTCGTTCCGGCCCTGCGACGTCGCGGCATTCTGCGCACCGAGCTGGGCGACGGCGGGCTGCGGCAGAACCTGCTGGACTTCTGATGGCTGGGCCGGTCGAACTCGGCGCCGACCCCGCGACCCCCTTCGACATCGCGTCGATCGCCGCAGGCGCTGCCGTCTCGCTCGCCCCGGCCGCTCTCGTCCGGGTGCGGGCCGCCCGCGATGTCGTGGAGCGGACGCTGGCGTCGGGAGCATCCGTCTACGGACTCACCACACGCCTGGGCAGTGGCCGCGATGAGCGTCTGGCCGATGACGAGCTGATCGCGTATCAACGGCAGGTCGTCGCCAACCATCGGGGCGGGAGCGGTCCGCTGCTGCCCCCGACCGAGGTGCGGGCCGTCATCGCTGCCCGTCTGGCGTTGCTCCTGAACGGCGGATCGGGGGTGCGCGTCGAGGTGATCGAGGCTCTGGCGCGCCTGCTCGACGCCGACTCCGCCGCTGTCGACGTGCCGTCGCGCGGCTCGGTCGGTGCCGCGGATCTCGCCCTGCTTGCGCCGGTGCTCGCCGAACTGCTCGAGCGCGGCCTCGACCTCGCACCGCAGGAGGCCGCGGCCTTCCTCAGCGCGAACGCCTATTCCATCGGGGTCGGATGCCTTGTGGCCGGCGAGCTCGACGGCCTCGGCCTCGCCGCGGATCGGGCCGTCGCCCTCACGCTCCAGGCCGCCGGCCTGCACGGGACCGGCGGCGCGATCTCGCCGTTCTCGGTCGCGGTGCAGCAGGCGCGGGGAGGAGTCGGGCAGGCCGCATCCGCCGCCCGCATCCGAGGCCTCATCGCGGACGGCAATCTCTTCGACTCCGCGCGGGAAGTGACGGTGCAGGATCCGCTGTCCGTCCGCACGGCCCCGCAGGTGACCGGGGCCTTCCTCGAGCGCGTCGACGCCCTGCGGACCGAGCTCTCGCTCGAGCTGGCGGCGCGCTCGGAGAACCCCGTCGTCGACATCACGAGCGCCTCGCTCGTCTCGGGCGGCAACTTCGCCGCCCTGCCCCTAACTCTCGCTCTCGAGACGCTGCGGCTGGCATTGGCGCACGTCGCGGCGGCGAGCGAGCGGCGGATCGCCGTGCTGTCGGAGTTGCAGCGACCGTTCAGAGCTGCCGGGACGTCGGTGCTGCCCGGCCTCACCTGGTACGGCGCAGCCGGCGCTCTGGCCGAGATCCGTCAGCTCGCGGCTCCGGTGTCGCTCGGAGCCACCGTGCTCTCGGGCGTCGAGGACACGGCGTCGTTCGCCCCGACCGCCCTTCAGCTGCTTCGCCGGAGCGCTGAGCTCACCCGGGACGTGCTGGCGATCGAAGCGCTGCACGCGGCCGAGCTGGTGCGGCTGGACGATGCGTCCAGCCGTCTGGGTGCCGCTTCGGCGCCGTTGGCGGAAGCGCTGATCGCCCTGCTCGAGAGCGGAGTGGCCTCCGACGAGCTCGTCGCGCGGGCCGGCATCCGTCTGAGCAAGGAGGACTCGACGGCTGGGGACTGACGGCCGCTACAGCTCGATGTCCTTCTCGAAGGGCAGGTAGCCGAACGACTCCCAGTCCCCGTCGAGATCGAACAGCGGGCTGTAGCCGAGACTGCGGTAGAGCGCCACGGCCTCGGGCTGGCGAGCACCGGTGGTGAGTTCGATGCGACGGATGCCGCGACGCGACGCCTCGGCCTCGAGCTCGGCCATCACGCGCCGGGCCAGGCCGCGGCGGCGGTGGGCGGAGTGCGTCCAGACGCGCTTGATCTCCACGGCGTCATCGCCGGCGCGCTTGAACGCGCCGCCGGCGACGGGTTCGCCTGCTGCATCGAGCAGAAGAAGGAAGTCGCCACCGAACTCGGGGGTGAACAGTTCGGCCGGGTAGCGCGAGAGTTCGACCGACGATGGGATGCCGTCGTTCAGGCCGTAGCGCTCGTCGTACTCCCGCGACAGCTCCTCCACGAGGGGCCGGGCGAGCACGTCGTCTGAGCGCACGTGGACGACAGTGACGGGAGCGGCGTCGACATCAGGCATGCGGGAAACGCTACTCGCGCTCAGCTGGGTGGCTGCTCAGGATGACGAACCGTTGCGCTGGCGCACGCTCGGTGAGGGCCGAGCGAAGCGACCGCCCGAAGCGTGCCGCGGCGCCCGCCATGGCGCGCTTCGGCCGCGGACTCCGTCCGGGCCTCAGCGAGCGGGAAGAGCTCAGCGCCCGCTCAGCACCTTCACGATGCGCTGCAGCGACACCGTCTCCGCCGCCCGCAGCTCCTGCGCGAACAGGCTGATGCGCAGCTCCTCGATCATCCAGCGCGCCTTCACCAGCGACGGCATCGCGCGCGCGTCGATCGGGATCGTGCCGCCGGCCTCCTCGTAGCGGGCCGTGGCGTTCTGCACCTCTGTCATCCACACGCGGTCGCGCGCAGGGTTCTCACGGAGTTTCACGACGCGGGCGAGGATTCCGTTCAGGTAGCGCGGCACGTGCCGCAGCCGCTCGAGCCCCGTGGCCGAGACGAAGCCGGGGTAGACCAGTCCGCCCACCTGCTCACGGGCATCCGTGAGCGCCGAGATGACCTGCATGCTCGTCGCCTCCTTGAGTGCCTTGTCGACGGAACGGGCGGCGGAGAGCGTGCGCGAGACCAGTCCGACGGTCTCGAACATCGACTCCATGATCACGCCGGAGACGCGGTCGCGCACGGCCTCGAACTCCGAACGCTGGAACAGCATGCCGTCGGGGGCGATGCGGTACAGCACGTCGTCGATGCAGGCGAGCAGGCAGTCGTCGAACAACGCGTTGGTGCTGCGGTACGGGCTCGCCGCCAGGGCCAGCTTCTCCGTGTTCGTGAGGTGCTGCTGCACGTAACTCGATGGCGAGGGAACGGCGAGGGCGAGCAGGCGACGGATGCCGCCGGGCATCGCGGCTGCCTGGTCTTCGGCGGTCGGCAGCAGACGCAGGCTCACCGACGCCCCGTCGTCGACGAGGGCCGGGTAGGCGCGGATCGAATTGCCGGCGACGCGAGTGTCGACATGGCGTGGGATCTCATCGATGTCCCAGGTGGTGATGCCCGAGCGCTCGCTGAAGCCTCCCGTGGGCCGCAGGCGGGTGCCTGTGAGGGCGTCGCGCACTGCGGCGACCTGGGTCGGACCGCCGGATCGCTGGCGCGGCTGCTTCTCGGCGAACGTGCGGGCCACGGCGTCGCGAGCCTTGTCGGCCAGCTGGAGCTGCAGTGCGCGCAGGTCCTTGCCCGACGCGACGGGCCGACCGCGGTCGTCGACGACGCTGAAGGTCACGCGCAGGTGACCGGGGATGCGGTCGAGTTCGACGTCGGCGGCCGTGACTGCCGTGTAGGTCAGTCGCTGGATGATCGCGGCGACGGCGGCCGTGAATGGCTCGTCGGCCGGCTCATCCGGCAGCTCCGCCGCGATCTTCACGGCCCAGTCGTTGGCTGGAACGACCTGGCGACGGATGGCCTTCGGCAGCGCCTTGATGATGGCGGCGATGAGCTCGGTGCGGAGGCCGGCCACCTGCCAGTCGAAGCCGTTGGGGCTCACCCGGGCGAGCAGGGCCAGCGGGATCACGGCGGTGACGCCGTCGTCGACGGCCCCGGGCTCGAAGCGGTAGCGCAGCGTGAAGCGCTGGTCGCCCTGCCGCCAGCTCGGCGGGTAGGCCGTCTCGTCGACCTCGGGCGCATCATCAGGGGCGAGAGCCTCCGGCGTCATCGTGAGCAGGTCGGGGGTGTCGTTGCGTGCGCGTCGCCACCAGCCCTCGAAGGTGCGCGTCGAATATACGTCGGCCGGAATGCGCTTGTCGTAGAACTCGAAGACCGCCTCGTCGTCGAACAGGATGTCGCGGCGGCGGGTGCGCTCCTCGAGCTGTTCGAGCTCGGTGCGGAGCTTGCGGTTGGCGCGATCGAATGCCTGCTTCGAGTCCCACTCGCCCTGCACGAGCGCGTGCCGGAGGAAGAGCTCGCGGGCGTAGGGCTGGTCGATTCTGGCGAACTGCACCCGGCGCCGGGGGATGATCGGAACGCCGTACAGCGTCACCTTCTCGTAGGCGACGACAGCGCCCTGCGTCTTCTCCCAGTGCGGTTCGCTGTGGCTGCGCCTCAGCAGGTCCCCGGCGAGAGCCTCAGCCCAGGCGGGATCGATGGCGGCGTTCATGCGGCCGAACAGGCGGCTGGTCTCGACGAGCTCGGCGCTCATGACGGCATCCGGCTGCTTCTTGGCCAGCGAGGAACCCGGGAAGATGGCGAACCGCGCCTGACGTGCACCGATGTACTCGATGCGCGGGCGGCCGCCGGCGCCCTTGGCCGGCTTCTCGTCCTTGAGCCCGATGTGGGAGAGCAGGCCAGAGAGCAACGCCTTGTGGATGCCGTCGGCGTTCGGGGCGTCGCCGGCCAGCTCGCGGTCGTTCACCGTGAGGCCGAGCGGCTTCGCGAGCTGGCGCAGCTGACGGTAGACGTCCTGCCATTCACGCACGCGCAGGTAGTTGAGGAACTCGCTCTTGCAGAGTCGCCGGAACGCGCTCGACGAGAGCTCCTTCTGCTGCTTCTCGATGTGGTTCCACAGGTTCAGCAGGGTGAGGAAGTCGCTCGTCGGGTCGGCGAAGCGGGCGTGCAGTTGGTCTGCCTGAGCTCGCTTCTCCAGCGGACGCTCGCGCGGATCCTGGATGGTGATGCCGGCCACGATCGCCAGCACCTCCCGGCTCACAGCCTGCGCCTTCGACTCGATCACCATGCGGCCGAAGCGCGGGTCGATGGGCAGGCGCGCGAGGTCGCGGCCGATACGGGTGAGACGTAGCGAGGCGCCCTTGTCCACCGCGCCCAGTTCGTGCAGCAGGTCGAGGCCGTCTTTGATGCCGCGCGAATCCGGCGGAGTGAGGAACGGGAAGTCCTCGATGGACCCGAGTCCGAGCGAGATCATCTGCAGGATGACCGCTGCGAGGTTGGTGCGCAGCACTTCGGGCTCGGTGAACTCGGGGCGGCGGCCGAAGTCCTCCTCCGAGTACAGCCTGATGGCGATGCCGTCGCTCGTGCGGCCGGAGCGACCCGAGCGCTGGTTCGCCGATGCCTGCGAGATGGCCTCGATGGGCAGGCGCTGCACCTTCGAGCGCACGCTGTACCGGCTGATGCGGGCAGTACCCGCATCCACCACGTACCGGATGCCCGGAACCGTGAGCGAGGTCTCGGCCACGTTGGTGGCCAGCACGATGCGACGTCGAACGGCGGCGGTCTTCGACGGCTCGAAGACGCGGTGCTGGTCGGCTGAGGAGAGTCGGCCGTAGAGGGGGAGGACCTCGGTGACGGATGCCCCGCCCTGATAGTGCCCGCGCACGGCCTCCTCGGCGTCGCGGATCTCGTTCTCGCCCGACAGGAACACCAGCACGTCGCCGGTCGACTCGCGTGCGAGCTCGTCGAGGGCGTCGAGAATGCCCTGCAGGTAGTCCTTGTCGTCGCGGGCGGCTCCGTCGTCGTCCTCTTCGTCGCCCTCCGCCTCGGCGACCAGGGGCCTGTAGCGGATCTCGACGGGGAAGGTGCGGCCCGACACCTCGATGATGGGGGCTGGCCTGCCGTCGGCATCCGCGAAGTGCTTCGCGAAGCTCGCCGGGTCGATGGTCGCCGAGGTGACGATGACCTTGAGGTCGGGTCGGCGGGGGAGCAGCTGCTTCAGGTAACCGATGAGGAAGTCGATGTTGAGGCTGCGCTCGTGCGCCTCGTCGATGATGATCGTGTCGTACTTCGACAGCAGCCTGTCGTGGTGCATCTCGTTGAGAAGGATGCCGTCGGTCATGAGCTTCACCCGGGTGTCGGCCGACGAGCGATCGGTGAAGCGCACCTGGTAGCCGACGAGACCGCCCAGCTCGTCGCCGAGCTCCTCGGCGATGCGCTCGGCGATCGTGCGAGCGGCGAGGCGGCGGGGTTGGGTGTGGCCGATGTTCTTCCGACCCAGCTCGAGGCAGATCTTCGGCAGCTGCGTCGTCTTGCCCGATCCCGTCGCGCCGGCCACGATCACGACCTGGTTGTCACGGATGGCGTCTGCGATCTCCCCGCGCATGCGGCTGACCGGCAGCTCCGGAGGGTAGGTGATGACCGGGATCGTGGGGGTGGTCGCGGTCTCAGCCATAGCCCTCCATCTTAAGCCGGTGCTGGGAGCTCATTCGGCTGCTGTACGCCCGACCGGTGCCAGCGCAGCAGTTCCGGTGGGATCGGGCGGTGCATTCCAGCCCTTTCTGCAGCGCCGGTGGGATGGGGCGGCCGGGTGGTGGCGACAAAGTCATTGACATTGCAGAGTACTTTGCGTTACAAAGTAAGTAGCGCCGATGCGAACCCGATGACGGCGCGACACGAAAGCGAGTCGATCATGACGAACCACGACACAGGGGGCACCGCCCCCGCAGAGCACGACATCGATCACGATGACGAGCCGCTGGCGCCAGAACAGATGCTGGCTCTGTCGAACGATCAGCAGCGCAGCGTGGAGGGGCAGATGGGCGGCTTCGTTCCGATCATCATGCTCACCTGGGGCGTGGCCTGGCTGGTGGGATTCGGATGCCTCTGGCTCATCGACGGACTCCAGCCCGAGTTGGGCATCCCGCTCGGAGTCGCGATCACTGTGTTCTGCGTGCTGATCGCCGTGGCCATCGGCGCCTCGACGTTCCTCGGAGTGCGCTCGAGTCGCGGCATCCGTGCCTCGTCGGGATCGTCGTTCACCGGGGCTGTGTACGGCATGACCTGGTGGGTCGGCTGCCTCGCCATCGCCGGGTTCGGGGGCGCCCTCGCCGTGAACGGCATGGACCGCGAACTCGCGAACATCTTCTATCCGACGGCCTACGTGCTGTTCTCCGGTGTGATGTTCATCGTCGCCGGCGCGATCTGGAGGGCGGTGCCGTCGGTGGTGCTGGGTGGCTGGACGGTGCTGATCGCCGTCATCGCCCCCTACTTCGGCTACCCGACGCACTACCTGGTGCTGGCGATCGGGGGCGGCATCGGCTTCCTCGGGCTCGGCATCGCGTCGGTCATCCACCTGCGCTCACTCCGGGCGAAGACGTCGGGATCCGCGTTGGGGCCCGCATCCGGAGCGCAGTCCCGTGGCTGACCTCGACCCCGTCATCCACGCCCAGGCCCGCCTCCGCATCACCGCAGCCCTCGCCACGCGCGAGCCGGGGGAGTCCATCGCCTTCCCGCGCCTGCAGGAGCTGCTCGACATGACGGCCGGCAACCTGTCCACACACCTCCGCAAGCTCGACGATGCCGGCTACATCGACGTCGAGAAGTCGCACAAGGGTCGAACCCCCGTCACCTACCTCTCCCTCAGCAAGACCGGACGCCGCGCCTTCGAGGACTACATGGAGACGCTCAGATCAGTGTTGGGCACCACGTCATGACCGCACTCGCCTCGCTCACGAATGTCAGCCGTCGCTTCGGCGACCAGCTCGCCCTCGACGACGTCACGCTCGACATCGAGTCCGGCAGCATCCTCGGGCTGCTCGGCCCGAACGGTGCGGGCAAGACCACCCTCATCTCACTGCTCGAGGGGCTGCGCTCACCGTCGAGCGGAACCGTGCGCCTGTTCGGCGGCTCGCCCGGCGACCACCGCAACCGCGTCGGGCTGGGCAGCACCCCGCAGGAGACGGCGCTGCCGGAGACGCTGCGCGTCGGCGAGGTCATCGACTTCGTCGGCAGGCATTTCCCCGAACGGATGGCGACAGCCGAGCTCGCCGGGGAGTTCGGCTTGACCGAGCTCCTGCGTCGCCAGACCGGCTCGCTGTCGGGCGGCCAGAAGCGTCGGCTCAGCGTGGCGCTGGCCTTCGTCGGAAAGCCGCGACTCGTGTTGTTGGACGAACCGACCACCGGCCTCGACGTCGATGCCCGCCGCACGCTGTGGGACGCCCTCCGGCGCCAGCATGAGGCAGGAGCCACTGTCGTCGTCACGAGCCACTACCTCGAGGAGATCGAGGCGCTGGCGCAACGGGTGGTGGTGATGGCTCACGGCCGCGTGATCGCCGATGACGCGTTGCCGGCAGTGCTCGCTCGCGTGGCGTTGCGCCGGGTGCGGCTGGTCTCGTCCGAAGTGGAGCGCATCGCCTCCCTCGATGGAGTCGTCAGGCACGAGGCATCCGGAGACGGGACGACGACCTTCTACGCCCAGGATTCCGACAGGCTCATCGTCGAGCTGGTGCGGTCGGGCATTCCGTTCTCCGACCTCGCCGTGCGTGGAGCCACGCTCGAGGAGGCCTTCCTCACCCTCACCGAAGACGCGCCCGCAGGCTCGCCGGAAGACGCGTCCGAAGCTGAAGGAGCACGATCATGAGCACGGTCCAGCTCACCCTGTTGCACGCGAAGTACAACCTCATCGAGACGGCGCGCATCCCGATCGCGCTCATCGGATCGCTGGCGTTTCCCTCACTGGCTCTCCTCTTCTTCGTGGTGCCGCAGCGCACCGTGGCCGACGACCCGGCATTCGCGACGCAGGCCGTGATCTCCCTGTGCGTGTTCGCCGTGATGTCGAATGCGCTGTTCAGCTTCGGACTGAACATCTCGGAGGCGCGTGAGAAGCCGTGGGATCCCTACCTGCGCACCCTCCCGGCACCCGGAGTCGCGCGAGTTCTGGCGCACGTGTTCTCGACCGGCGCCATGGGACTGGCCGCGATCATCCCGGTGATCGTGATCGGCGGTCTTGCAACGGCAGCCGAAGCGCCGCTCGGCAACGTCCTCGCCGGCTTCGTCGCGCTCGCCGTGTCCGGCCTGCCGTTCATGTTCATCGGCATCTGCATCGGCTACTCGATGCCGTCGAAGGCCGCCATCGCCGTCGTCCAGGTGGTCATGTTCGCCCTCGCCTTCATCGGCGGCCTCTTCCTGCCGCCGTTCCTCTTCGCCGACTGGCTGAACACGATCTCGATGTTCACCCCGTCGCGGCAGGCCCGCGAGCTGGTCATCTGGGCGGTGCAGGGAGGCGACCTCGAGCCGTGGGTGTGGCTGGGTGTCCTCGCCTGGACCGTCATCACCTTCGCGCTGGCGCTGCTGCTGTTCCGGCGTGACGAAGGACGCCGCTACCGCTGACGGAGGTCGCGCCGCCGGTCGTCGAGCCCCGTCGCCCTGCCCTCGGTGAACGGATGCGAACCGGAACGCGGTTAGCGTTGAGTGCACTATGCCGATGACCCCCGAGCTCCTCGCCCTGCTGCGCCAGCCCAGCCCCTGCTTCCTGTCCACCCTCATGAAGGACGGCTCGCCACAGGTGACGGAGACCTGGGTCGACACCGATGGCGAGAACGTCATCATCAATTCCGTCGTCACCCACCTCAAGGTGCGCAACATCGAGCGCGACTCGCGCGTTGCCGTGGCCGTGCAGGACCCTGAGAACCCGTTCCGCTACATCCAGGTGCGCGGCCGTGTTTCCGCGATGACGACGGACGGCGCTGTGGAGAGCATCGAGGCGCTCTCGCAGAAGTACACAGGCCGTGCCTACCCCTGGTACGGCGGACGCGACCAGCAGCGCATCATCCTCACGATCGACCCGGAGAAGGTCAGCGGCCAGGGCTAGGGGCGCACCGGTCGCTGAGGTCCGGGGCGCACCCCGCGGCCGGAGCTCGGCGAGCAGCTATTCCCCGTTCCGCGCGCGGCGAACCCCTGTCAACCCCCGGGTGTGTCCGGCGGTATCCGTGGTGGGATGGATGACATGACGAACACCGTTCCCAGCATCACTCTCAACGACGGCCACACGATCCCGCAGCTCGGCTTCGGCGTGTTCAAGGTCGACCCGGCCGAGACCGAGCGCATCGTGACCGACGCGCTCGAGGTGGGCTACCGCCACCTCGACACCGCCAAGGTCTACGGCAACGAGTCCGGCGTCGGCAAGGCCATCGCCGACTCCGGCATCGCCCGCGACGAGCTCTTCGTCACCACGAAGCTGTGGAACGACGACCAGGGCACGCAGTCCGCGTTCGACGCCTTCGATCGCAGCCTCGAGCAGCTCGGCCTCGATCACGTCGACCTCTACCTCATCCACTGGCCGAGCCCGAAGAAGGACCGCTACGTCGAGAGCTGGAAGGCGCTGGAGCAGATCCAGGCCTCGGGTCGTGCACGCTCCATCGGCGTCTCGAACTTCCTGGTGCCGCACCTCGAGAAGCTCCTCGCCAAGACCGACGTCGTTCCCGCGGTCAACCAGATCGAGCTGCACCCCGCTCACCAGCAGCCGGCCGTCACGGCGTTCGCCCGCGAGCACGGCATCCACATCGAGGCGTGGGGACCCCTCGGACAGGGCAAGTACCCGCTCTTCGAGGCAGAGGCCGTCACCGGCGCGGCATCCGCCCATGGCAAGACCCCCGCCCAAGTCGTCATCCGCTGGCACCTGCAGACGGGCAACATCGTCTTCCCGAAGTCGAACCGTCGCGAGCGCATGGCCGAGAACTTCGACGTCCTCGATTTCGCGCTGACGGATGCCGAGGTCGCCGCCATCACGGCGCTCGAGCGCGAGGGCCGCGTGAGCGCGCACCCCGACGAGGTCGAGTAGGCGCTGAGGATCCGACCAATTCGACCGGGTCCAACCGGCTCAGCCCGGTCCGACCGGCTCAGCCCGTGAAGCCCACTGGCGACCCTGACAACGAGAACGTGCCGTCACGGTTCCAGTGGGCTTCCACCTGCCATGGCGTCTGGGTCGGCGGCGGCGTCGCCGACGCGTTGTCGGCGAGCAGGCTGACGGCTCTCTGGGCAGGCACGACGGCCGTGATTCGCAGGCCTTCTTCGATGATCTGCTGCTCGGTGCCGCAGTTCGCCTGATACCTCTCCCCGGTCTTCAGCAGCACGAGGCAGAACAGGTCGCGACTCTTCCGTGCAGCGAAGATGTCGTAGTCGCCGCCGTTCGTCGACGGATCGTAGATGCGCTGCACATCGATCGCGTCGAACTCCGCGAGGATCTCGGTCGGCAGCGTGCGCACGTCGGGCGGCGTGCGATCGAAGACGGCCAGCACGGCGTGGTCGGCCGGCGGTTCGGCTGCTCCGAAGTACGACACCGCTCCGGTGCTGCCGATCATGGTCGGCGGGGTCGACTCGTCGACGACGGTCTGCGCTCCGTAGGCGGCAATCACTCCGACGGCGACGCCTGAGGCCACGAGTGCCGCACCGCGCCAGCGTCGTCTCGCCCGCGGCGCGGGTTCGGAGTCGGATGCCGTATCCGCCGGCGCCGCGACGCCGTCCACCTGCTCCTCCATGGCGGCGGGAGCGTCCGCCTCCGCTGCCAGAGCCTCCTCGGCCCTCGCCCGGTCGAACTCGCGCAGCGCCCACTCGCTGGGCCGCATCCGCAGCGCTTCTCCGTTGGTCTCGTCGACATAGGATTGCTCGACCTCGGCCTGCCCGGCGGCGGAATAGACGCGGGCGAGCAGCGCTGAGCGCTCCTCGAGGCCATCGTCGGCAGCCGGCATGCGGCCAGAGTACGCCGCACGGCCAGCCGTAGGCTGGGAACATGGCGCCCAACCGATTGGCCGACTCCACCTCTCCCTACCTGCTCGCGCACGCCTCCAATCCGGTGCCGTGGTGGCCGTGGGGAGCCGAGGCGTTCGCCGAGGCGAAGCGCCGCGACGTTCCCGTGTTCGTCTCCATCGGCTATGCCACCTGTCACTGGTGCCACGTCATGGCGCGCGAGAGCTTCAGCGACCCCGTCGTGGCCGCGTACCTCGACGAGAACTTCGTGGCCATCAAGGTCGATCGCGAGGAGCATCCAGACGTCGACGTCAGCTATTTGGCGGCCGCCGGCGCCTTCACGAGAGAGCTCGGCTGGCCGTTGAGCGTGTTCACGACCCCCGACGGACTGGCGTTCTTCGCCGGCACCTACTTCCCACCGCGTCCGGTGCAGGGCGTGCCCGAGTTCCTGCAGGTTCTCGGTGCGGTGACGGATGCCTGGGCCCACCGTCGCGCCGACGTGCTCGGAACGGCCTCGGCCATCGGCGAGGCGCTGGCGGCGGCCGGCGCGGCTTCGGCCGGGTCCCAGGACGGCGTCGTCGACCTCCCCGATGCTGCGGCCCTCGACGACGCCGCCAGCCGACTCATCGCCCACGAGGACCACGTGCACGGTGGCTTCGGCACGGCGCCGAAGTTCCCCGTGGCTCCGGTGCTCGGTTTCCTGCTGGAGAGCGGAGGGGAGGGCGGCGCCTCCGCCGTCCGCACCCTCAAGGCGATGGGCGCGTCCGCGCTCCGCGACTCCGTCGAGGGCGGATTCTTCCGCTACGCCACCCGTCCCGACTGGACCGAACCCCACTACGAGCGCATGCTCTACGACAACGCGCTGCTGCTGGGCGACTACACGACGGCGTGGTCGCAGAGCCCGCAGCAGAACCCATGGGCGGCGACAGTCGCCTCGGAGGTCGCCCGCTTCCTGCTCGAGCGGATGCAGCTGCCCGACGGAGGCTTCGCCAGCGCCCAGGACTCCGAGAGCACCATCGACGGCAGACGCTCCGAGGGCGGCTACTACGCCCTCGACCGTGAGGCGCGCACGCACCAGACGCCGCCGGCCCTCGACCGCAAGCTGCTCACGGGCTGGAACGGACTCGCCATCGGCGCGTTGAGCCGCGCCGGTTTCGCCCTCGACCGCGCCGACCTGATCGCCGCCGCCGTCCGCGCCGCCGACCTGCTGCTCGAGCAGCACGTGCGCCGGGACAGGCTCGTGCGCTCGTCGCTCGACGGCCG
The DNA here is from genome assembly GCF_038432415.1 of Leifsonia stereocauli. Classification (NCBI taxonomy): domain Bacteria; kingdom Bacillati; phylum Actinomycetota; class Actinomycetes; order Micrococcales; family Microbacteriaceae; genus Leifsonia; species Leifsonia stereocauli. The sequence continues at coordinate 279,627 of NZ_JBCAUN010000001.1, forward strand.
GCCCTCCGATGCCACGGCGACGCTCGAGGACTACGGCATGCTCGCCGGCGGCCTGCTCGACCTCGCCCTGGCCAGCGGCATCGCCCGGTACGCCGTCGCGGCGCGGGACCTCATCGGCGCTGTCACCCCGAGCGACGGCGGACTGTTCGCAGTCCCGGGCGGGCCCGACCCGGTGCTCGCCTCCCAGGGCATCGCCCTGGGAGTCGACCCGTCGGAGGGCGCCTACCCGTCCGGCCTCACCGCCACGGCCGATGCTGCGCACAGGTTGTTCCTGCTCACGGCAGACCGACGCTTCCTCGACGCGGCGCGCGCCGCGATCGGTTTCGCGGCCCCTGGCGCTCTCTCGAACCCGCTCGCCGCCGGCGGAGCCCTCGCGCTGCTGCGCCGGCTCACGCAGCCGATCGTGCAGCTCGTGACGGTGGTCCCGGATGCCGCAGGCGCAGGCGCGGGCCCTGGTGCAGACGAGAGCGCCGGCGCCCTCGCGGCCGCAGCGCGTCGGCATCCGGCCTCCGTCAGCACCATCGTCACCGATGCCCAGGCGCAGGCCTTCGCCCGAGCCGGCTTCGAGCTCCTCGAGTTCCGCACCAGCATCGACGGTGCTGCCGCCGCCTACCTCTGCAACGATTTCGTCTGCCGCCTTCCGGTGACGGAGCCGTCGGAATTGCAACGACAGCCGTAACAAAACGCACTCTTACGTCGTGTTGCTGGATTGCTGGCGGCACGCCGGGCACGCGCCTAGCGTCGCTGCCATGCCCATCCTGAATGTCGTCGCCGTCTCCGGAAGCCTGCACGCTCCGTCGAAGACCACAGCCCTCGTGCACGAGATCGTGCGTGTGCTCGAGCGCACGCTCGACGGCGCCGTAGAGGTGCGCACGCGCTTCGTCGAGTTGAGCGTGAGCGGCCCCGCCTTCGCCGGGGCGCTGCGTCGCGATCAGCTCTCTCTCGAGGCCGAGGAGGAACTGCGAGCCATCGAGGCCGCCGACCTCCTCATCGTGGCCAGCCCCGTCTACCGGGCGTCGTTCACCGGGTTGTTCAAGCATCTCTTCGACTTCGTCGGGCAGTACTCGCTCATCGACAAGCCGGTGCTGCTCGCCGCGACCGGCGGAAGCGACCGCCACGCTCTCATCATCGAGCACCAGTTCCGGCCGCTGTTCTCCTTCTTCCAGGCGCTCACCCTGCCGATCGGCGTCTACGCGAAGGACGCCGACTTCACCGACTACGTCGTGACCAACCCGGCGCTCGACGAGCGCATCGAGCAGGCCATCAACCGCGGTCTTCCGATCATCCGCACCATCGTCGCGCCGGAAGACGTCTCGGCGTACGTCGGAACCTGGTGATGACGGTGACAGTCGCCGACAGGTCACTGCTGGGCGTCGTGGGGTCTTCCCTGCGCGTTCCGCTGGTGACGGGCGGCGAGAGCCGATACGTCAACCTCGACTACGCGGCGAGTGCCCCGGCCCTCACGACCGTCGCCGAGCATGTCACCGAGCTGCTGCCGCTCTACGCCAGCGTGCACCGCGGTGCCGGATACGCGTCGCAGGTGTCGACCAGCGTCTACGAGAGCGCCCGCGGCATCGTCGGCGGTTTCGTCAACGCCCGCGAGAGCGATGTGGTCGTCTTCACCCGCAACACCACCGAGGCGCTCGGACTGCTCGCCAGCGCCGTTCCGGGCGAGACAGTGCTGCTCGACATCGAGCACCACGCGAACCTGCTGCCGTGGCAGCGCCGCGCCGCCCGTATCGTGCTCTCGGCCGACACCCTCGCCGAGACCCTGGATCGCCTCGACGCCGAACTCGCCGCGCGCCCGGCCGCCCTCGTCACCGTCACCGGCGCGAGCAACGTCACCGGCGAGACCCTGCCGTTGCGGGCCATCGCCACGATCGCGCATCGCCGCGGTGCCAGGCTCGCCGTCGACGGCGCCCAGCTGGTTCCGCATCGCCGCGTCGACCTGCTGCGCGACGGCATCGACTATCTGGCCTTCTCGGGCCACAAGATTTACGCCCCATTCGGTGCCGGTGTGCTCGTCGGCCGCAAGGACTGGCTCGACGTCGCTCCGCCGCTGCTGCAGGGCGGGGGAGCGGTCGCGGAGGTCACCCTCCACGGTGCCACGTGGCATCCGGCCCCAGCCCGACACGAGGCCGGCTCGCCGAACGTCGTGGGCGTCGCCGCGCTGGCCCGCGCCGTCAGCGAGATCGGACGGCTCGATGCCGACGCCTGGGCCGCCCACGACCGCGCACTCCGCAACCGTCTCATCACGGGACTCGAGGCGCTGCCCGGCGTGCACCCTCACCGCATCTTCAGCGACAGCGCGGACGCCGTCGGAGTGGTGTCGTTCTCGATCGACGGACAGGACTCCGGCCTCGTCGCCGCCTACCTGTCGGCAGAGCACGGCATCGGCGTGCGTGACGGGCGCTTCTGCGCGCATCCACTGCTCGCCAAGCTCGGCATCGACGGACCGGCACTGCGCGCGAGCTTCGGGGTCGGATCGACGGATGCCGACGTCGACGCCCTGCTCGGAGCCCTCACGCTGTTCCTCGCCAGCGGTCCGGCCTGGCGCTACGAGTTCGCCGGCGGCCAGTGGGCGCCGGTGGACGACCCCCGCCCCCGGCCCGACTGGGCGCCTGTGCTCGGTGGATCCGCCGTCAGATTCGGCTGCGCCGTCTGATGGGGGCCAGGGAGCACATCATCATCGGTGCGATGGTGCGAGCCCTCGGCGCCTACCCGTCGGGCTGGCGCATTCCCGGAGCCCACGCCGACCCGCGCACCGACACGGCGGTGCTCCGCCGCACGGCGAAGCTCGCGGAGGCCGCTCACCTCGACTACCTCTTCTTCGGCGACTGGCTGGCGACGGGCAGCGACCTCGAGGTGCGAGATCCGTACCTGCTGGCGCGCATCGACCCGCTCTCGGCCATCACCTACCTCGCCGGAATCACGCGGCGCATCGGCCTGATCGCCACGGCCAACACCACGTACAGCGATCCGTACACGCTGGCGCGGGCCACGGCATCCGTCGACGCCCTGAGTTCCGGTCGTGCCGGACTCAACCTCGTGACCGGAGCCGAGCCTCGGGCGGCAGGCAACCATGGCCGCGACGCGCACTGGGGCAACGAACATCGCTACGACCAGGCGACGGAGTTCATCGAGGCGCTCCGCCTGCTCTGGGACAGCTGGGAGGACGACGCCTTCGTGCACGATCGCGCGACAGGGCGGCTCATCGACCCGACGCGGCTGCACAGCGCCGACTACAACGGCGAGCACGTGCGGGTCGCCGGTGCCCTCAACGTGGTGCGACCGGTGCAGGGCCACCTGCCGATCGTGCACGCCGGCACGGCACTGCGTTCGCGGCAGTTGGCTGCGGCGACGGCGGATGTCGCCCTCGTCGCCGTGCCGACCCTCGCCGAGGGCGTGCAGCTGAGCGGCGAGCTGCGCCGCCAGACCGTGGCGGCGGGCCGCGCCGCCGACGAGCTGCGCATCATCTCGCCGGTGCTGCCCGTCGTCGCAGGCACGCAGGAGGAGGCGTGGGCGATCTTCGATCAGCTGCTCGCCCTCGTTCCGCTCGACGACGGATCGGAACTCTCGCTCTCACCGGACTTCCCGGCCGGTCGCGGCATCCGGGCCCTGTCGCAGGCCGTCGGCGTCGCCCTGGGTCCGCAGGCACTCGACGCCGTCGTGACCCGCCGTCTCGCCGAGAGGTTCAGCGACCTCGGCCAGCACCTCATCGAGCTGGTGGCGGTGCGCACGGGCCGGCGCATCGGCGACGGCGAGAGGCCGATCACGCTGCGCCACCTGCTGGCGACGCACCTGGTGCCGAGCGCAGCGATCGTCGGCGATGCCGGCACCGTCGCCGATCACCTGCAGGAGTGGTTCGAGGCCGGCGCCGTAGACGGCTTCAACGTGCTCACGGCCTTCCACGGCGATCAGTTCGAGGCGTTCACGACGCTCGTGATCCCGGAACTCCAGCGACGCGGGCTGTTCCGGGAGGCGTACGAGGGCCGCACCCTGCGGGAGCACCTCGGCCTCGAGAGGCCAGCCAACCTGCACGCGGCAGCGCGCGAGGCACGCGCCGCACAGGCCGAGCTGCGTCGCGCCTGAGCTGCGTCGCGCCTGAACTGCGTCGCGCCTGAACTGCGTCGCAGGCAGGAGGTCTACGCGGCGTGCGGCAGACGAGCGAGCACGCCCCAGACCGCGGTGGAGAGCTCCGGATGCTCGAGGGCGATAGAACGCAGCAGCTTGTACTCGAACGCCTCGGCCGCACCGCGCGGCGAGGCCGGGTGGTGGGCACGGGCACGCTCACTGGTGAGGCGGGCGTCGGCCAGCCGCTCGGCGCGGATGGTCGCCACGACCTGCTCGTCGACCGAGGGCAGGTCGGGAAGGAACTCCCACGGGTCCTCGCCCTGTCGACACTTGATCTCGATGACGGCCGACAGTTCGTCGCGTGCCTCGTTGCGCAACTGCTCCAGCAGCAACGGTTCCAGCGGTGCTTCCCACATCTGAACATCCCTCCCCTTGCTCACACAGTACGCACGCCGTGTGACACGCACGTTAACGGGATTTCGTCGTGTGTCGGCGGTCGGATTGGGCGATCGGCGTCATTCGGGATCGGTGCAGCGGGTCGTGCTCAGGATCGTGACATGCGGCACCCCCGTGTCGGACGTCGAGACGACGCTGACGATGATGGTCTGGGGAGTGACCAGCCGCACTTGGGCGTCGGCCTGCTGGTTCAACTGTTCGAAGTCCGACGCCCAGCCGTCGCGCCCCCGGAAGGTCTCCTCGAGGTCGAGCATCCACTGCCGCCTGTCGAAGTCGGCCGGCACCGTGATTTCGTGTCGTAGACGCACCTTCCGGGCACCACTCCGAACGCAGTCGACGGTCTCGCTCTCGTCGAGGGTGTCGATGACGGATGCCGCAGGCACCATGCCATGGATCTCGTCGACCACGGCCATGACCTCGGCCTTCACCCCGGCGAGGGTGGTGGGGGTGTCGGGGCGCGTGTTCATGACCACGATCCACCCCGCGAGCACCAGTGCCCCGGTGAGGACCGCGGCGACGATCGTGATGATCGTGTTCCTGGAGCGTCGCCCGCTCGTCATGCGCAGCATGCTACTCCGGTGCCGGCGACCCCGCTCGGTGCGACCGTAGGATCGATCATCATGAGCTCCGATGCGCGTCCCCTCCTCGATCGCCTTCCGGAGTCGACGGATGCCGACGTGATCTTCGAGGCCTTCGACGGCTGGGTGGCCGACACCGGCCTCAGCCTCTACCCCGCCCAGGAGGAGGCGCTCATCGAGATCGTCTCGGGAGCGAACCTCATCCTCTCGACTCCGACGGGGACCGGGAAGTCGCTCGTGGCGGTCGGTGCCCACTTCGCGGCGATGGCCGCAGGCAAGCGCTCCTACTACACGGCCCCGATCAAGGCTCTGGTGAGCGAGAAGTTCTTCGCCCTCGTCGACACCTTCGGCGCGGAGAACGTGGGCATGATGACCGGCGACTCGGCCGTGAACCCCGACGCGCCCATCATCTGCTGCACGGCCGAGATCCTCGCGAACGAGGCGCTGAGGCACGGCAGCGACACCGAGGCCGACGTCGTCATCATGGACGAGTTCCACTTCTACGCCGACCAGGACCGCGGCTGGGCCTGGCAGGTTCCGCTGCTGCTGCTCTCCCGTGCCCAGTTCGTGCTCATGTCGGCAACGCTCGGCGACACGACCGAGATCGCCGACGACCTCACCCGGCGCACCGGCCGCGACACGGCATCCGTCACCGGAGTGGAACGTCCCGTGCCGCTCAGCTACTACTACGAGACCACGCCGGTGCATGAGACCATCGACGACCTGCTGCAGACGAATCGCGCTCCGGTGTACATCGTGCACTTCTCGCAGGCCTCGGCCCTCGAGCGCGCGCAGGCGCTTGCGAGCGCGAAGATCGCCAGCCGAGAGCAGCGCAACGAGATCGCCGAGCTCATCGCCGAGTTCCGCTTCACCACGGCGTTCGGCAAGACCTTGTCGCGGCTCATCCGCATGGGCATCGGCGTGCATCACGCCGGCATGCTGCCCAAGTACCGCCGTCTCGTCGAGACCCTCGCCCAGCGCGGCATGCTGCGCGTCATCTGCGGCACCGACACCCTCGGGGTCGGCATCAACGTTCCCATCCGCACGGTGCTGCTCACAGCACTCACGAAGTACGACGGCCAACGGATGCGGCAGCTCAGCGCCCGCGAGTTCCATCAGATCGCGGGGCGGGCGGGCCGCGCCGGCTACGACACCACCGGCACCGTGGTGGCGCAGGCGCCGGAGCACGAGTCCGAGAATCTCAAGGCCATCGAGAAGGCCGGCGACGACCCGAAGAAGAAGCGCAAGATCATCCGCAAGAAGGCGCCCGACGGCTTCGTGTCGTGGGGCGAGCCGTCGTTCCGCAAGCTGATCGACGCCGAACCCGAAGCCCTGCGTTCCCACATGCAGATCACGAGCGCGATGCTCATCAACGTCATCGCCCGCGGGGGAGACGTGTTCGCGAACGTGCACACGCTGGTGTTCGACAACCACGAGCCGTGGAAGCGCCAGCTCGAACTGGCCCGCCGCGCGCTCGGCATCTACCGAACGCTGCGGGCATCCGGGATCGTCACGCAGGAGGACGGCGTCATCCGCCTCGCGGTCGATCTCGAGCCGAACTTCGCGCTCAACCAGCCCCTGTCGCCGTTCGCGCTGGAGGCGTTCGAGCTCATCGAGCCCGAGTCGCCCGGCTATGCGCTCGACATCATCTCCGTGTTGGAGTCGACGCTCGACGATCCGCGCGCCATCCTGTCGCAGCAGCAGTTCGTCGCGCGCGGCGAGGCCGTCGCCGCCATGAAGTCCGAGGGCATCGAGTACGAGGAGCGCATGGAGCTGCTCGAGGGCATCACGCATCCGCGGCCACTCGCCGAGCTCCTCGACGCCGCCTACGAGACCTACGCGGCCGTGCAGCCGTGGGTGCGCGACTTCACCCTCAGCCCCAAGTCGGTCGTGCGCGACATGTACGAGCGGGCGATGTCGTTCGGCGAGTTCATCGCGTTCTACAAGCTGGCGCGCTCCGAGGGCGTCGTGCTGCGCTACCTCTCCGACGCCTACCGCACGGCGCGGCAGACCATCCCGCTCGACCTGCGCACTGAAGACCTGACCGACCTCATCGAGTGGCTCGGAGAGCTGGTACGCCAGGTCGACTCGAGTCTGCTCGACGAATGGAACGAACTGGCGCACCCGGATGCCGCTGCCCACCACGCGCTGGAGACCGCCGTCGTGCCGCCGGCGCCCAGCCGCCTCACCACGAACATCCGCGCCTTCCGTGTGCTGGTGCGCAACGAGCTGTTCCGCCGGGTGCAGTTGGCGGCCCGCGAGGACTACCCGGCGCTCGAGGAACTCGACGCCGCGCACGGCTTCGATGCCGCGGCCTGGACGCAGGCCCTCGACGGCTACTTCACCGAGTACGACAGCATCGGCATCGGTCCGGACGCCCGCAGCTCGGCGCTGCTCGTCCTCGACGAGAGCACCCGCGTCTGGACGGCCCGCCAGATCTTCGACGACCCCGACGGCGACCACGACTGGGCCATCGAGGCGACGGTCGACCTCGATGCCTCCGACGACGCCGGCGAGGCCGTCATCAGGGTCACGAGGGTCGGCCCGGCCTAGCCTCAGCCCGCCGCCACTCCGCTCGCTGAGGCCTCCTGCCACCGCTCGCTGAGGCCCGGATGCAGTCCGCGGCCTGAGCGCATGCGGGCCCCACGATCTGAGGTGCACGCAGCACCGATCTAGGGCATCCTCCCCATCCTGCCGGGGGTACTCAGCGGTCAGTCTGGACGCATCCGATCCAGGAGGTTCAGAATGCAGTTCGCAGCTCAGTACATGGCAGAGACGCTCCACCGTCACGAGTCGACAGCGGCCGCTCACAGGCTCGAACAGCGCCGCCGGCTGATGGAGGACGAGAGCGAGTTCGATGAGGATGCCCGTCCCGTCTCCACCCGTCGTGGATGGGCGCACCTGTTCGCATTTCGGAAGGCCGCGTCGACGCGTCTCGCGCACCGATGACAGATGTCGGCAGGTCGTGGCACGATCGAACCGTGCCTTCGTCGATGTCGAGTCCGCAGATGGTCGGGCGTGAGGGCGACCTGGAGCGCCTCTGCGGCCTCCTCGATGCCGTGAACGACGGCGTGCCCCGCGCGGCCGTCCTCGGAGGCGAGGCCGGGATCGGCAAGACCCGACTGCTGTCGGAGTTCGCCGCATCCGTCCCTTCCGAGGCGCTCGTGCTGCGCGGCCAGTCGGTCGACCTCGGCACGGTCGCGGCTCCGTACGCCCCCATCAAAGACGTCCTGCGCAACCTCGTCGCCGCGGTGGGAGACTCCGCGGTGACGGATGCGGCCGGCCCCGGCCGCTCGGCCCTCGTCGCCCTGCTCCCCGAGCTCTCCCAGGGCGAGACCGATTCCGGATCGGCGGCGCAGCTCCACGAGGCCGTCGCCGTCGTGCTCGAGCACGTCGCACAGGAGCGTCCGGTCGTCGTCATCGTCGAGGACCTGCACTGGATCGATGCGGCGAGCCTGAACCTGCTGCGCTTCCTGGTGCGCGCACTCCGCAGCGGCCGACTGCTCCTGCTGATGAGCTATCGCAGCGACGACGTCACCCGCGGGCATCCCGTGCGCGGATTCCTCACCGAGCTCGATCGCGGTCGCATCGTCGAGCGCTGGGAGCTCACCAGGCTCACGAAGGCGCAGGTGCGCCGCCAGGTGAAGGCCATCCTCGGGGAGTTTCCGACCGCAGACGTCCTGGCCCGCATGGCGGAGCGCAGCGAGGGCGTGCCGTTCTTCGTGGAGGAATTGCTCGGCCTCGACGGATGCGACACCGACGACGGCCTCCCCGACACCCTCCGCGACCTGCTACTCGCACGCTACGAGAGGCTCGAACCGTCCACGCAGGCGGTCCTGCGGCTGTTGGCAGCCGGCGGCGTCAGGGTGCCGCACGTCATCTTCGAGCGCGTCCACGCCGGCGGTGCCGACGACCTCGACACAGCGATCCGCGAAGCGGTGTTCGCCAGCGTGCTCGTCATCGACGACGATGACTACGCCTTTCGCCACGCCCTGGTGCGCGAGGCGATCCACGCCGAACTCCTCCCCGGCGAGCGCACCCGCTTCCACGCGGGCTACGCCGAAGCCCTGGAGCAGACCGCCGGGCGGCGCCGGGTGGCAGCCGAGGTCTCCTACCACTGGATGGCCGCGCACGATCCCGAGAAGGCGCTCCCGGCCACGATCGACGCGATGTTCGAGGCCAGGGGGGCGTTCGCCTATGCGACAGCGGGCCAGATGGGGGAGCGCGCCCTCGAGCTCTGGGACCGCGTGGCGGAACCCGAGCAGGTGGCGGAGATGCCCAAGATCGAACTCCTCGGTCGCACCTCCTCCCACCTGCGCAACGCCGGCGAGAACGAGCGGGCCATCGCCCTCATCGACCTCGCGCTTGCCGAGAGCAGCCCCGACCAACCCCTGCAGTACGCCAGGGCGCTGCGGGACAAGGCGTTCTACCTCGCCAACGTCGGACGCCCCGGATCGATCGAGCTGCTGGAGCAGGCGGGGGAGCTCGTGCCGCCGGGCAGTCCCGGAGATCTGCGGGCCACCATCCTCACCGCCCTCTCCGGTCGCCTGATGCTGGAGGCACGCCTCGACGAGGCCATCGCCATGGCCGCGAACGCCCATGCGGAGGCGAGCGCGATCGGATCACGACGGTATCTCTCCATCTCCTCGAACATCGCCGGGGTCTGCCTCGCGCACGCCGGCGACGTCGACGGCGGCCTCGCGCGCCTCGAGGAGGCCCGGGTCTTCGCCGACGGTGACGGCATCTCCAGCCTTCGCTACTGGGTGAACGCCTCCGACCTGCATTACCTGCTCGGCCGCTACGATTCCGCCGTGGCGCTCGCCGAAGACGGCCTGGCGCGCGCGAGGGAACTGGGCGTCGAGCGCATCTCGGGCGTCATCCTCGCAGCCAATGCCGTCGACCCGTACCTCGCCCTCGGGGAGTGGGCCCGTGCCGACGAACTCATCGCCCGGGGGCTCTCCCTCGACCCGCCGTTCGCCTTCAAGGTCTACCTGCAGCGTGCGCGCATGTGGCGGCTCCTCTGGGGCGGAGACGTCGCGACGGCAGCCGAGCAGCTGCGAGCTCTGCAACCGACCGTCGCCGCGCTGGTCGAGGTGGAGATGCAGACCAGACTCGGAATCGCACTGGTGGCCGCGGAGATCGCGATCGCCCAGGGTGATCTGGCCCGAGCCTGGGACGAGGCGAGCGTGCTGTTCCGCCCGGTGCATCGTGCGATCCCCGGCTACGATCTGCCGCTGCTCTGGGTCGCCGCCCGTGTCACCGCATCCATCCGGCGGGAGCGGGCGCTGGCTGCCGCCCAGACCTGCACCAAGGCCAACTCCCACGCGACGTCGGCGACTCGGTCCAGCGTCGACCTCGACGAGGCCGACCGCGACATCCGTACGGCGCTCGACGGCGCCACGTCCTGGCCGACGGCCCCGTTCTGGATCGCCCTGGTCGAGGCCGAACTCGGAGGAGCATCAGCGGACGGTACGGATGCCGACCTCTGGCGACGCGCCATCCTCGCGGTTCGCGACTCGAGCGCCCCCGTCCACCTGCTGCCGTACGCGCAGTTGCGGATGGGCGAGGCCGCGATCGTCGTGGGGCACCGCGACGCTGCGCATGAGGCCCTCGCTGCTGCGGCGCACGACGCCGACGCCGCGGGCATCACCCTCATCGGCGATGCCGCGAGAGCCGTCGCGAAGCGCGCCCGTCTGGGCGTCGCAGCTCCGGAGCCGCTCGGGGCGGACGACCCGGAGACAGCCTCCGCCGAGCCGCTCACTCCGCGCGAACAGCAGGTGCTGGAACTCGTCGCCCGGGGCCTCAGCAACCGCGAGATCGGCAGCGAGCTCTTCATCAGCGGCAAGACGGCGAGCGTGCACGTCTCGGCGATCCTGCGCAAGCTCGGCGCGTCGACGCGCACCGAGGCCGTGTTCCTCGCCGGGGCCACCACCCGCTGACGGAGCGCCCCCCATCTCTCGCTTAGGATCGAGGGAGATCGACGAGGGGAGGCGGGTCATTTGACCGAGCATGCACACACGGGAGACAGGGTCGAGCGACCCGTCGCATTCGGGCGCCCGCCCGCCCCGAAGCGACGCCGCGGATCGCTGTCGGCACTGCCCGAGCCCCTGCTCATCGGCGCCCCTGATGGGCGCACCCGTTTCGGCCGCGACGACCTCGTGCGGCGCAAGGGCCAGTACGCTCTCGCCACGGGCCACTTCACGCCCCGCGAGTCGATGATCGAAGACCTCATCGCCGTGCGTGACGCCCTCATCGCCGCCGGCATCGAGTTCCTCCTCGTGCGCGGCGACGGCGATCGCGCCGTCATCGCCGTCGATCGTCGCAGCCGCCGTGAGGTGTGCTCAGCTCTCGCCACGGCGTTCGCCAACGAACCGTTCTACTCCCAGACCGTCGACCACGACGGCCTCCGCGACGTTCTCGTCGCTGACGGAGCCCTGTCGGCGAAGCGCAAGGCGTCGGTCTTCAGGCTCTACCGTCCGCGTGTCGAGCCGATCGGGCGCCTCCGTTACGGAGCCGAGACAGCGTTCCAGCTCGAGTTCTGGCGCTTCGGCGACGAGGAGATCGTCGCCCCGCGTCCCAACAGCCTGATGCGCGAGCGGATGCCGCGCTCCGAGGCCGTCGAGGACACGGTGGAGCTCTACGGGCGTCGCTGGCGCACGCTCGAGAACATGTTCGCCACCCACGCGAGCGACATCGACTTCGACGTCGACATGGTGTTCTCCTGGGTCGATGGATCGAGCGCCGACTTCGTGCGCGAGCGCGCCAAGCGCATGCAGGCCTACGTCGTCGGCGACGGCGACGACAATGAGGCGCGCTACCGCCAGATCGACGAGCTCAAGTACGCACTGCGCAGCGTCTACATGTTCGCGCCGTGGGTGCGCCGCATCTTCATCGCGACGGATTCGCCCGCTCCCGAATGGCTCGCCGAGCACCCCCAGGTCACCATCGTGCGCAGTGAGGACTTCTTCGCCGATCCGAGCGTGCTCCCCACCCACAACTCGCACGCCGTCGAGAGCCAGCTGCACAACATTCCGGGCATCGCCGAGCACTTCCTCTACTCGAACGACGACATGTTCTTCGGTCGCCCGATCTCACCCGAGCTGTTCTTCTCGCCCGGCGGCATCACGAAGTTCGTCGAGGCGCCGACTCGCATCGGACTCGGCGACAACGACCCGACCCGCAGCGGATTCGAGAACGCCGCCCGGGTGAACCGCCGTCTCCTCCAGGACCGCTTCGGCAAGGTCACCACGCGTCACCTCGAGCACTGCGCGGCTCCGCTCCGCAAGAGCGTCATGCGCACCATGGAGACCGAGGAGTTCCCGGAGGACTTCACGCGCACCGCGGCCAGCCGTTTCCGCTCGGCCACGGACATCTCGGTCACGAACTCGCTGTACCACTACTACTCGCTCATGACAGGTCGTGCCGTCGTACAGACGCAGGCGAAGGTCAAGTACATCGAGACCACCCTCGCCATGGCTCCCGACCAGATGTCGCGCCTGCTCAAGCGTCGCGACCAGGACATGTTCTGCCTCAACGACGGCTCGAAGCCCGAGATCTCGGTCGAGGAGCGCACGGCAGCCGTCACGGACTTCCTCGAGCGCTACTTCCCGTTCCCGGCTCCGTGGGAGAAGGTCAGACCAGAATCTGGATCGGAGTCGTCGGCGGAGCTGAACGGTGTGCGTTCTGCTGCACCAGGGGCCTGACAGGCTCTGAGATGCGGATGCCGACGGACTCGAGCCTGCGCTCGGTCTCCTGAGCGTCGACGAAGTCGAGTGCGGGAAACTCGCCGAGCGGCACAACGGAGTGCAGCACCGTCGTCGGGTACACGTGGATGAGGTTGAAGGCCCGAGCGCCATCTCGGGGGCGTGTGCCGCCGACGGGAACCGTGAGGTCCTGCGTGTAGCAGCTGGCTGAAGCGACCGACACGGGGATGCCGGCGAAGGTGGCCATCGACGAGTAGTGCAGATGACCGGCGATGATGCTGCGCACGTCGCTTCCGGCGAGCACCTCGGCCAGGTCCATCTGGTCACGGAGCTCCACGGAGACGGCCAGGTCGAGCACGGACGGAACAGGCGGGTGGTGCATCGCGAGGATCGTCCCGTCGGGCGCGATGGTCGAGAGCTCCGCGGCGAGCCAGTCGAGCTGGGTGCTGGAGACCTCGCCGTGGTGATGGCCGGGAACACTCGTGTCGAGCGTGATGATCCGCAGGTCTCCGAGCCACGTCACGGCGTCGATGGGGGCCGTCGATGGCGCCTCGTCGAGCAGGCCGGCACGGAAGGCGGCCCTGTCGTCGTGGTTGCCCATGACCCAGACCACGCGGGAGCCGAGTCGCTCCGCCACGGGATCGACGATGGCGCGGATGCGGCTGTAGGCGTCCGGCTCGCCCTTGTCGGCGAGGTCGCCGGTGAAGACGATGGCCTCCGGGCGTCCGCCCGATGCTTCGAGGGAGGCGAACAGGTCACGGAGGTGACGTTCGCTGTCGATGCTCCCGTACAACCTGCCGTTGCCGGCGAGCAGGTGGGTGTCGCTGATGTGGAGGATGAAATGGTCGGGCCGTGGGTGCTCGGCCGTTCTGGGGATCACAGGGAAACCAAAGCAGACAAGACTGAACGGGCGGTGAATATCTCTCCGCATGTCGGATGCCGGATCGAGAATTCCTCACGGGATATCGGGAGGCGCCCCCAGACGGGGTGGGGCGCGCCCCGAGCCGGTGGGAGAGCGCCGGGAGCACGCTGGAGGAATGCCAGCACTCAGCCAGTACACAGCCCAGGCCGTCTTCCGCACCGACGACGACGTCGCAGTCATCCGAGAACTCGAGATCCGCCGTCGGCGTGCCATCGCCGCCCGCCGCGAGTCGCGACATCTCTTCCGCGCCCGACTCCGGGTGTGGGTCCTGGTGCCGGCGCGCGTCGAGCGTCATCGCGATCAAGGGCACGGCACTCACCTCGCTCACGGCTGAGGTTCAATAGGGGGGTGAACCCCGTCGAACTGCTCCGCTCTGACCTCTCCGCCGCCGGCTACACGGTGCCGGCCCTCGCCGGTCTCTGGGGCCCTGATGCCGCAGAGGCCCTGCACCGCGATCACCGCGTTCCCGCTCGTCGAGCCCTCGATGCGCTCCGGGCGGGCGGCTCCGGCCTCCCGGCAATCGCCGTTCTCGCCGATCTCTTCGTGCTCGGCCGTGCTGTCACCCTCCCCGAGCTGGCTGTCGGGTTCCCCGCCCTCGGCGTGCAGGGTGCAGCGGACCTCGGCTTCGTGAGCATCGACGGCGGGCAGGCGCGCGCCTCCCTCGACCTGCGCCCGTACTCCTTCGAGGACACGGCCGGCGCAGGCTCCTGGTGGATCGCATCCGACCTCGGTGAGCTCGCGACTGATGGCGCACTCCCGGAGGACCACGTGCTCGGCGTCGGCGGGGCCTCACTCACGCTGAGCGGACTCATGTTCCAGGCCCAGGTCGACTCCGTGCTCGATCTCGGCACCGGATGCGGCATCCAGGCCCTGCATGCCGCCCGCCACGCTCGGCGCGTCGTCGCCACCGACATCTCGGAGCGGGCTCTCGTGATCGCCGCGATGAACGCCACGCTCAACGGCTTCGAGAACATCGAGTTCAGGCAGGGGAGCCTGTTCGACCCCGTGGCGGGGGAGCACTTCGATCGCATCGTCTCGAACCCGCCGTTCGTCATCACCCCGCGCGTCGATGGGGTCCCCTCCTACGAGTACCGTGACGGAGGCATGGTCGGCGACGCCCTCGTCGAGGCGGTACTCACGGGAGTCGCCGAACATCTGAAGCCCGGCGGCACCGCTCAACTGCTCGGCAACTGGGAGTACCACGACGGCGAGGACGGGCTGCCGCGCGTACGTTCCTGGCTCGACTCGGTCGGCGTCGACTATTGGATCGTGGAGCGCGAGGTGCTGAGTGCGGCGCTCTACGCGGAGACCTGGATCCGTGACGGCGGCACGACGCCGGCGACGCCTGACTTCGACAGGCTGTACGCGGCGTGGCTCGACGACTTCGCGGAGCGTGGGGTCTCGGGCGTCGGATTCGGCTACGTGGTGCTGCGGATGCCGCGGGCCGGGGCATCCGTCACCCTCACGCGCACCGAGCAGCAGCACGGCCCGCTCGGCGACATCGAACCTCAGGGCGTCGGCGCGCACCTAGAAGCCGGCCTGGCCGCGAGCGACTGGCTGGCCGGCACCGACGACGACGCGTTGTCGACCGCACGGCTGACCGTGGCCGGTGACGTCACGGAGGAGCGTCACTACTGGCCGGGTGATGAGAACCCGACGGCCATGCTGCTCCGGCAGGGCGGCGGCTTCGGGCGCGCCGTCACCCTCGACACGGCGCTCGCCGCCCTCATCGGTGCATGCGACGGCGAACTCTCCGTCGGCGCCATCTGCGCGGCGCTGGCCCAGCTCCTCGACGTCGATGAGACCGCGTTGACGGCCGACCTGCTGCCGGCCGTGCGCGAGCTGGTGCTCGACGGAATCCTCAGCCCGTCGTCGTCCAGTCGAGGTTGATGACCGTGCCGATGTAGATGTCCTCACCGAAGTCGGGGATCTTCGGATTCATGCGCAGCAACTGCTGCTGCGGCAGGTCGAATCGTTGAGCGATGTCGAAGAAGCTGTCGCCGGCCACCACCGTGTAGCTCAGCAGCGCTCCGTTTCCGTCGGTCTCGGGGGCCGCGGTCGCTCCGTCGCGGGCGCCGAGGTCGTTCGCCGGACCCTCGACGACCGCCGGGGCCGGGGCGTTCGGCTCGGGCACGACGACCTCGAAGCTCGGCTGCGGCGCCGGGGGGTCCGCGATGGGGGTCGGTGTCGGCGTGGGGGTGGGAGTCGGTGTCACCGTCACGACCACGGTGACGGGAGGATCGGGCGGCTCGGGGGTGCTGCAGGCCACGAGGGTCGCGATGGCGGTCAGTGCGAGTGCCGTCGCGACGACGGTGCGGCTTGCGATCATGCGGTCCCCCCAGTGGAGCTGATGCCCCACCCCGGTGCATCCTGCACGACTCTACCGGCTCCTCCCCAGATGTCGATGCCCCAAGGGGGGTCCACCGATTACCGGCGTGACCTGCGGTTCACGGATGCCGCAGAGCAGTCTGGCCGCATGACCCTCAGCGCGGACGAAGCCACCCGACAGCCCATCACGACAGACGAACAGGTGCTCGACAGGGTCGACGCCCTCATCGGAAAGGCTGTGCGCCGTCAGCTCTGGCTTCTGTTCGTCGACGCCGACGATCGCCAGATCCCCCTCGTCATCCCGATCGCCGATCATCCGGCTGCGCCCTACGGCGGCCACGCCGAGTTGCTGGCCTCCCGCATCGCCGACATCGTCGACGAGGCCGGTGCCGCTCAGATCATCGTGGTGTGGGAACGACGGCTGCGGGCGACGTCCACTGAGGCCGATCGGGCCTGGGCACGAGAGCTCGCGACGGCGTGCTCCGACGTCGACGTGCGCATCCGTGCGCAGCTCATCAGCCACCGGGACGGCACGCGCTGGTTCGCACCCGATGACTACCTGTAAGTGGGTTAGCCTCGATCAATGCCCGACAGTCCGATCTCGGCGACACCCTACGAGGTGCTCGGCGTCAGTCCCTCTGCGACCGACCGTGAACTGAAGCGAGCGTTCCGCACGCTGCTCCGACAGACGCATCCCGACGCCGGAGGAACCGCCGAGCGCTTCCATGCCGTGCAGATCGCCTGGGAGAAGATCGGAACCCCCGAGGCCCGAGCCGCCTATGACCGTGCGCGCCCCTTCGCGTCCGCAGACGCACCTCCGGTCTGGTCGACTCCCCAGGAACGTCCCCGCACCGACTCGCGTCCGACGGCCCGTTCCTTCGGCCACCCCGGAGGCTGGTCTCGCGAGTATTTCCTCGATCACATGCGCGAGTGGATCGGCCGCGGCGAGACCGTGCCCGACTTCTACGACCCGCAGCTCGTGCGCCGCGCGCCCCGCGAGATCCGGCACCTGTTGGCCAACGCCCTCGCCGAGGAGGCGACGGCTCGCCAGCTGTCGACCCTCGGCATCGGCTTCACCATCTGGCATGACGTGGCGACGGATGCCGCGGGCCCCCAGGTTCCCCCGAAGATCGACCACATCGTGCTCGGTCCGAGCGGACTGTTCGCGATCCAGAGCGAGGACTGGGGCGACCCCGTCAAGGTGAAGCGCGGCGAGCTCATCGGGCAGGCGCTCGGCGGCGAGCGGCCGATGCACGACCTCGCGACCCGGGCCAAGTCGATCGCGCGCGGGGCGAAGGTGAAGTTCACCGGTCTGGTCATCGTGGTGCCCGACGGCGCTCCCGCCCAGTCACTCGAGGTGCTGGGTCACGCCCGCGGTGCGGTGACGGCGCTCGTGGAGCAGTCCCGCCTGCCCGGCGTGCTGCGCGACGGCCTGCCCGGGGCCGCGCGCATCAACGGCACCGAGCTGTTCGAGGTGCGCACCCGGCTGCAGGAGAGCGTGCGCCACGTCTAGCCCCGGCCGAGAATGGGCGTCGCCCACGGTCGCCCGCTGATCAGACTCCGGCTGGCACCCAGGCACCGATGATGATCGCCATCACGACGACGGTCACGAGCTCGTGAGCGATGTTGAGGATGGTGAGCCCGCTCGGGCGCTTGTCGAAGGCGTCGTGGGTGATGAAGCGGGCGGCGGTGAATCCCGCCCACAGGATGCCGGCGGTGAAGACCGTGTTCCAGAAGAAGCTGCCGCCGTAGAAGTCGTAGGCGATGTACGCGGCACCGGCCAGCACCCAGGCCGTGATGAAGCTCACGAACAGCGTCACGACGATGGGACCGATGGCGTCGGCGGAATTGCCCGACGGCGTCACGCCCGACTGCTTCATCCAGTAGTTGCCGAACACCTTCGGGGTGTACCAGATGGATCCCACGATCATGCTCGAGAGCGTGGCGAGGATGACGGCCCAGTAGTTGATCTCGGGAACCATGACGGGGTCCTTTCGCGAGCGCTGCGGTGCGGTGGCCGCAGTCTATTCCCCTCCTCGATCTGAGGGGATCGACGCGCGATCTGAGGAGGAGATCCGGATGTGTCGCGCCGGCATCGGCGCCAGCGTTGTAGTGCGCGAGATACGCGCAACGAAAGGACTGGTCATGGAGCGCGAGACCCGACTCCCCGCAACCATCGCCATCACCTTCGTCGTCGGCGTCGCCGCGTGCGGGCTGATCTTCGGAGTGCCGGCACCGGGTGCGACGCCCGGTGCCGACGCCGCCGGCGAGATCGTGCCCGTTGTCGTCGTCGTGCCTGCGACAGGTTCGGCCGACACCCTGGAGCGCTACATCATCCGAAGCGGCGGGGTGGCCGTGCGTGACACCGACGCGGTCGACCGACGTGGGGCTCATCCGGCGACCAAGCGGATGCCGAAGCCGTTCGCTCAGCGCTGAGGCGCCCGGGTGGCACGCCGGGCGAGGTCGACGCGATTGCTCGAACCGGTCTTGCGCAACAGGTTCGAGACATGCGAACTCACGGTCTTCTCGCTGATCACCAAGGTGCGGGCGATCTCCGAGTACGTGCGGCCGGCCACGATGTGCTCGAGGATCTCGCGCTCGCGGGCGGTGAGTTGCGGAAGCTGGCCGACCCCGGGCTCGCTCATGGCCTGCGACGGCACCCCGTCGACGGGGATATGAGCACCGCCGGCGAGCGACTCGATCGTGTCCGACATGCCAACGGCGTCGAGCTGGCGGGCCAGCTCGACGCCACGCCGCGCCAGAGTGGCTGCTCGTTCTCGTGAGCCCGCGCGGTGCGTGAGCTCGGCCTCGACGCCGCGCATGCAGGCGTAAGCCTCGTCCCAAGGGAGGCCGGCCTCGCGGCACAGTTCCGACGTCCGCTCCCACCTCTCGCCGGCCTCCGGAGCCGCCCGGGCACGGACGATCTCCGCGCGATAGATGGCGAGGAGGGCGACGGCCTCGACCGGAGGCGTCTCGCCGATCCCACGACGAAGGATGTCGGGATGGCCCAGCTCGAATGCCGCCACCCGCGCCAGTGCGTGATCGAGCCCGGTCCCTGCGTCTCGCGCCCTCTGCGCCAGATCCGCAAGAGCACGTGCCGCGACGGGCACGAGCCACTCGCTCATTCCGCCGGCCGGAGCGTGATCAACCCCCTGCTTTGCAGCCGAGAATGCCGCGTCCGGTTCTCCCGCAGCCAGGTGAACGTGGGCGCGCACGAGCGCGAAGGCCGTTGCGAGGTAACCTGAACGGCCGTCGACGAGTTCGTCTGCACGCCCGAGATGGGCTGCCGCCTCTGAAGCATGTGACTGCATCGCGGCCATCCGCGCAGCCGTCAGCCGCACGCTGACGTCTGCGAGGAGGCCGGGGTCGGAGCCCAGAGCTGCGCGTACCCCGCGACGTACGGCCGGGATGTCACCCACGATCAGCCATTCGGCAGCCTCGTAGGCCGCGATGGTGGCGACGCAGGAATGCGGGGCACCTGCCCGGCTCAGTTGTGATCGTCGTGCCGCGAGGCTGTCCGCTCCCCTCCTCCGCGAACGGAGAGCTGTGCCCTCCCAGATCGCACAACGAATGACGGGCCAGAAGTCGCGGGCGCGGGTGGAGGCTTCGAACACCAGGTCTCCCAGTCTTCTCGATTCGTCCGCGTCGTAACGTGCACCGGCGATGAGGCCACGGGCCGAGAGGGAGTATGCGATGGCCTCGTCGTTGCCGCTCGACTCCGCCACGTTCACGGCGTGGTCCACCGTCGCCGACGCCGCCGGATCGCGTTCGAAAACCTGGGTGTGTCCGAGCTCGGCCAGCGCAAGAGCGTACTGCCAACTGGCCGGATCGGCCTCGGCGAGCTGCAGCGCCTCCCTGGCGTCTGCCGAAAGCATGAACCCGCGCCCGTTGCGGAAGCGGAGGTGCATCCTTCGAACGAGCATCTCCGCAGCGAGTAGAGGCTCGGCCTCGCGATCGAGGCCGTCGAGGATTCCGTCGACGGCCTCCAGTTCGACGGTGACGGCTCCGGTCTCGGATGCGGCTCCACGCAACCGCAGAAGGAGATCCTGGAGCGGAACCGCCGAGCCCGGGAGACCGCGTCTCAACTCGATGCACCGGCGAAGAAGATGCAGCATCTCCAGGTCGCCCCCGACCCGATGCGCCGCATCAGCCGCGATGAGCCCGGCCGACAGAGCAGCTTCCGCTTCACCCGCGCGGTCCAGATGCACGGCGCGCGACACCAGCCAGTCGACGGGGGCGGTCTCCTCAGCCGCGATCGCGGCCTCGTATAGCTCGGCGGCACGAGCGTTACGTCGGCGCGCCTGACCTGGCGTGATTGCCCTGATGACCACCTCCGCGATGAGTGGGTGGTGGAACCAGAAGCGCCCGTCGGAATCGCGGGCGAGGATTCCGAGGCCGACAGCCTCAATGAGCGCCTTGGCCACGGCATCCGCCTGCGATTCCATGACCGCAGCGAGAGCTCGCTCCGTCATGGGTCGACCGCCGATGGCGAGCATCGTCGTGAGCTCTCGGCCAGCTTCGCTCAATCGGTGCCAGTCATGTCGGAGCGTCGACTGCAGATCCGGCGGAAGTTCGCTGGGTATGGCTCTCGCATCTGCCGGCAGGCCCCTGGCGACGAGGGTCGTGAGGTACGGATTGCCGGCGGTTCGCTCGAAGACGTCCTGAACGAGCGACTCATGCGGCAGATCGCCGAGCAGTCGAGTGAGCTGTGCTGTCGTCGCAGCACGATCGAACGGGGTCATTTCGAGGGTGCTCACTCCGGGCAGGGCTCTCACGTCCGCCAACCATCTGGCGATCGGCTCATTGTCCGAGTCCTTGCCGTCGCGCACGGTAGCCATGATCCCGAGGGCGCGGGCGGGCCCTGACATGAGGTACATGAGGGCGTCCAGGGTGCTCCGGTCCGCCCACTGGAGGTCGTCGATCGCGACCACGACGAAGGACATGCGGCACAGGACGTCGATCCAGTCGTCGAACAGGACCGGAACATACTCGGGAGGATGGTCGCCGGAGCCGAGTCGAGGGCGGGGAGCTTCGGGACCATCCGGCGCGCTGCGCAGGAGGTCGCGCAGACCGAGGAAGGGAACGTTCAGGCTCGAGAGCGGGAGGCACCGGCCGCGGAGGACGATCGCGTCCTCGCCGACGGCGTCGCAGGCGGCGTTCATGAGGGTCGACTTGCCGACGCCCGGTTCGCCCATGATCAGGATCGAGGTGGCCGTGCCGCTGCGCGCACGATCGAGCGCCGCGAGCATCGAGCTCAACTCGGATGCGCGTGCGACCAGACCCTCGGGTGGGAGCGCCATGGCATCATTCTGGCAGGGGGCCCGGTCTCCGTGGGGATCGGATCTCGGCGGCGATCGCAGCTCGGAGGACTGTGAGACCCTTCGCGAGCTCGAGGTCGGTGGGTGCCGCGTAGCCGAAGACGATTCCCTGGTGAACGGATGCCGCAGGGCTGGCCGCGTAGTCGCCGAGGTCGGCGACGGCGACGCCTTCGCTGGCTGCGATGGCACTGACGCGAGCGGCGGCATCCGCCGACCCCAACTCGACCACGGCGTGCAGGCCGCCCTCGAGGCCGCGGAGACGAGCGCCTGAGCCTGCGTTGCACACGTCGCCGAGCGCGCGGATGACCAGACCACGGCGGTGCGCGTAGTCGCGTCGTACGGCGGCGATGTGGCGGCGCACCGCCCCGCTGGCGAGCAGCGCGGCCATGGCCTCCTGGGCGACTCCGGCGATGGGAGCCGTGACATCCGCCCGGACGCGGTGGAGGGCGGCGTGCAGCGCGGGCCTCCGTGGCAGCACGATGTACCCGAGCCGCAACCACGGGGTCAGCACCTTCGAGAAGCTGCCGATGAGGGCAACGGTCTCGGAGCGGTCGAGAGTGGCGAGGGCAGGCAGCGTGGCGGCACCGTGCCTGAACTCGCTGTCGTAGTCGTCCTCGATGATGACGGCGTCGTGCTTCTCGGCCCACGCGAGAGCCTCGAGGCGGGCGGAGACAGGCAGGCGTCCCCCGAGCGGGTACTGGTGGCTGGGGGTGAGCAGCACGGCGTGCGGCGCAGGGTCGAGGGCTGCGAGCAGGTCCATCCGCAGTCCATCGTCATCGACGGGTATGGGAACGACAGTGCACCCGAAGCGCTCCAGCGCCCGCCGCGACGACGGGTAGCCCGGATCCTCCATGGCGACAGTCGGGCCATTCGTCGTGGCCGAGTCCTGTGGATGCAGCTCGCCCAGCGCGAGCGCCAGCATCATGACGGCCTCGCTCGTGCCGGCCGTCACGAGGATGTCCGCGGCGTCGCACGCAACGCCTCGTGCCTGGCGTACGTGATCGGCGATCTGCTCGCGCAGGCTCGCCGTTCCGAAGTCGTCGGCCTGCCGTGTCGGCACGGGTCGCGCTGCGGCCTGACGCCAGGCCGAGCGCCAGGCACGCTCGTCGAGGCGAGCCGTCGAGGGGAATCCGGGTCGCATGTCGACGGCGGGTGGGGCTTCGTCGCCGGCGGGCGGCGTGTGCGGCGTCGCCGGCCTCCTGTCGGTCGGCACCGTGTCGACGGCCGCCACTCGCGCGGCGGCGCCCTGCGACACGTCGAGGTAGCCCTCGCCGGTGAGCTGGTCGTAGGCGGTGACCACGACGCCACGCGAGACGCCGAGGGAAGCGGCGAGGGATCGCGACGACGGCACGGTGTCGCCGGGGGCAAGGGTGCCGGCTAGCACGGCCGTGCGCACGGCGTCGACGATCTGCGCGGCGAGAGGAGCGGCATCCGTTCTGTCGACGGTGATGGCGAGGTCGGTCACGGATCCTCCAGACTGGTCTTTCAATATGTACGTGGACTGGACTACAGGATGTACCAGTCAGGCGACGACACTAGCACCATGACGACGACAGACATCCAGCCGAACACCCGCATCCGCCGACTCTCGGAGCGGCAGGTGACCGAGCGCAGCGCTCTCGACGCCGTGCTCGACGAGGCCCTCATCGCCCACGTCGCCGCCGTGACCCCGGCCGGCCCGATCGTCATTCCGATGGCATTCGCGCGCGACGGCGACGGTCTGCTCCTGCACTGCTCGACCGGCGCCGGTCTCGCCCTGCGCTCCGGCGGCCCGGAGAGCCGGCTCGCGGTGAGCGTCGCGATCCTCGACGGACTGGTCTACGCGGGCACGCTCTACGACAGCAGCATGAACTACCGCAGCGCCGTGGTGTACGGCGTCCCCGTCGTGGTCGATGAGGACGAGAAGGAGGCCGCCCTCGACGCGATCGCGGCCAAGCTCATGCCCGGACGTTCCGGCGAGGTTCCGACGTCGACCCGGCGCGAGCTCGCAGCGACCCAGGTGCTGCGCGTCCCGATCTCCGACTTCGCGATGAAGGCGCGCACTGGGGATCCGTCGGCCAGTGACGAAGCGGACCCGTCAGCCTGGATCGGCGTCCTTCCCATCACGAGGACGTGGGGAGAACCGCTGATGGCGGCGAACCTCGATCCTGCGACCGTCCTCCCCGAGTCCGTGGCAGGCCGCAGCGCGCGAACAGCGGGAGGAGGTGCGTGATGGTCATCACCATGCTGGCGCTCGGCGCCATCGCAGTGTGGGGCATGGTCGCGGCGGTCGTCGAACTGAAGCGCGACGGCTACGGTCGCACGCCGACGCTGCCTCGCTGAAGTCATCCGGACGCGCCGGCCTCCGCATCAGAACGGGCCGGGGTGGCTGGCGGTGTTCTCGGAATCCTTAGGGGAGAGCACCCCGGGTCCAAGGGGAGGCTCCCGATGCGGCCGGAGGGCACGGTGACGAGTGTGGAGGTGGGGGATCCACAACACCTCCGAAAGGCCCCACCATGAAACGCACAACCCACGGAAGTCTCCTCACCGCCGGCGTCATGACCGCCGTCGTCGCCGCCGTCGTCGCCGCCGTCGTCGCGGCCACCCCGCTCTCGGCCACCGCGGCCGTGCGCGACCCGAAGGCCCCGGTCATCGTGCTCGTCAGGATCGACGACAGTGCACAGGTCCGGCAGGTTCCCACCTCGGTACAGTCCCTTCGGCTGACCCGCATCGGCGACCAGCTGGTGCGCGGTGACAACCTCACCGGAGCACCATCCGCTGCCTACCTGAACAGGACCGCGGCAGTGCACCACTCGGCCGACGTGCACGAGCGCCTCGCCACCGGGACGAAAACCGTGCCACCGGCAGCCGAGCACCACTCGGCCGACGTGCACGAGCGCCTCGCCACGAACGAGTCGCGCCTCCCGAAGCCGAACGCCCCGCGCTGACGGCGAACCATCGAAGCGGGTGCTTGGATGGAACCATGTCCGACACTCGCACCTCCGAATACATCGACGGCCTCGCCCGGTTCATCCAGGCGGGGCCTTCGTCGTACCATGCCGCCAGGGAGACGGCCGATCGGCTCGTCGCAGCCGGGGCG
This sequence comes from Leifsonia stereocauli, assembly GCF_038432415.1. Taxonomy (NCBI): domain Bacteria; kingdom Bacillati; phylum Actinomycetota; class Actinomycetes; order Micrococcales; family Microbacteriaceae; genus Leifsonia; species Leifsonia stereocauli. The sequence goes on from NZ_JBCAUN010000001.1 coordinate 304,085, forward strand.
GTCGAGCTCGACGAGAGCGCCGATTGGCCGACAACGGCAGGACGATACGTCGTGGTGCGCGACGGCGCCGTCATCGCCTGGATCGCGCCCGAGGGTGCCGGCCCGCTCACGCCGTTCCGCATCCTGGGCGCCCACACCGACTCGCCCGGCTTCAAGCTGAAGCCGCATCCAACCACCGTCGTCAACGGATGGCTGCAGGCCGGAGTCGAGGTCTACGGCGGCCCGCTGCTGAACTCCTGGCTCGACCGCGAACTCGAACTGGCCGGTCGTCTCGTGACGACGGACGGGGAAGAGCACCTCGTGCGCACTGGGCCGTTCCTGCGCATCCCGCAGCTGGCGATCCACCTCGACCGCGGAGTCAACAACGACGGCGTCAAGCTCGACAAGCAGCGGCATACGCAGCCCGTGTGGGGTGTCGGCCTTAACACCGCGTCGCAGGGGACGCAGGATGCGCTGCTCGAGCACCTCGCCGGGCTGGCCGGAGTGGCCGCATCCGACATCGCCGGCTACGACATCATGACCGCCGACACGACGGCCCCGGCTCGATTCGGACTAGACGACGCCCTCTTCGCCGCAGGCCGCATGGACAACCTGACCAGCGTGTTCGCGGGGCTGACGGCGCTGCTGGCCGCTGGCTCCGCGGACGATCCCGCTGTCGAGCACATCAGCGTTCTCGCAGCCTTCGATCACGAGGAGCTCGGTTCGGAGTCGCGCTCGGGAGCAGCCGGACCGTTCCTCGCCGACGTGCTCGAGCGCATCGGGGCCGGTCTCGGAGCATCGTCGTCCGACCGGCTGCGCGCCCTGGCGTCGTCCTGGTGCGTCTCGGCTGACGCCGGTCATGCCGTGCACCCGAACTATGCCGAGCGGCACGATCCCGTGAACAAGCCCGTGCCGGGCGGCGGACCGCTGCTGAAGATCAACGCGAACCAGCGCTATGCGACGGATGCCGCGGGCGCAGCCCTCTGGGCGCGGCTGTGCGCTGCCGCCGGTGTGCCGTTCCAGGAGTTCGTGTCGAACAACGCGATTCCGTGCGGGTCGACGATCGGACCGATCACTGCGACGCGGCTCGGCATCCGGGTCGTCGACGTCGGGGCTCCGCTGCTCTCGATGCACTCAGCGCGCGAACTCGTGCACGTCGATGATGCGGCGGCGCTCGCGGCCGCCGTGACGGCGTTCTTCGCGGGGAAGTAGCGATCCGCTTCCCTGCGCCGCGCCATTTCCCGGGGATGTGCGCCACATGATGTGGCGCGGACGCCCCAGAAATGGCGCGAGGTGAAGGGGAGCGCACGGCGTCGGCGAACTGCTGCACGCGTGTTGCGGCGTGTGACAGGTGCACGTGACTCCGCCGCGACCCGTGCTTACCCTCGAAGGACCAGCCCACCGAGACGGCGGGGGCGACAGCAGGGGAACGGAGGAACGTGATGTCGAATCTCAAGCCTGGAGTGCAGCAGATCATGACGTGCGTCTCCGAGACCTGCGGAGCCCACGCCCAGGGCCACGCGATCAGCCCCATCCGGGAGCGTGCAGCGACTGCGACTCCGAGCAAGTGGCGTGACGCCTTCGTGGCGCACGTCGACGCCGACGGCTGGATCGCCGTCGACCTGTTCGACACCGACGAGCGCGTGTGGACGTGGCACCACGGCGACCTCACCGCCTCGGTGAGCATCGGGCAACCCGTCGCACTGCACGCCGTCTACGACGTGCTGTCCGTCGGCGACGCCCGACTCAGCGTCCTGGTGACCGCCGCCTGAGAGCGTCGGCCCCCGCCTAGCTGTCGGCCATCATCATCTGCATCGAGTCCATCATCTTCTCGCACGCCATCGCGGCCTGACGGCAGGCCTCCGCGCACACGCGGCAGTCCTCGTGCATGTCGGCGTGTTTCATGCACTCGTCGGCGCACATGCGGCACTGCACCATGGTGGCGTCGAGCATCCGCATCATCGAATCCATCATCATGCCGCTCGGACGCAGCATCATCCTCATCATCGTGTTGCACATGTCGGCGGTGTTCATGCACATCTCCATGTGCATCGCCGTGCCCTCGCCCATCATGCAACTGGCGCACATGGTGCAGGCCTGTTCGCAGGCGGAACAGGCCTCGATACACTCGGCCATCAGCTTCATGTCCATCCCGGGCATCGAAGACTCGGCGACGTGCATCTCCATCATCTGCATGGTCATGTCCATCATCAGCGCTCACCCCAGACTGTGGTCACCGAGCGCCGACGGGTGTTGACGCTTTCAGGCGGCATTCCACGTTCTCCTTCGCATCCTACGATCGCCCGCCGCTCCTGTCAGCGGGTGGCGGGGCAAGTTCACCCGGCTGGAACACTGACGCCTCCGGATCTCAGTGCTCGATGCGAAAGCCCTCGGATGGTGTCGCGTCGGCGTGCGTGACGTCGACGGCGGTGACGGATGCCTCGGGCGGGCCGACGCGCAACCAGGCGAGCATCGCATCCACGGCGGCATCCGCACCTTCGACGACGGCCTCGACCGTGCCGTCGTCGCGGTTGCGGATCCAGCCGCTGACGCCGAGCCTGGCGGCTTCCTCGCGGGCGAACCAGCGGAAGCCGACGCCTTGCACGCCGCCGTGCACCACGACGTGCTTCGCCGTCACGAGTGGACGACGCTGTAGGTGGTGACGAGGGCTCCGCTGGCGAGCCTCTGCACGTCGAGGAGATCGAGCGCCTGCTCGCGGGCGAACAGGGGGATGCCGGCGCCGATGGCGACGGGCTGCACGATGAGGCGCACCTCGTCGATGAGGCCGGCCGCGAGCAGCGACTGCGCCATACGGGCGCCACCGGCGACGAAGATGTCGCGGCCGGGTTCTGCCCTGAGGCCGGCGATCTCCTCTGCGGGCGGTCGGGTCGCCAGCCGCGTGCCCTCCCACTCCACGCTCTCCAGCGTCGTCGAGAACACGAGCTTGCTGAACCCGTTGAGCACCGGCGCGAGCGGCTCATCGGCTGTCGGCCAGTGAGCCGCCTGGTCGAGGTAGTTGACCCGGCCCATGATCATCGTGTCGAAGCCCTCCAGGAACTCGGCCTGGGCGTCGAGCAGTTCATCATCCATGCGGCTCACCAGCCACGACAGGTCGTCGTCGATTCCGGCGACGAATCCGTCGAGCGACACCTGCATTCCGAGCACGATCCTGCGAGCAGTCATCCTGCATGGGTACCGCGACGGCGGAGGAGCTGTCAAGGATGGGAGCGGTGGAAGACTGGCGCGAAATCGTGGATCGTCGGCAGTCGAGCGGAGGCGCTGCGAGAGCGGCATCCGTCACCCTTGACTCATGACAGACACCCTGGCCGAGCCTGGCCTGCAGACCTCGTCCACCGCCATCGCCGTCGCGCACTTCCGCGCCAAGCTGGCCCTGGAGACCGACGCGAGCGACGTCCACGCCGACCTGCAGGATGGCGTTGACTTCGTGTTGATCGACACCCGCAGCCAGCTCGCCTGGGACCAGGGACACGCGGCCGGCGCCGTGCACATGCCGACTGCACGCATCACCGACGAGGTTCCGGGGCGCTACCCGGCCGGCACACGCTTCGTCGTCTACTGCTGGAGCCCGGGCTGCAACGGCGGCGACAAGGCGGCGCTCGCCCTGGCCCTCCTCGGCTACGACGCGAAGCTCATGATCGGCGGCTTCGAGTACTGGGCGCGCGAGGGCTACCCCGTCGAGACGTCCAGCGGCACCGTCCGCCGCGACGTCGACGAGCTCGTCGGCCCGCGATCGACCGGGCTCACGACCTCCGTCGCCGGGATCTCCTGCGACTGCTGAGCCGCTCATAGGCTTCCTGCGAGTCGACCGCAAGGCCTCGACGCGCCGCCTCGTGCCGTGCCTAGACTGACCCATGACAGTCACCCTGCGCGGACTCAGCACCGCCGTTCCCCAGACAGTGCTCATCCAGGAGCAGGTGCGAGACGTCTTCGCGGCCCAGCCCGGACTCTCCAGGCTGGCCCAGCGCATCGTGCCGACCTCGTTCAACGTCTCGGGGATCGAGACCAGGCACACTGTCATCGAGGAACTCACCTTCGACGAGTTCGACGGCGAGCGCGAGTTCTTCGATCCCGCCAGCGGTGAGCTGCTGTTGCCGGGCACCAAGGCACGCAACGAGGTCTACATCCGCGAGGCGACGAAGCTCTACGTCGAGGCGGGGCGGCTCGCGCTCGATGCGCTCGACGACGTGACGGCATCCGATGTCACGCACGTCATCACCGTGAGCTGCACGGGCTTCTATGCGCCAGGACCCGACTACATGCTCGTGCGCGAGCTCGGTCTCGGCCTCGCGGTGCAGCGCTTCCACCTCGGCTTCATGGGCTGCTACGCCACCATGCCCGCGCTGCGTCTGGCCAAGCAGCTCGTGGATGCGGACGCCGACGCCGTGGTCCTGGTCGTCACGGCGGAGCTCTGCACGCTGCACCTGCGCTCCTCGAACGATCCCGACACGATCGTGGCGTCGTCGCTGTTCGCAGATGGAGCCGGGGCCGGCATCGTCAGCAGCCGGATGCCGGCGGCCGGCGAGATCGCCCTAGGACTCGACCGCTTCGAGACCGTCATCACCCCCGTCGGCGAAGCAGACATGGCGTGGAAGATCGGCGACAACGGCTTCGAGATGATCCTCTCGACGTATGTGCCGCACATCATCGACGAACACATCGAGAGCGCCATCGCGCCCCTGCTGGCGCCGGAGCCCGACCTCGTCGCCGATCCCGCCACCGCAGTTGCGCACTGGGCCATCCACCCGGGCGGACGCAGCATCCTCGACAAGGTGGAGGCCAAGCTGGCCCTGAGCGAGGCGCAGCTGGTTCCGGCGCGCGAGACCCTGCGCGACTTCGGCAACATGTCGAGCGCGACGATCGCCTTCGTGCTGCGCAACATCCTCGACAACGGTGCCGTTCACGGCGATCGCGTGCTCGGGATGGCCTTCGGCCCCGGCCTCACAGTGGAGACCGGCCTGTTCACCGTGCTCGAGGGCTAGCCGGTGTCGCTCGACCTGCGGATGCGGGAGACCGAGCTCACCGAGCTCATGGACGCACCGGACTGCGATCCGCGCCTGCTCCAGAGCACGTACGAGCAGTTCGCGGCGGTCAACGCCGTCTTCTCGGGCTGGCGTGGCATCTACCGGCGCAGCATCCGTCCGCTGCTGTCGACGACGCTCGTCACGAGCGTGCTCGACATCGGCTCGGGTGGAGGCGACCTCACCCGGGCGATCGCTCACTGGGCTGCTCGCGACGGTCTGCGGGTGCGGGTGACTGGCATCGATCCCGATGCCAGAGCCGACGCGTTCGCCAACGCCCTGCCGCCGATCCGCGGTGTGGCCTTCCGACGGGCATTCAGCTCGGACCTGGTGGCGGCGGGCGAGAGCTTCGACCTGGTGGTGTCGAATCACATGCTGCACCACCTCACCGGTGAGCAGCTCGGCGGACTGCTGCTCGACAGTGAACGGCTCGCTCCGCGGTCGCTGCACGCCGACATCACCCGGTCGTTCGTGGCATATGCCGGATTCGGCATGCTCACCGCCCCCTTCTTTCGCGACTCCTACATCCGTCCGGACGGTCTGACATCCGTGCGGCGATCCTTCACCCCGCGCGAGCTCGACGCCGTGGTTCCACCCGGATGGCGGGCGGTGCCGCGCAGCCCGTTCGGCTACGTGCTCGAGCACGGAACGGATGCGTCCGCGACAGGTGTGACGGGCGCACCGGATGCCTGACGTCGTCGTGGTCGGCGGCGGGCCGGTCGGACTGCTGCTGGCCATCCTGCTGGCGCAGCGCCACATCGACGTCGTCGTGCTCGAGGCGCGCCCCGAGGGCTCGGCGCACTCGAGGGCCATCGGCATCCACCCTCCGGCGGTGCGCGTGCTCGAGGCCGCCGGCATCGCCACGGAGGCGATCAGGCGCGGCGTTCCGATCACGCACGGCGAGGTGCTCTGCGACGGCCGGGTGCTCGGAAGCCTCGACTTCGCCGAGGCCGGTGCCGACTACCCGTTCGTGCTCTCGCTGCCGCAACGCGAGACCGAGGCGCTGCTGCGCGACAGGCTGGAGGAGCTGGCGCCGGATGCTCTCACGCGGGGGGCGCTGGTGACGGGAGTGCGGCAGTACGGCGCCGGCGCCGAGGTCTCGCTCGAGGACGGGAGCAGCGTCAGCGCCTCGTTCGTGATCGGAGCCGACGGTACGCGCAGCGCCGTGCGGGCTGCATCCGGGATCGGCTGGAGCGCTCGCGGAGACCGCGTGGACTATGTCATGGCCGACTTCCCCGACGACACGGGGCACCCTGACCGCGCGCTGCTCTTCTTCGAGCGTGGGGGTGTCGTGGAGTCGTTCCCGCTGCCGCAGGGGGAGCGGCGATGGGTGGCGATGACGGACCGCGAGTGGACAGGAGCCACGAGTGTCGAACTCGCCGAGCTGATCTCCGACCGCACGGGCAGGCGATCGGAGCCCGGCACCGGTGCCGTCAGCGCGTTCTCCGTGCGCCAGCACCTGGCGTCGCGCCTGGTCTCGGGTCGAGTGGCGCTGGTCGGGGATGCGGCGCACGAGATCAGCCCGATCGGCGGGCAGGGGATGAACCTGGGCTGGCTCGACGCACGGATGCTGGCACCGGCTCTTGCAGCTGCCCTGGGTGGAGACCACTCTGGGCTCGGCCTCTACGACCGGGCACGGCGTCGGTCGGCCGCGATCGCATCGCGTCAGGCGGCGTTCAACATGGGAATGGGCAAGCCCGTGGCAGGCGTGCGACTGGGCGCTCGGAATGCTCTGGTGCGATCGCTCGCGGTGCCGCCGACGCGCGCGCTGGTGGCGCGGGCGTTCACGATGCGCTGGTTGTGACGCCCGCCCGCTCGCTGACGGCCGGACGGAGTCCGCGCCCGAAGCGCGCTTCGGGCGGTCGCTGCGCTCGGCCCTCAGTGAGCTGGTGTGGCGGGCGCGGTCGCGCTGGTCGTGGCCAGCGGGGCATCGGCATCAGCCGCCCACTCGCCGAGCGACCCGTCATAGACGGCGACATCGGTGCGTCCCTCGAGGGTGAGCGCCAGCGCGCCGAGGGTGGCCGCGATGCCGGCGCCGCAGTACAGGATGATGGGCTCCTTCGAGCCCGTTGCCGGTGCCAGGCGCTCGGCGAGCGCGTCTCCGCGCAATAGCGTGCGGTCATCGCGCTGCACGAGGCGGCCAGAGGGCACGTTGACGCTGCCCGGAATGTGCCCGAGCCGCGATCGGGAGCCGGTCTCGCCCGCGAAGTCGCTGGGCGGAAGGGAGCAGACGAGGGTGGCGTCGCGGTCGCCGGCGATGACGGCCTCGACGTCGGTCTTGTCGGCCCAGAACCCCGGGAGCGCCGTCGCCTCGAGGGCGGCATCCGGAGTCACGGCAACCGCGGGGACGTGCCCGAACTCCAGCGGTCGCTCGCCGCCGCGCCAGGCGGTCAGGCCGCCGTCGAGCACCGAGATGCTCTCGAAGCCGAAGGAGCGGAACAGCCACCACAGGCGGGAGGCCCACTGGCCGATCGAGCTGTCGTACACGACGACGGTGGAATCCGTGCCGATGCCGAGCGCGGCCGTGGCCGCGTCGAACTGCTCGGCGCTCGGGCGGGTGAAGGCGAAGCCACCGGCGGGGTCGGAGAACGCCTCGAGCACCTCGGCGAACAGGGCTCCCGGGATGTGACCCTCGACGAGGTACTGGTCATAGCCGCTCAGCCATGCACGACCTCCGACGGGCGAGGCCACGTCGAGCACCGTCGCGTCGAGCACGACGAGTCCCTCGGCGCCGAGGTGGTCGGCGAGCCACTGGGCAGAGGTGAGGTGTGAGTGTGCTGACATATCGCAACGCTAACCCCGGTACCGCGCGCCCCACGATCGGAGGCGCAATGCTGCGTCACACGTGCCGCTACGCTGGGCGCATGACCGAGCCGCAGGAGCAGTCGACCACGCCACCGGGTTGGTTCCGGCTCTGGTCCGCGGTCGGCATCGCCGGAGGCATCGTCGCCGTCATCGGCATGATCGCCCTGCTGATGCCGACGCAGCAGGCGACATTCGGCTGGGCTGCCTACCAATCCCTGGCCGAGACAGTGTTCGTGCCGTCGCTGTCGCTGATCTCGCCGACGACCATCTGGGGCGCCATCGCCCTCACCATCGGGCTCCTCGTCGTCGCCTTCAGCGCCGGCTTCCTCGTCGGGCGACGCACCGGGAGCGCCGGCTCAGAGTGATGCGGCCACCTCGCGCAGCATGTGCAGCGACGTGTTGGCCATCTGCGGGAACGTGTCGCGGTAGTACGCGAGCGCGATGGACGCCTGCGCCACGGCCCAGCCGCGGCCTCGACGCCAGGTCTCGTCATCGACGCCGAGGAGCGCGCGCAGCCGGGCTCGGGCCCGAGGCTGCAGGATGCTCCACGCCGCCAGCAGATCGCAGGCCGGGTCGCCCACCCCGGCGCAGGCGATGTCGAGCACGCCGCTGAGCCTGTCATCCTCGACGAGGAGGTTGCCGCTGAGGAGGTCGCCGTGGGTCCAGACCGGCTCACCGGTCCACGGCGCCGCGGCGAGGGAGTCGTCCCAGAGTCGGCGCAGGCTGGGAGCATCGACGAGGTCGGCGATGGCGTCGATGCTGGCGCGCACGGAGGGGGCGAGGCCGTGGAACGTGCCGCTTCGATAGCCGGGAGGCGCGTCGGCGGTGTCGATGCGGCGCAGGCCCGCGAGGAATGCGACGATGTCGTCGGCGAGAGCCTCGTCGGCGTCCGTCCCGGCGGCCCCGGGGACTGGGGGAGTTCCGGGCAGCCAGTCGAGCACCAGCCATGGGCACGGGTACTCCGCTGATGGCGACCCCGTTGCCAGCACGCGAGGGATCCGCACGGGCAGCGCCGGCCCGAGGACCGGCAGCCAGCGCTGCTCGAACAGGATGTCGCCCGCCGCGCGTTCCACGAACGGCAGGCGCACCACCATCTCGTCGCCGAGCCTGAACATGGCGTTGACGGTTCCGGTGGCGAGCGGCGACACCGGCAGCGTCGCCCACGCCGGGAACTGCTCGGAGAGGAGGCGGCGCACGAGGCCGGCGTCGACCGGGAGTTCGTCGGAGTGCATCCGTCGACTCGCCACACCGGGCTCAGTATCGATGCGTCAGCACTCGATGACGTTGACTGCGAGACCGCCGCGGCTCGTCTCCTTGTACTTGGTCTTCATGTCGAGACCGGTCTGGCGCATGGTCTCGATCACGGTGTCGAGAGACACGATGTGACTGCCGTCGCCGTGCAAGGCGAGGCGGGCTGCCGAGACGGCCGTCGACGATGCGATGGCGTTGCGCTCGATGCACGGCACCTGCACGAGACCGCCGACGGGGTCGCAGGTGAGGCCGAGGTGGTGCTCGATGGCGATCTCGGCCGCGTTCTCGATCTGCTGAGGGGTTCCGCCGAGCACGGCGCAGAGAGCTCCGGATGCCATGGCGCAGGCCGAGCCGACCTCGGCCTGGCAGCCGCCCTCCGCGCCGGAGATCGAGGCGTTCGCCTTGACGAGCGAGCCGATCACCGCCGCCGTCAGCAGGAAGTCGCGGATGCCCTCCTGCGAGGCATCCGGAGTGAACCGCAGGTAGTAGTGGGCGACTGCGGGGATGATGCCCGCAGCGCCGTTGGTCGGAGCTGTCACGACCCGTCCGCCCGAGGCGTTCTCCTCGTTGACTGCGAGGGCGAAGGCGTGCAGCCACTCCGTCGTGGTGTCCCGGCGAGCCGACTCGCCGCTCTGCTCGTATGCCTCGAGCCGCGCGCGCACGGCCGAGGCTCGGCGCTTGACGCCGAGACCGCCGGGCAGCACGCCGTCGGTCTGCAGGCCGGCGAGCACGCACTGCAGCATCGACGCCCAGATGAGGTCGAGGCCGGCGTCGAGAGCCTTGGCGCCGTGCATGGCCTCCTCGTTGGCGCGGGCGATCTGCGCGATGCTCAGGCCCGTCTGGTCGCAGAGAGCCAGCAGCATCGCCGAGGAGGAGAACGGATACGGCTGGGGGATGGATCCGGCGAGCACGGGCGCAGCCTGCTCGCCCTCGCGGCGGATGAACCCGCCGCCGACGGAGTAGTAGGTCTCCTCGGCGACGGGGAGGGCAGCATCCGTTCCCCATGCCTGCAGGGTCATCGCGTTCGGATGCGCGGGCAGTCGAGTGAACGGAGCGAAGGAGATGTCGTCGCGGGCGAACGCGATCTCGTGGATGCCGTTGACCACGATGTGGGAGTCTCGCCAGCTGCCGTGCACGGAGTCTGGGTCACAGGTCTCGGGGCGGAGGCCGGCGAGGCCGGCGACGATGGCGTCCGGCGTGCCGTGGCCGATTCCGGTTGCGCCGAGCGATCCGTACAGCGTGCAGGTGATGCGGGTGACCCGGTCGAGTGCGCCGGAACCGGCGAGGGAGTCGGCGAAGTGCAGTGCGGCCCGCATCGGGCCCACGGTGTGGGAACTTGAAGGGCCGATCCCGATCGAGAAGAGGTCGAGGGCCGAGACGTACGCTGTCACCTCTCCAACCTACGCCGTACAGCGGATGCTGCCGGCCCGGTGCGCGAGTGAGCAGCTGTCAGCGGGTGTAAGCCGAGCGTGAGCGCCGTGTAAGCGGCCGGCCGCACCATCGAGTCATGACATACACATCACTCACCAGCGAATGGGCCGTCGAGGCCGATGGGCTGGTCAAGACCTTCGGCTCGAACCGCGCCGTCGACGGAGTGGACCTCCGCGTCAAGACGGGCACCGTCTACGGCGTGCTCGGGCCCAATGGCGCCGGCAAGACCACCACGATCAGCATGCTCGCCACGCTGCTCCGTCCCGACGGCGGCAACGCGCGCATCTTCGGCCACGACGTCGTTCGCGAGTCCCAGGTCGTGCGCCAGCTCATCGGCGTCACCGGGCAGTACGCCTCCGTCGACGAGACCCTCTCGGCCACGGAGAACCTGTACCTCTTCTCCCGCCTGCACGGCCTCAGCGGTGCGGACTCGCGACGCAAGTCCGTCGAGCTGCTCGAGGAGTTCGGATTGACGGATGCCGCCAAGCGTCCGCTCAAGAACTTCTCCGGGGGCATGCGCCGCCGCCTCGACCTGGCCGCCAGCCTCATCTCGCAGCCGCCTCTCATCTTCCTCGACGAGCCGACGACCGGCCTCGACCCGCGCACCCGCATCCAGATGTGGGAGACCATCCGTCGGCTGGTGTCGTCGGGCTCGACGGTGCTGCTCACCACGCAGTACCTCGACGAGGCCGACCAGCTCGCCGACCGCATCGCGGTCATCGACCGCGGCCGCGTCGTGGCCGAGGGCACAGCCAACGAGCTGAAAGGTTCCGTGGGGGAATCCAGCCTCGAGCTGCGGCTCACCAACCCGGCAGACCTCGACGACGTGCGCGTCGCGATCGAGCGCGTGCTCGGAGTCGCGGCATCCGTCTCGCCTGAGGCAGGCCGCATCACCGCGCCCATGAACAACCCCGATCTCGTCACCGAGCTGCTCGTGACGCTCCGCGACGAGGGCATCCACCTCGCCGAGATGAGCGTGCAGAAGCCGACGCTCGACGAGGTCTTCCTCACCCTCACCGGGCACGGCGTCGAATCGGACGACGCCGCGACCGACGCATCCGCCGAGCTCGAAGGGAGCCGCGCATGACCACCACGCTTTCCCCGAAGGCGACCACAGCGTCGCCGATCACTCCGGGGGTGCAGCGCACCCTCAAGAACCGCGTCTCGATCCCCGAGACCATCTCGCACACCTTCACGATGGCCTACCGCGGCCTGCTGAAGATCAAGCGCACGCCGGAGCAGCTGTTCGACGTGACGCTGCAGCCGATCATCTTCACCGTGATGTTCGTCTACATCTTCGGGGGAGCCATCTCGGGCGACATCCCGAGTTATCTGCCCATCATCATCCCCGGCATCCTCGTGCAGACGGTGATCACGGGGTCCATCGTCACCGGCGTGCAGTTGCGCGAGGACATGGACAAGGGCGTGTTCGACAGGTTCCGTTCGCTGCCGATCGCGCGCATAGCCCCCCTCTCCGGCGCACTTCTGGCCGACACCCTCCGCTACGCGATCGCCACCACGATCACCCTCGGCATGGGCTTCCTCATGGGCTTCCGTCCTGAGGGCGGATTCGGCGGAGTTCTCGTCGCCGCCCTCCTCGTGATCGCCTGCTCCTGGGGCCTCAGCTGGATCTTCGCCTTCTTCGGCGTGATCGCCCGCACAGCGTCGAGCGTGCAGGGCATCTCGATGCTCGTGCTGTTCCCGCTCACGTTCCTGTCCGGTGCCTTCGCCCCGACTGACACCATGCCGGACTGGCTGCAGACCGTGGTGGCCTACAACCCCGTCACCCACCTGGTGAACGCGGCGCGCGAGCTCATGAACACCGGCGTCTTCGGCGCCGACGCCTGGCTCACCCTCCTGGGTGCCGCCGTCATCGTCGCGATCTTCGCACCGCTCACGGTGAAGGCCTACATGCGGAAGGCGTAGTGCGGGAACGGCGCGCAAGACTGCGGGACCCCGGGAGTGATCCCGGGGTCCTTCTGCCGTGTGCCCGCTATCGGGTTGCTCGTCGCATCCGGCACACTGTGAGCGTGACCACGCGCGAGACGGATGCCGCCGGAAGGCTCACGGTCCCGGCGCTCACGGCCGTGGTCGTCGGCTCGATGGTGGGTGCCGGCGTCTTCACCCTGCCGCAGCGGTTCGCGACCGAGGCAGGAGTGCTCGGTGCCGCCATGGCCTGGGTCATAGCCGGAGCCGGCATGCTCATGCTGGCCTTCGTGTTCCAGAGCCTCGCCGTGCGGAAGCCTGCCCTCGACAGCGGTGTCTACGTCTATGCCCGGGCCGGTTTCGGCGCCTACCCGGGCTTCCTGTCCGCCTTCGGCTACTGGGCGAGCTCCTGTGCCGGCAACGCCTTCTACTGGGTGCTGATCACCTCGACGCTGGAGCCACTCGTCCCCGGCTTCGGCGCCGGAAACACCATCTGGGCCGTCGCGGTCGGCTCGGTCGGCGTGTGGGCTTTCTACCTCCTGATCATGCGCGGGGTGCGGGAGGCGGCTGGCATCAACGCGATCGTCACCGCCGCGAAGATCGTGCCGCTCCTCGTCTTCGTCGTGGTGGTGGTGTTCGCCTTCAACCCCGACGTCTTCGTGGAGAATCTCGGCGGCGGCTTCGACACGGGCGGCGACAGCCTGTTCGTGCAGGTTCAGGGCACCATGCTCGTCACGGTCTTCGTCTTCCTCGGCATCGAGGGGGCGAGCGTCTACTCGCGCTATGCGCGGAAGCGTGAGGATGTCGGCCGCGCGACGCTGCTCGGCTTCCTGTCGGTGCTCGCACTCTTCGCCACGGTGTCGATCATCTCGTACGGCATCCTGCCGCAGGAGGAGCTCGCGGCCCTCCGCCAGCCCTCAGTCGGGAGCGTCCTCGAGGCGGTCGTGGGGCCGTGGGGAGCATGGTTCATCAGCGCCGGGCTCATCATCGCCGTGCTCGGCGCCTACCTCGCCTGGAGCCTGATGGCCGCCGAGGTGCTCTTCGCCGCGGCGAAGGACGGCGACCTGCCCGGCTTCCTGGCGAAGACCACGGATAAGGAGGTGCCGGGGAACGCCCTGCTGCTGTCCTCGCTGTTCATCCAGGTGCTGTTGGCGGTCGTGCTGTTCTCCAGCGGGGCCCTCGACTTCATGCTCGACCTCACGGCAGCGCTCGCCCTGGTGCCGTTCGCGCTGACTGCGGGCTACGCCCTGAAGATCGCGATGACCGGCGACGGATACGCCGGGCTGCCCGCCGTCCTCCGCACGCGTGAACTCGTCGTGGGCGCCATCGCCGTCGTCTACACGCTGTTCCTGGTGTTGGCGGCCGGGCTCGAGCTGTTGCTGGTGTCGTGCATCCTGCTGGCGCCGGGCACTCTGCTCTACGCCGTCGCCCGTCGCGAGAATCGAGAGCGGCTGTTCACGACTCCCGGGTGGATCGTGTTCTCCATCGTCGTGCTCGGAGCCGTGGGCGGCGTCGTCGGATTGAGCACCGGCCTCGTCAGCTTCTAGACGATCGGTCCGCCTCAGGCGACCGGCTCCGAGATCAATTCGTAGGCGCGCGCCGCACGCTCTTCGAGCGAGAGGACGGCTGCGGCATCCTGAGCCTCGTGCACCCTGTCGACACCCAGCATCCGCTGGGCCTCGGCGAGGTACGGCGCGAGCTGCAGTGCCGGCAGGTCCTGGCGGGCGTGCATGGCCTCGGCGAGGGCGAACAGTTCCAGGCCTCGATCGACGACGTCCTGATGCGACATCGCCCAGACCGACCATCCGAGGATCGAAGCCGCCAGCACGGGCTTGTCGATGTAGTCGGGCCTGGCGCGGCGCAGGGCGATGATGCGCGATCGCAGCCTGTGCGCCCACCGAGCGACGTCTCCGGCATCCTGATCGCCGTCGACGACGGCGGAGGCGAGTCGAGCCGACAGGGTCATGTAGTACCAGGGCGACGCCTTCGATGCCGCCGTCGTGAAGGAGGCGACGGCGCGGGCGTAGTGCTCGGCGGCATCCGTCGGTCGTCCCTCGATGCGGGCGAGCTCTGCGAGGCCGAACTCCCCGACCGAGACCATCTCGAGGCCGTCGTCGATGCTGAGCTCGTTCGAGATCATGTCGTCGAACAGGGCGCGCGCCTCGTCGAGGCGACCCAGCGAGAGCAGGCTGCCACCGAGGATCCAGTTGATCTGCTGCAGATCCTGCACCACATCGAGTTGCAGCATTCCGGCTCGCGCCCGATCGACCCAGACCAGCACCTCCTCGGAGTGCGCGGATTGGCTCGCCAGTTGGGCGAGCGACATGGCCGACATCGCGCGGATCCAGGTGTCGCCCGAGGTCTCCGAGAGGTCGTACGCGCGTCGGGCGGCGACTCGCGCCGTCACCGGATCGCCGTCGTTCTCGGCGATCTGTGCCGCGATGATGCAGCCGATGAGCGCAGTGGGCACGTCGGTGGATGCGCTCATCTCGTGCAGCAGATCGGTCGCCCGGGGGAGGCCGGGGAACGCCAACAGGAATCGGGCGGTTGCAGCGAGCCACGGTTCGAGGTCGACCCCGCTGCGCACGAGCCTGCGGAGGCGCGACATCGCCCGGATGCCCTCTCGGTTGCCCAGCACGAAGTTCGTGCCGGTCAGCATGACGTACGAGAAGGCCGCGGCATCGGCGTGAGCGGCGTCCAAAGCGTGATCGCGGGTGGCATCGAGGATCGCGGCGCTGAAGGCGAACACCTCGGAGTGGGCTCCGCGCACGGTCCAGTGGTAGCCGAGCAGGGCGAAGACGCTGAGCACCAGGCTGGCATCACGGAGTTCGATGGCCTCACGCAGCACGGCGACCAGGTTGTCCTGTTCCACCTTCACGGAGCGGAACATGGCGATCTGCTGCGCTCCCATGGCGTGGTGCATCGCCTCGACGCAGAAGGCATCGGCCCACCCGTGGACGGCGCTGCGGGCGGATGCCTCATCGTCGGCATCGACGAGGGCGACCTGACCGAACTCGCGCACGGTCTCGAGCATGCGGAACCGCGGCTGGCCGGTGAGCGTGTTGTCGGTGACGGCCAGCAACGACTGCGTGACCAGTGCGTCCAGGAGCTCGGAGGCATCGTCGCCGGCCACGCGTTGAGCCGCCTCCAGACTGAAGCCGTCGACGAAGAGCGAGAGGCGTCGGAGCGCCCGCTGCTCCGCGGGCCTCAGCAGGGTCCAACTCCATTCGATGACGGCCTGCAGCGTGCGATGCCGTTCCGGAGCCGACCTGTCGCCGCCCGTGAGCAGGGCGAAGCGGTTCTCCAGTCGAGACTCGATCTGCTCGACCGACATCGAACGCACTCGGGCGGCGGCCAGCTCGATGGCCAGCGGCAGCCCGTCGAGGCGGGTGCAGAGACGAGCGACGGCATCCGCTGGCAGGGCGACAGAGGGTCGGGCTGCTCGGGCGCGTTCGACGAACAGGCTCACGGCCGGTCCGGGCTCGCCGTCCGAATCCACGGAGGGGAGCGACTCGAGGGAGAAGACGTGCTCGGCGCCGATCAGCAGCGGACTCCGGCTCGTTGCGAGGACGCGCAGGCGCGGCAGGGAGGCGAGCAGATCGGCCACCCAGACCGCCGCACCCTCGATGACCTGCTCGCAGTTGTCGACGATGAGCAGGGTCGGGCGTTCCGCGAGCTGGGCGATGATGCGCTCGCGCAGGTCGGGGCGGGGTGCGTCGACCAGGCGTGTGCCCGGCGTCACCTCGCGGATGCCGAGGGTCGACGCGAGCGCGAGGGTGACGTCTGCGTCGGTGCGCACGCTGGCGAGTTCCACGAAGGCGACACCAGGGCTCGTCGATCGTGCCGCCAGCTCCTGGGCGAGGCGGGTCTTGCCGAGACCACCGGGACCGAGCACCGTGACCAGTCGGTACTGCTCCAGCAGCCCCTGCACGGCCTCGATGTCGTGATGCCGGCCGAGCAGCTCGTTGGGGGCCGCGCGCAGTCCGATGCGCACGTCGGTGTCGCGCGGGGATGCGGAGGCGGCATCGTCCTGCAGGAGGCTCGTGTTGAGGGCTACGAGCTCGGGCGATGGTGAGGAACCGAACTCGTCGCGCAGCAGCCTGCGGAACGCTGCGAACGCGGCTATGGCCTCCTGGCGTCTGCCTGCCGTGGACAACGCGCGGAGGTAGGTGAGCCGCAGGTTCTCCGCGAACGGATGCCCCTCGATGAGGTGCTCTAGGTCTGAGATCGCCTGCTCCGGCCGGCCGCCGTCGACCAGGCAGCGTGCGCGGATCTCGAGCAGGCCGTTGCGCGCGGCTGCTGCGCCGTCCATGAGCTGGGTGCGCACGGGGGAGTATGGGAGGTCGGCTCCGGGTTCGCCGCGCCAGAGGGCGAGAGCGCGGTCGAGCTCTGCGATGGCCGTGAGCGGGTCGTCGGCCGCGCGGGTGGTCGCCTCGCGTCCGAGGAGTCTCGCCTGGCCGGCATCGGTCTGTTGGTCGTGAACTGCCAGGGCGTAGCCGCGGGCCGTCGATACGACGAGGCCCTCAGCCGCCACGGCGCGCAGTCGCGAGACGAGGGTCTGCAGCGCCGCCCTCGCATTGCGCGGCGGCTCGTCGCCCCAGAGTTCGTCGGTGATCGTCTCGACGCTCACCGCGCTGCCGGCTGGGCGCCCGGGATCACCCACGAGGACGGCCACGAGGGCCTTCGCCAGGGCTCCGGGAGGCTCGGTCATACTGCCGTCGCGACCCTCGATGAGCACGGGTCCGAGAACCGCGACCCGCGGGGTGTCGACGAGGGCTTTCAGCACTCTGCCGAGCTTAGTTGCCGACCCCTCGACCCGACCCCAGTCGGGCCCGCTAACGCCCGACGGCGCCGCGGCGGCTCGAGATCTGCCCGGTGTCGAAGCCGAGCAGATGCAGTCCGCCTCCGAAGCGGGCGTGCTCCACCTTGATGCAGCGGTCCATCACCACGGTGAGCCCACGAGCCTCGCCGTCGTAGGCGGCATCCTGGTTCCAGATGCCCAGCTGCACCCAGATCGTCTTGGCCCCTACCGCGACGACGTCGTCGATCACGCTCGGGATGTCACTGCCACGGCGGAACACCACGACGATGTCGGGCACCTCGGGGAGGGAGGCCAGGTCTGGATAGGCCTTCTCGCCGAGGATCTCCGTGGCGTTCGGGTTGACGAAGTACAGCCTGTAGTCGCTGGACTGCTGCAGATAGGTGCCGACGAAGAAGCTCGAGCGGGCCGGGTTGGGGGAGGCGCCCACGATGGCGACGCTCTTCGCCGCGCGCAGGATGCGCAGGCGCTCCTTGGCGTCGGGTCCCACCCACGTGCGCTGCGACTTCAGCAGCTTCGCGAGGGGGGAGTCCGATGGCAGGTCGCAGCTCAGTCCGTTGACGAGGCGAACCGTCTCGGTGTCGTGGGCGTCGGATGCTTCGACGACAGTGCTCATCACTTGCCTTCCGTAGCGGCGGTCAGTGCCTGGTCCAGATCGTAGATGATGTCCTCGACATCCTCGATGCCCACGCTGATGCGCACGATCCCGGGGAGCACTCCGGCGTCGATCAGCTGCTGTTCGCTCAGCTGCGCGTGAGTGGTCGATGCAGGGTGGATGATCAGCGTCTTGGCGTCGCCGATGTTGGCCACGTGGCTGGCGAGGTCGACACCCTCGATGAGCTTCTGGCCGACGGATCGACCGCCCTTGACCTCGAAGCTGAACACCGAGCCCGGACCCTGGGGCAGGTACTTGCGGGCGCGGTCGTGGTGCGGGTGGGCCTCGAGGCCGGCCCAGTTGACCGCCTCGATGCGCGGATCGGCGTCGAGCCACTCCGCCACGACTCGGGCGTTGTCGACGTGAGCCTGCACGCGGTAGGGCAGCGTCTCGACTCCCTGCGCCAGCTGGAACGCGGCCTGAGCGGAGAGCGAGGGTCCGATGTCGCGCAACTGCTCTGCGCGGAGCCGCGTGAGGAAGGCGTACTCGCCGAAGTTGCCCGACCACTCGAGCCCGCCGTAGCTCGGCACGGGCTGGCCGAACAGGGGGAACTTGTCGCTGTGCCACTGGAATCGGCCGCTCTCGACGACGACGCCACCGAGGGTGGTGCCGTGCCCTCCGAGGAACTTCGTGGCTGAGTGGGTCACGACATCCGCTCCCCACTCGATCGGGCGGTTGAGGTAGGGGGTCGCGATGGTGGAGTCGACGATGAACGGGATGCCGTGCGCGTGGGCGACGTCGGCGAGGCCCTCGAGGTCGGCGATCTCGCCTGACGGGTTCGCGATGGTCTCGGCGAACAGCACCTTGGTCTTGTCGGTGATGGCCGCGGCGTAGTCGGCCGGGTCGGACGACTGGACGAAGGTGGTCTCGACGCCGAAGCGGCGCAGGGTCACGTCGAGCTGGGTGATCGAGCCGCCGTAGAGGTTGGCCGAGGCGACGATGTGATCGCCGGCGCCCACGAGGCTGGCGAAGGTGATGTACTGCGCGGAGAGCCCGGAGGCTGTGGCCACGGCGCCGAGGCCACCCTCCAGGCTGGCGACGCGCTCCTCGAAGCTCGCCACGGTGGGGTTCGCCAGGCGTGAGTAGATGTTGCCGTACTTCTGCAGGGCGAATCGGGCCGCGGCATCCGAGGTGTCATCGAAGACGAAGGCCGTGGACTGGTAGATGGGCAGCGCCCGCGCTCCGGTCACTGCGTCGGGGATGTTGCCTGCGTGGATTGCACGCGTCTTGAAGCCGTACTCGCGATCTGCCATGCGGCCACGCTACCGGTGCCGCCCGGGGAGACCGCGGTGCTGCGTAACGCGCCGAAACGCATACGATCGAATGCAGTGACCCTGCCCGACCAAGCTCCAGCCGCACAGCGGCGTCGCTTCGTCGACCTCGCGCCGCTGAGGGAGTCCCCGGCCTTCGCCAGGCTGTGGATCGGTGCCGCCGTCTCGGGCATCGGGGCGCAGCTCACCATCGTGGCCGTCGGTCTGCAGATCTACGACATCACGGCGTCGACGTTGGCCGTGGCTCTCGTCGGCGGCATCGCGCTGCTGCCCATGATCGTCGCCGGGCTCTGGGGAGGCATGCTCGCCGACGCCTTCGACCGCCGACTCGTGCTCATCATCTCGGCGCTCGTCGGCTGGATCGCCACGATCGGGCTCGTCGTCCTGTCGGTGACGGATGCCGTGCTGGCGGCATCCGGAGCCCGCGTCGAGGTCTGGCCGTTCTACGTCTTCACCACGCTGAACGCCGTGGCGGCGACCATCACGAGCGCCACGCGCTTCTCGGTGTACCCGCGAATCCTGCCCGAACACCTGGTGTCGCGAGCGAGCGCATTGAACGGAATCTCCTCTGGACTCCAGCTCACGGTGGGCCCGGCACTGGCGGGCGTCCTCGTCGCCTTCGCCGGGTTCCCGGTCACATTCGCCGTCGATGCCGTGCTGTTCACGGCCGGTTTCCTCGGCATCCTGTCGCTGCCGAAGCTGCCTCCGCTCTCCCACACCCTGCGACCCGGCCTGCAGTCGTTGCGCGACGGCTACGCGTTCCTCCGACGCGCGCCCAACATCCGCATGAGCTTCCTCGTCGATATCGTCGCGATGTCGTTCGGGCGGCCGTTCGTGCTGCTGCCTGCTGTCGGCGCCGTCGTGATCGGTGGCGGGCCGGTGACCGTCGGCATTCTCACGGCCGCAGCAGCCGTCGGTACCTTCGCCACAGGCCTGTTCAGCGGCCCTGTCGCGCACGTGCACAGGTACGGAGTGGCGATCGGGCGCGCCATCACCGTCTACGGCGCGTTCATCCTGCTGTTCGGCCTCGTGATCGCCGGCATGCAGACCGGCTGGTTCGGCCCCGTCGGCCCCGACATCTCGCAGGTGAACTGGGTCGCCCTCGCCATAGCCGGCGTCGCGCTCGCCGGCACGGGAGCCTCCGACGAGGTGAGTGCCATCTTCCGCTCGACCATCCTCCTCACGGCCGCGCCCGACGAGATGCGCGGGCGCCTCCAGGGTGTCTTCACCGTCGTCGTGACGGGAGGCCCGCGCATCGGCGACCTCTACGCCGGCATCCTGGCCTCTCTCGTCGCCCTGTGGTTCCCGCCCGTGCTCGGCGGACTGCTCATCATGGCGCTCATCGGGGTGCTGTTGCGGCTGACTCCGAGTTTCCGTGCCTACGACGCCCGCACTCCGACGCTGTAGCGGCTCGCGCTGCGGAGCGTGCACGCGGCTCGGATATGGTGAGCGTTGATGCGATCTGCGGGGGATACGAGCGGGGGAGTCGGTGGGAGTGGACCGAAATCTGTCCTGGGTGCTCGCTGCTGCCGGCGCCGTCATCGTGCACTTCATTGCGAGCGTGATGATCCTCTTCGTGCTCGCGGACGCGGCATACGACTTCGCTGATTCCATCCCCGGTGGAGGGGAGGTGAGCAGCGCCGATCAGCTGTACAAGCTCGGGCCGAGCCCCACGGTGGGCGCCTATGCACTCGCGGGCGTCGGCATCCTCAGCGCGATCTGTACTCTCATCGCCGCGATCTCCTGGCGGACGCGACGGTGGGCGTGGCTGGTCCCCGTCGTCGGAATTCTCCTCAGTGCGCTCGCCGTGGTCATCTCCATCTCGGCGTTCGTCCCGCCTCCGCCGGACCTCGGCGGCTGAGACTCGCCTCGCAGCTGGCTGGACACGACCGGCTGTAGATTCGAGTCATGGAATCGATCACGCCGGCAGTACTCTCCGCCCTCGACGTCGCAGGCTCGATCATCGACGTGCGCGAGGTCGACGAGGTGGCGGGCGTGCGCATCGCCGGCTCGGTCAACATCCCGATGAGCGCCTTCATCGACCGCATCGAGGAGGTGCCCCTCGATGAGACCGTCTACGTCCTCTGCGCCGTCGGAGGCCGCAGCGCCCAGGTGACCACCTACCTCGACCAGCGCGGCTACGACGTCGTGAACGTCGACGGCGGCATCATCGGGTGGGAGCGGGCCGGACTCGCGGTGGAGCGCGGGAGCACGCCCGAGGCTGCGCAGTGATCCTCGAGCACGTCGTGCTCCCGGTGATCCCGGGGCGCGAGGCCGAGTTCGAAGAGGCCTTCGCCGAGGCACGACCGATCATCGAACGGATGCCCGGATTCCAGCGCCTCTCGCTGTCGCGCGGGGTCGAGTCCCCCGCCTCCTACCTGCTGCTCGTGCACTGGGACTCGGTGGAAGCGCACGAGGTCGGCTTCCGCGGTTCGGCCGGGTACCGACGCTGGGCGGAGCTGCTGCATCCGTTCTACGACCCGTTCCCCGTCGTCGAGCACTTCGCCGAGGTGCACAGAGCCTGATCAGCCAGCATTGCTATCCTGCAATCAGGCCGCAGAGCACGCGGCCCCGGACGAGGGATCAGTACCCGGAACGCGACAAGACTGACCACAGGAGTGGATCAGTCATGGCATGGATCGTTCTCATCGTCTCGGGCGTTCTCGAGGCCGTCTGGGCCACAGCGCTCGGCAAATCGGAGGGCTTCACGAAGCTCTGGCCCTCGGTGATCTTCGGCATCTCGCTTCTCGCCAGCATGGGCGGCCTCGCCCTCGCCATGCGCAGCATCCCGATCGGAACGGCATACGCCGTCTGGGTCGGCATCGGGGCCGCCCTCACCGTCGGCTGGTCGATGATCTCGGGCGACGCCTCGGTGTCGTGGGTGAAGCTCGCGCTGATCGTCGGGCTCGTCGGTTGCGTCGTTGGGCTGAAGCTGGTCGACCACTAGCGGGTGGGTCGTGCGCCACTAGCGGGTGGGAACAGGCCGGGTCAACGAGAACAGGCCGGATGGGCCTGTTCCCGAGGGAATCAGCCGATCCGGCCTGTGTCCAGGTCGCGTCGAGCGAGCGGATGCCGCTAGTGCGTGCGGAACCGCGCCGTCATCGGGCAGTCGAACGGGTCGCGGGCAGCGAGGCCGACCTTGTTGAGGTAGTCCACGACGATGGCGTAGCTCTGCACCAGCCCGGTCTCGGTGTAGAGGATGTCGTGGTCGCGGCAGTACTCGCGCACGATTTCGCCGGCCTTCGCCAGGTGCGGGCGCGGCATGTTCGGGAAGAGGTGGTGCTCGATCTGGTAGTTGAGGCCACCCATGAAGGTGAGCATGCGCCAGTCGCCGCGGATGTTGCGCGAGGTGAGAACCTGGCGACGCAGGAAGTCGACCTTGCTGTCGTGCGGAAGCTGCGGCATGCCCTTGTGGTTCGGAGCGAACGACGCGCCCATGTACACACCGAACACGGCGAGCTGCACTCCGATGAACGCGAAGGCCATGCCGAGCGGCAGGAAGTAGAAGATGACGGCGACGTAGGCGGCGAGACGGGTGACGAGCATGGAGACCTCGACCCAGCGCTTGTCGACCTTGCCGCGGCCCATGACGGTGCGCAGGCCGTGGATGTGCAGGTTGATGCCCTCGAGCATGAGCATCGGGAAGAAGAACCAGCCCTGCTTGCGCGTGACGACAGCCTGCAGTCGGCCCACCTTGGCGGCCTCGGCCGGCTGGAAGACGATGAAGTCGTTGTCGATGTCCGGGTCCTTGCCGACGACGTTCGGGTTGGCGTGGTGACGCGAGTGCTTGGTCATCCACCATGAGTAGCTGATGCCGACGAACGCGTTCGCGAGGATGCGGCCGGCCGTGTCGTTGGCCTTGCCGGACTCGAACACCTGCCGGTGCGAGGCCTCGTGCGCCAGGAAGGCGAACTGCGTGAGGATGATGCCGAGGGCACCGGCCATGAGCAGCTGGTACCAGGTGTCACCGAGCAGGATGAAGCCGGTGACGGCACCGCCGAGAGCGACCAGCAGGATGCTGAAGACCATCCAGTAGAAGCCCGTGCGCCTACGCAGGAGTCCGAGGTTGCGCACTGTGTGCAGCAGGGCCGAGTACTCGGTGGTCGGGTTGGAACGGTCTCCGCCCGGCTTCGTGCGGATGATCCGGACCCCGGAGGAGGGCGCGGCGTCTACTTCTGACACATCACTGCCTTCGATCGATGTGACTTCCCAGTCGAAAAGATGAGGCATGTGCCGCTCATCGCGGGGTGGATCCCCAGCGATCGGATGCTCTTCAGCGTAGGGGAGAATGCTGGGTATTGGCCGGTTTTTTCCATGGATGACATGCCGTGTCGAGCATATGTCACTTGATAAAGGGCGCTCGGGGAATGCGTCATGAAGGAAGGAGTGCGGCCCCGTACGCGAGCACCGCGATGAGGGCCCAGGACGTGAGTCCGACGACGAGTGCGCGCCACCCCGTGCGGGCGAGCTGGGCTATGCGGATGGACGCTCCGAGTGCGAACAGCGCCATGGCCAGCAACGCCGTCTGCACGATGTCGGCGACGCCGAGCACGGCATCCGGAATCGGCAGGATCGAATTGAGCAGAACAGCCGTGAGGAAGCCCACGATGAAGAGCGGCACGACGGCCGGGCGCGGACCCGATGCCTCCGCCGAGCGTCGGCGTTCGACCACGGCCGCGACGGCGACCATGGGAGCGAGCAGGAGCACGCGCGTGAGCTTCACGACCACGGCCACGGCGAGGGCTGCGGGTCCCGCGATCTGGGCCGTCGCGACGACCTGGCCGACGTCGTGCACGCCGGCACCGACCCAGTGCCCGAACTGCAGGTCGCTGAGACCGAGCGGATGCCACAGCGCGGGCAGCACCGCGATGGCGAGGGTTCCGCAGAGCGTGACCAGCGCGACGGGGGTGGCCTGCTCGTCGTCGCGGGCCCTGACGACGCCGCCCATGGCCCCGATGGCCGAGGCGCCGCAGATGGAGAAGCCGCTCGCCACCAGCAGCGGCTGGTGCCCGGGCAGGCCGAGGGCTCGGCCGAGCCAGAGGGTGCCGGCGAAGGTCAGGACGACGATGAGCACCGTTGTCGCGATCGTCAGGGCGCCGAGTCCGGCGATGTCACCGAGGCTGAGCTTCAGACCGAGGAGCACGATGCCGACGCGCAGCAGCCGGCGGGCTGCGATGCGCAGCCCGGGCGCGAGGAGCCCGTCGAGCAGGGCACGGGTCGCGGGAAGCTGGCCGACCACGATGCCGATGACCACGGCCGCCGTCAGGAGCGGGATGGCCGGCGCCAGGGCGTGGACGCCCCACGCCAGGAGGGCGGCCGCACCCGCGACCGACAGGCCGGGCAGCAGGCGAGCGAACACGTCAGCGCCAGCTCGGCAGCCAGATGTGCAGCTGCCAGTACCAGAAGGGGATGCGCTCGCCGGTCCACAGCGGCCAGAAGAAGATCGACACCAGCACGGCGACGACGATGAAGACCGCGACGACGCCGATGCCGCGCTGCCGCCGCCACGTCACGTCGTCACGCTGTCCGAGGATGAGCGCTATCACCGCCGTCAGCGCGAGGATCAGGTAGGGCTCGAAGGCGATCGTGTAGAACTGGAACACCGTGCGGCCCGAATAGAGCAGCCACGGCAGGTAGCCGGCGGCGACGCCCATCAGGATCAGCCCCACGCGCCACTCCCGATAGCGCGCCAGCCTGTAGACGAGGTAGAACAGTGCGGCCGCCGCGGCCCACCAGATGATCGGGTTGCCGATCGAGGTGATGGCGTCGGAGCACGAGTCGGTGGGGCATCCGTTCTCGGCCGTGGTTCCGAGGTAGTACATGCTCGTCGGGCGGATCATGAACAACCAGGTGAACGGGTTCGCCTGGTACGGATGCGGCGTCGCCAATGAGATGTTCCACTGGTACGCCGCGGCCTCGTAGTGCCAGAAGCTCTGCAGAGAGCGGGGAACCCAGGCGAGAGCGCCGGTCCAGGCGTTGCCCGGCTCCTCGGCCCAGTTCCTGTAGTAGCCGGTGGCCGTGACGAACCATCCGGTCCACGCGACGACGTAGGTGACCACGGCGACCGGCACCATGAGGAGGAACGACACCGGACCCTGCTTGAGCACGGCGCTGCTCGCCCAGAAGGCCACGCCGGCCCGCCTGCGGGCGAGCATGTCGACAACGATCACGTAGATGCCGAATCCGGCGAGGAAGTACAGGCCCGACCACTTGACGCTGCTCGTGAGACCGAACGCGAGGCCGGCGGCGAGCAGCCACGGACGCCACCAGAGAGCGGGGCCCCAGCTGCCGGCATCCGGGTCACCGGTCTTCTCGCGCTTCTGCTGCATCCAGCTGGCGAGGCGTCTCTCGTTCCACTCCCGGTCGAGCAGGATGGCGCCGAAGCCCAGCAGGGCGAAGAACATGATCGAGTTGTCGAGGATGGCCACCCGCGACATGACGATGGCATGGCCGTCGATCGCGAAGAGGAAGCCGGCGATCACGCCGAGAAGGGTGGAGCCGCGGAACAGCTTGCGCGCGATGACTGTGAGAAGGAACACCGCGAGGATGCCGACGACGGCGGTGCCGATGCGCCAGCCGAAGCTGTCGCCGGCGCCGAAGACGGCGAGCCCCAGGGCGATGATCCACTTGCCGAGCGGCGGATGCACCACGAAGGAGCCGTCGGAGTTGTAGATATCGGTGTTGCCGGCGTTGAACTGCGCATCGGCGTCGTCGGGCCAGGTGCTCTCGACGCCGTTGCGCAGCAGGGTGTACGCGTCCTTCACGTAGAAGGTCTCGTCGAAGACGAGGCTGTGCGGTTGGCCGAGGTTCCAGAGCCGCAGCACTGCGGCCAGCAGCGTCACTGCGAGCGGACCACCCCAGTACCAGAGGCGCAGGCGCACCGGGGTGGAGAGCATGCGTGCCCACCAGGCGTCGAGACGGGTGCCGCGGGGTTCGGGCACGGCGGTGTCGTTCTGGTCGCGCGCGTCGCGCCGGTCGCGGCCGTCGGCGTTCTCCTCGCCCGTCGAACCGTCGATGAGGTCGTCGATGGCGGGTCTCGGGGCGTCGACACTCATGGCGCAATGCTAAACGAGCGCGGGGGCGGGGCAGGCACGCCACCGTTCGAGCCACGGTGCGAGAGACTGGGAGAATGATCATCCTGGCCGGCACACCCATCGGCAACCTCGGTGACGCGTCGGCCAGGCTCATCGAGGCGCTCGGCGCCGCCCAGGTCATCGCCGCGGAGGACACGCGTGTCACCCAGCGGCTGCTGGCGGCCCTGCACATCGACAACCGACCGCGCCTCATCCCGCTGCACGACCACAACGAGCGGGTGAAGGCGGCCGAACTCGTCGAGCTCGGTCGCGACGCCGACCTGCTCGTGCTGAGCGACGCCGGCATGCCGACGGTCTCGGATCCCGGGTTCCACCTCGTCGAGACCGCGGCAGCGGCGGGAGTGCAGGTCACCGTCATCCCCGGCCCGAGCGCCGTGCTCGCTGCGCTCGCCGTCTCGGGGCTCCCGACGGACCGCTTCACCTTCGAGGGTTTCCTGCCGCGCAAGCACGGAGACCGCACCTCGACCTTCCGCGAGCTCGTCGACGAGCGGCGCACCATGGTGTTCTTCGAGTCGCCGAACCGCCTCGCCGCCGCCCTCACCGACCTGGCCGCCGTCTTCGGCGACGACCGCACAGTCGTCGTCTGCCGTGAGCTCACCAAGTTCTACGAGGAGGTTCGCCGCGGATCGGCCTCCGAACTCGCCGCGTGGGCAGCCGAGGGAGTGAAGGGCGAGATCTGCATCGTCGTGGCCGGAGCGCCGAAGCGCGTGCACAGCCTCGAGGACGGCATCCGCCAGGTGCAGGCGCTGGTCGCTGGCGGCGAACGAATGAAGGATGCGACCGCATCCGTCGCCCTCTCGACAGGACTCGGCAAGCGCGAGCTCTACGAGGGAGCCCTCGCAGCTCGCTAACCAGGTTAGAGACTCACCGGCCATTCCCAGCGGGGAAGCGCACTCTGGAGGAGAACCACCACCTGGACAAGCGGAGGTGCGCGATGGTGCGAGCAGTTCGATTCTCAGAGTTCGGCGGGCCGGAGGTGCTCGAGGTCGTCGACATCGAGATGCCGGTTCCGGATGCCGGAGAGGTGCTCGTTCAGGTCGTCGCGGCCGGCACCAATCCCGTCGAGAGTGCCATCCGTTCCGGTGTGTCTCCAGACCGCTGGCCCGTGGTCTTCCCCGAGGGGCAGGGTCGTGATCTCGCCGGCATCGTCATCGGCGTCGGCCCCGGGGTCACCGACTTCCGCGTGAACGACGAGGTCATGGGCTACGTTGCCCGCGGATCGCACGCCACGCACGTCGCCGTGCCGGCCGGTCAGCTCGCGATCAAACCGCACAGTGTGCCCTGGGAGATCGCCGGCAGCCTGTACGTCGCCGGGACCACTGCCCTCGACGCACTGCAGGACACGGCGGTCCGCCGGGGCGACACCCTCGTCGTCACCTCCGCGGCGGGCGGTGTGGGATGCCTCGTCGTTCAGCTCGCCGTGCGTCGCGGTGCCCACGTGATCGGGACGGCCGCACCGCGGAACGCCGACTACCTGCGCCAGATCGGGGCGACGCCGGTCGACTACGGCCCCGACCTGGCAGAGCGCATCCGTGCCGTCGCCCCGGACGGTGTCGACGCCTTCGTCGACTTCCTCGGCGGTGACGGCGTTGAGACCGCGGTGGAACTCGGCGTTCCGACGGGACGCATCAGCACCGTGCTCGACTGGGGCGCCGTCGACGAGTACGGCGTACAGCGCGCGACCGCGGGAAGCGTGCGCGAGCTCCTCGTGGTGGCCGAGCTCATGGAGCAGCACGCCGTGCGGATGCCGATTGCCGACGTCTTCTCTCTCGACGACGTCGCTGAGGCCTACCGCAGGCTCGACCGCCGCGAGGCCGTCGGCAAGATCGTCATCGGCATGAACATCGTCGAGTACAAGAACCAGCGCCTGAAGGGAACCGCGATCAAGCAGCAGGATGCGACTCTGGGAGTTCCGACTCCGCATCCTCCGACGGAGTCCCACGAGGTTCTTCCTCCGGTGTTCGGTCACCGGAGAGGGTTCGTGCCCAGCCGGCCCGCGGATCCGCATCCAGCAGCAGGAGTCTGAGCAGGAGCGTCAGCGGCACCGCGAGGAGCGCACCGAGCGCGCCCAGCACGAAGCCCCAGAAGATGACGGACGCGAACGTGATCGTGAATCCGAGGTTCACCGCCACGGCGACGAAGCGCGGCTGCACGAGCACCTGGAGAGTCACGTTCACCACGCAGTAGACGGCGATCACGATGAGCGCGAGGCCCCAGCCGCCGGTCACCAGCGCCATGACGGCGGGCGGGATGACGCCGATCACGAATCCGATGTTCGGGATGAAGTTCGTGATGAACGCGAGCACGGCCCAGATGAAGGCGCCGGGCACCCCGAGCGCCCACAGGATGAGGCCGTCGAGCACGGCGACGATCAGGCCGAAGATCGCGTTCACCACCATGTACTGCCTCACTCCGTGGGCGTAGCCGGTGAGCGCTGCGATCACGGAGGCATGGGTCGTGCGGAACCTGGCGAAGATCGGGGCGATGTAGGCGGCATCCGCGGCCATGAAGAGCGTGTAGGCGAAGACGAGCACGACGGCCGTCAGCGAGCTGAGGGCGGACTCGGCGACGGACAGGCCGACGTTGAAGATGGTCGAGGGATCGACGGCGCCGGTGACGGCCTCGGTCTGAGACTGGCTGAGACCGAGCGACGAGACCCAGTCCGTCAGCATCGTCGCCTGCTGCTTGAAGGCGTCGGCGCTGTCGGCGATGAGCCTGGCGAACTGCGCAAGAGCAGTGACGAGCAGCACTCCGAGCGCGAGCAGGATGAGGTAGACCACCACGATGACGGCGGTGGTCGCGGCCCAGCGCTGCCAGCCCCTGCGCTCGAGGATGGCGCGCACGGGGTGGGCGATGATGACGAGCACGATCGAGAGCACGATCGGGCCGATGATCTCCTTCGCGTTCGCCATGCCGGCGATGGTGATCGCGGCAGCCGCGAGGGTGATGAGCACCCGTGTCGCGAGGCCGAGACCCACGGGGCCGACGGGTGTCGGCGGGGGAGGAGGAGCATCCGTCATGCCCTCATCGTCGCCCGGTAACACGGCGGAGAGGCCTCGGCGCGCCGAATAGGATGGTCAGCATGTCCGACGGCTCCTCCTTCTACATCACCACGCCGATCTTCTATGTGAACGACGTTCCCCACATCGGGCACGCCTACACGGAGGTCGCCGCGGACGTGCTCGCGCGCTGGCACCGCCAGAGCGGCGACGACACCTGGTCGCTCACGGGAACCGACGAGCACGGCCAGAAGATCCTGCGCACGGCGACGGCCAACGGCGTCACCCCGAAGGAGTGGGTCGACAAGCTCGTGGCCGAGGCGTGGAAGCCGCTCCTCGAGATCGTCGACCTGTCGAACGACGACTTCATCCGCACGACGGATGAGCGCCACGAGACCAACGTGCAGAAGTTCCTCCAGCACCTCTACGACGCCGGCCACATCTACACGGGCGAGTTCCAGGGCTACTACTGCGTCGGCTGCGAGGAGTACAAGCAGCCGGGCGAGCTCCTCGACGGCGAGGGCGAGTACGAGGGGCAGAAGGTCTGCGCCATCCACTCCAAGCCCGTCGAACTGCTCAACGAGAAGAACTACTTCTTCCGCATGAGCGCCTTCGCCGACCAGCTGCTCGCCCTCTACGAGGAGCGGCCGGACTTCGTGCAGCCCGAGAGCGCCCGCAACGAGGTCGTCTCGTTCGTGAAGTCGGGACTCGCCGACCTCTCCATCTCGCGCACCTCGTTCGACTGGGGCGTGAAGGTGCCGTGGGACGAGTCGCACGTCGTCTACGTCTGGTTCGACGCCCTGCTCAACTACATCACCGCCGTCGGCTACGGCGCCGACGATGAGGAGTTCGCCCGCCGCTGGCCGGCCACCCACATCGTCGGGAAGGACATCCTGCGCTTCCACGCGGTGATCTGGCCCGCCATGCTGCTCGCTGCAGGGCTCGAGGTTCCCAAGCAGGTCTTCGGCCACGGCTGGCTGCTCGTCGGGGGCGAGAAGATGAGCAAGTCCAAGCTCACGGGCATCGCGCCGTCGCAGATCATCGACACCTTCGGGTCGGATGCGTTCCGCTACTACTTCCTGCGCGCCATCTCCTTCGGCCAGGACGGCTCGTTCTCGTGGGAGGACCTCGCTGCCCGCTACCAGGCAGAGCTCGCGAACGGCTTCGGCAACCTCGCGTCGCGCGTGATCGCCATGGTGTCGCGCTACTGCGACGGCGTCATCCCGACGGCGGGCGAGCTGACGCCGGCAGAGGAGGCCATCGTCGCTCTCGAGCGGTCGGTGACGGATGCCGCGAGCGACGCCATCTCTCGCCTCGCCATCCACGAGGCGATCGCCTCGATCTGGGAGCTCGTCGACGCCCTCAACCTCTACATCACCGAGCAGGAGCCGTGGGCACTCGCGAAGGACCCGGCCAACCGTGCCCGCCTCGAGACCGTGCTGGCCACGGTCGTGCGCGGCCTCGGCACCCTCGCCGTGCTGCTCTCACCGGTGACGCCGAAGGCGACGGCCAAGCTCTGGACCGCCCTCGGCGGCGACGGCTCCGTGGCCGAGCAGCGAATCGACCGGGCATGGGAGTGGACCGGGGGAGCATCCGTCGCCCCGCTCGAAGCCCTGTTCCCGCGCATCGAGGCGAGTGGTGAGTAACGAGGAGCCGACAGGCGACTTCGTGCGCGTCCGCGAGCAGACCGCCGGACGGGACCTGAACTACCCGCCGTTGCCCGAGCCGCTTCCCGTCGGCGTGTACGACAACCACACGCACCTCGAGATCGCCGACGGAGAGGGGCTCGACTACCGCGAGCACCTCGACCGCGCGGCATCCGTCGGCGTGCGCGGGGTGATCCAGGTCGGCGGCGACGTCGAGACCTCGCGCTGGTCTGCCGCGACGGCGGCGATCGAGCCGCGCATGCTCGCCGCTGTCGCCATCCACCCCAACGAGGCGGCCGAATACGCCCTGCGCGGCGAGCTCGATGACGCGATCGCCGAGATCGACCGGCTCGCCGGGCAGCCTCGAGTGGTCGCCGTAGGCGAGACCGGGCTCGACTACTTCCGCACCGAGAGCGCCGAGGGGCAGGCAGCCCAGCAACGCTCCTTCGAGGCCCACATCGACATCGCCAAGCGGCACGGCCTCGCGCTGCAGATCCATGATCGCGACGCCCACGCCGCCGTCATCGCCACGCTGCTGCGGGTCGGTGCGCCCGAGCGCACTGTGTTCCACTGCTACTCCGGCGATGCCGAGATGGCCGGGGTGTGCGCCGAGAACGGCTGGTACCTCTCCTTCGCCGGCAACGTGACGTTCAAGAGCGCCGAGAACCTGCGCAGGTCGCTCGCCGTCGCCCCGCGCGAGCTTGTGCTCGTCGAGACCGACGCCCCCTTCCTCACGCCCACGCCACTGCGCGGGCGTCCGAACGCGCCGTACCTGATCCCGCACACCCTGCGGGCCATGGCCGGCTACCTCGACACCGACGTCTCGGTGCTCGCCGCCCGGATCAGCTCGAACACCGAGCGGGTCTACGGGAGCTGGGATGCTGAGCCCGTCTCCAGCGTCGTCGTTCCGTCAGGAGGATTCGCATGAGCGGAGAACACAGCGCGGGCGGGGCCCGACTGCTCGGACCTGCTGAGATCCGCGATCTCGCAGAGCTGCTGGGCGTCACGCCCACCAAGAAGCTCGGCCAGAACTTCGTCATCGACGCCAACACCGTGCGCCGCATCGTCAAGACCGCCGGCGTGCAGGCGGGTGAGCAGGTCGTCGAGATCGGGCCGGGGCTCGGCTCGCTCACCCTCGGGCTCACCGAGGCCGGGGCATCCGTCATCGCCGTCGAGATCGACGGACGCCTGGCCGAGCAACTGCCGAAGACAGTGTCGCTGATGCAACCGGATGCGGCCCTCGAGGTCGTGCACCAGGACGCCCTGCGCATCCTCGAGCTGCCCGGGTCTCCCGTGCGCCTGGTCGCGAACCTGCCGTACAACATCTCGGTGCCCGTGCTGCTGCACTTCCTCGAGCACTTCCCGTCGATCCACGCCGGCATCGTCATGGTGCAGGCCGAGGTCGGTCACCGCATCGCGGCGCTGCCGGGATCGAAGGTCTACGGCAGCCCGAGCGTCAAGGCCGCCTGGTACGGCGACTGGCGCACAGCCGGCAATGTGAGCAGGCAGGTGTTCTGGCCGGTGCCCAACGTCGACTCCGTGCTCGTCGGCTTCGACCGACGCAGCGACGCCATCGGAACCGAGGCCGAGCGCCTCGCCACCTTCGCCCTCGTGGACGGCGCCTTCCAGCAGCGCCGCAAGATGCTGCGGCAGTCGCTCTCGGGGGTGCTCGGCGACGCAGCCACCGCATCCGCCGCCATGGAGGCCGCCGGGGTCAAGCCGACGGCTCGTGGCGAGGAGCTGACCGTTCACGACTTCCTCGCCGTCGCGCGGGCGTCGCACCTCACCGACTGACTCGGCGCGGCTATCCGGGCTAGGTTAGAAGCATGACCCTGCCTGCCGCATCGCCTGTCGCGCACGCGCGGGCCCCGGGCAAGATCAACGTCTTCTTCAAGGTCGGCGCCCGCCAGGACGACGGCTACCACGACGTCGCCTCGGCCTACCAGGCTGTGTCGCTGTTCGAGGATGTGCGCGCACACCCCGCCGACGACTTCTCGGTCTCGTTCACGGGCAGTGTCGACACCTCCGGGCTCGCTACGGACGGCAGCAACCTGGCCATCAAGGCGGCCCGCCTGCTCGCCCGCAAGACGGGATTCCGCGGGGGAGTGCGACTCGAGGTCGAGAAGCACGTGCCCATCGCCGGAGGCATGGGCGGCGGGTCTGCGGATGCCGCAGCCACCCTGCTCGCCTGCGACGCGCTGTGGGGCACCGAGCTCACCCGCGACGAGCTCATCACCCTAGGCGCGAAGCTCGGCGCCGACGTTCCGTTCGCCCTGCTCGGGGGGACGGCCATCGGCACCGGCCGAGGCGACCAGCTCAGCCCGGCGCTGGCCAAGGGCACCTTCCACTGGGTGCTCGCCATAGCCGAGTTCGGCATGTCGACCCCCGCCGTGTACGAGGAACTCGACAGGCACCGCACTCGCAACGCCCGCGACATCCAGCCCGCCGAGACCGCGCCGACTGTCGACACCGAGGTGCTGCAGGCGCTGCGGGCCGGAGACGCCCGCATGCTCGCCAACGCCCTGTCGAACGACCTGCAGGCCGCCGCGTTGCACCTGGCTCCCGGCCTCGGCCACATCCTCGAACTCGGCGAGGAGAACGGCGCCCTCGCCGGCATCGTCTCAGGCTCCGGCCCCACCGTCGCGTTCCTCGCCCAGGACGCCGACTCGGCGCTCGAGCTGCAGGTCGCCCTCTCGGCGGCCCGCCTCACCGCCGTGCGTGCCACGGCACCGGTACACGGCGCGCGCCTGCTGCACGACTGAGCCGAGGCATCCGCCGCCATCCTGGTGCGCCCCCGACCTGGCGGGGTTCCGATGGTGCGGCGGGTGGTCCTGCGCGCGCCACACCATCGGAACCCCGCCAGACCAGAGCTGCGGCTCCCGAGCCACGAACGCGCGGGTAGGGTTGACCGGATATGGCACACCTGCTCGGCGGCGAGAAGCTGCGACTCGAATTCCCCACCCGCGTCATCTTCGACGGCGTCACCGTCGGCCTCAATGAGGGTGATCGCGTCGGCGTCGTCGGCAAGAACGGCGATGGCAAGTCGACGTTGCTGCGCCTGCTCGCCGGCCGCATCGAGCCCGACGGAGGTCGCGTCACGCGCCGACGCGGCGTCGACATCGGCATGCTCGACCAGTCGGACACCGTCGACCAGACCCTGACAGTGGCCCAGGCCGTCGTCGGCGGCATCGACGAGCACGTGTGGGCCGGAGACGCCCAGGCCCGCGACGTGATCGGCGGACTCCTCGGCGACGTGCCCTGGGACGCCGTCGTCGGAACACTCTCGGGCGGCCAGCGCCGCCGCGTCGGGCTCGCGGCCCTGCTGGTCGCCGACCACGACGTCATCTTCCTCGACGAGCCCACCAACCACCTCGACGTCGAGGGCATCGCCTGGCTCGCGGGGCACCTCCGCAAGCGCTGGGCGCAGAACTCCGGCGGTCTCATCGTCGTGACCCACGATCGCTGGTTCCTCGACGAGGTGTGCAACTACACCTGGGAGGTCCACGACCAGATCATCGAGCCGTTCGAGGGGGGCTACGCCGCCTACATCCTGCAGCGCGTCGAGCGCGACCGCATGTCTGCGGCGAGCGAGGCCAAGCGCCAGAACCTCATGCGCAAGGAGCTCGCCTGGCTGCGCCGTGGCGCCCCCGCCCGCACCGCCAAGCCCAAGTTCCGCATCGATGCGGCCAACGAGCTGATCGAGAACGAGCCGCCGCCCCGCGACACCGTCGAGCTCAAGCAGATGGCGACCTCCCGCCTCGGCAAGGACGTCGTCGACATCATCGACGCCGGTGTCGTCTACGACGGCCGCACCATCCTCAAGGGCATCGAGTGGCGCATCGCACCGGGGGAGCGCACCGGAGTGCTCGGCGTCAACGGTGCCGGCAAGTCGACGCTGCTCGGCCTCGTGACGGGCACCGTCAAGCCCACCAGCGGCAAGGTCAAGCGCGGCACCACGGTGCGCATCGCGAGCCTCACCCAGGAGCTCGCCGAGCTCAAGGACGTGCAGCACGAGCGGGTGTCGACCATCATCGGCAGGCAGCGCTCGAGCTACGTCGCCGGCGGCAAGGAGCTCACACCCGGGCAGCTGCTCGAGCGCCTCGGCTTCACCAGCGCCCAGCTGGCCACGCCCATCAAGGACCTCTCGGGCGGCCAGAAGCGGCGCCTGCAGTTGCTCCTCATCCTGCTCGACGAGCCCAACGTGCTCATCCTCGATGAGCCCACGAACGACCTCGACACCGACATGCTCGCCGCCATCGAGGACCTCCTCGACTCCTGGCCCGGAACCCTCCTCGTCGTGAGCCACGACCGCTACCTCATCGAGCGCGTCACCGATCAGCAGTACGCCGTCATGGACGGCCACTTCAGGCACCTGCCCCGCGGCGTCGAGCAGTACCTCGAGCTGCGTCGTGGGGTGACGGATGCCTCGGCGGATGCCGCGCGCAAGCCCGCTGCATCCGGCGCTGCATCCGGAGCTTCGTCGAAGCCGGGCAAGCCGGCCCTCGGCGGAGCTGACAAGCGCAACGCCGAGAAGGAGCTCTCCTCGCTCGACCGGCGCCTCAAGAAGTACCAGGGCGAGATCGCCGCGGCCCACGAGAAGCTCGCCGTGCACGACCAGAGCGACTACGCCGGGCTCGGCGCCATCACCAGCGAGCTGCAGAAGCTCGAGTCGACCGTGGCCGATCTCGAGGTGCGCTGGCTCGAGGTCTCGGAGCTTCTGGAGGGCTGAGGGCGCGCCGAGAACACGGCCGCGAGGGTCTGCACCCCGCTCGGCCGCTGGCGTGACGAAGTGTGACCCGCCGATTCCGCCTGTGACGGCCACGCTGGATACCGTCGAAGACATGTCACGCAGCAGCAAGAAGCACCTGTCCATCGTCGCGGCGCTCGCGGCCATCCCCCTCGTCTTCGCCCTCTCCGGTTGCGCCAACGGATCCGCCAGCGCCTCCGGCGACGACGCTGACAAGACCGTCACCATCGGTGTCGTCGGCAAGAGCGACCCGCAGTGGGCGCCCTTCGTCGAGGCCGCCAAGGACGAGGGCATCACGGTCGACCTCGTCGACTTCGCCGACTACGCGCAGCCGAACCCCGCCCTCACCGAGGGCGAGCTCGACCTCAACCAGTTCCAGCACATCGTCTACCTCGCGGGCTACAACGTGTCGGCCGACGAGGACCTCGTTCCGATCGGCTCCACCGCCATCTATCCGCTGGGCCTGTACTCCACGAAGTACGAGTCCGTCGACGACATCAAGAAGGGCGACACCGTCGCGATCCCGGATGACGACGCCAACCTCGCGCGTGGTCTCCTCGTACTGCAGTCGGCCGGCCTCGTCAGCCTCAAGGACGGCGGCAGCATCTACTCCGGCCTGAACGACATCGACGCCGACAAGTCCAAGGTCACGGTCACCACGCTCGAGGCATCGCTCACGCCGTCGTCGCTCCCCGACGTCGCAGCGGCGATCATCAACAACGACTACGTCGAGGACGCCGGGCTGAAGGCCTCGGACGCCATCGCCCAGGACGACCCCGCCGACGCCTCCGCACTTCCGTATGTCAACATCTTCGCCGCCAAGGCCGAGGACAAGGACAACGAGACGTACAAGAAGCTGGTCGAGATCTTCCAGGACACCCAGGCCGTACAGGACGGCCTCCTCGAGGCATCCGGCGGCACGGCCGTCGCCCTGAAGACCCCCGTCGCCGACCTCGAGGCCTCCCTCAAGACCGTCGAGGCCGACACCCGGAAGAACGGCTGAGCGCACCGCGTGAGCCTCGTCAGTCTGCGCAACGTCACCAAGACCTACCCATCACCCGACAAGGGCGGTGAGCGGATCGTCGCCATCGAGGACGTCTCCCTCGACATCGAGGCCGGCGACGTCTACGGCATCATCGGGTACTCCGGGGCGGGCAAGAGCACGCTCGTGCGGCTCATCAACGCCCTGGAGCCCGTGAGCGACGGCAGCGTGACCATCGACGGCGAGGAGATCTCCGGGCGGACGGAGCGGGAGCTCCGCTCCGTCCGCCTCGGGATCGGCATGATCTTCCAGCAGTTCAACCTGTTCAACGCGAAAAACGTGTGGAACAACGTCGCCTACCCGTTGAGGGTCGCCGGATGGCCCAAGGACCGGATCACCGCCAGGGTCGACGAGCTGCTCGCCTTCGTCGGGCTCAGCGAGAAGGCCCGCAGTTACCCTGACCAGCTCTCCGGTGGCCAGAAGCAGCGTGTCGGCGTCGCTCGCGCTCTCGCGACCGAGCCGCGCATCCTGCTGGCCGACGAGGCCACCAGCGCCCTCGACCCCGAGACCACGCAGGAGGTGCTCGCGCTGCTGAAGCGCGTGAACACCGAGTTCGGCGTGACGATCGTCGTGATCACGCACGAGATGGACGTGATCCAGTCGATCGCGACCAAGGTCGCCGTCATGGACGGCGGCCGAGTCATCGAGAAGGGCGACGTGTTCGACGTCTTCTCGAATCCGCAGAACGCGTCATCGCGACGTTTCGTGTCGACGGTGATCAAGGGCATCCCGTCGCCCGCCGAGCTGGCGGTGCTGCAGGAGCGCCACATCGGGCGCATCGTCACCATCTCGTTCCGCGACGGCAACGCCGACCAGGCCGCCGTCTTCCTCGAGATCGTGAACGCCGGGGTCGCCTTCGAGCTCGTCTACGGCGGCATCAACGACATCCAGGGCCGCGCCTTCGGTCACCTCACCCTCGCCCTCCGCGGCGACGATGCCGCGATCGACTCCGCCATCGCCCGCATCGCCGAGAGCACGCACGTGACGGAGGTGCGCTGATGGATGCCCTGATCGAACTCCAGGACGAGTTCTGGAAGGCGGCCGGCGAGACCCTCTACATGGTCTCGATCACCCTCCTCATCGGCGGCGCCGCAGGCCTGCTGATGGGGCTCGTGCTCTACGCCACCCGCGCGGGCAGCCTGCTGCCCAACAAGGTCATCTTCGTGGTGCTGAACGTCGTCATCAACTTCTTCCGGCCCATTCCGTTCATCATCTTCATCGCCGCCGTGCAGCCGCTCTCGCGCATGATCATCGGCACCGGCATCGGCATCAACGCCGTCATCTTCGCGCTCTCGCTGGCGGCGTCGTTCGCCATCGCCCGCATCGTCGAGCAGAACCTCGTGACGGTCTCACCCGGCGTCATCGAAGCGGCGCGGTCGATGGGAGCCGGGCCGTACCGCATCCTCCGAACCATCGTGATCCCCGAGGCGCTCGGCCCGCTCATCCTCGGCTACACCTTCATCTTCGTGGCGATCGTCGACATGTCGGCCGTGGCCGGCCTCATCGGCGGCGGCGGTCTGGGCTACTTCGCGCAGCTCTACGGCTACAGACAGTTCGAGCCGGTCGTCACCTGGGCCGCGGTGCTGCTCATCGTCGTGTTCGTGCAGATCGCTCAGTTCGTCGGCAACAGGCTGGCGCGGGTGGCACTGCGGCGCTGACGCTGACGCCGACCCCGGGTGTCGCCGCGCTCCGCCGACGCGACCTAGAAGTCGTAGCGGTGCCGGATGTGGTTGCGGTCGTGGCGGGCCTGCCAGAACTCGATCTCGCGTGGCCGCACAGCGTAGACCTGCCATGAGGGGTTGGAGCGGCCGTCGGCGCTGGGGCGTGCCTCCCAGTCCGCGGCGGACACCTCGTCCGACAGCTTCACCGCGTCGCCGGTCACCCGCACCTGTCGGCCGAGTTCTGCCCAGAAGAAGTTGAGCGCGACCGCGGTGTTCTGCTCGAGCTCGCGGCCCTTCCGGGACAGCCTGGAGGTGGCGAACCACCAGCCGTCGTCGCCGATGTCCTTGAGGATGAGCATGCGCGACGACACCAGGCCGGCGGCATCCGTCGTCGCCAGGGAGAACGCATGGGGCTGACGGATGCCGCGAACCACCGCGGCCTCGAGCCAGTCGGTGAACAGCTCGACGGGGTCCGTCGGTGCTGTCTCCGGGTCGAACTCGGGGAGCTCCTCGGGGAAGTCGGGGAGGGCGCGCAGCATCAGCCTGAAGGATTCACTCACGTGCGCCACCCTACGGGCTCGCGATCGCGGCCGTGGAGGCCGCGGCGGCGCTCAGTCGAAGTCGAGACTGAGCTTGCGGAGCAGACCGGCCAGCCGATCCTGGTCCGATGCGCTGAGGGTGTCGAGTAGGTCGGCTTCGGCGTCGATCAACTGGGTGATGGCGGCGTCGACCTGGTCGAGGCCTGCCGTCGTCATCACGACGAGTACGCCCCGGCCGTCACGCGGGTCGGTCTGGCGGGTCACGAGCCCCAGATCGACGAGCCTGTCGATGCGGTTGGTCATCGTGCCGCTGGAGACCAGGGTCTGCTGCAGCAGCTGCTTGGGGGAGAGCTGGTAGGGAGCCCCGGCTCGACGGAGCGCCGAGAGCACGTCGAACTCCCATGACTCGAGCCCGGCGCGGGAGAAGGCGCTGCGACGCTCGCGATCGAGGTGCTTCGCCAGCCTGCCGACGCGCGAGAGCACCTGGAGGGGGGAGAAATCGAGATCGGGGCGCTCGCGTCCCCACGCATCCACGATGCGGTCGACCTCGTCATTGCTCGGCATGGCTCCATTATCCCGTTCGGATGCCGTCGGGCGCGTCACGGCCACGGCATCCGTTCTGGCAGACTGGAAGGCGCGTTGGACCAGCGGTCAGGCGTGGTCCGCCGTGGTGTAATGGCAGCACGACAGCCTTTGGAGCTGTTAGGTCCAGGTTCGAGTCCTGGCGGCGGAGCCCTTCGAAACACACCAGGGGAGACACCATGACCGACCAGAACCTCGCGATCGTGGTGCTCGCCGCCGGCCAGGGCACACGGATGAAGTCGTCGCTGCCGAAGCTGCTGCATCCGCTCGGCGGCATGCCGATCGTCTCGCACGTGCTCGCGACGGCCCGCAAGCTCGATGCGGCTCACGTGATCAGCGTCGTGCGCTACGAGCGCGACCGCGTCGCCGCAGTGATCGGCGTCGACATGCCCGAGAGCGTGATCGTCGACCAGGACGATGTGGCGGGCACCGGCCGCGCCGTGGAGCTTGCGATCGAGGCGCTTCCCGCCGGATTCACGGGCGAGGTGCTCGTGGTGAACGGCGACGTTCCGTTGCTCGACGCAGGCACCCTCGGCCGCTTCATCGAGGCGCACAGGGCCGATGCCGCCGCCGCGAGCGTCATGTCGCTGTTCCCGCCCGATGTCACGGGCTACGGCCGCATCGTGCGCACAGACGCCGGCGCCTTCGACCGCATCGTCGAGCAGAAGGACGCGAACGAGGCCGAGCGCGCCATCGGCGAGGCCAACGCCGGCATCTACGTCTTCGGAGTGAACGAACTGCGCGACCAGCTCGCCAACGTGACGACGGACAACGCGCAGGGCGAGAAGTACCTCACCGACGTCATCGGACTGCTGCGAGCCGCGGGCAGCGAGGTGGCGGCCGTTCCCGTCGACGAGGCCTGGCTCGTGGCCGGCATCAACGACCGCGCCCAGCTGTCCGAGGCCGCTCTGCAGCTGAACGCGCTCATCGTGCGCGGCTGGCAACTGGCCGGGGTCACCATCCAGGACCCGGCGACGACGTGGATCGACGTGAAGGCGACCCTCGCCCCCGACGTCACCGTGAAGCCCGGAACGCAGATCCTCGGGGCATCCGTCATCGCGACCGGAGCCGTGATCGGCCCTGACACCACGCTGGTCGACACCGAGGTGGGCGAGGGAGCGACGGTCAAGCGAACGGATGCGACCCTCAGCGTGATCGAGGCCGGTGCGACGGTCGGCCCGTTCTCCTTCCTGCGCCCCGGCACCATCCTCGGCGCCGACGGCAAGATCGGCGCCTTCGTCGAGACCAAGAACGCGAACATCGGCGTCGGCAGCAAGGTGCCGCACCTCTCCTACGTCGGTGACGCCACGATCGGCGAGGGCTCGAACATCGGTGCCGGGTCGATCTTCGCCAACTACGACGGCGTCGAGAAGAACCGCTCGGAGGTGGGTTCTCACGTTCGCACCGGGTCGCACGGGGTCTTCGTCGCCCCCGTTAGGATTGGTGACGGAGCGTACACCGGCGCCGGAACGGTCGTCCGAAAGGATGTCCCGCCCGGAGCCCTCGCCATCTCGGTCGCGCAGCAGCGCAACCTCGAGGGCTGGGTCAGTCGGAAGCGTCCCGGAACGGCCGCCGATGCGGCGGCCCAGGCCGCCACCCCGGCGTCAGATGACTAGCGGTCACAGTACCGTCGAGCAGAGCGGAGTCCGAGTGTCCGGAATCAATATCACCGGCCAGAAGCACCTCGTCCTCGTGTCGGGGCGAGCGCATCCGCAGCTCGCGAAGGACATCGCGGCCGAGCTCGGCATCGAGTTGCTGCCGACGGATGCCCGGACGTTCGCCAACGGCGAGATCTACGCGCGCTTCGACGAGAGCGTGCGCGGCTGCGACGCCTTCGTGATCCAGTCGCACACCTCGCCCATCAACGAGTGGCTCATGGAGCAGCTCATCATGGTCGACGCCCTGAAGCGCGCCTCGGCGAAGCGCATCACCGTCGTCTCACCGTTCTACCCGTATGCCCGCCAGGACAAGAAGGGCCGCGGCCGAGAGCCGATCAGCGCCCGACTCGTCGCCGACCTGTACAAGGCAGCCGGCGCCGACCGCATCATGAGCGTCGACCTGCACGCCGCGCAGATCCAGGGCTTCTTCGACGGCCCCGTCGACCACCTCTTCGCCATGCCCGTGCTTCTCGAGCACTTCCAGTCCAAGCTCGACCCTGCCACTCTCACGGTCGTGTCGCCCGACATGGGCCGCGTTCGCGTCGCCGACATCTGGAGCGACAAGCTCGGCGTTCCCCTCGCCATCATCCACAAGCGCCGCGACCCGCTGGTGCCGAACCAGGTCTCGGTGCACGAGATCGTCGGTGAGGTCAACGGCCGCGTCTGCCTGCTGGTCGACGACCTGATCGACACCGGACGCACCATCGTGAAGGCGGCCGAGGCTCTCAAGGCCGCAGGCGCCATCGGCGTGGTCGTCGCCGCGACGCACGCCGTCTTCAGCGACCCGGCGACGCAGATCCTGCAGAGCGACGCTGTCGACGAGGTCGTCGTCACCGACACCCTCCCGGTGCCGGAGGAGAAGCGCTTCGACAAGCTCACCATTCTGCCGATCGCGCCGCTGCTCGCCCAGGCCATCGACGCCGTCTTCAACGACGAGTCGGTCACGTCGATGTTCGACGGCGCCGCGTAGGGAGAAACCGGCTGGGTCCGCTCAGCCCCAGGCGTCGTCGGGCGCCCTGACGACGTCGGCGGGTCGAGAGCTCCAGTGCGAGCCGTTCGCGTAGTGGCTCGACGCCCACGGCGACGCCCAGATGGCCGCTTCGATCTCGCCCGTCGGAGCCGAGGCCGCGAAGCCTGCGGCGATGGCCGTGTAGCCCGAGTTGCGGTGCAGGGCGTCGGCGCAGTTCTCCGCCGCCGTCACCAGCGAGTCGT
Source organism: Leifsonia stereocauli (assembly GCF_038432415.1). NCBI lineage: Bacteria > Bacillati > Actinomycetota > Actinomycetes > Micrococcales > Microbacteriaceae > Leifsonia > Leifsonia stereocauli. The sequence goes on from NZ_JBCAUN010000001.1 coordinate 346,441, forward strand.
AGCTGCCCAGGCCGCTGCCGCCACCGGAGCCCCAGCCGTTGTTCAGCGGGTTGTTGCGGTTCCACCAGTTGTCGACGCCGTTCTCCTGGCGCATCCAGCGGGTGATGACCGTGATGTTGCTCTCGGTGGTCGGCCAGCCGGCGAAGACCAGCACGAGCTTCGCCCAGTCGTAGTTGGTGCCGTTGGCGGCGAGGGTCTGGGCACCGTCGGTGGCGGAGTAGCCGTCGCGCACGACCGAGATGTCGGGAACCGTTCCATCGACGATGAGCGACTGCTCCGGCAGCTGGGCGGCGCTCGACTGCGCCGTCGTCCTGGCCGCCTCGGCGGCGGTCGGGAGCGGCGGGGGAGCCATCATCATGGCGGCGCCCCACGCGATGACGGCCAGGGCAGCCGGAATCGCCATCCGGTTGCGCGGATGCGGCTTCCTCGCTGGCGCAGGCGCAGCACGTCGCGTCGCGGTGTGCCGCGACGAGGGACGAGGACGGATGCGTTCGGGGGTCATGGGCCTTCGGGCGAGGGTAGCAGGGCGGCCTGAGCACGGCCCCGGCGCTACTGTAAAGGGGTGATCACGACCCCACGCCCCTGGCTCGACTCGTACGCCGAGGGCGTGCCCCACGACATCGAGTTGCCCGACGGCTCGCTGTACGACATGCTCGCGGCCTCGGTCCGGCAGTATCCCGACAACGTCGCCCTCGAGTTCTTCGGCCGCACGACCACGTACGCGGAGCTCGGTGCCCAGGTCGACCGCGCCGCAGAAGGGCTGCGCCTGCTCGGCGTGCAGAAGGGCGACACCGTCGCCCTGGTGCTTCCGAACTGCCCCCAGCACGTCGCGGCGTTCTACGCCGTGCTGCGGCTCGGCGCCATCGTGATCGAGCACAACCCGCTCTACACCCCGCGTGAGCTGCGGCACCAGTTCGAGGATCACGGCGCCACCGTCGTCATCGCGTGGAACAAGGTCGTCGCCACCATCCAGGCCTTCCCGTCGGATGTCGCCGTCGAGACGATCATCTCCATCGACGTGACCCGGGCCATGCCGTTCCTCACCCGCGCGGCCCTCACGCTGCCCGTCGCCAAGGCGCGCGAGTCGCGTGACGCCCTCACCACGAAGGTGCGCGGCACGACGTCGTGGGAGGAGCTGCTGAAGGCGTCGCCCATCGACGAGCACATCGTGGCGCCATCCGTCGACGACGTCGCCCTCATCCAGTACACCAGCGGCACCACCGGGAACCCTAAGGGCGCAACGCTCACGCACCTCAACCTGGCGGCCAACGCGGCCCAGTCGCGTGCCTGGGTGCCCACGATCGAGCGCGGCACCAGCGTGGTCTACGCGGTGCTGCCGATGTTCCACGCCTACGGCCTCACGCTGTGCCTCACCTTCGCGATGAGCATGGGATCGCGGTTGGTGCTGTTCCCCAAGTTCGACCCCGACCTCGTGCTGGCCGTCATGAAGAAGCATCCGGCGACCTTCCTTCCCGCCGTGCCTCCCATCTACGAGCGGCTGCGGCATGCCGCCGAGAAGGAGGGGGTGTCGCTCGCCGGCATCCAGATCGCCATCTCGGGTGCGATGCCGCTCTCGGCCGAGGTCGTCGAGCCGTGGGAGGCGCTCACGGGCGGCTACCTCGTCGAGGGCTACGGCCTCTCGGAGACGTCGCCGGTGCTGATGGCCAACCCTGTCGCTCCCACCCGTAAGGCCGGAACCGTCGGACTCCCGCTGTCGTCGACCGAGGTTCGCGTCGTCGACCCTGAGGACCCGACGCAGGACAGGGGGACCGATGAGGAGGGCGAGCTGATCGTCCGCGGCCCGCAGGTCTTCTCCGGCTACTGGAAGAAGCCCGACGAGAGCGCCGCCGTGTTCGTTCCGGCGACGGATGGCGGTGGCGACTGGTTCCGCACCGGCGATATCGTGGCGCTCGACTCCGACGGCTTCGTGCGCATCGTCGACCGCATCAAGGAGCTCATCATCACCGGCGGTTTCAACGTGGCGCCGAGCGAGGTCGAGGAGGCCTTGCGCACGCACCCCGACGTCGTCGACGCCGCCGTCGTGGGCCTGCCCGACGAGCACAGCGGTGAGAAGGTCGTGGCCGCCGTCGTGCTGCGGGAGGGCGTGGAACTCGACGAGCAGTCCATCCGCGACCTCGCTCGCGACCAGCTCACCGCCTACAAGGTGCCGAAGCGCGTCGTGGCCGTCGACGAGCTGCCGAAGTCGCTCATCGGCAAGGTCATGCGCCGTCAGGTGCGCGACCAGCTGCTGAACGGCTGAGTCAGGCCGTCTGCCGCGGCATGTGCGGCGCCGAGGGGATGAGCCCGAGCGAGCCGAGGTACTCCTTCGGGCCGCTGGTGCTCACGGCATAGCACTGCCACCCCGGACCACCGGCAGCGAACAGCTCGAAGCCGACGGACGAGCTTCCCGCATCGGGCCTGAGATAGGCGGCGTAGGTCGCGCAGGCGCGTGAGGCCGTGCCCTGGGCGACGCCCCACGTCACCAGGATGCCCGGCAGCACGAGGGCGACGATGCCGACCCAGACGACGGCGCGCAGCATGCGGCCGCGACGGGCGCCGAGCAGCGGACGACCGGAGTCGTCGTCGTCCTCGTCGGAGCCCAGCAGCTCCGGATGCGTCGTCATGATGGCGACCCTAACAAACGTTCACGCCCTATCGCTAAGGTCGCTCGGGTGAGCACTCTCGAACGCCGGATCGGCACAGGCCAGGCCGTCGGAATCGGGCTGGCGTCGATGATCGGTGCCGGGGTGTTCTTCGTCTGGGCGCCTGCTGCGGCCGTGGCAGGGGGAGCACTGCTCATCGGCCTGGTGATCGCCGGAATCGTCGCATCGCTCAACGCGCTGAGCACCGCGCAGCTGGCCATGGCGCACCCGGTGTCGGGCGGCGCCTACGCCTTCGGCCGTGCCGCCATCGGTCCGTGGACCGGCTTCGCGGCGGGCTGGCTCTTCATCTGGGGCAAGACGGCGTCGGCCGCGGCCATCGCACTGATCGCCGGGAGCTACCTCTGGCCTGGGCAGGCGAAGGCCGTGGCCGTCGGTGTGCTGGTCGTGCTCGCCGCCGTCAATGCGACCGGCATCCGCAGCACGGCGCGGGTGAGCCTCGCGATCGTGACGGTCGTCGGTGCCGGGCTGGTCGCCGTGCTCGCTGCGACGGCCCTGTCGGGAGCCGCCGTGGGCCCCATCCTCGTGGCGACGGATGCCGGATGGTACGGCGTGCTGCAGTCGGCCGGCCTGCTGTTCTTCTGCTTCGCCGGCTACGCCCGCATGGCGACGCTGGGGGAGGAGGTGCGCGATCCGCGGCGTACCCTGCCGCGCGCGATCATCACAGCCCTGGCGGTGGCGCTCGTGCTCTACGCCGTGGTCGGCGCGCTCTGCCTGAGCGTGCTCGGGGTCGATGGACTGGCCTCGTCGACATCGCCTCTCGCCGACCTCGCCTCGACAGCCCTCGGCGGTGCGGCCTGGCCCGTCGTCGCGAGCGTCGTGGCGGCCATCGCCAGTCTCGGGTCGCTGATCGGCATCCTCGCCGGCCTCAGCCGCACCTCCCTCGCGATGGCGCGCGAGGGCGACCTGCCCGGCACGCTCAGCCGCATCTCGACCCGCACCCACGCCCCAGTCGTGGCCGAGGCATCCGTCGCCATGATCGCGATCGTGGCCGTGGTGCTTCTCGATCCGCGCCAGCTGGTCGGATTCTCGGCCTGCGCGGTGCTCGGCTACTACGCGATCGCGCACGCCTCGGCACTTCGGCAGCCGCGCTCGGAGCGCTGGCTGCCGCGTGCCGTGCAGTGGATCGGGCTCGCCGGATGCGTGCTGCTCGCGCTCACGCTGCCCTGGCAGGCGATCGTCGGCACCGTGGTGGTGCTGGCGATCGGGGTGGTCCTTCGCTCGCTGAGGCCCGGACGAGGTCCGCGGTCGAAGCGCGCTTCGGGCGGTCGCTTCGCTCGGCCCTCAGCGAGCGAGTAGTCCTCAGTGGCTGGAGCCTGCCGACTCGATCTCGGTGCGGTCGCCGGACCACAGGGTGTGGAAGGTGCCGTCCTTGTCGACGCGCTTGTAGGTGTGGGCTCCGAAGAAGTCCCGCTGGCCCTGGATGAGGGCGGCGGGCAGACGGTCGGCGCGCAGGCCGTCGTAGTACGCCAGGCTCGACGAGAACGCCGGCGACGGAATGCCGGCTTGGGCCGCCACGACGACGACGCGACGCCACGCCTCCTGGGTCCCGGTGAGGGCCTCGGCGAAGTACGGCGCCGTGAGCAGCGCGACGAGACCGGGGTCCGCCGCGTACGCCTCGGTGATGCGGTTGAGGAAGCGCGCACGGATGATGCAGCCACCGCGCCAGATGGCGGCGATGTCGCCCTTCTTGATGTCCCAGTCGTACTGCTCGGCGCCGGCGACGATCTCGTCGAAGCCCTGCGAGTAGGCGACGATCTTCGAGGCGTAGAGGGCGCGGCGCACGTCTTCGACGAAGGCGTCCTTGTCGGCGTCGGCCACCGTCCAGGCCTCCGACGGGCCCGGGAGGTCGGATGCCGCGGCCCGCTGGGCCGGCTTCGACGACAGCGAGCGCGCAAACACCGCCTCGGCGATCCCCGACACCGGGATGCCCAGGTCGAGGGCGGTCTGCACCGTCCAGGCGCCGGTGCCCTTGGCCCCGGCCTGGTCGAGGATGACGTCGACGAGGGGCGCGCCGGTCTCGGCGTCGACCTGGCGCAGCACCTCGGCCGTGATCTCGATGAGGTAGCTCTCTAGCTCGCCGCGGTTCCACTCGGAGAAGATGTCGGCGATCTCGGCCGGTGACTTGCCCGTGCCGCGACGGATGAGGTCGTAGGCCTCGCCGATCAGCTGCATGTCGGCGTACTCGATGCCGTTGTGCACCATCTTCACGAAGTGGCCGGCACCGTCGTGGCCGACGTGGGTGACGCAGGGCTCGCCCTCGGCGATGGCCGCGATCGACTTGAGGATGGGGCCCAGGGTCACCCACGACTCGTCGGAGCCGCCGGGCATGATCGACGGGCCGTTGAGCGCGCCCTCCTCGCCTCCGGAGATTCCGGCGCCGACGAAGTTGATGCCGGTCTCGCGCACGGCCTTCTCGCGGCGGATGGTGTCGGTGAAGAGCGCGTTGCCGCCGTCGACGATGATGTCGCCGGGCTCGAAGACCTCGGTCAGTGCATTGATGACGGCGTCGGTGCCCTGTCCGGCCTGCACCATGATGATCGCGGTGCGCGGGGTCGTGAGGGAGGCGGCGAACTCGGCGTAGGTCGAGGCCGGGACGAACTCGGCCTCGGGGTGCTCGTCGAGGAGGGTCTGGGTCTTCTCGTACGACCTGTTGAAGATCGACACTGTGTTGCCTTCGCGGCTGGCGAGGTTGCGCGCCAGGTTGGAACCCATGACGGCCAAGCCGACGACGCCGATGTTTGCAGTTGCCTCAGGCACGATTTCGCTCTCCTTCGATAGTCGACTTCCAGCGTAGTGTCGGCGTCCCTCTGTGACGCCGTGCTGCGGCACGGCTCGGGCCTGATAGACTCACAGACTGGTTTCCCGTGCCGTTCGCGGTGCAGGGGACTGAAGACTTCGGCGAGGGATGCTCCGGCATCCGTTATCGACGCGGCGGATGCGGCTTCCCCTGGCTTTTCCTCACGCTGACATGCGTTCGAGTTGAACACACAGACCACTGATCTGGGCCACGAGCCCGCAAGGAGATACATCATGAGTGATGACAACAAGGTTGTCGCCGAGGTTCGCGAGTCCTTCGGCAAGGGCGCAGCCCGCAAGATCCGCGCCGTCGGCAAGATCCCGGCCGTCATCTACGGCCACGGTTCCGACCCCCGCCACGTGACACTGCCCGCCCACCAGATCGGACTCATCCTCCGCAAGGCCAACGCCCTGCTCGAGCTCGACATCGACGGCAAGACCGAGCTCGTGCTCGTCAAGGACGTGCAGAAGGACCCGGTTCGCCAGATCATCGAGCACCTCGACCTCATCGTCATCCGCAAGGGTGAGAAGGTCCAGATCGAGGTTCCCGTGCACGTGACCGGTGAGAGCTTCTCCGGCACCATCGCCGACCTCGACGCCAAGACCCTCCTGGTCGAGGCCGAGGCGACCCACATCCCCGAGAACGTCGTCGTCGACATCGAGGGCCTCGAAGAGGGCGCCCAGATCTTCGCGAAGGACGTCGAGCTGCCCCAGGGCTCCTCGCTCATCAGCGATCCCGAGACGCTCGTCATCAACGTGCACGTGCCCGCTGCCGGTCGTGGCGAGGGTGTGGAAGAGGAAGAGGCTGACGCCGAGGCCGCTGCCGCAGCCGAGGCTGCCGAGTAGTCATTCTCGGTCTCTTCCGTTCACGACAGAACGTTCACGACGTGGACGAGAACACCTGGCTCGTAGCCGGGCTCGGGAATCCCGGGCCCGGCTACTCCGGCAACAGGCACAATGTCGGGCAGATGGTGCTCGACGAGCTCGCGAGCCGCATCTCGGCGTCGTTCAAGACGCACAAGGCGAACGCCCTCGTCGCCGAGGGGCGCCTCCGACCCGGCGGTCCGAAGCTCATCCTCGCGAAGCCCGGAACCTTCATGAACCTCTCGGGCAAGCCCATCGCCGCCCTGCTGAAGTTCTACTCGCTCGACGCCTCACGGCTCATCGTGATCCACGATGAGCTCGACGTGCCGTTCGACACCGTCAAGCTCAAGCAGGGAGGCGGCCACGGCGGCCACAACGGCCTGCGTGACATCATCTCCGCCATCGGCACCCCCGACTTCACCCGCGTGCGAGTCGGCGTCGGGCGCCCGCCCGGTCGGCAGGACGCCGCCGACTTCGTGCTGCACGACTTCTCGTCGACCGAGAAGAAGGTGCTTCCGAATCTGCTGGCGGATGCCGCCGACGCAGCAGAGCACATCGTCACCGACGGCCTCGCCTCGGCCCAGCTGCGCTTCCACTCGCCGGCCTGAGGCCCGACGCCGAAGACACGGCCCGACGCAGTGAGTCCCGGCTCCGAGGGAGCCGGGACTCTGCGAGGGTACTGCGTGTACTACGACGACTGACGTTCCGCCTTCGTCGTAGGGGACTCCGGCGTATTTCGACCCTAGGGAAGGGCATCGCAGCTCTGCGCCTCCCAGATCGGGTGATGCCCATCCGGGTGATGCCCGTCTGGGGGGTGGGTGCGACGGGTGTGTCGGTGGGCGGCCGTAGACTCGTACGGTGATGCTCCAGGGCTTGTTGACCGCGCTCGAGCGCGCCTCCACCATCGAATCGGCCCTCGCGCACGCGAACCGCGACGCCGACTTCTCGCTCCCCGAGGGGCTGAACGCTCCGCTCCTCGCCGGCCTCCTCGATCGTCGCGCCACCGAGCGCGGCGCTCAGGCCGCCTTCGTGATCACGGCGACGAGCCGTGAGGCCGAGGCGCTCGAGGCGAGCATCGCAGCCTATGCCCCCGGTGCCACCGTGCTCGACTTCCCCGCGTGGGAGACGCTCCCGCACGAGCGCCTCAGCCCCAGCGCCGAGATCGTCGGCCGCCGCATCGAGGCCCTGCGCACGCTGAGGGAGTGGAGCGAGGCGGATGCCGCAAAGCGCGCCCCGCTCATCGTCGTCGCCTCAGTGCGTGCAGCGCTGCAGCCCATCGCCGACAACCTGGCCGACCGGCCCGCCGTCGTGCTCGCCCAAGGAGGCAGAGGCTACGACCTCTCCGCCCTCGCCGGCGAACTCGTCGACCTCGCCTACACACGCGTCGACATGGTGACGCGTCGCGGGGAGTTCGCCGTGCGCGGCGGCATCCTCGACGTCTTCCCTCCCGTGGCCGACCACGCCTATCGCGTCGACTTCTTCGGAGACGAGATCGACCAGCTCCGTGCCTTCTCTGTGGCCGACCAGCGGTCGCTTCCCGAGCCCGTGGCATCCGTCAGCCTCATGCCCAGTCGCGAGATGCTTCTCAGCGACTCGGTGCGCCAGCGTGCCCGCGAGATGCGGCACGAGTTCCCGAGCCTCTCGCAGATGCTGGAGAAGATCGCCGAGGGAATCCCCGTCGAGGGCATGGAGTCCCTGGCCCCGGCGCTCGTCGACCGCCTGGTGCCCGTGACCCATTACCTGCCTGCCGACGCCGTCGTCGCCGTGGTCGGGCCGGAACGCGTGAGCGGTCGAGCGCAGAGTCTCGCCGAGACGAACCGCGAGTTCCTGGCGGCGGCCTGGAGCGCCGCGACCGCCGGCGCCGAGGCCCCGATCGACCTGGACTCCGGCGACTTCCTGTCCCTGGCCGACCTGCGCGACTCCGTGCGCTTCTCCGCACCCGGGCAGAAGGCGTCCGATCACCCCTGGTGGACCTTCTCCGCGTTCGATGCCGGCGACGCCGAGCTGTTCGACTACATCCGGGTGGCTGCAGACGCCGTGCCCAGCTTCGCCGGGAACGTCGAGGGTGCCCTCGAGCATGTCGGTGCGCGACTCTCCGACGGCTGGTCGATGGCCATCGTCGCCGCCGGACACGGCCTCGTCGAGCGTGCCCGCGACGTGCTGGCAGACCGCGGTTTCGCCGGCCGGGTCGCCGAGGAGTTCCCCGAGAACCCCGAACCCGGCGTCGCCTACCTGCTGCAGGCCGGGGTCTCCCGCGGCTTCGAGGTTCCGTCGGCGAAGATCGGCGTGCTCAGCGAGGGCGAGTTCTACGGCCGCACCGCCGGCTACGACTCGCGCCAGATCAAGAAGCTCGCGAGTCGGCGCAAGAACGTCGTCGACCCGCTGCAGCTGAAGCCGGGCGACTACGTCGTGCACCAGACCCACGGCATCGGCCGCTTCGTCGACATGACCCAGCGCACCGTGGCATCCGGCGCTCGCCCGACGGGGCCCAGCCGCACTGCGGGCATCGCCCAGCAGCCGACGATCGTGCGCGAGTACCTGGTGCTGGAGTACGCGTCGTCGAAGCGTGGACAGCCGGCCGACAAGCTCTTCGTGCCCACCGACCAGCTCGACCTGCTCACCCGCTACGTGGGAGGAGAGGCGCCATCGCTGTCGAAGATGGGCGGCAGCGACTGGTCGAACGCCAAGAGCAAGGCACGCAGGGCGGTTCGCGACATCGCCGTCGAACTGGTGAAGCTCTACTCTGCGCGCATGGCGTCGCGCGGGCATGCCTTCGGGCCCGACACCCCGTGGCAGCGCGAGCTCGAGGAGGCCTTCCCCTACGCCGAGACGCCCGACCAGCTGCAGACCATCGACGAGGTGAAGGCCGACATGGAGCGGCCCATCCCGATGGACCGCCTGCTCTCGGGCGACGTGGGCTTCGGCAAGACCGAGGTGGCCGTGCGCGCGGCCTTCAAGGCAGTGCAGGACGGCAAGCAGGTCGCGATGCTGGTGCCCACGACGCTGCTCGTGAAGCAGCACGTCGAGACCTTCCAGGAGCGCTTCGCCGGCTTCCCCGTGCACCTCAAGGCCCTCAGCCGCTTCCAGAGCGACAAGGAGGCGCGCGAGACCCTCGCCGGACTGACCGACGGCACGGTCGACGTCGTGATCGGAACCCATCGCCTGCTCGCCGACGGCGTCATCTTCAAGGACCTCGGGCTCGTGATCATCGACGAGGAGCAGCGCTTCGGCGTCGAGCACAAGGACAAGCTCAAGAAGCTGCGCACCAACGTCGACTTCCTCGCCATGAGTGCGACACCGATTCCACGCACGCTGGAGATGGCGGTCACCGGCATCAGGGAGATGTCGACGCTGGCCACTGCGCCCGAGGACCGGCATCCGATCCTCACCTTCGTCGGTCCATACTCCGAGAAGCAGGTGACTGCGGCCATCCGTCGCGAGATGCTGCGCGAGGGCCAGGTGTTCTTCGTGCACAACAGGGTGTCGAGCATCAACCGCGTGGCGGCCCAGCTGGCCGAGCTCGTGCCCGAGGCCCGCATCGCGGTGGCTCACGGCAAGCTCCCCGAGACCGTGCTCGAGCAGATCGTCGTGGACTTCTGGGAGCGCAAGTTCGACGTGCTCGTCTCGACCACGATCATCGAGACCGGCCTCGACATCGCCAATGCGAACACGATCATCATCGACCGGGCCGACAAGTACGGCCTCAGCCAGCTGCACCAGCTACGGGGTCGTGTGGGTCGTGGTCGCGAGCGCGCCTACGCCTACTTCCTCTACGACGAGAACACGCCTCTCAGCGAGACCGCCCACGACAGGCTCTCGACCATCGCGGCCAACAACGAACTCGGCTCGGGCATGCAGGTGGCCCTGAAGGACCTCGAGATCCGCGGAGCCGGCAACCTGCTCGGTGGCGAGCAGGCCGGGCACATCGCCGGGGTCGGCTTCGATCTCTACCTGCGCATGATCGGCGAGGCCGTCTCGACCTTCCGCGGAGACGTCGCCGAGGGCCAGACCGAGCTTCGGTTGGAGCTGCCCGTCGACGCGCACATCCCCGAGGACTACGTCGACAGTGAGCGGCTGCGGCTCGAGGCGTACCAGAAGCTCTCCACGGCGAGTTCTCCTGCCGCCAAGGACGGCCAGATCGACAGCGTGCTCGAGGAGCTCACCGACCGCTACGGCGAGCCGCCACAAGCCGTGCTCACGCTCATCGCCGTGTCACGACTCCGTCGGCAGGCCCAGCGGGCGAGCCTCGGCGAGGTCGTCGCCATGGGCTCGAACCTTCGCGTGGGTCCCGGCACGTTGCCGGACTCGATCCAGGTGCGTCTGCAGCGAATGTACCCGGGCTCGCGCTACTTCACCCAGACCGGCGTACTGTCGGTGCCGCTTCCGGACAAGCACGGACAGCCATTGGAGGACGCCGAGCTCATCTCGTGGGTCACGCAGTTGCTGACGGCGATCTTCCCGGCTCCGGTTGCCGAGAGTGCGCCCGCCGCAGGCGCCGATAGTGCCGAGCGCGCAGGCTGACAGCGACGGCGGAGAAGGCTATGGCCACCGCTGAACCGAGCAGCACGGCGAGCACGCCTTCGTCGGCGACCTCCCGGTTGCCGCGGAATGCCAGTTCGTTCATGAGGAGCGAGACTGTGAAGCCGATGCCGCCGAGAGCGGCGACGGCCACCAGGTCGGGAAGCTTCAGTGCGCCGGATTGCCTGCGGAAGATCAAGCCGCCCACGAGGCCGCCGACCGTGATTCCGATGAGCTTCCCGACGGGGAGGGCGACGAGGATGCCCCAGAATGCCGGACTGAGCTCGCTCAGCGAGACGTCGGGGATCATCACGAGCGCGGCCGAGAAGGCGAAGATCGGCAGGATCACGCCGTTCGACCACGGTTCGAGCGCGTGCACGGCGCGGCCACCCGGTCGGCGGCTGATCACGAAGCCGAGGGCGACACCGGCGATGGTGGCGTGCACGCCCGACTGGTAGGTGAAGTACCAGGCCAGCGCCGCCAGCACGATCATCACCGTGATGATCGGCCACTGGGCCCGGCGAGCGAGTACCCATGGCGATCGCGCGCGGAGCAGACGGCTCAGGGCGCCGAAGACGGTGATGGCGATGGCAGCGAATCCGATCGAGGCGAACCTGACATCGGAGGTGAAGAAGAAGGCGATGATGAGGATCGCCACCAGGTCGTCGAGCACGGCGAGAGCCATGAGGAACACGCGCACGCGGGTCGGCAGTGCCGAGCCGAAGATCGCGAGCACGCCGAGGGCGAAGGCGATGTCAGTCGCCGTCGGGATCGGCCACCCGTCGACGACATCTGTGCCGGCGGTGAACGAGATGAACACCAGAGCCGGAACCAGCACACCGCCGATGGCTGCGATGGCCGGCAGAGCCGCCTTGGAGAGCGAGTTCAGCTCACCGATCACGAGTTCTCGACGAAGCTCGACCGCGACGATGAAGAAGAACACCGCCAACAGCCCGTCGCTGACGATGTGAGACACCGAGATGTCGAAGTCGAGCGCGATGATCGTGAGGTGGTCGCCCATGAAGGCCAACAGGGCGGGGCCTACCGCCGTGTTCGCGATGACGAGTCCCGCGATCGCGGCGATCAGCAGAAGGCCGGCCGCAACCCTCTCGGACCGCAACGGCGACGTACGGACTGCATCGGTGTGCTGGATGGTCATCGCCCGGTCTCCTCGAGGGTCGCGTTCTGCGCTCAGAGCGGCGCCGCCGCCCGCCGACCAGACTTCCCGGCGCACCGCGGTCAGTCTAACGACGGCGCTCGTCGGGGGTCGAGCCGCCGCCTACCATGAAGGCATGACCAGCGAACTCGACGGCCTCATCGCCACAGTCGCCCTGCTGCGCGCGCCCGGCGGATGCCCGTGGGATGCCGACCAGACCCATGAGTCCCTCGTGCGCTACCTCGTCGAGGAGAGCCATGAGCTCATCGATGCGATCGAGGCCGGCGACCGCTCCGAGATGATCGAGGAGCTCGGCGACGTGCTCTACCAGGTGCTGTTCCACGCCGACATCGCCGCGCACACTGCCGGGGAGGACTTCGACATCCAGGATGTCGCCGCCCACATGAACGCCAAGATGATCGGGCGGCATCCGCATGTCTTCGGCGATCGCGAGGCGTCGACGGCCGACGACGTCGTCGCCTTCTGGGACGAGCTCAAGGCCGAGGAGAAGCCGCACCGCACCAGCGTGCTCGACGGGGTTCCGCTGGGGATGCCCGCGCTCGCGCTCGCCGACAAGACCCTCGGCAAGGCCGAGAAGGTCGGTGTGGAACGCACAGATGCCGCTCTCGAGGCGACGGTCGAACTCGACGACGAAGCAGCCCTCGGCGCCCACCTGCTCGCCCTCGTCGCCAACGCCCGCGCGAAGGACCTCGACCCCGAGCGTGCGCTGCGGGCCGCCATCCGTTCGCTCGGAGACGACGTGCGTGCTGCCGAGGCAGCGGCCGTGGCAGCCGAGGCGCTCTAGCCACTCAGGCGCACCACCGGCTCAGGGCAGCCTGTCCTGCCTAGCGGCGGGCCGGACGCCGCCGCTAACGTCGGAGCCATGACTGAGCAGAGCTTCAACGACCTCCTGACGGCCCAGATCGGCAACGAGTTCTCGGCGTCGCAGCAGTACATCGCGATCGCCGTCTGGTTCGACAACCACGACCTCCCGCAGCTCGCGCGCCACTTCTACCGCCAGTCGCTCGAGGAGCGCAACCACGCCATGATGCTGGTGCAGTATCGCCTCGACCGAGACCTGGGCGTCGTGATCCCCGGCGTCGACGCACCGCAGACGACGTTCGCCTCCGTCGTGGAGCCGATCGCCCTGGCACTCGCCCAGGAGCAGCAGGTCACCGCGCAGATCGAGGCGCTGTTCCGCGCGGCGCGTGCCGACGGCGATGCCCTCAGCGAGCAGGCGATGCTCTGGTTCCTCAAGGAGCAGGTCGAGGAGGTCGCCTCCATGTCGACCCTGCTGACAGTCGCACAGCGTGCCGGGGGCAACCTGTTCGACCTCGAGAACTTCGTCGCCCGCGAGGCCATCGGAGACGGCGGCCTCGACGCCGATGCGCCGGCGGCTGCCGGAGGGGCGCTCTAGGAACGGCATCCGGCAGCACCGGGCCATCGCCGCGAACTGGAAGAATGGAGGCATGGCTCAGACTGTGACCCCGCCCCGCGGCATGCGCGACTTCCTCCCGGCCGACAAGGCCCGCCGCGAGCACGCCCTCGGAGTCATCCGCGGCGCCTACGCCCAGCACGGCTTCGACGAGATCGAGACGCCGGTCATGGAGGACGCCGCCTACCTGCACTCCGGCCTCGGCGGCGACAACGAGAAGCTCGCATTCGCCGTGATGCGCCGGGGGATCACCACCGAGATGCTCGCCGCGGCCGCAGAGGCCGACGACGCCCTCGGCCTCGCCGACCTCGGGCTGCGCTTCGACCTCACCGTGCCGCTGGCCCGCTTCTACGCCAGCCACCGGGCAGACCTCCCCGCCGTCTTCCGTGCCATCCAAATCGCTCCGGTCTGGCGCGCCGAGCGCCCTCAGAAGGGCCGCTTCCGCCAGTTCCTGCAGTGCGACATCGACATCATCGGCGAGGCCGGTGCACTCGCGGAGATCGAGCTGATCTCGGCCACGGCCGCGGCGATCGGAGCCCTCGGGCTCGACGGATGCCGCATCCGCATCAACGACCGCCGCATCCTGACCCGCCTGCTCGAGACCTGGAGCGTTCCGGCCGAGCAGCACGAGCGCGCCCTCATCACGATCGACAAGCTCGACAAGATCGGGGTCACGGGCGTGGTCGACGAGCTCGGATCGCTGGGAATCGCGACCGACGGGGTCGCAGACAGCCTCGCGTCGATCGAGAACGCAGGCTGGCACCTGCACGACGGAACTGTGCCACCTCCCGCCTGGCTCGACCTCGAGGTCTACGCCGAGCTCCAGGCCATCCGCGACGCCGTCACGGGCATCGAACTCGACTTCGATCCCACCCTGGTGCGAGGCATGGGCTACTACACGGGCACCATCTTCGAGATCTCGCACCCCGAGCTCACCTACTCGCTCGGTGGGGGAGGGCGCTACGACGGGATGATCGGCCGCTTCCTCGGCACGGATGTTCCCGCCTGCGGCTTCTCGATCGGCTTCGAGCGCATCGTCGACCTGCTCGACACCGACGTGGCCGGCCGTGCCGACGCCGTGCTGCTCGTGCACGACAAGGAGGCCGAGCCGGCCGCCCTGGTGGCGCTCAAGGGCTCACTCGTCGCATCCGGTGCCCGCGTGCGACTGGCCAAGCGCAGTAAGAACGTGCGCGCGCTGCTCGAGCGCGCCGAGGCCGACGGGTTCACCCGATACGCCTTCGTCGCTTCAGGCGAGACGGATGCCGCCGCTCTCGAGTTCAAGCCGCTCGGCTGACCGAGTCGCCCACTTCCGCCAGAGCGGGCGGGGCGTCACCAGCGGAAGTGGGCAACTCGCGGGCCTCCCGGGCCGCGCCCTAGACTGACCAGCGAGGAACAACGGCGTTCTCGTTCAAAACACACCCGGTTCCAAAGGAGATAGTTGTGGCTCTCATCGAGGCTGTAGGCGCTCGCGAAATTCTTGATTCCCGTGGCAACCCGACCGTTGAGGTCGAGGTTCTGCTGGACGACGGCACGGTGGCTCGCGCCGGCGTTCCTTCCGGTGCCTCCACGGGCGCCTTCGAGGCGTACGAACTGCGCGACGGCGACAAGGCCCGCTACGGCGGCAAGGGCGTGCTCAAGGCCGTCGACGCCGTGATCGGCGAGATCTCCGACGAGATCGAGGACATGGAGTCCACAGAGCAGCGCCTCATCGACGCCGCCCTCATCGCCCTCGACGGCACCGAGAACAAGAGCCGTCTGGGTGCCAACGCGCTCCTCGGCGCGAGCCTCGCCGTCGCGAAGGCCTCCGCCGACTCGCTCGACCTGCCGCTGTTCCGCTACCTCGGCGGCCCGAACGCGCACACCCTGCCCGTTCCGCTCATGAACATCATCAACGGCGGATCGCACGCCGACAACGACGTGGACATCCAGGAGTTCATGATCGTTCCACTCGGTGCCGAGTCCTTCAGCGAGGGTCTGCGCTGGGGCGTCGAGACCTACCACGCCCTCAAGGGCCTGCTGAAGTCGAAGGGCCTGGCGACGGGCCTCGGCGACGAGGGCGGCTTCGCCCCCAACCTGCCCAGCAACCGTGCGGCCCTCGACCTCATCGTCGAAGCCATCAAGATCGCCGGCTACGTTCCCGGCAAGGACATCGCCCTCGCACTCGACTGCGCAGCCACCGAGTTCTTCAAGGACGGCGCCTACCACTTCGAGGGCAAGCAGCTCTCGGCCGAGGAGATCGTCGCCTACTACGCCGAACTCGTCGAGGCCTACCCGCTCGTCTCCATCGAGGACCCGCTGGAGGAGGAGGACTGGGCCGGATGGGCCCACCTCACCGAGCAGCTCGGCCACAAGGTCCAGATCGTCGGAGACGACCTCTTCGTCACCAACCCCGAGCGTCTCGCCAAGGGCCTCCAGCTCAAGACCGGCAACTCGATCCTCGTGAAGGTGAACCAGATCGGCACCCTGACCGAGACCCTCGACGCCGTCTCCCTGGCCCAGCGCGCCGGCTACACGGCCATCCTGTCGCACCGTTCCGGGGAGACCGAGGACACCACGATCGCCGACCTCGCCGTCGCGACGGACTGCGGCCAGATCAAGACCGGAGCGCCTGCCCGAAGCGAGCGCGTCGCTAAGTACAATCAGCTTCTGAGGATCGAAGAGGAGCTGGGCGACGCCGCCGTCTACGCCGGACGCAGCGCGTTCCCCCGCTTCACGGTCTGAGCCGACGAACGGAGGAGGGGCACGTGCCGACCTCTCCTGACGGAACTCTGAACCAGCAGTCGACGCGCATTCCAGTCGCCCTCCGCCGTGAATCGGCGGCGGGCGGCTGGATGCGCGGCCTGCGTTTCTCGGGCTTCTCGCTCATCATGATGGGGCTGGCGGTGCTCGCCGTCGTCGTGCTCGCTCCAACAGCGCAGTCGTGGGTGACGCAGCGCCAGCAGATCGCAGCGCTGCAGCAGGCCGTCGCCGCCGAGAAGAGCGAGGTCGACTCGCTCACGGCCGAGCGGGAGCGCTGGAACGACAAGACCTTCATCACCACCCAGGCACGGGAGCGCCTCGCCTACGTCATGCCGGGGGAGGTCAGCTTCCTCGTCATCAACGACCTGCCCGCATCCGCAGCAGCCGAGCCGGCCCCTGTATCCACCGAGGTTCAGGCCACGAAGTCCGACTGGATGCAGTCCCTGTTCGCGTCGACGATGGCCGCGGGTCTCGCGCCCGTCGCCCCGGAAGGATCCACGAAATGACCACGCCGCCGTTCGACCCGCCGTCGAAGCGCGACATCGCCATCCTCTCGGCCCAGCTCGGCCGTCCCGTCCGCAGCGTCATCGGCGTCGCCGCACGGTGCGTGTGCGGTGCACCGACAGTGGTCGCGACAGCGCCGCGGCTGGATGACGGCACGCCGTTCCCCACGCTGTACTACCTGTCGCATCCTGCAGCCACCGCTGCCATGTCCTACCTCGAGGCAGCGCACGTCATGGTCGAGTTCCAGGACCTCCTGGCCGAGGATGCCGAAGTGAAGGCCGCCTACGAGAAGGCGCACGCCTCCTACCTGTCCGACCGGGAATCGATCCTCGTCGTTCCCGAGATCGCGAACTTCTCGGCCGGCGGCATGCCCGAGCGGGTCAAGTGCCTGCACGCCCTGGCCGGACACGCTCTCGCGGCGGGCCCCGGGGTGAACCCCATCGGCGACCTCGCCCTCGCCCAGTCGGTGTGGAGCCCCTCTGTGTGCGCGTGCGTCGACTACCCCGGAATCGACGAGATCGGCGACGAGTGAGACGACGATTGAGGCGCACGACGGCGGGGGCGCTGATCGTCGCAGTGGCCCTCCTCGGAGCGAGCCCCATCGCACTCGACGCGACAGCGGCTCACGCCGACCCCGTGCGCGACCTCGAGTACTGGTTGAACGACTACGGCTTCACCCAGGCGTGGACCACGAGCAAGGGCGCCGGGGTGAAGGTTGCCGTCATCGACACCGGCATCGACGGCTCTGTCGCTGAGCTGAAAGGCGTCGTCGTCGGGGGAACTGATGTCTCAGGCATCGGGTCCGCGAACGGGCAGAAGCCCGTCGGCGACGACGACTCGCACGGTACCCAAGTGGCCTCGCTGCTCGCGGGCCGCGGCACGGGAGAGGGCAACGGCGTGCTCGGAGTCGCTCCAGAGGCGCAACTGCTGAGCGTCTCCGTCGCCTTCGGCAGCGACAGCAAGTCGAAGGTGTCGACGGACGACCAGATCGCCGAGGCCGTGCGCTGGGCGGTCGACAACGGCGCCTCGGTCATCAACATGTCGCTCACGCGCAACACGCTCGACTGGCCGCAGAGCTGGGACGATGCCTTCCTCTACGCGTTCCAGCACGACGTCATCGTGGTGGCGGCCGCGGGCAATCGCGCCGGAGGCACGTCGCAGGTCGGAGCCCCAGCCACCATTCCCGGCGTCGTGGTGGTCGCCGGCGTCGACCGCAACAAAGAGGCCAGCTTCGACGCCTCGTCGCAGGGCATCGTCATCTCGGTCGCAGCCCCCAGTGAGGAGCTCGTCGGCGTGGTTCCCGGCGGCGGGTACGTGGCCTGGAACGGCACCAGCGGGGCCACACCGCTCGTGTCCGGCCTGCTCGCCCTCGTGCGCAGCGCCTACCCCGATCTGAGTGCGGCGGATGCGATCAACCGCGTGATCGCCACCGCCGACCCGAACGGCCATGACGTGCCGAGCCCCATCTACGGCAACGGCCTCATCAACGCATCCGCGGCTCTCACGGCGATCGTCGAACCGGCGACCACGAGTCCGGAGGAGCAGCTCACCGACTGGATCCGCATCCACCGTCGGGCCCAGCCCCCCGCCGAGGAGACGACCGCGCCCACCCTCACGCCGACGACCCCGGTGCCCGACCCGGCTCCCGAGGTCGAGGCCGACGAGCAGTCGTTCATGACCACGTCGTGGACACTGCGCTATCTGACCGTGCCGTTCGCCGTGCTCGCAGGGTTTGGTAGTCTTGCTGTGCTGCTGGGCATCGGCGCCACACGGCATATCAAGCGGTCGTTGCGAAAACAGTGACGGTCCGCACCAACGTGATCATGTAGGAGACCGTTCCACTGTGCCCAGAATTCTGATCGTCGGCGGAGGCTACGCCGGGTTCTACACCGCCTGGAAACTCGAGAAGCAGCTGCGCAAGGGCGAGGCCGAGGTCACGATCGTCGACCCGCTGCCCTACATGACGTACCAGCCGTTCCTCCCCGAGGTGGCTGCAGGCTCCATCGAGCCCCGGCACGCTGTGGTCTCCCACCGTCGTCACCTCAAGAAGACGACGATCCTCGCGGCCAAGGTCACCAACATCAACCACGCCGACAAGCAGGTCACGATCGAGCCCATCGCGGGCGAGCCGTACCAGCTCGACTACGACATCGTCGTGGTCACCGCCGGTGCCGTCTCGCGCACCTTCCCGATCCCGGGCATCGCAGACAATGCGATCGGCCTGAAGACGATCGAGGAGGCCGCCGCGATCCACCAGCGCGTGCTGACCAACTTCGACAAGGCGTCGATGCTCCCGGCCGGCCCCGAGCGCGACCGCCTGCTCACCTTCACCGTGGTCGGCGGAGGCTTCGCCGGCATCGAGATCTTCGCCGAGCTGCGTTCGCTCGCGAGCGCCCTCATCCCGAAGTACCCCACGATCTCCTTCGAGGACACCCACTTCCACCTCATCGAGGCCATGGGACGCATCATGCCCGAGGTGTCGCTCGAGACCAGCTACTGGGTGATCAAGAACCTCGACCAGCGCGGTGCGCAGATCCACCTCGACACGCAGCTCGCCAGCGCCGTCGACGGCAAGATCGAGCTCTCCACCGGTGAGTCGTTCGAGTCCGACCTCATCGTCTGGACCGCCGGCGTCATGGCCAACCCCACCATCGTGCGCAACACCGACCTCCCGATCGAGGAGCGCGGCCGCCTCAAGGTGCGCGCCGACCTCCGCGTCGGAACCGAGGACGAGTGGATCGAGGGCGCCTGGGGCGCCGGCGACGTCTCGGCGGTGCCCGACCTCTCCGGCGGCGGCGTAGGCGGATACTGCGTGCCGAACGCCCAGCACGCAGTTCGCCAGGGCAAGCTGCTCGCGAAGAACCTCGTCGCCGTGCTTCGCGGCGAGGGCCCCGCGGAGTACAAGCACAAGAACCTCGGTGCCGTCGCCGGTCTCGGCATCGGCATCGGCGTGTTCCAGTCGGGCAAGCTCGCGATCAAGGGCTTCCCGGCCTGGATCGCTCACCGTGGCTACCACGGTCTCGCCATGCCGAGTTGGGAGCGCAAGCTCCGCGTCGTCGGTGGCTGGGTCGCCAACTTCTTCCTCGGCCGCGACATCGCCGCCATCGAGGCAGTGCAGCACCCCCGCGCCGTGTTCGAGGAGTTCGCCGCTCGTCCGAAGCCCCCGGCAGTTGCAGCACCCGTCGAGGCTGCGGCCCCCGTCGCTGCTCCCGCCAAGAAGGCCCCGGTCAAGCGCAAGCCCGCTGCCGCCAAGGTCGTCCCGGCGGCTCCGGCCGGCGAGGTCGCCGAGCCTGCTGTCGATTCGACGGCATCCGTCGAGCCCGCGGCAACCGTCGAGCCGGCAGCCGCGAAGTAGCAGTCACCACACGAGTCGCCCCGTCCCGTCCTTCGTCGTATCGAAGGACGGGCGGGGCGCTTCTTGTAGGTTGAACTTCGGAACACCACCAGCTCCCGTAGCCCAATCGGCAGAGGCAGGCGACTTAAAATCGCTTCAGTCAGGGTTCGAGTCCCTGCGGGAGCACCGTTCGCCCCTGCTGCGCACCGGATGCGCCCAGAGTGCGTGCGTGTCAGGATGCCACCCATGACACGTTTCGTGACCGGACCGGATGTCGCCCTCCACCTCGCCGCCGAGCGTGCCGTCCCCTCGCCCGAGCATCAGCTGGTCGCGCCGGCCCTCCTGCGGTCGCAGGTGCTCACCCTCCTGTACGAAGCCGTCGCACGAGGGGAACTCAGCCGGAAGGACGCGTCAGCCAGACTCGATCACCTGCGCGGGCTGCGGATGCGGCTGCTCGGCGACCGCGTGCTCCAGGCGAACGCGTGGCGCATCGCGGAGGAACTGGGCTGGGCCGACACCTACACGGCCGAGTACATCGCCGTCACGCAACTGCAGGCCGACGCGTTCGTGACGCTGGATGCAGCGCTGGCGGAGGCCGTGGCCGGCGTCGTGCGGGTCGCGCGGGTCGACGAGCTGTTCTGAGCTCGTAATCACGACCCGATCACGACGCACCCGACACGTGCGTGCGCATCCGTCGTCATGGTGCATACTGAGTCATCGCCTCCAGTGGGTCGATCGTCCCACTTGTTGCCCGTTGTCGTGTGAGGAGTCGCCATGCCCCGCATCCCCGCATCAGAGCGCCGCGTCGCGCTCGTGCTGGCTGCGGTGCAGGTCATCGGGCGTGGGGGAGTATCAGCCGCGACCACCCGGGCGATCGTCGCCGAGGCCGGGATGTCGCTCGCCAGCTTCCACTACGCCTTCACCTCCCATGACGAGCTCATGGCCGAGGTCGTGCGCTGGGTCATCGCCGAGGAACGCGGAGCCATCCTTCCCGACGGCATCGAGATCGGCTCCCTCGAGGTCGTCGCCCGCGCCGGCCTGCAGCGGTACTTCGACCTGCTGCGTGCCGATCCAGAGCGCGAGCAGGCCGTCAATGAGCTCGCCCTGTACGCGCTCCGCACCCCCGACATGCAGCACCTCGCCCGTCAGCAGTACGAGGGCTACCACGCCCTCGCCGCTGCAGCACTGACTTTCGCCGCCGAGCACACCGGCAGCGAATGGACACGCCCCGTCGACGAGGTCGCGCGCCTTCTGGTCGCCCTCACCGACGGTCTCACACTGGCGTGGCTCGTGGACCGTGACGATACGGCCGCCCGCCAGCTCATCGACAATGCGGCCGCACTGGTCGCAGGAATGGCGCACACACGATGACCACGACCTCGACAGCGCAACCGGCCGTCTTCAGCGAACCCACCCAGCGGGTGACCGGCGCCTGGATCGCGGCGTTCGGTGCGGCCTGGCTCGGCATCTGGATGGCGCAACTCACGCCCATCCAGCTGCTCCTCCCGCAGCAGATCGATGAGGAACTGCATCCGCAGAACTGGATCGACAGCGTCGTCGCGTTCGGCATCATCTCAGGCATCGCCGGCCTCTTCGCCGTGATCGTCTACCCGCTCACCGGCGCCCTTTCCGACCGCACGACGTCGCGCTTCGGACGGCGGCGGCCGTGGATCGCCGGGGGAGCGCTGGGCTTCGCCGTCTCGCTGGTGCTGCTCGGCCTGCAGCACAGCATGGTGGGCATCGGCATCTTCTGGGTGCTGGCGCTTTCGGGCTTCTGCGTCATGACGGCAGCGCTCACCGCCACCATCTCCGACCGCGTTCCCGTCGATCAGCGCGGCTACGTATCGGGCTGGCTCTCGGCCCCGCAGGCCGTCGGCACCATCCTCGGCATCCTGCTGGTCACACTGCTCGCCCTCGGCGTGTTCGCCGGCTACACCCTGGTCGCCGTGCTGCTTCTCGTCTTCACCGTCCCCTTCCTGATGCGACCGGATGCCGTCCTCGCCGTCGAGCAGCGGGAACGTGTGAGCGCCCGGGGGGTCGTCGGCAGCCTCTGGATCAGTCCGCGGGAGCACCCCGACTTCGGCTGGACCCTGCTCGGACGCATCCTGGTGAACTTCGGCAACGCCTTCGGAACCACGCTGCTGCTCTACTTCCTCATGTTCGGCCTGAAGCGGGAGGACGCCGAGGACGACCTGCTCATGCTCACCGCGGTGTACATGGTGTTCGTCATCCTGGCGGCCCTCGTGCTCGGTCGGCTGTCCGACAAGCTCGCCCGCCGCAAGCTCTTCGTCATCGTCGCCTCGGTGCTGCAGGCCGTCGCCGCGGTGCTTCTGGCCTTCTTCCCCGACTTCACCGTCGCCATGGTCGCGGCCGGTCTCCTCGGTCTGGGCTACGGATGCTTCCTCTCTGTCGATCAGGCTCTCGCCACCCAGGTGCTCCCCGACCCCGAGCACCGCGGAAAGGACCTCGGAATCATGAACATCGCCTCGGCCGTCCCCCAGGCCATCGCGCCGCTCATCGGAGCCGGCCTCGTCGCCATGATGGGCGGCTTCACGGGACTGTTCCTCGTGGCCGCCGTCTGCGCGGCCCTCGGCGCCGTCGCGGTCACGCGCGTGAAGAGCGTGCGCTGATGGCCGCCGCCAACGCCGCAGCCGCAGCTGCAGCTGCCGCTGCCGCACCGAGCGCGACCCTGCTCGGCCTCGACCGCATCCCCGAGGCTCAGCCGTGGCTGGAGACCGGGCCGTTCTGGTCGAGCCTCGACCGCGCCACCGCAGAACTCGACCCGCCGTTCGGTGTGCTGAGCCTGGACGCCTTGCGGCACAACGCCCACGACATGCTGCGCCGGGCCGGGGGCACGCCCATTCGCGTGGCGAGCAAGTCCATCAGGGTGCGCAGCGTCATCGAGGAACTGCTGCAGCTCCCCGGATACAGGGGAGTGCTCGGTTACACGCTCGCCGAGGCGCTCTGGCTGGCCGAGACCGTCGACGACGTCGTCGTCGGCTACCCCACAGTCGATCGTGCGGCCATCCGTCGCCTCGCCACCTCCCCCGAACTGGCTGCCCGCGTGACGATCATGGTCGATTCGCCTGCGCAGCTCGACGTCGTCGACGCCGTGCTGCCCCCGGCCCTGCGGGAGGACATCCGCGTCTGCCTCGAACTCGACGCATCGTGGAACTCCGCAGTGCTCGGGCACATCGGCGTGCTGCGCTCGCCCGTGCACGACGCGGATGCCGCTGCCTCGCTCGCGCAGTACATCGAAGGTCGCGCCGGCTTCACCCTCGTCGGCATGATGGCCTACGAGGCGCAGATCGCCGGGGTCGGGGACAAGCCGGTCGGCAAACCGCTCGACGGAGCCGTGAAGCGCTGGATGCAGTCGCAGTCCATCGAGGAGCTGCACGCCCGGCGCGCGTCGGCTGTGGCGGCGGTGCGGCGCGTCGCCGACCTCGAGTTCGTCAACGGCGGCGGCACGGGCTCGCTCGAGTCGACGCACGACGACGGCTCGGTCACCGAGATCGGAGCAGGCAGCGGCATCTTCGGCGGTCACCTGTTCGACAACTACAGCCGTTTCACGCCCGCCCCGGCGGCATCGTTCGCCATGTCGATCGTGCGGCGCCCCGCTCCGGACACGGCGACGATCCTCGGCGGAGGTTGGATAGCCTCCGGCCCGCCGGCACCCGATCGCCTGCCGAAGATCGTCTGGCCGGCCGGACTCTCGATGGCGCCGCGCGAGTCGGCCGGCGAGGTGCAGACCCCGGTCACCGGACGCGCCGCCCGCACGCTCCGTCCCGGCGACAGGGTCTGGATGCGCCACACCAAGTCGGGAGAGCTCGCCGAGCACCTGAACGACTACGTCCTCGTCGACGGTGACACCGTCGTGGGCACCACCCCCACCTATCGTGGAGAAGGGAAGGCCTTCCTGTGAGCGCGACAGGCGCCGTCTGGCGCAACTGGGCACGGACGGAGTCCGTGCGTCCGGCACGGGTCGAGCGACCCGCGACGACGGGAGCCGTGCAGCGCGCCGTCGAGGCTGCGGCGCGCACGGGCATGCGCCTGAAGCCCGTCGGAGCCGGCCACTCCTTCACCGGCATCGCCGTGGCGCCCGGTGTGCAGCTCGACCTCACGGACCTCAGCGGAATCATCGACGTCGATGCCGAGCGCCAGCGCGTGACATTCGCGGCAGGCACGCGGCTGCACCAGCTGCCACGCCTGCTCGCTCCCTACGGCCTGGGTCTGACGAACATGGGCGACATCGACAGGCAGTCGATCCTGGGTGCGACGTCGACGGGCACGCACGGCACGGGCGGACGCTTCGGCGGCATCGCCACGCAGATCCGCGCGCTCACCCTCGTGACGGCATCCGGGGAGCTTCTCCGCATCAGCGAGACCGAGAACCCGGAACTGCTCGGTGCCGCTGCTCTCGGACTCGGAGCCCTGGGCGTCGTCGTCGATGTGACCCTGCAGCTCGTCCCGGCCTTCGCACTCCAGGCCGTCGAGCGTCCCGAGCCGCTCGAGGGCGTGCTCGAGGACTACCTCGAGCGCAGCCATGCCGCCGATCACTTCGAGTTCTACTGGTTCCCGCACACGGCGACGGCCCTCACCAAGACGAACACCCGACTGCCGGCCGACGCGCCGTTGCAGCCTCTCGGCAGGTTCTCGCGCTTCGTGGACGACGAGCTCGTCGCGAACGGCGCCTACAGGATGCTCTGCGCCCTCGGCACCGCCTTCCCGGGAACAGTGCCCGCAACGGCCCGCCTGGCCGAGAGGTTCTCGGGCAATCGGGACTTCACGGATGCCGCCCCCTCGGTGTTCGTCACCAACCGCACCGTGCGCTTCCGGGAGATGGAGTACGCCCTGCCGAGGGAAGCCGTGCCATCGGCCATGCGTGAGGTCCGACAGCTCATCGACCGTGAGGACTGGCGGGTGTCGTTCCCCCTCGAGGTGCGCTCCGCCGCAGCCGACGACCTCTGGCTGTCGACGGCATCCGGTCGCGACACGGGCTACATCGCCGTGCACCGCTACTACCGAGAGGACCAGCGCCCTTACTTCAACGCGGTCGAGGCGATCATGCGCGCGCACGACGGCCGCCCGCACTGGGGCAAGATGCACGACCTGGATGCCGCGGAACTCGCGACGATGTACCCCCGCTTCGATGACTTCGTGGCACTCCGCGACAGGCTCGACCCCGCGGGCATGTTCGCCAATCCGTACCTCGACCGTGTTCTGGGTGTCGCGCCGGGACGCCCCAGTCCGGGGGGTCCGGAGTTCGCCCACCACTCGGGCTGAAAAACGTCTTGATCGGCAGTTTCGTGCAAACTGAGCAGATCTCGATTAACCCCCACTTCGGGTGATGGTCGCCCGGGATGCTCGCACGGGGGCGTTGACAGTGTTTTCTCCGCGCTGGCACCCTGAGGCCACCGGCACCCCCTACAGTGCCGGTGGCACTGCCTCCCGACTCCCTACAGTTGCGTGGCGACCGCGTGTCGCCCGAATGGAGACCTGATGTTCCCGAACCGCTCCGACGACTCATCGACCGAGCGCACCAGAAGCCCGTTGTTCACGGTCGTGGCGATCCTCCTCGCCACGGCCGTGCTCACGGCCGGCACGACCGCCGCCGCCGCTGCGCAGGCCGCCGAGCGCACCGAGCGCGTGGCCGAGGCCAGGACCGCCGCGATCGGCGAGGTCTCCCACCGAGTGGGCGTCGGTGCCGGCAGCGTCGATGTCTCGGCCTCCCGCCTGTCGTCGGCGCTCGACCTGGCGACGTACGAGCTCGGACTCGCCGACACGGCCCTCTCGCTCAGTGCAGGCAAGGCGACGGATGCGACGCGCGCCGCCCTTCAGGCGTCAACGGATGCCGCCAGCGAGCTGACCGCGACGTCCGACGTCGACGCTGTGCTCGCAGCGGTCTACGGCCTGCGCGAACTCGAGAAGAAGACCACCGGGGAGGTCGCTGCCTGGCAGAAGGCAGAGGACGCCCGCATCGCTGCGGAGGCCGCTGCCGCTGCCGCTGCCGCTGCCGTGGCTCAGGCTGCTGCTGATGCCGCCGCTGCCGCAGAGGCAGCTGCATCGGTGTCGTGGACCGACGAGTCCTCCTTCGACAGCTGGGCAGAGCCTGCCGCTGCCGCCGAGCCCGCCGCGCCTGCCGCCAGCACTCCGGCGCCCGCCGCGGGTGCACCGGCGAACGACGACTGCGGCCCGTGCCCCGGTGCCACCCTGGTGCCCGTCGTCTACGACGGCGTCACCTACTGGGGCTGCCCGTAGGCTGCCCGTAGGCGCCTGCCCTACGGCGTGCGGCGCCGGAGCGTGATCGAGCCGAGCACGATCGCTCCCACGATGAAGGCGCCGAGGATGGCGATCTGTCCCCAGATCCACGCTGCGCTCTCGCTGTCGGTCGCAACGGCGTTGAGGGCGTCGATCGCATGCGACAGGGGCAGCCAGTCGCTGATGGCCTCGAGTACTGGGGGCAGTTGATCTCGGGGCAGGAAGATGCCGCCCAGGAGGATCTGCGGGAACACCAGCACGGGCATGAACTGCACCACTTGGAACTCGGTGCGGGCGAACGCGCTCGCCAGCAGGCCGAGGGCCGTTCCCAGGATCGCATCGGCCAGCGCGACGGCCAGGAGCAGCCAGATGCTGCCGTCGATCGTGAGCCCGCACACCCAGACGGCGAAGGTGACGGCGATCGAGGCCTGCGCAACCGCGAGGAGGCTGAACGCCAGTGTGTACCCGAGGATGAAGTCGCCCCTGCCGAGAGGCATGGCGAGAAGGCGCTCCAGCGTTCCCGAGCGACGCTCCCGCAGGGTGGCGATGCTCGTCACCAGGAACATCACGATGAACGGGAACAGGGCGATCATCGCCGGCCCGATGGTCTGGAAGACGTCGGTGTCGACGAAGATCCACGCCAACAGGCCGATCAGGAGCGTCGGCACCACCAGCAGCAGAGCGATCGTGCGAGGGTCGTGGCGGATCTGCTGCAGCACGCGTCCTGCCGTGGCGAGGGTACGCCGCGCGTTCATCGCTCGCCCTCCGACCGGGCATGCCGACGGTGCCGGCGCCGGCCCGGGCCATGGTGCGCAGGAGGTGGAGCGGCATCCGCCCCGACGTCTCCGCGGGAGGCGATGATGGCGAGGAAGGCACCCTCGACATCGGAGGCGCCTGTCGCCCCCAGAAGCGCCTGCGGGGTGTCGTCGGCGAGCATCTCGCCGTCGCGCATGAGGAGCAGGCGGTCGCAGCGGGTGGCCTCGTCCATGACGTGGCTCGAGACGAGCAGGGTGGTGCCGGCATCCGCCAGTCTGTGGAACAGCTCCCACAGCTGCACCCGCAGAACGGGGTCGAGCCCCACTGTCGGCTCGTCGAGGACGAGCAGTTCAGGGGCCCCGAGCAGCGCGGCGGCGAGGGAGACGCGGGAGCGCTGGCCTCCCGAGAGCGTTGCGACCACTCTGTCTGCGAAGGGGGCGAGGTCGGTCTCGTCGATCACGCGGGCGATGTCGGAGCGTGGAGCCCCCAGCACGGAGCTGAAGTAGGCGATGTTCTGCGAGACGGTGAGATCGTCGTAGACGCTGGCCGACTGCGTGACGTAGCCGACACGATGGCGGAGCGGCACGCTGCCTGCTGGCTCGCCGAGCACGGTGACGGTACCGGATGACACCACCTGCACGCCCACGATTGCGCGCATGAGGGTGGTCTTCCCGCTGCCGCTCGGGCCGAGCAGACCGACGACGCCACCGCGGGCGATGCTCAGGTCGAGGCCGTGCAGAACGTCGGTGGTTCCGCGTCGAACCTGCAGATCCCGGATGTCGACGGCCGGGGCCGCGCTATTCATCATGTGATGAATTATTCGCCCGCCGACACCGCGCCGTCAAGGGGATAGCCGGTGAGATGCCATTGCACTGCCGGCCCGACCCTGGCGACCAGATCGTCGATGGGAGCGCTGGCCAGAGGCTCGAGACGCAGCACGTAGCGCGTGAGCATGATGCCCACGATCTGCGATGCCGCGAGGTTCGCCCGCAGGTCGGCGTCGGGGGCGTCGAGGGCGGCCGCGATGCGTCGGAACACCTCGCGGACGAGGAAGTCGCGCAGCAGGCTGGTGCCGTCGGATCCGACGACCGACCGGATGAGGGCGGTCCCGCGGGCCCGCACCGCCGGCTTCTCGAATTCCTCGAGCAGGAACCTCACGATGTTCACGCCGATGGCATCACGAGGCCCGGCCAGCACGGCCTTGATGGCGCGATCCGGACGCAGCGGAGCGGCGATCACCTCGGCGAAGAGGTCGGCCTTGTCGTCGAAATAGTGGTGGACGAGGGCGGCATCGACGCCCGCCCGGCGTGCCACGGCTCGCATCGAGGTGGCGTCGTAGCCGCGCGCGGCGAACTCCTTCTCGGCCGCCGCGACGATGCGACCCCGCGAGTCGCCTGCAGCACTCAGTCGAGGTCGCCCGCGACGGCGGGCACCAGCCTCGGCTGGGGGCTCTGCAGCACTCTCGCTCACGAGTGCAGAGCCTACGCCCGCAGCGTTCCTTGGAGTGTGATGGGAACGCGCTGCGAGCCGAGTATGCCCAGTTTAGGATGAAGGAGTCGCGTCCTCGCGCCAATCACGCCCAAGGAGTCCTCGCCATGGAATGGCTCATTCCCCTCATCATCGTCGTCGTCCTGATCGCCATCGTCGGCATCTACCTGTGGGCGACGTACAACTCCCTCGTCACGTTGAACGTGCGGGTGGATGAGGCCTGGAGCGACATCACGGTGCAGCTGAAGCGGCGTGCCGACCTCATCCCGAACCTCATCGAGTCGGTGAAGGGCTACGCGGCTCACGAGCGCGGCGTGTTCGAGTCGGTCACCCGTGCGCGTGCCGAGACGCTGTCGGCGCAGGGGCCCGTCGAGGCATCCGTCGCCGAGAACCACATGCAGCAGGCGCTCAAGTCGATCTTCGCGGTCGCCGAGGCGTACCCGCAGCTCCAGGCGAGCCAGAACTTCCTGCAGCTGCAGGCCGAGCTCGTCGACACCGAGGACAAGATCCAGGCCGCGCGGCGGTTCTACAACGGCGGAGTCCGCGAGCTGAACACCAAGATCAAGGTGTTCCCGAACAACATCTTCGCGAAGCGACTCGGCTTCTCCGAGCGGGACTTCTTCGAGGTCGCGGATGCCGCGGCCATCGCAGAGCCTCCGCGCGTGCAGTTCTAGTCGTCAGGAGCCCTGAGGCCCCTTGTACAGCGCTATAGCCAAGAACAAGCGCAACACCGTCTTCATCGTCATCCTGTTCATCGCGATCATCGCCGGACTCGGATTGCTGGCGGGATACGTCTACAACAGCCCGACGATCGTGGTCGTCACGATCCTCGGATCGGTCGCCTATGCGATCTTCCAGTACTTCTTCGCGGCTTCGCAGGCCGTCGCCATCTCCGGCGGCGTGCAGATCGAGAAGTCCGACAATCCGCGTCTCTGGCGCATCGTCGAGAACATCGCCATCTCCCAGGGCCTGCCGATGCCGAAGGTCTACATCGTCAACGACCCGGCCCCGAACGCCTTCGCCACCGGGCGAGACCCTCAGCACGCCGTCGTGGCGGCCACGACGGGCCTGCTCGACCTGATGGACGATCCGGAGCTCGAGGGCGTCATGGCCCACGAGATGGGCCACGTGAAGAACTACGACATCCGCGTCAGCATGATCGTCTTCGGGCTGGTCGTGGCCGTCGGCTTCATCGCCGACATGTTCCTGCGCATGGCCTTCTTCGGTCGGGGACGAGACAACAACAACCCCCTCGTGCTGGTCTTCGGACTCATCGCGATGCTGGTCGCCCCGCTCGTCGCCGGGCTCGTGCAGGCGGCGGTGTCGCGTCAGCGCGAGTACCTCGCCGACGCCACCGGCGCGCTCATCACGCGCCACCCCGAGGCCCTCGCCAGCGCTCTGGCCAAGCTCGGGGCCTATGGCCGGCCGATGCGGAAGCAGAACAGCTCGATGGCACACCTCTGGATCTCGAACCCGCTCACCGGCGGCGGCATCGCCAAGCTGTTCAGCACCCACCCACCGCTCGAGGAGCGCATCCAGCGGCTGCACAGCATCGGCGGCAAGTTCTAAGCACCGCCCGCTGAGAACCGGGCGCAGCCCCGTTCGAAGCGCTCACGGCGTGCGGAGTTCCGCCTGCAGAGCAGCACTCAGAGTTCCGCGTCCCACGACGGTGATCTCGTCGAGGCCCTGCCATGCCGTGATCTCGTGCAGCACCGCCGCGACCCGGGCGGCGATCTCGGGAACGGATGTCGCCGGCACCCCCTCCTCGAGCCAGGCCGACTGCACCCGCAGCACCTTCGCCTGCCTGTCGTTCTTCAGGTCGATGCGGCCGACGAGGGCGTCGTCGACGAGGATCGGCAGGCTGTAGTAGCCGAAGACGCGCTTCTCGGCCGGGGTGTAGATCTCGATGCGGTAGTGGAAGTCGAACATGCGCTCGGTGCGCGCCCGCTCCCATACCACGGGATCGAACGGCGAGAGCAGCGCTGCGGCCTCGATGCGACGGGGGAGCCGGGCATCGCGGTGCAGCCAGGCGGGCGAGCGCCATCCGTCGACAGCGACGGGGAGCAGTGTTCCGGCTTCCTCGAGCTCGGCGATGGCCGCGCGGGTGTCGACCCGCTTGAGGCGGTAGTAGTCGGCGAGGTCCTTCTCGGTTCCGATGCCGTGGGCGGCCGCCGCACGCTCCACCAGCTGTACGTGGGCGTCGTGCCTGGGCACGGCGCGCTCGATGACGGCTGCAGGGAGCACCTGTGCGGGGAGGGCGTACGTGCGCTCGAAGCGCGTTCGTCCGGCTGAGACCACATCGCCCTGCCTGAACAGCACCTCGAGTCCACGCTTCACGTCGGACCAGCCCCACCACGGTCCGCGACGTACGTTGGAGTCGTGCTCGATGGCGCTCGCGGCCATCGGCCCGTTGGCGGCCAGCTCGCTGGTGAGCCACTCGAGCATCTGCGGGTTCGCCGCAGCCCACGAGTCGCGCCCGGAGAAGTAGTCCCTGTACTCCTCCATGCGCCAGCGCCACGACGACCAGGTGTCGACGGGGATGACGGACGCCTCGTGCGCCCAGTACTCGACGTAGCCGCCACGACGGGGGAAGGTGAGCCTGTCGAGCAGCGCCTTGTCGTAGCCGCCGAGCCTGGCGAACACGGGCTGGTAGTGCGAGCGCTCGTAGACGTTCACCGAGTCGAGCTGGAGCAGCCCGAGCCTGTCGATCAGGCCGTTCAACTGGCGGGTGCCGACGGACGCGGGCCGCGGCCGGCCGAATCCCTGGGCGGCCAGCGCGATCCGACGGGCGAGGGCGGGGGAGACGGACTCAGGCATGATGCTGAGACGATAACAGCCGGTGCCGACACCGGCGGGGAGCATCCGTCGGCGTCGTCAACCCCGGGACCGGCGGCATCAGCGACCGTAGACTGAAACGATGAGCGAATCTTCGGGTGACCAGCGCGGATGGCGTCCGTTCGGACGTCGCAAGCCCGAGGGCGAGCCCCCGTTCAGCGTCGAGGCGTCCATCCCGAACGGCGTGAGGCTGGCCGGTGGCTGGTCATGGCGTCTGCTGCTCATCGGTGCCGTCATCGCGGTCGTCATCTTCCTCGTCATCCAGCTGCGCCTCATCGTCATCCCGCTCTTCGTCGCGGTGCTGCTCGCGGCCCTTCTGGTGCCGTTCGTGGGCTTCCTCCGGCGCCACCGCTGGCCCGCCTGGTTGGCGATCACCCTGGCGATGCTCGGGACCCTCGTGCTCGTGGCCGGCCTCCTCGTGCTCGTGGTCACCCAGATCCAGCGCGGAGCCAGCGACATCGCCTCCCACGCCCTCGACTCCTTCGACGAGCTCAAGGCCTGGCTGCTGGCGTCGCCGTTCGAGATCTCCGAGACCGACCTCAACGGCTTCCTCACCCAGGCCTGGGCGAGCATCCAGCAGGACAGCCGGGTCTACGTCACCGGCGCCCTCTCGCTCGGCTCCTCCCTCGGCCACCTCGTCGCCGGGGTCTTCCTGACCCTGTTCAGCCTGCTCTTCATCCTCATCGACGGCGGTGGCATCTGGCGCTGGATCGTCAGCCTGTTCCCGAAGCGCGCCCGCGCTGCTGTCGACGGAGCCGCCATCGCCGGCTGGACCACCCTCACGAACTTCGCCCGCGTGCAGGTGCTCGTGGCCGCCATCGACGCCGTCGGCATCGGCCTCGGCGCGTTCCTGCTCGGGGTGCCACTGGCCATCCCCATCGCCGTGCTCGTCTTCCTGGGCTCCTTCGTGCCGATCGTCGGCGCCGTCGTGACCGGAACACTGGCCGCCGTCATCGCGCTCGTCTACAACGGCCCGTGGATCGCGCTCTGGATGATCGTGGTCGTGCTCGCCGTGCAGCAACTCGAGGGCCACGTGCTGCAGCCCCTCATCGTGGGCAGCGTCGTGAAGGTGCATCCGCTCGCCGTCGTTCTCGTCGTGGCGACGGGATCACTGCTCGCCGGCATTCCCGGAGCACTGTTCGCGGTGCCGGTGGCGGCCGTCATGAACGTCATGGTGCGGTACATTTCGAGCGGGGTCTGGAAGACGAGACCCCCGGTGGAACCACCGCTGCCGCAATCGATTCTGTGGCAGACGGTTCCCCAGCCCCGCCCGGGCTATCGAAAGGACGATACGACGGATGCCTGACACCGCGAACACCCTGCCTGCACCGACCGGGGCAGCCGGCATCATCGCGGGACCGCAGCTCGCCGACTTCGAGGCGGCCCGCATCACCGTCGAGCGCGTCGTGCGCATCACCCCAGTCGAGAGCTCACGTCACATCGCCGAGGTGCTCGGCGCACCGGTGTACCTCAAGTGCGAGAACCTCCAGCGCACCGGTTCCTACAAGCTGCGCGGAGCGTTCAACAGGCTTTCGTCACTCAGCGAGGACGAACGGGGGCGCGGCGTCGTGGCGGCATCCGCAGGCAACCACGCCCAGGGTGTCGCGCTCGCGGCACGTGAGCTCGGGATCCAGGCCACCATCTTCATGCCCATCGGCGTCGCCCTGCCCAAGCTCGAGGCCACCCGTGACTACGGCGCCGACGTCGTGCTGCGCGGCAACGTGATCGGCGAGACCCTCGAGGCGGCCGCAGCCTTCGCCGTGGAGTCCGGTGCCGTGCTCATCCCGCCCTTCGACCACCCCGACGTCGTGGCCGGTCAGGGCACCCTCGGACTCGAGATCCTCGAGCAGGTTCCGGATGTCGACACCGTGATCGTGCCGATCGGCGGAGGCGGGCTCGCCTCCGGCGTCGCGAGCGCCATCAGGCAGCAGTCGCAGGCGACAGGGCGCACAGTGCGCATCGTCGGCGTCCAGGCGGCCAACGCCGCGCCCTATCCCGTCTCGCTCGCCGCGGGGGAGCCCGTGAGCATCCCGGTCGTTCCCACGATCGCCGACGGCATCGCCGTGTACAGGCCGGGTGACCTCAACTTCGAGATCATCCGCGACACCGTCGACGAGATCGTCACCGTCACCGAGGACGACGTGGCCCGCGCCATCATCGTGCTCATGGAGCGCGCGAAGCTCGTCGTCGAGCCGGCGGGAGCCGTGTCGGTGGCCGCGATCCTCTCGGGCGCCGTGAAGGCCGACGGACCCACCGTGGCGATCCTCTCGGGCGGCAACATCGACCCGCTGCTCATGCAGCGAGTGATCAGCCATGGCCTCGCGGCATCCGACCGCTATCTCACGATCTCGATCATGCTGCCCGACCGCCCGGGCCAGCTCGCCCGCACGGCCGAGCTCGTGGCGGCCGCGAACGCCAACGTCGTCGAGGTGCTGCACACGAGGCACGGTGCCGGGCGCGAGATCAGCGACGTCGAACTGCAGCTCTCGATCGAGACCAGAGGACCTGCGCACAAGGACTTCGTCGTGGAGACGCTGCGTGCTGCCGGCTACGACCCGCGCATAGTCTGACGTCCATCCGCCGCTCGGTCTCACCCCCTGAAACGCCGAACTGCCCACTTCCGCTAGTGGCAAGAGCCTCGCACTAGCGGAAGTGGGCAGTTCGATGAGGATGGGCGTGAACGCAGGCACTCACGCCGCGTCCGGGCCGAGTGCTACTGGCCGGTCCAGGTCTCGACAGCGGTGATCTTCACGGCGATCTCGCGGCCGTTCGGGGCGGTGTAGCTGGTGGAGTCGCCGACGGCGAGGCCGATGATGGCTGCGCCGAGCGGGCTCTGCTCGCTGTAGGCGTCGAGCTCGCTGCCCTCGGCGATCTCGCGGCTGCCGATGAGGAAGGTCGTCTCGTCGCCCGCGATGGTGGCCGTGATGATGGTGCCGATCTCCACGATGCCGTGGCTCTCGGGGGCCTCGCCGACCTCGGCCGTGCGGAGCAGCTCGGCGAGCTGGCGGATGCGGGCCTCCTGCTTGCCCTGCTCCTCCTTGGCCGCGTGGTAGCCGCTGTTCTCCTTGAGGTCGCCCTCTTCACGCGCAGACTGGATGCGGTCGGTGATCTCCTGGCGACCCGTGGTGCTGAGGGTCTGCAGCTCGAGGTTCAGGCGGTCGTAGACCTCCTGCGTGAGCCACGTGACGGTTGCGTCCTGGGACATGTTTCTCCTCGAGAAGGTGCGTGCTTCCTGGTGCTGCTGCGGATAAGACGACGCCCCAACGATGCCGTCGGGGCGAATGAGCCATGTTAGGTCGCCCAGCAGCTCGAAATCAAACCGGTGTTGCTCTGGCGCGACGTGCGCACCTCTTCGGTGAACGAACGGGTGTAGACGGAGGCGGCCGGGATGTCGACGACCTTCCAGCCGACGATGGAGAAGTCCTCGTTGAGCGCCTGCACCGCGCAGCTCGCCCTGGTGCCGGCCGGCATCGAGATCTCGAAGGTCACGCTCACGGTGCGCGAGTCGATGATGGAGTGCTTGGTGTCCTGCGCCTCGATGGTGGGCTTGGCGCCGTCGAGGCCGGCCCAGATCACCCACGCGGCGAAAACCACGACGAAGGCGGCGGCGACGACGCCGATGATCCAGCCGTCGCGGCGCTTGCGCGAGTGCGTACGGCCGTAGCGCGCATCGAGTTGCGTGGTCATGGAGCTCCTGGCTGTCGGGGCAGGCGCCCCGCAAAGGTTAAGCTGGTGACTCAAGGCTAACAAGAGTGAATCAAGGAGTTGTCCCGCGTGCTCGTGAGCATCACCGACCTGCTGGTACGGGCATCCGTCGTCTCATCGACGACAGCACCGACTCCCCCCGATGACGATCTCATCACTCCGGGCGTCGTCGGCTTCCTCGTCACATTCCTCGTGGCGGTCGCCACGGTCCTGCTCGTCGTCGACATGGTGCGCCGCGTGCGTCGTGTGAACTACCGCGACCAGATCCGCGAGAAGCTGCTGCTCGAGCAGGCCGAGGCCCAGATGGCGGCCGAGACTCCGGCGACGGATGCCACGACGCCGGATGCCGGTGCCGATACGACTCCGGCGGCCCCGGCCGCCGATCCGGCGACGAGCATCGACGACCAGAAGTAGCGCCTAGCCCCCTACGGAGCCGGGCAGTGGGTCGAGGACGATCAAGAGCACGGCCGTCCAATGACAGACGAACGCGAACAGCGTGCAGGTGTGGAAGATCTCGTGGAACCCGAACCTGCCGGGCCACGGGTTCGGCTTCTTGAGTGCGTAGACGATGGCGCCGCCGGTGTAGAGCAGCCCGCCGATGACCACGAGCACCATCATCGCCACGTTCGCATTCAGCAGGTCGACGATGTACATCATCGCCGCCCAGCCGAGCGCGATGTAGATGAGAACGTAGAGCCAGCGCGGCGCTCCGATCCAGAACACCCTGAACCCGATGCCGAGTAGGGCTCCCGCCCAGACCAGGGTGATGAGGAGAACGCCCTTGCTCGAGGGCAGGGCGAGGATCGCCAGGGGCGTGTACGTCCCCGCGATGAGCAGGAAGATGTTCGCGTGGTCGATGCGTTTGAGGATGACCTTGGTGCGCGGGTTCCAGTCGAAGCGGTGGTAGAGCGCGGAGTTGCCGAACAGCAACAGCGAGGTCAGCACGAAGACGGCCGACGACCACTTGGCTGCCGCGCCGTTGGCGACGGCGATGAGCACTATGCCCGAGACGAGCGCCAGCGGGAAGGTTCCGGCGTGGATCCAGCCGCGCCAGGTCGGCCTGACGTCGTCGGGATCAGCCGGAGATGCGTCGAGCAGGGGGATGTTCGGCAGCTCGGGGCCGCGGTTCTCGTCGAACGCGACGGCGGCATCCGAGGCGTCGAGCATGGCGGTGGGCTCATCGAGGTGTTCCCGCACATCCTGCGGCTCTCGGGGGTCGACGGGGCTCATGCGCCCAGCCTACGACAGCACATGCGCGCCTCCGCTGTGAGGCCTGCGCGCCTCGTGCACTACCGTTGACTCCGTGCAGAAGAGGGAAGAACCGTTGGGGCGAGGTCTCCTCTACGACCTGTACCAGCGGCGTCTGCGTCGAGGCCTGACCCCCGACACCATGCCGCGCCACGTGGCCATGATCATCGACGGCAACCGTCGCTGGGCCCGACAGCTCGGACTCGCCACGGCGGCGCACGGCCACCGCGCAGGGGCTGCGAAGATGAGCGAGTTCCTGCAGTGGTGCGATGAGCTCGGCATCAACGTCGTCACCCTCTACCTGCTCTCGAGCGACAACCTCTCGAACCGCGCCGGCGAGGAACTCGACGCCCTCGTCGAGATCATCGCCGAACTCGCCGACGACCTCTCCCGCCACGGCGACTGGCGCGTGAAGCACGTCGGGTCGACCAGCGGCCTCCCGCAGAACCTGGTCGACGCTCTCGCCGCCGCCGAGGCGCGCACGGTCGATCACGCCGGGCTGCACATCAACCTCGCCGTCGGCTACGGCGGACGCACCGAGATCACCGACGCCATGCGATCGATCGTCGCGAGCCACCACGCCGAGGGGCGCAGCCTCGAAGACCTCGCCGAGCGCCTCACGCCCGAGCTCATCGGAGAGCACCTCTACACGGTGGGCCAGCCCGACCCCGACCTGGTCATCCGCACCTCGGGCGAGCAGCGTCTCAGCGACTTCATGCTGTGGCAGGCGGCGCACAGCGAGTTCTACTTTGTCGAGGCGCTCGGCCCCGACCTGCGCGAGGTCGACTTCCTGCGCGCGCTCCGCGACTACGCCACACGGCACCGGCGCTTCGGCGCCTGAGCCGGAGCCCGACGCGGCGCCCGACTCCACCGACCCCCACGAAAGGCAGGCGCGATGACAGCGCTCGACGACTACCGCGACGGCTTCCTCGAGGAACCCGGGTACCTCGACTTCGGTCGTGTCGGCCCTCTCTCGGTCCGCGTGATCGCCGAATCGCAGGGGATGCACGACATCCTCGCCAAGGCGCGTTTCGGCTCCCTCGCGGACTTCGCAGCGCAGGAGGACAGGGCGCACGACGCCGTGGCCGCAGCGACGGGCTTCCCGGCGGAGCAGGTCGTCACGCAGCCCAACACCTCGATGGGCGTCACGCACGCCATGTTCGGCCTCACCGGCGACGTGCTGCTCTCGGCGGGGGAGTTCCCCACGCTTCCGATCTCCGCGGTGCGGGCGGCCGAGGCCCTCCACGTGGTGAGGCCGGTCTGGCTCGAGACCGACCACGGCCGCGTCACGCCGGGCCAGGTGCGCGATCAGCTCACCTCGTCGATCGAGGCCGTCGCCGTGACCCTCGTCGACTCCCGCACCGGCTACCTCGCCGATCTCGACGGCATCCGCCAGGTGATCGGCGATCGCCTGCTCATCGTCGACGCGATCCAGGGCTTCGGGGTCGTGGATGCTGCCTACGAGGTTGCGGATGTCGTGGTGTCCGGCGGCCAGAAGTGGTGCCGAGCGGGATGGGGCACCGGGTTCATGGCCCTCAGCGACCGAGCGATCGAGCGGTTGACCCCTGTGATCAGCGGCTACAGCGGAACCGGGACGGCCGAGACCTGGGACGAGGTTCCGCCGCCGGCTCCGGGCGCCCGTGCCTTCAGGGTCACGAACCCCGACAGGATCGCGCAGGGTCGCTTCGCCGCAGCCCTCGAGGAGATGAACGAGGTCGGCGCCGGCGAGATCCAGGCGGCGATCGCCGAGAACGTCACCCGCGTCATCGACCTCGCCGACGAGTTCGCCATCCCCGTGGCCTCATCGCGCAACGAGGACGAGCGGTCCGGGCTGGTCGTGCTCGAGCCGCCGATCGACCAGCTCACGTTGCTCACCGCATCGTTGTTCAACCACGGTGTCACCGCCACCACCAGGTCCAACTCGGTGCGACTCAGCGTGCACGCCGCACTGCACGAGGACACCGTCGAGATGCTGCGCGGAGCCTTCACCTCGTACTCCTCGGCCGCCATCTACTGAGCTCCTTCGGCGTGTCATGTGACAGGCCGAAGTCTTCCCGCGTGTCGTGACAGGCATCCGTCTCCACCGGACGTACGTTGCCCTCATCAGATAAGGCATCTGATCGAGTCGGCCACATAAGACGGCTCGAAACCCGCCATGTGGCCGCTCGTAATTCCGAGTGCGAAGCTCGGGGTGGGAGCGGTTGTGACCTCACTGGATATCCAGAAGTCGGTTCAGCACGGCACGGATGCCGGGACCCGAACGCTCGAGCGCACGTATGTGCTCGACACGTCGGTGCTCCTCAGCGATCCGGGTGCTCTGTTCCGCTTCGCCGAACACGCCGTCGTGCTGCCGGTCATCGTGATCGCAGAGCTTGAAGCCAAGCGACACGACCCTGAGATCGGCTTCTTCGCCCGCAAGGCGCTCCGTACCCTCGACGACCTGCGCGTCGAGCACGAGCGACTCGACTTCCCGATCCCCGTCGGTGACGACGGCGGCTCCCTCCGAGTCGAACTGAACCACTCCAACATGTCCGTGCTGCCGAACGGCCTCCAGCTGAACGACAACGACACCCGCATCCTCGCCGTGGCGCTCAACCTCGCCAACGAGGGTCTCGACGTGACCGTCGTCTCGAAGGACCTCCCTCTGCGCGTCAAGGCCGCCTCGATCGGCCTCGCCGCCGAGGAGTACCGTGCCGAGCTCGCCGTCGATTCGGGATGGACCGGCATGGCCGACGTCACCCTGGGTGCTCGCGAGATCGACGACCTCTACGAGCAGGACTACCTCGAGACGCGG
Organism: Leifsonia stereocauli; assembly: GCF_038432415.1. Taxonomy (NCBI): domain Bacteria; kingdom Bacillati; phylum Actinomycetota; class Actinomycetes; order Micrococcales; family Microbacteriaceae; genus Leifsonia; species Leifsonia stereocauli. The sequence goes on from NZ_JBCAUN010000001.1 coordinate 385,534, forward strand.
ATGGTCGCCGACCTGCCGATCAACACCGGCGTCGTTGTGCACTCCGACCGGGGCAGTGCCCTGGCCAGGGTCATCCGCAAGGGCGAGCTGCGGGTCGTGCGCGGCGATCGCGAGCTGTTCGGGCTGCACGGTCGCTCGGCGGAGCAGCGCCTCGCCATCGACATGCTGCTCGATCCCGAGATCGGCATCCTGTCGCTCGGCGGAAGCGCGGGAACCGGAAAGTCGGCCCTCGCCCTCTGCGCCGGCCTCGAGGCCGTGCTCGAGCGTCAGCAGCACAAGAAGATCATGGTGTTCCGACCGCTCTACGCCGTCGGAGGCCAGGAGCTCGGCTACCTGCCCGGCGATGCCGGCGAGAAGATGAACCCGTGGGGCCAGGCGGTCTTCGACACCCTCGGCTCCGTCGTCTCGGACAACGTGCTCAACGAGGTCGTCGAGCGGGGCATCCTCGAGGTGCTGCCGCTCACGCACATCCGCGGGCGCAGCCTGCACGACGCCTTCGTGATCGTCGACGAGGCGCAGTCGCTGGAGCGCAACGTGCTCCTCACGGTGCTCTCCCGCATCGGCCAGAACTCGCGGGTCGTGCTCACCCACGACGTCGCCCAGCGCGACAACCTGCGTGTCGGCCGTCACGACGGAGTCGCCTCGGTCATCGAGACCCTGAAGGGCCACCCGCTGTTCGGCCACGTCACCCTCACCCGGTCGGAGCGCAGCGCGATCGCGGCGCTCGTCACGCAGATGCTGGAGGGCAACGAGCTGGCCTGACCGGCCGCAGGACCGACCGACCCATCGCGCCTGGAGGGCGAGGATCTTCGCCGAACGCCCCCGTCGACTCTCGGACGGGGGCGTTTCGATGCGAAGTTCCTCGCCTTGCAGGATCTGCGCTGGGCAGGTGAGGCCGCCGCGACGTCGTTGTGTCAGGATGACGCCATGCGGAGCAGGGGAACAGCGGAGACCGATCTCACGAACAAGCGCACACGCTGGGGGCTCGCCCTCCTCGCGTCAGGACTGATCGTGGCCGGTGCGATCGCCGTGCTCGGTCCGAGCTTCTCGGAGCTGGTCGGCGGCGGCATCGCGGTCGCCACCCTGCTCGTCTTCGGCGTCGGACTGACGCAGCTCTGGCTGGCCGCCCGTGTCATCGGCCTGATGGCGCAGTTCGCGGTGATCGTCCTTCTGGTGGCCCTCGTCTGCCTGCTGGCTTCTCCGATGCTCACGGCCTCGGGCATTCCCGCGGTCTCGTCTGTGGCCGCCGCCGCCGCGAGCCTCACGATGGCCGGTGGATTCGCACTCCTCGTCATCGCTGCTCTTCTGGTGCTCGTCGCCTGGGCGCGTGCCGGCGCACACGACATGCTCGTCGCGATTCCCCGATCGACGGATGCCGCCCAGTCGAGCCGTCGGTCCCGACTGATCACCGCCTCCGTGATCTTCGGATCCCTACTGCTCGTCGTCGCCGTCGGCGTCGTCGTCGAACTGGTGTGGAATCCGCTCGCAATGGGGCCGGAACACACGCTCTCCGAGATCTACGGGATGCTGCCCACGGGCGAGGGGGCTGCCGGCATCGCGAGCGTGCTCACCTGGGCGGGGATCGTCGTCGTCGTGGCTGCCGGGCAACTGATCTGGGTCCTGCGCGCAGCACGTCGAGGGGCTGCATCCATTCCCCGTCGGCGGCAGGTCGTCACGGCGCTGCTCATCGCGAGCATCGCGGTGTTCCTGCTGTTCTTCTTCGCCTTCGGCCTGGGCAACGCCATCTCCGACACCGTGCCGCCGATGGTCGGGCGCTCATCGGCCGAGGGCGTGCTCTACGGGCTCATCACTCCGCTCGGCCTCATCGGCGCGCTGCTCGTCTCAGCGGGACCGTGGCCACGGAGCGAACGGCGCCGACTCGAGGCCAGCGCCGCTCACTGAGCAGAGAACCGCTCGCTGACGCCCGGACGAAGTCCGCGGTCGAAGCGCGGGGCGGCGCTTCGAGCGGTCGCTTCGCTCGGCCTTCAGCGAGCGGGAGGTCGTGGGGGTGCTCCTACTTCCGGACCGGCGGGCGGGTCATCGACAGCACATCGAGGGCGGTGTCGAGCTGCTCGACCGAGACCTCGCCGCGCTCGACGAAGCCGAGGTCGATGACCGCCTCACGCACGGTGATGCCCTGCGCGACGGAGTGCTTGGCCACCTTGGCGGCGGCCTCGTAGCCGATCACCTTGTTGAGCGGGGTGACGATCGACGGCGACATTCCCGCGAGGGCGGCGGCGCGCTCCACGTTGGCCTCGAGTCCGTCGACGGTCTTGTCGGCGAGCACGCGAGCGGCGTTGGTGAGCAGACGGATCGACTCGAGCAGAGCCGTTCCCATCACCGGGATCTGCACGTTGAGCTCGAACGCGCCCGATGCTCCGCTCCAGGCGATGGTGGCGTCGTTGCCGATCACACGGGCGGCCACCATGAGCACGGCCTCGGGAATCACGGGGTTGACCTTGCCCGGCATGATCGATGATCCGGGCTGCAGGTCGGGGATGCTGAGCTCGCCGAGGCCGGTGTTGGGGCCGGATCCCATCCAGCGGATGTCGTTCGAGATCTTCGTGAGGCTCACCGCGATCGTGCGGAGGGCTCCGGATGCGTCGACGAGGCCGTCGCGGTTGGCCTGGGCCTCGAAGTGGTCGGCCGCCTCGGTGATGGGAAGCTCGGTCTCCTGCTGCAGCAGCTCGATGACGAGCTGCGGGAAGCCGGCAGGCGTGTTGATGCCCGTGCCGACGGCCGTGCCGCCGAGCGGGACCTCGGCGACGCGGGGGAGCGCCGACTGCACGCGCTCGATGCCGAGGCGCATCTGGCGGGCGTAGCCGCCGAACTCCTGGCCGAGGGTGACGGGCGTGGCATCCATCAGGTGGGTGCGGCCGGCCTTCACGACGCCGGACCACTGCTCGGCCTTCGCCTCGAAGGCGACGGCGAGGTGGTCGAGGGCGGGGATGAGGTCGTCGATGAGAGCGCTGGTCACGGCGACGTGCACCGAGGTGGGGAACACGTCGTTCGAGGACTGCGAGGCGTTCACGTGGTCGTTCGGGTGCACGGGGCTGCCGAGGCGCGAGGTGGCGAGGTTCGCGAGCACCTCGTTCATGTTCATGTTCGATGAGGTGCCCGAACCGGTCTGGTACACGTCGACGGGGAACTCCCCGTCGTACCGACCCGTGATGACCTCGTCTGCGGCCCACGCGATGGCAGTGGCGACATCGCTGCTCAGCACGCCCAGGCGCTCGTTGGCGATGGCCGCCGACTTTTTGATGCGAGCGAGGGCGGCGATCTGAGCCGGCTCCAGCGTCGATCCGGAGATCGGAAAGTTCTCGACGGCACGCTGGGTCTGGGCGCTGTACAGGGCGTTGGCGGGAACGCGCACCTCTCCCATCGTGTCGTGCTCGATGCGGTATTCGGACTCGGCCGCGGTGCTCACGTTGTGTGTCATGCCTTTCGAGAGGAGGGGGTTCGGCACTAGACCGTGCCGACGACGATGTCGGTCTCGGCGCGGCCCTCGACGAGCCTGTAATTCGCGCCGACGATAGCCAATCTACCTTCTGCGATGGCCTCGCTGATCATCTCGCTGGACTCCAGCAGCTCGGCGACGGTGTCGCGCAGGTGCTCGCGTCCGACGAAGGAGGCATCGATGTCGGAGGGGTTGATCGGCGCGTCGCCGACAGGGCCGGCGACGCGGTTGACGGCCGGCATGATCTTGTCGACGAGGGCCTGGATGTGCACGGGCAGAGGAGCGGCATCCGGAGCCACGGAGTTGATGGCGGCACCGACGGCACCGCACTCGTCGTGACCGAGGACCAGGATGAGGGGAACGCCCAGCACGCCGACTGCGTACTCCAGCGACCCGAGCACGGACTCGGAGATGGTCTGGCCGGCGTTGCGCACCACGAACAGGTCGCCGAGGCCCAGGTCGAAGATGATCTCGGCCGACAGGCGGGAGTCGCTGCAGCCGAAGAGGGCTGCGATGGGAGCCTGTCCGGCCGCGATCGCTCCACGTCGGCCGACATCCTGGTTCGGATGCTGCGGCTCACCCGCGACGAACCTCTCGTTGCCACGGCGGAGCTCCCGCCACGCGCTCGACGGGGTGTGCGTCGTGTGTTCGGGAACAGTGGTCATCCGTGGTTACTCCTCAGCGGTGATCGTGGGGGTGAGAGATTCGGCCAGCGTCTCGAACTCCGACGGCGTGCCGGTGCCGGCGAGAACCCAGGTGCTCTCGCCTGATGTCGTGACGAGAGCGTAGCGGGCGTTGCCCAGGTCGTCGGTCGACGCCCTGTTGTCGTAGACCGTCCAGTCGACGCCGTCGATGGTGACCGAGCCCGTCGCGATGGTGTTCTTCAGCTCGGTGGCCACCCAGGTGTCGTTGGCGTCGAAGGCCTGGCTCATGCCGATGAACTCGTCACTCGGAGTGAGGAAGCCGATGAACCAGACGTCGACGCCGTCGGCGGCAGCGGAGCGGTAGACGGCGGTGTTTGAGCGCCAGCCATCGGGCAGGTCGGGGCTGGCGAGGGTCTCGGGAACGCCGGTCTGCGCCGTCTCCGACAGGGCCTTCCAGTCGACGGTGTTGTCGAAGTTCATGTCGCCACGCGGCACGGCGAGGAAGATCACGAAGGCGACGGCCACGCAGACGATGAGCGAGAGCACGAGGTTGTTCGGAGTCTTGCGCGCCCTGTAGAGCCGCGAGTTCTCGGCTTTGCGTGCTGCCGTCTCCTCCGGAGTCTCGGGGCGGCCGAGTTCGGCGACGACGCGGGGAGGCTTGGCTGACATCAGACGGCGTCCGATGCCACGGGCGCTCCGGATGCCGCGGACGAGGCGGATGCCCCTGCGCGTGCAGCCTCGAGGCGCGCCTTCGCACCGATCAGCCATTCCTCGCAGCGCCGGGCGAGCTGCTCGCCGCGCTCCCACAGCGCGAGCGACTGCTCCAGCGTCGACGAGCCCTGCTCGAGCGCGCTCACGACGCGGATGAGCTCGTCGCGGGCCTCCTCGTAGCTGAGGTTCGCAGTGTCGTCGTTCGTGGGCATGGCATCCATTCTATTTCGTCGCCGACGGCTCACTCGCCGTCGTGGACGCTCTCGTCGCGGGCCCGGTGGACTCGGCGCCGATCACACCCTCGGCGAGGGTGAGCACGAGCGGAATGCCGGCAGGAGCCTGGTCGGCCCGTCGGAGCACGTGGCCGTCGGGCAGCTGGGCGATGGCGTAGCCGCGGTCGAGCGTGGCCTGGGGCGACAGGGCGCGCAGGCGGGTGGCCAGCTCGGTGGTCGAGGCCTGCGCCCGTTCGATGGTGCGTTCGAGCAGGTCGGAGCCGCGGGCGAGGTAGTAGGTGAGGTCCTGAGCGCGCTGGTCGACGATCCAGCTCGTGCTCGCCAGCACCGGGCGGCTGCGCAGCTGGCCGATGCGGTCGGCCTCGTGCGAGAGCAGGTGGGTGAGGCGGGTGCCCAGACGGGCGCGTGCCTGCTGCACCCTGGCGAGCTCGTCGGCGACGTCGGGCACGACGCGCTTGGCGGCATCCGTGGGCGTCGAGGCGCGCAGGTCGGCGACCTCGTCGAGCAGGGGGCGGTCGGCCTCGTGCCCGATCGCGCTGACGATGGGGGTGCGGGCGGATGCGGCAGCCCGGAGCACGCGCTCGTCGCTGAAGCCGAGCAGGTTCTGGAAGTCGCCGCCGCCACGGGCCACGATGATGACGTCGACCTTCGGATCGGCATCGAGCCTCGCGATGGCCGCCGTCACCTCGGGGGCGCAGCGATCACCCTGCACCGCGGCGTGCACGACGCGGAAGTCGACGGCCGGCCACCGCAGCTGGGCGTTGCGCAGCACGTCCTTCTCCGCGTCGGAGTCCTTGCCCGTGATGAGTCCGATGCAGTGGGGGAGGAAGGGCAACGGCTTCTTGCGGGACGCGTCGAAGAGGCCCTCGCCGGCCAGCTGCTTGCGCAGCCGCTCGAGACGCTCGAGGAGGTCGCCGAGACCGACGTGCTTGAGCTGCACGACCGTCATGGTGAGGCTGCCGCCCTTGGTCCACCAGTTGGGCTTCACGAGCGCGACCACCCTGTCGCCCTGCGTGAAGTCCTCGCTGAGACGGGCGCGCACCGACGACCAGAGCTGGATGCTCACGGTGACGTCGTTGTGCAGGTCTTTGAGCTTGCCGTAGACGTTGCCGCCCGAGACGCTCCACTGGGTCAGCTCACCCTCGACCCAGACGGTGCCGAGGCGGTCGATGTAGTCCCTGATCTTGGTGCTGAGCACCGAGACGGACCAGGGAGTCTCCATGCTGGGACCGGTGGAAGCGGGCGGAGCAGCGGTCGCATCCGTCTTCGCATCCGTCATGAAAGCCCCTCATCAAGTCGCGCCGGAACACCCCGGTAGAATCGGAAGCGTGACCAGCAGTACGGAAGCCCCGCCCATCGGCCTCGGAATGCCGCGAATTCCCGGCGTGCGGGGGCGGCTCAAGAATACCCCGGTGCTCGGACAGAAGAAGGTGCTGCTTGCAGCGCCCCGGGGTTACTGCGCAGGAGTCGACCGCGCCGTCATTGCTGTGGAGAAGGCCCTCGAGCATTACGGCGCCCCCGTGTACGTGCGCAAGCAGATCGTTCACAACATCCACGTGGTGACCGAACTCGAGAAGAAGGGTGCGATCTTCGTGGAGGAGGTCGACGAGGTGCCATCGGGCGCCCACGTCGTCTTCAGTGCCCACGGCGTCTCTCCGGCCGTCGTCAACGCGGCAGCCGATCGCGGGCTCCTGGCGATCGACGCCACCTGCCCGCTCGTCACCAAGGTGCACCGTGAGGCTGTGCGCTTCGCTCGCGACGACTTCGAGATCCTGCTGATCGGCCACGAAGGGCATGAAGAGGTCGAGGGCACTGCCGGCGAGGCACCAGACCACGTCACCATCGTCAACAGCCCGGCCGACGTCGACGACCTCGTCGTGCAGGACCCCGACAAGGTGGTGTGGCTGTCTCAGACCACGCTCTCGGTCGACGAGACGATGGAGACTGTGCGCCGGCTGCGGGAGAAGTTCCCGAACCTGCAGGATCCGCCTTCGGACGACATCTGCTACGCGACCCAGAACCGCCAGGTGGCCATCAAGAAGGTCGCTGCGGATGCCGAACTCGTCATCGTCGTCGGCTCGGCGAACAGCTCCAACAGCGTGCGTCTCGTCGAGGTCGCCCTCGAGTACGGTGCCAGCGCCGCCTACCGCGTCGACTACTCCAGCGAGATCAAGCAGGAGTGGCTCGATGGCGTGGCGACAGTCGGTGTCACCAGTGGTGCATCAGTTCCCGAGGAACTCGTCGAAGAGGTGCTGCGCGATCTCGCCGACGCCGGCTACGGGGACATCGAGGTCGTGAAGACGGCCGAGGAGGACCTCATGTTCTCGCTGCCCAAGGAGCTCCGCAAGGATCTCCAGGGCAAGCAGGACGAGCGGGCGCTCGGCGGTCGCGTCTCCTCCTAGTCGAGGAGAGCGTGGCCTCTCGTCGAGAGGACGCCCCGGCGCGCCCCGCCGGTGCCGACTACTGGGTGTTCGACAGCTCGGCGAAGTGGTTGAGCAGGGTGGCATCCGTCAACAGCACCGTCGTCATCACGAAGATGACGGCGAGCGCCGAGAGAACGCCGACCACGATCGGGATCCAGAAGGCCCGGCGCCTGCGGCGGATCTGCAGCAGCGAGAGCCCGGCGGCGAGCAGCCAGAGGACTATCTGCACGATGCCGCCGATCAACACGATCGTCGACACGGCGGAGACCGGCGTGTAGTCGCCGATGCCCTCCTGCTCGTGGATGATCGCGATCGACTGCGTGATGCCCGACTGCAGCTGGATCGAGAGGATGACGCCGAAGATCCCGAGAACGAGAAGGGCGAGCGTCACCGGGCGGTCCCACGCGGGTGCGGCCTGGGCATCGTTCGGCAGAGCGGATGCCGCTCCGGCAGCGGGCGTCGGCTCGCCACCGAACAGGGTGCCGGAGGGAGTCTTGCGCCTGGAGGGCCTGGCCGTCTTCGGCGGCTTGGCATCCTTCGGCGGCGTCTGCGGGGCGTTCTGCCCGTGCGCGGGCTTGTGAACCACCATCGGCTCCTGCTGGTGCCCGGTCTTCGAGTCTGCAGGAGGAGTCCACACCCAGCCAGGAGGGGCGAGCTCGCCGAACTGCGGCTTCGGTCGCGGGTCGACGGGCTGGGCGGGGGAGTTCTGGGGTGCGGATGCCGCGCTCTCGGGCGCGGCGGCGGGCTGGGAACCCGACCCTTCCACAGGGTCCGGAGTCGGGTTCTCAGCCATCAGCGACCTACGCCGAGTGCCCGGCGGAGCCGAGCTGCTTGGTGGACTCCACGACGCGAGCGGCCATGGCCGACTCGGCGACCTTGCCCCAGGCGCGGGGGTCGTAGAGCTTCTTGTTCCCGACCTCGCCGTCGACCTTGAGCACGCCGTCGTAGTTCTTCAGCATGTAGTCGGCGATGGAGCGGGTGAATGCGTACTGGGTGTCGGTGTCGATGTTCATCTTCACGACGCCGTTGGCGACGGCCGCGGCGATCTCGGCATCCGTCGAACCTGATCCGCCGTGGAAGACGAGGTCGAGCGGCTTGGGTCCGGTGCCGAACTTCTCGGCGATGCCTGCCTGGATCTCGCCGAGCAGTTCGGGGCGGAGCTTCACTCCTCCGGGCTTGTAGACGCCATGGACGTTTCCGAAGGTGAGGGCGGCGATGTAGCGGCCGTTCTCACCCAGACCGAGGGCCTCGACGGCCTTCGTGACATCGCCGACCGTCGTGTAGAGAGCCTCGTTGCTGCCCTCGTGCTCCACGCCGTCCTCTTCGCCGCCGACGACGCCGATCTCGACCTCGAGGATGGCGTTGATGGCCTGGGTGCGCTTGAGCATGTCCTGCGCGATCTCGATGTTCTCGTCGAGGGGAACGGCCGAGCCGTCCCACATGTGCGACTGGAAGATGGGGTTGCGGCCGGCCTTCACCTCTTCCTCGGAAGCGGCGATGAGCGGCAGCACGAAGTCGTCGAGAGCGTTCTTGGGGCAGTGGTCCGTGTGCAGCGCGACGGTGATCGGGTAGTTCTTGGCGACTTCGGTTGCGAACTTCGCGAAGGCGAGAGCACCGGCAGCTCGATTCTTGACGGTGTGGCCCGCGAAGTAGTCCGCCCCACCCGTGGTGACCTGGATGATTCCATCGGATCCAGCCTCGGTGAGGCCCTGGAGCACGGCATGGATGGTCTGCGACGAGGAGACGTTGAAGGCGGGGTAGGCGAATCCGCCGGCCTTGGCCTTGTTCAGCATCTCGGCGTACTGCTCGGGTGTTGCGACGGGCATGGCGACTCCTTCGGGAATGTCTGCGGGGTGTCCTCGAAGTCTATCCAGTCGCCGGGAGGGCGGATGCCGGGGGTTGTGGGCGAGCGGATGCCGGGGGTTGGTGGACTAGCGGATGCCGCCCGCAAGCGCTCCGAGACCCGGCCGGCTTCCCGGCCGGAGTCCGAGAGGATGGACCCATGACCGTCATCACCCCGGCACTCGAGCAGGCCTTCGTCGATGCGACCCGGATGGCGGCGCGTGCCGTGCATCCGCTGGTCGGATCCGGCGACAAGGACGCCGTCGACTCCGCCGCTGTCGTCGCACTGCGCGGCGCACTCGACGGCATCGACGTCGAGGGTCGCGTCGTGGTGGGCGAGGGCGAGAAGGATGCGGCTCCGATGCTGTTCGTGGGCGAGCTGTTCGGCGCGGCGTCTGCGGCGGACGGGCCTGCGGCATCCGTTCCCGCCGTCGACATCGCGGTCGATCCCGTCGACGGAACCCGCTCGGCGGCGGCAGGTGTGTCCGGAGCGATCGTCGTGCTCGCCGTCGCCCCGCGCGGAGCACTGCTCGACCTCGGCCCCGCCTACTACCTGCAGAAGCTGGTGTCGTGGATTCCGGATGCCGCTCGCACGCTCGACGAGCCGGTCGCCATCACCCTCGAACGCCTCTCGGCCCGCACGGGCCGCCCGATCTCCGGCCTGACGGTGGCCGTGCAGGAACGACCGCGGAACGCCGGGTTCGCGGCGGAAGCCGCGGCCGCCGGCGCCCGCGTGGAGCTGTTCGCCGACGGCGACGTCGAGCGTGCGTTCCGGGCACTGCTGCCCGGCGGTGACATCGACCTGCTGCTCGGCATCGGCGGCGCCCCCGAGGGCGTCATCACCGCCGCGGCCGCCCGCATGCTCGGCGGCACCATGCTGGCCCGCTTCGCCCCGCAGGGCGCGACGGAGGCGGAGCGTCTGGCTGCGGCCGGTCTGGACCCCGAACGCACCTATGGCCGCGACGAGCTGTGCTCCGCCGACGCCCTCGTGGTCGTGAGCTCGGTCACCGGCATCGACTTGGGGGATGGCGCCCGACTCGTGCCGGTCTCGGCTGCGGGCGCCGTGCACTCCTGGACGCTCGGTTCCGGCGGGACGACGGTGTCGCTGGGCTGACGGCATCCGTCGACGCGTCGATATTCCTGCGGAAATGCGCGGCTCGCGAGCTCAGATTCGGATCAAACGTTAACATCGGGCGATCTTTCGGCGACGGCTCGAGTTTTGGCGCGATGCCCGCTGGGGCCGGTGGCTAGGCTCGAAGGGGCGGTGACCTGCCGGTCGACCGCGGTCCGATGACGGGCCTTCAGCTTCGATGCGTCCGGGAGGACCCATGAGCACCACGGAAACCGCCAGCCTCGATCAGCATCCCGATCGCAACCTCGCCCTCGAACTCGTTCGGGCCACGGAGGCCGCATCGATCCGTGCCGTGCCGTGGATCGGCCGCGGTGAGAAGAACAGCGCCGACAAGGCTGCCGTCGACGCCATGCGCGCCTTCCTCGCCACCGTCAACTTCGACGGCCTCATCGTGATCGGCGAGGGCGAGAAGGACGAGGCGCCCATGCTCTTCAACGGCGAGCACGTCGGCAACGGCCGCGGCCCGGCCTGCGACATCGCCGTCGACCCGATCGACGGCACCAGCCTCACCGCCGCGGGTCGGCAGAACGCCCTCTCGGTCATCGCGGTCTCGGACCGGGGGACCATGCTCGACGCGTCATCCGTCTTCTACATGGACAAGATCGTCACGAATGCTGCCGGCGCCGGAGTCATCGACATCGAGCGGCCCATCGGCGACAACATCCGCGCGTTCGCGAAGGCGATCGGCAAGGACGTCGGCGAACTGCGCGTCGCGGTGCTCGACCGCCCGCGCCACGAGGGGCTCATCGCCGACATCCGCGCCGCTGGAGCCGGCACCCGCCTCATGCTCGACGGCGACGTGGCCGGCGGCATCAACGCCGCCCGCTACGAGTCGCGCATCGACATGTGCGTGGGAATCGGCGGCAGCCCGGAGGGCATCACGACTGCCGCGGCCATCAAGGCGCTCGGCGGATTCATGCAGACGAGGCTCGCCCCGCGCAACGACGAGGAGCGCGAGAAGGGCATCGCGGCCGGTCTCGACATGGACCGCACCTACGAGGCCGACGACCTGGTCGCCGGCAACAACACCATCTTCGTGGCCACCGGCGTGACCGACGGCGGACTCGTGGCAGGAGTCAGCCGACGCGGACCGACCCTGCGCACGGAGTCCATCGTGCTGCGCTCGCACTCGGGAACGATCCGGCGCATCGTGGCCGACCACCTCGCCTCGAAGTGGCACTAGAGCGCTCATCGATGGCTGTTCGTCACTGCCGCTGGTCGGTGGCTCTGTGTAGCGTGGGACCGTAGCGCTCGACCGCAGCGCGTACAACGCTCGACGGGGGAACCGACATGGCGACGACGGATGCCGCGACGCGCCTTCCGCGTGCGTTGAAGCCGTTCGCCGACGGCCAGTACAGACTGCTCGTCGTCGCGCTCACCTTCTCGTTGTTCAGCGGCGGCTGCTGGCTCGTGGCGTCGGTCTGGCAGGTCGTGCAGCTCGGGGGCAGCCCGGTCGACCTGTCGCTCGTCGCCGTCGGCGCGAGCTTCGGCCTGGTGCTCGCCGTCTTGTTCGGCGGCGTTGCAGCCGACCGCATCCCGCAGCGCCGCATCCTGCTCGCCTGCGAGAGCCTGCGAGGACTGGCCTTCGCTGCAGCCGCTGTCCTTGCTCTCACTGGCACCATCGAGGTCTGGCATCTCGCCGTCATCGCCTTCGTGCTGGGAGTGGCCGACGGGTTCTTCTACCCGGCCTACTCCGCCTGGCTGCCGGCGATCATCCCCGCTGACGAGCTGCTCGCTGCCAATGGCATCGAAGGCGTTCTGCGGCCGGCCGTCATGAACGCAGCCGGCCCCGCCGTGGCCAGCGCGCTCATCGCCCTCGTCGCCCCCGGTCTGGCCTTCCTCGTGATCGCCGTGCTGCAGGTCGGCGCGGCCATCTCGCTGTACCTCATGCGCACGACTCCCGTACGTCGCGACCTCGACGGTGAAGGAGACGGCGAACGCAGGCACCTCGTCGTCGAGACCTTCCTCGACCTGCGGTCGGGTTTCCGCTACATGGTGAAGACGCGCTGGCTGTTCGCCACTCTCATGTTCTCCATCCTGCTGATCCTGGTGATCATGGGACCGATCGAGGTGCTGCTGCCGTTCGCCGTGAAAGACCAGACCGGCGGGGGAGCCGGTGCATTCGCCCTGGCTCTCGCGGCGTTCGGTGTCGGCGGTGCCATCGGCTCGCTCACTGTCGCCTCCCTGAAACTGCCGCGCCGCTACCTGACCCTGATGATCCTCGGGTGGGGCGTCGGGTGCGCCCCACTCGCCGTCATCGGCTACACCAGCCAGCTCTGGGTCATGGTGATCGCCCTGCTCATCACGGGCTTCCTGTTCTCCGGTGCCAGCGTGGTGTGGGGCACCCTGCTGCAACGGCGCGTCCCGCCGTCGATGCTCGGCCGCGTCTCCAGCCTCGACTTCTTCGTCTCGCTCGCCTTCATGCCCATCTCGATGGCGATCGCCGGGCCCATCGGCGAGACCATCGGCATCGCCCCGGCCTTCCTGTTCGCAGGCCTCGTGCCGGTGGGTCTGGCGTTGGCCACGTTGCTCATCGCACGGCTCGGGCCCGACGAGTTGGCGCATCCGTTGGACGACCTGCCACCGGATGCCGACGGCGGAGATGATGCCGTGACGGGCGCCGGTGCTGCGGCCGGCTTCGACGCGCCCTCCGATGAGGAGGCCGGACGTGAGCGGCGGGCTGGCGGCTGACGCACGCCTCGTCGCTGAGATCCTCAGCGCAGCCGAGGGCGCCGCGCTCAACTCGGGCTCCCCTCGCATCGGAGCGGAACACCTGCTGATCGGATGCCTCACCACGATGGACCCGTCTGCCAGGACCGCTGTCGCCGCCGACGGGATCGACGACCGGGCTGTGCGTGCAGCGTTGGCTCGCGTTCTGGATCGAGCCGTGCTGACCGGGGCGGCCCAGACTGTGGTTTATGCCGGTGACCCCGACGGCGTGCCCGAGGGAACCCCGCCGCTTTCCCCGGATGGCACCTCGGTTCTGCAGCGGGCCCGCGTGCTGTCGCGGATGCACCGACCCCGAGGCCTGCAGGCAGCCGATGTGCTCGTGGCCGTTGCGGAGTTGGAGGATGGCACCGCACGAGCGGTGCTCGACGATCTGGGCGTCGATCGGCAGCGGCTGTTCGACTTCCGCGACTGGGCGGCCGGGCACTGATCGCCGGAGCCACACAGGTGAGCCACACGCAGGACCGGCTCACGCCGGCGTCAGGCGCTGCCCATCAGATCGAGCGGATCTCCTCGTCGATCTCGGCGAGCTGCTCCGTGACGCGGGCTGCCTCGAGCTCGCCGACGAGTTCGAATGCCGTCAGTTCGCGGGGGCTCTCCTCGATGGGGGTGAGAGGCGCGAAGACCTTCGTCTCGTCGAGGGCGCCGAGCTTGCGGGCGGTCGGAAGCACGCGGCTCTCGAGCGAACCGACGAAGGTGTTGTAGTCCTTGACCGTGCGCTCGATGGTGCGACCCAGCTTCTCGATCTGGGTGGCCGTGGTCGAGAGCCTGGAGTAGAGCTCGCGGCTGAGGTCGAAGAGGGTCTTCGCCTCGTTCGTCAGCACGTCCTGCTGCCAGCTGAACGCGACGGTCTTGAGTACGGACCAGAGTGTGACCGGAGAGGCGAGCGCCACCCGCTTGCTGAAGGCGAACTCCATGATCGACGGGTCGGCTTCGAGGGCGCTCGAGACGAGCGACTCGCTGGGAATGAACGCGATGACCAGTTCGGGCGAGGACTCGAGGCCGTTCCAGTAGGTCTTGCTGCCGAGGGTCGTGATGTGGTCGCGCACGGCCTTGACGTGGTCTTTGAGCTTGGCCTCGCGCTGCGCTCCCTCGGCGCCGGTCGCCGTGGCCGGAATCTGGCTGGCCTCGAGGTAGGCGTTGAACGGCACCTTGGCGTCGACGGCGATGTTCTTGCCGCCGGGCAGGTGGATGACCATGTCGGGGCGGCCGGCACCGGCATCCGTCGAGATGCTCGCCTGGGTGTCGAAGTCGACGCGTTCGATGAGGCCGGCGGCCTCCACGACGCTGCGCAGCTGGGTCTCGCCCCATACGCCGCGCGTGCTGTTCGACCGCAGTGCAGAGGCCAGAGTCTCGGCGGTCGAACGGAGGCGCTCCTCGGACTCGCTCGCCTGACGCAACTGCTGCGACAGCTCGCCGTGCTGCAGGCTGCGCTGGGTCTCGAGCTCGGTGACCTTCAGCTGCATCTCGGACAGCGTCTGCTTGACCGGGGCCAGCGCCTGGAGGACCTTGCTCTCGGCCTTCTCGCGGTCTTCACGGGCCCGCTGCTCGGTGCGGTGCTGCTCGACGACCTCGCGGTACTGCGACTGCGCGGCGCCGATCTGCTCGCGCAGACCTGCCACTGTCGCGTCCATGGCGGCGAGCTGGGAACGCAACTCGGACTGAACGGCGTGCTCGGTGGAACGGATCTCGGCCTGGACGGCCAGCTCGGCCGAGCGCACCTCGGCCAGCTGCGCCTGGTGGCGCATCTCGACGACGGCGGGGTCCTCGACGATCACGCCGGACTGCGCGGCAGCCTCGCGGGCCGCTGCGGCGCGACGCTGCAGCAGGAACGCCGTCGCGAGGGCGCCGAGCGCGATGCCGACGACGAGGCCGATGATCAGTCCGAGGATGTCCATGGCTCCAGTGTCGCCTGCCCCGCCGACACTCGGCGTCCGCCGGCCCGCGAGCCGCGGCATCCGCCGGCTCGAAGCCTGAGAGAAGAGGCCGGAATGGCGAGAACAGGGCGATCCGGCCTGTTCCGGAGCGATTCGTGCGGTCCGGCCTGTTTTCCGGCGCGCGTCGCGTGCGACGGAGTCAGGAGCGGTATTACGCCAGTGCCATCGGGCCGTGCGTAGCCGCCTTCGCGGCCGTGGCGACCGGGCCGATGGCTCCGAACCTCACACCGACGACCTGGGCGAGGGCGTCCATGTCGCCGACTCCGTGGCGCGCGGCCGCGTCGATCATGATGTGCGCGCATGCCTCGGCGTCGGCCAGGGCGTCGTGGTGCGTGAAGCCCTCGAAGCCGGCGGCCATGGCGGCCACTGGCAGGCGGTACGAGTCGAGCGAGTAGGTCTTGCGCGCCACCTGCAGGCTGCAGAGGTAGCGGAAGTCGGGCACCGCGGATCCGACGAACGTCGACGCCGCCTTGATGACGCCCATGTCGAAGCCGGCGTTGTGCGCCACGAGCACGTCGCCCTCGGCGAACGCGAGCAGATCGGGCAGCTGGTCGCCCCATTCGAACGCGTCGGCGCACTGCTCGGGCTGGATGCCGTGGATGCGGATGTTCCACTCGTTGAACTCGTCGTGGGGGAACGGCGGGCGGATGAACCAGCCCACGCGTTCGACGACCTTGCCGTCGCGCACCTTGGTCATGCCGACGGAGCACGCCGAGACGTTCGATCCGTTGGCAGTCTCGAAGTCGATCGCGGTGAAGTTCACTGGCACACTGCCATCGTTACACGCTCCGCCGACACGGCCAGCATCGGCGGCGGCCTGTCGGCATCAGCCTGCGGGAGACGGATGCCGTGGGCGGAATGGTGGGCCGGCGGCATCCGTCACCCGTCGTTCAGACGGATGTCAGGGGGCGGCCGTAGGGTGAGCGCACCCGGTCTCCCGGCCCCGCCGGAAGTAGGGGAGAGACAGGAGCTGCAGTGCATCCAGAACACGGTGATCGCGTCATCGAGACCCTGTTCCTCGACCTCGACGGAACGATGCTCGACTGGAGTCGGCTGCGCGAGGCCATCAGGTCCACCTGCGAGGGGCTCTCCGCGGCGCACCCCGGCCTCGACCCTCTCGAGATCGAGAAGGTCAACGACTCCGTCTGGGACACGTACTGGCCCGAGATCGAGCTCGACTGGTATCGCGGCCATCTTGACAACGACGAGCTCGGACTCGAGGCCTGGCGCCGCACCTTCGAGCAGTTCGGGCTGCACGACGCCGAGCTGCTGCAGGCGACGGCGGATGCCTATCACCGGGCCGAGCGCGGCGGGCACACCCTCTTCGACGACGTCGTCGACACCCTCGCCGAGGCGCGCGCGGCCGGCATCAGGCTGGCCGTCGTCACCAACGGACCCACCGGGGCGCAGCGCGCCAAGCTCGAGGCCCTGGGCATCGAGAACAGCTTCGACGCCGTCTTCGTCTCTGGTGAGGTCGGAGCGGCCAAGCCCGACCGCGCCATCTTCGACCACGCGCTGGCCGAGCTCGACGCCGACCCTGCCACCGCCTGGCACGTGGGCGACCTGCTCGACAAAGACGTGGCAGGGGCCCAGGCCGCCGGCATCCGGGGCATCTGGCTCAACCGTCTCGATGAGACGGCGACGGCGACGGATGCAGTCCCCGACCTCGAGATCACCTCGTTGCGCGAACTGCTGCCCGCCCTGCAGCTGCCGGCCCGCACCGGGGTCCGCTCGTGAACGCGTTGCCCGATCCGGTCGACGCCTTCTTCGAGGCGACCAACGCCGGTGACGTCGATCGCTTCGTCGCGGCCTTCGCGGCCGACGGCGTGATCGACGACTGGGGTCGCACCTTCACCGGCCACGATGGCGTTCGTCAATGGACCGAGGGCGAGTCCATCGGCGTCGAGCAGACCTTCGAGATCACGAGCTTCCGCATCGAGGGACGCACTGTGGTCGTACTCGCCGACGTCGGGGGCAACG
Source organism: Leifsonia stereocauli (assembly GCF_038432415.1). NCBI lineage: Bacteria > Bacillati > Actinomycetota > Actinomycetes > Micrococcales > Microbacteriaceae > Leifsonia > Leifsonia stereocauli. Next base: position 402,620 of record NZ_JBCAUN010000001.1, read on the forward strand.
GATTCAACGGACCGTCCACGTTCACGTTCGACCTCACCGACGACGGCTCCGCCATCGAGCGGATGGTCATCACGGCGTAGTCGCTGCGCGCCGACCGCCCGCACCCGCACCCGCGCGCACCCGCGACCGGTACCATTGACCCCCGTGGCTCTTACAATCGGCATCGTCGGCCTGCCCAACGTCGGCAAGTCAACCCTCTTCAACGCACTGACCAAGAATCAGGTGCTCGCGGCGAACTATCCGTTCGCCACGATCGAGCCGAATGTCGGGGTCGTGAACCTGCCCGATCCGCGCCTCGAGACCCTCGCCGGCATCTTCAGCAGCGAGCGCATCCTGCCGGCCCCGGTCTCCTTCGTCGACATCGCCGGCATCGTGCGCGGCGCGTCGGAGGGTGAGGGCCTCGGCAACAAGTTCCTCGCGAACATCCGCGAGGCCGACGCCATCGCCCAGGTCGTGCGCGGCTTCACCGATGACGACGTCGTGCACGTCGAGGGCAAGGTCGACCCCAAGTCCGACATGGAGACCATCAACACCGAGCTCATCCTCGCCGACATGGAGACCCTCGAGAAGGCGATCCCGCGGTTCGAGAAGGAGCTGAAGACCAAGAAGATCGGCTCCGACGTTCTCGTCGGAGCGCAGGAGGCTCTCGCCGAGCTGCAGAAGGGCACGCCACTCTCGGCCTCCAAGGTCGACATCACGCCCATCAAGGAGCTCGGCCTGCTCACGGCCAAGCCCTTCATCTACGTCTTCAACGTCGACGAGGCCGTGCTGACGGATGCCGCCAAGCGCGCCGAGCTCGAGGCCCTCGTCGCTCCTGCCCAGGCTGTCCTCCTCGACGCCAAGATCGAGTCCGAGCTGATCGACCTCGACCCGGCCGACGCCGCCGAGCTCCTCGCGTCGACCGGCCAGGACGAGTCCGGCCTCGACCAGCTCGCCCGCATCGGCTTCGCCACGCTCGGCCTGCAGACCTACCTCACGGCAGGTCCGAAGGAGACCCGCGCCTGGACGATCCCGACCGGTGCCAAGGCGCCCCAGGCGGCCGGCGTCATCCACACGGACTTCGAGCGCGGCTTCATCAAGGCCGAGGTCATCTCCTTCGACGACCTCGTCGCCACTGGCTCCATCGCCGAGGCCCGCTCGCATGGCAAGGCCCGCATCGAGGGCAAGGACTACGTCATGCAGGACGGCGACGTGGTGGAGTTCCGCTTCAACGTCTAGTCGGGCGAGCCGCCGCCCGAGACGGCGCGTCAAGAGAAGTCGAAGGTTCCCGGAGGACCGTCGTCGCTGCGTTCCACACCGCAGAGAGCGCATTCGTGGTACGCCAGACCCGTCTCCTCCTGGTGCCGCAGCACCCACTTGTGCATGCGCAACCTGCAGCGGAGGGGTCTCGTCGTCGTCATGGTGCACTCCCACTCTCGGACGGAAGCGCCTGAATGCTGACGCACCCGGTCATGGGCTCTGCTCGCATGGTAGTCCTGCCCGGCGCACCTGTGGGGTGGCATCCGGGAGTCACCGAGCAGGATCCGAGAAGCCCTCATCCCGACCGCCGCAGTACGGTGGGGTCAATTCGCACACCGGGAGGACCCATGCCGTACGCCGTCGACTTCGTGAACGTCTCCACGGAGGGCCTCGAGTCCTCGCCGGTCACGGATGCTCTCGCCGGGCTCCGTGCCAATGAGGCGCGGTACTTCAAGAACAAGTTCGACCACGTCTTCACGGTCAGTACCGTCGACGAGGACCCAGCCGCCCTCGATCGCGTGAGCCGCATCCTCAAGGAGGAGCGGGACATCGTGATCGCCTCCCGCCCGTTGGAGGTCACCGACTTCGAAGTCGACGGCACCCGGATGACGTACGTCTTCTACGAGTCCGGACTCTCGATCAACGTGATGTACGGCCTCGACGAGGGTGGCAAGCGAGCCGTCGGGTTCAAGCTCTCCGATGGGATGGAGGTCCCTGAAGAGTTGGCCGCACGATTCAAGTTCGCTCGCCAGAAGTCGAAGCTGGCCGGCACCATCCGCGGCTCCTTCTTCGTGATCAAGGGCGAGTACTGAGCTCGACCCGCGCAACTCAGGCTGGATTGCGATCGACAGGCGTGTCTGCACACGACACGCCCTGATGAACGCGATCGAGCCTGTATTGCGCAGGCCTGCGGCATCCGGAGATCAGGACGAGCGACCGGCGATCGACGCCGACCGGCGTCTCAGCTCCCGAACTTCGTCGTGCGCCCGTGCAAGACTCGCGGCAGACCCGACACATTCAGGGTGTGAGGATCGCCAGCACTGCAGCAGACGCCGACGTGACCGAGGGAGTGGGGATGCCCGAGAGCGCCGACCCGCCCCGTGAGGGCGCTGCGGCGAGCCACGACGTCGCCTGGTTCACCGCGGTCGTTCGAGAGCACTCCACCGCCCTCGTGCGCTACTTCGCCCGCCGCGGGCCTCGGCAGGACGCCGAGGACCTGGCCGCCGAGGTCTTCGCCACGGCCTGGCGTCGCCGCAGCGTCGTGCCGACCGACGCCGTTCTGCCGTGGCTGTACCGAACAGCCGGATTCACCCTCGCCAATCACCGCCGCAAGACGATCGACCTCCCCGTCGACGAGGTGCCGGAGGCCGGCACGGTTCGCGTCAGCGAGGATCCCGAGCTGAGCGCCCTGTTCGACGCCGAGCTCCGAGGGGCCCTCGCAACCGTGGGGGAGCGCGATCGGCACATCCTGCTGCTGCACGCCTGGGAGGGCCTGGACGGCGAGGAGCTCGCCGCGGTTCTCGGCATCTCGCGGTCGGGGGCGGATGCCGCTCTCTCCCGTGCCCGCAAGCGCCTCCGCGAGGCGTGGGGCGAACGGATGTCGTTCTAGACGCTCGTGCAAGGTTCGGCGCTCTCTGCACATAGGTATCAGTAGGCGCACGCACGAAAGGCTGAAGCGACATGAGCGATGACAACGGACTCGACCGGGACGACGGACTCGACCCCGAGGCGCGCCTGCGCGCCGCCGACCCCGCAGCCGAGGTCGAACCTCGCGCTGGATTCGTGGACGAGGTCATCGCTGCGGCGACTGGGGGCGTACCCGACTCCGAGGCGGCCACGGACGATCCGGCGGGGGAGCCGGCGCCCGTGACCGACCTCGGCACCGAGCGGGTGCGTCGGCGCCCGCGGTGGATACCGATCGCGGCCGTCGCCGCATCCATCGCGATCTTCGGTGCCGCCGGGTACGCCGTGGGGGCGTCGACGGGCGGAACTTCCACGCTCGCCGACGGTGCGGCGCCGCCCATTTCACTGCAGGGGGCCCCGCAGGGGGCGGCTGAGGGCGCCGCCGACTCCGGCGTCGCCCCGAATGTGCCTGCCGCGGGGGCGGCACCCGAGAGCCGCAAGATGGCCGCCGGCTCGACCGCCGACATGATGTACCCGTCGGGATTCGGGCGCAACGACTTCACGTCGTCGGGCCTGTCGACCGCTGGCGGATCGGCGCCGGGCTATGCGTTCGATGCTCGCGCGGCCTCGAACGTCGAGACCGTGTCGGCACTCGCTGCGGCGTTCGGACTCGAGGGCGTGCCCGAGCTGAAGGACGGCGCCTGGTATGTCGGGAGCCAGGACGGAACCGCTCCAGGGCTCTCGGTGTACCTCGACGGCACCCTCTCGTTCTCGTACTCGGATCCGGTGGCGAACCCCTGGAACTGCAAGGAGACCGACGAGACAGGGGCATGCGTACCCACGGGCGACGGCACCGTCCCGGGGGAGGAAGCCGCCATCGAATCCCTGCGCTCCGTGATCGCGGCAACCGGGCGCGACCCGGAGGCCTTCCAGTACAGCTCCGAGACGTGGGAGGGCTCGCTCACCCGCACCGCTCAGGCCTGGCCCGTCGTGGACGGCCAGCGCGTCGACCAGCCGTGGACTCTCGAGCTCGCGACAGCCGGCATCGTCAACTCCTACGGCGGACTGGCGACGATCGTTCCCCTGGGCGACTACGAGGTCGTCAGTGAGCAGGAGGCGTTCGAGCGGCTCTCCGACCCGCGATTCGGCGCCCAGATGACGAACCTCCCGATCGCGATGCGGGCGACGGATGCCGGCATCTCGGCCGAAGGCGACGCCCCGGTCGAGTGGGTGCCGCCCACCGAGCCGCCGGCGATGCCGTCGTCCGGAGCCGCACTGGCGTGGCCGGTGAACCAGGTCGACATCGTGAGTGCCAGGCTCGGGCTCGCGAGCCAGTGGCAGCCCGACGGAAGTGTGGTCGTCGTGCCGGCCTACGAACTCACCGACGCCGAGGGCGGCACCTGGTCGGTCATCGCCGTGGCCGACGAGATGCTCGACTTCGCGACGGAGTAGGGCGCCGGCGTGCGGCATCCGCAGACGGCTGCCGCACGCCGACCGGCATCCCGCTGACCGCATGTCGGCGGCATGTGCGAGGCTGGCGTCATGCCTGAATCACCGGAGGTGCAGGCGCTCGCCGAAGAACTCGGTGTGCGCCTGACTGGCCACGCGCTGACCGGCGTCGACGTGCTCGAGTTCCGCACCACGAAGACCCGCGCTCGTGCGCCGGAGTCGCTCATGGGTGAACGCGTCACCGGGGTGGCCCGCCACGGCAAGCTCCTCGATCTGGCCTTCGGAGCGCAGCATCTCGTCGTGTCGCTCGGCAGGCACGGCTGGGCCCGATGGGGTGGGGCGGACGCCGCCAGGGGCGAATCGCCCGCACCTGCAGGCGAACCCGCACCGGCGGACGCACCAGCGGCGAAGGACGCACCCGCGCCGCCACCGGCCCTGGTGACCCTCGCCTTCGACGACGCGTCGATCCTCGAGTTCACAGACGCCGGCGACTGGGTCTCGCTCGGTCTCTGGGTCGTCGACGACCCGGCCGAGGTGCCGGCTGTAGCGAAGCTCGGACCCGATCCAGCCGATCCGGCGTTCTCGCGCGAGGACTTCGACGGTGCCGTGGTCGGTCGTCGCAAACAGGTGAAGGCCGTGCTTCAGGAACAGGAGTCGCTGGCCGGCATCGGGAACGCCTACTCCGACGAGATCCTGCATGCTGCAAAAGTGTCGCCGGTGGTGCACGCGGCCAGCCTCGACGCCGACGCGCTCGACCGCCTCTTCGACGCCACCGTCGCGACCATCACAGGCGCGATCTCCGACCGCAGGGGCGTGGCGATCGCGAAGCTCAAAGAGACCAAGGTCGCGGCCATGCGTGTGCACGGTCGCGCAGGGGAGACCTGCCCTGTGTGCGGCGGCACCATTCACGACTTCAGCTTCGCCAGCACGACGGCGCAGTACTGCCCGAGCTGCCAGACCGGCGACGCGATCCTGCCACTCAGGGCATCCTGAGGAACTGGTGATCTTCGCTGCGCGATCGGGACGTGATGAGCGACACTGAGGCATGACAGAACGCCGCCTCACGCTCGCCTGCCCGCGCTGCGCGTCGACGGCGAACGTCGGCGTCGCCGTCGTGCCGACCATGGGGGACTCCGGTCTCGCCGTGGTCGACTACGACTGCCCGGGCGGATGCCGCTACGACGACATCAGCGAGGCCGTCGACGCTGCCCTCGGCATCCGTCGCGACCTCGGCTGACGGGCTCCATGACCTCACGGTGACATGTTCCGGCACGACGCCGCCGTGCCGGAGTAGCCTCGGAACCACCCCGCACCGCCGCGGTCGCGGGCCGACGGGAGCATCATGAGCAACCACACCTATCGCGTCACCGAGATCGTCGGAACCTCGCCCGAGAGCACCGACACCGCCATCCGCAACGGCATCGCCCGCGCTGCACAGACCCTGCGCAACATCGACTGGTTCGAGGTCGTCTCGACGCGGGGCGAGGTCGCCGACGGTGCCGTCGCGCACTTCCAGGTCACCCTCAAGGTCGGCTTCAGACTCGAGGACTGACAGGTCGTGCCGGTGACGGAAGCCGACCGCCGGGCGCTCGCCCGCGCGGTCGAGCTGGCTCGCGAGGCGCTCGAAGCCGGCGACGAGCCGTTCGGCTCGGTGCTGACGGATGCCGCAGGCGCGACCCTGTTCGAGGATCGCAACCGCACCTCGGGTGGCGATGAGACCCTGCATCCGGAGTTCGAGATCGCCCGATGGGCCGCGAACAGCCTCGCCCCCGACGAGCGGGCACTGGCCATCGTCTACACCTCGGGCGAGCACTGCCCGATGTGCTCGGCGGCGCACGCCTGGGTGGGGCTCGGCCGCATCGTCTATGCGGCATCCGCCACCCAGATCAGCGGCTGGCGCTCCGAGTGGGGTCTCGCGCCGAGCGCCGTCGCGGTGCTGCCCATCACGACCGTCGCGCCCGCAGTCCCGGTCGACGGACCGGTCGAGCCGTTCGCCTCCGAGGTGAAGGAGCTCCTGCGGCGATCGGCTGATCGGGCCTGAACGCCGCTGAGTGGATGGGCGCAACCCCCTCCCGAATGTCGCACCGTCGGGCCAGACTGGACGCGTGCCCGAGATGCCCGAGGTCCACGCGCTCGTCGCCTTCCTGGCGGAGCGCACCGTCGGCCACGCCATCAGCCTCGCGACCATCACCTCGTTCTCGGCGCTGAAGACCTTCGACCCGCCCATCGACGCTCTCGACGGGGCGACGATCGCCAGTGTCACGCGCCACGGCAAGTTCATCGACATTGGCACCGATGCCGCCCATCTCGTCTTCCACCTGGCCCGAGCCGGCTGGCTGCGCTGGTTCGACGCGGTGCCCGCGACCGCGATCAAGCCCGGGCGCTCGCCCATAGCCCTGCGAGTGCGACTCGACGACGGCTCCGGCTTCGACCTCACCGAGGCCGGCAGCAAGAAGTCTCTCGCCGTCTATGTGGTTCGCGACCCGCACGACGTACCGGGCATCGCCCGACTCGGCCCCGACGCCCTCGCCGACGACTTCACGGAGGCCGAGTTCGCCGAGGTGCTCCGAGGGCGACGCACCCAGATCAAGGGGCTGCTGCGCGACCAGTCGATCATCGCCGGCATCGGGAACGCCTACTCAGACGAGATCCTGCACGTCGCGAAGCTCTCACCGTTCGCCATCGCGGCGACGATGTCGCCCGAGACCGTCGAGCACCTCTACGACGCTATGCGCACGACGCTGACGGATGCCGCGGCCACAGCCTCCGGCAAGCCGCCCGCCGAGCTCAAAGACGCCAAGCGGGCCAACATGCGGGTGCACGCGCGCTCGGGCCTGCCGTGCCCGGTGTGCGGCGACACCGTGCGCGACGTCAACTTCCACGACTCGAGCCTGCAGTACTGCCCGACCTGCCAGACCGGCGGCAAGGTGCTCGCAGACCGCATCCTGTCGCGGTTGCTCAAATAGGTGCGCAAGGGAGCGGGCGGACAGCGCCTGGTCAGATGCCGGCGACCAGGGCCTCCTTCAGCTCCTCGCTGATCCCCGGCGTCTCGTCCACGTCGACCGCGAGAGCCTGCACAGCGCGGCTGTAGTAATTGCGCGCCGCGGCCGCCAGGGTGATGTCGAGGATCTCGCGGTCGCTGAACCCGACTTCGCGCAGGCGCTGGCTGTCGGCATCCGTCATCACCGAGGCGTCGATGCTCACCTGCTCGGCGAATGCCATCATGGCCACCTCGGCCTCGGTGAGGTCGGCGTCGGTGTAATCGCGCGCGAGCCGGACCAGCTGGTCCTCGTCGAACAGCGCGAGGGTGAATGTGCGGCGCCCGTGGGCCAGCCGGCAGTGCCGGGAGTGCGACCCGCGCGCCGCCGCGAGCGTCACCAGTTCGTACCGGCGCTTGCCCATCGGCCGGCCGATGGCGGTGATCAGCGCCTCCCACGCGTCGTAGGCCTCCGGGTGCAGCCCCATCACCCGCGTGTGGGCGGCGACGAAGCCCTGGTCGGCGATGTCGTCGGCGTAGAGCTCGGCTAGGCGCCCCGTGGCCTCGTCATCGGGAACTGTGCGGATGATCGACATGCTCATGCCTCCTCGAACGGATGCCGTCCATCGTGGCACCGAGCGTCCCTCGGCGGAAGGGATCGCCAGACCTACTCAGGTTCGGTGAGCAGCCGCGCGTAGTTCGCCATCGAGCGCCTGTAGCGGGGAAGGTGCGGCACGAGCGCCTCGATCGCGACGCGCAGCGCCTCATCGGGTGAGCCTAGGTCGTGCAGGATCAGCGCTCGCACGGCGCTGGGCGCACCACCGAGGGCATGCGGGTCGGCCTTCGCGATGATCGCGAGTGCTGCATCTGGTTCACCGAGGACCCGTCGGGAACTCGCCATCTGGACCAGGGTTCGGGCCCGTCGGACGTCATCGAGTCCGGCGGCCAGCCCGGCCGCGTAGTGACCGACGGCCTCGCCGGTGCGTCCTGTCGAATCACGGATGCAGCCGCGCTCGAATTCAGAGCGACCGTCATCGGCCGGGCAGTCGGCAGCGAGGGCGTCGAGGCGTGCGACGAACGGATGCGCCTGCACGTCGCTCTCGGGAGGGGCTGCGTCGAACGCCTCCCAGAACTCCGCGACCCGCTGTTCCCACTCGTCGATCGTCATGAGTCAACGCTAGCGAGCCGCCAGCAGTCGCGGCCGCAGCCCTACCCCTCCGGGTGCTGGTCGAACACGAACCATGCATTCCCGGCCGGATCGACGAGGCCCGCGACCGCGCCGTCGGGGATCGGCCGCGGGGGCGCGGTCACCGTCAGCCCCGGCGTCTCGGCGAGGTACTCGTCGAGGTCGTCGACCTCGTACATCGGGCCTGCCGGGTCGGGGTCGACCGAGAGCATGACCTGGATGTCACTGTCGGGGATCTGGAAGGCGACGGTGTCGTCGCCCTCGCGCCAGGCCTCCTCCCAACCGAGGACGTCGCGATAGAAGGCGTCCGCCGCGGCGAGGTCGGTAACGGGTGCGTGCAGGAATCGGAGCTTCACGGGTACCTCCGGTCGGGATGGGCGTCGGCGTCGCCCCAGACCATACTCGGGTCGAGCGTGGTCGGGAAGTGCCGGCGTCGGGCAGCACCGTCGCTGCGGCATCCGCAGCCCGACCCGATCCTGTGTACCTGCCGGTGATCCATGGCCTTCGGTGCCGCGACGTGGTTCGCTGGCATCATGGCCGAGCTGGCGATGTTCCCCCTGGGTTCCGTGCTCTTCCCGCACATGCCGTTGCTCCTGCGCGTCTTCGAGCCGCGCTACCTCGTGATGCTCTCGAGACTGCTGGAGGAGATCCCGGCCGAGTTCGGGGTCGTGCTCATCGAACGCGGCCAGGAGGTCGGCGGCGGAGAGCACAGGTTCTCGGTCGGCACCGTCGCGACGGTCACCGAGATGGGAACGGCCGACGGCACCCTCGCGCTGGTCGCGCAGGGCGGACGCCGCATCGAGGTGGTCGACTGGCTGCCGGAGGATCCGCACCCCGTGGCCGAGGTGCGAGTGCTGCCGGAGCTGGTCTGGTCGGAGGACGATCGCGGAGCGCTCGAGAATGCCGAACGGGTGGTGCGCCGATCCCTCGCTCGGGCGAGCGAGTTCGTCGAGGGGTCGTGGTCCGCCGATGTGACCCTCTCCGAAGATCCGGCCGAGGCATCGTGGCAGCTCGCGGGCATAGCCCCGCTCGGCGAACTCGACCAGGTCGCCCTGCTGCGATCGACGAGCTTCGGCTCCCTGTTGGCGTCCGTCGCCGAGCTCACTGCGGCGGCCGGGGAGATCGTCGCACCGGCCTGGCTCGATCCGGTGACGGATGCCGGAGCCGCCGGCGACATCGACGACGGAGACGACGACCCGCTCGGCGAGCCCGATGATGACGACGATGATGACGACGACCGGGGTGGCGAGGGCCGCTACGGACTGGGGGGATGACATGCCGACAGACGACATCGCGACGCTCGCGATCTACTCCGACCATCTGAGCGCGGCGGCGGTGACCGCGGCGCTCGGGGTCGAGCCCACGTCGATCCACGAGATCGGCGATGCGCGCCGACGCTCCCGCTCGCGCCGGGCGGGCAGTCACTCGCCGACGCAGTACACCCACTCGCTCTGGGAACACACCGTGCGGGGTGATCCGGCCCACGCCGGAGTGGCGGATGCCGCCGGCTCCACCAGCATTCGCCTGCTCGTCGACGTCTTCCGCGAGAAGCAGGAGCAGCTGGAGAAGCTGCGTGCCGACTACGAGCTGCGACTCTGGTGGTCGGCGATTTCATCGAGCACGCAGGCACCGTTCGTCTTCGACGCAGAGCTCATCCGCGGCCTCGCGATCATCGGCTGCGATCTGTACGGCACCGCGTACCTGGAGGCCGACGGGATCGATGCCGTGCTCTAGCACCCGGTGTCAGGCCGCCAAGGAGGCGGCATCCGGCAACCGCGTGCCCGTGAGCGACTCGGCGACGGTCCAGAGCGAGGCCGCCAGGTCCACACCCCTGGCCGAGCGCGGCGGGTCGACGCGCTTGGTCGGGCCGACGAGGCCGAGACGGTTGGGGCCGTAGTAGCTGCCCTGCGGTGCGTAGGGATAGGTCGCAGCGAACAGCAGCGGCTCGGTGCCCTGCTCGACGTCCTGTGACGGCACGATGGTGCGGTCACCGGAGAGTGGCGAACGGTGCGGCGTCTCGCGCCCGAGATTGGCGCCGGCGCTCTGCAGGTTGGTGCGCGTGAAGCCCGGGTGCGCGAAGGTGCTCAGCAGCTTCCATCCGCGCTCGTCCGAGACGCGCGCGAGGTGCTGGGCGGCGAGCATGTTCGCCAGCTTCGACTGCGCGTAGGCGAGCATCGGCACGTAGCGGCGCTCGACGTACTGCAGGTCGTCGAAGTGGATCCTCCCGGCGTTGGCCACGCCACTGGTCATCGTGGTCACCCGCGGTTGCTCCGACTCGAGCACGAGCGGCAGCAGCAGGTTCGTCAGGGCGAACGGGCCGAGGAAGTTCGATCCGAACTGCAGCTCGAAGCCGTCGCGCGTCTCCATGCGCTTCGGCGGAGCCATCACGCCGGCATTGTTGACGAGGGTGTCGACGGGGCGGCCGTCGACAATGAGCGAATCGGCGAAGGCGTGCACCGTCGCCAGCTCGGACAGGTCGATGTGCCGGACCTCGAGACTTGACGCCGGGAACCGGTCGAGGATGTCCGCACGGGCCGCCTCGCCCTTCTCGATGGTGCGAACGGCCATGACGACGTGGGCTCCGGCCGCGGCGAGGCGCATCGCGGCCTCCTTGCCGGTTCCGCTGTTCGCGCCGGTGACGACGACGAGGCGTCCGGACTGGTCGGGCACGGTGTACATGGGGACTCCTTCGAGAGATAATAGACCGATGGTCTCTTACGAGATCCACGATAACAGACCGCAGTTCTGTTATTTCTGTTGTGAAGGAAAGACTCAGGATGACGTCCGCAGCACCGTTCCATCGGGCCCGCAACGACGGGCAGCGCGCCGAGCGCCGCCAGGCCATCCTCGATGCAGCCGCCGATATCCTCTCCGAAACGCGCGTCTCCGAGCTGAGCCTCACCGCTCTCGCCCACCGAGTGGGACTCGCGAAATCGAATGTGCTGCGCTACTTCGACTCGCGCGAGGCCGTGCTTCTCGAGCTCTACGACCGCGAGTTCCGCGGCTGGCTGACCGATCTCCGCGCGCTGACGGATGCCGACCCTCGGGCGGCCGCAACCGTCGACGGCCTCGCCGCCATGATCGCCGCTGCGGCCGTCGACCGACCCGTCTTCTGCGACCTGTGCGCCAGTGCCGCCGTCGTACTCGAACGGAACGTCTCGGTCGTGGCGGCAGCCGCCTACAAGCGCTCGTCGCTCGAGACAGCGCACGAGCTGGCGGGGTTCGCGCGGCCAGCGCTGGGGGAGAACGGCGATGCGGCCGCCCTGGCATTCTCGGGCGGCACGATCATCGTCATCGGCGGCCTCTGGGCGGCCTCGCAGCCCTCCCCGGCGATGGCGGAGGCATACGCAGGCGATCCGGCACTCGCAGCCATGCGCATCGACCTGCGTGTCGGCATCCGGGAGCTCGTGGCGACCCTCATCGTGGGTCTGCGTGAACGGGCTCCCAAGCTCGACTGAACTACCTCTTGCGCTCCGGCTCCCGTCGGATACACTGACGTCGGCCCCCTCACGGGGGTCACACCACAACTAGACGAATCCTGGCTGCTGACGGCCTCGTATCGACAATGGAGTCATCGTGGGACGTCACACAGTCAAGCGACGCCGTCCAGGCCTGATCTGGGGCTCCGTCGCCGCAATCGTGGCCATCTGCGTCGTCGCCGGTGGCGGCATCGCGTGGGCGAGCGGCTCCCTCGACGGCATGCTGCCCACAGGGACCCCGACTGCATCCTGCGACTCCGTCAGCCCGCTGGCCGTCGTCGCCGATCCGGCCATCGCCCCGGTCATGGCGAGCATCGCGGCTGACTTCGACGCGGACCATCCCTGCACTCAGACCACGGTGAAGGCCCAGGACTCCGCCGACACGGCATCGGTCCTCGCCGCGGGAAACGACGTGCACGCCGACGTCTGGGTTCCGGATTCCGCCGCCTGGCGAACGCGCACGGACGCGACGGCCGCCTCCTTGGGCCGGCCAGCACCCACGGCCGATTTCGGTGACGCCGTCGCGACCACGCCCGTCGTCTTCGCCGCACCCGCGGCGCAGTCGGCGGCGTTCGCCGAGAACCCCGTGGGATGGGCGTCGATCCTCGACGGCTCACTGTCGGCGTTACTGCCAGACCCGGAGGGCAGCGGGGCGAGCCTCGCCGCACTCGGAGCCCTGGGTGCCCACGCGCCTGGGGACGACGCCCGCCCGTTCGCCGGCGCGATGATCGCCCTCGGCAAGACGATCCCGCGCTCGCTCGACGCCGCGCTCGTCTCGGCGGAGTCTGCGGCTGTCCCGACTGTCGTCGTGACCACCGAACAGGCCGTGGCGTCGACGAACTCCGCACCCGACAGCGACCAGTTCCTCGCCCTCTATCCGGCCGACGGCACGGTCGGGGTCGACTTCCCCTTCGTGCGCGTCGGTGGCGCGTCCACAGGCGACGAGAAGCTCGATGCCCTCATCGCGGGTTTCGAGGATGCGGTCCATGCCTCGGCCGAAGCGATCGCGGATGGCGGATTCCGGGAGGGCGACGGTACCGGGATCGTCGATGCGCCGGGCGTCGTCGCGCAGCCCGTCGTGCTGATGGCCGGAGCCGACGGCGCATCGCAGCTCAGCGTCCTGCGCACCTGGGGTGTGCTCAACCTGCGGTCGCGGATGCTCGCGGCGATCGATGTCTCGGGCTCGATGGAAGAGCCGTCCGAGAGCGGGCTCCGCCGCATCGACATCTTCCAGCAGGCGGCATCAGGGGCACTGCAGAAGTTCTCGGGCGAGGTGGAGCTCGGCGTCTGGGTGTTCTCGACCCAGCGCGACGGCGAGAAGGACTGGGAGGATCTCGCCCCCATCGCCCCGCTCGGGGACGCCGCACACAGCCAGCTGATCGCCGGCATCGTCTCCTCCCTGCCCGACCGCCTGGGAGGTGCGACCGGCCTGTACGACACCACGCTCGCCGGCGTGAAGAACGTGCGCGACGGCTACGACGCCTCCAAGGTGAACTCCCTGCTGGTGATCACCGACGGCAAGAACGAGGACGAGAACGGCATCTCCCTCGACGACCTGCTCGCGGAGCTGGAGAAGCAGGCCGATCCCGACAGGCCCGTCCCCGTGATCATGATCGGCTTCGGCCCCGACACCGACCTCGATGCCATGGCCAGGATCGCGAAGGTCACCGGTGGGGCCGCCTACTCGGCCGCGAAGCCCGAGGATCTGGGCGACGTGCTGGTCGACGCGCTGTCGCAGCGGTCCTGCCGCCCCGACTGCTGACGCCATCATTTCCGAGGTGAAAGTTTCTCCCTGCGGATCAGGGAGATTCCTCGGAGTGCGCTGGGAGCTGTTGAGAGGGGATGCGCCCCGAACGGGGGAGTCGGTACTGTGACCATAAATGGTCACAGAAGGGATCAACGAATGACCGACGAGTACACCCGACGTCTCGCCTCTCAGTTCGCAGTCGATCGCACGCAGATCGACAATCGCCGGATACTCGGCGACGACCTGTCCCGGCTTCGCGAGGTCGAACATTTCGCCTCTTTCCCGACGGATGCCGACGCCCGAGCCGCTGTCGCCGAGCTGGAGCGGCTCTCGTTCCGCTGCTCGACGATGTCGACGAACATTTCGCACGTGATGTGCGCCGTGCGTCTCGACGCGGTCGACGAGGAGAGCGCGCGGTATTTCGTGCGCGCGGTCACCGCGGTCGTCGACGCCCACTCCGGCGACTATGACGGGTGGGGCGCTCCTGTCGTCACATCGCGCCGCCCCCTCGTGCACATCCCCGACTCTCCCGAGGAGATCCACTGGTCCTGATGGACCGCATGGCCTGAGGTCGAGATGCCGCCACGAGATCGTGGCGGCATCTCGACGAAGGATGACGGTCGTCCAGCGGCCTCACCGCGCCGGCGCTGGCAGAGTGGATGGCCATGAGCATCGTGATGGTCCCGGGGATCGACGGGTCGGGCGCGCAGCATTGGCAGACCCTCTGGGGAAACGACGACCCCGGCATCCGGAGTATTGCGCCATCGTCCTGGACGCATCCCGAGATCGAGGACTGGATCGCCGCCCTCGAGCAGGCCGTCGACCGAGCGAGTGAGTCCGGCGCGGGCGAGGTGCTCATCGTCGCCCACAGCCTCGGCTGCATCGCCGCGGTGGAGTTGCTCGGCAGAGGGCGTGCCACCGGGGTCGCCGGAGCCGTGCTGATCGCGCCGCCCGATGAGGCGATCGATGTGTTCCCGGAGCGCTGCCCCAGCTTCATCGGCATCGCCAGACGGGCCGCATCCGTTCCCCTGCTGCTGATCGCGAGCAGCGACGACCCCTACTGCTCTGCGGATGCCTCAGTGGAGCTGGCAACGCGCTGGAACGCCAAGCTCGTCGTCGCGGGCGCGCTCGGGCACATCAACACCGACAGCGGGCTCGGTGCCTGGCCCGACGGACGCGCGCTGGTGGATGCCTTCGCCGAGCGGGTGCTCAGGGAGCCGGCGCCGGGCCCTCGGACGGCTCCGCGTCCGGCAGCCATTCCTTGAGGATCTCGGGCTCGGGGGAGACCTCGTCCTCTTCGCGGTCGAGTTCCTCGCGGTCTGCAGCTGTGTTGTCGCTCATGTCCTGAGCCTAGCCAGACATCAGCGGCGATCAGCGTGTGCCGGGCGGTCCCGCTCGACGAGTGCGGTCAGTGGGCGATGACGCCCTCTGGGGCATCGACGGGCTTGCGGATGAAGAGCGCCGCCACGATGCCGAGCATCGAGATGATCGCTCCGGCCAGGAACGCCGCCTGCACTCCGCCGGCCGCTGCAGTGTTCGGCGCATCGCCTGCCGCCGTGAGCGCTGCCGTCTGTGTGGCCATCAGGGTGATGAACAGGGCTGTTCCCGTGGCGCCGGCGACCTGCTGCACAGTGCCGATCACAGCACTGCCGTGCGAGTACAGGTGCGGCTGCACCGAACCGAGGCCGGCGGTGAACAGCGGGGTGAACAGGAAGGCGAGCCCGACGCTCAGAGTGACGTGCGCGGCGAGGATGAAGAGCGGCGAGGTGTCCTCGGAGACGGTCGTGAGGGTCCAGAGCACTCCGCTCACGACTATGGCTCCGGGAACGAGGAGTACGCGCGGGCCGACCCTGTCGTAGAGGCGCCCGACGAGCGGCGCGAGCAGGCCCATGACGAGACCGCCCGGCAGCAGGATGAGGCCGATCTGCCAGGTGGGAAGGCCCAGGACCTGCTGCATGTAGATGGGCAGCACGATGATGGTGCCGAACAGCGCCATCATGCTGACCGCCATCATGATCACCGAGAAGGTGAAGGTCGATGAGCGGAACACGCGCAGGTCGAGCAGGGCGCGGTCGCGTCGCTGCAGAAGCAGTTGGCGGATGATGAAGGCGGCCAGCGAGACGGCTCCGACACCGAGCGAGATCCACATGGGCATCGCGGCCATGGCGGCGTCCTCACCTGCGGCCGGCGTCTCGCCGATGCGGCTCAGCCCGTAGACGAGGCCTCCGAAGCCGAATGCCGAGAGGACGACGGAGAGGGAGTCGATGGGCGCCTTGCGCGTCTCGCCGACGTTCTGCAGGCGACGGTAGCCGAGCACCAGCATCGCGAGCGCGATGGGCAGCACGATCCAGAACATCCAGCGCCAGCTCAGCAGGGAGAGCACGACGCCCGAGATGATCGGGCCGATTGCCGGAGCCACCGAGATGACGATGGAGACGTTGCCCATGGTCTTCCCGCGTTCCGCGGTGGGCACGACGGTCATGATCGTCGTCATCAGCAGCGGCATCATGATGGCGGTTCCCGAGGCCTGGATGATGCGGGCTGCGAGCAGCACCTCGAACCCCGGTGCGAGGGCGGCGAGGAGCGTGCCGAGCGAGAACAGCGTCATCGCTGTGATGAACATGGAGCGCGTCGTGAAGCGCTGCAGCAGGAAACCCGTGACGGGGATGATGATCGCCATCGTCAGCATGAACGACGTCGACAGCCACTGGGCCGCACGGGCGTCGATGCCGAGGTCGACCTGCAGCGTCTTGATCGCGACGCTCATGATCGTCTCGTTCAGGATGACGACGAAGGTGGCGACGAGCAGTACCCAGAGCACGCTGCGCTCACGGCCGGCGCGTTCCGCGCGGGCGGCATCCGTCTGAGTCTGATCCGACGGCGTCTGGTCGGTGCGGCCGGAGGCCAGATCACTCGGCGCCAAGGCGTCGGAGGTGGTCTTGTCGGTCACTGGGATCCCCTTAAGGGTGGGAGGGTGGCTGGGCGAGCGAGGGCGGCGTTGCCTCCGAAGAGCTGTCGCGTGTACTGAGTGCGAACCGGAGCGACGCCGACGACATTCCCGGAATCGGCGAAGAATTCCGGACGTCGACCGTGAGTGTTCCGCGAGGGTACCGCGAGGGTACCGCGAGCCGCCGACACTGCGGCGTACTCTGAGGCCGTCCGTCCGCTGCACCGAAGGAATCCATGGCCGTCATCGACAACGCCGTCTACGTCGACGGGAAGCGGGTGGCGACGCCCGAGACCCTCGACCTCACACTGGAGGCGAAGGCCGAGCTCGGCGGGTTCGCCTGGATCGGGCTGTACCGACCGAGCGAGATCGAGCTGAACGCCGTGGCAGCCGAGTTCGGGCTGCACCACCTGGCCGTCGAGGACGCCAGGAACGGCCATCAGCGGGCGAAGCTCGAGCGCTACGGCGACACTCTGTTCGTGGTGCTGAGGCCAGCTCGCTACCTCGACGATGTGGAGGAGGTGGAGTTCGGCGAGGTGCACATCTTCATCGGGCCGGACTTCGTGGTCAGCATCCGGCACGCCGAAGCCCCGAACCTGGCCGCCGTCCGCCACCGCCTCGAGGCCGCGCCCGAGCTGCTGGCACAGGGCCCGGAGGCAGTGCTGTACGCCATCCTCGACGAGGTGGTCGACGAGTACACGCCGGTCATGGCCGGGCTCGAGAACGACATCGACGAGATCGAGGACCAGATCTTCGACGGCGACTCCGCCGTGTCACGCCGCATCTACGACCTCTCGGGCGAGGTCATCAAGTTCCAGCGTGCGACGCAGCCCCTCGTCGGCATGCTCGCCGGCCTGCAGGCAGGGTCGGAGAAGTACGGTGTCGATCTGGAGCTGCAGCGCCACCTGCGCGACGTCAACGACCACGTGCTGCGCATCATCGACCGGGGCGACAGCTACCGGCAGCTGCTGCAGAGCGCCCTCACCGTGCAGTTGACCCTCGTGGGACAGCGCCAGAACGACGAGATGCGCAACCTCTCTGAGACCAATATCGCGCAGAGCGAGGAGGTCAAGAAGATCTCGAGCTGGGCGGCGATCCTGTTCGCCCCGACCCTGGTCGGAACCGTGTACGGCATGAACTTCGACTACATGCCCGAACTGCACTGGCGGTGGGGCTACCCGTTCGCTCTGGCGCTCATGGTGGCGATGGGGTTCGGCCTCTACAAGGTGTTCAAGAAGCGCGGTTGGCTCTAGCGCTCAGTTCCGGATGCCGCTGACGGCGTCGACAGCCTGTGCTGCCGCGGTGGCCGCCGTCGCGAGGTCGTCGGGCGTCGTCGTGCTCGCCAGCGTGAAGCGCACGGCGGTCTGGGCGACCCCGGCATCGAGTCCGAGCGCAAGCAGCACGTGCGAGGCATCGTCGCTGCCGGCGGCGCACGCCGATCCGCTCGAGCACACGACATCGCGCTGCTCGAGTTCCAGGAGGACGGCCTCACCGCTCGTGCCCGGGAACACGAATGACGCCGTGCCCGGGAGGCGGTGCGTCGCGTCGCCGGTCAGTCGAGCCGAGGGGACCGATGCGAGCACGGCCGCGATGAAGTCGTCTCGGTGCGCGCTCACCCTGGCCGCGGCATCCGCTCGCTCGGATTCCGCGAGACGCAGGGCCGTCGCGAAGGCGACGGCTCCAGCGACGTTCTCGGTGCCGCTGCGGCGCTCGCGCTCCTGCCCGCCGCCGTGCAGCACGGGCTCGAGCGGGATGCGCCCGCGCACCACGAGAGCCCCGATGCCCTTGGGGGCGCCGACCTTGTGGCCAGCCAGGGTGAGAGCGTCGACGCCGAGGTCGTCGATGCCCAGGGGGAGCCATCCGGCGGCTTGAACGGCGTCGGTGTGGAATGGGACTCCGCGGGCAGCCGCGATGGCGGCCAGCTCGGGAAGAGGCTGCACGGTGCCGATCTCGTTGTTCGCATACTGGATGCTGATCAGCGTCGTGTCGTCGCGGATGGCCCCGGCGAGGTCGTCGACCGAGACGATGCCGGCAGAGTCGACGGGCAGCAGGGTCACCTCGAAGCCGTGCACGCGCTCGAGGAACGCCGCGGACTCGAGCACGGCCTCGTGTTCGATCGGCGTGGTGATGATGTGTCGACCGCGGGGCGTGGCCAGCGCGATGCCCTTGATCGCCAGGTTGTCCGCCTCGGTGCCGCCCGAGGTGAAGACGACGTCACCAGCACGCGCGCCGACGATGCGGGCCACCTCGGCGCGGGCCTCGCGCAGCCCGCGTGCGGCGATCTCGCCAACGCCGTGCACACTCGACGGGTTGCCGAAGCTCCCGGTGAGGTACGGCCACATGGCCTCGATCGCCTCCCGGCGCACGGGAGTCGTCGCGGCGTTGTCGAGGTAGATCACCGTGTGGCCGGGGTCGTGACCGGGGCCGATTCCGCGCCGGATGCCTCGATGACGACGTCGAGCCCCAGGTCGAGCGAGCGCACGGAGTGCGTCAGCGCACCGACCGAGATGACGTCGACGCCGGTGGCGGCGATGGCGGCGACGGTGTCGAGGTTCACGCCTCCGCTGGCCTCGACGATGGCGCGACCGGCCACGAGTGCGACACCCTCGCGCAGCTGGTCGGGGCTGAAGTTGTCGAGCATGATCGTGTCGATTCCGGCTGCGAGCACGGGCTCGATCTGGTCGATGCGATCGACCTCCACCTCGAGGTGCGTCGTGTGCGACAGCCGGGCGCGAACCGCGAGCAGCGCATCCGTCACCGACAGGCCACCGGCGGTGAGAACGGCGAGATGGTTGTCCTTGGCCATGACGGCGTCGGAGAGCGAGTGCCGGTGGTTGTGCCCGCCGCCGTCGCGCACGGCCTGGCGCTCGAGCACGCGCAGTCCAGGAGTGGTCTTGCGGGTGTCGACGATGCGCGCGCCGGTGCCCGTCGTCGCGGCGACGTACCGGGCCGTGAGGGTGGCGATGCCGGCCATGCGCTGCACGAAGTTGAGACCGATGCGCTCCGCCTGCAGGATGCCGCGGGCGGGCCCGGTCACCTCTGCCAGCACTGTGCCGGTCTCGAACACGTCGCCGTCGGACGCCTTCGGCGTCACGACGACGTGCGGATCGGTGAGGCGGAACGCAGCCTCGAAGACGCGGGCTCCGCTGAAGACGCCGGGCTCGCGCGCCACGAGCTGGGCAGTGGCGGTTGCGGTCTCGGGGATGAGCGTCGCCGAGGTGACGTCGCCCCAGGGGGCGTCCTCCTCGAGCGCTGCGGCCACGATGCGGTCGATGGCGGCGGGGGTCAGCATGCGAGGGATTCCTCTCGGAGGGGAGTGCGAACGGCGAGGTGCGGGTTCGCGACGGGGTAGTCGGAGCGGAAGTGGGCGCCGCGCGATTCCTCGCGGGCGAGCGCTGCGGCGACGATGAGGCGGGCGAGGTCGAGCAGGTTGGCGTCCTCGAGAACCGAGGCATCACACACGGCCTCGGTGTCGGGCCTGGGCAGCGCGGCGAGGGCCGCACGGGCGTGCCGCAGGCCGTCGCCGGAGCGCAGCACGCCGGCGTGCTCCCACAGGACGGCCTGGATCGAGAGGCGGAGTCCGCTGTCCGTGCTGGAAAGCGATGAGTCTCTGTCCGACGCGCCGACGAGGTCGGTGGGCAGGGAGGCGTCGGACTCAGAAGTTCCTCGCCTTCCGGCACCGTCGCCGGCGACGACCGCCGCCGCCGCCAGATCGCGCACCGCCCGATCGGCGAAGACCGCGGCCTCGAGCAGCGAGTTCGACGCCAACCTGTTGGCCCCGTGGACACCCGTGCAGGCCACCTCGCCGATCGCGTAGAGGCCGGCGAGCGACGTGCGTCCCCAGGTGTCCGTCGCGACGCCGCCCATCCAGTAGTGCGCAGCAGGGGAGACGGGAACGGGTTGAACGGCCCAGTCGTAGCCGGCGGCCCGGCAGGCGGCGGTGATGGTCGGGAACCTCGTCTCGAGCACATCTCGTCCGAGCGCCGTGGCGTCGAGCAGGACGGGCTCACCTCCCTGGGCGGCCATCTCGACGGCGATGGCCCGGGCGACGACGTCGCGGGGAGCGAGTTCGGCGAGCGGATGCGCGTCGAGCATGAAGCGCTCGCCGTGGGCGTCGAGCAGCACGGCGCCCTCGCCGCGCACGGCCTCCGAGACGAGGGGCGTGCCCGGCACGGCCAGCGCCGTCGGATGGAACTGCAGGAATTCGAGGTCGGCCATGCGCGCACCGGCTCGCCAGGCGGCCGCTGCTCCGTCGCCGGTCGCGACGGCAGGGTTCGTGGTGTGCCTGAAGAGCTGGCCGGCTCCGCCGGTCGCGAGGATGACCGCATCCGCCCGGATCTCCCACCGGGAGACCGCAGCTGCTGCGGGTGGTGCCGATGCAGTTGGCCCGGCGGAACCCTGCACCAGGGCGCCCACGACGCCGTCGGCATCCGTCAGCAGGTCCACGAGCATGGTGTGCTCGTGCACGACGGCCGCTCGGTGGCGCACCGTCGCGATCAGCGCGTGCTCGATCGCGAAGCCCGTGGCGTCGCCGCCCGCGTGCAGCACCCTGGCCCGCCTGTGGGCCGCCTCGAGGCCGCGAGCCAGGCCGGAGCCGGACTCATCGCCGTCGAAGGCGACGCCGAAGCGGATGAGGTCTCGCACCCGAGCCGGCCCCTCGTCGACGAGCACGCGGGCGGCATCGATGTCGCAGAGACCGTCGCCGGCGCTCAGGGTGTCGAGGAGGTGGGCGTCGGCCGAGTCGTCGGGGAACAGCGCGGCCGCGATGCCACCCTGGGCGTAGGCGGTGTTGCTCTCGGCGAGGGCGCCCTTCGTCACGAGCGTGACGCTGTGGCCCGCATCCGTGGCGCGAACAGCCGCGAACAGCCCGGCGAGGCCGCTGCCGATCACCAGGACGTGCATGATCAGGCTCCGACGAACGAGACGACAGGGGCGGGAGCAGGGGCGATGACGGATGCGGATCCGCCGCCGGATGCCGGGGGCCTGGCCGCAAGCATCCGTTCGAGGGCGACGCGTGCAGGTGCCGCGACATCGTCGCCCACCGTGATTCGGTTGAGCACCTCGGCCGGTCGCTCGGCCGAGCCGACGAGCGCTTCGAGCACCCAGGCGAGGTAGCCGGGGTGGATGCGGTACATCGTCGAGCAGGGGCAGATCACCGGGTCGAGGCAGAAGATGGTGTGCTGCGGGTACTCGGCTGCGAGGCGCTGCACCAGGTTGATCTCGGTGCCGATGGCGAAGGTCGAGCCGGCCGGGGCCGCCGCGATGGCCTTGGTGATGTAGTCGGTCGAGCCGTACTCGTCGGCTGCGTCGACCACCGCCATCGGGCACTCGGGGTGCACGATCACGCGCACGCCGGGGTGGTCGACGCGGGCCTGGGCGATCTGGTCGACGGTGAAGCGACGGTGCACGCTGCAGAAGCCGTGCCACAGGATGACCCGGGCATCGAGCAGGTCAGCCGCGCTCGACCCGCCGAGGGCTTTGCGCGGGTTCCACATCGGCATCTGCTCGAGCGGAACCCCCATGGCCTTCGCGGTGTTGCGGCCGAGATGCTGGTCGGGGAAGAACAGCACACGCTGGCCGCGCTCGAACGCCCACGCCAGAACGGTCTCGGCGTTCGAGGAGGTGCAGACGATGCCGCCGTGCTCACCGCAGAAGCCCTTGAGGGCTGCCGAGGAGTTCATGTACGTCACGGGAATGACGGGAACGCGGCCGTCGGCATCCGGCTCCGTGCCGTAGAGGGCCTCGAGCTGCTCCCAGCACTCCTGCACCGAGTCGATGTCCGCCATGTCGGCCATCGAGCATCCGGCGGCGAGGTTCGGCAGGATGACGGCCTGCTCCGGACGCGACAGCAGATCGGCGGTCTCGGCCATGAAGTGCACGCCGCAGAAGATGATCGCCTCGGCGTCGGGCTTGGCCTTCGCAGCGTTCGCCAGCTGGAACGAGTCGCCCACGAAGTCGGCGTAGGCGATGACCTCGTCGCGCTGGTAGAAGTGCCCCAGGATCACGACGCGCTCGCCGAGGGTCGCCTTCGCGGCACGGATGCGTGCGTCGAGTTCGTCGGCGGATGCCGTTCGATACGCGGCGGGCAGCTCGCCCTGCCGCGGCGAGCCGACCGGGATCACGTCACCCATCGACGATCCCGGGCCGTAGCTCAGGGGGCCGGCGTCGAACTCCCAGGGGCCGGCAGCGAGGGCGGGGGAGCAGGTGCTGCCCTCGGCCTGACCCGCCTGGACCGACTGGATGGTGCGGTCGACGGATGCATCGACGGATGCCCCGCCGAGCTCGATGCGCGAGATCGTCATCGCTGTTCTCCTGTGTGTGAATCGGACGGAGTGGAAGAAGGGGCGGACGCAGCGGCGCCGACCGCGCCGGATGCAGCCGTGCCGGGCACCGACTCCGGCCCGAGCGGCCCGCGGTCGGCGAGGTCGATGGACGCGTTGTAGCGGTAGAGCCGGGGTGGGCGATGCCGGGTGCCGGCGACGACCTCGCCGGTGGCGACGACGGTTCCGGAGGCCTCGACCGTGCGCCTGAAGTTCGCGGGATCGATGTGCCGCTGCAGCACGGCCTCGTGCACCTCACGGAGCTCCGCGAGGGTGAAGGTCGCGCCGAGGAAGGCATGCGCGATGGCGGCGTACTCCACCTTGGTGCGCAGGCGCCAGAGCGCGTACTCGATGATGCGGTTGTGGTCGAAGGCGAGCAACGGCAGTTCGTCGGCAACGAACCAGCGCACGTTCTCGCTCTCGGCTGCGCGCTCGGCCTCGGCCGACTGCACCAACGCCCAGTAGACCACCGAGACGACTCGGCGGCCGGGAGAGCGCTCCAGCTCGCCGAAGGTGTACAGCTGCTCGAGGTAGGTCGGGGCGAGTCCCGTGGTCTCACCGAGAGTGCGGGCCGCGGCGCTCACGAGTTCCTCGTCGACCGGGAGCCAGCCGCCGGGCAGCGCCCAGAGCTCCTTCTGCGGATCGCGCGTGCGACGGACCAGAGGGATCCAGAGCGTCATGCGCCCCGTCGTCTCGTGCGGACGCAGGGCGAAGATGACCGTCGACACGGCCAGGGCGGCGTCGCTCGCCACGCCCGGGGCCCGCTCGGGGCTCGCATCCGTTCCGGTCATCTCAGACATCCGTTCAGTCGGATCGAGTAAAGGTCACAGTGACCATAACTAGGTGAGATCACCTTACAGTCATCTCAACCTGAACTCCAAATCGATGCGTGCCGGCACCATGGGCTCCTGCCGGTACGATCTCGCCTATGGCACGGACGACCTATGAATACACCGGCACTCTGGCCTCGTGGAACGACGAGAAGGGCTTCGGCTTCGTCGACCTCGGCGACGGCAGTCGTCCGTGCGCCTGACTGCCGTCGACCGGGGCCGCGATCGCAGGCGTGCCCGCCCAGGTGCCAAGGACGGTGCCTTGGCGAGCCTGATCACGGTGGTCGCCTTCGCCGGTGTCTGGATCGCCATCGCCGTGACCTGGGGCGTGCCGGAGTGGGCGGGCGTCGTGTACGGCATCGTCGGTGTCGTGACGTTCATCGCCTACTGGCGGGACAAGCGGGCTGCGCGTGCGGCACGCTGGCGGGTCTCCGAGTCGACGCTGCTCACGCTGGGACTCTTCTGCGGATGGCCCGGCGCGATCGCCGCACAGCAGCTCCTCAGGCACAAGACCACCAAGCGGTCGTTCCGGTCGGCGTTCTGGTTCACAGTGGCCATCAACATCATGTTCTTCGTAGCGGTCGCCTGGGTCATCGCGCACCCGGAGATCGTCGGCGGCTGATCGCGGGGGAGTCCCGCCAACCCGGTAGACTGGCCGCACAATCGCATATCGGGCCATCGACGCCTTGCGGGAGAGCCGGATCAGCCGGCACCGACGGAGCAAGCCTCCCCGCCAATCTCTCAGGTCACTACACCGCAAGAACGAGGCCGCTCTGAAAAGTGGGTTCGCTGCGCGAACCCAGGTCGAGTAGGGCCCGGCGTCAGCCGGACCCGTATCGAGACCCCAGCGCAGCGCATCCCGCCGACGGTGAAAGTCCGTGCGCCTCGTGCGCCGGGTGAAACTCTCAGGCCAATGACAGAGGGGGAGTTCCCAGCGACTTCGGTCGCGCCTTCTGCGCACACTCTGGAGAACTCGTGTCCGATCGTCTCAGCCCCCTGCACGACCTGCACGTCACGGCCGGAGCCGGCTTCACCGACTTCGGTGGCTGGCAGATGCCGGTCCGCTACTCCAGCGATCTCGCCGAGCACCACGCCGTGCGCACGACCGCCGGCATCTTCGACATCTCGCACATGGCCGAGATCCTGGTCGAGGGCACGGATGCCGCCGCCTATCTCGACTACGCCCTCGCCGGCAAGCTCAGCGTCATCGCGCTCGGCCAGGCGAAGTACAGCCTGCTGCTGACCGAGTCGGGCGGAATCATCGACGACCTCGTGGTCTACCGCCTGGGCGAGCAGAAGTTCCTCGTTGTGGCCAACGCCGGCAACCGCGCCGCAGCCGTCGCGGCCCTCACCGAGCGCGCCGCCGACTTCGACGTGCGCGTCGAGGACCAGAGCGACGACATCGCCCTCATCGCCGTGCAGGGGCCGAACGCCCGCGCCATCCTCGAGGCCACGACGGCCATCACCGAGCTCGGCACCCCGCTCGCCGACCTCAAGTACTACTGGTCGAGCGAGGGCTACTTCGAGGGCGTCCCGCTCTTCGTCGGCCGCACCGGCTACACGGGCGAAGACGGCTTCGAGCTCTATATCAAGACGGATGCCGCCGCGCGACTCTGGGTCGCCCTCACCCAGGCCGGCGCCGACCACGGCCTCGTTCCTGCCGGACTCGCCAGCCGCGACACCCTGCGGCTCGAAGCGGGCATGCCGCTCTACGGCCACGAACTCGGACTCGACACCTTCCCGGTGCAGGCCGGTCTCGGCCGCGTCGTCGCGCTCGCCAAGGAGGGCGACTTCGTCGGACGCGCAGCCATCGAGGCCGGTCCGGCCGCCGACGCCCGCGTACTCGTGGGAATCGTCGCCGAGGGCAAGCGCGCCGGGCGCGCTGACTACGAGGTCTACGCATCGACCGAGTCGGATGCCGCTGCCGTCGGCGTCATCACGAGCGGCGCCCTGTCTCCGACGCTCGGCCACCCGATCGCGATGGCCTACGTCGACGCTGCGGTGTCCGAGGTCGGCACCGAGCTTTTCATCGACGTGCGCGGCACGCGGATCCCGGCATCCGTCGTCGCCCTTCCGTTCTACAAGCGCCAGAAGTAACTTTCACCCCAATTCTCCACACCCCCTGAGAGGACGCCATCATGGCTGACAAGACCACGCTCCAGTACACCGCCGAGCACGAGTGGGTGCTCGTCGACGGCGACACCGCCACCGTCGGCATCACCGCCTACGCCGCTGACAAGCTCGGCGACGTCGTGTTCGTCGACCTGCCCGCCGTCGGCACCGAGGTCGAGGGCGGCGTCGTCGTCGGCGAGATCGAGTCGACGAAGTCGGTCGGCGAGCTGTTCGCCCCCATCGACGGAACCGTCGCCGAGATCAACGACGCCGTCGTCGACACCCCCGAGCTGGTGAACTCCGACCCCTTCGGCGACGGATGGCTCATCAAGGTGACCTTCACCGAGCTGCCCGCCCTGCTCTCCTACGACGAGTACTCGGCCATCGTCGGCGAGTAGCCGAGTCTCCTCCATCCCGTATCTTCGAACCTGATCGGATCACGCGCGCAATGACTTCAGCCTCCTCGGCCTTCGACATGGACGCCTTCGGGCGTCGCCACATCGGCGTCGGCCTCGACGCCCAGGCCGCGATGCTCACCGAGCTCGGCTACGACTCTCTGGAATCGCTGATGTCGGCCGCGGTTCCGGCGTCGATCGCGATCGGCGAGCACCTGACCTCGGTCATCCCCGAGGCGGCGACCGAGCGTGAGGCCCTGGCCGAGCTGCGGTCCCTGGCCGACCAGAACACCGTGCGCACCTCGCTCATCGGCCTCGGCTACTACGGCACCATCACGCCGGCGGTTATCAAGCGCAACGTGCTCGAGAACCCCAGCTGGTACACGGCGTACACGCCGTACCAGCCCGAGATCTCGCAGGGTCGCCTCGAGGCCCTCATCAACTTCCAGACCATGGTCACCGACCTCACCGGACTCGACACGGCCAATGCGTCGATGCTCGACGAGGGCACGGCCGTCGTGGAGGGCATGCTGCTGGCCCGCCGTGGCTCGAAGTCGAAGAGCCCGAGATTCATCGTCGATGACGACGCCTTCCCGCAGACGGATGCTCTTCTCGCCTCACGCGCCGAGGCCGTGGGCATCGAGCTCGTCCGTGCTCCGCTGGCGCGCCTCGACGAGGCTGGTTTCGCCGGACTCGGCGACCACTTCGGCGTCTTCGTGCAGTACCCGGGAGCCTCGGGCAACCTCTGGAACCCCGCCGCGATCCTCGCAGCGTCGAAGGCGCAGGGCGGCCTCACGGTCGTCGCCGCCGACCTGTTGGCCCTCGCGCTGGTGACCAGTCCCGGCGAGCTCGGCGCCGACGTCGCCGTCGGCACCAGCCAGCGCTTCGGTGTTCCCATGGGCTTCGGCGGACCGCACGCCGGCTACATGGCCGTGCGGGCAGGCCTCGAGCGCCAGCTTCCCGGTCGACTGGTCGGAGTGTCGCAGGATGCAGATGGCCACCCTGCCTACAGGCTCAGCCTGCAGGCACGCGAGCAGCACATCCGCCGCGAGAAGGCCACGTCGAACATCTGCACGGCGCAGGTGCTCCTGGCGGTCATGGCGTCGATGTACGCCGTCTACCACGGCCCTCGCGGCATCCGCTACATCGCGACGAAGACGGCCCTCTCGGCTCGCGCCCTCGCGGCCACCCTCACCGAGTACGGCCTCACGTTGGCGAGCGACGACTTCTTCGACACCATCCGCGTGAACGTGCCCGGCCTGGCTTCGACCGTGGTCGAGCGCGCCCGCGAGCTCGGCTACAACGTGCACCTCGCAGGGGACGCCACGGTCGGAGTGTCGGTCGACGAGACCACCACGACGGATGACCTCGCGGCCATCGCTCACGCCTTCGGCCTGCCCGAGCGCCTCGAGATCTCCCTCGACTACTCCGTCGACGCAGTGAAGGCGGCCGTTCCGGTCGACCTCGCCCGCGACGGCGGCTACCTCGAGCACCCTGTGTTCAACACCCACCACTCCGAGACGGCGATGATGCGCTACCTCAAGCAGCTGGCCGATCGCGACTACGCCCTCGACCGCGGCATGATCCCGCTCGGCTCCTGCACCATGAAGCTCAATGCGGCCACCGAGATGGAGGCCGTCACCTGGCCGGAGTTCGGCTCGCTGCATCCGTTCGCCCCCGAAGCCGACGTGGTCGGGTCGCTCGCCCTCATCGAGCAGCTCGAGAACTGGCTCGCCGAGGTCACGGGCTACGACTCGGTGTCGTTGCAGCCGAACGCAGGCAGCCAGGGCGAACTCGCCGGCCTTCTCGCCATCCGCGGCTATCACCGCGCGAACGGTGACGTGCAGCGCACGGTCTGCCTCATCCCCTCGAGCGCACATGGCACCAACGCGGCGTCGGCGGTGCTGGCCGGCATGAAGGTCGTCGTCGTCGCCTGCGACGAGCTCGGCAACGTCGATCTCGACGACCTGCGCGCGAAGATCGCGGCCAACGCCGACACCCTCGCGGCGCTCATGATCACCTACCCGTCCACGCACGGCGTCTACGAGCACGAGGTCACGGCCATCACGCTGGCCGTGCACGATGCCGGCGGACAGGTCTACGTCGACGGCGCGAACCTCAACGCGCTGCTCGGATTCGCACGTTTCGGCGACTTCGGCGGCGACGTCTCGCACCTGAATCTGCACAAGACCTTCTGCATCCCGCACGGCGGCGGCGGACCCGGAGTCGGTCCCGTGGCGGCGAAGGCGCACCTCGCGCCGTTCCTGCCCGGCCACCCGATGGCCCAGCGCCGCGACCACGGGATCTACAACCACGACGGCGGACCCATCTCAGCGGCTCCGTACGGCAGCCCGAGCATCCTGCCCATCTCCTGGGCCTACGTGCGCATGATGGGCGCTGAGGGCCTCAAGCAGGCGACCGGAGCCGCCGTGCTGAGCGCCAACTACATTGCCGCCCGACTGCGCGAGCACTACCCGGTGCTCTACACGGGCGACAACGGCCTCGTCGCCCACGAGTGCATCCTGGACCTGCGTCCTCTCACGGCGGCCACGGGCGTGAGCGTCGACGACGTGGCCAAGCGCCTCGTCGACTACGGCTTCCACGCGCCGACCATGTCGTTCCCCGTCGCGGGCACCCTCATGGTCGAGCCGACCGAGAGCGAGGACCTCGCCGAGATCGAGCGCTTCATCGAGGCCATGATCGCGATCAAGGGCGAGGCGGATGCCGTCGCTCGAGCCGACTGGCCGGCCGACGACAACCCGCTGCGCAACGCCCCGCACACGGCCCGATCGGTGATCGAGGGGGAGTGGACGCACCCGTACACCCGCGAGCAGGCCGTCTACCCCGTGCACTCGCTCATCCGCACGAAGTACTGGGCTCCGGTGCGCCGCATCGACCAGGCCTACGGCGACCGCAACCTCGTGTGCGCCTGCCCGCCGATCGAGGCGTTCGCGGAGTAGGCGCCTCTCCTGTTCGCTGAGGTCCGGCCCGAAGGTCGCGACCGAAGCGCTTCGAGCGCGGGCTTCGCCCGGCCCTCAGCGAGCAGGAACTCTAGCCATCCGGCCCCTCCCGGCGTACCGTTGCGAATCTAAGCGACGTCTACGTCGGGAGGATGCCATGAACGTCTTCGATCTGCTCTGGACGACGGCCTCGTTCGGTTTCGTCGGCCTCATCGCCGCCCTGTCCGTGATCGGCAACCGGATGAGTCTCGAGTCGCGGGCCGCGGCGCTGCAGCGAACAGATCCGGGACGGGCATCCGCTCTGCTGCAGGCGCAGGCCGTGAGCGACCATGCCTACGGCCTGGGCGCGTGGATGCCGGAGGTCATGGTCGTGTGCACGCCGTCGCGACGCGCCGCCCTCGCCCACGACGACGAGGCGGAGCGGCCAGTGGCGCCGCCGCTGCCCGTGCTGCCGCTGCACGTCGCGGCGGAGGAGCATGTGGCGACAGGCAGGGTCAGAACAGTCCAGGCCACCACACGACGGCCAGCGGATACCCGACGAAGGACACCACATCCAGAATCGTGTGAGCGATGACGAGTGGCATCGTGCGCCCCCAGCGCCAGTAGCACCATCCGAAGACCACCCCCATCGCGGCATTGCCGAGGAACGGCCCGAAGCCCTGGTACAGGTGGTAACTGCCGCGCAGCACCGCGCTCGACAAGATGATCTGCCACTTGCCCCAGCCGATCTCGCGCAGGCGGGTGAACAGGTAGCCCACGATGATGATCTCCTCGGACAGGGCTGAGCGCAGCGCCGCGAAGACGAGGATCGGAATCGTCCACCACGCGGTGTCGAGTGGTGACGCCTGCACGTCGACGGTGATGCCGATCAGGCGACCGCCGGCGTAGAGCGCGAGCCCCGGGATGCCGATGGCCGCCGCCAGGCCGAGGCCGCCGAGAGCATCCCGTCCCGGACGTGTCAGGTCGAAGCCGATGCGGCGGAAAGGGTTGATGCCGGGCTGCCAGAGCAGGTAGAACACGAGCGCCACGGGAGCCAGATCGAAGAGGACGCCGAGGAACTGGTAGGTGAAGTCGAGCCACTCACGGGGCGACTGCGACGGATTGAGCGAGGTCGACTGATCGCCGAGCGCGGTCTCGGCTGTCACCCGAGCGATGATCGCCACGATGGAGTACACCGCGCTGGCTCCCAGCGAGAGTCCCAGAACTATCGCGATCTCGATCCAGAGACGACGACGGATGCCGCGCGACGCTGTACCCCGATCGCCGTTTCCGGCCTCTGATCGGCCTGAATAGGCGCCCTGCATGTCACTCATGTGGCCATCCTGTCATTCTCGAGCGCGAAACCACCGACACCGTTCGGCAAACGCGCGTGGGGCGCAATGATCTTGCGAGGAACCGTCACCAGCTGCAGATTCACGGTCGGCCAGGTTTCTGATCTGTAACGTTTCCCGGCACAGTTTGGTTTCTGCCTCCCCGCTCCATATTTTGTAGGTACTCAGGCCATCGTGCGCGCTCGAATAACGAGGCGGCGAAGCCCTTTTCACCAGGAGGAACATTGAGAACCAAGAGATTTGGCGTTGCAGCCATCGCTCTTGCCGCGGCGGGAGCACTCATCCTGTCCGGCTGCAGCACCGGCGGCGGCGGAGACGAGGCGCCCAAGGGCGACACGACCGCGATCATCACCACGGACGGCACTGAACCCCAGAACCCGTTGATCCCGACCAACACCAACGAGGTCGGCGGTGGAAAGATCCTCGACGAAATCTTCGCGGGCCTCGTCTACTACGACGCCAAGGGCGCTCCGGTGAACGACATGGCCGAGTCCATCGAGTCCGACGACGCGACCACCTACACGATCAAGGTCAAGGCAGACCAGAAGTTCACCAACGGTGAGCCCGTCACGGCCGAGTCCTTCGTGAAGGCATGGAACTACGGTGCCGCTCTCGACAACGCGCAGCTCTCGAGCTACTTCTTCGAGTCGATCAAGGGCTTCAGCTACGACGTCAACGTTCCTGAGCTCGAAGGCCTCAAGGTCGTCGACGACCTCACCTTCACGGTCGAGCTGAACCAGCCGGAGTCCGACTTCCCGCTGCGCCTCGGCTACTCGGCGTTCTACCCGCTGCCCGAGGCAGCATGGGAGGACATCGCCGCATTCGGTGAGAACCCGATCGGAAACGGCCCATACAAGCTCGCCGAAGAGGGAGCGTGGGAGCACAACGAGAAGATCTCGCTCGTCAAGAACGATGACTACACCGGTGGCCGCAAGCCTGCCAACGGCGGACTCGACATCATCTTCTACGCCACGCAGGAAGCGGCATACGCCGACCTCCAGGGTGGCAACCTCGACGTCCTGACCGCGATCCCCTCGGGCGCGCTCGGCACCTACGAGGACGAGTTCGGCGACCGCAGCGTCAACCAGGCTGCTGCTGTCTTCCAGTCGTTCACCATCCCGGCGCGACTGCCGCACTTCTCGGGCGAAGAGGGCAACCTCCGTCGTCAGGCCATCTCGATGGCCATCAACCGCGACGAGATCACCGACGTGATCTTCTCGGGCACCCGTACGCCGGCCCACGACTTCACGTCGCCGGTCATCGACGGCTACTCCGAGGACCTTGAAGGCTCCGAGGTGTTGGACTACAACCCCGACGAGGCCAAGAAGCTCTGGGCAGAGGCTGACGCCATCGCCCCGTGGGACGGCACCTTCAAGATCGCCTACAACGCCGACGGCGGCCACCAGGGCTGGGTCGACGCAGTGTCGAACAGCATCAAGAACGTTCTCGGTATCGACGCCTCCGGCGACCCGTACCCGACGTTCGCCGAGGCTCGCACGAAGATCACCGACCGCTCGATCCAGACGGCGTTCCGTACCGGATGGCAGGCCGACTACCCGGCTCTGTACAACTTCCTCGGACCGCTCTACGGCACGGGTGCAGGCTCGAACGACGGCGACTACAGCAACCCTGAGTTCGACCAGCTCCTCTCGGACGGCCTCGCTGAGACCGACCTCGACGCTGCGAACAAGAACTTCCAGGACGCACAGGTCATCCTCTTCAAGGACCTCCCGGCAATCCCGCTCTGGTACGCGACCGTCAACGGCGCATGGAGCGAGACCGTCGAGAACGTCGAGTTCGGCTGGAACTCGGTGCCTCTGTACAACGAGGTGACGAAGACCGCCGCCGAGTAATTCTCGTGGCACACCGCTGAGGGGTTAGTATTCCTGAAGCACTCTGTGGGGCGGTAGCTATCAGCTGCCGCCCCACTCCCACGCTCGACCTCCGAATAGCGTCACAGCGCTACTCTGAGATGATCGAGCTTGAAAGACAGATTGGTTCTCTCATGCCAAAAACCCCGGATTGCGGGGCCTGATCCATGGCCGGCTACATCCTCCGTCGAGTGCTCCAGGCTGTGCCTGTCCTCCTCGGCACGACGTTCCTCATCTACTTCATGGTCTTCGCCATGCCGGGTGACCCGATCGTCGCCCTGTTCGGAGACAAGACCCCGAACCCGGCGGTCATCGAGCAGCTGCGTGAGCGCTACCACTTCGACCAGCCGTTCATCGTGCAGTACCTGCTGTTCCTCAAGGGGATCTTCGTCGGCGACTTCGGCATCTCGTTCTCCGGGCAGCCCGTCACCGAGATCCTCGCGAAGACCTTCCCGGTGACGCTGCGTCTCGCAGCCCTCGCGATCTTCTTCGAGATGGTCGCCGGCATCGGCGTCGGCCTCATCGCGGGTCTGCGCAAGGGCAAGTTCTTCGACTCGAGCGCCCTCGCCGTCAGCCTCGTCCTGATCTCGGTTCCGGTCTTCGTCATCGCGTTCGTCGCCCAGCTCGTCTTCGCCATCCAGCTCGGCTGGTTCCGAGCGACGGTCGGCCCGGGTGCGCCACTGCAGGACCTGATCCTGCCGGCGCTGGTGCTCGCGACGATCAGCTTCGCGCAGATCCAACGACTGACACGGTCGTCAGTCATCGAGACCAGCGGTCAGGACTTCGTTCGCACTGCTGCGAGCAAGGGCCTCAGCCGCCGTCGCATCGTCCCCGTGCACATCCTGCGCAACTCCCTCATCCCCGTCGTCACCTACCTCGCCGTCGACTTCGGCACGCTGATGGTCGGCGCGACGGTGACCGAGGGAATCTTCAACGTGCCCGGAGTCGGGCGCACCCTGTACCAGGCCATCATCCGGGGTGAACGCCCCACAGTCGTCGCGTTCGTCACGGTCATGGTGCTGATCTACCTCGTGGTGAACCTGCTGGTGGATCTGCTGTACGCCGTTCTCGACCCGAGGATCCGTTATGCAAAGTAGAAACTCCCAGCAGAATCACTTCGTCGCGCCTCTCGAGGAGACGCCGCTCGTCGCGATCGACCAGGTCAAGACCGAGGGCAAGCCCTCGAATCTCTGGATCGACGCCTGGCACGATGTGCGCAAGCGTCCGATGTTCTGGATCTCCTCTGTGATGATCCTCGTGATCGTCACCGTCGCGCTCTTCCCGTCGCTGTTCACCTCCGTCGACCCGACGTTCTGCGAGCTCTCCAAGAGCCTCGACGGACCCGGCGGCGACAGCGTGCTCGGCTACACCAAGCAGGGCTGCGACATCTACTCCCGCATCATCTACGGCACTGGCACCTCGTTGTCGGTGGGAATCATCGTCACGGTGCTGGTCTTCGTGCTGGGCATCGTCTTCGGCGCGCTGGCCGGGTTCTACGGCGGCTGGGTCGACGGCGTGCTGTCCCGCGTCGGCGACATCTTCTTCTCGATCCCCTACATCCTCGCCGCCGTCGTCATCATGAGCGTCTTCTCCGCGTACCGCAGCGTGTGGATCATCTCGCTGGCGATCGGAATCTTCGCGTGGCCGTCGACGGCCCGAGTTCTTCGAGCAGAGATCTTCAGGGTGAAGAACGCCGATTACGTCATGGCCGCGACGGCCATCGGAGTCTCGCGCTTCCGCATCCTGGTGCGTCACGTGCTCCCCAACTCGATCGCACCGGTCATCGTCGTCACGACGATCTCGCTCGCGGCCGCCATCGTCGCCGAGGCGACGCTGTCGTTCCTGGGCGTCGGACTTCCGAGCACGACCATGTCGTGGGGCAACGACATCAGCCAGGCGCAGAACGACCTCCGGGTCGCTCCGCAGACGCTGATCTACCCATCGATCGCCCTCTCGCTCACCGTTCTGAGCTTCATCATGCTCGGCGAGGTCGTGCGTGACGCGCTCGACCCGAAGGCGAGGGCCGCACGATGAGCTCAGCGACGAGAGAGAACGACGGGAACACCGTGAACTCACAGAACGACGAACGCCCCATCCTCGAGATCACGGATCTCGAGGTGGGCTTCAACACCCAGAACGGCCTCGTGAAGGCCGTCGACGGTGTGAACATCACCCTGTACCGCGGGCAGTCGCTCGCGATCGTGGGGGAGTCCGGCTCGGGCAAGTCGACGACGGCGCACGCCATCATCAACCTGCTTCCCGGCACGGGCAAGATCACCGGCGGGTCGATCAAGCTCGACGGTCAGGAGATCTCCACGGCCTCGCCCAAGGAGATGGAGGACATCCGCGGTCGCCGGATCGGATTCGTGCCGCAGGACCCGATGTCCAACCTCAACCCCGTGTGGAGCATCGGCTTCCAGGTGGAGGAGGCCATCTCGGCCAACGGAATCGCCAGCGGCAAGAAGGCAGTGCGCGAGCGCGCCATCGAGGTGCTGAAGCAGGCCGGTCTCGGCGACGCCGACCGGCGTCTCAAGCAGTACCCGCACCAGTTCTCGGGCGGTATGCGCCAACGCGTGCTCATCGGCATGGGCCTGGCCGCCAACCCGCAGCTGCTGATCGCCGACGAGCCCACCTCGGCTCTCGACGTCACCGTGCAGCGTGTCATCCTCGACCACCTCGAGACCCTGACGCGCGACCTCGGCACGACCCTGCTGTTCATCACGCACGACCTCGGCCTCGCCGCCGAGCGCGCCGAGCAGCTCGTGGTCATGTACAAGGGCAAGGTCGTCGAGTCGGGGCCGTCGGCGAAGATCCTCAAGGATCCGCAGCACCCGTACACGCAGCGACTGGTCGCCGCGGCACCGAGCCTCGCCTCGCGCCGTATCCAGGCGAGCGATGCGCCTCTCGCCCAGCTCGACATCCACGCCCCGGCCGCAGCCGAGGTCGTCGACCTCATCGCGACGGCCGAGAGCCGTGCCGAGGCGCGCGAGGCCGCCGGCACCCTTCCGCCGGCGATCGTGGTGGAGGACCTGACGAAGGTCTACAAGATTCGCGGATCGGGTGAGTTCAAGGCCGTCGACAACGTCTCGTTCCAGATCGCCAAGGGAACCACCATGGCGCTCGTCGGCGAGTCCGGCTCGGGCAAGTCGACCGTCGCGAAGATGCTGCTGAAGCTCGAGGACGCGACCAGCGGCAAGATCATCGTCGGTGGCAAGGACCTCAACGCACTCGGCGGCAAGGAGCTCTTCAACCTGCGCAGCCGCATGCAACCGGTGTTCCAGGACCCGTACGGTTCCCTGAACCCGCTGCGCAACATCGGCAACACGATCAGCGAGCCGATGTCGGTGCACGGTGTCGGAACGCGCAAATCGCGGCAGGCGCGAGTGTTCGAACTGCTCGATCAGGTGTCGCTGCCGAAGACGCTCGTGAGCCGCTACCCGAACGAGCTGTCGGGCGGACAGCGCCAGCGCATCGCCATCGCGCGCGCCCTGGCACTGAAGCCCGAGATCGTCATCCTCGACGAGGCCGTGTCAGCACTCGACGTGCTCGTGCAGGCTCAGATCCTCCGCCTGCTCGCCGACCTGCAGGCCGAGCTCGACCTGACCTACCTCTTCATCACGCATGACCTCGCCGTCGTGCGCGTGATCGCCGACCACGTGGCGGTCATGCAGAAGGGCAAGATCGTCGAGTACTCGAGCACCGACGAGGTCTTCGACAACCCGCAGCAGCAGTACACGCAGGATCTCCTGGCGGCCATTCCCGGAGCGAGCATCGAGCTCGCCTCCTAGGTTCAGGCGTCTGGATGGTGAACGGCGGGTCCGCATGGACCCGCCGTTCAGCATTACAGGCTAAACTTGTGTGATTGGGCTGTGCGCACTTCAGCGCGCCGACCCGCAGACCCCACCTGAGCGCCGCATCCGCGACGCCTTGCGCGCCCGACACCGAGCTCCAGCCCGATGTTGTGAAAGAGCGCGAACCGAAGAAACCCAAGGACAAGACATATGGCAATCGCCCTGCGCTCAGACATCCGGAATGTGGCCATCGTGGCCCACGTCGACCACGGCAAGACGACTCTCGTCGATGCCATGCTCGGTCAGACCCACTCCTTCTCCGACCACGCCCACGTCGAAGAGCGCGCGATGGACTCCAACGAGC
Organism: Leifsonia stereocauli; assembly: GCF_038432415.1. Taxonomy (NCBI): domain Bacteria; kingdom Bacillati; phylum Actinomycetota; class Actinomycetes; order Micrococcales; family Microbacteriaceae; genus Leifsonia; species Leifsonia stereocauli. The sequence continues at coordinate 439,241 of NZ_JBCAUN010000001.1, forward strand.
TCGAGCGCGAGAAGGGCATCACGATCCTCGCCAAGAACACGGCGATCTCCTACAACGGCGTGCACGCCACCGATGGTCCCATCACGATCAACGTGATCGACACCCCGGGCCACGCCGACTTCGGTGGCGAGGTCGAGCGCGGCCTGTCCATGGTCGACGGCGTCGTGCTCCTCGTGGATGCATCCGAGGGCCCGTTGCCCCAGACCCGCTTCGTGCTGCGCAAGGCCCTCGAGGCCAAGCTTCCCGTCATCCTGCTGGTCAACAAGACCGACCGTCCCGACGCGCGCATCGACGAGGTCGTCGCCGAGAGCCAGGACCTCCTGCTCGGCCTCGCCTCCGACATGGCGGACGACGTGCCCGACCTCGACCTCGACGCCATCCTCGACGTCCCCGTCGTGTACGCCTCGGGTCGCAACGGCGCCGCCAGCCTGAACAAGCCGGAGAACGGCACCCTGCCCGACAACGATGACCTCGAGCCCCTATTCGGTGCCATCCTCGAGCACATCCCCGCTCCGAAGTACGACGATGAGGCACCCCTGCAGGCCTGGGTCACCAACCTCGACGCGTCGCCGTTCCTCGGCCGCCTCGCGCTGCTCCGCGTCTTCAACGGCACGCTCAAGAAGGGCGAGACCGTCGCCTGGGTGCGCCACGACGGCCAGGTGAAGAACGTCCGCATCACCGAGCTGCTGAAGACCCGCGCGCTCGACCGCTACCCGGCCGAGAGCGCAGGCCCCGGTGACATCGTCGCCGTCGCCGGATTCGAGGACATCACCATCGGTGAGACCCTCGCCGACCCCGACGACGTCCGTCCGCTTCCGCAGATCCACGTCGACGAGCCCGCCATCTCGATGACCATCGGAACCAACACCTCGCCGCTCGTCGGCAAGGTCAAGGGCCACAAGCTCACCGCGCGCATGGTCAAGGACCGCCTCGACCGTGAGCTGGTCGGAAACGTCTCGCTCAAGATCGTCGACATCGGACGCCCCGACGCCTGGGAGGTGCAGGGCCGCGGAGAGCTGGCCCTCGCCATCCTCGTCGAGCAGATGCGACGCGAGGGCTTCGAGCTCACCGTCGGCAAGCCGCAGGTGGTCACCAAGCGCGTCGACGGCAAGCTGCACGAGCCTTTCGAGCACCTGACCATCGACGCTCCCGAGGAGTACCTCGGTGCGATCACGCAGCTCATGGCCTCGCGCAAGGGCCGCATGGACAATATGGCCAACCACGGCACCGGCTGGGTGCGTATGGAGTTCATCGTTCCCTCGCGCGGCCTCATCGGCTTCCGCACCGAGTTCCTCACCACCACGCGCGGCACCGGCATCGCCAACGCCATTTCGCACGGCTACGAGGAGTGGGCCGGTGAGATCATCACCCGCAACAACGGCTCGATCGTCGCCGATCGCTCCGGCGTCGTCACCCCGTTCGCCATCATCGCGCTCCAGGAGCGCATGAGCTTCTTCGTGAACCCCACCGAAGAGGTCTACGAGGGCATGGTCATCGGCGAGAACTCGCGCGCCGACGACATGGACGTGAACATCACCAAGGAGAAGAAGCTGACCAACATGCGTCAGTCCACCTCCGACACCTTCGAGTCGATGACGCCGTCGCGTCAGCTCTCGCTCGAGGAGTGCCTCGAGTTCGCCCGCGAGGACGAGTGCGTCGAGGTCACCCCGGCCAACGTGCGCATCCGCAAGGTGGAGCTCGACGCCCAGTCGCGTGCCCGCTCGACCTCGCGCCTGAAGAAGCAGAACCAGAACTAGTCGCTCGCGACACCTCGGGTGCCGGCATCCGTCTCTCCTGCAGAGCGGATGCCGGCACCTGTGTTTTCTCCGGGTGCCGCGCGTACGCTGGAACGACTCGAACCTTGGAGAGACCATGTTGTTCCGCACCCGCCTGGCCGTACCCGCCATCGCCGTCGCCCTCCTGATGACGCCGACACTCGCCGGCTGCGGCGTCGTCGAGTCGGCCGTCGACCAGGCCACAGGAGGACAGGTGAGCGTGGGCGGCGAACTGCCGAAGGGCTGGCCGGAGGAGGTGCCCGTGGTCGACGGGAAGATCCTGGTGGGAGCCGGCGGCCAGGGTGACGGCGGCAGCGGATGGATCGTGACCGTCGACGCTACAGCGGCCGATCCCATCGCGGAGGCCACGACGCAGCTCGAGGAAGCCGGCTTCAGTGTCGACAGCGCCGCCGAGGCCTCGACGGACGACGGCGGCTTCGTCGCCATGAAGAACGAGAACTACAGCGTGCTGGTGGCGGGCACGAAGGACGGCCTGCTCTACACGGTGACGCCTGTCGGTCCGTGACCAACCTGCTCGCTGAGGCCCGGACGAAGTCCGCGGTCGAAGCGTGCACGGGCCGATGCGCCGCGGATGCGCTTCGGACGGTCGCTACGTTCGGTCCTCAGCGACCGGAGTCAGGCCAACAGCGGCGCGCCCACGTACGAACCCTCGCGGGCTCCGGGCGGGATCGCGAAGATCGCCGATCCGACGTGCTTGATGTACTCGTTGAGCGCATCGGCCGCGAGACTGCGCTGGATGCCGATGAACTGTTCCGGTGAGCGCTGGTACGACATGAAGAAGAGGCCGGCGTCGAGGCGGCCGAGCTCGTCGTTGCCGTCGACGAAGTTGTAGCCCCGCCGCAACAGGCTGGCGCCCTTGTTGACGGTCGGATGGGCCAGTCGCACGTGAGCGTCGGTGTCGATCGCCGGTGTGCCCGCGCCGGTCTCCGCTTCGAAGTCGGGCTCGGTGAACTCGGTGCCGCCCGAGAGCGGCGCACCCTCGCCCTTGTCGCGTCCGATCACGCGTTCCTGTTCCTCGAGCCTGGTGCGGTCCCAGGTCTCGATGATCATGCGGATCTTGCGGGTGACGAGATAACTGCCGCCGGCAAGCCACGCGGGGGAGTCCGTCGACCCCACGAACACCTGGTCGTCGACCAGCTTCGCGTCCTCCGACTTGACGTTCGCGGTGCCGTCCTTGAATCCGAACAGGTTGCGGGGGGTCAGCTGAGAGGTCGACGTCGAGGAGGTGCGCCCGAAGCCGAGCTGCGACCAGCGGATGGAGGCGCGGCCGAAGGCGATGCGGCTGAGGTTGCGGATGGCGTGAACGGCGACTTGCGGGTCGTCGGCGCAGGCCTGGATGCAGAGGTCGCCGCCGCCGAGTTCCGGCCGGAGTGAATCACCGGAGAACCGCGGAAGCCTGGTGAGCAGCTGGGGGCGCTGAGCAGCGATGCCGAAGCGATCCTCGCCGTCGTCGGTCGAGAACAGCGTCGGGCCGAAGCCGAAGGTGATCGTGAGGCCTGCCGCCGGAAGTCCGAGGGCCTCGCCGGTGTCTGCAGGCGGCGCCAGCGGCGAGCCGCCGACGGCTCCGCCATCCGTCACCTCGAGCCCCTGGGTCATGCGGGCGGCGGCGTACGTCCAGTCCTGCAGCAGCTCGATGAGGTCGTCGCGGCCGGCGCCCGCTGCCATGTCGTAGGAGGCGAAATGCAGGCGGTCCTGGGCCGGTGTCGTGATGCCGGCCTGCCTGGCGCCGTAGAAGGGGTAGATCGCATCGCGCTGCGATGAGGCGGATGCCGCAGCCGCTCCGGCCGCGGCCCCTGCTGCTCCGCCGACGACGAGCCCGGCGGCTCCGGCGCCGACGAGTCCGAACAGGCCGCGGCGGGAAAGACCGGACGGCCGGCTGCCGGTGGCGTCGGCAGCGCTCTCGGCCGGCTCGGCGGCGCTCGTGTTCTCGGGCGCCGAATCGGGGCCGGCGTCAGGATTCATCCCGCTCATGGTACTTCCTGTTGCCGTGGAAACCCTGACGAGCCGGACTGCACGCTCTCCGCAGACCGGCTCGTGTCAGGAGGTCAGGTCACGCGCCGAGCACCAGCGCCGTGAGCTGCGAGAGCGGCTCGGACAGGGCGTTCACCTGGTCGGAGAGCTCCTTGCGCTGCGCATCCGTCACCGTCGTGTAGTCGACGAAGCCGTCGTCGATGCTGCCGTACTGCGCGAGCAGCGCATCGAGGGCATCGAACTCGCTCTGGATGTCATCGACGAGCTTCTCGCCGTCGTCGCCCTTGCTGCGGGCGATGGCCTCGACGTTGCCGAAGGCCACCTCGGCGCCCTGCACGTTGGCCTGGAAGTCCGTCAGGTCGGTTCCCGACCACCAGTCCTCCTCGCCGCTGATCTTGCCGCTGGCGACCTCGTCGAGCAGGCCGATCGAGCCGTTGCTGATGTCGGCGACACTCACCGTGAAGTCGTCGGCGTTCACGAGGTCGTGCAGCTCCTGCGTGTCGGCGATGAGCCCGGCCGCGAACGCTGTGCGCTCGGTAGTCGTCGATGGCGCCCAGTCGAGGAAGGCGCTGGTGCCGTCGGAGTTGAGGTCGCCCTGGGCCGGCGGCCAGAGGTCCTTCTCAATGCGGTGGAAGCCGGTCCAGTCGAGGCCCTCGGCCACGGCGTCGACCTCGCGGTAGTCGATCTTCGGGTCGAGATCGCCGAACGCCTCTGCCGTGGGCTCGATGCGCTCGTAGAAGGCGCGGGTCTGGGCGAACAGGCCACGTGCCGTCTCGTCGTCGCCCGAGGCGTACGCCGCGGTGAAGGCGGAGACGGCGGGGATGAGCTCGCCGACCTGCGAGCGGATGTAGGCGATGTAGTTGGTCACGGCGGCATCGTTGAGCTCTGCGGCATCCGCGTCGATGGCGGTGGCGTCACCGGTGACGGTGAATTCGGCCAAGCCGATGGGGGAACCGATGAGCTGGAACTTGCAGGCCGTGTAGTAGGTGCCTGGCTCGAGCTGGGCGACATAGGAGACCGTCTGGCCCGGCGTCACATTCTCCTTCTCGCCGACGATGCGCAGCTTGTCCTCTGCGAGGATCTCGAACTCGTTCACGTCGGTTCCGGAGTTGCTGAGCTCGAACGTGACGGCACCGGATGCCGTGGTGTCCGTCGCGACATCGCAGGCGTCGTCGGTGATGGCGACGGCGACGGCTGAGCCCCCGGCGTTGTTGGGCACGCAGCCCGTGAGGGTGAGGGCGATCAGCCCAACGCCGGCCAGGCCGACGGACAGAGTTCTCTTCATGGATGGTCTCCTGTGGTGGACGTGCTGCTGGGAAAGGGGATCAGGCCGAGCGAGGTGCGGCGCCGCTGTCGGCAAGGGCGGCCTCCGGAGCGCGGAGGGCCACCGGCGCCTGAGCTGCCGGTGCCGAGCGGGTGAAGACCTGGCGCAGGAAGAGGGCTGTGACGATCGAGGCGTAGCCGACCCACCCGATCACCTGGGCCCAGGTGGGCTCCGGCGTGAAGTTGAACACGCCGCCGAGAAGGGTGCCGTACCAGCTCGACGGCGGGATGGCGCCGGCCAGGCTGTATGCGGGCTGGCCCCAGCCGGGGATGACACCGGCCTCCTGCAGATCCCCGATGCCGTAGGCGAAGACGCCGGCGGCGACGAGGATGAGGAACAGGCCCGTCCAGGTGAAGAAGCGCGAGAGGTTGATGCGGATGAGTCCGCGGTAGATCAGGTACGAGATCGCCACGGCGGTGATGATGCCGAGCACGGCGCCGATGGTGGCGATTCCGGCGTCGCCGCTGGAGTTCACCGTCGCCCACACGAACAGGGCGGTCTCGATGCCCTCGCGGCCCACGCTGAGGAAGCCGAGGACGACGATTCCGGATGCGGCGCCGGTGAGGGCGACGTCGAGCTTGGACTGCAGGTCGTGCTTCAGGCCGCGGGCGTGATTGCCCATCCAGAAGATCATCCAGGTGACGAGGGCGACCGCGAGGATCGACAGCGTGCCGCCGAGGATCTCCTGGGCCTGGAAGCTCAGGCCGTACGGGCCCCACGTGAGGATCGCACCGACGCCGAGCGACAGCACGACGGCGAAGCCGATCCCGAACCAGAGCCGTGGGAGCACATCACGTCGGCCGAGCTTCGAGAGGTACGCCACGAGGATGCCGACGATGAGGCCGGCTTCGAGGCCTTCACGCAGGCCGATGAGAAAGTTTGCGAGCACGCTGATTCCGAGGGGAGCAGAGGAGGGAGGGGAGTAATGGTAAGGCTAACCTAACCGGCTTCGACTCTAACCCGCGACCCCGGTGGTGTCCAGCCCGGGCGCGGTCGACGCAGCCTAGAATCCTTCCTGGGCGTCCGCCCACGATCAACTCACGGGGGAACGGGGCAGCCATGGCGAATCGAGCGGATCGAGCCGTCTTCGTCTTCCCCGACGCCCGCTCCGCCGTCGCCGTCGCGGGCGGAACCATGGCCCGAGTGGTCGAGGAGGGCGGCACGTCCACTCTCATCACGGCCCTGCCGCTCTCGGCAGGGGAACTCGACGCACTCGCCCGTCTCACCGGCGGCGACCACGTCGTCGCGGCCGGTCCGAGCGACGTCGTCGACGTGGCGGAGAGCCGGGCCGCCACTGTCCTGATCGCGCCAGGGATCGCGACGCCGGCTGCCTCAGCCGTGGCGCGCGCCGCCGGAGACGCCGCGCTGCTCCTCGGGGTTCCGCTCTACCGGGTGACGGATGCCGCCGACCCCGACGGCTCGGACCCTGATGCCGGCCCGCCCGCCCGCCGCATCGACATCGGACTGCAACGCGACGCCAAGCTCGATGCCCTGGCCGTGCTGGGTGGCGCGACGGCAGCCACCACCGCGGCCGCCGGCGCCACGACCGAGAGCTTCGACAGGGTCGAGGAGCGCACGTCGGGGCCGAGCGCTGCGACCAGGCGAGCGGCATCCGTCACCGAGACCGGCACGCTCGGCAACCGTCTCGGCACGGCCGCGCTCGCCTTCGTCATCGGCGCCGTGTACGGGGCCATCGGAACCGTCGCCCACACGATCTCGGTCTCCATCGCCGGCATCGACATTCCCATCGGGTTGATACTCTCCGTCATCGCGGTGGTCTCGCTGCTCGTTGGCCTGCGGCTCGTCATCCACGACAAGCTCGTGGTCGGTGCCTGCGCCGTCGGGGTCATCGGCATCGTGGCCCTGTTCACCCTTCCGAGCGCCGGCGGTTCCGTCCTCATCCCGCAGGGGATCGCGAGTGTCATCTGGACCGTGACGCCGGCGTTCACCGCGGCGCTGGTGCTGGCCTGGCCGTCGCTGCCACCGCGCGCCGAGCGCCAGCATCGCGCGACGGCGTGAGGGGCCGCCTCGCGCGGGACGGCGGCCCTGCCGCGACTCCCGTTCGGGTTGCGTAGACTTGCGGGTACGCCGTTGAAGGGACTCCTGCACTGTGACCTATGTGATCGCTCTTCCCTGCGTGGACGTCAAGGACCGCGCCTGCATCGACGAATGCCCCGTCGACTGCATCTACGAGGGCGAACGCTCGCTGTACATCCACCCCGATGAGTGCGTGGACTGCGGAGCCTGCGAGCCGGTCTGCCCCGTCGAGGCGATCTACTACGAGGACGACCTGCCCGAGCAGTGGGCCGACTACTACAAGGCCAACGTCGAGTTCTTCGACGACATCGGATCCCCCGGTGGAGCGGCCAAGATCGGCGTGATCCCGAAGGATCACCCCGTCATCCTGGCGCTGCCGCCCCAGGCCCACTAGAGCCGGCGCGCGTGTGCTGAAGCCGCTGCCCGACTACCCCTGGGAGTCCATGGCGCCGTTCGCCGAGCTCGCTCGTCGTCATGCCGACGGGATCGTCGACCTGTCGATCGGGTCACCGGTCGATCCGACTCCCGCTGTCATCCGCGATGCCCTCGCCGCGGCGACGGATGCCCACGCCTACCCGCTCACGGTAGGCACGCCGGCGCTGCGTCAGGCCATCGTGGACTGGTTCGAACGTCGCCGCGGAGTCACCGGACTGACTGAGCGCAACGTGCTGCCGACCATCGGCTCCAAAGAGCTCGTCGCCCTGCTGCCGTTCATGCTCGGCGTCTCCGAGGGCGATGTGGTGGTGCACCCACGGGCCGCGTACCCGACGTACGCCATCGGCGCAGCGCTGGCGGGGGCCGAGGCTCTCGCCTCCGACGACCCGGCCGAGTGGCCGGAGGGCACGAAGCTCGTCTGGCTCAACTCCCCGGGCAACCCCGACGGTCGTGTTCTCACCGTCGAAGCCCTGCAGGCAGCCGTCGCCCGGGCTCGCGAGCTCGGCGCCGTCATCGTGAGCGACGAGTGCTACGCCGAGCTCGGCTGGGACGCCCCGTGGAGCGACGAGCGCATCCCGAGCATCCTCGACCCGCGGGTGATCGGCCAGAACCGGCGCGGAACCCTCGCCATCTACTCGCTCAGCAAGCAGTCCAACATGGCCGGATACCGAGCCGCCTTCGTGGCAGGATGCGGCGACATCGTCGCCCAGCTCACCACCGTGCGCAAGCATGCGGGTCTCATGGTGCCGGCGCCCCTTCAGGAGGCGATGGTGGCGGCCCTCGCAGACGACGACCACGTGGACCACCAGCGCGAGCTCTATCGGGCCCGTCGGGCCGTGCTGCTGCCGGCAGTGCGGGCCGCGGGCTTCCGCGTCGATGCCAGCGAGGCCGGCCTCTACCTGTGGGCGACCGAGGGCCGCGACGCCTGGGAGAGCATCGATAGGCTCGCACGCCTCGGCATCCTGGCCGGCCCCGGCCACTTCTACGGCGACATCTATCCCGAGCATGTGCGCTTCTCGCTCACGGCGACGGATGAGCGAATCGCGGCTGCTGCCGAGCGCCTCTCCGTTCACTGAGGGACCAATCTGTCGCATCCGTCAACGGATGCCGCCCCCCTTTGGCCGATGCGACAGTATGCCGCCGTGCCGATTAGGCTGTATGCGGGGTTCTCACGGGTGCTTCACAGAGCACTGTCGTGTTCCCCGCCATGATCTTCAAGCGCTCAGGAGGCGATGTGGGCACCGAGGCACAGGACGGCCAGTCACAGAAGGCTGTACTCAGCTACCCGGGCGGTCAGGCCGAATTCCCGATCCTGCCGAGCGCAGACGGGGCATCGAGCATCGACTTCTCGACGCTGACGAAGCAGACCGGCCTGACGAGCCTCGACTACGGGTTCGTGAACACGGCGGCCACGAAGTCGGCGATCACGTACATCGACGGTGACGCCGGCATCCTCCGCTACCGCGGTTACCCGATCGAGCAGGTCGCGAAGAACGCCACGTTCCTCGAGACGGCTTGGCTTCTCATCTACGGCGAGCTGCCGACGGCGAGCGAGCTGAGCGACTTCGACAACCGCATCCGTCGCCACACGCTCCTCCACGAGGACCTCAAGAAGTTCTTCGGCGCGCTCCCGCACGACGCTCACCCGATGTCGGTGCTGTCGAGCGGCGTCTCTGCGCTGTCGACCTACTACCAGGACTCGCTGAACCCGAAGAACCCGGAGCACGTCGAGCTCGCCACAGTGCGCCTGCTCGCGAAGCTCCCGGTGATGGCGGCGTACGCCCACAAGAAGTCGATCGGCCAGGCCTTCCTGTACCCGGACAACTCGCTGAGCTTCGTCGACAACTTCCTCAAGCTCAACTTCGGCAACCTCGCCGAGATCTACGAGGTGAACCCCGTGGTCTCGCAGGCCCTCGAGCGGCTGCTCATCCTGCACGAGGACCACGAGCAGAACGCCTCGACCTCGACGGTGCGCCTGGTCGGCTCGACCGAGGCCAACCTGTTCGCCTCGGTGTCCGCAGGCATCAACGCCCTCTTCGGCCCCCTGCACGGCGGTGCCAACGAGGCCGTCCTCACGATGCTCGCCGAGATCCGCGACTCCGGCGAGGGCGTCGCGCGCTACGTGGAGCGGGTGAAGAACAAGGAGGCCGGAGTGCGCCTCATGGGCTTCGGTCACCGCGTCTACAAGAACTACGACCCGCGCGCCAAGCTCGTCAAGGAGAGCGCGGATGCCGTGCTCGAGGCTCTCGGAGTGCAGGACCCGCTGCTCGACATCGCCAAGGAGCTCGAGCAGATAGCGCTCGAGGACGATTACTTCAAGGAGCGAAGGCTCTACCCGAACGTCGACTTCTACACCGGTGTCATCTACAAGGCGATGGGCTTCCCGACGCGGATGTTCACAGTGCTGTTCGCCATCGGTCGCCTTCCGGGCTGGATCGGCCACTGGCGCGAGATGAACGAGGATCCGCAGACCAAGATCGGCCGCCCGCAGCAGCTCTACACGGGTTCGGTCGAGCGCGACTGGCCGATCCGCTGATCCACTCGCAAGGCCAGGAGACGAGAACACCATGCCCCAGCTGATCACCGAGGACGACCTCCAGAAGCTCGACGAGAGCTACGAGGAGATCGTGGACCTTCCCGATGACCTCGCCGAGGCCGGCGACGAGATCCCGCTCTCTCCCGATGAGCACCGCGAGATGGCCGACGTCATCGAGGCGTGGGCCACCGACACTGCCGCCTACACCCTCGGCGGCGAGCTCACGGCTCCGCTGCTGCTGCTCATCGCGGCCGAGCACAGGCACGCCGCCGGCGACACCGAGCACGCGCACAGGCTGGCCGGCCAGGCACGCGATCACGCCGATGCCGAGCCGTTCGAGGCCCACCCGACCTTCATCGAGTTCGCCCTCGTCGCCGGAGACGGCGAGACGGCTGCCGCCCTCGCGGCCGAGGTGCTCGATGCCCGTCCTGTCGATCTGGCCTTCTACACGATGATCGGCGAGTCCTACGAGGACAACGGCGACGAGGCCACCGCCGAGCGCTGGTACACCCTCGGTCTCGAGATGATGGCGAGCACCGAGAACACCGACGACCCCGAGTACCTCGGGCTGCTCATCAGCCGCTCCATGCTGCGTCGCGATCTCGGCCTGCCCCTCGACGACTTCGATCAGCAGCTCGAGCGGTTCACCGAGGACTGAGCTCCCGCGCTGCGCAGCGCGGTTCGCTGACGGTTCAACCGGCGAGGCGGTTCGATCGGTTCGACCGGCTAGACCGGTTCAGCCTGCGCGCGCTGCCTTCGGCGTGCGCTCCGGCACCGTCGACGGGATTCCACGCGAGAACAGCAGCGACAGGAACGCGATGACGATGAGACCGAAGAAGGCGACGCGGAGCGACGACACCTGGGCCCCGCTGTAGATCGTCGTGAGGCTCGCGGCATCCGTCGTCGACAGTCCCGCCTCCTGGGCCACGGTGTCGACAGTGGAGGCCGGGATGATCTGCACGCCGCTCTCCGTTCGCTCGGAGATGGTGCTCTTCACGTCGGGTGGCAGTTCACTGCCGGCCACACCCGCCGCGAACGACGTCGACAGTGCGCCGATGAGCACCGAGCCGATGAGCGCTGTTCCGAGCGACGAGCCGAGGTTCTGGAACACGCCCTGCAGTCCGCCCACCTCGCTGGTCTGCTCGGCCGGAACGCTCGACATGTTGACGTTTCCGAGCTGCGACGCGAGCAGGCCGAGAGCCGAGCCCGCCGTGAACATCCCGATGCCGAAGATGACGCTGCGCAGGTCGTCGGAGACCGAGGCGAGCAGGATGACGGCGCTGAAGACGAGGATCACCTGGCCAGTACGCACGATGCGCCGTGGTGACCAGCGCTTCGAGAGCACGGTTCCGACGAACGAGAAGAGGATGAGGGAGACCGACAGCGGGAAGATCTTGATCCCCGTCTCGAGGGCGTCGAGGCCGAGCGTCATCTGCAGGTAGACCGGCACCATGAAGAACAGGCCGGCCGTGATGGCGTACTGGGCGCCGAGCACCGACAGGCCGCTCCGCAGCTGGGTGATCGAGAACATCGAGACCTGCAGCAGCGGCGGTCGGCCGGCGTCGACGAGCCGCCGCTGGCGGACGAAGAACGCCCAGAGCAGGAGGGCGCCGATGAGGATCAGCCAGGCGGAGGGAGAGATGCCGAAAGGCGCGATCGGGACGCCGTTGATCTCCGGGGGAGCGAGCGGGATGATCCAGCCCCACACCTTGCTCTGGAGCATGCCGAAGACGAGCAGCACGAGGCCGGCGGCAGAGAGCAGCACGCTCGGGACGTCGATGCGCACGGCCCGCGGCGGGGTGGCATCCGTGATCAATCGGGAGAAGAGCACCACGACGGCCATGATGACGACCTCGGCCACGAAGACGTAGCGCCAGTTGAGGTAGGTCGTGACGAAGCCGCCGATGAGCGGGCCGGCCGCGACTGCGGCACCGGAGACGGCACCGATGATGGCGTAGGCGGTCGCGCGTGCAGCGCCGGTGTAGTTGTCGGCGATGAGCGCGGCGATGGCGGGAATGACGAGCACGGCGCCGAGGCCCTCGATCACCGACCATCCGAGGAACAGGAAGCCGATGTTCGGCGCGAGCGCAGTGATGAGGGAGCCGATGGCGTAGACGATCGAGCCCACCACGAAGGCCCGTCGTCGACCCCAGACGTCTCCGAGCTTGGCACCCAGCAGCATGACCGATGCCATGGTGAGCGTGTAGAACGTGATGGCGGCCTGCATGGCCGAGACTGTGGTGTCGAGGTCTTCCACGACAGTGGAGATCGATACGTTCATGACGGTGCCGTCGAGCACCATGACGAACTGCGCAGCACCGAGGATGATCACGACGGACCACTTCTTCACGAACCGTACCTGGCTTCCCGAGCTGGTGCTCCCGGTCAGTATGGCAGCGCAGGGCACCGGGCGGCGAGAGCCGGGATTCCGCGCGTCGCGACGACCGGGGAGCCTACTGCTTCGCCTTCAGCACCAGGGTGTCCTTCGCGGACTTCTCGACCGCCGACGGCGTGAACTTCCACGGGCGGGTGCGGTGAGTCTGCCAGAGCGGAGTCTGATCGTCATAGTTCGGGTGGAACGCGTGGCCTGATGCCCCGGTCAGGTTGACCCAGGTCGAATCGTTGAAGTCGGCCAGGCTGATCACCTGGCGCATCGACGGAACCCAGTGCACGTCGTAGCTGCTCTCCTGGGCGTCCCAGCCGACGGCGTTCACCACGGAGGAGCTGCCGCCGACGGAGTAGGGTCCGCGGTTGAACAGCCACTCGATGGGGGCTATGCCCGATTCGCCGAAGCTGGCGTGGGTGAGTTGGAGGGTGTGCAGGCTGCCCCACGACCAGCGTTCCGGATCTGTGCCCATCGACTCGATGCCCTCGTCGTAGGCCTTCTCGGCTGCGTAGGCGAGCATCGCGTCGCGCCCCTCGACGCCGAGTTTCTCGTTCGTCCACCACGGGGACTCCGGCTCGTCGAGCAGCGACCCGACGACGCCGAACCACCTGTCGCCGCCGGCGGGCTTGGTGCCCTCAGGGAGCTTGTCGTCGAACATCGCGCCGAGGAGGTGCCGCCAGGTCATGTTGAAGTAGGCGGCTGCCGCGCTGTCGACGTCGTCGCGGTGGTCCCACTTCGCGAGCAGTGCCGCGCCCTTCCTCGCGTCGCCGGACAGCTTCAGCTTCGCGATGATCGGGGCCAGGGCCACGGCGTTCAGGTCGGTGTTGTCGGCCTGGATCGAGTCCATGGTCTTCACCGTGATCTTCTTCTTCGCCGCGACCACGTCCTGCAGGCGGGTCGTGATCTGCTGGGCCCTGTAGCCCAGGTCCCAGTCCTTCGTGATGAGCGAGGGGTAGTCCTGACCGACGGCGGCGTTGTTCGCCGTGACGATCAGGCCGCTGGCCGGATTCAGCAGGCTGGGCAGCGAACCGAAGGGGATGAATCCGCTCCAGCCGTTGCCACTCGTCCAGCCGGGCAGCGGAACGGTCCCGTCGCCGGCCTTGCGCACCGGGATGAGCCCGGGCGCCTGATAGCCGATGTTGCCGTCGACATCGGCGTAGAGCAGGTTCTGCGACGGCACGTCGAACACCGCGGCCGCAGCCCGGAAATCGTCCCAGCTTCTGGCCCTGTCGAGGGCGAAGATGGACGAGGCCGTTCGACCGGGCGTCAGGGCGGTCCACTGCAGCGAGAGCTGGTAGTCGCCTTCCGGCAGATCTGCGGATGCCGGATAGTCGGCCGCGATCGTGCCGAAGGCGTCTGTGATCCCGGTGACGAGCGGGCCGCGTCCGGTCGCGCGGATCTCGATGTCGACGGGATCGCCGCCGGCCACGGTGATGGTCTCGGTGTGCGAGCGCAGGGCGACCTGAGCTCCGTCGAGCTCGTACTCGTCGCCCGAGACCTTCTCCAGGTAGAGGTCGGCGACGTCGGGCCCGAGGTTGGTGAAGCCCCACGCGACCTTGTCGTTGTGGCCGATGATCACGCCGGGCACTCCGGAGAAGCTGTACCCGGCGACGGCGAACGGACATTGCGTCGTCACCTCGACGCAGCGCAGGCCCACCTGGTACCAGACCGAGGGCATCACCGCACCGAGGTGGGGGTCGTTGGCGAGGATGGGCGCCTCGGTGTCGGTGAGGGCGCCGGATGCGACCCACGAGTTGGAGCCGATCTCGTTGCCGGCCGGCCCGATGAGCTCGGGGAGGGCCGCGAGAGTGCTCTGCAGCTGGCGGAGGACCGGTGCTGCCGCCGTGGCGGCATCCGTCGTCTCATCATTCGACAGGGGAGTCGACGAGACGGATGCCGGAGCCGCGACGGCGCCGCCCACGATCGTCGGGTGCGTGGCGAAGGGGTAGTCGGGGTGCAGTTGCTCCACCTCGGCCGGGCTGAGGGCCGTGGAGAGCAGGGCGCGGTCGATCTCGTCCTCGAGATTCGAGCGCAGGTCCCAGGCCATGGCCTTGAGCCAAGCGAGCGAATCGGCCACGGTCCACTTGTAGGGCGTGTAGTCGGGATTCTGCAGGCCGAGAACGGCGTACTCGAGCGAGATGTCTGCGCCGGAGTGCGACCTCAGATAGGCGTTCACGCCGTCGGCGTAGGCCTGGTAGTAGCTCAGCGTGGTCTCGTCGAGCAGCTCCACCTCCTTCTCGGCGACGGCCCGCCACCCGAGGGTGCGGATGAAGGCGTCGGTGGGCACCTGGCTCTCGCCGAAGAGCTCGGCGAGCCGTCCGCTGGTCACGTGGCGGCGGAAGTCCATCTCCCAGAAGCGGTCCTGGGCCGTCACATAGCCCTGCGCCATGAACAGGTCGGTCGCGGTCTCGGCGACGATCTGCGGGATGCCGGCAGAGTCTCGGTAGACCGTGACGTCGCGGTGCAGCTCGGAGAGGTCGACACGACCCGACATCGTCGGGAAGGACCGCTGGACGGTCCAGACGCCGACGCCCGCGGCGATGACGGCGAGCACGAGCACGCTGACGAGGAGGCCGATCAGCACCCTGATGCCGCGGTGCCTGCTCGTGCGGGGGGAGTCGGTGCCCACGTCACTCCTTCGTGATCATCGCCTATGCAGTCTGGGCAGCCTATCCGCAACCGTGGAGTCGCCGGGGAGGCGATTCGATGAGTCTCGCCCAAGGATGCCCGCCGAACCCCAGACTCATCGGATCGCCTCCCCGGCTTGCGTCGCAAGCGGGGGAGCTAGGCGTGCAGGGCCTCGTTCAGCAGGATGCCGTGACCACTGCGCGTGAGCACCTCGACGGCGCCGGACACCGAATTGCGGCGGAACAGCAGGTTGGGCACTCCCGAGAGTGTCGCCGCCTTCACGCTGCGCTGGATCGGGTTCGACGGGTCCACCACGACGACCTTGGTGCCCGCGGTGACGTAGAGTCCGGCCTCCACCACCGTGTCGTCGCCGATCGAGATGCCGATGCCCGAATTGGCGCCGAGCAGGGCGCGCTCGCCGATGCTGACCCGCTGGGTTCCGCCGCCCGAGAGGGTGCCCATGATGGAGGCGCCGCCCCCGATGTCGCTGCCGTCGCCCACGACGACGCCCTGCGAGATGCGGCCCTCCACCATGGAGGTGCCGAGGGTTCCCGCGTTGAAGTTCACGAACCCCTCGTGCATGACCGTGGTGCCGGGAGAGAGGTGCGCGCCGAGGCGCACGCGGGAGGCATCCGCGATCCGCACACGCTCGGGCACGACGTAGTCGATGAGCCGCGGGAACTTGTCGAGGCCGACGGCGCTGATTCCGGCGCGCTGCAGCGTCGGGCGGAGGCGCGCGAAGTCGTCGGGGTGCACGGGGCCGGCCGTCGTCCACGCCACGTTCGGCAGGTGTCCGAAGATGCCGTCGAGGTTGAGGGTGTTGGGGGCGACGAGCAGGTGCGAGAGCAGGTGCAGCCGCAGGTACGCGTCTGGAGTCGATGCTGGCGCCGCATCCAGGTCGATCTCGACCGTGACGACCTCGGTGCGCACGTTCCTGCGTTCGTCGGCGCCGCCGGCGTTCTCGAGATCAGGGGGAACGGATGCCGCAGCCGGCCGCACCCCGAGCCGGGGCGCCGGGAACCAGGTGTCGAGCACCGTACCGTCGCCGGCGATGGTGGCGAGGCCGTGACCCCAGGCGGCGCGGGCGGACGAGGGTGCGGAGGCGTCGGTCTCAGGCATGTCCCCCAGCGTAACGGCGGCGGAAGGCCGAGCATCGCGATCAATAGACTGGAGGCATGCCGGTGAACGACGTCTCCACGCCAGTGCTCGACCTGTCGGCTGACGTCGTCGCCATCACGAGGGCCATCTGCGACATCGAGTCGGTCTCAGGTGACGAGACCCCGTTGGCGGATGCCATCGCCACGGCGCTCGCGGGCTACGCGCACCTCGAGGTCATCCGCGACGGCGACACCATCGTGGCCAGAACGAACCTCGGTCGAGACAAGCGCGTGGTGATCGCCGGCCACATCGACACCGTGCCGCTGAAGGACAATCTGCCGACCCGGTTCGAGACCGAGGGCGGAGTCGACTACCTCTGGGGCCGAGGAACGGTCGACATGAAGGGCGGAGTGGCCGTGCAACTCGCCTTGGCGCCCGAGCTCGCAGACCCGATCGTCGACATCACCTGGCTGTTCTACGACGGCGAGGAGGTCTCATCGGACAAGAACGGCCTGGGGCGCCTCGCCCGCAACAGTCCCGAGCTGCTTGAGGGCGACTTCGCGATCCTCGGAGAGCCGAGCAACGCCTCGGTCGAGGGCGGATGCAACGGCACCGTGCGGGTGGAGCTGCGGGCCTTCGGCCAGCGCGCGCACTCCGCGCGTTCGTGGGTGGGCGACAACGCCATCCACAAGGCCGGCCCGCTCCTCGACCGTCTGGCGGCCTACGAGCCGCGCTCGGTCGAGGTCGAAGGCCTCGTCTACAGGGAGGGCCTCAACGCCGTCGGCATCACCGGAGGGGTCGCCGGCAACGTCATCCCCGACGAGGTGATGGTGCACGTGAACTACCGATTCGCTCCGAGCCGCACGGTGGCCGAGGCCATCGAGCACCTGCGCGAGCTGTTCCCCGAGTACGAGCTCACGGTCGTCGACCAGGCCGAGGGCGCCAGGCCCGGTCTCGACGCCGAGCTCGCCCAGGAGTTCCTCGCCGCTGTGGGGGCAGAGGCGAAGCCCAAGTACGGCTGGACCGATGTCGCCCGCTTCAGCGCCCTCGGCATCCCCGCCGTCAACTTCGGCCCCGGCGACCCCTTGCTGGCCCACCACGACCAGGAGCGCGTGCCCGTCGAGCAGATCGCCGAGTGCGCCCGGGCGCTGCGTACATGGCTGAACGGGCGCTGACCCGGGGTTCCGAGCCGCGCGCCTCGGAACGGCCGCAGAAACGGATCCTGCCCATCGCAGTGGTCGTGCGCTGGCGGATCATGCCCTGGTGGCTGCGGGTCGTCATCGTCTACGCAGCTTCGCGTGTGGTGACGACAGTGCTCATGCTCGTGCTCGCCGGCATGCAGGAGGCGAATCCGTGGACGGGCGCGCACCCCGCATACGCCGCCTTCGCCAACATCTGGGACGGCCGCTGGTACGAGATCATCGCCGGCTACGGCTATCCCAGCGAGCTCCCGCTGACGGATGACGGTCACATCGGTGAGAACGCCTGGGCCTTCATGCCCGGATACCCCGCGCTCGTGCGCGTTCTCATGGAGGTCACCGGGCTGCAGTGGAGCGGCCTCGCGGTGTTCGTCTCCGTGATGTTCGGGCTGGGAGCCGCCCTGCTGTTCCACCGTCTGCTGCGCACTCGCCTCGACGCCTCGACGACGCTGTTCGCCGTCACCCTGTTCTGCTTCGCCCCGCTGTCGCCGATACTGCAGGTGGGATACGCGGAGTCGATGTACCTCTTCCTCCTCACCCTCGCACTGCTGCTCCTCGTGCGGCGGCGCTATGGGCTGCTGTTCCCCGTGGTGGCCGTCATGGCGCTCACCCGTCCGAGCGGCCTGGCTTTCGCCCTCGCTCTCGGCCTGCACGTGATGCACCGCTGGTTCACCCGCTCCCGCGACCCGTTCCCGGCACGCGAGATGGTCGCATCCGTCTCCGTCACGGTCTTCACCGGGCTGATGGGCCTGGCCTGGCCGGCTGCCGCCTGGATCGTGACGGGCAGCATCACCGCGTACACCGACACCGAGCTGGCCTGGCGTGCGCCCTACATCGGCTACCAGGAGCTCATCCCGTTCACGGCGTGGTTCCAGAGCGGAGCCTGGTGGCTCGGGTCGCCGACCGGCTACATCGTGGTCTCGGCTCTCATCGTGGGTTTCGGAGCCGCGTTGTTCCTCCCCGCGGTGCGGCGGTTGGGCGTCGACCTGCGGTTCTGGGTGGCGAGCTACGCGCTCTACCTGCTGGCCGTGTTCTTTCCGCAGTCGAGCACCTTCCGGCTGTTGACACCGCTGTTCCCTCTGCTGGGAGCCCTCGCTCAGCCGCGCTCTCGGCTCTACAGGACGGCCCTGGTGCTCGTCTTCGTCGCCCTGCAGTGGGGCTGGCTCTACATCTGCTGGGCCTATATCGGCTACGACTGGAGCCCGCCGTGATGGCACCGCGACGGCCCGGGCGTACTGGGGGCACGGCCGTGATTTCGGATAGTACTCCCAGCAGGGGATAATGGAAGCAGTCTTGCCACGAAAGGGGAACTCAATGGCGGCGATGAAGCCACGTACTGGTGACGGACCGATGGAGGCCGTGAAGGAGGGTCGTCTCATCATCGTTCGCGTTCCACTGGAAGGCGGGGGACGACTGGTCGTCTCCGTCAACGACGCTGAGGCGAAGGAACTGCACGACGCTCTCGAGAAGGTCGTCGCGCCGGTCTAGCCTGCGCACATGTGAAGCTGGTCCGGAGCCGAGAGGCACCGGGCCAGCTCTTTGCGTCTCATCCGCGCTGCGGATGCCTTCGAGGCGCACGCTGTAACGGGTTTGGGCGAGTGCCCGCAGCCGGGACATGTCGGCATGCCGGGTCGACGGATGCAGCCCTGTTGCGCCCGCTCGGGGCTAGGAGAGCAGCTTCGAGATCTGCAGGAGCCCGTCGCCGGCCGGCGACAGTGCGCTCAGCACGGCGGTCGAGCCCGAGATCTCGGTGATCAGCGAGCGGAACCCGCTGGCCACCTCGTCGCGCTGCGCCGGGTCGGCGACGCGTCCGCGCCAGAGTGCGTGCGGAACCAGCACAGTGCCGCCGGGCTTCGCCAGGCGCAGACCGTGCTCGACGTACTCGATGACCGACTGGGGGTCGGCGTCGACGAAGACGACGTCGTAGGAGTTCTCGTTCATGCGGGGGAGCACCTCGCCGGCGCGGCCCGCGATCAGGCGGATGCGGTTGGCGGCGATCCCGGCTTCGAGCAGGTTCGTGCGGGCGTGCTGCTGGTGGTCGACCTCTGAGTCGATCGACGTGAGGGTCGCATCCGGGGCCCCGCGCAGAAGCCATAGGCCTGAGACGCCGACACCGGTGCCGATCTCGACGATCGCCGATGCCGAGTGCGCCGCGGCGATGACGGCTGCCTGTGCTCCGATGGCGGGGGAGATCGGTTCGATGCCCAACTCCAACGACTGCTGACGCGCCTTCGCGATGGATTCGGGCTCGCCGACGATGTCGTCGACGTACTTCCAGTTGAGGTCTTTGTCGGACACGTTAGCTCCCAAGATGATCGATCCCAGCCTAGAGCCGGCCCCGAGCGACGGGAGGATGCCTCGCCGCGGGTTATCCTGATGGCATGTTCGGGCTGACCTTCGAGAAACTCCTCATCATCGGGGTCATCGCCGTGTTCCTGCTCGGACCCGAGCGCCTGCCGCACTACGCGGCACAGCTCGGACGGCTGGTCCGCCAGCTCCGCGACATGGCCAACGGCGCCAAGGATCGCATGCGCGATGAGATGGGCCCCGACTTCGACGACGTCGACTGGAAGAAGCTCGACCCGCGGCAGTACGATCCGCGCCGCATCATCCGCGAGGCCCTGCTCGACGAGGAGCCCGTGGCGACCCCGACGGTGTCGCGCTCGGGCGCACCTGTCGTCGCCACGGCCGGGGCTGCTGGGGGTGCCGCAGTTGGCGGCGTTGCGGGAGGTGCCGCCGTTGGCGGCGTTGCTGGGGCTGGCGCATCCGGGACCATCGGCGTGAATCCGAACTCCGCGTACCTGCAGAAGAAGCGGTCGGCCGAGATGGCGGCCGTGCCCACGCCGTTCGACTCCGAGGCGACCTAGCCTCCGTTCGCATCTGGCGGGGTTTCGGTGCATCGGCGGATGTTCCTGCCACCGCCGAAGCCGTGAAAGTCCGCCGAGTGGCGAATGCGGGTCAGCGCTGGCGGGCGCCCTTCATGACGCGAGCCAGAAGGACCATCGGGCCGGCCATCGCGGAGAACTCGGTGCCGGTGCGTGGGAGCTGCATCAGTCCGGTCGACCGTGACACGGTGACGGCGTCGACGAACCGCAGGAGGCCCTCCCGACCGTTGCGGCGGCCGAGTCCCGACTGCTTGATGCCGCCCATGGGGGCGTCGACCGTCGAGAACGACCCTCTGTAGCCCTCGTTGATGTTCACACTGCCGGCGTCGATCACCGCGGCGACGGCTCGTGCCCGGGAGGCGGACCCACTCATGACGGACGCGTTCAGGCCGTAGTCGGAGTCGTTCACGGCGATCACGGCCTCGTCGTCGGTGTCGACCGTGTAGACCGAGACGACGGGACCGAAGGTCTCGCCTGCGGCACACTCCATGTCGCTGGTCACGTCGGTCAGCACTGTGGGCTCGTAGAAGAACGGGCCGAGGTCGGGTCGGGCCTTGCCGCCGGCGAGGACTGTGGCGCCCTTGGCGACGGCATCATCGACGTGAGCCTGCACGCGAGCGAGCTGGGTCGCGCTGGTGAGCGATCCGACGTCGGTGGAGTAGTCGAAGGCCGAGCCCAGCCGCAGCGACTCCACCCGCGCCGCGAAGGCCTCGGTGAAGGCGCGGGCGACACCACGCTGCACGTAGATGCGCTCGACCGAGACGCAGAGCTGTCCCGCGGAGGCGAAGCATCCGTAGGCCGCATCAGCGGCAGCCTTCAGGGGGTCGACGTCGTCGAGCACGATCATGGCGTTCTTGCCGCCAAGTTCGAGGGAGGCGCCGACGAGCCGCTCGGCCGCCGCGACGGCGACGCGGCGGCCGGTCGCCGTCGAGCCGGTGAAGCAGATGTAGTCGGCGTTGCCTGTGACGGCGCCGCCGATGACGGGCCCGTCTCCCGTGACGATCGACCAGAGCTCTGGAGGGAGTCCGGCATCGACGAATGCGCGGCGGAGAGCGAGCACGCTGAGCGCACCCTGGTCATCGGCCTTCTGCACGACGCCGCAGCCGGCGGCCAGGGCCGGCACGACATCCATGGCCGCGAGGCTGAGCGGGAAGTTCCACGGAGTGATGATGCCGACGACGCCCTTGGCCCTGTAGCGCACCGTGGTGTCGACGATGAGGGGGAGGGCCGAGCGGCGTCGTCCGCCGCGGAGAGCCTTGGCGGCGGAGAGCGCGTTGTAGCGGGTGACCGTTGCCGACTGGAAGACCTCCTCGAATGCCTGCCCGCGGGTCTTGCCCGTCTCGGACTGCAGGATGTCGAGGAGTTCCTCGCGACGCTCGAGGATCAGGTCGTGTGCACGCAGCAACACGGCGCGGCGGGCCGCGAAGCCGGCACGCGCCCACTCCAGCTGTGCGAGACGAGCGCGGGCGAAGGCATCGGCCACATCGTCGGGCGTGCTCACCGGAAGCTCGTGGAGCACTCCACCGGTGAGGGGGGCGATCACTGTCGTCGAGGCGCCAGACGTCGAGCAGACGTCGGCGTCGAGGTCGTTCAGGATCGCGAGATCCGGCATCGTTGCGGGCATTGCGCCATTCTAGGACAACTGTCCCACTTCATCGGCCCCTCTTCGCGGGTCGAATCCTCCGGCGGCTGAGCGCCCGGATGCGGCGGATCCGCCACGAGGTTCACTCACGTTCACCGAGGTGTCGGGAAGCGCCCGAACTGGCGGATACACTGCCGCAATGATCGCAACGCCGCGGGTGCTCACGCGCACCACCGTCGCCGGGTATGCCGCCGGATCCCTCGGAACCGGAGGCTTCGCCACGCTGCCGGGACTCGTGCTGGTGTTCTACCTCACGGACACTCTCGGAGTCGCCGCCCTTCTGGCCGGCCTGCTCGTCACTCTCGCCAAGGTGTGGGACGTTCTGATCGACCCGCTCATCGGAGCGTGGAGTGATCGCTGGCTTCTGCGTACGGGAAGCCGCCGTGGGTTCATGCTGCTCGGGGCATGCACGCTGCCGTTGTTCTTCGTGCTCACCTTCTCGGTGCCGGCATCGCTGCCGCCGCTCGCCGCCGGCATCTGGGTGTTCGTCGCCTTCCTGCTCACAGCCACCTCCTTCAGCCTGTTCCAGGTGCCGTACATCGCGCTCCCGGCCGAGATCGCCGACAGCTACGACCAGCGCACGCGTCTGCTCACCTGGCGCGTCGTCGTGCTCACCCTGGCGATCCTCCTCTTCGGGGCCGGGGGACCGGCGCTCCGCACGGTCACCGACGACGAGTACGTCGGCTACGTCGTGATGGCCGTCGTTGCGGGGGTCGTGATCGGCCTCGGAATGCTCGTCGCCGTGTTCGTGTCGGTTCCGCGACGTGCACGGGGTTCCAGCGCTGCAGAGACGGCGACGGATGCGGCATCCGCGACCTCGCCCGACAGGGTCTCGCTCCGTCGCTACTACGCCGAGGGCTTCAGTGCGCTGCGTCGGAGCCAGCCGTTCCGCGCACTGCTCGCCACCTTCCTGCTGCAGGGCCTCGCGACCGGACTCATGCTCGCCGCGGCGAACTACGTCGCGGTCTGGGTGCTCGACTCGGAGGACGCGCTCACCTTCCTCTTCGTCGCCCTCATCGCTCCGGCACTGCTGTTCGCGCCGCTCTGGGGCGTGATCGCACGTCGGATCGGCAAGGAGCGCAGCTACCTCTACGCGAGCATCCTCTACGGCATCGCGGCCTTCTCGCTGATCGGCATGCTGTGGGCGCCGGGCAGCTGGGTCTACCTGCCCGTCGCACTGGCCGGAGCCGGCTACGCCGGGATGCAGTCGCTTCCGATGGCGATGCTCCCCGACGTCATCTCGCACGACGCCGCCACGGCCGGGCCAGGACGAGCAGGCACCTTCGGCGGCATGTGGACGGCCGGAGAGACCACGGGCATGGCCCTCGGCGCGACGGCACTGTCGATCGTGCTCGCAATCACGGGCTACGTGCAGTCATCGGGTGCCGAGGTGGTCACCCAACCCGCATCCGCCGTCGCCGGAATCGTCGTGAGCTTCAGCGTCGTTCCGGCCGTCATCATCCTCACGAGCCTCATGACCCTCCGCGGCTACAGCCTGCGCAGGGCAGACATCGACCTCCTCGGTTCGTCGAGCTCCGACGAACTCGCACCACAGACAGGACAGTGAACGCGTGACCGCCTTCGCCCAGAACCCGACAGACATCCTCGACCGACTGGCGGAACTCCGTCGAGCGGATGCCCCGACCCACGGTGGGCGCGTGCTCTCCTACGTCTACGACTCGGGGCTGGCCGAGCTCGACGAGCTCGCAGCAGCCGCGATCCGAGCCGTGCAACCGCTGAACGGCCTCGACCCCACAACCTTCAGCTCGATCGCTGTCATGGAGCGCGAGCTCATCGGCTTCGCCCGCGAGGTGCTCCACGGTGACACCGACGTCGTCGGGACGATCACCACGGGCGGCACCGAGAGCTGCCTGCTCGCCGTGAAGACAGCGCGCGACGTCTGGCGTGCGGCCGGCGGCACCGGCGTTCCCCGGCTGCTCGCCGCGACGACGGTTCACGCGGCGTTCCACAAGGCGGCACACTACTTCGGCCTCGAGCTCGACCTGGTGCCCGTCGACCCGGCGACGGGAGCTCCGGCCGTTGACGCGATCGCCGCTCGACTGGACCCATCCGTCGCCCTCGTGGTCGTGAGTGCGCCCTCGTACCCGACCGCAACCTTCGACCCCATCGCCGAGGTCGCAGCCCTCGCCGCCGAGCGCGGTGTCGCCTGCCACGTCGACGCCTGCATCGGCGGCTTCGCGCTGCCGTGGTGGCGTGGGGGAGGCCTGCCGGCGTGGGACTTCAGACTGCCGGGAGTCACCAGCATCTCGGCCGACCTGCACAAGTACGGCTACGCGCCGAAGGGCGCATCCGTGCTGCTGCAGCGTGGACGCGACAGGCAGCGTATGCAGTACTTCGCCACGACGCGCTGGATGGGCTACCCGGTCGTCAACCCGACCATGCTCGGCTCCAAATCCGCCGCTCCTCTCGCTGCGGCGTGGGCGATCGTGAACGCGTTGGGCCCGGCCGGCTTCGCCCAGCTCACTGCGACAGCCGAGCGCGCCACCGTCGCTCTCGTTGCCGTGGTGAACGGCATCGAGGGCCTGCGCGTGGTCGGTGACCCCGTCGGTCCGCTGTTCGCGGCGGCGGTCGACGAGAGCGTTCCGGCCGACCGTCGGGTCGACCCGCACCGGTGGGCGGATGCCGTTCGCCAGCACGGTTTCATCATCCAGCTGCAGCCAGGGCTCAGCCAGGCCGACGGCACTCGGGTGCCCCACTCGACGCACCTCACGATCACGCCGGTGACCGAGGCGCAGCTGCCCGCGCTCACTGAGGCCCTCGTGGCCGCCGCAGATGAGGTGCGCGGGATGCCGCAGGCGTCGGCCGACGGCATCCTCGAGGCGCTCGGCCCGGTGCTCGAGGGCTTCGGCGGCACGCTGCCGGACTCG
Organism: Leifsonia stereocauli; assembly: GCF_038432415.1. Classification (NCBI taxonomy): domain Bacteria; kingdom Bacillati; phylum Actinomycetota; class Actinomycetes; order Micrococcales; family Microbacteriaceae; genus Leifsonia; species Leifsonia stereocauli. The sequence goes on from NZ_JBCAUN010000001.1 coordinate 464,066, forward strand.
GAGCAGGCTGCCGGGCTGCTCGCCGCGGTGGGCATCGGCGCCGATGGAGCCGGCCTCCCGTCGGAGCTGGCGCCGCTTCTCGCCCTCATCGAGGCGCTCCCGCCGGCGCTGGCCGAGCGCCTGCTGACCGAGTTGCTGGCGCGGCTGGTGGAACCGGTGGTGGCCGGTTGACCCTCAGTCGCCGCAGACCGTCGTGATGTACGTGTAGACCTGCGCCTTCACTGACGGCGGCAAGGGCAGCAGGTAACGACCCTCTCGGCCCGTCGAGGTGGTCGCATCGATCACGAGCACGGTGCCGACCTTGTCGTCGGCCAAGGCGTGCGGATCGCAGCGGGTCGGCCGCATCGCCAGGGTCACATTGCGCACATCGGATGCGGCATCAGCGGTGAAGCCGAGCGGCCAGCCGTCGGCGCCATCCGCCGGTGACATCAGGGTGGTCGACCGCACGCCCGTGAAGGTCGCGCTCCCGTCTGCGCCCGTGGACGTGAACGTCAGATCGATGAAGGCCTGGGCGTCGGAGCCCGTCCCCTCGACGCGGAGTGCCGTGGGCGGGGCCACTGTCACGACGGCATCGACGTCGTGCACGAGGCAGCCTTCGCGCAGCAGGCGGTCGACGGTCTGGTTCGGGTCGGTCGGCACGAGCGACAGCTCTGTCGGCGCGGCGTCGGGGGAGCCATCCGTCACCGTCAGCTCGATGGTTCCGATCTCGCCGGTGCCGTCGGCCGCTGCGGCGTCGCAGGCGAGGGGCGGGATGGGCGCCCGCAGGTCTATGCGCTGCCCGGAGACCAGCGTCACAGGGTCGCCGGTGCGCGCGGCGGTTTCTGCGAACCGCGGAGAGGAGTACACGGCGTCGAGAATGGTGAGAGGCTCGGGCCCGGTGTTGGTGATCGCCATCGAGAACACCCCGCGGGTGTAGTCGGTGCGACCCTGCACGACGGCGGCCTCGACGCTGAACGGCGCGGATGGCGGCGTCTGGGCGGTTGTGGAAGCGGGCGTCGATCCGTCGGCGCACCCGGCGAGAACCGACCCCGCCAGCACGACGAGGAGCGCAGCCATGGCGCGAAGGAGGGGGCTGCGGCGCGCTCGGTTCATACTGTCTGCTACCGCGGCGAGAAGGGGAGCTGGCGCCCGGCCAGGCTGCGTGAGCGGGTGGCCAGGGAATCGGCGACAGCCCGGATGGCGAGGCTGGCCGGCTCTTCCGGATGGGCGAGCACGACGGGCTCGCCGGTGTCGCCACCGCTCCGCAGCGCGATGCTGAGCGGGATCTGCGCGAGCAGCGGCACCTCGGCTCCGGTCGACGACAGTCGTCGGGCCACCTCGGCTCCGCCACCGGAACCGAACAGCTCGAGCACGCTGCCGTCCGGCTGGGGGAGTCCCGACATGTTCTCGATCACGCCGTAGACGTGCTGACCGGTCTGGCGGGCGACGAGGGCGCTGCGCTCGGCGACGTCGGCAGCGGCCGGCTGCGGGGTCGTCACGACGATCACCTCGGCGTGCGGCAGCAGCTGTCCGATGGAGATGGCGACATCGCCGGTGCCGGGCGGCAGGTCGAGCAGCAGGACGTCGAGGTCGCCGAAATAGACGTCGGTGAGGAACTGCTGGATGGTGCGGTGCAGCATCGGCCCGCGCCAGGCGACGGCGACACCGGCGCCGTCGGCTCCAGGCTCGACGAACATGCCGATGGAGATGACCTTCACCCCGTGCGCGACGGGCGGCAGGATCATCTCGCCCACCTGCGTCGGGCGCGTCGCGCGCTGGGCGCCCGTGGCGGCATCCGTCTCGACGAGTCCGAGGATGCCCGGAATCGAGAAGCCGTGCACGTCGGCGTCCACGATGCCGACCCGCAGTCCCGACTCGGCGAGGGCGACGGCGAGATTGGCCGTGAGAGTCGACTTGCCGACGCCGCCCTTGCCACTCGTCACGAGGTAGACCCTGGTGAGCGACTCCGCCGTGAACGGGATGCCGCGCTTCGCCTTGCCGCCGCGCAGCTTCTCGGTGAGCGCGGTCCGCTCCTCACGCGTCATGATCGTGACGTCGACGGATGCGAACCCGGGTCCGACCACGGCCTCGGCGGCCGCGAGCACGTCGCGCTCGATGCGGTCAGCGGCCGGGCAGCCGACGATGGTCAGCTTGATGCCGACATCGACGCCGCCGTCGGCGCGCGCGACGACCCCGCCCACCATGTCGAGCTCGGTGATGGGCTTGCGGATCTCGGGGTCGATGACGCTCGCGAGCGCGGCCAGCACGCGGCCCTCGAGAGCTGCACCGGTGGACGCGTCAGCGGGCATCCGGGTCGGCGTTCGTCGTCGCGTCGTCGCGGTCGTCCGTGCGCTCGTCGAGCTGCTCGAGGAGGGCGCGGAGCTCGGAGCGGATGAAGTCCTTCGATGCCATGTCGCGCATGGCGAGCCTCAGGGCGACGACTTCGCGGGCGAGGTACTCGGTGTCGGCGAGGTTGCGCTCGGAGCGCTGGCGGTCCTGCTCGATCTGCACGCGGTCGCGGTCGTCCTGGCGGTTCTGCGCCAACAGGATGAGGGGTGCGGCGTACGAGGCCTGCAGTGAGAGCACGAGCGTCAGGGCGATGAAGCCGAGTGCGATGGAGTCGAAGCGCCAGGGCTCGGGAGCGAGCGTGTTCCATGCCATCCAGGCGATGACGAAGAGGGAGAGGCCGAGCAGGAACCAGGGAGTGCCCATGCCGCGGGCGACGCCCTCGGTGAACCGCCCGAAGCGGTCTTTGGAGGCGCGGTTGCGCTTCGCGGAGTTGCGCAGTCCCTTCGGGGCGTCGAGACGCTGGTCGGATCGGCTAGCGCGTGCCATCGGCGTTCCTCCTTCCGTTCTTCTGAGGCTGGCCCTGGATCGGGATGCTGCCCGTCTTCAGCTGCGCTCGAGCGGCTGCGCGTCTCGAGACGTGGTCGTCGTCGGCGTGAGATCGCCAGTCGTCGGGGAGCAGGTAGTCGAGGATGTCGTCAATGGTCACCACCCCGACGAGGCGATGGTTGTCGTCGACAACCGGAACCGACACGAGGTTGTAGCTCGCCAGGATGCGCGAGACCTCGGCCGCGGATGCGTCGACGGTTACGGGTTCGAGACCCTGGTCGAGCAGCGTGCCGAGGCGTTCGTGCGGGGGATAGCGCAGCATCCGCTGGAAGTGCACCATGCCGAGGAATCGGCCCGTCGGCGGCTCGAACGGCGGAAGCGTCACGCAGACCGCGGCGCCGATGGCGGGGGCGAGTTCATGGCGACGGATGAGCGCGAGCCCCTCCGCCACGGTCGCATCGGCCGAGACGATGATCGGCTCGGTGGTCATGAGGCCGCCAGCGGTGTCGGGCGCGTAGCTGAGAAGCATGCGCACGTCGTCGGCCTCTTCGGGCTCCATGAGCTCGAGCAGGTGCTCGCCGCGCGCCTCAGGCAGCTGCGCGATGAGGTCGGCTGCGTCGTCGGGCTGCATCTGGTCGAGGACGTCGGCGGCGCGGTCGTCGTCGAGGCGGCCGATGATCTCGACCTGGTCGCTCTCGGGCATCTCCTCGAGGACGTCGGCGAGCCTGCCGTCCGACAGCTCCTCGGCGACCTCGTGCCGGCGTTCCTGCGGCAGGTCGAGCAGGGTGTTCGCCAGGTCGGCCGGCTTCATCTCGGAATAGGTGGCGATCAGCTGCTCAGCGGACTGCGCCTCGCCGACGACGGCGCTCTCGCGCACCTCGCGCCAGCTCACGAAGGCCGTGGTGCCCTTGGCGAAGGGGGAGCCGCCGCTCTTGGGGCGTCGCACGAAGAGCTGGCTGACCTGCCACTCGTTCGGAGCGGCTTCCTCGATGGCCACGTCCTCGACGATGGCCTCGCCCGAGCCGTCGGCGAACAGCACGCGACGGCCGAGCATCTCGGCGATCACGCGCACCTCGCCGCCGCGTTGCTCGAAGCGGCGCACGTTGATGAGTCCGGTGGTGATGATCTGGCCGGCGCTGATGCTGGTGACGCGTCCGATGGAGACGAAGACGCGGCGCTTGCCCGGAATCTCGACGATCAGGCCGACGACAGTGGGGGCGTCAGCCCGTCGATAGACCACGAGCACATCGCGCACCTTGCCGACCCGGTCGCCTGCGGGGTCGAAGACGGCGCACCCGGCCAGCCGGGCGACGAACACTCTCGTGGCACTCACGAGACAAATCTATGCCCTCGCGCTCCACTAGGCCGCCGCCGCTCGCGTTCGTGCTCCCAGCTCGTCGTCGTGGCGCATGGGAGAATCGAGAGCATGAGCAACCAGAATCCCTTCGCTGGTCGCCGACCGGCCGCGTCGCCCGTGCTGCCGCGTGGCGAGATCGTGGCGACCTACGAGACCTACGCCGAGGCCCAGGACGCCGTGGCCGTGCTGGCGCGCGCCGACTTCCCGGTGAAGCTCCTCTCCATCGTCGGCAACGACCTGAAGACGGTCGAGAACGTCACCGGACGCATGACCTATGCGCGCGCGGCGCTCGCAGGAGCGGCATCCGGAGCCTGGCTCGGCGTCTTCTTCGGTCTCCTGATGTTCATCTTCGTGGCGACGGGCGTCAACCTCGCGCTGGTGGTGGCCGCAGTGCTGATCGGTGCCGGATTCGGCATGCTGTTCGGCATCGTGACCTACAGCGTCAATCGCCGGCGCCGCGACTTCACCTCGACAATGCAGGTGATCGCCTCGAACTACCAGGTGATCGTCGACGGCGAGTTGGTCAACCGCGCGCGCAATGTGCTCTCGGGGGCCGCGGATGCTGCGGCCACCGACGCCGTCGTCGAGACGCAGCCGGAACCGGGGTTCGGCGATCCGCTGCCGGTGGACCCGGGCGTGGACGAGCCGCGCCCGACCTGATTCAGCCGCGCTTCGCGGCCATCCACGCCTCGACCTCGTCGGCCGTGCGGGGGATGCCAGCCGAGAGGTTCTCGGCGCCGTCGGCCGTCACCAGGATGTCGTCTTCGATGCGCACGCCGATTCCTCGGAACTCGGCAGGAACCGTGAGGTCGTCGGTCTGGAAGTAGAGGCCGGGCTCGATGGTGAAGACCATGCCCTCCTCGACCACGCCGTCCTTGTACATCTCGCGCCGGGCCTGTGCGCAGTCGTGCACGTCGATGCCGAGGTGGTGGCTGGTGCCGTGCACCATGTAACGGCGGTGGTGCTCGTTGTCAGGCTTCAGCGCCTCCTCGGCGCTCACGGGCAGGAAGCCCCACTCGGCCGTGCGCTTCGCGATGACCTCCATGGCGGCGGCGTGCACGTCGCGGAAGACGATGCCCGGGCGCACGATGGCGAAGGCGGCATCCGCTGCCTCGCGCACGGCCTCGTAGACGAGCCGCTGCTCCGCGCTGAACTCGCCGCTGATCGGCAGGGTGCGGGTGATGTCGGCGGTGTAGAGGCTGTCGACCTCGACGCCGGCGTCGAGGAGGATCAGCTCGCCCGGCTTCACGGCGCCGTCGTTGCGGGTCCAGTGCAGGATCGTCGCGTGGGCTCCGGATGCCGCGATCGTGTCGTAGCCGACGGTGTTGCCGTCGAGCCTGGCCCGGGTGTTGAAGACGCCCTCGACGATGCGCTCGCCTCGCTGCACCGAGGTGGCGCGCTCGAGCTCGCCCAGCACGTCCTCGAAGCCGCGCTGCGTAGCGTCGACCGCGAGGCGCATCTGCTCGATCTCGTAGGAGTCCTTCACGAGCCGCATCTCGCTGAGCACCTCGGCGAGCTTGGCGTCAGGAGCGTGCTCGGAGCCGACCTCGATGCTGAACGCGCTGTCCGACGCGTTCGTGGAGAGCGCCTGCTCGGCTGCGAAGCGCAGACGAGCGTCATCCACGTGCTCTGCGATGGCGGCATCCGCCTCGCGCACCACGAGGGTGGCCGTGTCGACGGAACGGATGACGGCATCGAAGGCGGCGATGCCGCTCGTGGTCACGGCGAGGTCGCCGGAGACCTGGGCGAGGGAGGGTCGAGGGCCGATCCAGAACTCGCCGATCTCGGGGTTCGCGTAGAACTCGTCGGAGTCGCGCCCGGCGCGCTCACGGAAGTACAGGGTGACGTCGTGTCCGCCGGCCGTGGGCTCGAACACCAGCACCGCACCGGGCTCGGAGTCGGACCCCCAGCCGGTCAGGTAGGAGAAGGCCGAGTGCGCCCGGAAGGCGTAGTCGGTGTCGTTCGAGCGCTGCTTGGGGCTGCCGGCCGGAATGATCAGGCGCTGCCCGGGGAACGCGGCCGAGACGCGCGCGCGACGCTCCGCGGCGAAGGACGCCTGCTCACGGGCGGGCGGCACCGACTCGACGCGTTCGGCCCACTGGCCGCCGATATACGCCTTGAATCCCTCGGAACCCGGCGTCGTCGACCTGTTCGACGTGGCGCGGGGCGCCTCGGTGGTCGCGTCGGGCGTCTCGGCGAGGCCGGTCTCGGGGCGGGCGGATACAGAGGTGTCAGTGCTCGTGGCCATGCGTCCATTCTCGCACCGCTGGCTGGGCGCGTGGGGAGGAGAACCCGCCGGCACCGCCGCGTTCAGGAGCGCCTGAGCGTGGCCAGGACGGGCCTGTGGTCGCTGCCCAGCTCGTCGAGGCTCGTGATCACCTCGAAGGAGGTCGCCGTCCATCCCGAGGTCGCCATGATGTGGTCGATGGGGGCGCCGAGGGGCATGGGGATGTCGCTCGGCCAGGTGCCGAGGGCGGCGGCGTCGTTCGCGGCGGCGGCGTCATGGCAGGCGCCGAGCTCGCCGCCATCCGTTCCGCGTCCGATCATGTGATCGAGGGTGGCATTGAAGTCGCCGGCCATGATCACGTCGCTGCCGGAGGTGCACTGGGCCGCGAGCCAGTCGAGGTCGCTGCGCCAGTTCGTCATCTCGCCGCGCAGGGGCGAGACGGCGTGCACCGCCACGATCGTGGGGCCATCGCCTGAGTCCGGCGTGGCGACCACTGTCGGCGACACGTTCGTGTTGCCGGGCGGCCCCGTGCCGCCGGCCGACTCGACCGTGTACTCGCCGAGGTCGGGGCTGATCAGCACAGCGGTCGAGCGGGCCTCGTAGATCTCGCTGAACGAGAGGCCGAGCGCCCACATCGGGCTGCCGCCCGCTCGCATGAGTTCGGCGACCTCGGTGGCGAAGGCGTCGGTCGTCTCCGGAAGCGACACGATGTCGGCCCCGCGATCGAGGGCGAGCTTGGCCACCTGGTCGGCGCCGGGGGAGCCGCCGAGGGTGTTCCAGCTGAGCACGGTGATGGTCTCGGCCGATGACGTCTGGGCGGCGGATGCCGGCTGCTGGGTGAAGCCGCGCACACCGAGGATGCCGGCATTCGCAATGGCGAAGGCCAGAAGCACGACGCCGAGCACCACGGCCGTGCGGCGGAGCGCACGCACCAGGGCGAGGAGCGACAGCACGATCACGACGACGATCGCGCCGATGGCCATCAGGGCGCGGAAGGCGATGAGCTGGGCGACGATGAGCTGATCCTGCAGCCCGAAGAGTGCCGGCCACACCAGCACGAGCGCGACGACAGCGGCAGCGAGGGCGACGACGGGGGCGACGAGACGGGCGACCATGGCCAGCTCACCCTAGGCGAGAAGGCTGGGCGGATGCCTCAGCCACGCGCGAGCGACACGCTAGGAGCCGAGGTCGTCGAGCTCGCGCCGCAGGTACCTCGGGGCCTGCACGCGCCACGCATCCGTCACGAGCTCGACGAGATGGTCCTCGTCGATACCGGCCATGCGGAATGCGATCTTCGGCTCGCCCCAGGCAGTCGTGGTGCGCAGGAAGACGTCGGGCGCCATGTCGACGAGGGCGAGCGCGTCCAGGCGATCGGCGACCTTCACCCCGACGACGAGCTCGGCCGCGATTGTCTCGCGTATGTCTGCCGGAATGCTGGGCCAGGGATGGCACTCCCACGCGTACAGCTTGCCGCGAACGAACCATGCGGCGCCGCCCGTCGTCGCGCGCTCCTCGCTACCGGGCAACCCGACAGCGATCCGGCGCAGGTCGTCAAGGGTGGCCATGGTGTGAACCTATACCGCACCACCGACGGGGAGGCACCAGGCAGGCTGTGCGGGTGGGCACCCTGACCTCCGTCTCCATGGCCGACATCACGGGCAGACGCGCACCGTGCGTCCACCGAAGCTGACCACGTCTCCGAGCTTCAGCTGCCGTCCGCGTCGCAGATCCACCTCGCCGTTCACTGTCACATAGCCGTTGACGATGGCCTCTTTGACGTCTCCACCGGAGTCGAGGAGCCCAGCGAACTTCAGGAACTGCCCGAGGCGGATGGACTCGCCGCCGATCGGGACGTCGTCGGTGGGAGCTGGGTTGGTCATCCCCGAATGGTAGTCGTCCAGGTATGGGCCCCGACGCCGATCCTCGGTCACGACTGCGGACGGCATCCGGTAGCGCGGATGCTGCTGCCTCGGTACCGTGGCCACGTGATCGGGATCGATCTGGAGCGAGGCGGAGTTCAGGATGGCCAGCAGAGAGAAGGACTCGGGCGTCTCAGACGATTCGGCGGACGGCGGGGTGATCTCGCCGTTGCCGGTGGCGATGACCGGGAGGGCGAGCCCCGCGAAAGCGGCCGTCGGCGACGAGCCGGTGTTCGCCTACATCGCGAGCCTTCCGCAACCACAGCGGAGTATCGCCGAGACCGTTGATGCGCTGGCCGCCGAGACTCTGCCCGACCTCCACAGGGCCGTCAAGTGGGGTATGGCCTACTACGGGGTCGGCGAGGGGTGGTGCTTCAGCTGCGGCGGTTTCGCCGGCGACGTGAAGCTGATGTTCATCAACGGAGCGACGGTGCTCGATCCCGTGCCGCCGGTGACCCCGGTGGGAATGGGGAAAGCGACGCGGGGCGTGGAATTCACCTCCGTGGACGACATCGACCGAGGTCGGATCGCCGCATGGATGAGACAGGTCACGTCTGTTCCCGGCATGGGCGGCAAGAGGCGCTGAACCCGCGCGACGACGGTCCGCGGCGGACGACGCGAGTGCCCGGTCCTAGCATGGGGGGATGCAGCGTTTCCGGGGTCCGATCGACCTGCACGCCCACTCGAGCGTGTCGGACGGAACCGAGTCGCCCACCCAGCTCGTGCGGCAGGCGGCTGAAGCTGGACTCGGCACCGTGGCGATCACCGACCACGACGCGACGTCGGGATGGGCTGCAGCCTCCGACGAGGCGCGCCGGGTGGGCATCACCCTCATCCCCGGGATGGAGCTGTCGACGCAGGTGCAGTTCTCCAGCGTGCACATGCTGGCCTACCTCTTCGATCCGGCGAACGAGGCGCTGCAGATCGAGACCGCCCGCATCCGCGCCGCCAGACTCACCAGGGCCGAGGAGATCGTGCGGCGCATCTCGCGCGACTACGACCTCACCTGGGACGACGTGCTGGCCCAGACCACCCCGAACGCCACGGTCGGCCGCCCGCACATCGCCGACGCGCTCGTGGCGCGCGGGCATGCGCCGAACCGGTCGGATGCCTTCGCCGGCATCCTGCACTGGCGCCGCGGCTACTACCAGCCGCACTACGCGCCGGACCCCCGCGAAGGCGTGCGCCTGGTGCGCGAGGCCGGGGGAGTGCCTGTGCTCGCCCACCCCGGAACCCGAGGGGCGGAGGCCGTGATCCCGGCGGAGCGGCTGCGGGTGCTCGTCGACGACGGGCTGTTCGGCCTCGAGATCGACCACCGCGAGAACATGCCCGATGCGAAGGTGCGATTGCGCGAGCTGGCCCAGCGCTTCGGACTCGAGATCACGGGCTCGAGCGACTGGCACGGTTCGGGCAAGCCGAACATGCTCGGGGAGAACACGACGGCTCCCGAGGTGCTCGAGAAGCTCATCGCCGAGGCGACGGGGTGGGCGCCGGTGTATCCCGACGCACCCGCTCACTGAGGGCCGAGCGGAGCGACCGCCCGAAACGTCACCGCCCGGCGCGCTTCGGCCGCGGACTTCGTCCGGGCCTCAGCGAGCGAGCGACCAGATTCTACTGCGGAGCGGACGTCGGGCGTGGGCCGCGGCGACGACGACGGCGCGGTGCGCTGTTGCCGTCGTGGTGCTCGTGACCCTGGCCGTCGTGGGTGCCCGCTGCGACGTTCGTCTCGACGGATGCGGCATCCGTCGTCGCGTCCGACGACCCCGAAGCAGGGGCCGTGGTCGATGCGCCCGGGCCCGAGGTGCCCTGGCCGCCGCGGGTGCGACGACGGTTGCGATTGCTCGTGCCCTCTGAGGAGCCGGAGCTGGAGGATCCGGAGGATCCGGAGCCCTGACGGCCCGATCCGCGGTTCTCGGCCGCTGCGCGGGGCGCCGTCTCCTTGACCGGGGTCGCCTTGAGACGGCCCTTCGAGCCTGCGGGGATGTCGAGGTCGCTGTAGAGGTGAGGCGACGAGGAGTAGGTCTCGACCGGCTCGGGCTGGTTCATCTCGAGAGCGCGGTTGATGAGCGCCCACTTGTGCATGTCGTCCCAGTCGACGAACGTCACGGCGATGCCGGTCTTGCCAGCGCGGCCGGTGCGGCCGGCGCGGTGGAGGTAGGTGTCGTGGTCGTCGGGCACGGTGTGGTTGATCACGTGGGTGACGTCGTTGACGTCGATGCCTCGGGCTGCGACATCCGTTGCGATGAGAACGTCTTTCTTGCCGGCCTTGAATGCTGCCATGGCGCGCTCGCGCTGGTCCTGGTTGAGGTCACCGTGCACGGCAGCGGCGTTGAAGCCGCGATCGTTGAGCTCCTCGACGAGCTTGGCCGCTGCGCGCTTGGTGCGCGTGAAGATGACGGTCTTGCCTCGGCCGTCGGCCTGCAGGATGCGCGAGACGACCTCGTCCTTGTCCATCGAGTGCGCGCGGTAGACGACGTGCTTGATGTTCGCCTGCGTGAGGCCCTCGTCGGGGTCCGTCGCACGGATGTGGATGGGCTTCGACATGAACCGGCGTGCCAGAGCCACGATCGGGCCGGGCATCGTGGCCGAGAACAGCATGGTGTGGCGCGTGGGGGGAGTCTTGGCGAAGAGCTTCTCGATGTCGGCGAGGAAGCCGAGATCGAGCATCTTGTCTGCCTCGTCGAGCACCATCTCGGTCACGTTGCCGAGGTTGAGCAGGCGCTGCTGCGCGAGGTCGAGGAGACGACCCGGGGTGCCGACGACGATCTGGGCGCCGGCCTTGAGCTGCTCGACCTGACCCTCATAGGCCTTGCCGCCGTAGATGGCGACGACTGAGGTGGCGCGGTTGCTGGTGGCCAGCTCGAGGTCTTCGGCGACCTGCACGCACAACTCACGCGTCGGAACGACGACGAGGACCTGCACGCCGGGCTCGGGGTTCAGGCCGATGCGCTGGATGATGGGCAGTCCGAAGCCGAGGGTCTTGCCCGTTCCGGTCTTCGCCTGGCCGATGATGTCCTGGCCGCTGAGGCCGAGGGGGATGGTCTGCTCCTGGATGGGGAACGGTTCGATGATGCCCTGGGTGGCGAGGGCGTCGACCATGTCCTGGTCGATCTGGAGATCTGCGAAAGTCACGTGTGCCTGTCAGTACTTGAAGAGGAATGCGCCCTTTCATGAGAGGCGCACGGCTGGGATCCATCGCCCGCAGCCCGATCAGTCTATCCGGGCGCACCTGACTAGGCTGTCAGCGTGATGAAGTGGTTCCCGCAGGGTCGACGGCGCACGGAGGCGCCCCGACGGCAGCCCCGCGTGGCCGCTGTCGTGTCGACGAAGGTGGAGTTCGGCGAGCTCACTCCCGAGACCCTTCCGTTCCTCGGGCAGGCCGCCTACATCCAGCTCGAGCTGTTCGAGAACCTGGCCCGCGCCATGGCCACGGCGCCGACGCTGGCCGACAAGGCGAGCCTCAGCACCGCCGCCCGCTTCACACTGCGCAAGCACCACCGCCTGGCGGAGGAGATCCGCGCCCTCGACGAGGAGCCGGCCGTCGTCATGGCGCCGTTCGCCCCCGCCATCGACGCGTTCCGCGCGGCCACGACCGGCGCGACATGGCACGAGCTCATGATCACGAACCTCATCACGGCCGGCATGCTCGACGACTTCTTCATCAGCCTGTCGGGATCGCTTCCCGACGGCGTCGGATCCCGGGTCGCGGCGATCCTGTCGCGGCGGCCGCGAACGGATGTCGTCGCCGACGCCCTAGCCGTGGCCATCGTCGCCGATCCCCAGCTGGCATCGCCGCTGGCCATGTGGGGTCGCCGACTCGTCGGCGACACCCTGCTCGTGGCGCGCTCGGCGCTGCGCGATGCGAATGCCCGCGGCCCCGTCGACGAGAGCATCGAGCCGGCTTTCACCGATCTCATCGCCGCGCACACGCGACGGATGGACAGCCTCGGCCTCACGGCCTGAGGCGCTCCCTCCAGTCAACGCGAACGGCTGCCCCACCGGTCGGTGGGACAGCCGTTGGACCTTCGGTGAGCGTCAGTGCGCTGTCGCTGTTGCCGTCGAGCCCGTGAGCTTCGTCAGCAGGGCGGCATCCGTCTGCACGCGGTGGCGACCGATGGCCAGGTCGGCCACGACGACGGCGATGACGGAGGCGCCGAGGCTCACCCACCAGATCCAGCCGCCGTCCCACGCCCAGCCCAGCCAGGTCAGCGCGACCCAGACGACCGACGCCACGACGGCGCCGATGGCCGGGACGAGGACGGAACCGTGCTCATCGCGGTGCGGCAGGGTGTAGCGGGCGATGGTGCCGAAGATGGCTCCGCCGAGGAAGACGAAGAGCAGCTCCATGTCAGCCGACGAATCCGATGCGACGGGCCTCGTCGCTTCCGAGTTCGACATAGGCGATGGTCGCCGTCGGAACGATGTACGTGGTGCCCTTGGAATCGAGCAGCTTCAGGTAGCCGGTCTTCTCTGCGAGGGCGGATGCGACCGCCGTCTCGAGCTCTGCAGCGGGCTGGCTGGTCTCGAAGCTGATCTCACGAGGGGAGTTCTGGATGCCGATGCGGATTTCCACGTGTAAGCGCCTTTCGTTGCGTTCTTCGCTCAGGTTACGACAGATCGACCACGGCGCTGCGCGGGTTCACTGTCGGCGGAACCGCTTAGCGTTGTGAGCGTGACGATCACGGGATTCCAGAGCACCGCAGCGAGTACCGCGTTCGCAGCCGCCGTGGTCCCCGCGACCGACGAGGTGCCCCTCGATCCCGCCCAGCTGGCCGTTCTCGCGCTGCCCGACGGCCGATCGGCCGCCGTCGTCGGAGCCCCGGGCTCCGGCAAGACGACCCTCGTCGTCGAGCTGGTGCGCGACCGCATCCGCAGCCGCGGCTACGCCCCAGGCGACGTGCTCGTACTGGCAGCGACGCGCGCATCGGCGACCCGGCTGCGCGATCGCATCGGGCTGCGCGTCGGCGTGCCCACGAACGGCCCCCTGGCTCGCACAGGCAACTCCCTCGCCTTCCAGATCGTGCGTGGGGCGTCGACGGATGCCGACGATCCCGTGCTGCTCACCGGTGGCGAACAGGACCAGATCATCGCCGAACTGCTGGCCGGTCATCTCGAGGAGGGCACAGGGCCGAGCTGGCCCGATCCGCTGACTCCCGAGGTGCGCGGCCTCCGCGGCTTCCGCACGGAACTGCGCGACCTGATGGCCCGCTGCACCGAGTACGGCGTATCGCCGAAGCGTCTCGCTGCGCTCGGACGGGAGCTCGGCCGCCCCGAGTGGGAGGCTGCTGCCGAGTTCCTGCACGAGTACGAGGCCGTCACCGATGCCTATCGCTCGCGGGCCTTCGATTCCGCGTCGCTCGCCCAGGAGGCTGCCGCGACGGTGAGGGAGGCACCTGCCGGAGCAGCGGCATCCGTCACCCTCGGCTCCCTCGCCACTCTGAAGCTGCTGATCGTCGACGACGCGCAGGAGCTCACCCGGTCGACTCTCGCCCTGCTGCGCCGGTTCGCCGAGCGCGGCGTCGCCATCGTGGCCGTCGGCGATCCGGACGTGAGCACGGGATCGTTCCGCGGTTCGCACCCCGATGCCCTCGGCCGACTCGCCCAGCATCTCGGGCTCGACTCCGTCGACACGATCGTGCTCGACACGGTTCACCGGCACGGACCCGACATCCGCGGCATCGTGGCCGCAGTATCGGGTCGCATCGGGACGGCGGGCACCACCGGGCGCCACCGCCGGGCCAGTGCTGCGGATGCCGATGCCGGTGTCGGTCCCGACGCCGGGGTTCCCGCCGCCTCGCCGCCGTCCGTCCGTGCTCGCATCGCCAGCAGCCCGGCGCAGCAGCTCGAGCTCATCGCCCGCTCCCTGCGCGAGCGTCACGTCTTCGACGGCGTCGCCTGGGGGGACATGGCGGTGGTCGTGCGCAGCGGGTCGCTCGTCGAACCACTCTCCCGGGGCCTGGCAGCCCTCGAGGTGCCCACGACCGTCACCACGGCCGGGTCCGCACTCCGCGACGAGCAGGTCGTGCGGGCCTTCGTGCTCGCCCTCGACGTCGCCATGGGGCGTCGACGGCTCGACGCTCTCGCCGCCGTCGACCTGCTCTCCGGGGCGCTCGGCGGACTCGACCCCATCTCGCTCCGACGGCTGCGCTCGGCGCTCCGTCGTGAGGAGCTCGCCGCCGGAGGAACGCGGGGTGCAGACGACCTCCTCGTCGAGGCGCTCGACAGGCCCGGCGGGCTCGCCACCATCGACACGGCGACCGCGCGGCGCGCGACCCGCCTGGCCGAGAGCGTGCGCACGGCGTCAGCGGAAGCGGCAGCCGGAGCCACCATCGAGGAGCTGCTGTGGGGGCTCTGGCAGCGCAGCGGGCTCGAACGCACCTGGACCGCCCAGGCGAAGGAGCCGGGCATCGCCGCCGATGAGGCCGACCGCCACCTCGACGTCGTCGTCGCCCTGTTCACCTCCGCCCAGCGCTTCGTCGAGCGGGCACCGTTGGCGCCTCCAGCGCTGTTCCTCGACGAGCTCACGGCACGAGACGTCGCCGAGGACACCCTCGCTCCGCGCGCCGTCGCCCAATCGGTCACGGTCTCCACGCCGACAGGTGTGGTCGGCCGTGACTTCGAGATCGTGGTCGTCGCCGGAGTGCAGGAGAACGTCTGGCCCGACATGCGGGTGCGCGGCTCGCTGCTCGGCTCCGGCGATCTCGCCGCCGCGGCCACGGGAGCATCCGCCGACACCACCGATGCCCGCACCGCCGTGCTGCACGATGAGCTGCGCCTGTTCGCGCAGGCCGTATCGCGCTCCCGCAGCGAGCTCATCGTCACTGCGGTGAGCGACGAGGACCAGGCGCCCTCCGCGTTCTTCTCGCTGCTTCCCGAGCCCGACGACACGCCTCCCGAGCGGCATCCGCTCTCCCTCCGCGGACTCACGGCTCGGCTGCGCCGTACCCTGACCACCGAGACCGACCCGCTGCGCAGCAGGCAGGCGGCCTTCGACCTCGCCCGCCTCGCCGCTGAGGGCGTGGCCGGAGCCGACCCCGTCGACTGGTACGGAATCGCCGACCCCTCCACCGAACTCCCTCTGCACTATGCGGAGGGCGGCGACGGACCCGTGCGGGTCTCTCCCTCGCGCATGGAGGCATTCGAGACCTGCGAGCTGCACTGGCTCGTCGACCAGCTCGGCGGCTCGGCTCCGAATACGGCCTCGAGCCTCGGCAGCATCATCCACTCGGTCGCCGAGCACGCCACGCCCGAGTCCGACATCTCTCCCGACGGCCTGCTCGCGAGCGTGCGCGAGCGCTGGGAGGAGATCCCGTTCGAGTCGGAGTGGCAGTCGGGACTGGAGTCCGCGCGCGCAGCTGACCTCACCGAACGGCTCTCGGCCTACCTGCGCGATTTCCGCGCGGCGGGTGGCGAACTGGTGCAGGCCGAGGGCGGCTTCTCGCTGCCCGTCGGCGACGCCGTACTGAACGGCAAGATCGACAGGGTGGAGCTCCGCGGAGGCGAGCTCTACATCGTCGACCTCAAGACCGGGCGCAGCGAGCCGACGAGCGACGACGCCGTCGCCGAGCATGCGCAGCTCGGCGCCTATCAGCTGGCCTACGCGGCCGGAGCCCTCGGCGAGTTGCCCGACGCGCCTCTCGGCGGCGCCAGGCTCGTGGTCGTCTCCAGCGGCACTCGAGCCCAACCCTGGCGGCAGCCCACCCAGGCCCCGCTCGACGACGATCAGCTCGCGGCCTTCCGCATGCGAGTGGAGGAGGACGCCCGCCGCATGGGTGGAACCACGTTCATCGCCCAGATCGGATCACATTGCGTCGACCCGTACTCCCACGGTTCCTGCCGCATCCATGTCGTGGGATCGGTGAGCTCATGACAGACGTCACCCTCGATGGTCTCGGCAACGAGTTCGCTCCCGTCGACCCGCCTCGGGTCGACCTCGCTCCCGATGAGCTCGCCCGTCGCATCGGCGACCCGTTCTCGCCCACGGCCGAGCAGGCCGCCGTCATCCGCGCCGACCTGGCGCCGACGCTGGTCATCGCCGGAGCCGGCAGCGGCAAGACCGAGACGATGGCGAACCGCGTCATCTGGCTGCTCGCGACAGGACGTGTGCGACCGGAGCAGGTGCTCGGCCTCACCTTCACGCGCAAGGCCGCCGGCGAGCTGGCCGAGCGCATCCAGCGTCGCATCGGCCGCCTCGACGAGAGTGGCCTGCTTCCCCGACGCACGGCAGGCGGAGAGGCCGGCGGCGACTCCGGAGCGAACTCGCTCTTCGACCGTCCCACGGTATCGACCTACAACGCCTTCGCGAACAGCATCTTCCACGACAACGCCGTCATCCTCGGCCGGGAGCCCGAGTCGCAGCTGCTCAGCGAGTCGTCGGCATGGTTGCTCGCCCGCCGCGTGACGGTCGAGCACGGTGACGATCGTCTGGTGCGCATCGGCAAGCGCGTCGACGACGTGACGGATGCCGTCCTCCGCATCAGCCGCGCCCTCGCCGAGAACGAGGCCGACGGCGCCGAGGTGCGCCGCTTCGGCCAGGACTTCCGCCGCCTCGGCGAGCTGCCGTACAACGAGAAGACCGGCGCAGCCAAGCAGTACGCCGACGTGACCACCGCCCTCGCCCACGTCGAGTCGCTCGATGTGCTCCTCGACCTCGCCGTGCGCTTCGACGCCGAGAAGCGCAGGCTCGGCCTCGTCGAGTTCTCAGACCAGGTCGCTCTAGCGCGGGCAGCGTGCGAGCGCAGCTCGCGGGTCGTCGACGGCTATCGCGAGCGCTACAAGGTCATCCTTCTCGACGAGTACCAGGACACCTCCGTCGGCCAGACCCGACTGCTGTCGACCCTCTTCGCCGGGCAGGGAGTCATGGCCGTCGGAGATCCGCACCAGTCGATCTACGGCTGGCGCGGCGCGAGTGCCGACAACCTCAGCCGCTTCTCGTCGGACTTCGCCGCCGACGGCACCAGCGCCGACACCCTCAGCCTCTCGACGAGCTGGCGCAACCCCACGATCGTTCTGGATGCGGCCAACCGCCTCGTCGAGCCGTTGACCGCCGTCACTACGGTGGGCGTCGCGACTCTCGCCCCGCGTCCGGCGGCCCCGGTTGGCGTGCTCACCGCGTCGTTCCACGAGCAGATGGCCGACGAGGCCGATGCCGTCGCCGAGTGGTTCTCCGGTCGCCTCGACCCTGCAGGACCCGAGGCCGAGAAGCCGACCGCGGCGATGCTGTTCCGAGCCCGCCGGCACATGGAGTTCTTCGCCGATGCGCTTCGACGCCGCGGCATCCCGTGCCACGTCCTGGGCATCGGGGGCCTGCTGTCGACGCCGGAGGTGGTCGACCTCGTCGCCGCCCTGCGCGTCGTGCACGACCCGGCTGCGGGCTCGTCGCTGCTGCGCCTCCTCGCCGGCGCCCTGTTCCGCATCGGGCCGCGAGACCTCGCCGAACTCGCTCGAGTGGCCGGCTGGCTGCAGAGCCGGGACTGGCAGCAGAAGGACGTCGGCGACGAGGTGCGGCGGGCGCTGCGCGAATCCGTCGCCATCGACGACGCCGCGTCCATCGTCGACGCGCTCGACTTCGTGTCGTCGGCTCCAGCCGAGCACCGCCAGCTCGCCGGCTTCAGCGATCTCGGTCTCTACCGCCTGCGTGGTGCCGGTGCACGCCTCGCCTTCCTGCGTTCCCGCGTCGGCCTCGCGCTGCCCGACTTCGTGCGACTCGTCGAGCAGGAGCTCCGCCTCGACATCGAGGTGAGCGCCAATGAGCGCAACGAACGCGGTATGGCGAATCTCTATGCGTTCCACGACGAGGTCGCCGCCTTCGTGGCCGCAGACGAGCGCGGAACCCTCGGCAGCTTCCTGGCGTGGCTGGCTCGCGCCGAGAAGGCCGACGATCTCGGACCCCGCAGCGATCCGGGCGAGCGAGGCGTCGTGCAGCTGCTCACCATCCACGGGTCGAAGGGCCTCGAGTGGGACCACGTCGTCGTCCCCGGCATGACCGAGGCCGGTCTGCCGAGTGCTCCGCGAGAGGGCGGCGGCTGGGTGTCGTTCGGCCAGTTGCCGTACGAGTTCCGCGGCGATCGCCTCGAACTGCCCGTGCTGCCCTGGCGCACGGTGTCGACGCAGCAGCAGTTCCGCGACGAGTTCGTGGCGTTCAAGGCCGCGCTCGCCGAGCGCAGCTCGCTCGAGGAGCGTCGGCTCGCCTACGTCGCCGTCACCCGGGCCCGAGAGCAGCTGTTGCTCACGGGGTCGTTCTGGGCCGACGGCACCCGGCCCAAGCAGCCCAGCCGCTACCTGCGCGAGCTCGCCGAGGTCGGCATCATCGCGGACCTCCCCGAGGCTCCCGAGAACGAGGAGAACCCGTCCGATCGCGCTGGTCGCACGGGGGAGTGGCCGTTCGACCCCCTGGGCACGCGACGGGTCGGCGTGGAGCAGGCGGCGGATGCCGTGCGCTCAGCCGCCCGCGAGCGCTCGAGAACTCTCGTGCGGCCGGCGACGCCGTGGAGTCGCGACATCGATCTGCTGCTTGCCGAGCGCAGGCGGCGCGCTCAGCCCGAACCCGTCGCCGTCCCGGCGCGCATCCCGGCGTCGCGGTTCAAGGACTACGTCGATCGTCCCGGAGAGGTCGCAGAGGGCCTGCGTCGGCCGCTGCCGCAGCGCCCCTACCGCGCCACGCGTCTCGGCACGCTGTTCCACAGCTGGGTCGAGCACCGCTCGGCTGGCGTCGGCTCGTTCGACCTCCTCGACGTGTCGGCTGACGAGTCGGATGCCGACACCACCGTCGAGTTCGACGTCGTCGATGCCATGCCCGAGAGCGGCCGGCTGGCGCAGCTCCAAGCGACATTCGAACGTTCGGAGTGGGCGGATCGCGCGCCGGAGGACGTCGAGATCGAGATCCATCTCGCCCTCGCCGGCCAGGTGTTCATCTGCAAGCTCGATGCCGTCTACCGCACCGAGACGGGCTACCAGGTCGTCGACTGGAAGACCGGGCGCGCTCCGACCGATGCTCGCGATCTCGAGCTCAAGCAGACCCAGCTGGCGCTCTACCGCCTCGCGTACGCACGGTGGAAGGACGTCGATCCGTCGACCGTCGACGCCGTGTTCTACTTCGTGGCCGACGATGTGGTCGTACGCCCCGAGCGCCTCTACGAGGAGGAGGACCTGCTCGCGCTGTGGTCGTCGGTCTCGTCCGAGGCCCTGCGGGAGCCCGAGCGCGCCTCGAGCTCGCTGTCGAATGCCCCCGTCGCGTCTGGATCGTCGTCGGATGCGGCATCCGATGGCCCGGCGTCATCCTGAGGCATCGCGAACAACTCGATCGGGCCGGTCTCCAACCCGTCGTGAGAGGCGAACGGCTCGCCGGTCTTCGACAGCGTGTGCCAGGCCGGCTTCTCGGGCTCGCCGTAGCTCTCGAGCTCGAACGAGGACTGGTCATAGCTGTCGGTGTGCATCTCGGCACCGCCACCGCGTCGGAGTTCGGTGCGCGGGGTGTCCTGCAGCATGGCCTCGACGTCGGAGACGGCCATCACCGGGCCCGTGAGCGGGGAGATCGGATTCATGACGTCGGCGTGCACGCTGTCGACCAGGCCGTCGAGCATCGCCACTGCGTCGGTGATCACCGCCTCGTCGTGGGTCTCGACGCCGTGCAGCAGCCAGCGGGCGAGCTCGAGCTCGGCGTAGAGCATGGCGCGCTGAGTGATCAGGCGATCGGATGCCGACCCTCGACCCGCCGTGTAGGCGGCGATGGCGGTCTCGGCGGCCTCGCCACGCGAGGCGAGCAGCCAGTGCAGGTCGCGCGCGCTGTCGCCCACCCGGAGGCCCGACCAGCCGATGATCGCCGAGATGGCGTCGTCGGAGACCAGCAGGGACCCGGCGCTCAGTGAGCCGTTGATCACGACGGGGGCGAACTGCCAGAGGCTGTCGTCATCCGTCGCCTCCTCCCAGCGTCGCAGGAGTGCGGCCGGCAGATGCCCGGTGTCTGCGGTGCGCCCGACGAGGGTGATGGCGGCGGCCCGGGCATCCGGAGCTGTCTGCAGAGGCAGGCCGGCGTCCGAGATGAACGAGGTGGGCAGGGAGTGCACGGCAGCGATGGCGCGGCCGACGCTGGCGGCCAGGCCCGCGTCCGAGGTCAGGTGGTCGAGACCGACGGGATGCCCGGGCAGGAAGTCGTAGGCCAGAGCGCGGGTGCCGTTGATGGGCGCCTGGCCCAGGAACTCGGGCACGTCGAACGGCAGGCGGCTGCGCACACCCGTCGTCAGCGCACGCAGCGCCACGAGGTCGGCGGCCTGCTCGGTCTCGGCGGCCTGCGTACGCGGCATCCGCACGATGACCTCGCGGCCGTCGCGATCGGTCACCACTGCTGAATCGAACTCGCCGTGACCGGAGCCGCTGTGGCTGCGTGCCGACTGCACGTCGAGGCCGGGAACGGCTGCGGTGGCCAGCGCGGCTAGAGTGAGATGGGTTCGGGCCATGCCTTCAGGGTACGTCCTCGTGCTTGGCTGCGGCCGACCGCCACGCCTTCGCCGAAAGCCTCGTTCGCTGGCTTTCCCGGCAGGGAGGACGACGACGGACCGAACTGCTGCGCGGAGAATCGGCACCGCGCTCGTGAGTTGAGGAGATGCCCGGTGAGTCATGGCCCCCTGAGCATTCCGCTCGCCCGCCACCTGCTCGACCGCGACGCCGATGCCCGTTCGCGCGAAGGACTCCTCGAGTCGCTGCTGGCCGATCCCCTCACCCGGGTGATCGCCGTGCACAACGGGCGGGCTCTGCTGTCCGGCGGGGTCGATGGCGTCGATGACAGCGCGGCCGCAGTCGCAGCTCCCTCTCTCGCGCTCCTCGATCCGGATGCAGCGACAGGTGCCGAGCAGTACCTCTATCTGGGCCGCAGCACCCAGGGATCGCGCGTCGGGACCCCTCTCGTCGCCGCCATCGTCGGCGACGAGGCCGCAGCTCGGATCGAGCCGGACGCCGCACGGTGGGCGACCCTGCGCACGGCGGCACCGCTCCTCTCCGACGGCGATGCCGGGCTCTTCGCCGAGATCGCCTCCGTCGCCAACTGGCACGCGTCCCACGGCTTCTGCCCGCGCTGCGGAACCGCGACCATCCCGCAGCAGGCCGGCTGGGTGCGGCACTGCCCGAAGGACGACATCGACATCTTCCCGCGCACCGATCCCGCCGTCATCGTGCTGATCACGGATGCCGACGACCGCGTTCTGCTCGGATCGAACGCCAACTGGACCACGGGTCGCTATTCGCTCCTGGCCGGATTCGTCGAGCCGGGCGAGTCGCTCGAGCACGCCGTCATCCGTGAGATGAAGGAGGAGTCCGGCGTCGACGTGGTCGATCCGATCTACCGCGGGTCGCAGCCCTGGCCGTTCCCGGCATCGATCATGCTCGGCTTCCACGCTCGCCTGTCTGACGCCCAGGATCCCGAGAGCCTGGTTCCCGACGGCGTCGAGATCGTCGACCTGCGCTGGCTCACCCGGGAGCAGCTCGCCTCGCCCGGCAGCGGTGTCCTCCTGCCCGGCGCCGCGTCCATCGCCCGCGCGCTGCTCGAGGACTGGTACGGCGGGCCGATCCCCGACCACGAGGGTCGCTGGTGAGCCCCGACGACCTGCTCGCCGGCCTCGACGCGCAGCAGCGGGTCGCGGCCGAGGCACTCGTCGGACCGGTCAGCATCCTCGCGGGAGCCGGCACCGGCAAGACCCGCGCCATCACCCATCGCATCGCCTACGGGGTGGCGACCGGTGCGTACGCGCCGAACAGGGTCATGGCGCTCACCTTCACGGCCCGCTCCGCCGCCGAGCTGCGGGGACGACTCCGGATGCTCGGTGCGGGCGGGGTCTCGGCACGCACCTTCCACGCTGCAGCGCTCTCGCAGCTCGGCTTCTTCTGGCCGCAGGTCGTCGGCGGCAGCGCCCCGGCCATCATCGACGCCAAGGCACGCGTGCTCGCCCACGCCGCCGAGACCGTGCACCTCAAGGTCGACACCGCCACCCTGCGCGACGCCGCCGGCGAGATCGAGTGGCGCAAGGTCAGCGGGCTGTCGATCGAGCAGTACGCGGCCGTGTCGCACACCCGGTCGCTGCCGGGGCAGCTCGACCTCGAGCGCACGGTCGCCCTGCAGCAGGCCTACGAAGACCTCAAGGACTCCCGCAGGCAGCTCGACTTCGAGGACGTGCTTCTGGCCGTCGCCGGCATGATCGAGCAGGAGCCCGCCGTCGCCATGCAGGTGCGCGAGCAGTACAGGTTCTTCGTGGTCGATGAGTTCCAGGACGTCTCGCCGCTTCAGTACCAGCTGCTGCAGCTCTGGCTCGGCGACAGGCGAGACCTGTGCGTCGTCGGCGACGCCAGCCAGACCATCTACTCCTTCGCGGGCGCGCGCTCGGAATACCTCCTCGACTTCCCGAGCAGGTTCCCCGATGCGACCGTCGTGCGCCTCGAGCAGAACTACCGGTCGGCTCCGCCCGTGATCGACACCGCGAACCGGCTCATGCGCGGGCGCCCGGGTGCGCTCACCCTGCTGCCCACCGTCGGCGATGGAGCAGTGACCGGCCCCGAGGTCGCCGAGAGGAGCTTCCAGACCGACATGGGGGAGGCGCGCGGGGTCGCCCAGCGCATCCTCGAATTGCTCGACTCCGGCGCCAAGGCCGAGGACATCGCGGTGCTCTTCAGGGTGAACGTGCAGTCCGCAGCCCTGGAGCAGGCCTTCGTCGAAGCCGGGCTGAGCTACCTCATCCGCGGCTCGAAGCGTTTCTTCGACCTGCCCGAGGTCAAGCAGGCCGTGCTCGCGCTGCGTGCGGCGTCGGTCTCCATCGTCGGAGAGCCGCTGTTCAAGTCGGTCAGCGACGTGTTGCGATCGATCGGGTGGAGCCAGAGCCCGCCCGAGGCCCGAGGCGCCGTGCGCGACCGCTGGGAGTCTCTGGATGCGATCATGGGCCTCGTCGACGTCGCCGCTCCCGACACGACGTTCCGCGCCTTCACCGACGAGCTGCTCGAGCGCCAGCGTTCGCAGCATGAGCCCACGGTCTCGGCCGTCACCTTCGCAACGCTCCACTCGGCCAAGGGCCTCGAGTGGGATCACGTCTTCGTCGTGGGTCTCAGCGAGGGTCTCGTACCCATCAGCTACGCCAAATCGTTCGAGCAGATCGACGAGGAGCGGCGTCTGCTCTACGTCGGCATCACGCGCGCCAGGCGCTCCCTCACGCTGAGCTGGGCGCAGGTCGGTCAGCATCAGCGCGCACCCCGGGAACAGTCGAGATTCCTGACAGAGCTCGGCAGCCGCACTCCGCGTGCGGCTGGAGCATCCGGAGCGAGTTCGCGCCGGTCCGCGCGTCGATGACGATGGCAGCACCGGCCAACCCCGATTCGCCGGTCCTCAGCCAGCGGTCGATCGCCGTTCCGGCCACGGCCGACCCGAGCAGGCGGGCCACGGGTTCCTCGGCCGACGGCGCCCGATAGGCCAGCTGGGTGGCGATGGCCCGCCACGCGGGGTCGGCATCCTGGCGGGCGAGGTCGAGGCAGCACAGGCAGGGCCCGTCCGACCCCGGCTGCACGAACGGGCCGACGGTGAGGGTAGTGTCGCCGAAGACCACGGCGAGGTGCGGAACGTCGCGGCGCAGCCAGTGGCCGTAACGAACCGGCCGCACGACGTGATGGGCGACCAGCACGACGAGGTCGGGCGCGCTCCGCCCTGGTGCGGCATCCGGGAGACCGTCGGTACGACGGATGCCGTGACCCAACGCCGCGAGCATGTCGGCGATGGCGTCGGCCGTCTCCCCGGCACCGTCGACGATGACGTCACCGGTGCGACGCACCGCCACGATGTCGCTGTCGAGGATCGCCGGGGCGAGTTGCGTCAGCAGCGACTCGACCTGCGTCGGATCGCTCCCCACCAGGACTGCGACCACATCGAGGGTTCTGCGCGGCAGCCCGGCCTGAAGCGCTGCGATGATGCGCTCGTCGGTGCTCGTGACGCCGCTGATCGTGGCGACGGGCTCATCGACGCCGACCTGCAGGGTGTCGGGAGTGCGCCAGACGAGGGGGATGCGGGGGTCGAGTCGGAGCGACATCCCAGCAGTGTGCTCCGGTCGGCTCCAGAGCGCCCCGAATCCTCCACAGGGCCAACCCCGTTCGCGGAGGCCCGGAGGGAGTCCGCGGTCGAAGCGCATGTGATCGGCGCTTCGGGCGGTCGCTTCGCTCGGCCCTCAGCGAGCAGGGTCTACACCTGCGGTTCGCTCGGCCTCTCGGGACCGTCGTTGCGCAGCAGGTCCTCGAGGGCCTGATCGATGTCGTCGAGAGCGGGCTCGCCGCCCTCCGCAGTCTGCGTCAGGCGGGTGACGAGGCCCATCGGGTCGTCGAGGTCCTCCGACGTCGGCAGGATGTCGGGGTGCGCCCACAGCGCGTCGCGCGCTTCGCCGCCGACGGCATCCGTCACCGCCTGCCACATGGCAGCGGCCTCTCGGAGCCGACGCGGACGCAGCTCGAGGCCCACGAGGGTGGAGAACGCCGACTCGGCCGGTCCTCCCGACGCCCGGCGACGACGCACCATCTCGGCGATCGCGACGGACTTGGGCAGACGCGAGGTGGCGGCAGCCGTCACGACGTCGACCCAGCCCTCGACCAGGGCGAGCATGGTCTCGAGGCGGGCGAGCGCGGCCAACTGAGCATCGGTCTTCGGCGGGATCAGCGAGCCGTTGGTGAGAGCGTCGCGCAGCTGCTCGGGGCTCGACGGGTCGAACTGCTCGGCGAGATCCTGCAGCTGCTCGTTGTCGATGCGCAGCCCGCGGGAGAACTCGGTGATGGAGCTGATCATGTGCAGTCGCAGCCAGCGCGCGTGGCGGAACAGGCGGGCGTGGGCGAGCTCGCGCACGGCCAGGTAGATCTGCACCTGGTCGTCCTCGACATCGAGGCCCTCGCCGAATCCGGCGACGTTCTGCGGCAGCAGCGCTGCCTCGCCGTCACCGAGCAAGGGGATACCGACGTCGCCGCCGGAGACGACCTCGCTGGCGAGCTGGCCGACGACCTGGCCCAGCTGCATGGCGAACATGGTGCCGCCGATCGATCGCATGAGGGAGCCGGCGTTGGCCACCATGCTGCGCATCTCCTCGGGGGCCTGCTCCGAGAGTGCCCGGGTCAGGGCGTCCGCGATGCTGGAGGCGACGGGTTCGGCGAGCTGGGTCCAGACCGGCATGGTCCTCGTGACCCACTGCTTGCGGGTGATGAGCTGGGGTGCGTCGGAGAGCTCACTGACGGACACGACTTCGTCGAGCCACAGTGACGCGATGTTGAAGGCGGCGTCGAGCTGCGCGCGCTGCTCGTCGGTGGGGAAGAGCTGGGTCGCCGCGGCGCGGTCTTCGCCGGCCTTGAGCGCGATGCTCCAGTCGATGCCATCGCTGGAATTGCGCAGGGCTCCCTGCAGCTGGCTCATCAGGGCGGCGATGGATGCCGGGTCGTTGGGCAGACCAGCTGCGCCGGCGAGCTGGCTAGGATCGAAGCCGGACCCGCCAGCCAGGAACTGCTGCAGCATGTCGCGCAGTTCGTCCTCGGATCCGGGTTCGTCGTCCCGCTCGGGGTTCTCGGCCACTTCAGGCACCTCTCAGTCGCGTATCTCTACGCTAGCCCCGGAACCTTGGTAACTTGTCGGGAAATGCGTCCGCGGGCGGGCCTGGGAGTCCGCCCGTCGCGAACAGCGAGAGCGCTGGGTCGTACTGATGAAGGGAACCCGTTGTCACTGTTCACGGATGCCGCGACCGACGACGGTGCGCGCCCGCCGCGCCGAACGAGGCCAGGCTGGATCATCCTCGGCATCGCCCTCGTCGCCATCATCGTTCTCGGCTCCATGCCGGCTCCCTACGTGATCGACCTGCCCGGGCCCGTCTACAACACCCTCGGCACGGCGGAGCATGACGGCGAGCAGGTTCCGCTCATCAGCATCCCCGACGAGAAGACCTACGAGACCGAGGGTTCGCTCGACCTGCTCACGGTCTCGCAGAAGGGCAACCGCGAGCAGCAGCCCGGCTGGTTCGAGGTGGCCACGTCGTGGTTCGACCCGACCCGGGCCGTGCTCCCCATCGATGCCGTGTTCCCCGAGGACGTCAGCGACGACCAGATCCAGCAGCAGAGCCAGGCCGCGATGGTCGACTCCCAGCAGGATGCCATCGCGGCGGCGCTCGTCGAGCTCGGCTACGACTTCCCGCGCGAAGTCACGGTCGCCGGCATCACGGAGAAGTCCCCGGCCGAGGGCGTCCTCGAGGAGGGCGACATCATCACAGCCCTGAACGGCACAGGGGTGCACGACACCCAGGCGCTGCGTGACGCCGTCGCCGACAACGGCACCGACAAGCCGGCGACGGTCGACTACGAGCGCGACGGCGTGGAGGCATCCGCCGAGATCACGCCGATCGACGCCGACGGAACCGCCCTCATCGGAGTCGGTGTGCGCATGAACTACGAGTTCCCGTTCGACGTCGACATCCAGCTCGACAACGTCGGCGGACCGAGCGCGGGCCAGATGTTCGCGCTTGGCATCATCGACAAGCTCACTCCCGGCCTGCTCAACGGGGGAGAGAACGTGGCGGGAACCGGCACCATCGACGCCGCGGGCACCATCGGGGCCATCGGCGGCATCCGTCAGAAGCTGTTCGGGGCCAAGGACGCCGGAGCCGACTGGTTCCTGGCCCCGGCATTGAATTGCACCGAGGTCGTCGGGCACATCCCCGACGGGCTCACCGTGTTCAGCGTGAAGACCCTCGACGACTCGATGACAGTACTCGACACCATCGCGAATGGCGGGGACACCGGCGCATTGCCGTCCTGCTCCGCGGCATCCTGAGTATCGGCTGGGCAAACGCCGTAGGGCTGTAACCTCAGGGAAACGTTATCTGCCAATGCCTAGGATGAATCCTTGAAGCAGTTCAACAGACGAGCAATGAGGCATCTTTCGTGACATCAGCCACCTCCGACCCCTCCGATCGCCGCAGACGGGCACCACTCGTCATCACGATCGTGATCGTCGCCGCCCTCGTGGTGGCGTTCTTCGTGTTCGCCGGCGTCTACGCCGACGTGCTGTGGTTCGACGACCTCGGATTCCTCTCGGTGCTCACCACGCAGTGGGTCGCCGGGGCATCGATGTTCCTCATCGGGTTCTTCGCCATGGCCGTTCCGGTGTGGGTCGCCATCCAGGTCGCCTATCGCTCGCGCCCCGTCTACGCGAAACTCAACTCGCAGCTCGACCGCTACCAGCAGGTCATCGAGCCGCTGCGCCGCCTCGCCATGTGGGGCATCCCGGTACTGCTCGGCCTCTTCGCAGGCGTCTCCGCATCGTCACGGTGGGAGCTCACGGCTCTCTGGCTGAACCGCACGCCCACAGGCTCGACCGATCCGCAGTTCAACCTCGACATCTCGTTCTACCTGTTCGACCTGCCGTTCTTCCACGCCGTCCTGGGCTTCGCCTCGGCCGTCGTGCTGCTCGCCCTCCTTCTCGGCGTCGCCACCAGCTACCTGTACGGCGCCATCAGGGTGAGCGGCCGTGAGGTGCTCATCGCCAAGGCGGCCCGCATCCAGATCGCCGTCACAGCCGGTCTCTACCTTCTGCTTCAGGCCGTCAGCGTCTGGCTCGACCGCTACACGACGCTCACCGATGCCAACGCGAACATCACGGGTGCGGCCTACACCGACGTGCATGCCACGATCCCGGGCCGCGCCATCCTGGCCGGCGCCGCACTGTTCGTCGCCGTCCTCTTCTTCATCACCGCCTTCATCGGCCGCTGGCGTCTGCCGCTCGTCGGCACGGCGCTCCTCATCGTCACGGCGCTCATCGCCGGATCGCTCTACCCCTGGATCACCCAGCGCTTCACGGTCGACCCGAGCGAGAAGACGCTGGAGGAGCCGTACATCCAGCGCAACATCGACCTCACCCGGCAGGCGTTCGGTGTCGACTCCGTCGAGGAGATCCCGTACAACGCGACGACGGATGCCGAGCCCGGCGCCCTGCGCTCCGACGCCGAGACCACGGCCAGCATCCGCATCCTCGACCCCGCGATCGTCAGCGACACCTTCTCTCAGCTCGAGCAGTTCCGGCAGTACTACCAGTTCCCGAAGGAGCTGAACGTCGACCGCTACACGATCGACGGCAAGAGCCAGGACACCGTGGTGGCAGTGCGCGACCTGAACCTCGCCGGCCTCGACGACGCCCAGACCTGGGTGAACTCGTCGCTGGTGTACACCCACGGTTATGGTCTCGTCGCCGCATACGGAAACCAGCGCTCGGCAGACGGCCAGCCCGTCTTCCTCGAGTCCGGCATCCCGACCTCCGGCGACCTCGGCGACTTCGAGCCGCGCATCTACTTCGGCACCAACTCGCCGACGTACTCCATCGTGGGTGCGCCGAAGGGCGGCAAGCCGGTCGAACTCGACTACCCGTCGGGCGACCAGGGCGCAGACCAGAAGTACAACACCTTCGACGGCGACGGCGGGCCGAAGCTCGACAACGTCTTCAAGAAGCTGGTCTACGCGCTCAAGTTCCAGTCGGAGCAGATCTTCCTCTCCGACTCGGTCACGACGAGCTCGCAGATCCTCTACGAGCGCGACCCCAAGTCGCGAGTGCAGAAGGTGGCCCCGTACCTCACGCTCGACTCCGAGACCTACCCGACCGTGGTCGACGGACGCATCGTATGGGTGGTCGACGGCTACACCACGAGCGAGAACTACCCGTACTCGACGAAGCTCAGCATGAGCGATGCGATCGCCGACACCGAGACTCCGACGCCGACCTTCGCGATCGACAACGTCAACTACATCCGCAACTCGGTCAAGGCCACCGTCGACGCGTACGACGGCAAGGTCACGCTCTACGCGTGGGACGACACCGACCCGCTGCTGAAGAGCTGGCAGAAGATCTACCCGTCGACCATCAAGCCGCTCACGGCGATGTCGGGTGCCCTCATGAGCCACGTCCGCTACCCGTCCGACCTGTTCAAGCTGCAGCGGGCCACCCTCGGCCGCTACCACGTGACCGACGCGTCGTCGTTCTACTCGCGCAACGACGCCTGGGTGGTGCCGGACGACCCGACAGCCGCCGAGGCCTCGAACACGCTGCAGCCGCCGTACTACCTGACAATGCAGATGCCCGGCCAGGACGCACCGGCGTACTCCCTCTACTCGACGTTCATCCCGGAGTCGAAGGGCTCGGTCAGCCGCAACGTGCTCACGGGCTATCTGGCCGTCGACTCGGATGCCGGTGCCGACAAGGGCACCAAGGCCTCCGGCTACGGCAAGCTCAGGCTGCTGACGCTGCCGAAGGACGACACTGTGCCCGGCCCCGGCCAGGTTCAGGCCAACTTCGACGCCGACACCAGTGTCTCGCAGCAGTTGAACCTGCTGCGCCAGGGCCAGACGACGGTGCTGAACGGAAACCTGCTCACGCTTCCCGTCGGAGGCGGTCTGCTCTACGTGCAGCCCGTCTACGTCAAGTCGAAGGGCGGCGACGGCTACCCGCTGCTGCAGAAGGTGCTCGTGGCGTTCGGAGACAAGATCGCCTTCCAGGACACCCTCGACGAGTCGCTCGACGTGCTCTTCGGTGGAGACTCCGGAGCTGCTGCCGGCGACCAGGGCTCCGAGGCTCCGGGCGAGACTCCGACCGATCCCGAGCCTGATCCCGGCACCGGGACCGAGACCGATCCCGGCACCACACCGACGACCGGTGACCCCGCCGTCGACGCCCAGCTGAAGGATCTGTCCAACCAGGCCAAGCAGCAGCTGAAGGACAAGCAGGACGCCCTCAGCTCAGGCGACTGGGCTGCGTACGGTGTCGCCGACGCCGCACTCGCCCAGACAGTCGGCAAGATGATCGCGCTGCTGAACGACTGATCGGCGGAGGACTGATGGTCGACCTGCGAGACGGCGACTGGCTCGACGACAACCGGGCGAACTGGAACGAGCGGGTGCCCGTGCACCTCGCCAGCGGGTTCTACGACTCGAGCCCGCTGCGTGCCGCTGGCAGCGTGCTCGACCCGATCGTGGCCGCCGAGATCGCCGAACTGTTCCCCGACGGTCTCGACGGCAAGCGTGTGCTGCACCTGCAGTGCCATTTCGGGTCGGACTCGCTCTCGCTGGTGAACCTCGGCGCCACCGTTGTCGGCCTCGACTTCTCGCGCCCGGCAGTGCAGGAGGCGCGGCGCATGGCCGCAGAGCTCGGCGTCGCCGATCGCGCGCGTTTCATCGAAGCGAACATCTACGACGCCAGGCACATCCTGCCCGAACCCGAGTCGTTCGATCTGGTGTTCACGACCTGGGGAACCATCGGCTGGCTTCCGGACGTCGCGGAGTGGGCTCGTATCGTGTCGTGGTTCGTGAAGCCGGGAGGGCGGTTCTACTTCGCCGACGGGCATCCGACGGCCTTCGTCTTCGACGGCGACTCCGCGGCTGACGGAATGCCCGCGTTCGCCTACCCGTATGTGAGCGATGAGCCCGACATCATCGACGACCCGGGGGATTACGCCGACGACGAGGCCGTGCTCGAGAACTCGCGAACCTGGGAGTGGATGCATCCGCTCGGTGAGGTGATGGCGGCGCTTCGCGAAGCCGGCCTGCGCATCGACATGTTCCGCGAGCACCTGCAGGTGCCGTGGCGCATGTACCCCGTGCTCGTCGAGAAGGGGTCGGGCATGTTCGGCTGGGCCGACCAGCAGTGGCTGCCGCTGGCGTACTCGCTCGTGGCCGCGCACCCTGCTCCGGATGCCGCTCGCTGAGGTCCGCACGTCCCCTCGATTCGTCCTCTACGCCAAGCCGTGATAAGTTATTCCTTGTGCCGCGGGGTGGAGCAGTTCGGTAGCTCGCTGGGCTCATAACCCAGAGGTCGCAGGTTCAAATCCTGTCCCCGCAACAGTAAGACCCCCGGATCCGCAAGGATCCGGGGGTCTTTTTCTTTGCCCGGATGCGTCTCCGGCCCCTTCTCCGAGTCACCCGTCGTTCATCCGATGCACATCCTCGGTAAATCGACATCCGTCCGCCTAGCTTCCAGCATTGTCCGAACGGTATCGACGCCGTGTGGCGGACGCGGGTTGGTGCGTTCGAGCGACGCCACGGTTCCACGACCACCACGTTCGAAAGGCGTCTCGATGAACCGTCCGATTCGAGTGCTCTCCCTGTATGAGGGATTCTTCGCTGGAGGAGCCCGCGTGCTGCACACCGATGTCATCGCCGGCCTGCACAGCGGCGGCGATCAGAGTCACAGCGTTCTGTCGCTCGCCTCGGCCGTTCGTCGGGACTCTTCTGTCCAGCACCTGCGGCGTGACCCGCGGTACGTGCGGTTGACCGAGACGGGCGTCGACGTGACGACTCTCGGTCGAACCGGCGGAGCGGTTGCTCCGGCGCCTACCGCGTTCACCGATCGTCAGCTGCACACCGCCGCGCACGCGGTCAGGCAGGCCGATGTGATCCTGTCCTTGAAGGAGCAGCCGCTCGGACTGCTGCTCGCCCTGCGCGAGCATGGGTTGATGCCGGATGTTCCTGTTGCCGCGTGCCTGCATCGATCCGACCCGCAGCACTCGGGACCGGCGCTGTCCTGGCTCAGTGAAGCAGCCTCGATCGGTCTCCTGACCGCGGCGATCTCCTGCGCCCAGTCGACCAGTGACGCCTACGAGCCATTCATCGCACCCACCACGGCACGGTTCGTCATCAGCAACGGGGTGGACACCGACCGCTTCCGACCCGGGACGGAGAACGAGCAGGCAGCGACACGGCGGGCCCTCGGGGTTCCGGCGGACGTCCCCGTCGTGGTCCTGGCTGCTCGGTTCGACGCCATGAAGGATCCGGGGCTGTTCCTCCGCTCCGTGGCGCTTCACTCCCGGATGCGCCCTGATGCGCACTACATCGTGTGCGGGGCCGGAATGACGCGCGACAACGATGCCTTTCGTGCACTGCTCGACGAGTCGGCCGTCACCTCGGCGAATCTGCATGCTCTCGGCATCCGGGAAGACATGCCCGCCATCTACCAGATCGCCGACATCGTCGCGCTCACGAGCGCCTACGGCGAGGCGTCACCGCTCTGCCTCCTCGAAGGCGTCGCTGCAGGCGCGACGCCTGTCACCACGGACGTCGGCGACGCGGCGCTGACTGCGGACGGCATCGGACGCGTCACGACGCACGAACCGGTGGATATCGCGGTCGCGTGGGACGACGTACTCGCGCGGCGACCAGAACTGCGCAGCCGCAGCATGGCCGCCCGCGAGCGATTCGGGCGGGAGCGGATGGTCGCCGAGTACGCAGCCGCCGTACGCAGCCTGGTCCGTAGACAGTGGGTTGCGGCCTGACGGGCGGTCCTTGCCTGCCGGGGACTCCTGGCCGTTGCGTACGACACGAGCGTGGTCGAGCGGGCTCGAATGGTGACGTAAACTGATTCCTGTGCCGCGGGGTGGAGCAGTTCGGTAGCTCGCTGGGCTCATAACCCAGAGGTCGCAGGTTCAAATCCTGTCCCCGCAACGGTAAGTCCCTCGGATCCGCAAGGATCCGGGGGACTTCTTCTTTGCCGCGCTGCGTCGTTCCGACCCGATAGCCTCGCGCTATGGGAGCCGTTCGACAGCCGCAGAGTGCGCGGCTCTGGCAGCCGAGAACCGTTCGGGAGGCTGCTGGCGGCATCCTCGCCCTCACCATCGCGACCTTCTTCGCCATCACGACCGAGATGCTGCCGGTCGGGGTGCTGCCTGCGATGGGCGACGACCTCGGCGTCTCGGAATCGATCGCCGGGCTCCTCGTCACCGTCTACGCGTTCATGGTCGCCGCCCTCGCCGTGCCGTTGACGCTCTGGACCCGACGGATGCCGCGCAAGGGTCTTCTGCTGGTGACTCTCGCCGCGTACACGGCCGGCAACCTGGTCGTGGCGATGGCGCCCACATTCGCTGTGGTCGCGGCGGGCCGCGCGCTCGGCGGCATAGCCCACGCGCTCTTCTTCTCGTTGAGCATCGCGTACTGCTCGCGCCTCGTTCGGCCCGAGTTCACCGGGCGGGCACTCGCCCTGGTCACGGCCGGGGCCTCGGCAGGCTTCGTGCTCGGCGTTCCCCTGTCGACCTCCCTCGGCTCCGCCGTCGGATGGCGGGTCGCCTTCGGCGTCCTCGCGGCGGGGTGCGCGATCGCGCTCGTGTCGGTGGTGGTGCTTCTGCCGGCCGTCGCAGTGGCTACCGGGAGCGACCCCGAGGATCCCGAGCGTGGACCACGACGAGGGCGCCTTGCAGCGGTCTCGGTAACGAACGCGCTCGTCTACCTGGGTCAGTACTCGGTCTACACGTACATCGCCGTGATCCTGCTCGCGTCGGGGCTGTCCGCGGCCGGTGTGGGCCCGGTGCTGCTCGTTCTCGGCGGCCTCGGTCTCGTCGGCACCTGGTTCGCCGCCGCCACCCTCGACCGCCGTCCTCGGTCGAGCCTGCTGATCGCCCTCAGCGCGATGGTGGTCGGCCTCCTCGGGCTCGGGATCGCGTTCCCCGGCCTGGCCGGTGTGCTTGCGGCATCCGCTCTCTGGGGAGCCGGCTTCGGCGCCGTGGCCTCCAGCTTCCAGACTGCGGCAATCCGTACGCGCGGCGCGACGCCCGACCTCGTCGGCGCGCTCGTCAACGCGACGGCGAACATCGGAATCGGCGGGGGAGCGGCCATCGGCGGGGCTGTACTGGCCGGCATCGGACTCGACTGGCTGCCGTACTGCGGGGCGGCCCTGATCCTGGCCGGCGTGATCGTCATCGTTGCGGCTCGACGGGCGTTCCCGGCATCTCCTGTCGAAGCGCCTACGCTGGCGTGATGCCGGTTCTCAGGGATCCCGCTTTCGACGAAGTGGCGGCCGCGATCATGGCCGATCCGGTGAACGCCGACCTGACCGCTCGCGGCTGGACACCGCTCTTCACCGGCTCCCGCACCTCCCGCGTCGTGATCATGAGCCAGGCCCCCGGTCGGATCGCGCAGGAGTCCGGCATCCCATTCGATGACGCGAGCGGGCGACGCCTCACCCGTTGGCTCGGCGTCGATCACGCGCAGCTCATCGATCCCCGGCTCTTCGCGATCGTGCCGATGGACTTCTACTATCCGGGCAAGGCTCCATCGGGGGACCTGCCTCCACGTCGCGGGATCGCGGAGAAGTGGCATCCGCGCATCCTCGAATTGATCGCGGACGCCCGGCTCACGGTGCTGGTCGGCTCGTACGCTCAGCGCCACGTGCTCGGCACTGAGCGCCGTGCCACACTCACCGAGACAGTGCACGACTGGCGCGGCTTCGGGGCGGCGGTCGTCCCGATCGTGCACCCGTCACCGCTCAACACCGGGTGGCTCGTGCGCAATCCGTGGTTCGAGTCCGAGCTGATCCCCGACCTGCAGACTCGTGTGGGCGAAGCCCTCGCAGCGCCGGCGCCCACTCGCCCGGTGCGCTGACCCCATTTCGTGGCGGATCCGGCCGGTCGTCAGTGAGGGGTCCTCAGCCTCAATAGAGTGGACATGTCGAACGGAGTTCCAGATGACCGACGCGCCCTACCGCGTTCTCGTTATCGAAGATGACGAGGACGTTGCGCTGTTCACGCGCACCGTGCTCGAGAAACGCGCGGGATGCGACGTGCGCGTGCTCTACTCGGGCATCGGCGCCATCGACGTGGTGCGCGAGTTCCGGCCGGACGTGCTGGTGACGGATGTCGAACTCCCGGGCGCCAGCGGACTCGACATCCTCGAACAGGCCCGCGTCATCGATCCCTCCCTTCCCGTCATCGTCATGACTGCGCACGCGTCGGTCGACTACGCGGTCCGGGCCCTGCGCGATCGCGCCGACGAGTTCCTCACCAAGCCCGTGCCGAGCACGGTTCTGGTCGACACCGTCCACCGTCTCGGCGCGAGGTCGCGTCAGGCGGCTGCGGCGCGTCAGAAGCGCACGGTGCTGGCGATCGGCGCCCACCCCGATGACGTCGAGATCGGCGTCGGAGGCGTGCTGGCGGCCCACGCTGCAGCTGGTGACCCGATCGTCATCCTCACTCTGTCGCGCGGTGCCCGTGGAGGTGCGGCGGACGACCGCCAGCATGAGTCGCTGGCGTCAGCCGAGATCCTCGGCGCGAGACTCTTCATGGAAGACCTCGAGGACACCCGCATCCCGAACTCCGACCCGACGGTGGGCATCATCGAGCGGGTCGTCGCCGAGGTGTCGCCGGGCATCGTCTACACGCACACGAAGAACGAGCGACACCAGGACCACCGCTCCGTCCACGAAGCGGCGCTCGTCGCCACGCGCAAGGTCCCGACCGTCGCGTGCTTCCAGTCGCCGTCATCGACGATCGAGTTCCGGCCCAGCCGCTTCGTCACCATCGACGGTCACACCGACACGAAGCTCGCCCTGTTGCGAGCGTTCGCGTCGCAGGCCGGCATCCGCGACTATCTCGAACCAGACTTCGTTCTCGCCACCGCCCGCTACTGGTCGCGCTTCGGCACCGGCCGCTACAGCGAGCCGCTCGAGATCATCCGTGACAGTGCCGCGATCGGCGCTCCGTCATTCATCGACACCTCGGCCGGCGCAGTGGCGTCGAGCCCGAGGGCAGGGGAGGAAATGTGACCGTCTCACGAGTGCTCGTGACTGGAGCCGGGGGACCAGCAGGGGTGGCGGTCATCCGCTCGCTGCTGAGGCGCGAGGACCTCGAGGTCTTCGCCGCCGACATGGACGGCTGGGCCAGCGCGCTCTATCTCGTTCCGGCCGAACGCCGCCGCATCATCCCGGCCGGGCTCGCACCGGAGTTCGTCGACGCCATCATCGCGCTCGTCGCCGAGGACGGCATCGACGTGATCGTGTCGACGGTGGATGCCGAGCTTCCCGGCCTCGCCGGCAGGCGCGCTGAACTCGGCGCCGAGCTGGCGGCACCGTCGGCCGAGGCCCTGCACACGACGCTCGACAAGTGGCTGCTCATGCAGGCCGTCGAGGGCAAGGCCCGCATCCCGCACACCGAGCTGCTCACTCAGGAGGGCGCGGAGTACGACTGGGTCTTCCCCGTCATCGTGAAGCCGCGCAGCGGCGCCGGCTCCCGTGGAGTGCACCTCGTGCACACGCGCGCCGAGCTCGAGGCCGCTGCGGGCGACACCAGCCAGATCATCCAGGAGAACCTGCCGGGCGACGAGTTCTCGGTCGACGTCATCGTCGGTGCGGATGGCCACGTCATCTCGGCCGTGCCGCGTCTGCGCGCGCGCGTCGACTCGGGAGTGGCTGTCGCCGGTCGCACGGTGCACCGCGCCGAACTCGAGGACACCGCCGCCGCGTGCGCCAGCGCCGCCGGACTCGTCGGCGTCGCGAACGTGCAGCTGCGGTACGCCACCGACGGCACCCCTGCGCTCCTCGAGATCAACCCGCGCTTCTCGGGTTCCATGCCGCTCACTGTGGCGGCCGGTGTCGACATGCCGTCCCTCGCCGTCGACCTCGCCCTCGGGCGCGAGCTGCCGCACACTGTGCCGTTCCAGGAGATCGCCGTGACGCGCTTCCTCGAGGACATCTTCCTGCCCGTAGACGAGATCATCGCGTCGTCGTGAGCATGGCATCGCACCCGGAGCTGAACGGCGACTGGCACGTGCACTCGCAGTTCTCCGATGATGCGACGAGCACGATGTCGGAGAACATCCGAGTGGCGGCGGAGCGCGGCATCCGTCACCTGCGACTCATCGACCATGTGCGCGTGAGCACGACCTGGGTGCCCGAGTTCCTCACTGCCATCGCCGTCGAACGGCGCTCGCTGCCCGAGTCCCTCACGCTGCACACCGGCGTCGAGGCGAAGATCCTCGATGCGTCGGGCGCTCTCGACATCCCCTCTGACCTCGTGATCGGGGCGGGCGGAGTCGACGGCATCGTCATCGCCGACCACCAGTTCCCTGGTCATGACGGCCCGTGGACGCCGGAGCGCACGCGTGCCGAGCTCGCGGCAGGACTCTCGACGACGGATGCGCTGGCCACCCTCGTGCACGCCACGATCGGCGCCATGAGGCTCGCTCCAGGCGGCCAGCTCGCGCATCCGTTCTCGATCCTGCCGAAGATCGGGCTCAGCGAGGATGAACTCCGTGACGACCTGCTCGCGGAGTGGGCGGATGCCGCAGCCGCGACAGGCACGGGCATCGAGGTCAACGAGAAGTGGGGTTGCCCGGGCCCGCGCGTGATCAGGGCGGCCCGAGCGGCCGGCGCGACGGTCGTCGCAGCAACCGACAGTCACGTGGCGGAGGACGTGGGGCGCTACGACCGCGTCATCGCACTGCTGGATGCCGCTGCCGCGGAGAAGACCGTATGACGGCGGCCGACTGGGGGAACATCCTCGAGACGATCCTCGTGGTCGTGCTCGTCATCTTCGTGGCGCTCGGCATCGTGCCGGTGCTCATGATGGCGTACCAGTTCCTGCTCATCCCCTTCCACGCCTTCCGCAACCACTACCGGAAGGCGGCGCCCTACCTGCCCAACGTCGCCGTGATCGTGCCGGCCTGGAACGAGGGTGCTGTGATCGGGGCGTCGATCGACAGGCTCATGTCGCTGGAGTATCCAGAGGGCCGCCTCCGCATCTATGTCGTCGACGATGCGTCGACGGATGACACCCCCGACGTCGTGAAGGCGAAGGCGGTGCAGTACCCCGGCGCAGTGTTCCACCTGCGACGGGACGTGGGCGGTGAGGGCAAGGCGCACACGCTGAACCACGGCATCCGCGTCGTGCTCTCCGAGGACTGGATGGAGGCGCTGCTCATCATGGACGCCGACGTCATCTACCTGCCCGATTCGCTGCGCCGCATGACGCGGCATCTCGCCGACCCCGAGGTGGGCGCCGTCACGGCCTACATCCGCGAGGGCAGCACCGAGAAGAACTTCCTCAACCGCTTCATCGCCTTCGAGTACGTGCTCTCGCAGATCGGCAGTCGCCGCGCGCAGAACGTGCTCGGCGCCCTGGCCTGCCTGGCCGGGGGTGCCCAGCTGCACTCGCGCTTCAACCTGGTCGACATCGGCGGCGCCATCGACACCAGTTCGCTGGCCGAGGACACCGTGACGACGTTCAAGACCCAGCTGGCCGGTCGACGGGTCGTCTTCGAGCCCTACGCCGTCGTCCTCGCCGAGGAGCCGCTCGCCATCGCCGCCCTGTGGAAACAGCGTCTGCGCTGGGCACGCGGCAACGTGCAGCTCACCAAGCGCTACAAGGACGTCTGGTTCCGACCGTCGAGGATGCACAACCTCGGCAGTATCTCGTTCGGGCTGTTCTGGTTCAGCGTGTTCCTGTTGCCCGTGCTGATGATCCTCTCCTCGATCGGTCTCATCGGTCTCCTCCTGCTCGAGTCGAACCTGGCCTCCGAGGTGTTCCGCATACTCTGGGTCACGGCGGCGTGCACCTACATCTACACGATGCTGCTCGCGTCCCAACTCGATCCGGCCACCGGACGCTCCAGCTGGCGTGAGGCGATCCTCTTCCCCGGACTCATCTCGATCGTGATCATGATCTCCGCGCTCCTGCCCGGATTCTTCGAGGTGGTGGTTCCCGCCTGGTTCGGTCTCCACATCACCGACACCGGCACCTTCATCTGGACCCTGTTCACGTACATCTGGATCTCGGTGTCGATGCTCGGGGCGTGGCTGACGAAAGTCGTCGACGGCACCCGTGCTGGGCGCTGGCTCAGCCCGCTCCTCACCTATGTCGTCGGATACGGACCCATTCTCTGCGCGGTAACCTTCGACTCGTACGTCAAGGAGGCTCGGGGAGCCGCCATGGTGTGGGACAAGACCGAGAAGACAGGACGGGTGATGGGATGACCGAGCTCGGTGAGCGCGCCCTGCAGCGCGAGATCGATGACAACCGGCGCTCCGAGCGCCGCCTCATCCCGCAGGCTCTGCTGGCATTGTTGATCGTGGCGGGCATCGTCTTCGTGCGACAGGTGTACTTCCTGTGAAACCCGGTGGGTCGATGTCGCCGTGCCGGGTGCTGATCATCGACGACAGCGACGATCAGCGCGAGCTTCTCGGCAAGCACTTCGCCAAGGCCGGTTGCGTCAGCGAGCTGGCGTCGTCAGGCGAGGCTGCCCTCGCGGTGGTGGGCGACTTCGCCCCCGACATCATCGTCCTCGACCTGCTGCTTCCCGGTGCCGATGGCTGGTCGATCACCACGCGGATGCGTGAACTCGCGCCCGAGGCGGCCATCGTCATATCCTCCGTGCTCGATGCCCACGACTACCCCGTGGCGGATGCCGTGCTGCCCAAGCCGTTCACCGGCGCCCAGGTGCGCGCCATCGTCGAACGCCTCCGTGAGGAGCATCACATTGCCGGCTGAGACCCGCTCGCTCCGCACCCTCGTCGCCGACGATGATTCCGACATCCGCTCCCTCATGGAGATCACCGCCATCATGGCCGGCCTCGACGTCGTTGCCGTAGTCGGCGACGGCCGGTCAGCCCTCGACGTGATCGAACGAGGGGGGATCGAACTCGCCATCCTCGACGTCTCGATGCCGGAGATGAGTGGACTGGAGGTGCTCGCGAGCATTCGCGCGTCGCGACCGAGAACGGATCCCCGCGTCGTCATAGTGTCAGCCAGCGTGGACGCCGCATCACTCGCGGCCGGACTGGAGTCGGGTGCCGACGACTACGTGACCAAGCCCTTCAGCCCGCGCAGGTTGGCGGAGCGCTTGCGCGAACTGATCGGGGAGTGGGAGCGATGACCGGCCCCGGGTGGATCAGCCGTCTCGTGCTCGACTCTCCGACGCCCGGCCTGAAGCAGATCCCGTCGGTGGCCGGGCTCGTGCTCGCGCTGCTGGCCATCCTCCTCGTTCCCGGCGTCGAGATGTCCGATCCCGCGTGGGGCTGGAGCGGCATACTCATCGTGGTGCTGGCCACGATCGCCGCGTTCCTGCTGCCGTGGCGGCGCATCCCGCACGCGTGGACCATAGCCCTGCCTCTCACCACCCTGATGGGCTTCGGGCTCTTCCGCGTCGGCACAGGAGGAGCGGCATCTCTGTTCGGCGCGCTCATCATCCTGCCGATCGTCTGGATCGCGACTGAGGAAGGTCGTCGCTACATCGCGATCGCCGCGATCACCGCCATCGCCGCGCTGCAGCTGCCGTATCTCCTCGGCGAGGCGTCATGGACCGACGGGCAGGTACTTCGAGGCTTCTACTCGCCGTTCGTCTATCTCATCTTCTCGGCCATCCTCAACGATCTCGCCCATCGTTCCAGGCTGCAGATCGCCTCGCTGAGCTCCCTTGCGGAGCAACGCGCCTCCCTCCTGGCCGAGGCCGAGCAACAGGCGCGCGATCTCGCGGCGAGCGAGGCCCGATTGCGTGAGTCCGAGCAATTCAACCGCAGCATCTGGGAAGCGGTGGTGGCCGAGTCCGTCATAGCAGTCGACCTGCGGGGCCAGGTCGTCGCCTGGAACCCCGGCGCTGAACGGATGCTGGGCTACACGCGTGACGAGACAGAGGGCAAGCGCTACATCGTCGACTTCATCGACGCCCGCCAGCTGGTCGAGCGCACCGCCGAGTTCGACTCCAGCATCGATCCCATCAACGACCACGACCATTTCGTCGAACTGATCTCCGCGGCGCGCGAGGGATACGGCGACAATGCGGAGTGGACCTACGTTCACGCCGACGGCACGAATATCCCCGTGCAGCTGTCGGCCTCGCCGCGCATCGACCTGACGGGACAGGTCGTCGGGTTCATCTTCATCGGCACCGATCTCACGCAGGCGCGCGAGGTGAACAAGCTCAAGGACGAGTTCGTCGGCATGATCTCGCACGAGCTGCGCACGCCGCTCAGCTCGATCCTGGGCTATCTCGAGCTCATCCGCGACGAGGCAGAGGAGCCGCTGACGCCCGAGCAGCTCGCATACCTGGCCGTCGCCGAGCGCAATGCGAACCGTCTGCTCTCGCTCGTGGGCGACCTGTTGTTCACAGCGCAGGTGGAGGCTGGCAAGTTCCCGCTCGAGCGTCAGACGGTCGAGCTGGGCGAGATCGTCGCTGCGGCCGTCGAGTCGGGGCGTCCGGCCGCAGAGCGCAACGGCGTGAACCTCGCGGCCGAGCTCCCACAGAAGCACGTGGTTGTCGACGGCGACCCGACGCGACTCGCCCAGGCCTGCGACAACCTGATCTCGAACGCGCTCAAGTTCACAGGTCGCGGCGGATCCGTCACGGTCTCGCTCACGGAGTCCGAGAACGAGGCCGTCATCGCCGTCCAGGACACCGGTATGGGCATCCCGGCCGCCGAGATCGACGGGCTGTTCACCCGGTTCTTCCGCTCGTCCACGGCTGTGCGGCAGGCTGTGCAGGGCGTCGGGCTCGGGCTCAGCATCACCAAGGCCATCGTCACAGCGCATCACGGCGTGATGGGCGTCTCGAGCGTCGAGAACGAGGGAACGACCTTCACCATCGCGCTGCCCCGACCTCTCGGGGTTCGTCGCGCGGTCGAGGTCGGAGGGAATCAGATGAACGAGGAGTCGACTGAATGAGCGAGACCAGCATCAGGCGGAACGACGATGGCGGGCGCTACGAGCTCTCCATCGACGGCGAGATCGCCGGCTACGCCGAATTCCGGCAGCGCCCGGGCGAGATCATCGTGACCCACACGCAGACCCTGCGCGCCTACAAGGGCCAGGGCGTCGCGACGCGGCTCACCGAGTGGCTGCTCGCCGACGCCCGCGAGCGCGGCGAGCGGGTCGTACCGAAGTGCCCCTTCCTCGTGGAGTACCTCGAGACCCACCACGAGTTCGACGACATCATCGATCGAGGCTGACGGATGCCGCCACTCGACGAGACGACGGCTGTCGGTGCTGTAGATCTCGGCGTTGCCGTGGCGCAGTTCGCGCCCACCGACGACGCCGGGTCCAACCTCGCCGAGATGACCCGGCTCGCCGGACTCGCGGCATCCCGAGGCGCGCAACTCGTCGTCTTCCCCGAGTACTCGGCCTTCTTCAGGGCAGAGCTCGACCAGGACATGGTCGACGCGGCCGAGCCCCTCGACGGGGAGTTCGTTCGCGCTCTCGCCGACCTGGCCGCCTCACTCGGCATCCACGTCGTGGCGGGAGTTCTCGAGCAGACGACGGATGCGGCACGCTTCTCGAACACCCTCGTCGCCCTGAACCCGCGCGGTGAACTGGTGGCCACGTACCGCAAGCAGCACCTCTACGACGCGTTCGGCCAGACCGAGTCCGCCCGGGTCGTGCCCGGCGCCATCGGAGAGCCCGAGACGTTCGTGGTGGGCGGCATCCGCGTGGGGATGCAGACCTGCTACGACATCCGTTTCCCCGAGGTGACCCGTCGCCTCGTCGACGCCGGCGCCGACCTCGTGCTGGTTCCCGCCGAATGGGTGCGCGGGCCGCTCAAGGAGCACCACTGGCGCACCCTCGCGACGGCGCGGGCCATCGAGAACACCGTCTACCTCGCCGCGGCCGACCATGCGCCGCCGGTCGGAGTCGGCACCAGCTTCGTGATCGATCCGATGGGAGTCGAGCTCGCCACGATCGGTGAGACGACGGATGCCGCTGTCGCCTGGGTCAGCGCCGAGCGCATCGCGGCCGTGCGCCGCACGAACCCGGCGTTGGCGCTGCGGCGCTACGCCGTCGTACCGCGCTGACGCGCTTCTGGTACTGAGGCGAGTCCGACGCTCAGTTGCTCAGTTGCTCAGTTGCTCAATTGCTCAGTTGTGCGAGTCTCGCGACGGCGTCCTCGAGCACGCTCGTGCGCTTGCAGTAGGCGAAGCGAACGAGGGAGGCGTATTCGTGGCGCCGATCCTCGTGCACGAAGGCCGTGATCGGAACGCCGACGACTCCGGCCAGGGCGGGCAGCGAACGACAGAACGCCACGGCATCCGGATGCCCCAGCGGAGCGGCATCCGCCACCACGAAGTAGCCGGCCTGGGGGAGTGAGACCGTGAATCCGGCATCCATCAGCCCAGACGACAACAGGTCGCGCTTCGCCCGCAGGGTGTCGGCGGCCGAGGTGAAGAAGCTGTCGGGCAGGCCGAGTCCCACGGCGATGGCGGGTTGGAAGGGTGCGCCGTTGACGTAGGTGAGGAACTGCTTGACGGCGAGCACGGCCGTGACGAGTTCGGGCGGCGCCGTGAGCCAGCCGATCTTCCAGCCCGTCGTGCTGAAGGTCTTGCCCCCCGAGGAGATGGTGATGGTGCGCTCCCGGCCGCCGGGCAGGGTGGCGATCGGGACATGTTTCGCCTCGAACACCAGGTGCTCGTAGACCTCGTCGGTCACGATGATGGCGTCGTGCCTGTGCGCGAGCTCGATGATCAGCTGCAGCACCTCGATGCCGAACACCGAGCCCGTCGGATTGTGCGGCGTGTTGACGATGACGAGCCGGGTGCGGTCGGTGATCGCCGCACGCAGGTCGTCGAGGTCTGGCTGGAAGTCGGGAGCACGGAGGGGGACCGTGCGATGGATGCCATTGGCGAGCCCGATGATCGCGCCGTAGGAGTCGTAGAACGGCTCGAAGGTCACCACCTCGTCGCCCGCCTGGACGAGGGCCAGGATGGTCGCGGCGAGTGCCTCGGTGGCGCCCGCCGTCACGAGCACCTCCCTCTCGGGGTCGACGGTGATGCCGCGGAAGCGCAACTGGTGAGCCGCGATCGCCTCGCGGAGCACGGGCATGCCACGGCCGGGCGGGTACTGGTTGATGCCGGTTGAGATGGCTTCGCGGGCGGCGTCGAGCACTTCGGCCGGGCCGTCCTCGTCAGGGAAGCCCTGGCCCAGGTTGATGGCGCCGGTGCGGGTGGCCAGAGCACTCATCTCCGCGAAGATGGTGGCCGCGATGGTGCCGTCGGGGCCCAGGAGACCCGCTCCACGCGCTGCGCGTTGCCACGGGGCGTCGCCGGTCATGGGTCTCCTCTCGTAGTGCGATCGGGGCATCGCGATGACGGATGCTCCTTCTCACCCACGCTAGGCGACGGGTGCCGCACACCTGTGGATTTCTCTCGCGACGGGCCGCGCGAATGGCCTACCGTGACTGCATGCGCGCCGCATCGCACCGCTCCACGCTCGTGGGTGCGATGCTGCTCGCGATGAGTCTCTCGGCTGTCGCGGTCGCCGGGTGCTCCGCGTCACCGAAG
Organism: Leifsonia stereocauli; assembly: GCF_038432415.1. NCBI lineage: Bacteria > Bacillati > Actinomycetota > Actinomycetes > Micrococcales > Microbacteriaceae > Leifsonia > Leifsonia stereocauli. Next base: position 508,429 of record NZ_JBCAUN010000001.1, read on the forward strand.
CCGCTTCCCTCGACCAGCAGCACGCCGTCCGCCACCCCGGTGTTCGCGTCGGACGAGGAGGCGCTCGCCGCGGCCGAGGAGGCGTACGCGGCGTACTTGAGGGTCGACAATGCGGTGGGCCAGTCAGGCGGCAAAGGTGAGTCGCTGTACTCCACCGTTGCCGCAGGTGAGGCGCTTACAAACGCCTTGGCAAATGCAAAACAATTCCGTGACGCGAAGGCTCACACGATTGGGCAAGCTGCTTTCACAGTTAGGGACTTGCAATCGGCGGAGTATGAGGACCCCCGCAATTTGTCCATTTCTTTCTACATCTGTGACGACCTATCTGAGGTTGAGCTCGTCGGCGAGGACGGAAAGACGATGTCGGAGAGCGAGATAAACGACAGTGCTCCATTCCTCGTCACCGTAGTGTCATCAACCACGTCAAACCTCCTGGTGTCGAATATCGCTCTCTGGGACGGAGACGACTATTGCGCGTAAAGCCAACACTCATTGGATTTCTGATAGCTGCGTTCATTTGCATTGCGGGGCCCGCCGGCCTTGTCCACGCCGATGATGGGTGCACGTTCTTTGACCGCGCGTCCGGCGCCTGTGGAAACGGTTCGATAGGCGACGACTCGGTCGATCTCAACGCGCACAGCGACGGCGGCACTGACGGCGGAGGCGGCGGCGCATCCGACGGCGGTGGAGACGGAAGCGACTCCGACGGTGGCAACGCCGCGCCTCCGCCCGACCTCATCATCAACCCGGCAGTGGGCGACGACGGCGTCGACGTGAGCCTGCGCACCCTCACCGGCGGTGATGGTGATGGCGGGGCCGTCACCTGTGGGGCCATCGTCGATTGCAACCCACAGGAGCCGACCCCGCCCACCGTCGTCACCCTCGACGACATCGCCTCATTCCGACCCACGCCGCCGTCCCAGGCGATGGAACCCGATGGCTGGGCCGTCGTCGGCCTGCCGGCCAACTTCTTCACCACGGCCACCGCCGAGACCGAGGCGGGCACGCTGCTCGGCTTCGACGCACGCGTGCGCTTCATGCCGGTCGGCTACAGCTGGGCCTCCAGCGATGGCGCCTCGGCCACGAGCAGCACCGGCGGTTCCAGCTGGGCGGCCCTCGGGGTGCCGGAGTTCACGGCGACCCCCACCAGCCTGACCTTCACGACGACCGGGCGCATCACCGTGAGTGCATCCGTCGACTACGCGGCCGAGTTCAGCTTCGCCGGCCAGCCGTGGCGGGCGATCGCCGGTACGCTGACAGTGTCGGCGAACGACATCATCGTCACCGCAGCGCAGGCTGAGACGGTGCTCGTCGCTCGGGATTGCGTGCGGAACTCATCGGGTCCGGGCTGCTGACGACTGGTCGTTCGCGCATCATAGGGAACTCTTATGTTCGCGCAAGACTGCTCACAGCCTTCATGAATCCAACGCACAGCTACGCGCGACAAGCTGACATCGCTTGGAAGGAGCAACCATGACCGAGAGCAACACCACCCCGGACGGCGCAGCGGAGCAGGTCGCTTCGAACGACGCCCCCGAGCAGACTTCCCCTGAGGCGAAGACGCCCACCGGACCCACCGAGGTCATCGAGCCGACTGTCGAGCACTCCGCTCCCGCCGTTTCCGAGCCCACGACTCCGGATGCCGCGACCACCCCGATCGCGCCAGCCGCCCCCGCCGCGCCTGCCGCCCCCATCGTGACCCCGCCGGCAGCAGCGGCCCCTGCTGCACCGGCACCTGTCGCCCCGACGCCGGTGGCCGCCGCCCCCGCCGCGGCTCAGCACTCGGGTGCACATCCGCAGGCCACCGACGCGTTCGGCCAGCCCGTCGCTCCTGCCGCCACGGTCTACGCCCCGGGCACCGCCCCTCAGCCGTACGCGCAGCAGACCCAGCCGACGCAGCCCTACGTCGGCGTGCCCGCGGCATCCGGAGCACCCGGTGGCAACGGCGGCGCTGCCGGTGGAACCACCGCGACCAAGCGTCGTGCGACCCTCCCCATCGTCGCCGCGCTCATCGCCGGCGCCCTCATCGGAGGAGCGTCGGGAGTCGGCGTCGCCGCCGTGCTGACGAGCAACGACGACACGACGCAGTCCTCGACCTCGGCCGAGCCGCAGAACGTCGTTGTCAACAACACCGACTCGGTCAACGAGATCACCGCAGTCGCGGCCAAGGCGTCGCCCAGCGTCGTGACCATCTCGGTGCAGTCGGATGCCGGAGCTGGAACCGGCTCGGGCATCGTGCTCTCGAAGGACGGCTACGTGCTCACCAACACGCACGTCGTCACCCTCGACGGCAGCGCGAGCGACACCCAGATCCAGGTGCAGATGTCCGACGGCACCCTCTACGCCGCGAAGCTCGTCGGCACCGATCCCGTCTCCGACCTCGCCGTCATCAAGCTGACGGATGCCTCGGGCCTGACCCCCCTGGAGTTCGCGGACTCCAGCAAGCTCAACGTCGGCGACTCCGCCGTCGCCATCGGCGCACCGCTCGGCCTCGCCGGCACTGTCACCAACGGCATCGTGAGCGCGCTCAACCGCTCGATCCAGGTGGCGTCCTCTGCAGCCCCCGACGACTCGACGGAGGACCAGCAGGACCCCAACGACGAGAACGGCCAGGGCGGCGACAGCCCGTTCAATTTCTGGAACCTGCCCGACGACGGCAGCGGCCAGCAGCAGACGCAGACTCAGGCCACGTCGACCATCTCCCTGCCTGTCATCCAGACGGATGCCGCCATCAACCCGGGCAACTCGGGTGGTGCGCTGCTCAACTCGAAGGGCGAGCTGATCGGCGTGAACGTGGCCATCGCCAGCGCTGGAGCCACCACAGAGGGCAGCCAGTCGGGCAGCATCGGCGTCGGCTTCGCGGTCCCGTCGAACCTCGCCGAGCGCGTCGCCAACGAGATCATCAAGGACGGCGCAGCCTCCCACGGTCTCCTCGGCGCGAGCGTGCAGGATGCGACGAGCGCCGAGGCCGGTGTCGTCGGTGCCCTCATCAAGGAGGTCTCCTCCGGCGGAGCGGCAGAGAAGGCAGGCCTCGAGTCCGGTGACATCGTCACCGAGTTCAACGGCGTGCCGATCTCCAACGCCACCGACCTGACGGCACAGGTGCGCTACCTGGCCGGCGACTCGAAGGCCGACCTCAGCTACGTGCGCGACGGGAAGAGCGAGACCGCCACGGTCACCCTCGGCGAGTACACGGCAGGCTGATCGGATCCGATCAGGCTCGGAGCCGTCGCACCCTCCCCGGGTGCGGCGGCTTCAGCCGTCTCCTGCTGCAGTGTTCCCAGAATCCCTGCGATAGGCTCAATCGACCGTCTGACGAGTGGATGCAATGACCGAGAACGCCCCCAGCGGCCCAGCAGAGCTGCTGCCTGGCGTCTCCTACGTCATGCCGGTGCTCAACGAGGTGACGCACGTGCGCGCCGCTGTGAAGAGCCTGCTCGAACAGGACTACGCCGGTGAGTTCGAAGTGGCGATCGCGCTCGGCCCGAGCATCGACGGCACCACTGAGCTGCTCGCCGACATGGCGGCCGAAGATCCGCGCATCAAGGTCATCGACAACCCCGTCGGGTCGACTCCGGCCGGTCTCAATGCGGCGATCCGAGCGTCGCGACATCCGATCGTCATCCGAGTGGATGCGCACTCCAGCCTGCCGAGGGATTACGCGCGTATCGCCGTGGAGACGATCCTCGCCACTGGCGCTGCCAACGTCGGCGGCATCATGGACGCCCGTGGTCACAGTCCGTTCCAGAAGGCCGTCGCCCTCGCCTACACGACCAAGGTCGGACTCGGCGGCTCGTCGTTCCATGTCGGGGGCGTCGAGGGCCCGGCCGAGACCGTGTACCTCGGATGCTTCCGTCGGGGAGCCATCGAGGCCGTCGGTCTGTTCGACGAGGGAATCAAACGCGGCCAGGACTGGGAACTCAACCGTCGCCTGCGGCTGGCGGGGGAGACCGTCTGGTTCACCCCGCGGCTCAAGGTGGTCTACCGCCCTCGGCCGAGCGTGCCACGCCTCGCCCGCCAGATGTTCTCCACCGGACTGTGGCGCGGCGAGCTCGCGCGCAGGTTCCCCGCCAATAACGGCCTGCGCTACTTCATCCCTCCGGCCATGGTGGTGGGAGTCACTCTCGGCGTCCTCCTGGGTCTCGCGGGCGTGGTCCAGGCCCTCGTCGGAACCGTGCCGTGGATGCTGATCGGCTTCGCAGTACCGGCCGTGTACGCGCTCTTCGTGGTCGTGGCGACCATCCTGTCAACCACGGGCGCCGGAATTCGCGTGTCCCTGTGGTTTCTCCTAGTCTTGCCCTGCATCCACTTCTGCTGGGGGCTCGGCTTCCTGCCGGGCTATCTCTCACTGACCAGCAATATCGCGGCGCACACGGGGAGATGAGCTTGGCGGCAACACACGACTCGGCGGCGGCTCCCGAGCGTCCGGCGCGTCCGTCGTCGATCGCCGAGCTGCGCGCCGTCGCGCAACCGCCGGAGGTGCGCGGGCGCCGCAACGCCGAGCACTGGACGGCGTCGCTCTACCTGCGCGAGCTTTCTCCCTACCTCACCTGGATGCTGCTGAAGACGCGCATCTCGGCCAACGGCGTGACCGGCCTGATGATCCTCGTCGGCTGGTCCACGGCCGCCGCTCTGCTCATCCCCGGCATCTGGGGTGCGCTTCTCGCGCTCATTCTCGGCCAGCTGCAGATGCTCGTCGACTGCTGCGACGGAGAGGTGGCCCGCTGGCGCCGCACCTCGTCCCCGGCCGGGGTCTTCCTCGACAAGGTGGGGCACTACTCCACCGAGGCGCTCATTCCCATCGCACTCGGCATCCGTGCCGCCGCCTGGCCGTTCGACACTCCAGAGGACTACCTCTGGACCACCCTCGGCACTCTGCTCGCGCTGCTCATCGTGCTGAACAAGGCGTTGAACGACATGGTGCACGTCGCCCGTGCGAACGCCGGACTCACCAAGCTCGCCGACACCCACGGTGAATCAGCACCGACCCACAGCCTCGTGGCCACCCTGCGTCGGGCCGCGCGTTTCGTGCCGTTCCACAGGCTGTACCACTCCGTCGAGCTCACGATGATCGCTTTCGTCGCGGCCGTGATCGGCCTGTTCGTCGGCCAGCCCGAGGTCGATCGCATCCTCGTCGTTGTGCTCGTTCCGCTCGCCTTCCTCGCCCTGATCGGCCACTTCGTCGCGATCATGGCCTCCAAGCGTGTCCGTTCCTGATCCCACGGTCGGGGTTGTCGTGCTCACCCAGGGCACGCGTCCCGACGACTTGGCCCGCGGCATCCGTTCGCTCCTGGATCAGACCGGTGTGAGCCTCGACATCGTGTGCGTCGGCAACGGATGGGAGCCGACCGGGCTGCCCGCCGGAGTCGCCGGCCTCGCCCTGCCCGAGAACCTCGGCATCCCGGCAGGCCGCAATCGCGGCGTCGAGAAAGTGAGCGGTGAGTTCCTGTTCTTCCTCGACGACGATGCGAGCCTGCCCGATCGCGGGTTCCTCGCGACGGCGGTCGCGAAGCTGCGCGCCGATACCTCGATCGGGCTCATCCAGCCCCGCGTCGTCGACCCGAGCGGCACGACCCCACCGAAGCGCTGGATCCCGCGCATCCGCAAGGGAGAGGCGGAGCACTCCAGCAACGTCTTCTCGGTCTGGGAGGGCGCCGTCATCCTGCCGCGTGCGGTCTTCGACGCCACGGGTGGCTGGGCCGAGCCCTTCTTCTACGCGCACGAGGGCATCGAACTCGCCTGGCGGGTCTGGGACCAGGGAAAGCGAACCTGGTACGCCGGCGACCTCGTGGCCAATCATCCGGTGATCACCCCCACGCGGCACAGCTACTACTACAGGCTCAACGCGAGGAACCGTGTGTGGCTGGCCCGGCGCAACCTTCCCGCCCTCTTCGTGCCGATCTACGTGGCGTCGTGGACCGGCGTGCAGCTGCTGCGTTCTGTGCGCAATCGCGACGGGCTCGGAGCCTGGTGGGGCGGTTGGCGTGAGGGGTGGAGGACTGATGCCGGTGAGCGTCGGCCGCTCCGCTGGCGCACAGTGTGGCGCATGACGCTGGCGGGGCGCCCGCCCGTCATCTGATCGGGGCGCAGATCCACGGACGGTCTGCGGGCGGCATCCGTCGTCGACCCCGATCACAACCACCCCGTAGGCTGGAACCGTGGGTGTGATGAAGGACGCGAAGCTGGGCTTGCGCTATGTGAAGGGCGTCTTCGCCAACCGCCGCGCCCAGTCGGAGCTGCGCCAGAAGCTCGCGCTGAAGCCGCCACTCGAGCCGCACCGTTTCAAGGTCGCGGTCTACTTCGCCGACGGCAAGGTCAACCTGTACCAGATGCGGCAGTGGTACAAGCCGCTGGCTGAATTATCGAAGACCTGGCCCGTGCTCATCCTCAGCCGCGCCTCGGGGTCGGCGTCGATCCTGCTCGACGAGGCGCCGGTTCCCGTGGCTTATGTGCGCAAGGTCGCCGACCTCGAGCAGGTGATCGACGAGCAGGACCTGCACGTCATCTTCTACGTCAACCAGAACGCCAGGAACTTCCAGATGATGCGCTACGGGCGCCGCTGGCACGTTTTCATCAACCACGGTGAGAGCGACAAGATGTACATGACCACGAACCAGTTCAAGGCGTACGACTACGCACTGGTCGCCGGCGACGCCGCCCTGTCCCGGCTGAACAAGGTGCTGTGGGACTACGATTTCGCCAAGCGTGCGCTGCCCATCGGGCGCCCGCAGGCCGATCACTACTCGGGCGCCCTGCCCTACACTCCGGATGCCCGCGAGGTCGTGCTGTATGCGCCGACGTGGGAGGGTGACCGGGCCGCTGCAGCCTATGGATCCGTCGCGACCCACGGCGTAGCACTCGTGAGCGCCCTCCTCGCGAGCGGTCGGCATCGGGTGATCTATCGCCCGCATCCGCGTTCCGGAGTCGTCGACGACGCGTACCGCGCCGCGAACCGCGAGATCATCCGCATGATCGCGCAGGCCAACGCCGCAGACCCGACGGCGCAGCATGTCTTCGACCAAGGAGCTGACCTCGGCTGGCAGCTCGCCGCTGCCGACGTCGCCGTCGTCGACATCTCGGCCATGGTCTACGACCGTCTGGCCACCGGCAAGCCGCTCATGATCACGCGACCGGTGAACCCGGCCGCCGAGATCGACACCGGCGGATACCTGTCGGACTGCGAGTGGCTGACGGCGGCTGACGCCCCGGGCATCGTCGCGTTCGTCGATGAGCTGTCGCACGGTGACGACGCGCGCGAGAGGCTGCGCGTGTGGGTGGAGCGTTACTTCGGCGATGCGACGCCGGGGGCCGCCACGGCGCGGTTCCACGCGGCCGTGCAGCACCTCATGGACGAATGGGAGCGCAACGCCGCACTGCACGCATCAGACGGCGACGTCGACGAGCACGATGTCGGCGAGGACGACGACCCGGGCATTCTCGGTCAGTAGGAGACGGGCGCTGAGCTGCGCGCCGTCTCAGCGCGCTTCGGAGTCCGGTTCGCCGAACAGGTCGTCGAGGGGGTCGGGCTCGAGAGCGGCCTCCGGTGCCGTCAGACTCCTACGGCGGGGGCGGATGGCGCGCATCCGTCCGTTGATGACGTTGCTGGCGCGGGACACTCCGCCCTGCACTCCACCGAACGCGCGCGTGGCGATGTTTCCGCGCGAGTCGCCGATCACGATGTCGTGGGGTTCCAGTTCACGGGGGAGCGTCTCCGGCGGCATCCCGAACGCCAACCGCGACGACTGCACGACGCGTCCCGACACGATGCGGTTGCCGACTCCACCGATGACGGCACCGATCCCGAACGGGATGGCCTTGGAGAAGACGCTGGCGCCGGCTCCGACCACGAACTTGCGCAGGAACATCGACTTGAGCTTGTCGGCCAGCGGCCCGACGAGGGCGCGCGGCAGGTTCGCCGTCACCAGCTCGCCCCAGTAGGCGCTGCGCACGGCACCGGCGCCGGACACCTGTCCGGCGAGCTGCCGCACCAGGTTCGAGCCCTCGGAGCCGAGCATCATCGTCATGATGAGGGCGCGTGCCCGATCGGGGTCGGCCACGGCGATGCCGTGCACCTCGGCGACGGACTGCGCGTACAGAGCCGTGGCCTCGAGGAACCCCGCGGTCTCGACACCAGAGAGCGCAATCGTCATGCCCGTGCCGATGCCGGGGATGACCGCGGTCGCGCCGACGGCTGCACCGCCGGTCGTGGTGGCGGCAATGTAGCGGCGCTCGAGGATGCGCACCAGCTGTGCGGGGGTCGCATCCGGGTTTCGTCGACGGATGCTGCGGATGTGCGCGAGCACAGCGGGGCGTTGCACGCCGAGCCCGAAATCGATGGTGCGCAGCAGGCGCGGCGGCAGCTCGCCGCCGACGGGGGTACCGCCGGTGGAGGAGACGATGGGCTTCGGTGTGCGTGCCATAGAGGACGAGCCTATTGCGAGAGGCTGAGGGATCCCCCTCCCTTGCGGATGGCCGCCCGATGTGGCACGCGGTGCCCGTCCTGGGCGGGGGTCGTCCCCAGCAGGCGGTCCGCGCCACCAGCCTCCTCGAACTAGATTCGAGGTATGACGCAGCTCATCACCTGGGAATCCATCGAGGGCCTCGAGCGCCGAGCACCCCGTCTGGTCGCCACCCCTGACCAGCATCGCGCAGTCGCCGAGACCATCACGTCCTGGGCGACTGATGCCGCATCCTTCTACGTCGACGACGGCATCACGCGGGCGCACCTCCTCCTCGTGGGGGCAGAGCACCTCGAGATGGCGGGAGACCTCGATGGGGCGCGTCGGCTGGCCGAGACCGCGGCAGCACATCCGACCGCCGAGCCGTTCGGGGCGTATCCGACGCTCATCTCCCTCGCCTTCGCGAGCGGCGACACCGATCAGGCCGTGGCCCTCGCCGACGAGGTCAGGGCGGCGTCGGACGCCGGCCTGCACATCATCCTGATGATCGCCGAGACCTTCGAGTTGAACGGCGATTTGGCGAGGGCCGAACGCTGGAACACCATCGGTGCACGGCGGGCGTCGGCCGGGAGCCTGTCGCCCACCGAGCAGTACCTGACCTTCCTCGGCGGGCGCTTCCGGGCGCGACGCGATGCAGGCAAGCCCCTCGACGGCCTCGACGACGAGGCTCAGGAACTGCGCGCAGAGGCCGGGCTCGCCCCTCTGGTCTGACCGGCATCCGCGGCCCCAAGCGGCCGTGCGGGGCCGTACGGGCGATCCCGGCCGGGCTCAGGCCTTCGGGGGCTTGGTCACTCCGTAGTCGGCGTTGTAGGCGTCGAGCACGTCGCCGATGGGGCCGTCGAGCACGAGCTCGCCCTTGTCGAGGTAGAGGCCGCGCGTGCAGAACCGACGCAGGTCGCGCTCGTTGTGCGAGACGAAGAAGAGCGTGCGTCCTCCGGCGAGCAGCTCCTCGATGCGGGCGTAGCACTTCTCGCGGAACGCCTTGTCGCCGACTGCGAGCACCTCGTCGACGAGGATGATCGGCTCCTCGAGACGCGAGATCACCGAGAAGGCGATGCGCACCTTCATGCCGCTCGAGAGGTGCTTGTACGGAGTGTCGAGGAAGTCGCCGATGTCGGCGAAGTCGATGATGTCGTCGAATCGCTCGTCGATCATGCTGCGCGTCATGCCGTGCAGTCCGGCCGTGAGGTGGATGTTGTCGCGCACTGTCAGGTCGTCGACGAACCCGCCGGTGATCTCGATGAGCGGCGCGACGCCACCGTGCACGGTCACGCTGCCCTCATCGGGAAGCATCACCCCGGCCACGAGCTTCAGCAGGGTGGACTTGCCCTGGCCATTGCGTCCGACGACACCGATGGCCTCACCCTTGCGCACGTCGATCGACAGCCCGCGCAGCGCCCAGAACTCGCCAGGCCGGCTGCGACGGGCGCGTCCGGCGAAGAGATCCTTGAAGTTGCGCCGGCCGCGCTTGTTGCGACGGAATCGAACGCCGACTCCGCTCACACGGATGTCGATCGCGCCGTCGTCGGTCATCAGATCTCCTTCAGCACGGCGCGCTCGAGGCGCCGGAACACTGTGATGCCCACGAGCAGGAGGGCCACGGACACGACCGCCGAGATGCCGACGTCGAACCAGTTGAGCTGCTCGGAGAAGAATGCGGCCCGATAGATGCCGAAGATGCCGGAGAGCGGGTTGAACGCGGCCCAGATCTGGAGCTGGTCGGGCAGATCCGTCGTCCCGTAGATGATCGGGGATGCGTAGAAGAGCAACCGCAACGTGAGCTTCACGGCCCGCTCGATGTCGCGGAAGAACACCACCAGCGGCGCGACGATCAGGGAGACCCCGACCGTGAGTACGGCCTGCAACAGGATCGCGAGGGGGAAGAAGATCAGGTCGATGTTGACCGGAGCGCCCGAGAAGATCGCGAACACCGCGAGCACGGGCAGGGAGGCGAGGAACTCGATGCCCTTCGACAACACGATGCGGTTCACCCAGATGGTGCGGGGGATGGTCGTGGATCGGATGAGCTTCGACTCACGCAGGAAAGCCCGTGTGGAGTCGGACACGGTGCTGTTGAACCACATCCACGGCAGGAGCGCTGTGAGCAGGAAGACGATGTAGGGCTCGTCGCCGACGGTGCGCTCGAAGATCACCGTGAACACGAACCAGTAGATGGCCGACATCAGGAGAGGATCGAGGATCGACCAGACGTAGCCGAGGGCCGACGTGGAGTACCGCACCCGCAGGTCGCGGCGGGTGAGCAGCCAGAGCGAGTGGCGGTAGCGCGAGAACGGGGTCCACTGGGGGCGCGACTCGGCGTAGGAACTCACGCGCTCCATCGTATGCGCCCGCGCGTCGTGCGCGGTTCACGCCGATCGGCACTGCGGAGCGCGGCATCCGGAGACGAAGGCGGGCCGAAACGACGAAAGCAGGCCCGATGGGCCTGCTTTCAGAGGTTTCAGCCGATGTGGCCTGTCGTGGCGATCACACGAAGTGGTTCGCGCGCTCCAGATCTTCGGCGAAGTCGATCTCGACGGCGTAGAGGTCCGTGATGTCGACGGGCTCGACCAGGATGCGCTCCTTCTCGATGGCGAGCTCGAGGCCACGCTCGAAGTAGTCCTGGTCGTTCACCTTGGTGAGGTGACGGATGAAGGTGGCCTTGTCGGCGCTCGAGATGTAGTTGATGCCCACGGCCTCGCCGAGTCCGCCCTTGACGGTCTTGGAGAGCTCCTTGATGTAGCCCTCGGCGCTCATCGTGTACTTGACCTCCTCATCGGAGACCTTGGAGTGGTTCACGGTGACGAAGGACTGGTCGCGCGCGATCATCGCGGCGGCACGGTCGAGCACTGCGGGATCGAAGACGACGTCGCCGTTCATCCAGAGCACGCCACCGGCCTGCGACGCCTGGAGGGCTCGCAGCAGGCTCTTCGAGGTGTTGGTCTGGTCGTACTGCTCGTTGTAGACGAACGCAGCGTCGGGGAAGGCCTCGATGATGTGCTCGAGCTTGTAGCCGACGACGATCGTGACCTTGGCGCTGCGGCCGAAGGCGTGCTCGATGTTGTCGAACTGCTGCTTCATGATGGTGCGTCCGTCGCTGAGCTCGGTCAGCGGCTTCGGCAGGGAACGGCCGAGACGGCTGCCCATGCCTGCTGCAAGAATGACGACCTGGGTGGTCATAGTGATCTCCTCGATGGAATTCGGGTCGACCGTACGTTTCATGAACATCCTCCATCGGACGTTCACCCACGGTTCACCCACACGTGTATGTGAAGACACGCCTTTATGCCCGGTTCACCTTATCGTGCCGGGTCGGCCGGGGGCCAGACACGGGGGACGGCGTGCCTCGATTGTGACCTGCTGCTGAGGGTATTCACAGGGACGGACGCCATCTGCCGTTCGGCTGTCGCAGGGGAGTTGGTAGGTTTGCTCCGTGAGTTCTGCGCAGCGATTCCCAGACCCGCACGATCAGGGGGCGACGGCCGAGGAGGCCGCGATCGAGGGCGCTTCCGCGACGGAGGATTCCGCGGACGCTGCACGTTCTCGGGGGACAACGCGGACGACCCCGTCGGTTCCGGATGCCGGTTCCGATGCGGCACCGGATGCCGCGGCCGCTCCTGCTGGGCCGGCCGCCCGCAAGCCAGCCGCACGCCGACCCGCCGCTCGCAAGCCGGCGGCGTCCAGGAAGGCGGCGGAGACGCCTGCTGCAGCGGATGGAGATGCTTCAGCCACGCCCGACGCGATGGGCGATGACGCCCCCACCACTCCCGCCGCCCCGGCGACCAAGCGACCGGCCACTGCTCGGAAGACGACGACACCCCGCAAGCCAGCGGCGAAGTCCACCGCCGTGGGGTCGACGCCGGCGAAGGCCGGCGGCGCGAGCGCCACCGCGCCGGAGGGCCCGGCAATCCCGAAGAGCGCTGCTACGCCGAAGAGCGCTGCAACGCCGAAGACTCCCGCAGCGAAGACGACTCGGGCGACGCCCGCGCGCTCGACGAGCACGCCGGCACGTGCCGCTGCTGCCGCGAAGGCCGCAGCCGCGAAGGCTGCCGCGGCCGAGGCCGCAGCAGCTGAGACGCCGGAAGCGGAGACCACCGCTTCTGCGAGCGACGCGGCGGGCAGCGCCGCGACGCCCGTGGCCACGGCCGCGACACCGCCCCGCAAGCGTCCTGTGCGCGCCCCCAAGGCCCCGCAGGCCGCTGCGAAGGCAGCCCCGCCGGCCGCTGCGAAGGCAGCGCCGACGGTCGCTGCCGCGGAGGTCGTCCGCGACATGGCCACGGCCGAGCCGCGGCATCCGTCGACCACGCAGAAGGATGCGGGAGACGCTCCGCCCACTGCTGCGGGGGAGAAGATCCCTGAGAGCGAGGCGACGTCCGCCCGCGCGGAGACCGCGACCACGCCGGAGACCCCAGACGAGACCGCTGTCATCGAGGCGTCGGAGGCCGAGTTCCCCACGGAGGACGAACTCGTGTCCATCGGCCTCGTCGACGCCGCTCCGGCCGGGTTGACAGTCGAGGACACCGCTGCGGCGATCGCCGAGCTCGAACTCATCGAAGACCTGACGATCGAACAGATCGACGAAGACGAGGCCGAAGCCGAAGCCGAGGCTGCAGCCGCCGCAGCGAAGGCCGCGGCTCGCAAGAAGCGTGCGACCCGCAAGCTGCCTGTCGCAACGAAGGCGCCGGCGGCATCCGCCCCTGTCGTGCTCGCCATCTCGGGCCTGGCCAAGAGCTACGGTGCGACGCAGGCAGTCACCGGCATCGACCTCGAGGTTCGCACCGGGTCGTTCTACGGGATCGTCGGCCCCAATGGCGCTGGAAAGACCACGACCCTGTCGATGGTCACCGGACTGCTGCGGCCGGATGCCGGAACAGTCGTCGTGCACGATGTCGACGTCTGGACCGAGCCAGCGAAGGCCAAGCGGATGACCGGCGTCCTGCCCGACAGGCTGCGCCTGTTCGACAGGCTCACCGGAGCCCAGCTGCTCTACTACTCAGGCGTGCTCCGCGGACTCGACGCCCAGACCGTGCGCACGCGCTCGGCCGACCTCGTGTCGGCCTTCGGGCTGGAGGAGGCCATCAACCGCCTCGTCGCCGACTACTCCGCCGGAATGACGAAGAAGATCGCCCTCGCCTGCGCGATGATCCACTCGCCACGACTGCTGGTGCTCGACGAGCCGTTCGAGGCGGTCGACCCCGTGTCAGCAGCCAATCTCATCGAGATCCTTCAGCGCTACGTCGCCGCGGGCGGCACCGTCGTGCTCTCGAGCCACGGCATGGACCTCATCGAGCGCGTCTGCGACAGCGTCGCCATCATCGTGCAGGGCAAGGTGCTGGCAGCCGGAACCCTCGACGAGGTGCGCGACGGCGAGCGGCTCGAAGACCGCTTCGTCGAGCTGGCCGGAGGCCGCAAGGTAGCGGAGGGGATGGAATGGTTGCACAGCTTCTCGGACTGAAAGTCCGGCTCTTCGGCAACCTGTTCCGCCGCGGCCCCTGGCAGATCGTCGGCATCATCGTCGGGCTGATCTACGGCCTGGGCATCGCCGTCTTCCTGATGGCCCTGCTCATCGGGCTGCGCTTCGCCCCCGATGTCGAGTTCCTGCGCGACGGCATCGTCCTCGTGGGATCGATCGTCACCGTCGGCTTCATCGTGGTTCCGCTGTTCATGGGCTCGGATGACTCCCTCGATCCCCGGCGGTTCTCCCTGTTCGGCATGCGCAACCGCGACCTCTCGCTCGGACTCGCGCTGGCCGCCTTCGTCGGCATCCCGGCGCTCGTCCTGGCGATCACGCTCGTCGGCTTCGTCGTCACCTGGACCCGCGGCTTCGGTGAGGCCGTGGTCGCACTGATCGCGGCAGTGCTTGTCCTCGCCACCTGCATCATGCTGTCTCGCGTCTCGACCTCTCTCGCCAGCCTCTTCCTCGCCACCCGTCGCGCCCGCGAGGTCAGCGGAGTGCTCGGCGTTCTCGTGCTCGTGCTGATCTCGCCGATCATCGTGCTGCTCGCCCAGGTCGACTGGGCGGCCTCCGGTCGTGGTCTCGTGCGCGAGATCAGCGGGATCCTCTCCTGGACTCCCATCGGCGCGATGTGGGCCATTCCGGGCGACGCGACTGCCGGCGAGTGGGGAGCATCCGTTCTGAAGCTGCTCATCGCCCTCGCGACGATCTGGCTGATCTGGCTGGCGTGGCAGGCGCTCGTGGCGAAGACCCTCGTCACCCCCGGACGCCAGACCCAGTCGCACGCTTACCACGGCCTCGGCTGGTTCGACAAGATGCTGCCGGGGGCCACCGGCGCCGTCGCCGCGCGCTCGCTGACGTACTGGATCAGGGACGCCAGGTACTGGGTGTCGCTCATCATGATCCCGGTGCTGCCCGTTCTGCTCGTCGTCCCCCTCGCGGCCGTGCAGGTGCCCACCGGGGTGCTGGCCCTGCTGCCGGTCCCGGTCATGTGCATCTTCCTCGGATGGACGGTGCACAACGACGTCGCCTACGACTCCACCGCCGTCTGGCTGCACGTGGCATCGGGCGTCAGCGGCTTCGCCGATCGCATCGGCCGGCTCGTGCCAGCGTTCTTCCTGTCGATCCCGCTCATCGCCCTCGGCACGATCGTGAGCATGCTGCTGTACCGCGACTGGGGCGTGCTGCCGTCGTTCATCGGGGTCTGCGCGAGCCTGTTCCTGGTGGGACTCGGATGCTCCAGCTACACCTCGGCGCGCTTCCCGTACCCGGTTCCCAAGCCCGGCGCCAGCCCGTTCGCCCAGCCGCAGTCGTCGGGCACTGCCGCGGCGACCGTGCAATCGCTCACCTTCCTGGTGGCGTTGCTCCTCACCCTCCCGGCCCTCGTCTTCGGCTACCTCGCCCTGTTCGTCGACCCGTCGTGGCACATCGCCACGCTGATCGAGGGCGTCGGAGTCGGCGTGATCGCACTCGTGCTCGGCATCATCTGGGGGGCGCACACGTTCACGAAGCGCGGCCCCGAGATCCTGGCCTCGGCGATCCGGGCGTAGCGTCCGTCTGAGCGACCTCCATGCGGCATCCGACCCCGCCGATGCGGCGTCGGGCGTTCTACACTGGAACCCATGAGCGAAACCTTCCGCGCGAGCATCGCCGACCCGGGTCAGCCCGGAGGCGGCACGTCCACCCTCGACCGCGAGCTCGAGGAACTGCTCGAGCAGGAGTCGATCGAACCCGGCGACCACGAGCGCTTCTCGCACTACGTGAAGAAGGAGAAGATCCTCGAGTCCGCTCTCTCGGGCAAGCCGGTCAAGGCCCTCTGCGGCAAGAAGTGGACGCCGGGGCGCGACCCCGAGAAGTTCCCGGTGTGCCCCACCTGCAAGGAGATCTACGAGAAGCTGAAGGCCGAGTAGACCGCCTGAGACAGACAGTCGGTCGTCGCCGCAGCTACCTGTAGACGGTGGGGATGGCCGCTTCGCCGGCACCCAGCCGGAACGCCTCGATCGGCAGCTCCTGCATCACCGCAGCCCGGTGCTCGCGTGCGGCCTTCGTGCCCGCGGCGCCGAGGAAGGCGGGGTCTGCGACCCCGTCGCGCATGAGGGTCGCCTGCAGAGGGCGCTCTCGAGACTCGTCCTGGGCGCCTTCCGGCTCGCCGTCGGGTCCATCTCCGAGGTAGACGATCTCCTCGCGGGCCGTGCGCGTCGAGTCGATGCGGCGTACGGCGGTCTTGCGTCCGCCGACGCTCACCTTCTCGACGCTGGACTTGGCAACCGAGACCCACTCGTGGTCATCACCGCGGCGGGCCACGAGCTTGTAGACCATGCCGGCCGTGGGGGAACCGGAGCCCGTGGCGACCGACGTGCCGACCCCGTAGGCATCGACGGGGGAGCCCGAGAGTGCGCCGATGAGGTACTCGTCGAGGTCGCTGGTCACAGTGATCTTCGTGTTGACGGCGCCGAGGCTGTCGAGTTGGTCGCGAACGGATGCGACGACCGACGGCAGATCCCCCGAGTCGATGCGCACGGCTCCGAGGCCGGTCCCGGCGACGCGCACGGCTGTCTCGACGCCCTTCTCGACGTCGTAGGTGTCGACGAGCAGCGTGGTGCCGGCGCCGAGGGCCTCCACCTGCGCCCTGAAGGCGTCCTCCTCGGTGTCGTGCAGGAGCGTGAACGAGTGCGCAGCAGTTCCCATCGTCGGCACGCCCCAGGTGCGACCGGCTTCGAGGTTGCTGGTCGCACCGAAACCGGCGATGTAGGCGGCGCGTGCCGTGGCCACGGCAGCGTACTCGTTCGTGCGGCGCGAGCCCATCTCGGCGAGTGGACGGCCGAGCGCCACCGACACCATGCGGGCGGCCGCGCTGGCGACGGCGGAGTCCGAGTTCAGGATGCTGAGGATCAGGGTCTCGAGGATCACGCCCTCGGCGAAGGTGGCGTTCACGATCACCAGGGGTGAGCCCGGGAAGTACGCCTCGCCCTCGCGGTAGCCCCAGATGGTTCCGCCGAACCTGTAGTCCGCCAGCCAGTCGAGCGTCGACGCATGCACCACGTCGGCGGCACGCAGCCAGTCGAGTTCGGCATCCGTGAACCGGAAACGGCCGATCGCCTCGAGGAGCCTGCCGGTGCCGGCGACGACGCCATAGCGGCGTCCTGCCGGAAGGCGGCGCGCGAAGGCCTCGAACATCGACTCGCGATGAGCCGTGCCGTTGCGGAGAGCGGCGTCGAGCATGGTGAGTTCGTAGCGGTCCGTGAGGAGCGCAGAGGAGCTGGTCACGAAAGATCACCCTATCCCGCACGACTAAGCTTGCACGTCGTGACGGATGCGCCGATTGGAATCTTCGACTCCGGCGTGGGCGGCCTCACGGTGGCCCGCGCGGTGAAGGACGCCCTGCCCAACGAGTCGATCCTCTACATCGGCGATCTCGAGCACTCGCCGTACGGCCCCAAGAAGATCGCCGACGTGCGCGGCTACGCCCTCGACGTTCTCGACGACCTGGTGGACCAGGGCGTGAAGATGCTCGTGATCGCCTGCAACACCGCATCCGCCGCCATGCTCCGCGATGCCCGCGAGCGCTACAGCGTGCCCGTCGTCGAGGTCATCCAGCCGGCGGTGCGCCGCGCCGTCGCCGCAACGCAGAATCGCCGGGTCGGCGTGATCGGCACCATCGGCACCATCAACTCCCGCGCCTACGAGGACGCATTCGCAGCGGCCCCGCACCTGCAGCTGTTCACGGCCGCCGCCCCGCGCTTCGTCGAGTTCGTGGAGTCGGGCGTGACGACAGGCGCCGAGGTCCTGGCGGTGGCCGAGGAGTACCTCGCTCCGCTGCGGGAGGCCGATATCGACACCCTGGTGCTCGGATGCACCCACTACCCGTTCCTGCGCGGTGCCATCTCCTACGTCATGGGCGAGAAGGTGACCCTGGTCTCGAGCGACACCGAGACCGCCAACGACGTCTACCGCGTGCTCGTGTCCCAGCAGCTCGAGCGCACGGCGACCACCCCACCGAGCTACCACTACGAGGCGACGGGCCCCAGCGTCAGCGCCTTCCTCGACCTCGCACACCGCCTCATCGGCCGCGACATCGACGCCGTCGACCTCGTGCAGACCGGCACCATGCACATCATCCGCTGAGACGCCTGACGAGGCTCGCGCCTCGCCTGCCGCATCCGTTCGACACCCACAGACAGGAATCCACCGTGACAGACCTCATCCGCGTCGACGGCCGCGCCGCCGACGACCTGCGCCCCATCACCATCGAGCGTGGCTGGAGCGACCAGGCCGAGGGCAGCGCACTCATCTCGTTCGGACGCACCAAGGTGCTCTGCACGGCCTCGTTCACCAACGGCGTCCCGCGCTGGATGTCGGGCAAGGGCAAGGGATGGGTCACGGCCGAGTACTCGATGCTGCCGCGCTCGACGAACAGCCGCATGGACCGCGAGTCCGTGAAGGGGAGGATCGGCGGACGCACGCATGAGATCAGCCGCCTCATCGGCCGGAGCCTCCGCGCCGTCGTCGATATGAAGGCCCTCGGTGAGAACACTCTCGTCATCGACTGCGACGTGCTGCAGGCCGACGGTGGCACGCGCACGGCCGCGATCACCGGCGCCTACGTGGCCATGGTCGACGCCATCGAGTGGGGTCGCCAGCACAAGTTCATCGGCCAGAAGGCCAAGCCGCTCATCGACAGCGTCTCGGCCGTCTCGGTCGGCATCATCGACGGCACTCCCATGCTCGACCTCGCCTACACCGAGGACGTGCGCGCTGAGACCGACATGAACATCGTCGTCACCGGACGCGGGCTCTTCGTCGAGGTGCAGGGAACAGCGGAGGGGGCGCCGTTCGACCGACGCGAGCTCGACGCGCTGCTCGACCTCGGGGTCGCCGGCGGCGCCACCCTGCGGGATCTGCAGACCGCAGCCCTCGCGCCCGCCGCCGACGCGGCATCCGCCACCGCCTGATGGCCCTCGAGGTGGTGCTGGCCACGCACAACCAGCACAAGGTCGAGGAGTTCCAGCGCATCCTCGGTGCCCTCATGCCGTCGATCACCGTTGTGGCCTACGACGGACCGGAGCCGATCGAGGACGGCGTGAGCTTCGCCGAGAACGCCCTCATCAAGGCGCGCGCCGCAGCAGCCCACACGGGACTCGTCGCCCTCGCCGACGACTCGGGCATCTGCGTCGACATCCTGGGAGGAGCGCCCGGCATCTTCTCGGCGCGCTGGGCCGGTGGCCGCGACAGCACCGAGAACCTCGAGCTGCTGCTCGCTCAGTTGAGCGACATCGCCGATCCGCATCGGGGCGCGCACTTCACGTGTGCGATCGCGATCGTGGCTCCGGATGCCGCAGGGCGGACGGGCTTCGAGGAGATGGCGTCGGGCGAGTGGCCGGGGCGACTGGCCGCTGCGGCATCCGGTGCCCACGGCTTCGGCTACGACCCGATCTTCGTGCCGGACGGCCACGACGTGAGTGCCGCCGAGTTGGCGCCCGAGGTGAAGAACGCCGAGAGCCACCGGGCCCGGGCGTTCACCGCCGCCATCCCCATCCTGCAGCGCCTGGTCTAGCTCACTCACGGCTCGCTACCATGAGGCATCCCCAGCAAAGGAGCGCCTCGTGGGCACGGTGGTCATGTACAGCTCGGTGTCGGTCGACGGCTTCATCGCGGACGAGAACGATCAGCCCGGGCCTCTGTTCGACTGGCTGCTCAGCGGCGACGTGCCCTTGGACGACAGCGGGGTCCTGAAGGTGTCGCAGGCGTCCTACGACCACACGCGGGCGTACTGGGACAGCATCGGGGTGACGATCGCTGGCCGCCACGTCTTCGACATGACGGACGGCTGGGACGGCAAGCCTCCGAGCGGGATCGACCATGTGGTGGTCGTGACGCACCGCCCGGCGCCCGATGGCTGGGACCCCGAGGCTCCGTTCCACTTCGTCGACGGCATCGAGGCGGCCGTGGCTCGGGCGCAGGAGCTCGCGGGGGACCGCGTCGTCGAGGTCGCCGCCGGTGACGTCGGTGGCCAGGCGCTTGCCGCGGGGCTCGTCGACGAGGTGCGCATGGACGTCGTCCCCGTCGTGTTCGGGTCGGGCAAGCGCTACTTCGGGTCGGTCGACGCGCAGCATCTGCTCGAGGGTCCCGACGAGGTGATCCAGGGCAACGGGGTGCTTCACCTGCGCTATCGGGTGCGCCGTCGACCGATCTGAACCGGATCGCCTGATAACGATTCCCGGAGTCGTTCCCAACTACGCAGAAGAGATCGTTCGACTGGGTTTCCGGCCTACCCTTGAAGGGACATGGCCCACGATCACGCCCCCAGGAGCTCCAACCGGTCCCGACTTCTCATAGTCATCGGGATCGTCTCCGTCGTGCTCGTCGCCGAGGTGGTGGGCGCAGCTCTCAGCGGATCTCTGGCTCTGTTCGCCGACGCCGGCCACATGCTCTCCGACCTCGCCGGACTCGTCGTCGCGCTGGTCGCCGCCATCGTGGCCGCGCGACCGGCATCGGATCGCCAGACGTACGGGTACCAGCGTGCCGAGGTCTTCGGGGCGCTCATCAATGCGCTCATCCTCATCGTCGTCGCGTTGTTCGTCGGTATCGAGGGCATCCGCCGCCTGATCGAGCCCGGACCGGCAGAGGTGCAGGGTTCGCTCATGCTGCTCGTCGCGAGCATCGGCCTGGTGGCCAACGTGATCGCCTTCCTCGTGCTGCGACGCGGCGACACCACGTCGCTCAACATGCGCGGCGCGGCTCTCGAGGTGCTCGGCGACCTGTTGGGCTCCGTCGCCGTCATCGTGGCCGGCATCGTGATCATCACGACGGGATTCGCCGCAGCAGACGCGATCGCCTCGCTGCTCATCGCTGCGATGATCGTGCCGCGCGCGGTGTCGCTGCTGCGCGATGTGCTGCGGGTGCTCAGCCAGTCGGTGCCGGTCGACACCAGCGTCGCCGAGATCCGCGAGCACATCCTCGAGACCGCCGGCGTCGTCGACGTCCACGACGTGCACGTGTGGGCGATCACCTCGGGCGAGTACGTCTTCAGCGCCCACGTGGTGGTCGAGCCGGACGCCCTCGTCGGCGAGCGGTCCAGCTGCCTGCTCGACGAGCTCAGCGACTGCCTCGCGCACCACTTCGATGTTGAGCACTCCACGTTCCAGCTCGAGCCGGCCGAGCACGCGGCGCACGAGCAGCCGCACCACGCGTAGCCACGACGCCCGCTGAGGCTAGAAGCCGTCGGGGCGCTTCTGGAACACGTCGGGGTCGAGGGCGAGCTCAGCCGCCTCCTCGGAATCCGTCACCACGTCTTCTCCGGCCTCTGCAGCCTTTCGCGCCTGGTGAGCGGAGTGGAAGTAGTGCCAGAGGGTGGGGATGAGCGTGAGGACCACGGCACCGAGCAGGATGATGTCGATGTAGTTCTGCACGAACTCGGCGACGGGCGGGATGTACCCGATGAGGAATCCGAAGTAGGTCAGGCCTGCGCCCCAGATGAACGCGCCGATGGCGTTGTACAGCGAGTACTTGCGGTAGTCCATGTGGCCGATGCCCGCGGCGACGGGAGCGAAGGTGCGCACGATCGGCACGAAGCGGGCCAGGATGACCGCGAGAGCGCCGAAGCGGGTGAAGAAGGCGTTGGTGCGTTCGACGTTCTTGACACTGAACAGGCCGGATTCCTTCTTCTCGAAGACCCGTGGCCCGAATCTGTGGCCTATGAGATAGCCGACCTCACCGCCGAGGAACGCCGCGACGGCGATGGCGAGGCAGACCCACCAGATGTCGACGCCGAAGACCAACGAGGTGTGGGTGAGCAGGCCCGAGATGACGAGAAGGGTGTCGCCCGGGAGCAGGAAGCCGACCAGCAGGCCGGTCTCCGCGAAGACTATCGCGCACACCACCACCAGGGCCCAGGGGCCAGCGCCGGCGATGATGGTCTCTGGATCGAGCCAGGGGATCAGGGCGGTGTGCATGCGCCGCAGTCTACTTGGCCGAGGAGACGTCAGTCTGTACAGATGCTGCGCGATCGGCGCGCTCCAGACGCCACGCCCTGATGCCCGCGATGACGGATGCCGTGATGAAGACCCCGGCGATCACGTAGGCCAGCACCTTCACCCCGGGAATGGACGCCGCGTAGTAGCCGATCACGGTGATGCCGACGCCCCATGCGAGCGCTCCGACGATGTTCGCGGTCACGAAGCGGGCGTAGCCCATGCGCCCGACACCCGCGATGATCGGCACGAAGACGCGCCCCCACGGGATGAACCTGGCGATGACCACCGACCACCAGCCGAAGGTGCGGTAGAAGTGCTCGGTGCGGGCTATGACCCCCTGCATCCGGGGCCCGCCGCGCTTGTCGAGATAGGGCCTGCCGTAGCGCCGCCCGAGCAGAAAGCCGACCTGGTCGCCGAGGAAGGCGGCGATGCCGGTTCCGATCGCGAGGACCCAGATGTCGACTCCGGATGCGCCTGCCGCGATGATCCCCGAAGCGAAGAGCAGCGAGTCACCGGTGACGAATGGGACGAAGACGCCGACGAACAGCGCGGTGCCCGCGAAGACGAGGCCCCACACGACGAGATAGAAGACCACGACACCGACCTGGCCGAGCAGGTCGGTGAGCTGGCCGTCGAGCGCCGCCGTACGGAGCACGAGCTCAGCCGTCGAGCGCGTCGAAGACGGCGCTGTTGAAGTCGAAGGCCGCGTCGGCCTCGGTGACGAAGGCGTCGACCTGGGCGGCGTCGAAGCCGAGGGCGTTGAGGTTCTCGCGGTAGGCGCGCTTGTAGTGCACGATGTCGGCGATCTCCGTGAAGCGGAAGAAGCTCAGCTGCTCGGGTGCGGCGTCGTAGTGGCGCGCGACGAGGCGCGCGATGGCCTGGCCGCCCGACAGGTCGCCGAGGTAGCGCGTGTAGTGGTGCGCGAGGTAGCGGGGGAGGTCGTCCGGGGCGATCGCGCGCAGGTGCTCCGCGTACGTGGCCGTGGCGGGCAGCGCCGGGTGGTCGGTGCGCCAGGCGCGGGATCCGAGGGCGGCGAGGTCGCTCTCCATCGCAGCGAACCTGTCGAGGCCGTGAGCGTCGATGATGGCCGGGTCGTTCGGCTGCGCCGGGCGGGACTCGAGTGCCTCGTAGATCCAGGCGAGCTGCGCGAGGTAGCGGGTGTAGGCGGCGAGGTCGAGCTCGCCCTTCATGAGAGCCGTGATGAACGGCTTGCTCTCGGCGGATCTATGGGCGCTCATCGTGCGCTCGCGGACGATGGCGGCGACATCCGTGGCGTCAACAGTGAGGTTAGGCATACCTAACAGTAACGGACGCAAGCCTCTTGTTTCTCACCCCCGAAACGGGCATCGGCGTGGTTGATCGGGTCCAGTACTCTTCCGAAGGGGGATGAGCAGCGTGCGCGTCCGCCGGGCTCATCGAAAGGACCTTCGTGTTCGACTTCCTCGTCAGCAATCCGCTCCTCGGCACGATCGCGATCGTCATCGTCGCGGTCATCGTCGTCTTCATCTACGCCAAGGCGCTGTACCGCAACGTGTCGCCGGATGAGGCTCTCGTCGTCACGGGCAAGCGCTCGAAGCGCCGCGTGGTCGATGGTGTCGAGGCCGAGGAGTCCGGCCAGCGCGTGGTTCACGGCCAGGGCGTGTGGATCACGCCGTTCTTCCAGAAGGCGCACAAGATCTCGCTGCGCTCGCGGGCCATCGACATCAAGGCCGAGGCCCAGACCAAGAACGGCATCACGATGAACGTCGACGCCGTGGCGATCGTCAAGGTCGGCGACGCCGACGAGAAGATCCGGGCTGCAGCCCAGCGCTTCCTCGGCCAGGACAAGAACATCGACATCTTCGCCCTCGAGGTGCTGTCGGGATCGCTGCGCTCCTCGGTGGGTGCCACCGACGTGCTCACCATCATCAACAAGCGTGACGAGCTCTCGACCGCGGTGCTCGACATCGCCCGCCAGTCGCTGCTCAACCAGGGACTCGACGTCGACTCCTTCGAGATCAAGGGCATCTCGGACACCAACGGCTACATCGAGGACCTCGGCCGCGCCGAGCAGGCCGAGGTGCGCAAGCAGGCCGAGATCGCCGAGTCGCGTGCCAAGAAGGAGGCCCGCGAGGCCGCCGTCGCCGCCGAGACGGCCATCGCCGAGGCCGAGAACGCCCTCGCCCTGCGCAAGGCCGACCTGCAGAAGGAGACCGACAAGGCCGCGGCCGAGGCGGCATCCGCCCGCCCGCTCGCCGAGGCGCAGTCACAGCAGGCCGTCGTCGCCCAGCAGGAGATCACCGCCCAGAAGCGCGCATCGCTGCGTGCAGCCGAGCTCGAGTCGGAGGTCAAGGCCGTGGCCGATGCCGAGGCCTACCGAGTGAAGACCATCGCGCAGGCGGCCGCAGACTCCAGGCTCATCGAGGCCCAGTCCGCCCGCGACTCCCGCAAGGCCGCGGCCGACGCCCTCGAGGCCGAGGGCCTCGCCGAGGCGAAGGCCATCGCCGCCAAGGGTGAGGCCGAGGCATCCGCCACCAAGGCCGCTGCCGAGGCCGTCGCTCAGCAGTCAGAGGCGCTGCTCCAGCTCAAGGTGATCGAGGCATTGCCGCTCATCGCCCGCGAGCTCGCCGCTCCGATGTCGAACATCGACCAGCTCACGGTGATCTCCACCGACGGGGCCTCGCAGCTCGCCAAGAACGCGGCATCCGGTCTCACCGAGGTCGACGGAGTGCTCAAGTCGACCATGGGCCTCAGCATCCGCGACCTGCTCGGGTCGTTCGTGGGCGGCGCTGCGGCCGGCCAGACGTTCGCGACGAACTCGAACGGCGGCGCTGCCGCTCCGCGCACGAACCACGTCGTCGCCGTCGACCTCGACCCGGAGCCCGAGTCGGAGACGCTGCCCGTCTGAGGCTCCACGGTGCCGCCGCGAGCGTAGCCCGGCGTGGAGCTCGCTATCGCGAGCGTGCTCGCTCGTCAAGGGCGTTGTCGACACTCAGGCACGCAGACAGACTGGCCACTCAGGATGGGGGAGCGATGCTCCGAACGAGGGTCAAGATCGAGGGTGCCGAGTACTTCATTCCTCCGAGCCAGAAAGCTGCGGACCTGATGGAGGACATACTGGTTCAGGTGCGCGCCGGCGGCGGCTTCGTCGAGATACTGCGGACTCCCGATCGTTCAGTGAGTGTGCTCGTCTCGCCCGGGACGACGCTGTCGATCGAGACCACGCAGGTCGAAGATGACGTCGCCGCGACCGATGCGGCGCACGACATCCGGATGTCGGCGATTCCGTGGCATGAATCATTCGACGTCTTCTGAGGTTCGCAGGTCCGACCACGTTCCACCCACCTGCCCCGATTGCCCAGGTTATCGTTCACAAAGGAGGTCCTGATGGGGATTCTGCACTACGGCACTCAGACGTTCGACATGGACGATCGACTGCTCGCGCATCTTCAGATGATCATCGGCATCAAGCTCCGCCGCAGCGAGAGCTTCTTCATGACCTGGAACGAGTCGTCAACGTCCGTCGACGCGCGGCGGGCCATATGGATCGACAACGGTGTACCGATCTACATGGAGTACGACGGACGCCTCCAGCCACCGATGAACATGGACTGGGCGGAGAAGCTTGCGAATTCTGCCAATAAGGGCGGAGGCCTCATCATCATGGCCGAGGACATCCCGCTGACATCCGAGGTGCCGGAATAGATCTCGGTTGCCCGGACGGCGCAGGTCGGTGGCTGTTCCATCCCGTGCTTTCGGGGACGTTGGACGACGGATCACGGTGCGGAAGGTGGGACTCGAACCCACACGCCGAAGCACAGGAACCTAAATCCTGCGTGTCTGCCAATTCCACCACTCCCGCTGGTGCCGTCCCAGTGTAAACGGCTGCGCCCTGTGGACAGTTCCTGCACCGTGGCGTGATGGCGCGGCACGATGAGCGGATGACCGAGGCCGTTCGCACCATCACCGAGCGGGTGCGTGCCCGGGTGAGGAACGACGGCGTCGATCTGGCCTCGGATGCCGCCCTCGCCGAGCGCTACGCCCGGGATGCCCTGCGCGACTACGTCGAGCGCTCCGTCGCCGGGGCCGGCCCACTCATCGCCGATGAGGAGCAGGCCACCCGCGAGGTGATCGCGTCACTCACCGGATTCGGTCCGCTGCAGCCCTACCTCGATGACCCGACCATCGAGGAGATCTGGCTCAACTCGCCATCCCGCGTCTTCGTGGCCCGCAACGGCGTGCCCGAGCTGACGCCCACGGTGCTCACCGAGAGCGCCGTGCGCGATCTGGTCGAACGGATGCTGCAGTCCAGCGGTCGTCGCGTCGACCTGTCGAGCCCGTTCGTCGACGCCTCCCTGCCCGACGGCTCGAGGCTGCACGTCGTGATCCCCGACATCACGCAGAAGCACTGGGCCGTGAACATCCGCAAGTTCACGAGGCGCCTGCGCGACCTGGGCCGCCTGGTGCAACTGGGTTCGCTGTCGCTGCAGGCTGCCGAGTTCCTGCGCATGTGCGTGCTCGCCGACCAGAACATCCTCGTGTCGGGCCCGACGCAGGCTGGTAAGACCACCCTGCTCGGCGCCCTGCTCTCGAGCGCACGGCGCGATGAGCGCATCGTGACGGTGGAGGAGACCTTCGAGCTCGACATCGACGCCCACGACATCGTGGCCATGCAGTGCCGCCAGCCGAGCATCGAGGGCACCGGGGAGATCAGCCTGCGCCGTCTCATCAAGGAGGCGCTGCGCATGCGCCCCGACAGGCTCGTCGTCGGCGAGGTGCGCGAGGCCGAGAGCCTCGACCTCCTCATCGCGTTGAACAGCGGCTTGCCGGGCATGTGCAGCATCCACGCCAACAGTGCGCGCGACGCCCTGGCGAAACTCTGCACGCTGCCGCTGCTCGCCGGGCGCAACATCGACTCCGCCTTCGTCGTGCCCACCGTCGCGGCCTGCGTCGACGTCGTCGTGCAGTGCGAGATCGACCGGGCCGGCTCTCGCCGCGTGACCGAGATCCTCGCGCTCAGCGGTTCCGTCTCGGGGTCCGTCGTCGAGGCGAGTCCGGTGTTCCAGGTGCGCGACGGACTGCTGCAGGCCACGGGAGGCCATCCGCTCAAGCTCGCGAAGTTCCGTGCGGCCGGCCTCGACCCGTCGATCGTCCTGGCTCGGAGCGCCGCGTGATCTCCGCCCAGGCCGTCGCCGTGGCCTGCGTGGCGGGCGCCGGCGTGCTGCTCGTGCTGTCGCCCTGGCTGTGGCCGCGATCGGGTGCCAGCCCCCGCCGCTCGGACTCCGCAGGGGAACGGATGCGCGCCCGGCTCGCGCTCGCCGGGCTGGGCGGCGTGCCACCGGCCGCGTTGCTGCTCATCTCAGCGCTCGTCGGCCTGGCCGCCGCAGGGCTGATGCAGGCGATCGTGGGAGTGTCCGCGCTCTCAGTCGCCGCCGGCGTCGTCGGCTTCGCCGCTCCGGCCCTCGTCGTGACCCTGCGTGCCAGAGCCCGCCGAGTCGCGAACCGGGCGCTCTGGCCCGACGTCGTCGACCACCTCCTGTCGGCTGTGCGCGCCGGCATCGCGCTGCCAGACGCAGTCGCATCGCTGTCGAAATCGGGGCCGACGGGCACGCGTGCGAGCTTCGCCGCGTTCGAGCGCGAGTACCGCGCGACAGGGAACTTCTCACACTCCATCGATCGGCTGAAGGACGACCTCGCCGACCCCGTCGCCGATCGCCTTCTCGAGACCCTGCGCATGGCACGCGAGGTGGGAGGCAGCGACCTGGGCGAGGTGCTGCGCTCGCTCGCCGCCTACCTGCGCGATGACGCCGTGGTGCGGGCCGAACTGCGTGCCCGGCAGTCCTGGATCGTCAACGCCGCGAGGCTCGGAGTCGTGGCTCCGTGGATCGTGCTGCTCATGCTCTCGACCCGTCCTGAGGGCGCCGCCGCGTACAACTCCCCGGCCGGTGCCCTGCTCATCCTGGTCGGACTCCTCGTCTCGGCCCTGGCATATCTGCTCATGATCCGGGTCGGAAAGCTGCCGGAGGAGCAGCGCTGGTTTCGATGACTGTGGATAATTCGGGCGTCCCAGCCCGGGATCAGGCCATGATGCCCCAATGACCGGCGTCGATGCGGTGGTGGGCAGGCGGAGCAGCCGATGAGCGCTCCGCAGGCGTTGTCGCTGGTGCTCGGCTGCACTCTCGGCCTCGGCCTGTGGTCACTCGCGGCGACGCTGCCGAGCTTCAGGCGCCCGCGCCTGGCCGACAGGGTCGCGCCCTACATCCTCGACGTCTCACCGGCCGCCCGCGAGCACGTGCGACGACGCACGGTCGATCCACTGCCCGTGATCGGGTCCCTCGCGGCCCCCGTGATCGGCGCTTTTTCGAGCTTGCTCTCCCGACTCTTCGGCGGGCCGGAGACGGCGGCCCTGCGTTTGCGGCAGGCCGGATCCGCGTCATCCGTCGAGCGATTGAGAGCCGAGCAGGTGATCTCTGCGATGCTGGGCGGCGCCGTCGGGATCGTGGTGGTCCTTCTGTCGGCCTCGCGCCTGCCGCCGGTGCTCACCCCGGCGATCCCGGTGCTCGCGGCCTTCAGTGGAGCGGCGTTGCGCGATCAGGTGCTGCGCCGGGCCGCATCCGCTCGCGTCTCCCGCATGACCGACGAACTGCCGACGGTCCTCGAGTTCCTCACGCTGAGTCTCTCCGCCGGCGAGGGCATCCATGACGCCCTGCGCCGGGTCGCCCGCACCAGCTCGGGTGAGCTGGCGGCCGAGTTCGCCGGCGTGCTCTCCCGTGTCGGCGCTGGAGTTCCACTCATGGGTGCGCTCGATGAGCTCTCGACGGGGCTGCGGATGCCGCCCCTCAGCAGGGCGATCGATCAGATCACCTCGGCGGTCGAACGGGGAACGCCACTCGCCGGTGTACTGCGTGCCCAGGCTCAGGACGCCCGCGGCGAGGCGAAGAACCGGCTGCTCGAGCGTGCCGGACGGAACGAGATCGCGATGCTCATTCCGCTCGTGTTCCTCATCCTGCCGCTCACGGTCGTGATCGCGATCTTCCCGGGCCTGTTCGTGCTGCAGGCGGGGTTCTAGGCCGATGGGGCACGAGACGGCAAACCATGGTCGATGGCGACGACCGCTGATCGACGGACGACCGAGTGACGAACGAAGCGATGACGGATGCGGAAGAAGGGTGTGGCGATGACGACTCTGATGGTGGGCGCTGGGACAGCGCTGAGGGGACGCCTGGCGCGCGACTGGGATGACGAACGTGGCGACGTGCCCGGCTGGGTGCTCATCACCCTCATGACGGCTGGACTCGTCGTCCTGATCTGGGCGCTGGCCGGGCCGGCACTCACGGGTGTATTCCAGGACGCGATCGACCGCGTCTCCGACTTCTGAGCAGTTCAGTGACGAGCCGGCCGGAGGCGCATCAGAGGCTGCGGCGCGCTCCCGGGCGCTGGCTGCGGCCTTTCGTCCGAGACGAGCGAGGTTCGGCCGTCGTGGAGTTCACGCTCGTCTCCGTGCTGCTCACGACCCTCGCGCTCGCCGTGGTGCAACTGGCTCTCGCACTGCACGTGCGCAACACGGTGATCGACGCTGCCGCCGAGGGGGCTCGCTATGCCGCGCTCGCCGACAACACCCTCGCCGACGGCGAGGAGCGCACGCGGATGCTCATCTCGACAGCCCTGGGTGCCGCCTACGCCCGCGACATCTCGGGCAGCTACGGTCGCGCGGCAGGGTTCTCCAGCGCCGAGGTCCACGTGACCACGCCACTGCCGCTCGCGGGGCTCCTCGGCCCGGATCGCGCCATGGAGGTGGTCGGCCGTGCGGCGGTCGAGTCGGCGCCGTGAAGCCGGTGCTGCACTGGCGGAGGAGACCGGCTCCGCGTCGCTCGAGTTCATCACCGTCGGCCTGATCCTGCTGGTGCCGCTCGTCTACCTCGTGCTGGCGGTGTCGTCCATCCAGGCGGGTTCGCTCGCGGCTGAGGGGGCCGCGCGCCAGATGGTCCGCGTCTACGTGCAGGCGACGACGCCAGAGGACGGCTTGGCCAGGCTCGACCGTGCGCTCGCCGTGGGCTTCGACGACTACGGACTCTCGTCAGCCGAGTCGTCGGCGAACATCGACTGCGACGATTCGGCGAACGGATGCCTCTCGCGGGGCAACTTCGTCACGGTGACGGTGCGGGTGCGGATCGCCCTGCCCCTCGTGCCCGATGTGCTCGCACTCCGCGACGTCGTGAGCATCCCGCTCGAGGCGCAGGCGACCCAGCAGGTGTCGCGCTTCTGGAGCGATACCGGAGCGGCGGAGGGAGGCGCGGATTGAGACGCCTCCGAGAACGCCTGCGCGCGGCATCCGTCGATGAGACGGGGTCGACGCTGCCGCTGGCGATCTTCTTCATGTTCCTCGCCGTGGTGGTGATCCTCGGGGTGATGGGGGCGACCAGCCTGTACATCGAGCGCAAGCGCCTGCTCACCCTGGCCGACGGGGCTGCGCTCGCCGGAGCGGAGGCCTTCGACCTGACCGCCGTCACGGCGACGGACGACGGCCTCCGGGCCGCCCTCGACTCGGCGGACGTCGACGCAGCGGCCGCGGACTACCTGGCAGCTGCACCGCACGGCTCGCTCGAGCACCTCCGGTTGGAATCGGCCGCGTCTTCGGATGGCCGCAGCGCCGAGGTCGTGCTGTCGGCGTGGTGGCGACCGCCCGTGCTCGTGCTGGTGCTGCCGGACGGCATCCGTCTCGACGTGGAATCGACGGCGCGATCGGTGTTCGGGTAGGCGATCGTCGTCGGTCGTCGGTCGTCGGTCGTCGGTCGTCGGTCCTCGGTCCTCGTCTAGGCGTCGGTCGACGGAGTCGCTCGCGCGGCGCGTGGCCGCTTCGGCACGTATCGCGGAATGTAGCGCGCGAGAATTCCAGCGCCGATCAGCCCGAACACGCCCATGACGCCGGCCGCTGCCGAGAGTGAGACGACGGCTGTGATGCCTGCGACCGCCAGAGGTGCGGCCGCACCACCGAGATCGCCGGTGAAGCGCCAGGCTCCGAGGAACGGTGCAGGATTGGCGGGGGGAGCGAGGTCCGCTCCCAGGGTCATGAGGATGCCGCTGCCGATGCCGTTCGCGAGGGAGAGGAACATCGCGACGCCGATGAACCACTGCACGTTGGTCGGCAGGTCGTGGGTGAAGGCCAGCGCGAGGAGCCCGAGCCCGAGTCCGATCATCGAGGGCAGGGCGCTCCAGAGACGGCCGAAGCGATCCATGATCTGGCCGCTGGCGTAGAACAGGGCGAAGTCGATGGCGCCGGCGAGGCCGATGATGATGGCCGTGTCGCGCTCGGAGATCCCGATGGAGAGGGCCCACAGGGGCAGGATCACCGTGCGACTCGCGCGCAACGCCCCGATGAGGCCCGCTCCGGTGCCGAGACGCAGCAGTACGGCGCGGTTGTCCCAGAGGGTACGACCGAGTCCGTGCGACTCCTCCGCGGCGAGCTCCTCGCCCGGAGTGCGAACGGCGCCGTCCGGGGCGGTGATGCGCTCGGCGCGGCCGAACATGGCTTCGGGGTCTGGAAGGACGAGTAGCACCACGACGGCGCCGAGACATGCCGTGATGAAGACCCAGAACACGATCTGGGTGTCGTCGACGAAATGCAGCAGCACCGCAGACAGCAGCGGGCCGATGAACCAGCCGGCGCGGAAGATGCCACCGAGCGTCGACAGTGCACGGGCCCGGTAGCGCTGGGGCACGTAACTCGTCATGAAGGCATGCCGGGCGAGGGCGAAGACGGCTGTCGCGATGCCGATCAGGAAGATCCCGATGCCGAGCACCCAGGCGTTCGTCGCCACGAGGCAGAGGATCGTCGCCGCGATGGCCAGGACGGCACCGCCGATCATGGCCGTGCGCTCGCCGATGCGGCTCACGATCCAGCCGCTCGGGATGTCGCCGACGAGCTCGCCGAGCATCACCATGGAGGCGATGAGGCCGGCCACGGCGAGGGTGGCGCCGAGGTTGTTCGCCACCGTCGGGATGAGCGGGATGATGGCGCCCTCACCGACCGAGAACAGGAACGTCGGCAGGTAGGCGGCGAGGGCGACCGAGCGCAGGCTGAAGGGGCGCTCGGTATCCGTCATGACCGTTCCACCCTATGCTGCCCGCGTGCGCCGCGGCCGCCCGCTGGTCGGGAGCCGTGCGACCGCTCGGGCTCCCGGTCGCCGAACTGCCCATTTCCGCCAGTCGGGGACGCGTAGGACCAGCGGAAGTGGGCAGTTCGAGGCGGGGACCCGCGCCGGTAGGCTGGAGGCAACATGATTGACCTTGATCTCTCTGAACAGATCGCCGCGTTGCGCGTCACCTTCGGTGACATCAGCTCCGTCGTCGATGTCGCAGCTCTCCGCACCGAGATCGACCGCCTCAGCGAGGAGGCGGGCGTTCCCGACCTGTGGGACGACACCGTGAACGCCCAGCGCGTCACGAGCGCGCTTAGCCACCGGCAGACCGAGCTCGCGAAGATGACCAGCGTGGCAGCCCGTCTCGATGACCTCGAAGTGCTCATCGAACTCGCCAACGAGGCAGGCGACGAGGAGAGCGCCGAGGAGGCCCGCGTCGAGCTGGTGAGCCTGCAGAAGGTCATCGGCGAGCTCGAGGTGCAGACGCTCCTCGACGGCGAGTGGGATTCCTACCCAGCCGTCATCACCATTCGATCAGGAGCCGGGGGAGTGGATGCCGCCGACTTCGCCGAGATGCTGTTCCGCATGTACCTGCGCTGGGCCGAGAAGCACAAGTATCCGGTGACCGTGATGGACACGTCCTATGCCGAGGAGGCCGGCATCAAGTCGGCGACCTTCGAGGTCTCCGCCCCCTACGCGTTCGGCACCCTGAGTGTCGAGGCCGGCACCCACCGACTGGTGCGCATGAGCCCGTTCGGCGCTGCAGGCAAGCGCCAGACCAGCTTCGCCGCCGTCGAGGTCATCCCGCTCATGGAGGAGGCCGGTGAGGTCGAGATCCCCGAGAACGACATCCGCGTCGACGTCTTCCGCTCGAGCGGCCCCGGCGGCCAGTCGGTCAACACCACCGACTCCGCAGTGCGCATCACGCACCTTCCGACCGGCACCGTGGTCTCGATGCAGAACGAGAAGAGCCAGATCCAGAACCGCGCCGCCGCCATGCGCGTGCTGCAGTCCCGCCTGCTCCTCCTGCAGAAGGAGGCCGAGGCCGCCCAGAAGAAGGAGCTCGCCGGTGTCATCACCGCCAGCTGGGGCGACCAGATGCGCTCCTACGTGCTCGCGCCCTACCAGATGGTCAAGGACCTGCGCACGGACTACGAGGAGGGGAATCCCTCGAAGGTGTTCGACGGCGAGATCGACGGCTTCATCGGCGCCGGCATCCGGTGGCGCAAGCAGAAGACCGAGGACTAGAGCCAGGACTGAGCGAGTCGCTAGCGATATTGCGGCGTCCTCTGCTTAGCATCGAGTGAAATGATTCGCTTCGACAACGTCTCCAAGAAGTACCCGGGCACCAGCAGGCCGGCGCTGAACAGCATCGACCTCGAGATCCTGCGGGGCGAATTCGTGTTCCTCGTGGGCGCCTCCGGCTCGGGTAAGTCCAGCTGTCTGCGCTTGATGCTCAAGGAGGAGAAGCCCAGCACGGGCTCCATCCACGTGCTCGGCCAGGACCTCGGCTCCATCTCGAACCGCAAGGTTCCCTACTTCCGTCGCAACCTCGGCGTCGTCTTCCAGGACTTTCGCCTGCTGCCGAACAAGACCGTGGCGGCGAACGTGGCGTTCACGCTCCAGGTCATCGGCAAGTCGCGTGGCTTCATTCAAGAGGCCGTGCCGGACACGCTCAAGATGGTCGGACTCGAGGAGAAGGCCCAGCGCCTGCCGCACGAGCTCTCCGGCGGTGAGCAGCAGCGCGTCGCCATCGCGCGCGCCATCGTCAACAAGCCCCAGGTGCTCCTCGCCGACGAGCCGACGGGAAACCTCGACCCCGTCACCAGCGCCGGCATCATGACCCTGCTCGAGCGCATCAACGCCTCGGGCACGACCATCGTCATGGCCACGCACGAGGCCGGCATCGTCGATCAGATGAAGCGCCGAGTGATCGAGCTCTCGGCCGGCATGATCGTCCGAGACGAGCGTCGCGGCGGCTACGGTGCCACGACGGCCATCCCCATCGTGGCGCCACGCGAATTCGCTCCCGGCGCCCACACCGCCGAGGCTGTGCTGGCCGGTGCACCGGCCGGTGCGGCATCCGTCGATGTGGACGCCCCTGCCGTCGAGCAGGCTCCCGCCGCGGCCGCCCCCAAGGTTCCGACCTCGGTCATGGAGAACGCCCAGCCGCTCTACATCGAGCCCGAGGTGACCGACGACGTGACGGATGCCGCAGCCGCGATCACCGCCGCCGCAACGAGTTCCATCCCGATCGTGCCGGTCGAGCCGCCGCCCACGACGATGTCGCGGCCGGTGCTACCCGTCGCGACCGAGAACGACGTGCCCGCATTGACCCTGGCCGAGAAGCTCGGCCTCAGGGCGCCGGGCGCGAAGGCGAACGACACCGGTGAGCAGGAAGTTGGGCCGACCCGATGAGACTCGGTCTCGTACTCACTGAGGCCGCGAACGGCCTGCGCCGGAACGCCTCGATGGTGGTCTCCGTCGTGCTCGTCACGTTCATCTCGCTCACGTTCGTGGGCACGGCCGTACTCATGCAGATGCAGATCGGCCAGATGAAGGACTACTGGTACGACCGCGCGCAGGTGGCGGTCTACATGTGCACCGACATCTCGGGCTCCTCCAACGAGAACTGCGTCGGTGGCGAGGCGAACGAGGAGCAGCTCGCTGCCATCCAGGCCGAGCTCGAGGGCCCGACGCTGTCGCCCTTCATCAAGAAGTTCTACTTCGAGGACCACGATCAGGCCTACGAGAACTTCCAGAAGCAGTTCAAGGACAACCCGGTCTCGGCCTACGTCACCCCCGACCAGCTCAACCAGACGTACTGGGTGAACCTCAAGGACGTGTCCCAGGCCGATGTGCTGGTCGAGAGCCTCTCGGCCCTGCCGGGCGTCGAGGCCGTCACCGACCAGCGCAGCTACCTCGACCAGATCTTCGCGGTGCTGAACGCGGCCAGCTTCACGGCCATCGCGATCGCGGCGATCATGCTCGTGGCCGCCGCACTGCTCATCGCCACGACGATCCGCCTGTCGGCGTACTCGCGACGACGAGAGCTCGGAATCATGCGCCTCGTCGGAGCGTCGAACAGGTTCATCCAGACGCCGTTCGTGCTCGAGGGCATCTTCGCCGCGCTCATCGGCTCGCTGTTGGCGGGCGGTGCCATCTGGGCGATCGTGCACTTCTTCATCCAGGGCTGGCTGAAGGACCGCCTCCAACTGACATCGTTCGTGACGGAGGGCAGCGCCCTGGTGGTCGCGCCGATCCTGCTGCTGGTCGGCATCGTCCTGGCGGCGTTCTCGGCCAACTTCGCGATCACGCGGTATCTCAAGGTCTAGCGCCTGTCCGGGGGTCGCGGGTCACAGGGTCGGGGGCGACCGGATGCACCCGCGCGCGTTCCGGGTCCGTTCACCAGGTTCGCGCGCGACCGGCTGCTGGCGGCATCCGTCGCCCTGCTGGCCGTGACCCTGCTGGCCACGGCCGGTCTGCAGAGTGCTGCGGCGACCGCCTTGCAGGCGACGCTCGACGACCACTGGCGCGGCGCCTACGACATCCTGGTGACGTCGAAGAAAGCCGCGAATGACGACCTTCTGTCGCCGAACACCCTGATCGGGGACGGCGAGCGGATGCCGGTGGCCGAACTGGAGCGCATCCGTGCGATCGACGGTGTCGACGTGGCAGCGCCCATCTCACAGCTCGTGGTGCCGTCGATCGACTCGACCAGGCTCGACTTCGCCGCGCCCGTCGACGAATCCAAGACGACCCTCGACCCGCAGGACTACAGGCTGCGCGTGCAGTACATGACCGACGACGGTCTGGGTGAACGACTCGCCCTCTCGAAGGTCTACAGGCTCACTCTCGACACCACGAACGCACCGCGCGACGTGCCCGTTGATCGCAGCGCGTACGACGACCAGGGCTGCACGACCGAGATCGACGGCATCAGTGTCGACTGCAGCTATGAGTACCCGCCGACGGAGATGCGCTACACGGCCATGATCCAGGACGAAGCGCCGACCGACGCGATGATGGAGATGGGAGCCGGCTCGAGCGTCACCAGCACGGTCATCGACGGCAAAGTCGTGTTCCAGCTTCCGGGTGTCGCCCTCCCGCCGACCCGGATCACCCTCATCGACCCCGTGGCCGAGCAGGAACTCCTCGGCGACGGGGGCGACTTCCTCGATCCGCTCGTCAGTGTCGGCGCCGGGTCGCAGCATGAGATCGACGAGCTGGCCGCGTGG
This sequence comes from Leifsonia stereocauli, assembly GCF_038432415.1. NCBI lineage: Bacteria > Bacillati > Actinomycetota > Actinomycetes > Micrococcales > Microbacteriaceae > Leifsonia > Leifsonia stereocauli. The sequence continues at coordinate 544,669 of NZ_JBCAUN010000001.1, forward strand.
AGTGCGAAGCGGCCGGAAGACGAGTTCTCCGACGTCATCGACAAGGCCCTCCAGCAGCAGCAGGCGAGCATCGCCGGGTGGAAGACCAGCGGCCAGTACCAGGAGTACGTGTCGAAGAAGAAGGAGCTGGGGCAGGAACCGCGCCCGCCCGAGGAGATCTTCCCGCCGGCACGCTACGTTCCGGTCCTGGTCGCGCCTGTGAAGGACGTGCCGCTGTCCCTGCGGGTCGACGTCGAGGGGATGGGCCCGGGGGAGCTTCCCGACGTCGCCTCGGCGTACTGGGCCGTGCCCACGATCGACAATGCCGGAGTCGATGGCGTGCCGCTCGGCAGCATCACAGCCGACGTGCAGTCGCTCCTCGACCCGTTCTCGACCCACGCGCTCGTGCTGCCGTGGCTGGGGGAGTCGGATGCCGTGCCGGAGACGGGCGAGCAGGGCTACGCGGGCGCGTATCTCGGCCAGGCGGCGCGGTCGACGATGACGCCGCCGGTGCCGAGGAACGGCGTTCCGACGCTGGAACCGACGGGGTACCTCGGCACCTCGATGGAGATCTACTGGGGCGGAGATCCGAGCTACTGGATCCAGATGGGTGAGGGGACGGTAGCAGGGGCGCAGTCCGCGTACGCGACGGTGAAGGCTGAGCAGTTGCAGCAGCCAAGCGACGGCGGAGGCACGTTCATGCTGCCGATCGCGGGCTTCGACGCCGACGCCATTCCGTTGCCCGACGACCCGCTCTCCTCTGTGCCCCTCGGCGCCTACGACCCTGCGAAGACGACGCTGGTCGCCGACGCGTCGGGAGAGGCCATCGAGCCGGTCGACCTGCTCCCGGTCGCCGGCGGTCTCGGCCTCGTCGGTGCGCGCACGTCGGCGATCGCCGACATCGGCGCCCTGTCCGAATCGCTGAACGACCGCGATGTCGACGCCGTGCGAGTGCGCGTGAGCGGGGTGGACCGTTATGACCGTGGCGGCATCGCGAAGGTCGGCGCCGTAGCCGAGGAGATCGAGGGGCTAGGGCTCGCCGCCACCATCGTCGCCGGCTCCAGCCCGCAGACGATGGCGCTGGCCGTCGACGGCTACGCCTTCGGCACGACGGATGCCGATGGAGTGCAGAACGTCGGTCCGCTCGGAACGGTGGAACAGCAGTGGTCGGCCCTGGGCGCCGCCGCCCGCCTCGGGACGAGCGTCTCGGCCGCCACCCTCGCCCTCCTGGCCACGGTGATCGCCGCCACGCTCGCCCTCTTCGCCGTGGCCTCGCTCTCATCGCCGGCCACCCGCCGATCCGAGGCCGCCACTCTGCGCAGCGTCGGCTGGCCGCGCGGACGCATCGTGCGCTGGCTGCTCGCCGAGCAGTGGCCGGCCCTCGCCGCGGTGCTTCTCGCCGGTGGCCTGGCCGCATTGTTGGCCGCCGACGACGCGCTCGTGCTCTCGACGACGGCATCCGTGGTGTTCGCCGTCATCGTCATCGCCGTCGTACGCGCAGTCGTGGGTTCATCGGGGGAACGGATGCGGCTGGCCACGGCAGACGAGCTGGTGCGCGAGCGCCCGGAAGACCGTCCCGAGGTGCGCTGGACGAACGCACCGGACGTCCAGGATCACGCCGGCTACGGGCTGCCCGACGAGTCCATGCCCGAGGAAGAGGTCGTCCGCGACAGCTCGCACCCTCGCAGACGGATGCGGCTCGGCGCCGAATCGCTCGTCGCCTTCGGTCTGCGGCTCGTGCGCGGCGACGCCGGCAACGCCATCGGCAACGCCGCTGCCGTACTCATCGTCATGGCGACGACGGCCTGCTTCGTGCTGAGCCTCGGCCTCGGCCAGGCGGAAGCCGGAACGAGTCTGATCGCGCAGTACGGCACGGCTCAGGCGCTCGCGCCGCAGCTCGCCCTCGGGGTGGTGGGAGTCATCGCCGGGGTGCTGCTCACGATCCTCGCCAGGGCGCAGGCGCTGCACCGTCGCCGTCGTTCACGAGCCGTGCTGCGCGAGCTCGGCTGGGTCGGGAGCGACATCCGTCGCGCCGAGCGTTCCGAGGTGCTCGTCGTCGGGCTCCCGGCTGCGCTGCTCGGCTGCTACCTGCTCTGGTTCGCCCTCGACACCGCCGGGCTCGCCGGCATCGACACGGCGGTCTCGGCCGCCCTGGTTGCAGGGCTCGCCGTCGTGGCGCTCCTGCTCGTTACTACCCGGAAGGCCGCCACGGCTCCATGAGCACAGTCCTCGAGTTCGACGACGTCACCGTCGCCTACCCCCGGCCGCACGACGCACCCCTGATCCTCGTCTCGGGGTGCGACATCACCGTGCGCCCCGGACGCCTGCACTGCGTCGCCGGGCGAAGCGGATCGGGCAAGACCAGCATTCTGCGAGTGGCCGCCGGCCTCGTGGCTCCGAGCGAGGGGCGCGTGCTCTGGGACGGCCTCGACCTCGCCGGCGTCGATGACGATGCCGTGACGAGGCTGCGTCGGGACCGCGTCGGATTCCTCGACCAGGCGGGATCGCTGCTCGACGGGATGAGCGTGCTCGAGAACGTGCTGGTTCCCGCCGTGCCGGCCCGGCGCGTGCGCGAGCTGGGGGAGCGTGCGCTGGCGCTGCTCGACGAGGTCGGCATCGCCGACAGGGCGTCAGCGCGCCCGGCCGAGCTCTCGGGCGGCGAGCGGCAGCGCGCAGCCCTCGCACGAGCCCTGCTGCTCTCGCCGCAGCTGCTCATCGTCGACGAACCGACGGCGGCCCTCGACCGGGCCAGCGCCGACGGCATCATCGACCTGCTCGTGGCCCAGCGCGACGCCGACGTCGCCGTGCTCGTCGCCTCGCACGACCCCCACCTGATCGACGCGGCTGATGCCCGCACCCACCTGGCGTGAGGTCGCCCGGGCGGCGCCGCTCGCGTCGAGGGGCCGGGCACCGACCGTGCGCGAGTGGGGCCCGCGGCATCCGTTAGACTGAACGGCTGCCCGAGCCACGGGCTCACGCAGACCAACCACCGAGGAGGAGGAATCATGCCGAAGGAACGCGGAGAGAACGTCGTCGCGACGAACCGGAAGGCGCGTCACGACTACCTCATCGGTGAGACGTATGAGGCCGGCCTCGTGCTCACGGGCACCGAGGTGAAGTCGTTGCGTGCCGGCCGCGCGTCGCTCGTCGACGGCTACGCCTTCATCGAGGGCGGGGAGATGTGGCTCGACGCCGTGCACATCCCCGAGTACAGCCAGGGCACGTGGACGAACCACCCGCCTCGCCGCAAGCGCAAGATGCTGTTGCACAAGGCGGAGATCATCAAGATCAGCCACAAGACCAAAGAGGGCGGCTACACGCTCGTTCCGTTGAAGATCTACTTCTCCGACGGGCGGGCCAAGGTGGAGATCGCCGTGGCCAAGGGCAAGAAGGACTACGACAAGCGCCAGGCGCTCCGCGAGCGCCAGGACAAGCGCGAGTCCGATCGGGCCATCTCGAGTCGCAAGCACCTGGGGGAGTAGAGCATGCCGGCCAACGGGGTCATCAGGGTTCCCGGTACCTACAACCTGCGCGACGTCGGCGGCTACCCGGCGCGCGACGGCGTGGTGCGCAGCGGCGTGCTGCTGCGCTCCGACGGTCTCGGTCGACTCGACGACGCCGGTCGGGACGCGCTGCGCGCCCTGGCGGTGCACACCATCATCGACCTGCGCGACGGGTTCGAGACCTCGTCGATGCCGGATGCGATCGACGGCCTCGACGTCGACACCATCTCGCTTCCGGTCTTCGAGGGCTCCGGCGCCTCCCACACCGAGAACACCATCACGCTCGAGGCGCTGTACGAGCGCATCGTGACCCAGCACGCCTCCGTCGTGATCGAGGCGATCCGCACGATCGCCCGCCACCGTGACGGCGCCGTGCTCGTGCACTGCACGGCGGGCAAGGACCGCACCGGCGTCATCGTGGCTCTCGCGCTGCTCGCCGTCGGCGTCGATCGCGACCTCGTCATCGAGGACTACGCGGCGACCGAGGCGAATCTCGCCGGTGAATGGCTCGAGGGCATGATCGCGATGATCGGCAGGTACGGCATGGCCGATACGCCCGAGTTGCGCACCCTGATGGGCGGCAGCCCCGCCGCGGCCCTCGCCTCGACCATCGACCTCGTCGAGCGCGACCACGGATCCGTGCGGCAGTACCTGCTCGCCTCGGGCCTGACCCTCGACGAGCTGGCAGACCTCGAGAGAATGCTCGTCGAACGCTGAATTGCACTCGTGACTCCGTAGTGCAAGAATGCACTACGTGTCTGATAGTGCAACGACGGGACTTCGCGAGCGCCGGATGGCGGAGACGCGCCGCGCGCTCTCGCACGCGACGCGCACCCTGACCGCAGAACACGGCCTGCAGGGATTCACCATCGAGCAGGTCTGCGAGCGGGTGGGCGTCTCGCGCCGCACCTTCTTCAACTACTTCGAGGCGAAGGAACAGGCCATCGTCGGTCACCCACGCGAGTGGTTCGATGACGACGCGGTCGAGATGTTCCTCGCCATTCGCCCGCCCGGCGACGGCGTCTCGGTCACGCTGTTCGACGACCTCGTGGCCCTCGAGATGGCTCATGTCACCCAGCTCGCGCAGTCGCGCCAGGAGCTCCGCGACCTCCTCGCCGCCATCGAGACCGAGCCGCAGCTGCTGCAGCGCATGATGAAGGCGGGGATGCTGCGCAACGACCGGCTGAGCGACCTGGTCGCGCGCCGCGAGGGGCTCGAGCCCGGCGATCCCGTGGCATCCGTCGCCGTGCTTCTCGTCACCACGCTGATGCACTCATCGGCCGAGATCTACTTCACCCCCGAGAACACCCTCACCCTCGACGAGATCGTCGCTCCCCGCGTTGCAGCGGCTCGCGCCCTGCTGGGCGGCGCGGCCACGTCACAGCGCTGAGCCCCCGGCTCGCCGCGCCGCTTGTCCTTCCGCCTTCTCCACCCTTCGACCCACCCAGAACCACGAACAGGAACCGTATGTCCTCCCCAGCCTCGACAGCCGTCGGCGCAGCCCCCGTTCTGCTCACGCAGAAGCGCATCTGGATCATCTTCTCGGCGCTCATCGCCGGAATGCTGCTCTCCAGCCTCGACCAGACCATCGTCTCGACAGCCATGCCCACGATCGTCGGCCAGCTCGGCGGCGTCGAGCACCAGGCCTGGATCACGACGGCCTACCTGCTCGCGACCACCATCGTCATGCCGATCTACGGCAAGTTCGGCGATGTCCTCGGGCGACGCAACCTCTACCTGATCGCGATCGCGCTGTTCACCCTCGCCTCGGTCGGCCTCGCCTTCTTCGCGACGGACTTCTGGACCTTCGTGGCCCTCCGTGCCGTGCAGGGCCTCGGCGGTGGCGGTCTCATGATCCTGTCGCAGGCGATCATCGCCGACATCGTGCCGGCCAACCAGCGCGGCAAGTACATGGGACCCCTCGGCGCAATCTTCGGCCTCTCGGCCGTCGCCGGCCCGCTCCTCGGCGGCTACTTCGTCGACCACCTCACGTGGGAGTGGGCGTTCTACATCAACATCCCCGTGGGCATCGCCGCGTTCGCCATCGCCTGGTTCGCACTCACTCTGCCGTCGAAGAAGGCCGAGCGCCGCATCGACGTCATGGGCGTCGTGTTCCTCTCCATCGCCACCACCTGCCTCATCTTCTTCAGCGACTTCGGCGGATCGGCCCAGCACGGCTGGGACGCCCTGGAGACCTGGGCATGGGGTGTCGGCATGCTGGCCGCCGTCGTCGCATTCATCTGGACGGAGGCCAAGGCCGACGACCCGATCATCCCGCTGTCGCTGTTCAAGAACCCGATCTTCATCAACGCCACGGCCATCGGCTTCACTCTCGGCCTCGGCATGTTCTCGGCGATCGCCTTCGTACCGACCTTCCTGCAGATGTCGTCGGGCACCTCGGCGGCAGAGTCGGGTCTGCTCATGCTCCCGATGATGGCGGGCCTCATGGGCACGTCGATCTGGTCGGGTATCGCGATCAGCCGCTCGGGCCGCTACAAGATGTACCCGATCCTCGGAACCATCATCACCGGCCTCGCCATGCTGGCATTCACGACCCTCACGGCCGCGACGCCCATCTGGCTCATCTGCGTGTTCCTGTTCTTCTTCGGAGCCGGCCTCGGCCTCATCATGCAGGTCGTGGTGCTCGTCGTGCAGAACGCGGTCACCCCCGACGTGGTGGGAACGGCCACGAGCACGAACAACTACTTCCGCGAGGTGGGCGCCGCCCTCGGCGTCGCCATCTTCGGAGCCATCTTCACCAACTCGCTCTCGAGCAAGCTGACGGATGTCTTCACCCAGGCCGGCGCCACCCCCGACCAAGCCGGCACCGCGACGGCGACGCTCGACCCGCAGGCCCTGAACGCGCTGCCAGAGTCCGTGCGCGACGGCATCGTCAACGCCTACGCCGAGTCGCTGGCCCCGGTGTTCTGGTACCTGATTCCGTTCATCGTGATCGCTCTCGTGTTCGCCATCTTCATGAAGCAGATCCCACTGTCGGATGTCTCCGGCATGGTGGCGCGCGGCGAGGCGATCGGAGGCGAAGAGGCGGAGCGCCTCGAGGCCGAGCGGCTCGAGTCGGAGCGCATCGAACACGCCGGGCGTGCTGCATCGGGTGACGTCGTCGCCGAGAACGACGACGAGCTGGAATCCGAGCGTCAGTAGTGCACTGAGCAGGCCGGGTCCCGGGGCGCCTTCGGCGCCGGGACCCGCCTGCGCTCACACCGACCCGGTCTCGAAGCGCACGTGCACTGTCGCGGTGATCGTGATCGGCTGCGGCGCCAGGTCCATGGCCGGACTCGACCCCTTCATGCGGAGCGAGGCCCCCATCGGTCCGGCGGCGAAGCCCGGCTGGGGAGCTCCGGGGTCGAGCAACCCCGGATCCGCGACGGCGACAGGCTTGAGCCCGGTGAGTGCGAGCGCCGCCGCATAGGTCGCCGCCGCCCGTACGGCCGCCTTCACGGCCTGCGCGCGCACATCGGCGGTGACCGCCTCTCTCGTGGCGTCGGTGAGCGACCACTCCACGCCGGTGACGACCACTCCGTCGTTCGTCGCGACGGAGCCGAGCCACTCCGAGAGCGTGCCGGCATCGGCGAAGGTGACCGTCACCGGGGCCGTGGCCGTGTGCACGAACGGCAGCTGCCGGCCGTCCTGGTTCCACGGCCGCGCCGACGACACGGTCACGCCGTCGCTCGCCCATCGCGTCAGGGCTGCGCTGTCGGCTTCGTGAAGCGCGACGACTCCGGCGACGATCGCGCTGTGGATGCCCGCGGCCTCCTCGACGACGCTCCGTCGGTCGGCACCCTCGGTGCTGACGCTGAGATGCACGGTTCCGAGTTCGGCCGCATGTTCGATCTCGGCCTCGCCTGCCACAGTGATGGTCGTCATGGAGGATCCTCTCGCGCCACGGTCGTTTCCGTGAACTCGCTTTCACCCTAAGCCGATGCTGTGCCGTGGAGTAGGCGAACACCGGAGCATCGTTGTAGAATGGAGGGCTGCATCCGGTTTCCGAACGGGGCGGATGCAGCACTTGGTAATTCAACAGCGTGTGATAGCGGCCCACTCAGTGCGACCGACCTCTCGAGGCCGGAAGCGAGTGCTCATGGGGATGATCGGTTTCGACATTGCCTGTGAGACTGTGAGAAGCGGGCCGAGGATCCAGGGTTATCTCGTAAACGATCTCTGGAAAACACAAGTGCCAATTCAAAGCGCACTGACTTCGCTCTCGCTGCCTAGGCAGTAGAGCACATAAGTCCGTCAGACCGGGCCAGACCTCGCCCCGGACCCTGACGTCATCTAGAGGACTGGCTGCGTATCGACGCCTCGAGCGATACGTGGGACTTGCACTCAGGCTGGGCCCGTCCACCTAGATGCCTGCGGCAAAGGTGGGGGCCGAGTAGAACGACTTCGCAGGATACGCCCGTAGAAGGCATGGAATCTCAGCAGTGGACCCGGGTTCAATTCCCGGCATCTCCACCTCTGGTCGCTGTCACACGCTGTTGGACCAGTGTCATCCTGCGGCATCCGCGGCTCTACACGATGCCGCCCCTGAAAGCGATCCCTTCCCCCTGGGCGACCGCCGAGCCTAGGCTCGAAGAGCAGACACCGGACTTCCCGGTGCGCAGATTCAGATGGGGGCATCATGCGCAGATTTCTCACCCTGCTGCTCGTCGCCGCGATCCTCGCCGTCGGCTACGTCTACGGTTCGAGGGCAGGCAAGGGCCCATACCGCGACGTGATGGCATCGCTCGACGCGCTGTGGAACGACCCGCGCGTCAAGAAGGCGCGCAAGCACGCCCTGAAGGACGCCCAGAACGCGGCCAAGGCCGCCGAGAAGAAGATCGCGAAAGCGGCAAAGGGATAGAACCGATGGCAGAGAACACCACGAACACCTCCGACGGCGCATTCGACGACGCCCGCGAGAACCTGGCGTCGGCGGCAGACAGCGCCGCTGACGCCGCCAAGTCGGCCGCCTCGAGCGCGAAGAAGACGGCGACGGATGCCACGGCCAAGACTCAGAAGGCTGCATCCGAGGCTGCCGCCGGCGCCAAGAAGAGCGCCGAAACCGTCGTCGACGACGTCAAGGTCTCGGCCGCCACCGTCGGCACCGAGGCGAGCGGCGCCACCGCTGACATCGTCGGCTCCGTGTCGGATGCGGCAGAAGACGTCGTCACGCGCATCAAGCAGGCCGGTGCCGACGTCGCCGACACCGTGTCGGCTTCCACGGCGCGCATCGTCGACGAGACGAGCGAGCAGTACCGCCGCAACCCCGCCGTCGTGATCGCCATCGGCGTCGTCGCGGTGGTCGGCTTCGTGGCCATCGTCCGCGCAATCTCGAAGCGCTGATCCCGCATCATCTCTGAAGCCGGTCCTTCCCGATGGGGAGGGCCGGCTTCCGGCGTTTCCGGGGGCGCCGCCGCCGCGTCTTCAGACGGCTCGGTCGTTCCGTGGGATCAGCCGCCGACGGCCTGCGCGCACGCGATGCAGAGCGAGGCCTCAGGGCGAGCGCGCAGCCTGTCGACGGGGATCGACTCCCCGCAGCGCACGCAGGTTCCGTAGCTGCCGGCCGCGAGACGCGCGAGGGCGGCATCCACCTGGACCAGGTCGTCGTCGACGGCCAGTTGGGTGCCTGCGAGTCGAGACCACTCCGACGACATCGTCGGCCCTTCTGGGTCGTGTTCGTCGTCGGCCATGCCGTCGCTGCGCGATTCGCGCACGTCGGCGAGCGAGCCGTCGAGTCGCGATCGCTGGGCGGCGACGTCAGCCCGGCGCGCCAGCAGCACGCCCTCGAACTCGGCGACCTGGGCGGCGTTCAGCGTGCGACGATGCATCCGCCGATGCTACGCGCCCTGGGGGCCGAGATCAGCGCAGCGCGCTGACGACGGCGTCGTGCAGGAGTCCGTTCGTGGCGAGCGAGCTGCCATGGGCGAGCTGGACGTCGCCCGTCACGCTGGTGAGGCGGCCACCGGCCTCCTCGACGATGGGCACGAGCGCCGCCACGTCGTACGGCTTCACGTCGAACTCGGCGACGACGTCGACGAGGCCCTCCGCCAGGAGCGTGTACGACCACAGGTCGCCGTAGGCGCGGTCGCGCCATACGGTCTCGGCGAGACCGAGGAGGCGGTCGAGATAGCCGGCGTCGCGCCACTGCGCGATGCTCTGAAAGCTCAAGGAGGCGTCGGCGAGCTCGCGCACGCCCGAGACCGCGATGCGGCGGGCACCCCCGTCGGCAGCGGCATCCGCTGTCCACGCCCCGGCGCCCCGAGAGCCCCACCAGCGGCGTCCGAGCGCCGGACTGGAGGCGACGCCCACCACGGGCACGCCGTCGATCGTGAGGGCGATCAGCGTGCCCCACACGGGAACGCCGCGGAGGAAGTTGGCCGTGCCGTCGATGGGGTCGATGATCCACTGCCGGTTCGAGTCGCCCTCGACGCCGTACTCCTCGCCGAAGATGCCGTCGCCCGGCCGGGCTGCTGCGATGCGCTCCCTGATGGCCCGCTCGACGGCTTGGTCGGCATCCGTCACCGGGGTGCGATCGGGCTTGGTCTCGACCACGAGATCGGCGGCCCGGAAGCGGGCGAGCGCGATCGCGTCGGCTGCATCTGCGATCTCGAGGGCGAGCGCCAGATCGGCGGAGTGGTCGAGGGGAACGGGTGCAGCGGATTCGGCGGTCACGTCAGCAAGCCTAGCGACGCCGGCGTTGCGGCATCCGTCGTGCGGGAGGGTGGTGAGGCTACCTCGATTGGCGTTCACCGTCGATCGGATGCTAGAGTCATCACTCGGTTCGGGAAGCAATTTTCGAGCCGATCTCGCACCTCTAGCTCAATCGGCAGAGCAACTGACTCTTAATCAGTGGGTTCTCGGTTCAAGTCCGAGGGGGTGCACGAAAAGCCTCGAACCTCTCGCCAGGTTCGGGGCTTTTTGCTTGCCCAGACGCAGATCCTTGCGGCGGTGAAAAAAACGGACCTAGAGTTTTGGCTGGGATTTGTCGGTGTTTTCGGGTGTTTTCGGGCGCGGTTTGATGCACTCCGGAAGCGGGCGACGCCACACCCGATAGCAGTTCTGTAACGCCAGGAAGCCCACTCCGAGATGGAGAGGGCTTCAGGTGGCGCGGTGCCGCTGACTACAGGCCGGCGGCCTCGCGAACTGGGGCGGTCATGGTCGCGCGGATCACGGAGCGGATCGCCTTCTTGGCCTTACCGCTGTCGGTGCGCATCACTCTCCCCTTCGCCCAGTAGTGCTTGGGAGCACGGAGTCACCACCCTTCAGCTTGTGGCCGAGCCACTGGTCGGCGATCTCCTCGTGCTCGTTGGCGGCTGCCGTCGCGAGTGATCTGCGCGCGAGTGAGGCTGGAAGCCCTGCGGCAGGTGTGGGTTCTCGGTGAGTAGCGTGCGGAGCTGTCGCCGAATGTTGTTCGGGGTTCGCCAACCGAGCTGCCGTGCGCTCGGGAAGAGCGGGCTGTCGGCCGGGTTCCCGGCCGTCTCCTCCAGCGCATCGAGGAGGCCGCGGATGCCGTGGCCGGTGACAACGATCGTCCGTCGGCTCGCCTTCGTTTTCGGTTTCGCCTGGAACCGTGCGGCGCCGTTCAAGGAGACGATCGTTGCGTCGATCGCCACCATCCAGTGCGTCTGCTTCCCAGAAGGCGGGAGCGTTCCAGCGCATCGTGGTCAACGCCGTGAACGAGCTTGGCCTTGCACAAGCCCAAGTGATTTTGGCGGCCCAGAACGCGAAGGCCACTGCAATAGCCGCCGCCCCGCCGGGTGCGACCTCAGTATCCTTTGAGCTTCGCGATGAGGTGAGGGGTTCAAGAATCGACGCTGCAACACAGATGTGGCGACAGGCGCTCGCTGAAGTCCACCTGTACGGAGATGCCTACACGAGCAAAGCTATGGAGGCCCTGGATGCGCGGCGTGATTTAGTGGTCAAGGCGGTACTAGCTGGCACCTTCGACATAGCCGAGCGTGAGAACGATGCTCTACGAACCGAGGACTCAATTCGGATCTATCGCCTCTTGCAGTTGATGAAAATCAAACGTGAGCAGTCATTCATCGATTCCATGCGAGTGGTCATGCTGCGGATGAATCTCCGCCGCGTCCGCGATCAGCTAATAGTGCGTCACAACGAGATTGTGGCTGAAATGGATGCCACCGAGACGTCGGTCACGAATACCCCTGGTGTGCCTGTGGAGTAGTCCTGCGAGGGCCCGCTACATACGCATACCGTCGTACTGAAGGAAGACTCCCTACGACTCCTCAGCGCTCCGAACTGGCCTAGTTGCCTCCTTACGATCGAGGCCCATCGGCGATGATGGAAATACGCGATGGGAATGCACCTGTGCGGCCTCGTGCGGCTCTGTTAGTGGGAAGTCGCTACTCGCACGACGGCGCCAGAGGCGAACCAGTGCACAAGGGTCGATGCAAGCTGAACGTGCGCCTGTGCCTGCAGGACTGTCGGCTTCGTCCCCGCATGCCGGTCGGGCTGCGCTTTGGCAAGTGTCTCGATCATGCCGATAAGCACCTGGAGGTGGTCCGGATAGCCATCACTGTCGTTGAGAACGAGAGTCCACCCCTTCTGATCACGCATTGCGATCACGCACTTGTTCAAGGTCGCCTTCTTGTCCTTCGGTAGGACAACCGACTTGCATGCGGCCTCCACCGCCCGGATGGCCTCCGTCATGGCGTAGCTCTCGTTCGGTTCGAGGTCGAACGCCGCATGCCATGCATTCGCCAAGTGCACACCTGCGTCTTCACGCATATTGATGGCAGCCTGCGCAAGCTCTTCCACTCCCTCAGGCAGGCGAGACCGAAGCCGATAGTTCCGCTTCTCGCTCAGGTAAATCTCGACTGCGGATCGGTTCAAACCAAGGTAGAAATCAAGCTCCTGGATCTCCTTCGGTTGATGGCCGAAGTTGTCCGGCTCCGACAGAGATGCGAGAAAGTCCACGGCTCGGAGAATCATCTTCTCGCCCCTTGAAACGAGTTCATCGATCAAGCGGGCACGGGGCATCCCTTCTTGGGATGCGTTGAAGCTGATACGGAGGACCCCCTCCAGCGTGTGGACCATCCCGGGAGTGGTCCATTCGCCTGAGTAGCCCATCGACGGCAGCCGATTGCTAATCCACGAGAGAAGTGGAGACCTAAGAGACGGCGGGATCGCTTCTCTGAGTATGAAAAGATCCGCAATCTCTTCTTCGTCGGCATCCCAAGGTATCCACGGCTCCATGTCGCCAGCTTGCCATGGAAACAAGTTCACCTCTGCGACGCATACAGGCGTCACTTTCCATGCCGCAACCGGCTCATCGCCGCAGCCTCTTTCGTCGTCGAAGCCGGTGTTTGATCCGGGTCGATCACCACCGCCGACATCGCCGACGAACTCAACATCCCCGTCACCGCCGTGCCCGGACCCACGTCCGTCAGCTCAGCTGGATGACACCGCCTCATCCGCGACGGCATCGCCACCTCCGGCGAAGACGTCTGGACGGCCCAGGGGGAGTAGCTCGGCGGCGGCTGCCACGCAAGCTGATGATAGACACACCAGTCTGAACCGCAATACGGTTTGGGGCACCGGCACCGGCACCGGCACCGGCACAGCCTGCAACAGTTCCCGAGTGGCTCGAGACGGACTGCCGACAACTGGGGACCCAGCAGTTCGATTTGAGTACATTGCGCGCTACCCCAGTACGGGGCCAGGGAGCTCATAGTTGCTCCAATGTCAGAGGTTGCATGTCACCCTAGACGGCATGTCCAACGCATTCCCGCCCAACGAACCCGAGCAGCCGGCACAGCCCTCCGGCTCCGACCCGACTGCACCTCCGGCGCCGCCGACCCCTGACACCACAGTCACCGCCGCGGCTGTCCCGCCCGCCCCGGATGCCCAGCCTGTGTACCCCGGCGCACTTGGTGCAGCCCCGTACACGGCCGCTCCCACTCTGGCCGACCCGAACGCCCCTGTCGCCCCTTCGAAGAAGAACGGGCTCGGTCTGGCGTCGGTCATCCTGGGTGCTGTCGCGTTCCTGTTCGCGTTCATCCCCGGGGTGAACTTCTTCGCGATCGTCGTGGCGCTTGTCGGTGTCGTCCTCGGTGCCATCGGTCTGGCGCAGAAGAACAAGGTGAAGACGCTGGCGTTGGTCGGCACGATCCTGTCTGGTGTCGCTGCGGTCCTGGCGGTCATCATGATCGTTGTGTACGCCGCGGTGTTCGTGAAGGCGGTCGATGACAGTCTCCCGAAGGTGGACACCGCCACGGAAGCTCCGGCTGAGTCTGACGCGGCCGAGGAGCCTGCTGAGCCTGAGGAGCCTGCTGTTCCGGAGGTCGGCACCCGCGACAACCCGGCTGCGCTGGGGACAACGATCACGATGACGGAGAACGGCGCGAGCACATGGGAGATCACCCCGGGCGCTTCGAACCTGAACGCTGGTGAGGCTGTCGCTTCGACGAACCAGTTCAACGACCCCGCCCCGGACGGGTACCAGTGGGCGACGCTGCCGCTGCACCTCACCTACATCGGCGAGGGGTCCTCCACCCCCGGTTACGACATCCAGGTGAAGTTCGTCGGCGCTGACGGGAAAACGTACGAGACGTACAACGAGCTCGCCAGCGGGTACATCGAAGGTGACCTGGACAGCACCACGGAGATGTTCACCGGCGCGTCAACGGATGCAACAGTGCTGATCCTGATCCCCTCAGCGGATGCGGAGAAGGGTACGTGGGCGATCTCGCCGCTGTTCGGTGACGAACCGTACTTCTTCAAGGCTGTCTAACCTGACCGGCTGGGCGCCCTACAGCCCAGCCTGACCGGATCCGAACGGGTCGTCCCTCCCTGGGGGAGCCCCGTTCTCTGTGGGTCATATATCCTCCAGTCACCCCCCCACACCCCATTTGAGATATTGGGAGACCCAGCCGCTACCTCGACTACGACAGTTGCGTCGACGCACCGCTGTCCTTCGCCCGGTGCATGCGAGGGCTGTCGCTTTGCAGGCACCAGCCGCGCTGTGCTCCGAATCGACCAGGCTCTCGACGCGGCCGACCCTCGACAAGATCCTCCCCCTACGAGGTCGGCGCGGCCTGCGCAAGGGTGACGGCGTCGCTGACCGGGCGTCGTCACTAGGACCGTTCCCGACGCGGATGCCGTGACTGACAACGGAGGGACGGCCACCGCGTCCGACTGGACAGACCCGATCTCCACTGAGCCGCCGAGCCGCTGAGCCGCTGAGCGAAACTTCGACCACAACGATTGGCCCGCCGTCTTCGCGCACGTCGAACGGATCAGCTGAGAGGATCGCGGAGGCTCTGCCACATGTCCCATCTGCGTCACCGCAGACCGGAAGGAATCATCTTGCGCCGCACGCTCGTCTCCTTGGCCACGGTTGGGGCGCTTGCCGTCATCCTGACCGGATGCGCCGGCGCCTCTTCCGCTCCGACCCGCTCCGCGGGGATCGACCTGCCGGCGACCATCGAACCGACCTCGACCATCGAGCCGGCGCCGACCGAGACGCTGCCACCCGTCGCCACTGAGACCCCGGAACAGGTGGTGACCGAACCGCCGGCTGCTGAGGTCATCGTCCCGGTGAACCCTGGCGTGTTCATGCCCGTGTCGGACACTGGAGGCATCAGCGTCGACTTCGTCAGCCCGTCACGGAGCATCGCCTGTACCATCTTCAAAAGCGACTGGTCGCTGCCGTTCTGGGGTTGCAAAGCGAAGGATTTCACGTTCGATCCGGGGCCACGGCCGAGCGAGCACTGCCACATGGTCGGCAGCGTCGAAGGTGTCGGTGACGACCCGGTGAAGTTCGGTTGCCGGACTGACGAACCGTTCCGCGGCACGTACGACGACACCGTCGCCGTTCTGGACTACGGGAAGTCGATTACGTTCGGGGGAGTGGTGTGCGTGTCCCGCGAGGACGGCATGACCTGTGATCGGGCCTCATCCGGGCACGGGTTCGACATCAGCCGCACCGAAGCGAACCTCTGGTAGCTGGTCTAGCCGACCTTCTTCCAATCGCCGCAGCGGGAGGAGTTGAAGTCCTGTCCGCCGCTGACGGTGACTCGGATCAGCCCTTGCGCGCCGAGGTCGTTGTCGACGATGTCGGACCCGTTCGTGCCGGAGGTGTTGATCTCCCAGTAGCAGGTGCCGCTCGCTGACGTGGCCTCGTAGACGCCGGGCTCCATGGACACACCGACGATGTAGGAGTACCCGTCCTTCAACGTGGTCTGCGCCGCACGGGCTTCCGCCCCTGTGACTGCATCCTCGCGGCCTTTCACGGCGTCCTCCCGGGTCTGCAGCGCCGTCTCCTTGACCTTCACTGCGTCTTCTCGTTTGGCGACGGCGTCGGACGCGTTCATGTACTGGTCTCGTGACGCTGTCATCTCGGTCAGGTCGCCGATCAGGTCGTCCTTCTCCCCGGACATCTTCGTGTTGTCCGCCTGGAGGTGGACGAGCTCATCGTTCGTGTTCGCGGCGACGTTGACAGCGACAGCGAAGGACGCCCACCCGAGCACGGCGACGCCGGAGACGGCGATCAACGCGATGGCGGTTTTCGACAGCTTCTTCCTCGGCTTCGCGGCCGGCTTCGGCTTGGCCTTCGTACCCGGCACGCGCGGTTTGGATGCCCGCGGAACCTTCGGCGCTGCAGCTGCTGCGGGCGGCGGCGCCACCGGTGAGGCTGCTGGTGTTTGGGCGTCGTCCTTGACGGAGTCGTTGTCCATGAGGTCGGGTCCTTTCGGGTCGCCCGACACTACCGACGACTGGACGGGTATGGCAGTTCCCAATCTGGGTGACAACACTCAGCGGATTGTTTCGGTCCGCGAACGCATTCACACAAGGGTTGGGACAATGCGATGAGCATCTCGGCCAGATCCCCAGACGGCGCTCATCGGCGTCGTTCTGCAAACACATTGGCATGCGGCCGCGGTCGTTCACGAACCAAGCAAGCTCGTCCGCCATCTTCTGGAAACGGGCGTCATGAGCGTTGATCTCAGGGGAAGTGGTGAGGTTGTCCATACAGACTCTATGCGCGAGCACAGAGGGCGGCTGGCAGCTTCAGTCCATGCAGTGGGCTTCGGTGACTTGGAACTTGTCGCCGCCAGGCATTGCCAGCTCCAGCCGCGCCACCCCGTTCGCGGGCAGGCCAGCGGTCGTGCCGTACACCGCACCTACAGATACCTCTCCATCCAAAGCGGACACTGTGACGGAGATCCCAGCCGGGCAGGGGTCAGCCGTCATGACGGTGAACACAGCACAGCGACCCTCGGAGGTGCAGGAGTAATCGCCCTCATGTGCTTTGTAGTAGAGGGACACGTCACCCGGGATCACGTAGTACCCCTGATCGGTGGCCGCCTTGTCCTTGCGTGCCTGTTCGGCCTGTACCTCGCGTGCTTGAGCTTCCGCCGCCGCGGCCGCCACCCGTTCCGCTTCCTTCTCCCGGGCGATCTTCAGGTCGCGTTCGTTCTGCTTCTTCTTCGCAGCAGCCTGTGCGTCCTGTTTCTGCTCCGCGGACTGGTGTAGTTCCGTGGCTGATGACAGCTGCACAGCCGACCAGCCGTAGACCATAACCCCGGCTCCGAGGATGAGGACGGAGCTGAGCAGCAACGCCAGCATGACGCCGCCGCCGATCGTGCCTTTCGGCTTCGCCTCGTTCACAGGTTCGCCTCGATCTCAGCGGTCTGCTCATTCAACGTTGCGACTGCATTCAAGTTCATGATCCCGATCGTCGCGGCGACCGCACCGCCAGCTACCATCACGGCAGCGATCAGCACCCACAGCCACCGACGGTACCGACGGGGCGCAGAGGGTGCCGACGGCTGCGGGTCGGGCTCCTGCTCCATCACGGGCGGCGGTGCTGTCGCAAGCCGCGGCTCCGGTGCCGGCTGGTACCCGCGGACCCTGACGCCGTCAGCTTCCTGGTCGAGGCGGGCGATCTCTTCCGGGCTTCCGGTCCAGCCTTCACGGACCGGGCGGACGTTGAACTGGTGGATGTACGCGATCTCGTAGTCGGTGAGGTACCACGACCATCCGGTGTCCGGGGCTGGGTTCACCCCACGGGTGATGGGCGGATGTGCGGCGTCGGACATCGCAGCTCCCTCAGGGTCGGGTGGTCAAGGGAATGCTCCTGTTCTACCACCGGGCCGCACGACACGGGCAGACCCCGGTTCTGGGGCCGTTCCCCTGCAGCGTCGGGGGTCGGCAGTACCATCCGAGCAGCCCTCAAGCCGCCACCGACGAATGAGCTCCACACCGTGACAACTGGGTACCGTGCCAACTTCCGTCTCGACGACACCGCCGACGCGGTCGCAGTCGCCGAAGACCAGGTCGGGTCGTGGCTGCGGACGAAGCAGAAAGGCCGGTCCAACCTGGACTCCGCCGACTGAGACGGGCCCGGAACCCACCCGCTCGGCCCCGGCGCCACCCTCCGGGTAGCTGAACTCGACCATGACCTGGACGGGTCACGTAGACGCGCCATCCGATTCTCGGAAACGAACCCCGGCGGCACCTGGGAAGTGTCAGTTGTCGCCGTCTCCCTGCCATTGGACCGAACCCACAAGCAGACCCTGTAAGTAACCGCCGGGCTCGGCGGAGTCGACCAGAGAGAGTCGATTCGGGAGGTCGCCACCCCGAAGGTGGTGCAGGAGCTCCTTGAATCCGGCGATAGTCGGGGCGATAGTCGTCATGGTCTTCTCCTGAGGTAGGTGTCTTCTTCTGCCACCAACATGTGCGGACGAACACGAAATCGACCCAAGATCGCCGCCGGCTGTCCCTCGGATTCGGGCTGCCGGCTGGGAACACCAACCCGGTACCGTGCATCGAAGGTGTGTACCGAACGGAGGGCCCGATGCCCCGCAAACTGATGGCTGCGGCCGCCGCGATGACGGTACTGCTCACCTTGACCGGATGCACCGGCTTGCTCGGCGGTCTCTATTCCGGCGGCAACTCAGGACCAATCTCCGACAGTGACCGCTCCGGCGACCCACTGAACTACGACGAGATCGACGGGGAGATCGAAAACGCCATCGACGTCGTCGACACATTCTGGTCGGACCACTTCGCCGACTTCTACGAAGGCGGAGACCCCTACACACCACCGTCGGACTTCATCCCGTACATCGAATCCGACCTGCCCACCTGCGGCGGCGAACAACTGGAGCCCGGGAACGCCTTCTACTGCGTCCCCGACAACACGATCCTGTGGGACCAGGACCTGATGGACTACCTGTACACCGAAGGTGGCGACTCCGTCGTCTATCTGGTGATCGCCCACGAATGGGGCCACGCCATCCAAGAGCAGATCTCCGAAGAAGGGCTGTGGAACTCCGAAGAGCTCCAAGCAGACTGCTTCGCCGCAGCAGCGCTGTACGGCGCCGCCGACGACGGAACTTGGGCGTTCGAAACCGGAGACACCGCCGAGATCACCAACGCGCTCACGTTCCTCGCCGACGAAACCGAATGGACCGACAGCGACGACCACGGCGACCCGCTCGACCGGATCGACGCGTTCAACGACGGACGCACCATGGGTGTCGAGGGGTGCCACCCGGTCGAGGAGTGACAGGAGGGCATCGAATGGTCGACCATCTCGCCGCAGCCCGCGACAAAGTAGCGGAGTTCTGGCCCCACGTGGAGAGCGTCTGGGGCGAGGGCATCGACGGTCTCGCCGGGTTCCGGTTCAATCTGACCCCGGTCATCTGGGTCGCCGTGGTCCACCGAGGCATGTACATCGAAGCCGACGACCAGCCCATCGCCCACGTTGACCTGCCAGATGGCGCCGGCACCCAGGTCATCGTCGAGGCGATCGCCGCGGGCATCGAGGAGTTCTGGTTCGAGATCTGGCACCAGGTTTCCACGCTTCAGCAAGCTGACGGGGTAGACGACCCACAGGCGGAATCCATCTTCGCCGAAGCGCTACGCGAGGTCTTCCCGGAGAGTGAACGAACCCACAAACGCTTGCTCGAGGAGACCGACACCTCATTCAGCTTCTTCAGCCGAACCTTCACAAAACCGACCATTCCACGGGCCCCAGAGGAGACATTCGCGGGATACGTGACCCCCGGTGGCTCCGGGACATCATTCGATGATCCCCACCAACTATCAGACGCCCGAGACCGTGCAGCTGAGTTCTGGCACGACGTCCAAGACCTACGCGGCGACGGCATGGACAGCCTGGCCGGGTTCAGCTTCCACATCACCCCGACCATCCTCGCTGCTGTCGCCGACCGTACCGTGTACATCTTCCACACCCTCAACGGGCAACCACTCCTCCAAGCGAACCTTCCGGCCGAGGTGACCTCGCAGATGATCCTCGACACCCTCGCGGTGACAGTGCAGGACTTCTGGGACTCCATCTGGGAGATCGCAACGCCAGATGGGAGCTACGTCGAAGATGACGATGTCGACTACGAATCGATCCTCGCCGATGTATTCGAGGAAGGGGAACGGACATACGTGCGGCTGTGGAACGAGTCATGCAAGGCGAGGCTGTTCCGTGAGAAAGTGAACAGGGCCGCAACCGCTCAGCTGTCTGAGGCGGTCATCCAAGCGTCCGTTCCCCTGGACGGCACAGAAGCTGCGTTCGCCATCCCGTACCCGATCTCCGCCGACGACTACCTCATGTGGGACGCGGCACTCACCGCCGGCGACCGGGTCGGCGCTGAATGGCGCGACGTTCACCGGTGGGGTGACGACGACGGACTCCGCGCAGCGGTAGACGCCGCCATCCAGGTGGAGCACGCCCGCCGGAAACTTGCCGACGGCACGGGCGGCACATCCAAAGCGTCCACGTTCACATTCTCTGCGGTGGTCGTCGTTGTGGCCGCCCTCATCCCCGCGCTACTGGGAAGCATGCTGCTGACGATGGCGTTCGAACCCGGACGCGTCGGCGGGGGAGCGCTCGGCGCTGTCGGCCTGTTCCTGCTCATAGTCGCCAGCGTCTTCTGGTGGGTCGCGTACCGTCTCGCCACCCGAGCCGGCAGGGACTCCAAAGCCACACTGAAATGGATGATCGACTGGGCGTACTGGCGGGCAGTGGAATCCTCGAGGGCGTGGCGCCCCGCACTCACCCACTGGCCGGTCTCAGCGGAGAACGACCAACCCACGGAACGCTGAAACCATCTCCTGCCCGGACTCCCGCCAAGCCTGCTCAGATGTGAACACACTCCCGACAAGTTTCACCTGACCGAACGAAGCCCACAGCTTCACCACCACGTGAACGTACGGGTCCGTAGCCCGGAACGCCCCGACATACCCGTCAGCTTCCGCGCCACCCACATGCACCGTCGTCAGCCCCGCGAACATCCGCCAATCCGGGTTCATCCCCTCGATGAACCCAAGCTGCGTCTGAGCAAAGAACAGCGAGTCGATCGCATCGTTCGTCACCGTCCGCTCCAACGTCATGACCGAATCATCCTGTGGTGAGGAGAACCGGACCGTCTCCGACATCTGCCAACCGGACGGGGCAGAACCGACCACCCAGGCTGTCGCTGGGTCACCAAACCGTTCGAACATCAGGGCCATGACAGTTCGATGGTCAGGCCGCCGCAGATGTTCCCAGTCAGGAGCCGATCAGAGCCTTCTGCTCATCCGTCAACTCACCCGGCACACCGGAACACCACAGCGTGACCGGACCGTCACCACCGGCGATCGTCATGTGCTGATAGCTGTACACCTCGAGGTCAGCGTCGCAGGCTTCGCCTTCCCCGATCTCGTACACCAGGATCCGGGTGGCGGAGCTTTCGCCGCAGTCGACGAACGGGATGGCATCCATCACCGATTCATCGATGCAGGATCCTGCGCGCGGAGGGCCGTCCGGGTCGACCGAAGCACATCCTGTCCCGACGAGAATCACACCGGCGAACACTGATGCGGTGACCGCCAACCGTTGCAGCTTCTTCATGCACGTTCGATGCGGCAGGTCGCGCGGATGTTCCTTCACCCATTGCGGGAACTTCTTGCGTAGGACCACCATCGAACCTGTAACCCGAGAGGAGCTCCCCATGAGCGGATGGACGGACACAGACGGTGACGGCGTCGGCAACTACGCCACCTTCGACACTACCGGCGACGGCGTCGACGACCTCGTCCTCCTCGACAGCGACAACGACCACGTCATCGACACCCGCGGCACCGACACTGACAGCGACGGCGGAATCGACCAGTCCGAAGTCGACACCAACCGCGACGGATCCATCGACGAGATCCGGAAGGACACCGACAAGGACGGTGTTGAAGACACCATCCTCCGAGATCGCGGCGATGGGGTCTTCGAGACGTACATGGAGCCGGGGCCCACCGACCCGCGTGAGGCGATCATGGACGCCACCGTTGTCAGCGCTCCCACGAACCCGGACCCGCTGATCGCGTTGCTGGAGAACCCCGACATCACCGCGGACTCCCGAAAGATGATCGAGAACTACCAAGCCCAGATGGACCAGATCCGGGAAGGCTGGCTGTAGTTCAACTGCTGTTGCGGTGATTGATCGCGGCGAACGACCGAGTAAGAATCGCTGCGGACTTCGTCACGGACGGGTCACCCGCCAACAGGTGCTGCTTCACCACATCGCCCGCCGACAGTGCGGCCGTGCGAACAGCGGCGGCGTCGGCGGCGGGCGGCAACCCGACTCGCTCCTGGTCGGTGTTTCCGCGGAGCAGCCGATTCACCAATCCGAGGAGTTCGTGTTCGTCCGGGCGGGCGGATAGGAGTTCCCATGCACGGACTTCCTCCAATGGGTGCAGAGCCGGCGCCAATCTGGCGTCGGAAAGCATCCGCCGGAGCGGCATCCGCTGGCTGAAATTGTGTGCGGCCCGTTCCAGTTGTTCCATTGCCTGCTTCGCCTTCAGCTGGGGGATGCGGTTGACGTAGTGACGGCGCATCAAGGTGTGCAGCTGATCCACCCCGGACTTCTCCCACATCCAATCGATCACCGGTGACGCACCGCCGCCGGCGATCTCCCGTCCGTACCTGAGCCCGTATTCCCCGACGAGCATCGACAACTGACGAACGTCAGCGATCGTCACTCCGTCCAGGTTCTCTCTCGCCTGAAGTTGGAACTCAGACAGCCCTCGCAGGCGAGCCAATGTGCGGGCGTGGCTTTCAGTGAACACCCCAGTGACCGCCGTCTCGGCGAGCCTTCCAGCGACGGGGATCACCGCGGCGAGATCCGATGCATGCTCCAGCTGCATCTCAGCCGCACGGTCAGTTGCCTCCACCAACGAGTCATCATCGCCCCATGGCCCGGATCCGTACCTGTCGGCATGGGACAGGACACCGATCGCCCCACTCGAGGACACGTCCCCGGCCACGTTCCTGAACTCGCGGAGGAAGTCGACGTCGTCGGCCAGCTCTTTCCCGCGGAACAAGTAGATGATCGCGTCCGCTTGTCGAACACCGCCGACGCCTAGGATGCTCTGCCGCGACACCACTTCCAGCTCGGCCGACGTCGTCTCCAGCCCCGGGGTGTCGATCAACGTCAGATTGCGTAGCGGCTCTGAGCTCAACTTCACCACCGCGTAGGAGATCTGGTCAACAGGGACAGGCAACCGGTCCGGAAGCATCCCGTCCTGCAGCGGAACACGGATGTGGGGCCGGCCGCCGGACAGGTGGAGTGTGGCACCTTCATCAGCTCCGAACCGATACTGGGTCACCACCTTCGTGCATTCCACATCGGCGGTCGCAGCGACTTTCCTCCCGATGATCGCGTTCACCAACGTGGACTTGCCCGCCTTCACCCGGCCGACCACCGCCACCCGCAACGGTTCGGTGAGTCGGGCACGGGCGTACGAGGTGGCTGGCGCCACCTCTGGCCCTCCCACGTCGTCGTAGCGGTCGCAGACGGCGAGGATCGCTTCGGTGAGAGGGTCGTGCTGTGCCGTCACGGTGACCCGGCGACAATCGCGTCGACGGTGGCGGCATCCCAGTAGAAGACTCGCGCCTGAGCTTGCGTGTTCTCATCCAAAGTTCCGCCCTGAGCGACGCTGGTGAAGATGTCTGCCGAGAAAGGGACGTCCTCGTACGCCCAGATTGATGTGATGAAGGTGTTGTTTCCGGATTCGTCATACCCGGCGACATCGAACTTCGTGCCGACAGACGCGCCTTCGGCATCCAGGAGTGATGCGGTGCTCATCTCAGGGGTGCCTTCGAGGTAGCCGCTCCAGAATGTCGCTGCCCCTTGGTCATATCGAGAGATGCTGACTGTGGTGTTCGGGAGGTCTGTCCACGTGCATTGCATCGCCTCCTCAGCCGATGCGAGGCCTCCTGTCGCTTGGGAGAGGTCAACCACGACACAGCTCGCTCCGTCGGCGGTGAACATTTTGTCCAAACCGGCTCGCCCCGCCAGGGCTGGGCAGTCAGAGCCTGTGTCCGCTGTCGACCCGTCCCAGCAGTCGACGGGGTCGACTGGGTCGACCTCCTTGGCTACGCAGGTTTCGAGATCCGAGTCCCATTCTTCGGAGCTGAGGCAGTCTTCCGGGCCCGGTGGGTCCTCAGCCGCAACGCACGCTTCCAGGTCCGCGTCCCACACCTCGCTGCTGGAACAGTCATCCGGACCCGGCGGCGGTGGAGGTGGTGGTGGTGGGATGATGGCGATCGCGATGCCGACCGTGCCGATCACCAGGACGGAAGCTGCGGCGGCAGTCCACCCGATGATCTTCCGCCTCCGCTTCTTTGCTACGGCGTCCTTCTGGTTCTGTTCCGCTGCGGCACGCCAAGCTTCGGTTTCTTCCTCTTCCGTCTGGTGCTGTTCCCCATCCGCCGGCGATGTCTCCGTCCGGGAGCGTTCGGCCTCGGCCGCAGCGGCTGCGGCGGCTGCGGCGGCTGCCTCGGTCGCAGCGGCTTCCTGGGCGGCTCTGGCCTCTGTCGCCTCTCGCGCAGCCCGTTCCTCTTCGGTTTCGACATGCGGCTGCGGTTGCGGCTTCGGCACCCACAGGGCTCCCTCTACGACGACGAGCTTCAGGTCGTCGCGGGTCAGCGGGCTCTGCTTCAGGGCGGCCTCGAGGGAGGTTCGGATGGTCGGTGTTTGGGACGCGCCGCCGGTGAGGTAGATCCGGTCTGCGTGGCCGCCGTGGTGTGCCAACAGGTCCTGCGTGAGCTTCACTCCACGGTCGACGAGAGGCTGGATCATCTCCCGGTACTGGGGCCCGGTGATGATGAGGGCGTCGTTGAATCCAGGGACCGCGACCGGGATTTTCACCGTCTCGTTTGTCGTCAGGCTCTCCTTCGCCTTCCTGACGGAGTCGCGGAGGGTGAGCTTCATGCCGAGGTTCTGCGGGGCGTCGAGCCGAGCACCCATGTCAGCGCCGGTGTGTTCCGACATTTGGGTGAGCACCCATTCGTAGAGCAGCTCGTCGAAGTCCTTGCCGCCGAGATCCTGAGCTCCGTCTGAATCGACCGTCTCGTAACCAGAAGCTGTCCGTTCGATGAGTGCGACGTCGAGGGTGCCGCCGCCGAAGTCGAACACGGCGATCCGTTCACCGATCTCTGGGGCGCCGGCCATCGCGCCGTAGTAGTGAGCGGCAGCGACCGGCTCCTCGATCAGACGTACCGTCTCGGCTGGGAACCCAGCCTTCACCGCTGCTTCCCTGAGTGCATCTTTCCGGGTGTCTCCCCAGTCGGCCGGGTGAGTGAGGATCACCTCTGCCGGCAACGTGCTCTCGTTCGCCTGGACAGCGCGGTCGCGGACATGTCTGAGGATCGCAGCGATCACATCCGTGGTCGAATATTGCGACGAACCCACGGGGATGAACTCGTTGCCGAGCTCCAACTTGGGATGCTCCCGGAACTCACCCGGGTAAATGCCCATCTGGTTGCTCGCGGAATCTCCGACAATGACCCCCGACGTGTCGATGATGACTGCAGAGGGGATCGTGTCGGTGTGGGTGCCGAGCCGAACCACGCGCGGCCCCGTGTCGCCCCCTCGGTAGTATGCCGCGGCAGTGTTTGAGGTGCCGAAGTCAATCGACAGTGACCAAGCCCGTACTGCGTTCACACTGGTGCTCCTTATCCGTGTATCCACACGGAGACGTCTGCGGGGCGGACGATCCGGTTGGCAGTGCGGTATCCGGGTCGGATGACCTCGGCGATGGTGCGGTCATAGGCCGGGTCTGGGGTGGGGCGTTTCGTCCTGGCCCGGTGAACGGTGTCGTCGAACCGGTCGCCCGGGTTCGCCGTCAGAGGGACGAGCCCTGCCGCGGCGATCACCTGCTCCAACTGCGCGCCCGCGCCGGCGGATTGAGGGAAGTCAGCCAGGGTCACCAGCTGCTCGAGCAAGTCATCCTGGACCGGTGAAGCTGCAGGGCGGTTCTGGCTTGCGGACTGCGCTGAGGCTTTCCACCCCTCCGCATCCCGGAACGCGGCGGCCGCCTTGGCATCCGCTCTCCGTCTGCGTGACATCTCGACCAGCAACCACACCACCACACCAATCAGAGCCAGGAGCAGCAGTCCGACCAAGACCCACGGTGCGGCAGAACCCACCGTGCCCCAGATGCCGTCCGTACCCGATGTCTCCGTCGGTGGTGCTGTGGGGCAGTCGGTGACCGAGACTGGCGCGCACTGGTCGGACCCGAACGACTCACCGGGAGGGCAGGTTGCCTCCCCGGTGAGTGGGCAGTCGTCGACGAGCAGCATCACGCACCAGGTGCCTTCTTGGCCATCAGGCGGGTGCCGGCCGCACCGACCGCGAAAGCGACCGGCAGCAGGATCCATCCGTGGCGGCTGATGTCGTTCGCGATCTGCTCGCCGATAGACGGCTGGATCTGGTCGATACCGGCGTACTCGGCCCGCTGGCCGAGCAGTTCGGTCAGGTTGACCGGCGCCGGCTCAGCAGGCTGAGCTGCGAAGCTCACGTCGGCCGGCTGTTCAGCGGTACCGTCAGCCTGAGCAGTTTCAATTCCCAGACCGAGGTCGCCCTCCGTCGCAATTGATCCCGCTCCGGCGCCTTGGGTGGCCTGGAACTCCGACGCCGACTGGTCACACATCAGCATCGCGTATCCGGAATCCTCCCATGCGCCTTGGAAGTCGGCGATCGAGATCTCCATCTGGGAGCCTTCGGCACGCCCCGGGTCGTTGAGGGTGACGATTCCGCGGTCCTCGTCGATGTCGGTGACGAGCACTGCATGGTCGGTGGCGGAGGCTGTGTCGCCGTCAGGGTTTTGCCCGACAGATTCGCGGGAGTCGACCATCACCATCACACCGGTGCCGGATTCGATCTCCGCGTCGAGGTTCGCCCAGTAGGTCGGTCCGTCCATTCCCGACGACGCGAGAGTGGAGACCGTTGCGGGGATCCCGTTCTCTGCGAGCAACGTCTGCGCGTCGAACGGGTCCAACCCGAACAGGCCGGTGTTCCCGATCGGGGACCACATCCCGAGCTCTTCCGCGCGGCGGTAGAACCATTCCTCGTTGACGGTGTTCCCGGTGTACAGGTCGAATATCTGCGCGATCGACGACGGGACGCAGGAGTTCGGGTACGCCTGCTGGAACCACACTGCAGCCCAGTCCTCCGGGTCGCCGCCGAGCTGTCCGTTCTCGTCAACTACAGGGGCGGGGGCGTTTCCCCAGTCAGGGGCCACCTCAACCTCCGTCGGGGCGACAGGGTCTGGAGCTACCTGCTCGACTGGAGCTTCCTCTCCCGTGTCGACCGGCTGCAGCGCCTGGTACATCTCCGGCATCGTGAACTGCATCTGCGGCTCCGTGAGGAAGGAGTCGCTGTCCGAGTACCCGTCAGCGTCGGTGTCGGCCGTTATCCAGTACCCGTCGGGTGTCTTGAACACGCCGAGGTCTTGGATGCCGTCGCCGTTGGTGTCGATCGCGTACCCGTCGACGATGCCGTCGGAGTTCGTGTCTAGGGCTTCGTAGCTTGTGGCGGTCTCGACGACCGCGCAGATCTCCGGGTTGCAGTAGTCCTCGTAGGTTCCGTACTCCGTGTTCGGGTCTACCGGTTCGCCCTCGCCGGGGAACCCGGGCTGCCCGGTCGGGAACGGGTCCTGACCGTTCTCAGGGAATCCCGGCTGCCCATGCGGGAACGGGTCCTGGCTGTTGTTGAAGTCGTCAGGGACTTCGGGCACCTGAATGTCGTCGGTGGACATGACCTCCGCCTTTCGTGGGGTTGCTACTTAGAGGCCCGACAGAGGCCTGAGGTTCCCGCGGAGCCGGTTCAGTTCCGCCAGCGCCTTACCGTTCAGCTCCAGGTACGCCTTCATCGAGGTCTCGTGCTCGATGCGACGCTTCGATCGGTCCTTCGCCGACTCGGTGAGAGCCTGTCTGGCGTCCTTGATCTTCGCGTCGATGTCAGCTTGCGCGTCCCGGACGGCGTCTTCGAATGCTTCGGACACCACAAGACTCAGATGGGAGGTAGCCTGACCGATCGCGTCCGCCAGCTCCTCACGGATCACCTTCGTGTGATCGGTGATCCTTTGCTGCAACTCCCTGCTGTTTTTCATCCGCGCGGACAGCATGAACCCGCCAGCGACGCCGACAGCGATGACCGGCAGCGCGAACGGGCCGAGGAATGACCCCAGGATCATCCCGGGGCGGGCCATCATCACGCCCATAGACAACCCGCCGGCCATCAGACCCATTTTCCCGCCGCTTTCGAACACGGTGCGCAAGTTCGGCTTCTCGATCGCCTCGAAATCAACGACACTCAGATGCTCGGGTACGGGCAGGTGGGCGCTGGTGAACAACTCGTCGATGACCCGTTTGATCCCCACCGTCATGACGTCAGCGATGGACAACTCCATGTCCTTGACGTCGTTCGTCATCTCCAGCTGAAGGTCGCTAGCCTGAGCTTTCGACTTCCCGAAAGTTGAACTCGCTTTCTCGTGCCACTCCTTCTCGAAGTCCTGGATCATCTTCCTGGTTTGGTTCGTGGCGTCGGTCTTCAGTGCGTGAACACCTTTCCCGATCCGGTTCCGCCAGTGACGCTGCCCCTCACGGAACTCATTCAGCTCAGCCTGGCGGGCAGCGAGCTGTCGACTGGCTTCCTCCGGCTCGGCGATCATCACGAGCCCCACTGCAAGATCTGCGGCGGCAACCTCGATGAGCCGGTGCAGTTGCTTGAGCGCGCTCACATCAGGGATGCGGACAGCGTGGCCCAGCGGTTCGTTCAGTGCAGCGACGAGACTGTCGATCCGGCTGATCCGGCGGAGCCCATCACGGTCCTGCTCGGCCGTCAAAGCCTTCCCCGCCCACAGTGCGGAGATGCCGACGAAAGCAGCTGGTGGGAACTGCTGGTCGCGCATGATGACGGTGTCTTCGTCAAGGATCTGTTGCCACTCCGGGTTCTGGTCGATCTTGTTCATCGCCACGATGACCCAGCCGGCGTACTCCGCTGCTTGGCGCAGAAACTCCAACGTCTTCTTCGTCAGCCGGCCGTCGGATTCCGTCACGATCAGCAGAACTCCGGCGCCGGCCGCGCTCGTCAACGCCCGTTTCGCATGGGAGCGACTCAGGCCTCCGGAACCTGGGGTGTCGATGATGGTGGTGCCGGGCAGTTCGGCGCTCTGCTGCCCAATGTCGACACCGAGGACAGCTTCGGCTTCGACGGTTCCGGCGTGGGCGCCGGACATGGTTACCCAGTCCGCGAGCTCGTCACGTGGGACATCCCGGTACTCACCGTCCAGGTCCAGCCGAACAACGCCAGCCGGGAGTTCCTCTGAAGGTGGCATGAATCGCAACGACACCCGGGTGGTTTCCTTCGCTCCGACGGGAGCGAAGCCAGGTTCGCCGAGGAGCGCGTTCACGATGCTGCTCTTCCCGGCGCTGAGCTCACCGACCACCACCACGCGCGCAGGAGACTCCGTGAGCTGCTTCCGCTTCCACCGGATCTCATCCAGCTCCAGCCCGTACCCCCGCGGGTCCAGGACCGTGCCTGCTTCTGTGAGAAGCAGGCCTGTCACCGATTCTTTCGCGGCAGCGAGGGGGCGTTGGCGGGCGCCGGCGAGGTCAGTCATCTGTGTCTCCCCAAGCGTGGTTATCTGCGACACCGTCATCGATGTCAGACGGGCTGTCGAAGCCAGATTGGTCGGCCGCTTCTTGGTCGTCGTCGTCGTCTTTCACGAAGACGGGGTCGCTGGCCTCGGCGCTGTCGTCGAGGTCATCCGAGCCGGACAGCCTGAAAGCCGCATCAAGCGCCGCCTTCCACACCGCATCCGGCATCCGCGGCGGCAGGCCGAGCACGAAGTCATCGAGGTCGTCGAGCTCAGCCACGTTCACGTCCTTCGACGGCTGCTATTCCCTCAGCACTCAAGAGTGCGCTACCCTTTGCCCTGAAACCGGCCCGAACGGTTCGTTGCTCCATAGCTGCCCGAAGCGAGGAGTGCCTTCGATGATCGACGATGCATCCGAAGCGCCATTGCTCGATCGGGCGCGCACGGGCGACAAGAGAGCATTCGACGAACTCCTCAGACCGCACCGCGACAGGCTGTGGGGCATATGCGTTCGGGTCACTAGGAACCGCGCCGACGCAGAAGACGCGGTCCAGAACGCGATGATCAACATCTGGGGTGGGCTTACCAGATTCAGAGGTGACTCCGCCTTCTCCACCTGGATCTACCGCATCGCGGCGAACGCCGCTCTCGGCATCGTCCGTCAGCGCAGGGACATCCCCGTCGCTGAGGTCTATGACGTGCACCCTGACCCTGGATTCGAAGACACAGTCGACAAGGGAATTGACCTGCAAGCAGCCCTGGCTGAGGTGAAAATGGATTTCCGGGTAGCCCTCGTGCTCCGGGAGTATGGAGGCCTCTCCTACGAGGAGATCGCCGAAGCCCAAGGCGTGCCAGTGCAGACAGTGAAATCCAGACTGCATCGCGCTCGCGCTGCAGTTCGTGATGCTCTCACTGCCAATCAAACGGCTGGACTCTAGTTCGATATTTCCCACAGCGTTCTGATGCAGCAACGCTCCAGGATGTTCCCGACGATCGTCGAGCTCATTTGCCGTGGCTCACATGCCAACTGCCGGTGGGCGTGCGCCGATTGCTCGAGCCGTATTCATCGGTCCTGGCCTAGTCGACCTTGAAGGCTTCCAGCTCGGCGACACTCATCCGCCGGGCCTTGTCGCGACTGGTGGCCCTCTCTGCTGCCTCGAAGCATTGATGCGTTTCCAGGAAGGCGGCACGGTCTGCTTCCACCACACGATGCCCCCGGAAAGGGACAAGCGCTGGCGCCTCCAGGTTCGGTACCTTTCAGGCGAGGGAAGGACACCCCGCCATGACGTATCAGAGCCCCCAACCCGAACCGGCCCGCACAGGAGGGGTCGGGAGGTCGATTTTCGGACTTCTCGTGCTCCTATTGCAAGCCGCCGGCGTCGTCTTGCTGCTGATCGCCGCTTTCGGCGGAGGTCCGGTCATGTGGGCGTGGGGGTGGGGTCTCACCATCGCTGGCATCGCCCTGTACGCGGTGATCAAGCTGATGAACCGCGCCGAACGCCAGCGAATCACAGAGGATGCCGTTCGCGGCGTCGGTGATCCGCCGCCACCGTCCGTCCAGAAACAACTATGGTCAGCCGCGATGAAAGCCACCATGGACCGTTCCGCCCCCAGCATCTACATCATCGAGAACTATGGGCAACTGTGCCGGATGTGGGTGGAGCGGCACGGGACCGTTCGCCGCTGAGCCGACGCAGAGGAGAACCCGCGGGCTCAGCCGTCATTCATGATCGGCAGAGCTGAGACCGTCCGCCACATGCCCATGAGGCATGAGCACCCCGCACCCCGTCCCCACACCGGTCCAGGCCGTGGCGTCCTGGGCGTGGCGGATCCTCGTGATCGTCGCCGCGGCCGCCGCAGCAATGTGGGGCCTCGCGAAGCTGTCGGAGATCGTCATCCCGGTGCTCATCGCCATCCTCCTCGGCTCCCTCCTCGTCCCCGTCGTCGGGTTCCTGAAGCAGTTCCTCCCGGCCATGTGGGAGACGGGGCGCGTCCCGGACGTGCTCGGGTTCGTCGCCCACATCTTGACGACCCCGGATGCCCGGTCGTTGCCGGCGGAGTTCCCGGACGGCCAGGAGGTGGTCGTGATCGCACTGTTCACGGAGTCGTGGGCGTCGGTCCTCGACGGTGCGACTGAGGAGGAGCGGGAAGAGGCTGAGGCGTTCTGCGCGAACCATTCTGTGGCCGACCATCCGCTCGGTGCGGAGTCGAAGACGTTAGTGGCGGTCGCCGTTGACGGCGGCCGGTATGCGATCTGTCAGGCCCGCGGCGATGACGTCCCGATCTGGATGGAAGCCGGGATGACGCAGTCATCGGCGGCGTCGTCATGCACGCGCTGCAGGCTGTGCTCGACGCTGCACTCCGAAACTGACCTGAACCCATTTTCGCCCGGTCCGCGCATGAAGGTGGCGACAAAACACCACCTGACCGTTGGAGACGACCATGGCCATGTCCTACGAAGCCGCGCTGAAGCAGTGGGGCGCTGACAAGCTGAACCGCTACGGCGACACCGTCGATCCTGCTGACGTGACCGTCACCATGAACTTCGAGGCAGGCTACGCCTGCTGCGGCGGACGGGATCCCGGCTGCTACTGCTCGAACGCGACAGACCCTGTCGCTGAGGTCCTCGTCGACGGAGGCGGACGCTACCGGTACCGCATCGACCTGCAGGACTTCGACTTCGTGTCGGTCCTCGCCGAGATCGTCGAAGCGGGCGGCGGCACCGTCACCTCAGCCTGACCCCACGACTGGGCGGTGCGCACCGTGGGCGCTCGCCGGTACTGTTTTCCGCGAACGTGAAAGGCGGCAGTCATGCCAGTTGCAGGTTGGTACCAGGACCCGGAGAACAGCTTGAACCTCCGTTGGTGGGACGGCATCCAGTGGACCCAGTCGGTTCAACCGGCCGCTCAGGCAGCCCCGCCGGCGTATGTCGCTCCGGCCGCCCCGGTCCAGCACGCCCCTGTGTACACGCCGCAGCAGCAGTACCCGGTGCAGGCTTCTGCGTACCCCGCCCAGTTCGCAGCGACCCAGCAGTTCCAGCCGTACCCGGCTGCGTCCGTCTGGAAGCCGCCGCAGGGGTTGGCGTTGTCAGCGACTCTGCTCGGCGCTATCGGGATAGCGCTCGGGTGGGGAATCCCGTTCTTCGGGCTGGTCCTCGGCGCGGTCGGCCTGGTCCTCGGCCTGGTGGCCCTGTCGAAAGCGAACGCCGCCCCGAACGGAGTCGACCCGGCCCGCACCGGGAAGACGTTGGCGATCTGGGGTGTGGCCCTGTCCGGGTCCGCGCTGGTGGTCGGGGTGTTCGCGTTCATCGTCTGGGCCGGCATTAACGCGTAGCTTCCGTAGCAGGGGCTCGCGGGTGCATTCGATCCACGGCCACGAACTCCACGCGTATGCTCTCGCTGCGCCGGAACTCAGCAGTGACTCCGTGCCCGGTAGACGGCCGTCGCCGGCATGCACGTCGCATGCTCGAAGTACGCCACCGAGTACTGATCTGATCCACCTGAAAACCCGGCCCATCGTCACGATTCCCGGTTTTCTGCCGCCACCGGCCGGATGCCTGGTTGCTGCTAATCTCAACTCGACCGTTACGCAACGAAGCGCCACGTAGTCAGGCCGCCGGTCCCGATCAAGGAGGGCCGGTTCGCAGTGCAGGCCCAACCCCGGAAATGAGAGGGGCTGCACACGCATGCCTGAGCGCACCTGCACGAAACGCCGCTACACGTCGATCGGTGACGCGATCACCGCGATGAAAGCGATCCGCCGGAACGGCACCACGACCGGGAAGCTGCCGGTCGCCCCGTACCCGTGCGAAACCTGTCGCAATTTCTGGCACCTCACGTCACAGAAGCCGAAAGGGCGTCGACGTGCATGGTGGGAGAAGTTCTCTGCCGAGTGACCTGGAAATGGCGCTCGAACTTAGAGGGCGCTTTCAGAGCAATCATCGGGTCAGTCGCATCGGGGTGTGACTTGAGCGTGTATCCGAGGAGCTCACCGGCGGCAGCGCCGGTCCAGTAGAACTGATTGACCTGGCCCTGGTCGGCGCGAAATCGCAGCAAAGCCAGTGAGCTGTCGTACAGGCCCTTACTTCGTATGAATTGCTGCATCGCCGTGCCTTTCCGTCACCTTTCGCAGCTTGTCCGTTGCCCAACGAACTGGAAGGGCAGCCGGCTTTCGCGTCTATCTCATATCGCCTTGATTCCAAGATCGCGGAGATTGGCGCGCGATCCGAGCACGGGAGATACCGCCTCCGTTACCGAATTGCTGGAACTCACGTGGAAGGCAGCGCTTCTGTCGGCGAACATCGCGCGAGCTAAGCCTGACCGCCGCCACCTTGTCGGGTTTCGATGACCTTGGCACCAGTCCAGAGCAAACCCGTCACGATCACCATCGCGGCGAGGGTGAGCTTGGCTTTCCGAGTTTCCCGCGCCTGTTCTGCAGCGAGTTCCGAGGTCTTGGTGTGCTGCTCGGACTCCGCCCTTGCGGTTTCAACCACATGCTCGACCAAGAATCGCCTGTGGTCCTCGCTAATGTCATCCCGGCCGAGCTCGCCCTTGAGTACGCTCCGGACGTCCGCCAATGATTCGTGGAGATCGCTCCGGCTCTTCTCGTTCGCGTCGAGTGTCTTCTCCAGGGTTTCTTCCAAGCCGTTCATGGCTTCGAGCGCGAACCTCTGCAGAGCGGGAACCTTGTCTATGAGACTTAGACGAACCTCATCCGACATTTCAGGCAACGCCGTCTCTAGCGCGAGGACTTGGTCATTCGTGACATCGTCGAACGACGCGATGCCGAGAGCCTTCTTTACTGCGTCTTCGCTGCCGAGGCTCAATGTAGCTCTTTTCATGGTGTTGGCGAGGGGGTCAAGTTTCCCGTCATAGTATCGGGCACACCGACGCCTGAAATCAGAACACGCGGCATCGGATCTTCGCTCACGAGGGTCGACCTACAGACGACAGCCTCAACCGTCTCCACGCCTCCATGGAACAGCACGAACACCCTCAGCTGAGGGTCCAGTTCTCCCAGTTCGACTTCGACTGCGGCGAGCTAAGCGTGTATCTCGACATGGTCGGGGTTAGACGGTAGTCGTGCGCGCGAGGCTCCGTCGGCATCGGATGGTCGGTCCGCACCGCATGGGCGTGAGTCGCAATGACTCCATCAGCGGGCCGGCGTTGTGAGCGACTGTGTGGACGGCCTGGCTTGGTGTGGGGCGGTTCGGTTGCATGTCTAGCTAATCTGCAGCCGTGACGGATTTTGACTACTTGGTAGAGAACGCCCTTCGCCGTCTGAGGGATCATGGCTTGCCGATCGCTGAAGCGACCTCTCACGTGTCACCCGTGCCCGGCCTTTACGCGATTCACGCCGATGAGACCGTCTGGATCGAGCTGGGTCTCGAATGGCGTGGTGGACTGCCGCTCTACGTGGGCAAGGCAGAGGACTCGCTGGTAGCTCGGGATATTCGGACCCATTTTGGCGCCGGGCGGACTGGTACATCGACCATCCGCCGGTCATTCGCTGCGCTGCTCCGCGAACAGCTGGACTTGCGCGGACAACCAAGGAACCCCGAGAACCCAGGCCACTTCAGCAACTTCGGGCTCCCCGACGCCGATGACGCCCGCCTGTCGACCTGGATGAACGAGAAACTCCGCATCAGCGTCTGGGCCAAGCCGGAGACCGACACCGAGCTCGTGAACGTCGAGACCGCGGTGATCCGCGCATGGGAACCGCCGATCAACATAGCGAAGAACCCACGAAAGGATGTTCATCTGCAGGCCGTGCGGAGAGCCATGGCAGACGAGGCTCGCGGTTGGGCGAGCGAGCGCGGGCTCTAGGCTCTGGCGTTGCCGGCCCTCCAGCAGCACCGACCCCCTGACTGGTGTCGCGCGTGGTGCTGGCGATATTCATGCCGCCCGGTAGCGTCGGACAGGAACGACATCGAAGGCCCGGAGACAAATGTTTGAAGCACTGAATTGGGACAACCTACTCTCCGGCACCATTGGTGCGATCCTCGGCGCGGTTCTAGGGGGTGGCGTGACAGTCCTTGTTCTCTTCCTCACTAACCGAGTGACGCGACAGGAAAATGCGAAGGCGCTGTCACTGCAGAAGGGGCATTTCGAAACTGCGGCAAGTCAAGCTGACGCCCATTTCAAAGCCCAGCTTTCGGCTGATCGTGAGGCTGCTCGCGAGGCGCGAGAGATTTCAGCTGTCGAGGCTCTTCTCACGTTCCTCCAGACGGATTTCTATGACAACCCCACGGACTTGCACTTGCTGCCGAAGCTTGCGGCACGATGCAATTTGCTGACCCTAAACGCTCGACGAGAAGTCTCAGAGGGCTGGGACACTGTGAGGTTCAATCGCATGAATAGCGGACGGAGACGCCATCCGCTCGAGAAGGCAATCGTTCCGTGGGTATCCGCGATCAACTTAGCCCGACGGTTTCCGAACGTGGCACCGCTGCTCGACGGGGCGACAGCAGTATTTCCCGTCATCTCCATTGCGGACGTTGAGGATTCAGACCGCGAGATCAGACGAGCCGCAGAAGCTTTGTCCCGCCGGCTGCTCCAATGGGCACACCTTTCCGACGAGGAAAAGGTGAATGCCTTCGATGAGATCACTCACTCCGCTGCACTCCCAACCAAAATGGTTCGCCGGGCCGTTGACTATCTTCTTGGCGCGCAGAATCACCGCGAGCGCCCGACGTCACTTCTACTAAACCGGCGAGACCTGGTCGAACTGTACAAGACTGCGTTGGAGCTGGAGTCGGGTATGGATGGCCATTGTTTCGACGCAGTGAAGTCACGCGCACCACTCTTTGTCAGAGCTTCGGCGATAGAACCGACGAGTGAGGCAGTCAGAGGTATCGAGCTCGTCGAGACCGAAGGTAATACGTTGGTCGTCCTCCACGAAACGGCCAACCATGAGGATCGTGTAGAGCGCCCGGAGTATGACGAAGAGAGCGAAGTGCGTACGCGGCGAATGCAGGAGCGCCGTCGGGAAGAGAGGAACAGCTTCCGCGAGTGGAAGAAGGCACAGGGACGAGTGCAGGGCGCTCCGGGTTAACGCCCACCGACGGGGTCAGAGTCAATCAGGGCATCGGAGTTCTGGGTGAATGGTACCGCGTGCAGTTTTTGACGCGGCAAGACCTGTGCCCGGTCTACCCATCGATCTTGTCGGAGAGCTCAGAGGTTTGGACCCATCTGGGCGGCTGGGGACCGGGTCGACGCTCGTACCGCTGAATGCTGGGCTCACCTCTACACGCCTGGGCAGGCTCATCTGGCTGATGGGCGCGCTGTCTGTTCGAGGGGTTGGGACTTCCAGACGCGCTCAGCGGAGGTTGTGATGCGGCCACGGGAGGGCCACTCGCAGCGGCCGTGAGCGGGTGGGAGACGCGGCGCCAAGGGTGTGTGGCTGAGATGCCGCGGTCATGCGGCAGAGGGCGGCTTGCCCGCCGGAGGGAGTGCTGGACAGCCCGTGTCGCACCCGGCAGTTGCGGCTAGGCACGAAAACCGACCTGGGGTTTTACATAGGTTTTATGCCGGTTCTACTCGGTGTTTTCAGGTGCGCTTGGATGCGGTGCCCTCGCAGCGAAATTGTGAACTTCCCTGTATTTCCGGGCATTTCTGGCGAATCCGCACATGTCTCTAGTGAACGGGAACCTTTGACTCCAGATCAGTGGGTTCTCGGTTCAAGTCCGAGGGGGTGCACGAAAAGCCTCGAACCTCTCGCCAGGTTCGGGGCTTCTTGCTTGCGCTGGCGATGTCGCCGTCAGCACCCGACGGCCGGAACGCCTCTCGGGCGCATCGTGGTTCACCTCCCGTCGGCGGCATCCGGCTGCGGCTGTGAGACGGGATCGGGTGGAGGCCGGGAGATGATCCGCAGCTCAGGCACGCCCGTCACCAGGAGCCACGTGGGCAGGACGATGACGCACAGGATGGGCAGGAGGGTGGTGTCTCCAGTCAGCGCGACTCCGACGAACAGGGCGATCCAGCCGTCGCGGGTGACGACGAGAACGATGCCGAGAACGCCGCAGGCGATGGCGAGCCCGATCGGCATGCTCGGGATCACGGAGTGGAAGAACAAGCCGGTCGCCACCCCGATGAACACCGCTGGGAAGACCCGGCCGCCGCGGAACCCTGCGGCCGCTGCGATCAACAGGGCGACGAGTTTGACGACAGTGAGCAACGCGAGGGTCCCCGCGGAGTAGTCATCGGGATTGTCGATGAGCTGGCCTGCCTGATCCAGCCCCTTGAACATCGTCAGGGGTCCGCCGATGACCGCCAGCACACCGAGGACGGCGCCGCCCAGCGTGGTGAAGACGACGGGATTCCGGAGGGCGTGGAAGGCCCGGTGGATGAGCGGGAAGGCGTAGACGGCGATGATGCCGAGACCGGCCGAGACGACAGCGACCAGTGTGCCGGTCGCCAGGTCGATGGCTTCCGGCGTGCCGAAGGGTGCGACCTTGAAGGCCAGAGGTGGCGTGCCCAGCACGTGCATCGTGAGGGCTCCTGCGCCGGCCGCGGCGACCGGGAGGAAGAGCCGGTCCCAGAGCGATCCGCCGGCCTTCAGCGCTGCGACGATCCCGGTGAAGACGAGGGCTGCCGCGACCGGCGTGCCGAACAGTGCCCCGATCGTCGCCGCGGACGCGAGGAGTGCCACGAGTGGGGTCGGCACCGCTGTCGCGAATCGTGCCATGGCGGTGACGGCCACGGCCGTGTTGATGGCGATGATGGGATTCTCCGGCCCGAGGCTCACGCCGCCGGCCAGCGAGATCGTGACAGCGAGAGCGAGTCCGGGCAGGACGCGGAGTGGAAGGGGTGACGCAGACAGTTCGGTGGTCGCGGAGTCCGGTCCGGCATGGCCGGGCATGAGCCACACGACGAGACCCACTGCCGCGCCCGTCAGGGTGAGCACGCCGAAGGTCCACCACGGGCTGTAGGGCTCGAGCCCCAGTGCGTCGGGCCACGTGGTCCAGATCTGTTCCTGGAGTACTCCCGAGATCGCATTGAGAAGCCACAGGATGAGGGCGGAGACCACGCCGATCGCGAGAGCGGGAATCGCGAGTATGGCAAGCGCTCGAGCTCCTGGCGGTGCGTTGGAAGGCATGGACATCCGATCTCCTCTCCTCGCACCGTACGGCCGATTCGGACGCTAGGCCCCAGAAGAAGCCACTGTCAAGAGTCCGCCACTGACGTCCGCTCCTGACGAGAGGCCATCCCTGCGGCAGTGCCGCCTCGCCGCGCTGATGCGCGCCTGTCCCCGCCGGGCCCAGTCGTGGAGGATGGACTCATGATCGAACCGGGGAGCTATCGGCACTTCAAGGGTGGCCTGTACACGGTCGTCGGCGAGGCCACCGATTCCGAGACCGAGCGGCCTGTCGTCGTCTACAGGTCGGCCGACGGGCGCCTGTGGGTGCGGCCGGCAGCGATGTGGGCTGAGGTCGTGGAACATGGGGGTGCGCTCGTGACGCGGTTCACCCTCGTCGAGGACGAAGCCACGGCGTCATCCGGTCACGACGGCGCGGCCTCAGGGGAGGCGACGGTGTGACCTTTCCGGTCCGGGGCGTCGCAGCCGCGCGTCTCGGCGGCCCCGAGGCGTGGCTGGTCTGGGTGCTGGCCACGACCTTCGTCGTGTGGGTGTTCGCCATCCAGACCGGGTACGCGGTCGTGTCGCCCGAGATCCAGGCGAGCGCCGGTCTGACCCTCGGTCATATCGGCCTGGCCGCCTCGATCTACACGTGGGTGTTCGCCCTCGTGCAGTTCTTCTCCGGCCCCCTGCTCGACCGTTTCGGCAGCCGTCCGCTGCTCACCATCGCCGTGGCCCTGGTCGCGGTCGGCGCGTTCCTCTACGCGGGAACGACGACATTCGCCACCCTCGCGATCGCGCAGACGGTGCTCGCGCTCGGTGCCTCCTTCGGGTTCGTCGGCGCCGGTTACATCGGTGGCCGGTGGTTCCCGGCAGCCCGCTACGGGCTCATGTTCGGCCTGGTGCAGGCCTTCGCGTCCCTCGGCGCGGCCGTCGGCCAGCCGCTCGTCCTGGCCGCGCTCGACGCCGTGTCGTGGCAGCAGTTGCTGCTCGGGTTCGCCATCTTCGGCGTGCTGCTCGCCGCGCTGTTCGCGTTCGTCGTGCGGGATCCTCGGACCGGGGCGACGGATGCGGCAGAGCCCACGTCCCGCGGTGGCGTCGCCAGCGGCATCCTGGGCGAACTCGGCCGCTGCTTCCGGAACCCGATGGTCTCCCTGGCCGCCGTTCTCGCGGGCGCCGCCTTCGGCACGATGCTCTCGATCGGAACACTCTGGGGTCCGCGCATCATGGAGGCGCGAGGTGCCGACACGGCGTTCGCGACGGCGCTGACGGCCACGGCATGGCTCGGCCTGGCGGTGGGCGCTCCGCTCATCACCGTCATCTCCGACCGCTGGGGGAGCCGCAAGTGGCCAGCCGTCACAGCCCTCATCGCCGAGGCTGTTGCCATCGTGCTCGTCATCTACCTGCCCCTGGAGGGGAACGGCATCACAGTGGCCGTGATGTTCGCGGTCGGACTCTTCTCCGGGGCGCAGATGCTCGGCTTCACGATCGCGGCGGAGGCCGTGGGCAGTGCGCTCATCGGCAGTGCGTCGGCGATCGTCAACGGTGTCTGCTTCCTCCTCGGAGGTCTGCTCATCTCGGTGCCCAGCGCCGTGCTTCCGGCCGCGCCTCAGCTCGAGGACTATCGCGCCGTTCTCTGGCTCCTGCCGGCTGTACTCGTCATCGGAGTCATGGCGGCACTGCTGCTGCGGGAGCCGCGGCGCTCGTCGCGAGGCGCCGCTCGCAGCTGAACCCGTCCGCGGCTGATCCGCGGCCCGTGGCTGAAGAGATACCGAATGTTCACCGTTCCCCACTTCCCTCACCCCCCGCTCGGGGGCATACTCGATCCACACGGGTCGGGGGATCCGCGGAACGGGGGAGACGATGGCGACTCAGATCGATCTGGCAATCCTGATCGCAGAGCAGTTGGCAGCTGTCGCCGGAGCGGACGCAGAGCTCGGCGACTGAGCCCGGCCGAGCTCAGGCCGCTGGCGTTCCGGGCCCCGGTGCGAGTCGGCTGATGACTGCGAGCAGGGCGTCGAGGTCCGTCGGGACGGTGACGGATGCATCGAGCCCGACGTCCGCGATGGCCGAGTTGTAGTACAGCCCGTCACTGACGAGCATGATGAGCTGCGCAACGGCCGGGTCGCCCACGGCGTCCTCGATGGCCTCCAGCCATCCCGAGTTCACAGCGGCGATGGCAGCCTTCGCGCCCTCGTGCCGGCCTTGGGCGAGACGGTAGGCGCCGATCATCGACCGGTCGAGTGGGGAACCCGTGTCGACGGAGTTGCGAATGAGGTGATCGACGGCTCCCGACGATGCCGTGCGGATCTGCTCGGCGTCGAGCGCGGCCAAGTGACGCAGGCGGTCGAGGAGGCCGGCAGCGAGGGCGTCCTTCGAGGCGAAGTGGTAGAGCAGGCCGCCCTTGGAGACTCCGGCCGACGCCGATACGGCATCGAGGGTGGCTGCGCGTTCTCCGCCGTCGATCAGCAGGTCCTGGAAGGCATCCAGGATGCGGTCTCGGGTCGTCGGGGGCATGGCGCAATCTTAACGATGGTCGCCGTCCGGTCGGGGAGACCAGCCGGGATGACTAGATTACTGTACCGGGTAGACGGTACACTAAAGTCCACACCCACGATCCGAGAACACCGAGTACAGCCATGACCACGCACAACAGCACGCCCTCGACGGCATCCGTCGTCGTCCCCTCCGAGTACGAGGGAGCCGTGACCCATGCGGGAACGGGCGCGTCGAGCGGTGCCCGCCGCCGCTGGTTCGCCCTCGCCGCCCTCATGCTGCCGGTGCTGCTCGTCTCGATAGACAACACCGTGCTCAACTTCGCCCTGCCGGCCATCTCCGAGGCGCTGCAGCCGAGCGGGGTGCAGCTGCTC
Organism: Leifsonia stereocauli; assembly: GCF_038432415.1. NCBI lineage: Bacteria > Bacillati > Actinomycetota > Actinomycetes > Micrococcales > Microbacteriaceae > Leifsonia > Leifsonia stereocauli. The sequence continues at coordinate 585,998 of NZ_JBCAUN010000001.1, forward strand.
TGGATCATCGACATCTATCCGCTCGTGCTGGCCGGCCTGCTGGTGTCGATGGGGAGCCTCGGCGACCGCATCGGTCGTCGTCGGCTGCTGCTCGTCGGCTCCGTCGGATTCGGCGTCGTGTCGGTCGCCGCCGCCTTCGCCCCGAGCGGGGAGTGGCTCATCGCCGCCCGCGCGCTGCTCGGCTTCTTCGGTGCGATGCTCATGCCCTCGACCCTGTCGCTGTTGCGCTCGGTGTTCACCGCCCGTGACGAGCGCCGTCTCGCCATCGCGATCTGGGCGACGGGATTCGCGGCAGGAAGCGCTCTCGGCCCCGTTGTCGGCGGCATCCTGCTCGAGCACTTCGCCTGGGGGAGCGTCTTCCTGCTCGCCGTCCCGCTGCTTCTGCCGCTCGTCATCCTGCTGCCGCTCCTGGTGCCGGAGTCGAAGGACCCGAACCCCGGCCGCATCGACCTCCCGAGCATCCTGCTGTCGCTGCTCACCATGGTGCCCGTCGTGTTCGGCATCAAGAACCTCGCCGAACACGGCTTCGACCTGCTCGGCATCGGCTCGATGCTCGTGGGCCTCGCCGCCGGATTCGTGTTCGTACGCCGGCAGAACCGCATCCGAAACCCGATGATCGACATGGAGTTGTTCCGGCGCGGATCGTTCAGCGGTGCCATCGGCGTGAACCTCCTCAGCGTGCTGGCGCTCGTCGGTGGTCTCTACTTCGTCTCGCAGCACCTGCAGCTCGTGCTCGGGCTCTCGCCGTTCGCGGCCGGTCTCGTGCTGGTGCCCGGGCTCATCGCCATGATCATCTCCGGCCTCGCCGTCGTGCCCATCGCCCGGCGTGTGCGGCCATCGCGCCTCGTCCCGGTGGCGCTAGTGATCTCCGCCGGCGGCTACCTGGCCGTCGCGCTCTCGGGCGGCCGCATCGACGCCGCCGGAATCGCCGTGGCTTTCGTGGCGCTCGGCATCGGGATCGGCGCCGCCGAGACGGTGTCGAACGAGCTGATCCTCGCCAACGCTCCCGCGGCCAAGGCCGGCGCCGCCTCCGCCGTGTCGGAGACGGCCTACGAGGTGGGCGCCGTGCTCGGCACGGCCATCCTCGGCACGATCCTCACCGCGTCGTACAGGGCGACAGTGGTGCTGCCGGAAGCCCTCGACGCCGCCCAGCGCCATGCGGCTGGAGAGACCCTCGGTGGGGCCGTGGCCATCGCGGGCGAGCTTCCGGCGACGGATGCCGCCACTCTGCTGGCCTCGGCCACTGAGGCATTCGGCAGCGGAGTGGGGCTCACGGCTTGGATCGGCTTCGCGCTCGTGCTGGGTGCTGCCGTCGTCGCCGCGACGACGCTGCGCCGCGCGCGCTGAGGCTGCGCGTCGCGGGGCCGGCCCTGTTCTCAGCGGACGGGCCCGTGCTCGGCATGGGCGACGCTTCGGCCGCCGACTCCGTCGGGGCCTCAGCGAGCGGAGCTTGCCGGCTGAAATGTCGTGCGGAGGACGTGGCCGACCCGTCGTCGCCCACGGGTGCCGGACGGCAATTCAGCCCATTAGCACTGAATTGTCGTGCGGAGGACGTGGCCGACCCGTCGTCGCCCACGGGTGCCGGACGGCAATTCAGCCCATGAGCAATGAATTGTCGTGCGGCGGACGTGGCCGACCCGTCGTCGCCCACGGGTTCCGGACGGCAATTCAGCCCGCACGCGCTGAATTGTCGTGCGGAAAACGTGGCCGACCCTGTGTCGCCCAGGTTTTCCGCATGGCATTTCAGCCAATAGGCATAGTCAGTCGTCGACGCCGCGGGCGATGAGCGCATCGCCGAGTTCGTCGGCCGACTGCAACGACCGCACGATGACGGGCACGGCGATGGCGCGGAGGGACCGGTCGACGCCGCGTGCGCGCCGCGCCTCGAAGACCGAGCCCACGATCTCGCTGAGGAGCGGGATAGCGCGGATCGTCAGCGCGAGCAGCAGGCCCACTCGATCGGCATCGACTCGGGGCAACGGACGCAGCAGTGTCTCGACGGCGCCGAGCACCGCCGACACCGTCGTCGTCAGGGTGAACAGCCCCGCGAGTGCCACGACGGTGACCACTCGCAGGGCCATCATGACGGCGGACTCCCAGCCGACCAGCCAGCCGCTCAGCGGCACGGCGATCAGCAGTACCCAGAAGACCGGGCCCACGGCGCGCAGGGCGAGCCGTGGCGGGATGCCGGCGACGACGAAGAGCAGCGCCGTCACGGCGAGGGCTATGCCGAGCGCTTCGGGGGAGCGCAGGAACGCCACGACGGTGACCGTCACGATCAGCGTCAGCAGCTTGGCGACAGCCGGCATCCGGTGCAGCAGAGATCGACCCGGGTGATAGAAGCCGTTCACCGGATCGCCGCCCGGTAGAGCTCGAGTGCCGGGCCCGGAGAGTCGTCGGCGACCACCCGGCCGTCCTCCATGACGATCACGCGATCGAAGTCCTCGAGCAGCTCCAGCTGATGCGTCACCACGATCAGCTGCTGATGGAGCGAGCCGAGGTACTCGGTCACGATGCGGGCGTTGCGTCCGTCGAGCAGCGTGGTGGGCTCGTCGGCGATCACGATTGACGGCTCGGCGACGAGCACTGCCGCCAGGGCGAGCAGCTGCTTCTGGCCGCCGGAGAGCTTGTGGGCCGCACGGTCCGCCAGTGCGTCGAGGCCGAAGCGCTCGAGGGCGGCGTCGACACGGGCGGTGGCATCCGTCGCCGGGAGCTTCAGGCGGCGCAGGGAGAACGCGACATCTTCGCGCACGGTGGGCATGACGATCTGGGTGTCGGGGTTCGTGAAGATGAACCCGACGCGGCGGCGCACCTCGCGAGCGTGCTTCGCGACGTCCTGGCCGTCGACGAGCACTCGGCCCGTCTGCGGGGAGACGAGGCCGTTCACGAGTCGAACGAGGGTCGACTTGCCCGATCCGTTGGCGCCGACAACGCCGATGCGCTGCTCGGTGAGGGTCAGGTCGACGTCACGCAGCACGGCATCGTCGCCGAAACGATGGCTGACGCTCTCGAAGCGGATGTCTCCCATGCGTCAGGCGTCGACGGCTTCGGTGGTCGCATCCGTCGACGAGCCGTCGCGCTTGCGACCCCACGGCCGCGGAGTGATGAGCCCGGGCCAGGCACGGTGCACGGCCTTCGCCACCGAGACCGTCACCAGCACCTTGATCAGGTCACCGGGCAGGAAGGCCACCATGCTGATCGCGGCGGCGACGATCGGGGTGCCCGTCGTCACGGCGAGCCACGGGACGCCGATCAGGTAGACCGAGAGGATGCCGCCCACGGCGGTGAGGGCGAGAGCCGGCCAGAACGGGTACCGGGGGAGGAGGCGTGCGGTGAGCCAGCCGACCACGAACGCGCACAGGATGAAGCCGAACAGGAATCCGCCGGTGGGTCCGAAGAGGATGCCGAGGCCTCCGGTCCCGCCTGCGTAGATCGGAAGCCCGATGGCACCGAGCGCCACGTACACGACGACCGCGAGGGTGCCCTTCTTGGGGCCGATGATGGCACCGGCCAGCAGCACGCCGAGGGTCTGGAGGGTGATCGGCAGGCCGAGTGCTCCCGTGGGGATGGCGCCGGGGAGGGTGAGTGCGGCGATGAGTGCTGCGAAGACGGCGATCTGGGCCAGGTCGCGAGCTGAGATGCGGGCGGATGCCATGGGCGAACTCCGGTGGGCGTCGGGGCCGCCGTGCGCGGCCAGGTGACACCAGACTAGGAAAGCCGAGCAGCCCGGCGTCGGCATCCGCTTACAAGATCACGGCTCGGATTTTGTACGGCCGTCTCGGGGTGAGATCAGGCGACGAGACGTGCGGGCTCCGCGGAGACGTGCCTGGCGGGAACGATCTCGTTCGAGTCGGTGTCCGTGGTGTCGAGCAGCTCCGCCATCGGCGCCTCGGCGATGACGACGGCGTCGCGCTCGGCCCACTCGGTGATGGGCGCCGGGATCCACGACAGCGCGGCGGGCTCGGGAACGGGCTCACCGCGCAGAGCGGACCGTTCGGCGAGCAGAGCCTGAGTGAGCTCCGATGCGATCTGATGCGTGAGCATGGCGTGGAAGATCTCGTCGGTGTCGGCGTCGGTGCGTCGAACGAGGGTCCAGCTGCCGTGCGCTCCGATGACATCGGCGAGGCGGCTGTTGAGAAGATCGAAGACCTGTTCAGGCGTGAGCTCCGGGGTCGAACTAGCCACGACCGGAGCATCGTGCCTCCGTCGCCGGAACATTCCGGTGCCCTTCGCCATGCTGGTGCCCTTTCGTGCCGCGGATGCTACCCACAGTCTCGTTCAGCGCAAGCCGCGCGAGCGGGGGACACGCCGCACGAACACGCCGAAATCGGCGGATTTCCGCGGATCGAGGGGTATCAGCTTCGAAAAGGGCGTGCGGACGACCGTCTCGAGGTCGAGAAGCCTCGCGTCAGCCTCGGATCACTTGCCGAGGGCCTTCTCGTCGGACTCCTCCTTAACCGTTCCGACGGCGATGGCGAGGGTGAGTCCCCAGCTGATCCAGGTGAGCAGGAGCTTCCAGTCGCGGGGTCCGTTGCGGGTGCGCTGGACGACAGCCCAGCCACCGATGACGCTGCCGATCACGGCTCCGTTGAACAGGTACTTGCGCATGATGCGTCCCTTTCGTCGTCTCAACGTTATCGCTCGGTGCGAATGTGCTGCAGGGGTATTCTTTGCGAGGCATATCGTCTAGTGGGGCGGCCGAGTGGAGGCTCGCGGAATGAAGACGGCGCTCATCGGAGCGGGTCTCCTCGGGGTCGGAGTGGTCGCGCTGGTGACGGGCATCCTGCCCGTCGACGAGGCCGTCGCCCTCTGGGATCGGGTCTGGCCCGTGCTGCTGTTCGTCCTCGCCATGACGATCGTCACGGAGTTGGCGGCCGCGGCCGGACTCTTCGACTGGCTCGCCCAGCACGCCTCCACCTGGGCGCACGGCCGCTCGTGGCTGCTCTGGCTCATGGTCGTCGCCCTGGCCGTCGTCTGCACGATCTTCCTGTCGCTCGACACCACGGCGGTGCTGCTCACGCCCGTCGTCATCGTCATGGCGCGCCACGCCGGGATCAGCCCGCTGCCCTTCGCCCTGACGACGGTCTGGCTCGCGAACACGGCGTCGATGCTGCTGCCGGTCTCGAACCTCACCAACCTGCTCGCCGTCTCGAAGCTCGAGCGGATCGTGGGGCATCCGGTGAGCCCCGTCGAATTCGCCTCCCTCACGTGGGCGCCGGCCATCGCGGCGATCGTGGTGCCCGTTGCCGTCATCGCGCTGCTCCACCGTCGCAGCCTCTTCACGCGGTACGTCATCGAACGACCAGAGCGCATCGCCGATCCGACCCTGCTGATCGCGAGCGCCGTGGCGGTCCTCATCCTCATCCCCGGCCTGCTCTCCGGTCTTCCCGTGTGGATTCCGGCCTGCGCGGCCGCCGTGACCCTCCTCGTCGCTTTCGCCGTCTCGCGGCCGGCGGAGCTGCGGATCGGGCTCGTTCCCTGGCCGCTGCTGCTGCTCGTCGCCGGCCTCTTCCTCGTGCTCGAGACCGCGCATGCTCTCGGGTTGGGCGACGCCCTCGCCGCAGTGGCGGGCACCGGAGACGACCCGCTCAGCCTGCTCCAGCTCGCGGGCCTCGGGGCTGGAGGCGCGAACGTCGCGAACAATCTGCCCGCCTACCTGGCGCTCGAGCCGTCGGTCGACTCGCCGGCCCGCATGATCGCACTGCTCGTCGGCGTGAATGTCGGCCCGCTCATCACGCCCTGGGCGTCGCTGGCCACTCTGCTCTGGCACGACCGCCTGAAGGCGATGGGCGTCGAGTTCACGTGGTCGCGGTACGCCATCCTGGGGTTGGTCGTGGCACCTCTCGCCGTGGTCGCCGCGACGGCCGCTCTCGCGCTCCGGTGACGGGAGGGTTGCCGATCTCTGGGAGATCGCCGCGAATCTGACCGATCGTGCAGTTGCTGACCGATCGGTCAATTACCGTCGGATCATGCCTGCAGAACCTTCGGTCCCCGCGCGCGCCAAGCCCAGCGACGAGCTCCAGGCCGTCGCCCTCGAACAATTCGCCACCCGGGGTTTCTCGGGAACGTCGTTGCAGCAGATCGCCGACGTCGCGGGCTATTCGAAGTCGAGCGTGCTCTACCACTTCTCCTCCAAGGAAGCCCTGCTCGACGCCGTGCTCACGCCGGCGATCGACGAGTTCGGACGAATCCTCGACGCCTGGATCTCCGATGCGTCGACGGATGCCGCCCGCCAGGCCTTCCTCGAGGCCTTCGTCGACCTGCTGCTGCGGTATCGCCTCGAGGTGCACACCTTCATCAGCCAGGGTCAGTCCCTCGAGGACGTTCCCGTCGTCGCCCGGGCCAACGCCACGATCCTGCGCATGGCAGAGGCGGTCTGCCCGCCCGAGTCCAGTGTCGAGGACCGCCTGCGCTTCGGCATCGCCCTCGGCGGCGCCGCCTACACGCTCACCGCCGACCTGACCTTCGGCAGCGGGATGACCACCGATGACGCGGCGAGCGACGTCGAACTGCGCCCAGCGCTCGTGCACATCATCTCCGAACTCCTCTCCCCGGTTCCGGCGCACGCCGTGCCTGCTTCGACCCGATAGGACACTCCCGTGGCCACTTTCCTCTACCGCGTCGGACACTTCGCCTTCCGCCGAGCCTGGCTCGTGGTCGCCGTCTGGGTGGTGCTGCTCGTCGGCATCCTCGGCGGCGGTCTCGCCCTCGGCGGCCAGACCCAGGAGTCCTACGCCATTCCGGGCACCGAGTCGCAGGAGGCCATCGACAAGCTCGCCGCGGTCTTCCCGCAGACTGCGGGCGCATCCGTCCAGGTGGTCATGCAGGCACCGGAGGGGGAGACCGTCACCGACGAGGCGCACAAGGCGGCCATCGAGTCGATGGCGACGGAACTCGAGGACATCGACGGCGTCGAGTCCGTGCTCGACCCCTTCGACGAGTACGCGGGCAACGCCGTCTCGGCCGACGAGCGCACCGCGTACACGCAGGTGCAACTCGATTCCCCGTCGACGGATGTCGCCCCTGAGACTCTCACCGCCGTCCAGGACACGGCGAAGACCGGTGAGGACGCCGGACTCGACGTCGCCTTCGGCGGCCAGGTGTTCCAGGACCAGACGTTCGGGCTCACAATCACCGAGGGTCTCGGAGTGCTGTTCGCCGGGGTCGTGCTGTTCATCGCCTTCGGGTCCCTCCTCGCGGCGGGCATGCCCCTGTTCACGGCGCTCATCGGGGTCGGCGTGGCCGTCGCCGGTGTCACCGTCGTCTCGGCGTTCACGCCGGTGTCGAGCACAGCACCCATGCTCGCGGTGATGCTGGGTCTCGCAGTCGGCATCGACTACGCGCTGTTCATCCTGTCGAGACATCGAAATCAGCTCGCCCGAGGCGAGACCCCAGAAGAGTCGGCCGCCACCTCGGTGGCCACGGCAGGCTCGGCCGTGATCTTCGCCGGCGTGACCGTCATCATCGCGCTGCTCGGCCTCCTCGTCGTCGGAATCCCCTTCCTCAGCACCATGGGCATCGCAGCGGCCTTCGCCGTCTTCGTCGCAATGATCGCCGCGGTCACGCTGCTGCCGGCGGTGATGGGCATCTTCAAGGGGCGCCTGATCCCGAAGCCCACCAGCCGCGCCGCCCGTCGAGCCGTCGCCGCCGATGACGCGAAGCCCACCATGGGGCGGCGCTGGGTGAACCTCGTGCTGAAGGCCCCTGTCGTGGCGGTCGTTCTCGTGGTCGGCATCCTGGGCGGACTCGCCATCCCGGCACTCAGCCTCGACCTGAACCTGCCGTCAGGGGCGAGCGAGCCCGAGGGCTCCACCACGCGCGACGCCTACGAGATGCTCTCGGACGGCTTCGGCCCCGGGTACAACGGCCCCCTCATCGTCTCCGTCGACATCACGCAGACCACGGACATCCTCGACGACCTCGATGCCATCGGCACGGAGCTCGGCGAGCTCGACGGCGTGGCGGAAGTGGGCCAGGGCATCCCGAACGCCTCGGTCGACACCGCCATCATCCGCGTGATCCCCGAGACGGCTCCGGACGACCCCGCAACGAAGGTGCTGGTTCAGGAGATCCGCGATCTCGCACCCCGCATCGCCGACGAGTACGGAACCCCCATCACCGTCACCGGCGCCACGGCCGTGTCCATCGACATCTCGAATCGGTTGACGGATGCCCTGGTGCCGTTCGCTCTCGTGGTCGTCGGGCTGTCGGTGCTGCTGCTCATGATGGTGTTCCGCTCGGTCTTCGTGCCGATCAAGGCCGCGCTCGGCTTCCTGCTCTCGGTGTTCGCCGCCATCGGCGTCTCCGTCGCGATCTTCCAGTGGGGCTGGCTCGCCGACCTGCTGCACGTGGAGACCACTGGACCCATCCTGAGCTTCCTCCCGATCCTGCTGATGGCCGTGCTCTTCGGCCTCGCCATGGACTACGAGGTCTTCCTCGTGTCGGGCATGCGCGAGGAGTACGTGAAGACCAAGGACCCCCGCGGCTCGATCGTGCACGGATTCCAGCATTCGGCCCGCGTGGTGACCTCGGCGGCGCTCATCATGTTCTTCGTGTTCTTCGCCTTCGTGCCGGAGGGCAGCGGACCCATCAAGGGCATCGCCCTGGCGCTCGCCGTGGGCGTCGCGTTCGACGCCTTCCTCGTGCGCATGACTCTCGTTCCTGCGGCCATGGCGCTCGCCGGACGTGCGGCCTGGTGGCTGCCGAAGTGGCTCGACCGCATCCTCCCCGATGTCGACATCGAGGGCGAGCACTTGCGTCATCACCTCACGGATGCCGCGTGGGCACGCACCGAGGATGCGGCGATCTCCTCGGAGGACGCCACGTTCGGGATCGAGGACGCCCCCATCGGCCCGCTCGATCTGAGGGTCCCTGCCGGCGACGTGCTGCTGGTCACAGGCGACGCTGCCGACCGTCGGGTGGTCTCCGCCACGCTGGCCGGTCGCCTCGCTCCGGTCTCCGGACGCCTGCAGGTGCTCGGAGCCCCACTGCCTTCCGAGAGCGGCAGGGCGTTGCGTCGAGTGGCGCTCGTCGACATCGCAGCCGGCGAGGCCGCCTTCGGTGACCGCACAGTGGGCGAGGTGCTCTCGGAGCGCATCGACCTCGGTCAGCCCTGGTATCGCGCCAGCACCATCGACTCCCAGGTCCGCCGCTGGATCGGCCAGATCCGCACGGCTCTCGCCGACGACCCGCAGTACGAGAGGGTACAGGCCGAGACGCAGATCTCCTCGCTCGACCGCCTCGAACGCTCGGCCGTGCTCGTGGCGGCCGGGCTGGCCGAGCGCCCCAGTGCCCTCGTGGTGGAGCTCGGCGACGACTTCGCCTCCGACGGGGCTGCCGATGAACTCATACTCATGATCGGAGCCCTCGCCCCCGTGGCGACGACGATCGTGCTGACGGCCGCCGGGGTCGAAGCACCGGTCGATCTCGGCAGCCGCCGCGTCCACGCCGTGGCGCTGGCCGACAGGACATCATCCTCACTCTCGAACAGAAAGGCCGTGCTGCGATGAGCGCGCGACTCGACAGCCTCTTCGGACGCACTCGCACCCAGCGCCGGTGGCGCTTCGGAGCCATCATCGTGGGCGTGCTCGTGGTGCCCCTCGCTGTGGCCGGACTGGTCACCGGCGGCCTCGCCAGCGCGAACGACAGGCTCGACACAGTCCCCGCCCTCATCGTGAACAACGACGAGATGGTCACGGCGACGGCAGCAGATGGAACCGAGACGCAGATCCTCGCCGGGCGCCTGCTGGTGACCCAGCTGACCGACCCCGACGAAGCGGGATTCGACTGGCAGCTCTCCAACACCGATGAGGCGACGGAGGCACTCGAGGCTGGAACGGCCTACGCCGTGCTCACCATCCCGAAGGACTTCTCGGCCTCGATCAACTCCATCTCGGGCGCCGACCCGCAGCAGGCCGACCTCAACATCCGCACTGACGACGCCCACTCCTACCTGGCCGGATCGGCAGCCCAGTCGGTGGGCGGCGCGATGACCGATGCCTTCGGCCGAGCCATCACCGAGCAGTACCTCAAGGGCTTCTACGCCAACCTGGCCGGTATGGGCGGCTCCCTGTCGTCGGCCGCCGATGGTGCCACGAAGGTGTCGGACGGCGTGGCCAGTCTGGCGGGCGGCCTCGACCAGCTCGCGTCCGGAGCATCGTCTGCGGCATCCGGGGCAGCGGATGCCGCATCCGGAGCGGACCAGTACTCGAGCGGAGTCGCCGACTACACGAACGGCGTCGACGGACTCGCGGCCGGTCTGCGCACACTGACCAGTCAGACCGCCTCACTCGGCGAACTCGGTGGGGGAGTCTCGAGCTACACGCAGGCGGTCTCGGGCACAAGCGCCCAGCTCGACGCCCTGACCAAGCAGGTCCTCGGCGGTGCCATCACGACGGAGGACCTCGCCACGCAGCTGGCGACGATCAACGGCACCCTCGACGCCATCGCTGATCAAGGCCAGCCCCTGACCGACGGCACGGCAGGGCTCGGTGCCCTGGCCTCGGGCATCGCCCAGACCTCGGCGGGCGCCGACCAGCTCTCGGGCGGATCAGCCGCCCTGCGCGACGGCGCCGACAACCTCGCCAGCGGGGTCTCCTCGCTCTCCGACGGCCTGTCGACCCTGTCGACCGGAACCGCCACCAGCGCCTCAGGTGCGCACCAGCTCGCCGACGGTGCGGGCACCCTGGCCACAGGGCTCACCGATGGAGCCACCCAGGCCTCCGCGATCGGCGACATCGACGCTGACAAGACGGCGAGCGTCGTCTCCCGGCCCGTGACCGTGAGCACCGACCGTGACAACCCGATCGAGACGATCGGCGAGGTGATCGGCATGGTGTTCGTTCCCGTGGGGCTCTGGATCGGCGCGCTCGCGATCTTCCTGCTGCTCCGCCCGATCACGGCGACGGCTCTGCAGAGCACGGCCTCGACCAGGCGTCTCGTGATGCGTTCGCTCGCCCGAGCAGCCGGGCTCGCCCTCGCTCAGGCCGTGCTCGTGGTCGCCCTGCTCCACACGGTGCTCGGCGTCACGTGGGAGACGCTGCCGGCGACCCTGTCGTTCGCCATGCTCATGGCGCTCGCCTTCGCGGCCATCCACCAGTTCCTCACCGTGGCGTTCGGACGCGTCGGCATCGTCATCTCGCTGCTGCTCGTGATCGTGCAGCTCACATCGGCGGGCGGCATCTACCCCGTCGAGATCCTGGCGGTGCCCTATCAGGTCATCACCCCGTACCTCCCGCTCACCTGGGCCGTGCAGGGGATGCAGCAGATCATCGCCGGCGTGGGCGGGGCATCCGTCGCCGCTGCAGCCGGAGGCCTCGCAGCCCTCGGCCTGCTCGCGCTGCTCGGATCTCTCGTGGCCGTGGCCCGGAAGCGCGGCGCTCGCTCCTGGGGTTTCGCACTCGCCAGAGGGTGATCTGCGTTTCGGTCGCGGACTTCGTCCGGACCTCAACGACCAGGAAAGCCGCCCGCTGGTAGCCTGAGGGAACGCAAGGAGGCGCTGGCCGACAGGCCGGTGTCGGAAAAGGATCGTCGCCATCTCGCAGCCCACTCAGACCCCGAACCGCGACCAGTCCTACAGCATGGTCGTGCTGTCCAACCGCCTGCCGGTCGACCACGTCGTGAACTCCGACGGATCCTCCGGCTGGAAGTCGTCGCCCGGCGGCCTCGTCACGGCTCTCGAGCCCGTGATGCGCGCAGCCGAGGGTGCCTGGATCGGATGGGCCGGTGTCGCAGACACCGAGTTCGAGCCCTTCGAGAACGACGGCATCGAGATCATCCCCGTTCCGCTCAGCGAGTCGGAGATCGAGCAGTACTACGAGGGCTTCTCCAACGACACCCTGTGGCCGCTCTACCACGACGTCATCGCGCCTCCCCAGTACCACCGCGAGTGGTGGGAGGCCTACGTGCTGGTCAATCGGCGCTTCGCCGAGGCCGCCGCGCGCTACGCGGCCACAGAGGCCGTCGTCTGGGTGCAGGACTACCAGCTGCAGCTCGTTCCCGAGATGCTGCGCGAGCTCCGCCCCGACCTCGTCATCGGGTTCTTCGACCACATCCCGTTCCCGCCCTACGGCATCTTCTCCCAGCTGCCGTGGCGCAAGCAGATCCTCAAGGGTCTCCTCGGCGCCGATGTCATCGGGTTCCAGCGGGTGGCGGATGCCGGCAACTTCACACGCGCGGTGCGCCGCCTGTACGGCTTCACGACCCGCGGCAACGTCGTCGAGGTCATCGGCGATGACGGCGACGTGCGCCACGTCGTCGCACGTACCTTCCCCATCTCGATCGACGTCGCCGGCTACGAGGAGATAGCAGCCCGGCCCGAGGTGCAGGAACGGGCCCGCCAGATCCGCCACGACCTGGGCGACCCGAAGGTCGTCATGCTCGGCGTCGACAGGCTCGACTACACCAAGGGCATCGGCCACAGGCTCAAGGCCTTCGGTGAGCTGCTCGCCGAGAACCGGCTCCAGGTCGAGGACGTCACCCTGGTGCAGGTGGCCAGCCCGAGCCGCGAACGGGTCGCCACCTACATGGCCCTCCGCGACGAGATCGAGCTGCAGGTCGGGCGCCTCAACGGCGAGTTCTCCACCATCAGTCACAGCGCGATCGCCTACCTGCACCACGGCTACCCCCGTGAGGAGATGGTGGCGCTCTACCTGGCCGCCGATGTCATGCTCGTCACCGCCCTCCGCGACGGCATGAACCTCGTGGCGAAGGAGTACGTGGCGTGCCGCGCCGACAACACCGGAGTGATGGTGCTCAGCGAGTTCGCCGGAGCCTCCGACGAGCTGCGGCAGGCGATCATCGTGAACCCTCACGACATCGCCGGCCTGAAGGATGCCATCGTGACCGCTGTCGAGATGCCGAAGAGGGAGCAGGCCCGACGGATGCGGGCGCTCCGCAAGACCGTCAACGGCAACACGGTGAACGACTGGTCGAAGTCGTTCCTCGACACCCTCACCGGGCGCGCAGCGGTTCCGCGGGGCATTCCGGAGACCCTCGTCAACGCCCTGCGGGAACTCGCATCCGCCGATGAGCTCCTCATCGCCCTCGACTTCGACGGCACGCTCGCCCCGCACGTCGACCAGCCGGAGGACGCCCGCGCCCTCGACAGCGCACGGGAGGCCGTTCTGCGCCTCATCCGCCTCGCCGACACTCGCGTCGCGTTCGTCTCCGGGCGTGCCCTCGTCAGCCTGCAGCACGTGGCCGATCCGCCGGAGGACGTGCTGCTCACGGGCTCGCACGGCGTCGAGCTCAAGCTCGACCAGCCCGACGTCACCCTCGACCTGCTCGCCAGCGAGATCGACAGGCTCGACCACGTCACCGCCATCCTCGAGCGCATCGCCGGCTCGGCCGAAGGCGCATGGGTGGAGCGCAAGCCGGCGGGTCTGGCGCTCCACACACGCCTGCTCTCGCCTGCGGCAGGGCAGAGCCTGCAGCGCAGCGCCCGCAGCCGTGTGCGGGCCGCCGAGCCCGGACTGACGGTGCGCGAGGGGAAGAACGTGATCGAGTTCGCGCTGCGCCCCGGCAACAAGGGCGACGCCATCGCGAAGCTGCGCGAGCACACCGGTGCCACGAGCGTCTTCTACGCCGGCGACGACGTGACGGATGAGGACGCCTTCGTCGCCCTCGGAGCAGACGACCTCGGCATGAAGATCGGCCGGGGGCGCACGGCGGCCGGTCACCGTGTGCGTGGTCCCGAGGAGGTCGCCGAGGTCCTCGCGCTGCTGGCCGACTTCCGTGCCGGGTTCCTCCAGGCGCAGAAGCGCGAGCGGGCGTACACCGGATCGACTCCGATCGTCACCGAGTCCTGAGCGCGGGGCGGAGCCGCGGCATCCGTCGTATGCGAAATGGGCATGTTCACTGGTCTTAGACTTTGGACCATGGCGGAGATCGATCTGAAACCACGTTCGCGAGTAGTCACCGATGGCATCGAAGCCACCACGAGCCGCGGCATGCTGCGCGCCGTCGGCATGGGCGATGAGGACTGGGACAAGCCCCAGATCGGCATCGCGAGCTCATGGAACGAGATCACTCCATGCAACCTGAGCCTCGACAGGCTCGCGCAGGGCGCCAAGGAGGGCGTGCACTCCGGCGGGGGATACCCGCTGCAGTTCGGCACCATCTCCGTCTCCGACGGCATCTCGATGGGCCACGAGGGCATGCACTTCTCGCTGGTGTCGCGCGAGGTCATCGCCGACAGCGTCGAGGTCGTGATGAACGCCGAGCGACTCGACGGTTCGGTGCTGCTGGCCGGATGCGACAAGTCGCTGCCCGGCATGCTGATGGCCGCTGCACGCCTCGACCTCGCTTCGGTCTTCCTCTACGCGGGCTCCATCGCTCCGGGCTGGGTCAAGCTCAGCGACGGCACCGAGAAGGAGGTCACGATCATCGACTCCTTCGAGGCCGTCGGCGCCTGCAAGGCCGGCACCATGAGCGAAGAGGACCTGAAGCGCATCGAGTGCGCCATCGCGCCCGGCGAAGGCGCCTGCGGTGGCATGTACACCGCGAACACCATGGCATCCGTCGCAGAAGCCCTCGGCATGAGCCTGCCCGGCTCGGCGTCGCCGCCCTCGGCCGACCGTCGCCGCGACTACTTCGCGCACCGCTCGGGAGAGGCCGTCGTCAACATGCTGCGCCTCGGCCTCACGGCCCGCGACATCATGACCAAGAAGGCCTTCGAGAACGCCATCACCGTCGCCATGGCTCTCGGCGGCTCGACCAACGTCGTGCTGCACCTCCTGGCCATCGCGCACGAGGCCGAGGTCGAGCTCACCCTCGACGACTTCAACCGCATCGGCGACAAGGTCCCGCACCTGGCCGACATGAAGCCTTTCGGCAAGTACGTCATGAACGACGTCGACCGCCACGGCGGCATCCCGGTTCTCATGAAGGCCCTGCTCGACGCCGGGCTCATCCACGGCGACGCCCTCACCGTGACGGGCAAGACCGTGGCCGAGAACCTCGAGGCGCTGAACCCCATGCCGCTCGACGGCGAGGTCATCCGGACTCTCGACAACCCCATCCACGCCACCGGCGGCATCACGATCCTCAAGGGCACCTTCGCCCCCGAGGGCGCCGTGGTCAAGACCGCCGGGTTCGACGCCTCGGTCTTCGAGGGCCCTGCACGCGTGTTCGAACGCGAGCGTGGGGCGATGGATGCCCTCACCAACGGCGAGATCCAGGCCGGCGACGTGATCGTCATCCGCTACGAGGGTCCGAAGGGCGGCCCCGGCATGCGCGAGATGCTCGCCATCACCGCCGCCATCAAGGGCGCTGGCCTCGGAAAAGATGTACTACTCTTGACGGACGGTCGATTCTCAGGCGGCACAACCGGACTGTGCATCGGCCACATAGCACCCGAAGCGGTGGACGCAGGTCCCATCGCCTTCGTGCGCGATGGTGATCTCATTAGGGTCGATATCGCAGCTCGCTCGCTCGACCTACTTGTCGACGAGGCTGAGCTGGTTGCTCGCCGTGAAGGCTGGGCTCCGCTTCCCCCGCGCTACACCCGTGGCGTCCTCGCGAAATACTCCAAGCTCGTGCACTCCGCCGCTGTCGGCGCAGTCACCGGCTGAGTCTCGCGCCAGATCATCCATACGCAATCAAGGGACCACACACGCATGTCCACGGAAACCTTCCCCGTGCCATCGCCCGCTGCCCCCTCTCAGAAGGGGCCTGAACTGCTGACCGGGGCCCAGGCCGTCGTCCGCACGCTCGAGCTGCTCGGCATCACCGACGTCTTCGGTCTGCCCGGCGGCGCCATCCTCCCGGTCTACGACCCGTTGATGGACTCCACCAAGCTCCGCCACATCCTCGTGCGGCACGAGCAGGGTGCCGGCCACGCGGCCGAGGGCTACGCATCGTCGAGCAACAAGCTCGGCGTCTGCATCGCCACCTCGGGCCCGGGAGCGACGAACCTCGTCACGGCCATCGCCGACGCCCACATGGACTCGGTGCCGGTTCTGGCCATCACCGGCCAGGTCTTCTCGACCCTCATGGGAACGGATGCCTTCCAGGAGGCCGACATCGTGGGCATCACGATGCCGATCACCAAGCACTCCTTCCTGGTGACGGATGCCACGGACATCCCGTCGACGATCGCCGCGGCGATGCACATCGCCACGACGGGCCGCCCCGGCCCGGTGCTCGTCGACATCACCAAGGACGCCCAGCAGGCGACGGTGCCGTTCATCTGGCCGCCCAAGGTCGACCTGCCCGGCTACCGTCCGGTCATGAAGGCGCACGGCAAGCAGATCCACGCCGCGGCCCAGCTCTTCGCCGAGGCGAAGAAGCCCGTGCTGTACGTGGGTGGCGGAGTCATCAGGTCGAAGGCATCCGAGGAGCTCCTCGCCCTCGCCGAGACCACCGGCGCCCCCGTCGTCACGACGCTCATGGCCCGTGGCGCGTTCCCCGACTCGCACCCGCAGCACCTCGGCATGCCCGGCATGCACGGCACGGTTCCCGCCGTGCTCGCACTGCAGGAGGCCGACCTGCTCATCTCGCTCGGAGCACGCTTCGACGACCGCGTGACCGGCAAGGCGTCGCTGTTCGCACCGAACGCCAAGGTCGTGCACGTCGACGTCGACCCGGCCGAGATCTCGAAGATCCGCGTGGCCGACGTTCCCATCGTGGGCGACGCGCGCGACGTGATCGTCGACCTCACCGCCGCGTACAGCGAGGCCGTGCGCGATGCTCCCGCTGACATCAAGGAGTGGTGGGAGTACCTCGATGGCCTTCGCACCGAGTTCCCGCTCGGTTACGCCCCGACCACCGACGGCGCTCTCGCACCGCAGTACGTCATCAGCCGCATCGGCGAGCTCACCGGACCGGAGGGCGTCTACGCCGCCGGCGTCGGCCAGCACCAGATGTGGGCGGCGCAGTTCATCAAGTACGAGCGCCCCAACTCCTGGCTGAACTCGGGAGGCGCCGGCACCATGGGCTACGCGGTTCCTGCCGCCATGGGCGCCAAGGTGGCCCAGCCCGATCGCCACGTGTGGGCTATCGACGGCGACGGATGCTTCCAGATGACCAATCAGGAGCTCGCGACCTGCACGATCAACGACATCCCGATCAAGGTCGCGATCATCAACAACTCGTCGCTCGGCATGGTGCGCCAGTGGCAGACCCTGTTCTACGAGGGCCGCTACTCGAACACCGACCTGAACACCGGTGCCGACACCATCCGCGTTCCCGACTTCGTGAAACTGGCCGAGGCCTACGGGGCTCTCGGCATCCGTGTCACGAAGGAGGAGGACGTGGATGCGGCCATCAAGCTGGCGCTGGAGACGAATGATCGCCCCGTCGTCATCGACTTCGTCGTGAGCCGCGACTCCATGGTCTGGCCGATGGTGCCGCAGGGCGTCTCGAACAACTACGTGCAGTACGCCCGCGACCACAGCCCCGCATTCGACGAGGAGGCGTAAGACCATGAGCACCCACGTCCTGTCCCTCCTCGTGGAGGACAAGCCCGGTCTTCTGACCCGCGTCGCCGGCCTCTTCGCCCGTCGTGGCTTCAACATCGAGAGCCTCGCCGTCGGCAAGAGCGAGATCGACGGCCTGTCGCGCATCACCGTCGTCGTCGACGTCGAGGACCTCCCGCTCGAGCAGGTCACGAAGCAGCTCAACAAGCTGATCAACGTGATCAAGATCGTCGAGCTCGACACCTCGCAGTCGGTGCAGCGCGAGCACCTGCTCATCAAGGTCCGCGTCGACAACACGACCCGCTCGCAGGTGCTCGAGGCCGTCAACCTTTTTCGGGCCCGCGTGGTCGACGTGGCGACGGACGCCCTCGTCATCGAGGTCACCGGCGACTCCGGCAAGACCAGCGCCTTCCTCAAGGTGCTCGAGCCCTACGGCATCAAGGAACTGGCCCAGTCGGGCCTCCTCGCCATCGGGCGCGGCTCGAAGTCCATCACCGAACGCGTCTTCAAGAACTAGCGCTTCACGAACTAGCTGTACGAACACAAGGAGAGAAACACCAATGGCTGAGATCTACTACGACAAGGACGCCGACCTGGCGATCATCCAGGGCAAGAAGGTCGCCGTGGTCGGCTACGGCTCGCAGGGTCACGCACACGCGCAGAACCTCCGCGACTCCGGCGTCGAGGTCGTCATCGGACTCAAGGACGGCTCGAAGTCGAAGCCGAAGGCCGAAGAGGCCGGCTTCCGCGTGCTGAGCGTCGCCGAGGCGGCATCCTGGGCCGACGTCATCGTCATCCTCGCGCCCGACCAGTTCCAGCGTCACATCTACGCCGAGTCCATCAAGGACAACCTGGCCGACGGCAAGACCCTCGTCTTCGGCCACGGCTTCAACATCCGCTTCGGCTACATCGAGGCTCCCGAGGGCGTCGACGTGATCATGGTCGCTCCCAAGGGACCGGGCCACACCGTGCGTCGCGAGTACGAGGCCGGCCGTGGCGTTCCCGTCATCGTGGCCGTCGAGAAGGACGCCACCGGCAACGCCTGGCCGACGACGCTCAGCTACGCGAAGGCCATCGGAGGCCTCCGCGCCGGCGGCATCAAGACCACCTTCACCGAGGAGACCGAGACCGACCTGTTCGGTGAGCAGGCCGTTCTCTGCGGCGGTGTCTCGCAGCTCGTCCAGTACGGCTTCGAGACCCTGACCGAGGCCGGCTACCAGCCGCAGGTCGCCTACTTCGAGGTGCTGCACGAGCTCAAGCTCATCGTCGACCTCATGTGGGAGGGCGGCATCGCCAAGCAGCGCTGGAGCGTCTCCGACACGGCCGAGTACGGCGACTACGTCTCGGGCCCCCGCGTCATCGACCCGAGCGTCAAGGAGAACATGCAGGCCGTTCTCGCCGACATCCAGTCTGGCGCCTTCGCCGAGCGCTTCATCGCGGACCAGGACGCCGGAGCCCCCGAGTTCCTCGAGCTCCGCGCCAAGGGCGAGGCTCACCCCATCGAGGCCACCGGCCGCGAGCTGCGCAAGCTGTTCGCATGGAACGCGTCGAACGACGACGACTACGTGGATGGCGAGGTCGCGCGCTAACGCACGGTCTCCGCTTCCGTTTGAAGGCATCTCCGACGGGGATGCCCGGATTTCCGGGCCTCCCCGTCGCTTTGCCTTCACATCGCGGGCGTTTGCCTTCAAACGGCGGAGCGGTGCGCGGTCAGTCGCTGAACCCGCACGTCGATCGATAGGGCCCTAGAGCGCTCAGGTAGGTCGTCCACTCGTCCTCGGTGAGATCACGGCCAGCGATCCGGCAGGCGAACTCGAACTGGTGCTCGGGATCGATGTCCCAGACCATAACGCCTTCGGGCATCGAGAGGGCCATCTCGAGGCCATCGGGACGGACGACGCCGTCTGGCATCGAGATCTCGATCGGTACGCCATCGCCACCGAGCGCGGCCTGAGAGAGGGGTCGGTCGTCGGTCCTGAACGGTTCGCCGACTCGGATACCCGTCGCCGTGTCGTAGAGCGTCACGTTTCCGTCGTCCGCCGTCACCAGCAGGGTACTGGCGTCGCGACTCAGCGACGGGTTCTCGAGGCCGCCCGCCGCCCCGGGGAAGGTCCCGATCTGAGTGAGCGGATCCGTGTCGTACCGGCCCATGCTGGTGACTTCCATGCCGACGAGCTCGCCGTCGGCGATCATGACGTGGTCTTCGACCTCCGTGGGCTCGTCGTACAGGAGGCGATGATCCTCCGCGGACAGGATCGCCAGACGCCTGGTTTGTTGATCGCTCGTCGACGTGTCGTCGATCGTTCCTCCGTGCTTTTCGCCGTGGGTCACGGCGATCCGGTGTCCCTCGGGTGCGACCGAGATCCAGAATGGATATCCTTCGACTCGCCACGGCTTACCGTCCGCGTCTCCGGTCAGCGGATCGAAGTCCTGGACCGAGCCGTCGGAGAGCACCGCGTGTAGCCTCGCACCGCCGGCGGAGGGCCAGAGACTTTCGGCCGGGATGAGTTCCCCCACCTCCTTCCCGCTGTCCGCATCGACGATGCGAAAACCCCCGGTCCCGTTCACCCGTGCATAGAGCCGTCCGTCTCGCGCCCAGCCGACATCACTCACCGGCTCGTCGTATCGATACGTCACGGCGCCGGTCGCCGTGTCCACGACGACGACGTCTTCCAGGATCGGACTCCCTGTGAACCCGGCGTCGATCGTGAAGGGGAATGTGGAGGCGGCGAAGGGGGCCGTGGCGACGGATGAGCCCTCGTACGAATACGGTCCGGCCAGCATGTGGTCGCGAGCGACGAGCCGACGGCCAAGTCCGATCCCGTCGAGGTGCCATCGGGAGATGATCGGCTGGCTGCCGCTGATGGCCGTCAGGACCGCGCCGTCGGCGCTCACGTTGATCCTCCCGATGTCGCCGTAGATGGGGCCGATGTCTTCGGCGGGAATCGGCGCGCCGTCCGCGAGGTCGAAGGCTCTGATCCGCCCGAAGCGGCTCCCGCAGTAGACGCGTTGCTTCGACTCCGACAGCGCGATCCAATTGCACGCTTCCGCCGATGCCCCGAAGCCCGTCGACCACAGCACCTGGTGCGTGTCGGGTTCCAACGCCACCAGACTCAAGTCCCCCGACGCGATCACGAGTCCGGAGTCGCCGGCGGCAATGGCGGCGTGGGCAGACGATGCGGGCACGGCCATGCTCGCCGAGATCGTCGCCGACCCCGGATCGATGACGTCCACGCGGTCGTCGAGGCGCCCGACCAGAAGTCGCCCTCGGCTGTCGAACACGAGCGCGGCGGCATGGGGGTAGATGGTCGGGAACAGGAGCGCGGTGGTCGTCTCTTCGGGGATATCGCGCGTTTGCCCGGAGGAGGTCGACACGAGCGTCACAGCACCATTACGGTAGTCGGCGACCGCGATGATCGAACCGTCGGCATTGACGGCGAGCGCACCCGTTCCGACGTCGATCCGCGTCGGACCCCCAATGCGCTCTGCGCTTTCGAGATCGAACATCACCAGGTCGGAGCGCGTCGATACTTCCACAGAAGATCGGTGGTCGGACTGCGTGTCAGCCGACCACAGAACGGCTCCGATCCGACCGTCGCTGCTCACCCCGACGAGCGGTGGGGGAGTGTCCGGACCGGGATCGAACCCGAGGTCCAGTTCCTGTCGAACGTCTCCGGTTCCGGCATTGCGGATTCCGGCATCCCCGGCGGTCGTGACGACGAAGACGTCGTCCGTGCCCGGGATGAGGCTTCCATAAATGCTCCCGCTCGTCGCCAGGGTGGCGGTCCCGAGGAATCCCCCTGACCCCTGAAGCACGCTCATGAGTCCCGAGCGTGTGCGCGGGTCGTCGGGCCACCGGCGGTACGCCTCGGCGGCGAGGAGGGCGGAGACATCGCGCTCCGACGTCTGCAGCGCAAGCGATGTGGCGACGAGCGCGGCGAGCGTGGCGCTGTCACGCTGCGCGCTGGCCTCCTGGGAGGACACCACCGCCACCGAGCCGGCGCCGGCGAGCAGCACGATGAGTCCGCCCGCGACTCCGAGGAGCACTCTCAGCTGCCGGTTCTGGCGCCGGTCCTGCCGCGTGCGCGCCTCGAGCTGCTCGCGCTCCGCCGTAGCGCGGGCGGCGGAGGCGTCGAGGAAGGCCCACTCGATGTCCGTCAGGTCCCGAGACGCCGCCTCGCGCCATTCGACGGCCGCCTGCAGGCGCACGCCGCGAAGCAGATCGTCCTCCGGATGACCCGCGGCGCTCCACGCCTCCGCGGCCGCCGCCACCGCCGTGAGGATGCGCGTGCCCTCGGCGTCCTCCTCGAGCCACGCCCGGAGACGCGGCCACGCCGTCGCGAGCGACTCGTGTGCTACCTCGACAGAGTCGGCCTGGGCGCTCACGAGCCTCGATCGGGCGAGCATCGAGAGCACCTGCCCTCGCGCGGCATTCGCTCGGAGCGCCTTGGACGGCACCCGGCGCCGGACGGCGCTTCCGTCGGGTCCGAGCGCCACCAGTCGCAAGAGGAGCCAGCGGCACGTCACGCGTTGGTCGGGGTCCATCGACTGATACAGGCGGTCGGCCGACTGGGCGATCGCGCCCGAGATCCCGCCGGAGGCCTCGTAGCCGGCGACCGTCAGCGTCGCCCCCTCCCGGCGGAGCCACGTCTCGACGAGCGCGTGGGACAGGTGCGGGAGTGCCCCGGCGTCGCCTGCGGCATCCCGGAGGATGAGTTCGACGAGCCCCGACTCGAGGCGGAGCCCGGCGCGCCGGGCGGGCCCCTCGATGGCCTCGCGCAGGGCGGGGGATGCCATCGGGCCGACGAGATGGACTCCCTCGGCGACGAGGGGCGCCAGGTCGGGGTGCGCGGCGCAGTCGTCGAGGAAGTCGGAGCGCACGACGAGGACGACGGTCGTGCCCGTCACCGCCGCCTCGGCGATGGCGCGAGCGGCCGCATCGACGTCGGCCTCGCCGGCGTGGAACACCTCCTCGAATTGGTCCACGACCACGACGTCGGTGCGCCCGGACCACGTGGCCCCGCGGATCCGCGCGTCGAGGTCGTGCTCCGGCGTGAGGATAAGGACGCGGTTGCCGCGCCGCTGGAGGGCGGGAACCACGCCGGCGCGCACGAGCGAGGATTTGCCACTGCCCGAGGCGCCCGAGACGGCGAGGAAGCGCGACCTGCCGAGTCGGGCCAGCGCAGCCTCGACGTCGGCGTCACGCCCGAAGAAGTCCTCCTCGTTCTCCACTCCGAAAGGGTGCAACCCGCGATATGGGCACTCGGCGCTTGATCGCGCTCGACTGGGTGGAGGCTGCAGCGACGCGTCCTGATGAAGAATGGCACCCTCAAGCGAAGAGAGTTCGTCACCCGGTTCGATTCCGAGCTCCTCCCCGAGGCGGGAGCGGGCCTCACGCAGGGTGGCGAGAGCGTCGGCTTGTCGACCGCTCCGGTACAGCGTCATCGCGAGGAGACCCCAACGGTGCTCGCGAAGAGGCCGGGTTCGGACGAGTCGTTCCGCATCCGGAATGACGGAGTGGATGTCGCCATCGGCGAGCCGCGCCTCGATCGCATCCTCCTCGGCCGTGGATCGGATCTCACTCAAGCGCACGGCCTCGTCGATCGCCGGAGGCCACTCGCTCAGATCCGAGTACGGGGTGCCGCGCCAGAGACTGAATGCGCGGTCGATGGCATCGATCGCCCTGGCGGGGTCGCCGTCGTCGACGTGGCTCCGTGCGCTGCCGACGAGGCTTTCGAAGCGCACCGCGTCGATCGCGTCGGGATCGACGTCGAGCCTGTAGCCGGACGGAGTGGTGGTGACGGCGGTAGTGCCGAGAACCCGCCGGATTCGGGCTATCGAGATCTGAACCTGCTTCGACCACGTCGGCGGCGGATCGTCGCCCCACAGTGCGTCGGCGAGTTCTGATGGAGGAACAGCGCTCCCGTGGCGGAGCGTCAGAACGCCGAGCACGGAACGCTCGCGTGGGCTGAGCCTTCCATTGCTGGCGACGACGTCACCGAGCACGTGGATCTCCACACCTGCAGTGTGAGCGCCCACGACCCCGGTGTCAACGACGCCGGATGCCAGTGGATACCGATCGGATACCGAAGGGTGACGCATCGGATACCACTGCGTCGCATGGTGCAGTCATGGACATCGCAAAGAACACCCATCACCGTGCCGGCTGCGCCCTCGTCGTCGCTGCAGGACTTCTTCTCGCCGGGTGCGCGGCTCCCGACATGACGCGGGATCGAGGCGATTCCTCTGTGGATCTATCGGGCAGTGGCGGCGTCTACCGCGATCTTGCCGAGCGCCGGGCGGAACTCGAAGCGCCGGCAGTCGCCGCCTATCGTGACCTCGCCGAACGACGAGCCGGTCTGGACGCGTGCGCCACGCCGACACCCGCTCCGGAGATCACGGGACCTTCAGCAATTCGCGACTATCCCGACCAGGTCGAGCGTCGAATGCGCATCACAGGCCACTGATCGACAGACCCGCGCCGCACGATCGGCTCCGCGTCTGCCGGCCGATCGAGGTGCGGTAATCTCGACCATCAGCGGCCCGTCCCGACCAGGAACGGGCCGCTGCGGGCGGGAGGGACTGGCCAGATGAGCGGATGTGTGATCGAGATCGCCGTGCAGGACCTCGCTGGCGTCCGCATCGCCCTCGAGGAGGGCGCCGACCGCATCGAGCTGTGCATCGCGCTCGACCTGGGCGGCCTCACGCCGTCGATCGGGCTCGTCGAGGCGGCAGTGGCCGCCGCCGCTGAGGCGCGGGTCACCGACTTCGTTCACGTTCTGGTGCGTCCGCGCGGCGGCGGCTTCGTCTACGACGAGGACGAGCTCGCCGTGATCGAGCGTGACATCCGCGCGGTTTTCGCGGCCGGCGCCGATGGCGTCGTCGTCGGCGCCGCGCACGCCGACGGCACCCTCGACGAGACGGCGATCGCGCGGTTCGTCGAGGCATCCGACGGCATGACGGTGACAGTGCACCGGGTCATCGACGCAGCGCCCGACGCCGTGGCTGCGCTGCGCCCACTCGGCGACCTCGGTGTGACACGCGTACTGAGCTCCGGAGGAGCTGCCGACTGCCGGGCCGGGGCATCAGTGCTGGAACGGATGCGGGACGCGAGCGCCGGCGCCGTGCAGGTCATGGCGGGCGGCGGCGTGCGAGTCGACGACATCGCGGTGTTCGTCGCGGCAGGCGTCGACGCCGTGCACCTCTCGGCCCGCGGCCGCACCGAGCGCGGCGGAGCCAGCGGTCCGGGCGGGGGAGCGGCCGGCTTCGACGTGACCGACCGCGCCCTCGTGCGCGCAGCCGTCGAGGCAGCTCGCTCCGCGCACAGCTGATCCAGCCCGGCATCTGCCGTCGTCGGCTGTTCACCCGACACACCGGCTCCTGATCGGTTCCGTTCAGATCGGCGCGGGAGTCTGCGCGTGTGACGCACGAGGCACGACCTTTCCGGATCATCGCCACAGGCTTCGCCACCGTTCTCGCCGGCGCCGTCATCACGGTGCTCGTTGCCGCGATGGGCAGCACCTCGGTCGAGGCGCACGGTGCGCAGGCGCGACTCGAGGGGATCGGGAGCGCCGCGGCCGGTTCGACATCGAACCGATCACCGAGTCTGCAGCCGCGCACGGACGACCTCGTCGTCGGCGGTTCCGTCGTGATCAACGAACTCGCGGCGGGTGGGCCGGCATCCGACTCCGACAGCTTCTTCGAGCTGCGCAACGTCGGAACGTCCGCCGTCGACCTGAGCGGCTGGGGGGTGTACCGCTGCAGCGCTCAGGGCCTGCGTGCGAACGCGGGGCGGGCGGAGACCGATCTCGACGGAATCACCCTCGCGCCGGGGGAGATCTTCACCGCCGCCCGCGTGGGGGCTCATCTCGACGGCGCGCCTGTCGATGCGCAGTTCACCCAGCCGTTCGCGGCGCTCGGCTTCGGGCTCTACCTCGAGGATGCCGCCGGGGACCGCGTCGATTCCGTCGGGGTCTTCCCGAATCAGCCCTGGCCGACCACGAGTGAGTGCTCGAACGGCGCGAACCTGCCGAACAGCCTCGCTGCAGCGCTCGGCGAGAGCTGGCAGCGGGTCGCCGCCACCGGTGTCGTGACGGACGACTTCCAGCGGGCGCGGGCGACGCCGGGGGCGCAGAACGCGCCGGATGCGCCGAATGAGCTCAACGATTCCGAGGGCACGACGGTTCCGGATGCCGCAGCTCGGTCCATCGTCATCAACGAGCTCGCGGCGGCCGGCCCGGCATCCCGCTCCGACGACTTCGTCGAGCTGCGCAACGAGGGCGAGGCGACCCTCGACCTCGCCGGCTGGCAGCTGTTCCGCTGCACGGTGAGCGGACGGCTCACCGCGAGCAGTCGTCAGATCGTCCTCCCGGAGGACACCCGAGTGGCGCCGGGTGGACTGCTGACGATCGCGAACGAGGACTACGTGCCCGCCGAGGGGGAGGCATCCGTCGCCCTGCGCTATTCGACCTCCTTCTCCGACTCGAGTTTCGGCGCACTGCTCACGACTCCCGACGGCACGAGGGTCGACGGCGTGACGGTCTCGCCGCATCCGGACTCCGCCTGCCAGGACGGCGACGCCAAGCTGCCCGCCGAGCTCGACTACAGGGCGGGGGAGTCGTGGCAGCGCATCGCCGACACCGGTGGTCTGCTCGCCGACTTCGTGATCGCGCCACGCACCCCGGGCACGGCCAACGCGACCGAGGAGGAGAGTGTGTTCCGGGGGCCGTTCGACTATCCGCAGCGGGCGTCGGTGGCGATCAGCGAGTTCGCGACCGACCCGTCGACCGAGGGCATGCCGGCAGGCAGCGTGCAGCGCAACTTCGTCGAGCTGGCGAACTACGGCGACGAGTCCGTCGATCTGAGCGGCTGGAGCATCGCGCGCTGCGAGGCCGACGGACTGCGGGCGCGCGAGGACCAGGCCCGCATCGCCGACGGCACGATTCTGCACCCCGGCCAGACCTGGCTCGCCGCCGCCGACGGAACCCCGCTGGCCGCGACGGCCGACGCGCGCTACGCCACGGCATTCGACTTCCTGGGCAGCGGCGTCTGGGTGGCGGATGCCGCAGGCGAGCGCGTCGACAGCGTCGGCGTCTACCACGCCAACGAGATGGACCACAGCACCGAGCGTCCGAGCCCGTGCACGAAAGGCCTCTCCCTCATCACCTTCGAGCCCGACCGATTGCTCACCGAGACGTACCAGCGCACGAGGTTCACCGGCGTCGATGCCGACGACTTCGTCACGGCACCGGCGACCCCGGGCGAGCTCGATGAGCATCAGTGGGTCGATCCGACGGTGGCGGATGTCGCGAGCCTGTCGAGCGCTGCCATCGCCGCCGAGCCCGAGGCCGAGACGGTGCCTGAGCCCTTGACGGCCGAGAACGCCGACGGCCGCAGCGTCGAGGTGCTGGCGGCCTACGCAGGCCTCAGCGTCGCCGGTGGCCTCACGACGCGAGTCGGCGATGCGGAGCGTCCGCTCGATGCACGGGAGACCACGGAACTCACCGCCGCCGACGACGCCTACGACTTCCCGTACCTGCGGCTGGTGCTCGATGCGGCGACCCTCGCGCCCGGCGACGCCATCACCTGGGCCGGCAGCACCGTCGGCCGCAATGAGCTGCAGCTCTCGGTGTGGAATGAGGCGTCGGCTAGCTGGCGCCTGCTCGACGCCGGAGTCGCAAGCGCCACCGCCGACGCCGACGGCACCCTCACCCTCACCGGCACACCGACCGCCGACGAGGTGATCGACGGTGGAGTCGAGGTGCTCGTGCAGAACGGCCAGCGCACCGAGCGCACGCTCAGCACAGGCGTCACGGGCGACTTCGAGCATCCCGACGACTATGACCTCGCGATCAGCCACGTCACCGACACGCAGTACCTCACCGAGGCCTATCCCGACGTCTACACCGGTCTCGTCAGCTGGATCGCCTTGAACGCCCAGGCCCGCAAGATCGCCTTCGCCACGCACACGGGCGACCTGGTGCAGAACTGGGTCGACCCCGACCAGAACGAGCGGCGGGCCCGGCGCGAGTTCGCGCGGGCCTCGGCCATCCAGGGCATCCTCGACACAGCCGGCGTGCCGAACAGCGTCCTGCCGGGCAACCACGACAACAAGCGCGGCGTGAGCAACGAGCTGTTCAACGAGTACTTCCCGCCCGAGCGCTACTCCGCGACAGCGACCTACGGCGGATCCATCGCCCCGGGCGACAACAGCGCGAACTTCAACACCTTCGAGCACGACGGCGCCAGATTCCTGATGCTGAGCCTTCCCTACGCCTTCGGCGAGAGGGAGCTCGCCTGGGCGGAGCAGGTCGTGGCATCTCACCCCGACCACAACGTGATCATCTCCACCCACGAGCACGTCACCCCGAAGACCGCCGAGATCGGCGCCGGTCGATCGACGGGCTCCCGCTGGGTCTCGCGAGGTGGTGACCTCTGGGACCGGATCGTGGCCCCGAACCGCAACGTGCTGCTCGTGCTCTCCGGCCACTTCCACGGGCTCGGGCAGATCACCACCGAGAACGCCGGGGGCATCGCGGGTCACACTGTCGTGGAGCTCGTGGCGGACTATCAGGAGTTCCGCACCCACACCGGCGAGCGGGCCACGGGCTTCCAGCGCCTGCTGCAGCTCGACCTCGACGGCGGCGCCATCGCCGTCGACACCTTCTCCCTGCGGCTGGGTGCGCATGCGAGCTATCCCTACGACTACGAGCAGTTCGTGCCCGACAACGGGTCCACCGTGTCGGGGTCGAACGCCCGCCCCTGGCGCATCGTGGCCGACGGCCTGCAGGACCGCTACACGTCCATCGACGACGAGTTCCAGGTGCCGATGACCTTCCAGTTCCCGAAGCTCGTGCAGACGGCGTCGATCACGGCGGCTCCAACCGGCTGAGGCCGCCGAGCGGCGATCGGCCCCCCGGTAGTCTGGGAGCATGGCTGCAGCACGCGACGACGACGCTCTCAACTGGGCGGGCGACGACGATCCGACGCTCGTGGCGAGGGATGCCGACGCCGTGGCGGCGGGTGGATCCGCCAATCCGGAAGCGCCAGCCGGAGCCGACCTTCCCGCAGGATGGACACCGGTCGGCGAGCCGGGACGCGTGAGGCAGCCGGATGCCGCGACGGATGCAGCCGACACCGACGACGGCCCCGCCCAGAGCGGTTCGGCCACCCTCATCACGCTCGGGGTGCTCGGCGGCATCTACCTCATCTACATGATCGGATGGGGAGTGGTCGCGACGCGCATGTCGACGGGAACCATCGACCCCGTCGCCCAGTTCATGTTCATGCTCGGCACCTGGTTCGCCATCCTCGCGGTGCCCCTGTGGTTCGGCGTGACCCTCTGGCTCACCGGCGGTCGTCCGCGCACGCGTCTGCTCTGGCTGTTCGCGGGAGTCGTGCTGCTCGTTCCGTTGCCGTTCCTGCTCGGAACGGGGGTGGCATCATGACCGCATCCGACGACCTGAATGCCGTCTCGACGGTGGGTACGGATGCCGGCACCCGGCCGCGCACCCCGCTCTGGCTCGCGGTGACCCTGGCCGTGCTGTTCGGCCTGTTCTACGCCTACGACGTCTTCGAGGCGCTCGGCAACCTCATCGGCATCTCCGACTTCGCCAACCAGCTCGACAGCTCGATCAACGGGTTCGGCTGGATGCTGCTCGTTCTCGGTCTCGTGCTGCCGCTCGTGCTGTTCGCGATCGCCTTCACACTGGGACGCAACCGGGGTCCGCTGGCCCAGGTCGCGTTCTACGCCGTGGGGCTCGGCCTCTCGGCCGTGCTGAGCCTCGACATCATCGCCGCGTTCGCCCGCTGGATCCCGCTCGGCTGACCCCGACGGTCGGAGCCCGGCGGTCGGAGCCCGGCCATGACCCGAGCCGCGGCATCCACCCGTCGTCACACGGCGGCGAAGATGCACAGCCCGATCAGCACGACCTGGGCGATGAGGCGAGGAACCAGGGGGATCGACAGCGACCGGAAGGTCTCCGGATGACGCGCTGCGTAGACGTTCGCCGGGAAGACGGCGACGAGGAAGATCGCCAGCAGGATGCCGGCCGCGAACTGCGTGGCGGGGATCAGCAGGCCGACGCCGCCGGCGATCTCGCACACGCCGGTGAAGCGCACCAGGTTGATCGGGCTCAGCGGCCCATCGCGTCGCATCCGGGGCGGGATCATCTTCGCCATGATCTTCGCGGGGCCGCGTCGGAAGTGATTGACGCCCATTCCGACGAAGACGATGGCGAGCAGGATGCGCACCACCCACTGGGCGATCTCGAAGATGTCGTCCGTCGTCATGAATTCCTCTCGGCTATGCGGCCTCGGCTAGAGTTTCACATGATTGCGTCCCAGTGACGGCGACGCGCATCCTCCCCTCTGCTGCAAAGGAATCGATTCGTCGTGTCAAAGCCGGTCGTGCTGATCGCTGAAATCCTCTCGCCCGCCACGATCGATGCCCTCGGTCCAGACTTCGACGTGCGCCAGGTCGACGGAACGGATCGCCCCGCGCTCTTCGCCGCCCTCGCCGACGCGAACGCGATCCTCGTGCGCAGTGCCACCCAGGTTGATGCAGAGGCCATCGCAGCCGCGCCGAAGCTGCAGGTCATCGCCCGCGCCGGCGTCGGCCTCGACAACGTCGACATCAAGGCGGCCACCACGGCCGGCGTCATGGTCGTGAATGCTCCGACCTCCAACATCATCTCGGCGGCCGAGCTCACGGTCGGTCACATCCTGAGCCTCGCACGCCACATCCCGGCGGCGCACAACGCCCTCGCCCAGGGCCAGTGGAAGCGGTCGGCCTACACCGGAACCGAGCTCTACGAGAAGACCGTCGGCATCATTGGTCTCGGCCGCATCGGCGCGCTCATCACGGCCCGCCTGCAGGCCTTCGGCACGAACGTGATCGCCTACGACCCCTACATCACAAGTGCCCGCGCCCAGCAGCTCGGCGTGCAGCCCGTGAGCCTCGACGAGCTCCTCGAGCAGTCCGACTTCATCACCATCCACATGCCGAAGACGCCGGAGACCACGGGCATGATCAGCACCGAGCAGCTGAAGAAGATGAAGAAGACGGCCTACGTGGTCAACGTCGCACGTGGCGGTCTCATCGATGAGGCAGCCCTGCACGAGGCCCTCGTCGCCGGTGAGATCGCCGGCGCCGGCCTCGACGTGTTCGTGAGCGAGCCCCCGAAGGACTCGCCGCTGCTCGCCCTGCCCAATGTCGTCGTCACCCCGCACCTCGGCGCGTCGACAGACGAGGCGCAGGAGAAGGCCGGTGTGTCCGTGGCCAAGTCGGTGCGCCTCGCTCTCGCTGGCGAGCTGGTCCCGGATGCCGTCAACGTCGCCGGCGGCGTCATCGACCCGTACGTGCGCCCGGGCATCCCGCTGCTCAAGAAGCTCGGCCAGGTGTTCTCGGGTCTCGCGCACGCGAGCCCCCTCACCAGCGTCGACGTCGAGGTGCGCGGCGAGCTCGCCGACTACGACGTGAGCGTGTTGAAGCTCGCAGCCCTCAAGGGCGTGTTCACCAACGTCGTCAGCGAGACCGTCTCCTACGTCAACGCGCCGCTGCTCGCCGAGCAGCGCGGCATCGGCGTGCGCCTGATCACCGACGCCGTCTCCGAGGAGTACCGCAACGTCATCACCCTCCGCGGTGCCCTCGCCGACGGCACCCAGGTCTCGGTCTCGGGAACCCTCACCGGAACCAAGCAGACCGAGAAGATCGTCGAGATCAACGGCTACGACGTCGAGGTGCCGATCGCGAAGAACCTGATCGTCATGCAGTACACCGACCGCCCCGGCATCGTCGCGGTCTACGGTCGCGAGTTCGGCGACGCCGGCATCAACATCGCCGGCATGCAGATCGCCCGGCACACCGCCGGCGGCCAGGCGCTCAGCGTGCTCACCGTCGACTCGCCGGTTCCCGCCGAGATCCTCGCGGCCGTGCGCGACGCCATCGCCGCCGACGTCATGATCGAGATCGACATCACCGAGTAGCGCTCGACTCCGACGACACGAAGGCCCCGGATGCATCATCCGGGGCCTTCGTGTTCGTGCGAGGTGATGCGCTACAGCTCGGGTGTCGAGCTCTCGTTGCGCGTGACCTGGCTGCCGTTCGCCGGGTCGACCGACGTTGCGGTTACCGACGTCGACTGGCGGCGACGGAACATCAGAACGAGTCCGATGATCACGACGACGACCCCGGCGATCATGAGCACATAGCCCACCATGTCGAGGTTGATCCATTCGACTTCGACGTTGAGCGCCCAGACGAGGATCGCCCCGACGGCGATGAGGAAGATGCCGAGACCGATGCTCATAGGTCAGCCCTTGTTTCCCGAGACCACCCGGATGAGCCAGGCGATGATCGCGATCACGGCGAGGATGATGCCGACCCAGAGGAGCCAGCTGAGCGCGCTGTTCAGGCCGCCGAGGATGGCGAGCACGACGGCGACGACGATGATGATGATGAAGAGGAGGTTCATTGGTGGATCCTTTCGTCGGGATTCCGATTCTGCGACGAATCACGGTCGGAGATGACCTCCGCCCGCAGGATGCTCGACGCATCGCCCCCTGTTCGGGGCAAGACCCGACATTACTCAGCATCGGCCCTCGAGGGTAGAGGATTGCGGGCGTGGCGGATCTGTGATCGCCCGTGCTCTGCGCCGCCCGAACCGGCGACTACGCTGGAATGACACCTTTTCACCGCTTGCGAGGAGCGAAATGTCGCGTGTCATCTCCCTGGCCGTCATCCCCGGCGACGGCATCGGGCCCGAAGTCGTCACCGAAGGCCTCAAGGTTCTCGATGCCGTGACGGATGGCGGCGACGTCGCCTTCGAGAAGACCTCGTTCTCGCTGGGAGCCGCCCGCTACCTCGAGACCGGCGACACCCTCACCGACGATGATCTCGCGGCGATCTCGAGCCACGATGCCATCCTTCTCGGAGCGGTCGGCGGCACCCCCGGCGACCCGCGTCTGGCCGGTGCGAACATCGAGCGCGGATTGCTGCTGAAGCTGCGGTTCTCACTCGACCACTATGTGAACCTGCGCCCGTCGGTGCTGCATCCCGGCGTCTCGAGCCCCCTGGCCGACCCCGGACCCATCGACTTCGTCGTCGTGCGTGAGGGCACAGAGGGGCCCTACGTGGGCAACGGCGGCTCGATCCGCCAGGGCACGGTGCACGAGGTCGCCAACGAGGTGTCGGTCAACACGGCCTACGGCGTCGAACGCGTGGTGCGGCACGCATTCGGAGTGGCATCCGCTCGCCCGCGAAAGCACCTCACCCTGGTGCACAAGACCAACGTCCTCGTCTTCGCCGGCGGCATCTGGAAGCGTGTCGTCGACGAGGTCGCCGCCGAGTTCCCCGACGTCACCGTCGACTACCTCCACGTCGATGCCGCCACGATCTTCCTCGTCACGAACCCTGCTAGATTCGACGTCATCGTCACGGACAACCTCTTCGGCGACATCCTCACCGATCTTGCGGCCGCGATCAGCGGCGGCATCGGCCTCGCAGCCTCCGGCAACATCAACCCGGATGGCCGATTCCCCAGCATGTTCGAGCCGGTGCACGGTTCCGCGCCTGACATCGCCGGGAAGGGCATCGCCGACCCGACTGCCGCCATCCTCTCCGTTGCACTCCTGCTCGATCACCTCGGGCTCAGGGATGCCGCGGCACGAGTGCAGGCGGCCGTCGCGGCCGACATCGCCGAACGCGGCGAGGCATCCAGGTCGACCTCGGAGATCGGCACTGCGATCTCCGACCGGATTCGCGCACACTAGACGTACTCGAAGAAAGAGCAGCCCATGACGATCCAGCTTCCCCTCGCAAGCCAGAGCCTCATCTGGCAGACCGTGCGCAACGACACCCCCGTCGCTCCCGAGGAGCGCGAGGCGATTCTCGCCGACCCCGGCTTCGGCAATCACTTCACCGACCACATGGTCGACGTGTGCTGGTCGGAGCGCGGCGGCTGGCACCGACCGCGCGTCTCGCCCTATGGCCCCATCCAACTCGACCCGGCCGCCGCCGTGCTGCACTACGCCCAGGAGATCTTCGAGGGTCTCAAGGCATACCGCCACGCTGACGGCTCGATCTGGACATTCCGCCCCTACGAGAATGCCGCGCGCATGCAGCGCTCGGCGCACCGCCTCGCCCTGCCCGAGCTGCCGTCCGAGCACTTCATCGCCTCACTCAAGCAGCTGATCGCCGTCGACGGCGACTGGGTGCCGACGGCGCCGGAGACCAGCCTGTACCTGCGTCCGTTCATGTTCGCCAAGGAGGCCTTCCTCGGCGTGCGCCCGGCGAAGAAGGTGGCCTACTACCTGATCGCCAGCCCGGCCGGCGCGTACTTCAGCGGGGGAGTGCAGCCCGTCAACATCTGGCTCTCGAGCGAGTACGCCCGCGCCAGCAAGGGCGGAACCGGCGCGGCGAAGACCGGCGGCAACTACGCGTCGAGCCTGCTGCCGCAGGCCGAGGCGTACGAGCACGGTTGCCAGCAGGTGCTGTTCCTCGACGAGGGCACCTACCTCGAGGAGCTCGGCGGCATGAACATCGTGCTGGTGCGCAAGGACGGCACTCTCATCACGCCGGAGTCGGAGTCGATCCTCGAGGGCATCACGCGCGATTCCGTTCTGCGCCTGGCCGCGGACCGCGGCCACCTGATCGAGCAGCGCAAGGTCACTCTCGACGAGTGGCGTGACGGTGCGGCATCCGGCGACATCGTCGGAGCCTTCGCCTGCGGCACCGCCGCGGTGATCGTGCCCATCGGCCGCCTGCTCGGCGAGGACTTCGAGATCGTGCACAACGGTCCGCAGGCCGAGGAGCTCGCCCTGTCGCTCCGCGAGGAGCTGACGGGCATCCAGTACGGCCGTGTCGAGGACCGCCACGGCTGGCTGGTGCGTCTCGACGCGTGAGCCTGAGTGAGCGCCGCGTGACTGACGCCGAACTGCAGCTGCGTGCGTTCCAGCGCGACGACGCCGAGACCGTCGTCGCGCTCTGGCGTACCTGCGGGCTCGTCGTGCCGTGGAACGACCCGTACCGCGACATCGAGCGCAAGCTCGCGGAGCAGCCGGAGCTGTTCCTCGTGGGGGAACGCGCCGCCCGTGTCGTGGCGTCGGTGATGATCGGCTACGACGGCCACCGCGGATGGATGAACTATCTCGCCGTCGACCCTGCGGAGCAGGGGCGAGGCCACGGTCGCCGGCTCGTGTTGGAGGCGGAACGGATGCTGACGGCCCGCGGATGCCCCAAACTCAACCTGCAGGTGCGCGGGACGAACGCAGCCGCGCTGGGGTTCTACGAGGCCATCGGCTACGCGCCCGACAACGCCGTGAGCCTCGGCAAGCGCCTGATCGCCGACGACTGAGGCCGAAGGGCCGGGTGTGCGCACGGCGCTGGCCGCGGCATCTGTCGCTCGAATCGCATTCGTGCGGCTCCGTGCGCTGCCGGTAGCGTTGAGGCATGAAGATCGCACGGTTCAGCCACGACAATCGCATCGCCTTCGGAATCGTCGACGACGACGACCTGGTGGTGTTGACGGGAGACCCGATGTTCGCCGGCTACGACACCACGGGGGAGCGCGTGCCGATCGCCGACGCCACCCTGCTTGCTCCGTCGATCCCGCGCTCGAAGGTGGTCGGCGTCGGCAAGAACTACCGCGACCACGCCACGGAGATGGGCACGGCGGTTCCCGAGGAGCCGCTGCTGTTCCTGAAGCCCAACACCTCGGTGTCTGGCCCCGGCGACTACATCGTGCTCCCGAAGCAGAGCGCCCGGGTCGAGTTCGAGGGCGAGCTCGCCATCGTCATCGGCACCATCACCAAGAACGTGACCGAGGAGAAGGCGATGGAGCACGTCTTCGGCTTCACCATCGCCAACGACGTGACCGCACGCGACCTGCAGAAGTCCGACGGCCAGTGGACCCGCGCGAAGGGCTTCGACTCCTTCTGCCCGATCGGCCCCATCGTCGACACCGAGTTCGACTTCCCGTCGGCCGAGATCGTCACGCGCGTGAACGGCGTGGTGAAGCAGCAGGCGCCGCTCACCGACATGGTGCACGACGTCGAGACGATCATCGCCTACGCCTCGAGCGTGTTCACGCTGCTGCCCGGCGACATCATCCTGACCGGCACCCCGGCGGGCGTCGGCCCGATCGAGAACGGTGACACCGTCGAGGTCGAGATCACCGGGCTCGGCATCCTGACCAACCCCGTGGTGCGCCCGCGCGGCTGACGCGTGCCCATCGTCCCGAGCTCAGCGACCCAGCGCCGCGAGCGCGTCGGCCACATCCTGCTCGTCGTTCCAGAGGTGGAAGGCGACTCGGGCGCATCCGTTCCGGCCCGACGCGGTGATCCCGGATGCCGTGAGCCGGGCGAGATCGCGACCGTCGACGTCCGGCCAGGTGATGATCCCCTGACCGGGCCGGTGCTCGAGTCCGAGGCCGTCGGTGAATGCAGCCGCCAGCCCGGTCACCCGGGCGCGCACAGCCTCGAGGTCGAGCTCGGCGAACAGCGCGACGGCGGCCTCGGCGCCCACCCACACGGGCCAGGCAGGGGAGACGTCGAAGCGCCTGGCGTCGCCGGCGAGAGTCATGGTCGGTCCGTAGCACGACGCCCACGGATCGACGCCGGCGTACCAGCCGGTCTGAGTCGGGATGACCTCCGCGGCGAACGCAGCCGAGATGGTGAGGAAGGCGGCCCCGCGCGGCGCGCAGAGCCACTTGTAGCCGTGGCAGATCGTGGCGTCGAAGAGCGCGGCGTCCACCGGCATCCAACCTACGGCCTGCGTGGTGTCGCACAGGGTGCGGGCGCCATGCGCGCGTGCCGCCGCGACGACGGCCGCGGCATCCGCCACCGCGCCCGTCGCCGACTGCACGAGCGAGAACGCGACGAGCCACGTGTCATCGGTGACGGATGCCGCCAGCTCTGCGAGCGGAACGCTGCGCACTGAGACGCCGCGGTGGGCCTGGCTGAGGAACGGGAACACGATCGAACTGAAGTCGCCGTCGACGCAGAGCACCTCGGCGCCGTCGGGTACGCTCGCGGCTATGACGGCGGCCATCGCGGAGGTCTGCGACCCGATCGCCACGCGGCCGGAGCCCACGCCGACGAGGCCGGCGTACGACTCGCGGGTGCGTTCGACGACCGCCGTGTACTCGACGGCGCAGGCCTGGCCTCGGGCCCAGCTCTCGGCGTCGGTGCGCATGGCGGCGCTGGTCGCGAGTGTCGGCAGACCGAGCGTGCAGGCAGCTAGATAGCCGCGGCCGGCGGCGAACCGGGAATGGGCGTCTGCGGGAGAGAGTCGGGTCGCGACGGCTGTCATGCCTCCATCGTGCGCCGCCCATTCCCATTCGACAATCGCAGATGAGTACTGCCATCCATAACGCACGGTTATGCTTTTGCCGGGACTTCGTCGCGGTTCGTCGGAGCGCTGCCGAATCTTCGCCACGCGCCTGAAGCAACGCCCGCGCGTCGTGAATGCGATAGCGCAGGACTGGAGACGACACCATGGCCACCATCGACAGCCACCTCGACCTCGATTCGCACTCGCTGCGTACGGTACTGGCCATCGCCGAGCACGGCTCGATCACGGCAGCATCCGAGGCTCTCGGCTACAGCCAGCCGGCGATCAGCCAACACGTGAAGCGGCTCGAGGCACGCATCGGCATGCCCGTGCTCGAACGCACAGGTCGCTCCGTGCGCCTCACCGAGGCCGGCACCGTGCTCGCGCGCCACGCCCAGACCGTGGCGACGGCGTTGGATGCTGCTGCCGGCGAGATCGCGGAACTCCAGGGCCTGCGCGCCGGCAGGGTGCGCATCGCGGCGTTCCCCTCGGCGTCGGCCACGATCGTGCCGCGGTTGCTCGCGGCGATGGCGGAACGGCATCCGGCCGTCGCCATCAGCTACCTCGAGGCCGAGCCGCCCGAGGCCGTCGCGGCCGTGCGCGAGAACCGCGCCGACATCGCGCTCACCTTCAGCTACCCCGGAGACCAGGACGACCCGCACCGCGAGAGTGCGCGTGGCCTCTCGGTGCGCACGGTCGGCCGCGAGCCCGTGCACGTCGTGCTGCCCGCGTCGCATCCACAGGCGGCTGCGGCATCCGTCGACATCGCAGCCCTCGGCGACGAGAGCTGGATCGCCGGCTGCCCTCGCTGTCGCGGCCACCTCGTCGAGCTCTGCGCTGCGAGCGGCTTCCTGCCCCGCATCGGCTACGAGACCGACAACTTCGTCGCAGTGCTCGGCATGGTGGCGGCCGGACTCGGCGTCGCCACCCTGCCACGACTGGCGCTCGCCTCGACCCGGCTGCCGGCCGGAGTCGTCGCGCTCCCGACCACGCACGCCGACCACCGCACGCTCAACGTCGTCACCGCGGAAGGCGCCGAGAGGGTTCCCGCCATAGGGGCGAGCCTGCGCGTGCTGGCCGGTATCGATCGCAGCGAGTGGACCGGCGAGCCCCACGACGGCTGACCGGCCCTGGCACCGGATGCCGCTGGCTAGACTTGACGGCGATGTCTGACACCGCGCACCCCTTCTCCTCTGCCACAGGAAGCGACGTTCGCGTTCGCTTCTGCCCGTCGCCCACCGGAACGCCGCACGTCGGCCTGGTGCGCACGGCTCTCTTCAACTGGGCCTACGCCCGGCATACCGGCGGCAAGCTCGTCTTCCGCATCGAGGACACCGACGCCGCCCGCGACAGCGAGGAGAGCTACGAGCAGCTGCTCGACGCCCTCACCTGGCTGAAGCTCGACTGGGACGAGGGCATCGGCATCGGCGGACCGCACGAGCCGTACCGTCAGTCGCAGCGCAGCGCCATCTACCTCGACGTGATCGAGCGCCTCAAGGCCTCGGGTCACGTCTACGAGAGCTTCTCCCACGCCGAGGAGATCGACGCCCGCAACGAGGCTGCCGGTCGCCCCAAACAGCTCGGCTACGACAACTTCGACCGCGACCTCAGCGACGAGCAGCGTGCGGCCTTCCGTGCCGAGGGCCGCGAGCCGGCGCTCCGCCTTCGGGTGCCCGATGCCGACCTCTCGTTCACCGACCTGGTGCGCGGCGACATCACCTTCCCGGCCGGATCGTTCGTCGACTTCGTCGTCGTGCGCCCGAACGGTGCTCCGCTCTACACGCTGGTGAATCCCGTCGACGACGCCATCATGCAGATCACGCACGTGCTCCGCGGCGAGGACCTGCTCTCGTCGACCCCGCGCCAGATCGCGCTGTACCACGCGCTCATCGACATCGGGGTGACCACCTTCGTGCCGCAGTTCGGCCACCTGCCCTACGTCATGGGCGACGGCAACAAGAAGCTCTCGAAGCGCGACCCCGAGTCGAACCTGTTCCACCACCGCGACCGCGGCTTCATCCCCGAGGGTCTCGTCAACTACCTGTCGCTTCTCGGCTGGTCGCTGTCGCACGACCGCGACGTGTTCACCGTCGCCGAGATGGTGGCCGCGTTCGACGTCGTCGACGTGAACCCCAACCCGGCCCGCTTCGACCTGAAGAAGGCCGAGTCGATCAACGGCGACCACATCCGCCTGCTCGGCGTGCAGGACTTCGCTGCGCGCACTGTCCCGTACCTCGAGGCAGCCGGTGTTCTGACGGCGCCGATCACGCCCGCTCAGGAGGCGATCCTCGCCGAGGCCGCACCACTCGTGCAGGAGCGCATCGGCCTTCTCGGCGAAGCGCCCGGCATGCTCGGCTTCCTGTTCACGGATGCCGCGGGCCTGGGCTACGACGACGGCGTGGTGTCGGGTCTCCCGGCCGACGCCGCTGCCGTGCTGACTGCATCCGTCGACGTGCTCGATCGTATTCCGCCGCTGGAATGGACCCACGAGGTCATCCAGGAGGCGCTATCGGCCGCGCTCATCGACGGCCTCGGCCTCAAGCCGCGCGTCGCCTACACGCCGCTGCGCGTCGCCGTATCGGGTCGCAGGGTTTCTCCACCGCTCTTCGAGTCGATGCAGATCCTCGGCAAGGACGACACCCTCGCGCGTCTCGTGCGCCTGCAGGGTGAGCTCGGCGCGTAGGCGTCGAGCAGCGCGACTTCGGCCTCGCGGGCGAGCCTCCCTCAATTTGGAGGGGCGCCCGGCCGTAGGTTAGAGTTGCATGTCGGCCGGGGGTTCGCCTGCGGCTGGTGGGGTATGGTGTAATTGGCAACACGGCGGTTTCTGGTACCGTTGTTCTTGGTTCGAGTCCAGGTACCCCAGCACTTGTTGAATCCCCGGTGAGCGGTCGATTTCGTTCGGTCTTAGATCTCCCGGTTGGTTAATGTTCTTGGTTCGAGTCGTGGCCACAACGGGAAGTTGATCAGGCCGTCTTCGAGACCGGACTCTTGTTACGAAAGTCGCCGTAGATCAGTATGGGTATTTGCGGTCCGGGTGCGGATCGATTGCTGATCGACGCCGATGATTGTTCCGTCGTTATTGGTACGACTCCACCGTCCGCCGCCGTCTCCAGGGTCGCAAGAGGTGGAGGTCGTCCCGCGCACTGGGCCACCTACAGTACCTGACACGACGCCTGGGACACCACGTTGTAGTAGTAGCGCGTGCCAACCAGAGTGCCCGCGCTTTACCAGTTCGCTGTCCCGGTGACGTGGAATGCGTGTTCTGCGGTAGATCCCATGAGTTCCTCTCGATGCGCAGGATGGGCAGGACCGCCAGGTCGCGTGCACTATGAATTCATCCGTAGTCACGGGCCGAGGTGGTATATCCCTCCATCACCTGATCAGCCATGAGCGCAGATGACCGTCACTTACATGAGAAGAACATGAGAGATGGAGCGGTCTCCCATCTGAAGTGAGGATTGCTCCGAATCACTTCCACAACAGCCGGCGTCTGCGCGTGCCTCCCGACAGGCGTCGTCGGCTGAGCCGCGCCAGCGAGCGAGGCGACAGTGAGAGGAAGAGACATGATTCACAACCGCTCGAGCATGCGCCGTGCCCTCCGCACCGCGACCGCCTCCGCCGTCATAGTGGGCCTGAGTTTCGCCTTGGCGCCGGTCGCGGCGTCCGCGGCTGATGCTGGGACCGGCTGGCTACGTCTCGGCCATCTCTCTCCAGATACGAAATCTGTCGATGTCGAGGTTACGACCCCGGACGGCGCCACGGTACTCGAACTCAACGGAGTCAGCTACGGCGAGGTCTCGCCCTACTCCGAACTCCAGGTTGGAACGTACACGGTCAGCATGGTGCCGGCCGAGTCATCGGCGGCTACAGCTCCGGTGATCTCGGCTGAGATAGAGGTCCCCGCCACGAGTGCGACGACGGTCGTCGCATACGGGCCGTCGACTGACCTCGAGGTGAAGGCGGTCGATGATGATCTGGCCGCGCCAACCGCAGGTCTCGGCCGCGTCAGGCTGTTCCAGGCATCCACGATCACCGACTCGGTGGATGTCGAGACATCGACCGGGCTGCCCATCGCGAAGGATGCCGCTGCCGGAACGGTGACCGACTACGCCGAGATCCCTGCCGGATCGTGGACCCTCGAGCTCACGGGCGGGAAGGGGGACGCCACTTCGGACGTCGACGTGGCTGCGGGCAGCGTGTCGACCCTGTTCGTGCTCGACACCGCCGACGGTGGTCTCACGATCCTGCCGATCGTCGATTCTGCAGCCGTGGGCGATTCGCCTCTGGGCGGCGTGCAGACCGGAGGTGGAGGCACCGCTCCGCGTGACTTCTTCTCCACGATCGGCGGAAGGGGCGAAGGTACGGGGGCCTTCGAATGATTCGCGCCATCCGTCGCGTGCAGCGCTCCGATCGCCGTCGATCTCCCGGCACCCGAGTATCAAGTGGCTCTGCGCCCCAACAGATCGTGGCCATCCTGACGGCAGCCATCGTCGCGTGCGCGTTCATCGCTGCTTGCGGCATGAGCCCCGCGAACCCCGTCCAGGATTCGGAGGCCGAGTCGACACCGACACCGACGGCGAACGCCTTCGCTGCCGGAAGTCTGCAGGATCCTCTGGAAGGGGCGACAGCGGTGCATACCGGCAAGCCCATCGCCGTGCGGATTCCGAGCCTCGGCGTTTCCACTCCACTCGAGAGCCTGACCATCGGTCCGTCCGGCGAGCTCGGAGCACCGATCGACTACAACAGGGCTGGCTGGTATGTCGACGGACCGGTCCCGGGTGAGATCGGGCCAGCGGTCATCGCCGGCCATGTCGATTCCGTGACCGGGATCGCAGTGTTCTCCCGTCTGGCGGAGCTGAAGGCCGGTGACGAGGTCTACGTCGACACTGAATCCGGCCGGTCACTGAGGTTCATCGTCACGACGCGGATGCAGTCCGCGAAGGCGACCTTTCCGAGTGCTGATGTCTACAGGAACGTCCCACGTCCCGAGCTGCGCCTCATCACCTGCGCCGGTGTCTTCGACCGCTCCGTCGGGCACTACACCGACAACCTCATAGTGTTCGCCGCTCTGGCTCTCTGAGCGGTGTCCTCGACCCGAAGGAGACTCCGTGCTGCGAACACACTGGTCGGCATTCCGACCTCGATTCAGCTGGAACGAGCCGAAATGACGGATACATCTTTGTACTTGGCGGTCGATGTGGGTGTGAGCCGGACCGCCGCGGCGATCGCCCGGATCGGTTCCGACGGACTCCTCTCCGCGACGCCCTTCCCGCTCGGCCGACATTCCAACACTGTCCCCAGCGTGGTCTTCGTCGGCGACGGCGAACTGCTCTTCGGCGACGCGGCCGAGCGCCGTGGCATCGCACAGCCCGAGCGGCTCATTCGTGAATTCAAGCGACGCATCGGCGACGCGACGCCCATCCGGGCGGGCGACCGACGGTATATCCCCGAGCAGTTGTTCGCTCTCCTCGTCTCGTGGATCGTCGACTGTGTCGTTGAACGCGAGGGAGAACGGCCGACCGCACTCAGCGTGTCGATCCCCGCGTCCTGGGGCGATCACCGTTCGGATCTCGTAAAGAACGCGCTCGCACGCGCCGGTTGGCGCGATGTGCGGTTCATCAGTGAGCCGGTGGCGGCCGCCCGCCATTACGCCTTCGAGCGATCGCTCGACCCCGAATCGCTCCTGGCCGTCTACGACCTGGGCGGCGGTACGTTCGACACTGCGCTCGTCCGCATCGAGAGCGATCGCAGGATCGAGATCGTCGGGAATCCGGTCGGCCTCGAGGCGTTCGGGGGAGCGGACTTCGATGACGCGGTGGTCCGCCACGTGGTCCACGCGGCAGGTCTGTCTTTCGACGAGCTCACCACCGACGGGGACGCCCGGGTCGGCCTCGCGGTGCTCCGCCGCGAAGCGGTCGATGCCAAGGAAGCGCTCTCGTTCGACTCCGAGACCGTGATCCCCGTTCTTCTGGGGGACAGGGACTCGACGGTCAGGCTCACGCGCGCCGAATTCGAGAGCATGATCGAGGAGGGGATCGAGCGGACGATCGAGATCGTCGCGGACCTCGTGGAGTCCGCGAACGAGGTGCCCGGGAATCTCGGCGCAGTTCTGTTGACCGGCGGGTCATCCCGCATCCCACGGGTTGCGCAACTGCTGTCGGAACGCTTCGATCGCCCGGTGGCGGTCGATGCCGACCCCAAGGCCGCCATCTCGCTGGGAGCAGTGAGG
Source organism: Leifsonia stereocauli (assembly GCF_038432415.1). Lineage (NCBI taxonomy): Bacteria > Bacillati > Actinomycetota > Actinomycetes > Micrococcales > Microbacteriaceae > Leifsonia > Leifsonia stereocauli. Next base: position 628,974 of record NZ_JBCAUN010000001.1, read on the forward strand.
GCGATCGCCGGCGTCGGTCGTCCGTCTGCGTTGCTCGACGACCACCGGCAGGCGCCGTTCGAGCCTCGGGCAGACGACGATGCGTCGAGCGGGGAGGATGCAGCGCCGACCTTCACCCGGCCAGAAGCGCGTCGATCCTGGGAGGGTCGGGCAGCCACCATAGTCGCGGTCGGCATCGGAGCGCTCGTACTGATCGGCGGAATCGCCATCGCCGTCCTGTCTCCTTCCAACGCGTCACGCGGGTCGGACACCGACCCGGGCGGAACCTCCTCGAGCACACCGACGCCCGACTCCTCGATCACGCCGACTCCGTCGGCCGTGCCGCTCTTGACGCCCGCGCCACCGGGCGTAGTGACCGACCTCTTCCCATCGCATGGCGGCCCGTCCGCCTCGCGGCCGCAGTCCCGATGACAGGAACCCGATGATGTCAACGACGCCGATCCCCGCCCCACTTCGCCTGGCTGAAGTTCCCCTTCTGGCGACAGGCCACGCCCGCGCCCACGTCGAAGCGGTGATCTCCGCTCGCAACCCACGTCGCGTTCTGCTCACCGGTCCGGCGGGGTCGGGAAAGTCGAGTCTGTTGCGTCATCTGAGACGACAGCTCGCGGCTGCAGGGGCGACGATCAGCACGACTCGCTCCCGATCGGAGATCGCAGGCGTTCCTGCTGAGCACGTGCTCGTCGTCGATGACGCACACCTGCTCGACGTCGGTCAGCTCTCCGCGTTGACGGAGCGCAGCTCGAACCCGGACGCAGCCCTTGTGGTGGCGGCGCGTCCGTGGCCGCAGAGTGACGCCTTCCGCGCTCTCGCGGCGGAGCTGGAACGCTCGCAGCCGGCCGTCGTGCTCGGCAGCGTCGGCCGGGCCGACCTCCGTGCCTACATCGAGCGGGCTGGTGATGTCGTGACGGATGCCTGCCTCGACGCACTGCTCGACGCGACCGGCGGCACCGCCTGGCTCGCCTCGGAGTCGCTGGCGATCCACGACACGATGGATTGCGCCGGTGAAGCCGATCACGGCGCCCTCCACGAGGCGATGCACGACGTCATCGCTCACCGGCTGCGCACCGTCGCTCCCGACGAGCGCCGCCTGGTCGAGGTCCTCTGTCTCGGCGGTGACGATGGGATGCCTGCGGAGCGCGACGACCTCGTGCTGTCGGCCTACTCCGAGGGGCTCCTGCTGCCGGGAGGGCGACCCGTCCCGATCGTCAGGTCAGCAGTCCGGGCGACGTTATCGATCGACCGCGTCATCGGTCTGTACGAGGCCTCGGTCGCCGGGGGGAAGCTGCCGGCTGCAGCGGATGTCGCCCTGGACAGCCTCGTCGACGGAGTGCAGGATGCGCATCTGGGGACTCTGCTTCTTCGCCACGGGGATGCCCTACGCGGGGTGGATCCACGTCGCTCACGCGACCTCTTTCACCGTGCTCGTGAGGCTGGAGCCGACGCTGCAACGGCCGCGATCGGCGAGGCACAGGCCGAATGGGAGTTGGGCGGGGTGGAGACGGCCAGTCGCCTCCTCGATGGCGTCAACATTCCCGCCGGGCATCCGGACCACGACGCCGCCGCTGACACTGCCGCGGCGATCTGGGCTGCCCGCGGTCTGACGAGCATGAGCGATGCGGTGTATCGCGCGTTCGTTCCGTCGTCTCCGACGTCTCGGGTGCGCGCGACGGTGGCCGCATTCGCCGTCGCCGACATGGAAGTCCTCCCGTCGATCTCGGTCCGGGCGCCGGGGACTACGATGCCATCCACGCTCGCCGTGTCGATGGACCTCCTCGAGAGCGGTCTGCGCGCCACACTCACAACGTCGGCGAACTCCTCGCTCGGCATCCTCATCCGCGCGGCGGAGATGTATTCGGCATCTCGAACGTCCGCTCCGATCCCGGAACTGCCGGCCGTCATTGCAGCGCTCGCTGCACTCCATCTCGGGGAACCAGACGCTGCACTGACAGTTCTGGATCGCGCGCTCGAGGAAGGCCACGGCGGCCCATGGGCTCGCGACCGGCTCGTGCTGTGGCGAGCGTGGGTCGCCCTGCAACTCGAACGCCCGCACGAGGTCGAGGCGGCGCTGGAAGCGATCACGCCGAGGGCCCAGACGCTCAGCCCGCGCGAGAGACTCCTGTACGACGCGCTCACACTGTCGATCGCGCGCCGCTTCCATGATGCCAACGCGCTGGCTGTCGCGTGGCGGAGCGCGCGCGAGAGCCTCATGCGTGCGTCGTTCGACCTGTTCAGCATCCTGCCACTCGGAGAGTTCGTCGTGACCGCCGCCAGGGTGGGCGAGCCTGAGCGCGTCGAGGGGCATTTCATGCAGGCGCTCGAGCGGCTCGAACAGCTGGGTTCACCGCCGCTCTGGGGTCCACACGCGCATTGGGTCGGCATCCAGCAGGCAATCCTCCGCGGACGGCCGGAGGACATGAAACCGCACGCGCATGCTCTCGTCGGCGCCGGGTTGCACAGCCGACTCGCGTCGACCATGGCGCAGGCGGGGCGTGTCTGGACCAGCGTGCTCTCGGGCACTGTCGACGTCGACGCCGTCGAGGCCGCAGCGACGGCACTCGGCACCGTAGGGCTCGCGTGGGACGGCGCGCGCCTCGCGGGGCATGGGGCGGGACACACCGGCGACCGGCGCGTCACCGCGAGGCTTCTCGCGGCCGCCCGTCGTCTGCATCCGCATGAGGACCTCCGACCTCCTGCGGTGGAGAACGACGCGCTGGCCGCGCCGCGCCCCCGCACGCCTTCGGACCTCAGTCCGCGTGAGCTCGAGGTCGCGGCGCTGGTGGTGCAGGGCAAGACGTACTCGGAGATCGGCGCGGCCATCTTCATCTCACCGCGTACGGCGGAGCACCACATCGCCCGCATCCGTCGTCGCCTCGACGCGACTAACCGGTCGGATCTCATCGCGAAGCTGCGCATCGTCCTCGATGACGCCGAGAACGTCGAGGGCGCCCGCGGGGGCCCGAGGGCCACCGCATGATCCGCCCACCCCGGGGTTATCCCCCTACTCGAATCATCGCGCGTGCGGGCTATACCCCGACGCGGTTGCAGGAACCAGCTCGTACGGTCGAAGGACCACAACGGAAGAGGAGCCGAGCATGAGCCTCACGCTCGCGACAGTCGCAGACGCCCTGATCGAATTCATCCTCAGTCTGCTCCGGGACCCGGATGCCGCCAGGGAATTCGAGGACGACCCCATTCAGGCGCTCGCCGGTCGCGGTCTCCAGCACGTCGGCCCATCGGATGTCGCTGCCGTGGCTCCGACCATCATCGAACGTACCCACGTCGTACAGGTACCGGTGCCGGTGTCGGGCTCGCACGGCGGGTCATCGGAGCGCCACGACTCCGACGTCGTGAATGAGATCAGGCAGGTCACGTCCCACTTCCAGTGGGTCGACGACCGGGACACCGTCGTCGATCAGTCGGTCAACCAGAACATCTGGGCCGACGGCGACGTGACGCAGACGTTCGACAACCAGGCGAACGTCGCCTCCGGAGACGACGCCGTCGCCGCGGGCGGAGATGCCACAGTCGACAAGACCTGGGACGACTCGACGACCATCGAGGCCGACGACGACGTCAACATCGGCAACGATACCGATGTGGCGGTCATCGAAGACTCCCAGAACGAGCAGACCGACGCATCGACGACGACCGATGACTCCACGACAGTCGTGATCGAGGACTCCTCGAACGAGCAGACCGAGTCGTCCGATGCCGGTGTCGACGAAAGCACTGACGACGGCGATGCGAACGATATAGCCGTCGCTGCGGGCCCTGCGCCTGTGGACGCCCCTCCGCAGGACCCTCCGGTGGACGGCACCAGTCCGGTGGCTCCCGACGAAGCGATCATCTCGGATGAGCAGACCACCGCCGAGGCCGTCGACGCCGGATCGGACGCTGAAGCGCAGTACGTCGAGGTCGACATCGAGGACGACGACGCGTTCACCGGCGTCGACTCCCTGAACGCCGACGAGATCACCGATGATGACACCTTCTGAGACCAAGGCGCTCGCGCGCACGGAAGCGGATCGACGTGTGGACGTCAAGGCGCCGGATCGGCCGTCCGTCACCGGGAAGGAGGCGGCGCCCGTTCTCGTGAAGCTGCCGCCGCCGTTCTTCGTGCGGCTGAGCCAGATCGCGTGGGTGATGAGCCTGCTGGCCGGCGCCGTCGCCATCGCATACCTGTTCATCATCCGCCAGGCGCAGCTACCCGCTATCGCGGACCTCGTGAGGTCCGTCGACGGTTCCCGGGCCGATGCGACCTACGACACTGCGGCCGACATCGTGTTCTGGTCGGTGTTCACGCCGCTGGTGGTGATCGTGCTCGCCCAGATCGCGATGCAGGTGTCGTTTGCGAACCGGCGCCCGAACGTCAGGTGGTGGCAGTTCGGCTCCGTCCTGTTCCTGGGGGGCCTGCTCCTGATCGCGCGCGAGCTGGTGGTGTTCGGTGAACGGGGTCTCCCGCTCGAACGGATCCTGCTCATCCAGCTGGGACTGGCCGCACTCGGCCTCCTGTTCAGCCTGCTTCCCCAAGCCCTACGCTGGACGGCTCGCGAGCACGACATCCGCCGGGGCGAACCCGTCACTCCCGCTGTCGACGGCCAGATCTGAGGCGATCCCCTCGATACTGCGGACGACGACTCGGCACATGTCGCTCGTCGTGCGGTCTGCGAGCGGGGACTCGCCGAGCCGGCGCCAGTGCCCGAGCACGTCGTCGATCCGTGCGCGAATCGTCTCGTCGTTCGCCTCCTCATGCAGACTGAGGCGGGCGAGGGCCGACGTCCCGGCTCCGCCCACCAACCGCTCGGCGGCTGCGGCGTCGGACTCGGACAGCACAAGTTCGGTCGTACGCAACTGGGAGAGCAGAGCGAGCTCGCGAAGGTCATGGCTGTTCGCGGTGACGCGCTCGATGCCGGCACGGATGCGACCGGACTCGCGAGTCGGACGGTCTTCCAGCAGCAGCTCCAGTCCCACCAGGACACTCCTCGCCTTGAGTGCCGGGCCGCGCGACCGGAACTGGTCGGCGACGAAACGCTGCACGTCGACCAAGCCGCTCTGGGCGATCATGCGCTCGGACAGCTGGGACGACGTCCGTGCCCCTCCGCGGATGAGCGCGGAACCCAGCCGCACACCGAAAATGCCGAAGCGCGCGAGCAGGTTGCGACGCTCGGCCACGCTCACCGTCGTGTCGGCGGTGGGGAGTGTAAAGCGATCCACCGAGATGAGCATCCGGTCCCGGACGGCCCGATCGAGTGCGGCGAGTTCACGGAATGCCGCGAACTCGCTCTCTCGGAGCGTCCGAGCACCCTCGGCGAGGAGACCTGCGATCGGGATGCATTCGAGCGCTAGAGATCTCAGCTCGCCGTCATGACGATAGCGCTCGGCGATGCGGGCCGCTGAGAGCAGAGAGTCGATGCGGCCGGATCCGATCTCGTCTGCCCGGGAGAGGAGGCTGACGGCGTTGACGGTCTGCGAGGCGCCCGCCGCGGTGTCGCGGAAGCCCTCGAGGAAACGCACGTCTGATGCGTGGATGTGGCGGAGCAGGTACAGGATCGCGTCGGCCTCGGAAGGGGAGCGCGTCGGCGTGAGGAAGCGCGTCGACCGCTCTGACACGTCTTCTGAGATCGAGGCGATGCCGGGAGTGTCGATGAGCACGGTGGAGCGGAGGCTCTCGGACGGCCAGACGACGTCGAGCCAGGCGACGTCGTCGGCGGTGCGCGATCCGAGGTCGAGGACGAGCGCGCCGTCGGATCGGGCGACCGGGAGACGCACCTCGGCGCCGCCGTGGAGGTGCGCCGTGATCGTGGCGGACCGACCGTAGCGATACCACGTGATCGTTCTGGTGCACTCGCCGGCGTCAGTCGGTGCGATCTGCTCGCCGATCAGAGCGTTCAGGACCGTTGACTTGCCGGCCTTGACCATGCCCGCAACCGCGAGACGCAACGGCTCGCGCAGGCGACCCGCATACGTGTCCAGCGTCGCCTCGGCGACGCTGTCGCCGGCGTACACCTCGCGAGCGTCGCCGAGGAGTTCGGTGACGTCGGCGAGCGTCGCGCTCATCGACCTGCCTCCGACCCGTCAACGGATGCCGGGATCTCTGCGCGCAGGGACTCGATGTGTGCCAGCTGCCGCCGGAGTTCGATGACGCGTCCGTTGCGATCCGACTCGAAGGTCGCTGCGGCCTGCTTCGCTGCCAGGACCGAGTCGGACAGGGAGCGGTGGAGTTGGTCGGCGATGCCGCCGAAGTGATCGCGCGCGACGCGCTGAACGAACCGCAGTCGATCCTTCAGCTGTTTGCCGACCTGGAAGACGACGTCGTCGATGTGCCGACGCGTGAGGTTCTTGGCCTCCGCCTGACGTCGGCTGAGGCGCGCCGTCTTGTCCTCTCGATAGGCACGACGGCCGACGAGCACGCCGACCACCAGGGACACGGGGTTGATCAGGGCCACACCGATGAGGCTCATCGCGAGGCCCGCCATCAGTACACCGCTGTACGAGCCGCGAAGCCCGATGTAGATCTTCTCGGTCGCTCCGAGCTGGCCCGCGTCCATGCCCTGGACGTGTTCGACCGGGTCCAGCACCCCCTCCGTGTCGCTCACGTCGATGAACGGGATGGTCGACTCCTCGAGCGAGAACTCCTCGGCGACCTGCTCGGACAGCCACCTTGAGCGGTCGTTCGTCCACACGAACGTCTCGGACACGGCGTTGGCCACGCGCTGGTCGAGCCACTCGGCGATCTGATCCCAGATGGGGCCGGGATCGCCTTCGTCGATGGCGACCTCTGCGTCGCGTTGCACCTTTCGAAGACGATCCCGCAGGTCGTGCTCGGTGTCGGAGATGAGATCGGCGATGCCATCGCTCAGGGTGACCTGCCAGCGCGACGATCGGCTGCGGAACTCGTCGGCGCGTGCTTTGGCGGATTCGAGGTCTGCGATCATCGCCGGCGTGTCCTGCGGGTTGAGCAGTGCATTGAGTTCGGTCTTGACGGCCATGCCGAGCTGGTCGACGACGGATGCGAGATCGTGGACAGCTGCGCGGCGATGCACGATCTCGGCCCTGTCGAGTACATCCCGGCGCAGGTGAGCGACGAGCGCGGGAAACCCGGACTCCTCGTTCAGCGCTCGATCCTGCTCCTGGGCTGCCAGCATCCGCAGATCGCTCGACACGGCGAACATGGGGATCCGTCCGATATCGCCGAGGTGCGACCGGTCGATCTCCTCGATCTGGCGCCACGACGGGTAGATGTCGGTCTTGGACAACACTGCAGCGACATTCGGAGACACGCGCAGCGCGTGCTTGAGAAACTGCACTTCCGGCTCGGTGTACTCCTGCGAGGCATCCGACACGAGGAGGACCGCGTGTGCCGTCGACAGGGCGGCGAGCGTGCTGACCGATCGCGTCGATTCGATACCGCCGACGCCCGGCGAATCGACGAGCCTCAGACCGCCGCGCAGCAGTTCGCGCGGCAGGACGACCTCGGCTCCGACGATGTCGTGCTCGTCGCTGCGCGTGCCACGCTCGGAGACGAAGTCGGCAAGCGAGTCGAGGGGGATGGGCAACCGCTCGACCCCGCCTGTCGGGCTGTTCCCGTCACGGATGATGGCGTACGCGGCGGGCTCCTCGGCGTACGACACGGAGGTGGGGACGCTCGTGGCGATGTCGTCGTCGACGGGGCACGCTGGCGCGTTCACGAGAGCATTCACGAGTTTGCTCTTGCCCTGCTTGAACTGTCCGACGACGATGACGCGGACGTACGGGTCGTTCAGTCGGGCACGCGTCTGCTCGAGCCGCCCGACCAGATCCGCCCGTCCGAGCGCGCCGGACAGGTCGGCGGTCTTCTCGACCAGGTGGACCAACTGCTGGTTGGCGCGGGCCATCGCGGTCGAGGAGGTGTCGTCCCCGGGGGCGGACGTCATTGATGCTGCGGGCGCGGCCTTCGTCATCGTCGACACTCCTTCATCGTCCGGCGGTCGTCGGCGGACGCTCGTGCGCATGGGGCAGGCGATGCCTCCGGAGGTTTCCGGAGACACCGCCTCAGGGGTTCGGCGCGGCGCGCCGATCGGATGGGGTCAGGACTCGTCGAACGCGTCGTCGACGGTCGGGGCGTCGGCGATCATGGCGTCGCCGCTGCCCCAGATGACGTCAGCGTCGACGTTCCACGTCTCGTCGGTCTGCGACGTCAGCTCGTCGTTGAACGAGTTCGTGGCCGACCAGCTCGCCGTGTCCGAGTTGTACGAGTCTTCGACGTCGAGGTGCGTCGAGGCGTCCGTCCAGGAGGACTCGTCGGTCGTCTCGTTGTACGAGTCGGTGATCGTCACGATCTGCGTCTCGTTGCCGATGTTCACGTCGCCCCCGCCCGAGATCGTCGTCGAGTGGTCGACGCTCTGGCTGAGGTCGACGTCGTTCCCCGCCGCGACGGATCCGTCGCCTGACGCGACGACGGCGAAGCCGCCGCCCGCGCTGTAGTCGCCCTCACCGTCGATGCTCGCGTTGTACGACTGGTCGACGATCGTGTTCTGGTTGTTCACCCAGGTATCGCCGCCGCCTCCTCCTCCGCCGAGGCCGAGGCTGCCGATGCCCGTGTTGTAGTCGCGGGTGCCGACCTCCACCGAGTGGTCGTCGATGGAATCGTCGAGGTAGGAGTTGTGCGAGCCGGTGACAGCGCTCGTCGACCCGTCGTTGTACGAGCCGTTGAGTGAGTTGTCGCTGTTGTCCTCGACCGAGTTGTCGCTGTTGTCGGTCACGGAGTTGTCGCTGTTGTCCTCGACCGAGTTGTCGCTGTTGTCGGCCAGGGAGTTGTCGCTGTTGTCTTCCACTGAGTTGTCGGACCAGTCGTTGAATGAACCGCTGGCCTCGCTCGTGGTGTCGTGAGAATCGGTGTTGCCGACGTTGTCCAGGCCGACCGTGAAGTTGTCGCTGTCGTTCGTCGACGAGTCGGTGTTACCGACCTGGTCCAGGTTGACGCCGAGGTTGGTGGTCGTGTTGGTCGTGGTCATGTTGTTGGAGTCACGGACCCGCGAGTTGAACGAGTCGTCGAGATTGGTCTCGGTGTAGTCGGGCATGATTGCTCGCTTTCTTCAGATTGAGTGGATGGGGCACCCGGCCGACACGAGCTGCTCGCGTCGCGCCGGCCGGGTGGGTGTCAGCCGGCGAAGGCGTCGCCGATGGCCGCGTCGCCGCTGTCGACGATCGCATTCACGTCGACCGAGACCTCGGTGGACTGGAAGAGGTCGTCGGTCTCGTTGAACGAGTCGTCCGCCGAGTAGGTCTCGGTCCACGAGTTGTAGGAGTCGGCCACTGAGGTGTGCGTCGAGCTGTCCTCCCAGCTGGAGGAGTCTTCGTAGGTGTTGTAGGAGCCGTCCACCGTGGTGATCGTCGTGTCGTTGTTCAGGTTCACGTCGCCCTCGGCCGACGAGATGTTCGTCGAGTAGTCGACGTTGGTCGCCACGTTCACGTCGTTGCCCGCTGCGATCGAGTCGTCGCCCGACGCGACGACAGCGCTGCTGCCGCTCCAGCCGCCGTCTCCGCCCGCGGCGTTGTAGGACTGATCGATGATCGTGTTCTGGTTGTTGATCATCGTGTCTCCGTCGCCGCCGGAACCGCCGGAACCGCCGGAACCGCCGGCGAGCGACACGTCGCCGATGCCCGTGTTGTAGGAGCGCATTCCGACGGTGGTCGAGTGGTCATCGGTCGACGAGTCGGTCCAGGTGTTGTACGAGTCGCTCACCGTGTCCGTCGACCAATCGTTGTACGAGTCGTTCGTCGAGTTGTCGGAGTTGTCCGTCTCCGAGTTGTCGGAGTTGTCGGTCGTCGAGTTGTCGGAGTTGTCGGTCGTCGAGTTGTCGGAGTTGTCCGTTTCCGAATTGTCGGAATTGTCCGTCATCGAGTTGTCCGAGTGATCGTTCCAGGAGTCAGAGATGTCCGTCGTCGTGTCGTTCGAGTCCTCGTTGAAGGAGTCCGCGACATCAACGACGACGTTGTCGCTGTTGTTGGTGGAGTCGTCCGTGTTGAACGAGTTGTCGGCCGCCAGGCCGAGGCTGGTCGTGGTGGTCGTGGTCTCGGTGTTGCCCGATCCCCACACGCCGCTGTTGAACGACTTGTCGAAGTCGTCGATCTCGATGTTGTCCATGAGCCTTATCCGATCCCGGGACTGTCCCGTAGGTGATGTGGCTTCACGCTAGGAGCAGCAAGGCGTGGGGGGAATCGGGGAGGAGTCCGCGAATCCCCACCACGCAGTAGGGGTTATACCGGTACCGCAGGGTAGGGCAGGCGCGCAAACCCCTGCAGAAATACTTCGATACTTCCAGATGCCCATCCGATATCACGGTCGAGAGGACTATCCTGCAGCGCAGGTTCGATGCGGAGGATGGGGCCGACCACAGCCGGTTACCGACGCGACCTTGCATTGACCGCAAATGCACCATGAATGCCGTCAGAGGCCTCTGATGAGCCCGTATAACTCCGTCGTAGCCGGTGCGCTTACTGCATGAGAACCGCGGAGATCCGCGGGATTCTGCCCCTTCAGTCATGGTGGAAAGGGTCGAGACGACTCACCGTTGTTCTGGGTTCGAGTCCAAGTACCCCAGATTGAAACCCCCGGTCATCCCGGGGGTTTTTCATTTCAGGCGTCCGTAGATCGCTCTATTGTGCAGTGCATATTCCCGAGGCATCGGCTCAGGAAGAGGGCGGTGCGTCGATGACCCCGATGCCCACGGCCTCATGATCGGGCTCGGAGTCATCAGATACTGCGGCGCGCGGTTCCTCGCCGGGTTCGCTCTCCGTGCTCGGCTCGTCGAGTGTCTCGTCAGACGGCATCGCAGAGTCTGGCGCTTGCTCCGCTGACTCACCCACCTGAGACGTGTCATCACTCTCGGGATCCCTGGTCTCTGACATCTTCTCCTCCTCACCGTGAACGTCGATGCGTCCACCTTGCGTCAGATGCTTCGAGATTGACCAGTGGCTTGACGACGCGCGATGAGACTAGTAGCTCGCACCTGCGCAGGAGGAAAGACGAAAGACCCTCGGATCCACATGGGTCCGAGGGCCTTTCAGCAGCGACGATCGGCGAGCGAGGCTCGCGAGATGCGGCTATTCCGCGATTGACGCCGGAGCGGTCTCGGTCGCCGGGACGGAACCCGTGCGTGGCTTGCTCCAGTCGATGGTCTGCTTCGGCTTGGCGAAGAACAGCACAACGAGTGCGCCGATTCCGAACGCGATGACGGGCAACCAGAGCGACTGGGCCATGGCATCCGTGAATGGCCCGGCCACAGCGGCGGGAAGCGCCTCGCCTCCACCACTCGACTGTTCCGCGGCTCCGGTGTCGAAGCCGGGGAGGTTCGCTGCGAGCCGTGCGTTCAGCAGGGCCGCGATGGCGGCGGAGCCGAAGACCGAGCCGACCTGGCGGGTCATGTTGTAGACACCGGACCCGGCCCCGGCCTGGCGGGGCGGGAGGTTGCGCGTCGCGGTCGAGGCAAGAGGTGCCCAGATGCCCGACATTCCCAGGCCGAGGAAGGCGGCCGGAATCAACAGGATCCACAGCTCGATGTCGGGAGTGATGATGATGGCGTACCACGCGAGTGCAAGCGCGACGATCGTGAAGCCGCTGAACGCGATCCACTTGGGGTCGACCCTGTCGGTGAGTCGGCCGACGAACGGGGCCATGACCCCGGAGACGACGGCCATCGGAATGAGCATCAGCGCAGCCTGAGTCGGCTCGAGGCCACGAGCGACCTGGTAGTAGAAGGCCAGCGGCAGCGGCATGGCCACGATCGCCAGTCCGACCACGGTGATCGCGGCGTTCGAGAGGGCGAAGTTCCGGTCCTTGAACAGGTCGAGCGGCAGCAGCGGCTCGTTCTTGTTGAAGCGCTGCCAGATGATGAAGGCGGCCAGGAACGCGATTCCGACGATGATCAGGCCCCACACGGTGATCGGCCCGACGATGGTTCCCCAGTCGTAGGTCTCGCCCTCCTGGATCCCGAAGATCACGAGGAACATGCCGATGGCGCTCAGAGCGACGCCGAGCCAGTCGAACTTGTGCGCGTGGGTGGTGAGGTTCGGAACCAGGCGCCAGGCCAGCACGAACGCGACGATGCCGACGGGCACGTTCACGAAGAAGATCCACTCCCAGCCGAGGGAGTCGACGAGCACGCCGCCGAGGATCGGGCCGACCAGAGTCGCGATGCCGGCGACGGCACCCCAGAGCCCCATCGCTGCGCCGCGCTTGTCGGGCGCGAAGATGCGGGTGATGACCGCCATGGTCTGCGGCGTCATGAGTGCTGCGCCCAGGCCCTGCACGACGCGCGCCAGGATGAGCATCTCGATCGTGTCGGACAGGCCGCACCACAACGACGCGAGAGTGAAGATGACGAGGCCCGTGAGGTACATGCGTTTCGGGCCGAAGCGGTCGCCGAGGCGACCGGTGATCAACAGCGGCACGGCGTAGGCCAGCAGGTAGGCGCTGGTCACCCACAGCACAGCGGTGATGTCCGTGTGCAGCTCGCGCAGGATGGTCGGGTTGGCTATCGACACGATGGTCGAGTCGACCAGGATCATGAAGAAGCCGATGACGAGCGCCCAGAGGGCCGGCCACGGCTTGGTGATGTTCTCCATCAGTGGTTCTTTTCTATGAGATGTTCGGGGATGGCGTCGGTCCAGGAGACCTCGCCGTTCGCGATGCGTTCGATGGTCGCGTCCAGCCAGTCCAGCTCGGCGCGAAGCATGGTGGATTGGTAGTGGGCGTCCAACCAGTACCGCTCGGGGATCTGCTTGGACTCGATGGCTTCCTTGGCGAGGCCCAGGGCCTTCAGGTCGTCATTGAGGCTGGTGCTGCGGGACCGCAGGAGGGCGAGCACCTCGTCGACCGGCAGGTTGTGGGCCTGGGCGACGGCGTGCCGGAACTCGGGATACTCCTCGGCCGGTGTCGCGAGCATCGTGGCGACGCGGTCGTCGAGAGCTCGACGTCCGGCATCCGTGATGGCGTAGCTCGTGCGCTCGGGCCGATTGCCCTCGCGATCCACCCCGACCGCATCGACGAGTCCCTCGCGGGCGAGCCGATCGACGGAGTGGTAGAGCGAGCCCGGCCGCACCTTGACGTTCCGGTCCTCTCGGCGGTGCACGAGGGTCTGGTACATCTCGTAGGGATGCATGGGTCGCTCGGCCAGCAGCGCGAGCGCCGCAATGCCCAGGGGAGTGAGCTCAGCCATGATGAATCTTCCGTGTCGATTATTCCAGCTGGAATATTACGCTCGGATGATTCGGAAAGTCAATCCGGGTGATGGCCCGGGCGATCAGTCGCCCTCGACGCTGGCGAACTCCGACTTCCACAGCCTGAAGCCGTCCTCGCTGCGTCCGCGGCGCCAGTAGCCCGAGATCGAGAGCTGGTCGCGCTGCAGCCCGCGTTCGGCGCGCAGGTAGGGGCGCACGCCGCGCATGACCTCCTCGGCCTCGCCGTGCACGAAGGCATGCACCCGACCGTCTCGCCAGTCGACAGTGCGGACGGCATCCGTCAGCAGTCCGTCTCCGGTTCCACCGTTGCGATGCACGAAGGTGATCGAGCCTCCGACGGGCGCAGCCAGCTGCGGCTCGTGCTCGGCGGACTCGACCAGCATGATGACGTGCACGACGGCGTCGGGAGGCAGCACCTCGAGCGCCGCTGTCACGGCGGGCAGCGCCGACTCGTCACCGACGAGCAGGTGCCAGTCGGCTGCGGGGTCGGGCCTGTAGGCGCCGCCCGGACCGTTGGCCAACAGCAGGTCGCCGACCTCCGCAGCTGCCGCCCACGGCCCGGCTGTTCCCTCGTCGCCGTGCACGACGAAGTCGATGTCGAGGGTTCCGGATGCGACATCGGGATGCAGTGCCGTGTAGGTGCGCACGACGGGCAGGTCTTCAGGCGCCATCGTTCCGCGGAGCGCGCGCACGTCGATCTGGTCGGGGTACTCGACGCCGGGCTTCGGAAAGACGAGCTTCACGTAGCGGTCGGTGAAGATGCTCTCGGCGAAGCCCGAGAGGTCGTCGGTGTGCAGGCTGATGCGGCGGAGCGCCGGGGTGATCCACGATGTGGCTGTCACGGTGAAACGGGTGGTCGGCATGCGCGACTCTCTTGTCCTGGGGCGATGGTGCGTGCAGCGCGGCGTGGGAGTCGGCCGTCGCGGAACACCTCACCATCATCTCCGGAGAGGGTCGATGTGCCGGCATCCGACTCGGAGGCGGCGCGGTCCGTGGTCGGGAGAGTTCGGGTCGCCCCCGACCAACGGATCCGAACACCGCCGTGATGCAGCTGCGCGCTCTCGAGTCCATAGTCCAGGAGAAACCGAGCGGGTGACCCCGCCCGTGCAGCATGCCACCACCCACGGTGCCAAGCCGCTCGAGCTCCAGCCTGAGGACTGATGATCGCTCTGACTGGAGCGACGATGCTCACGAGCCTCGAGCGGTGAGTTCACCGTTCGGGTGCGGCCCGTAGCACTCACGTTACGTGTCCTCATAAATGAGGACAACCGATCGCCGACCCCATTTCGGGGGCAGTTCAGTCCTGGCGGCCCTCCGTCACCGGTCGCGAGGCGAAGAGATTGAGACCGAGCGCCTTCGACAGGAAACGGGTGGCGCTCTGGCCCCGCACGCTGTTGCCTGCGGCGTCCAGGCGCGGGGAGAAGGTCGCCAGCCCGCCCTTGCCCGGGGCGATGGTGATGATGCCGCCGGAGACGCCGCTCTTGCCGGGCATGCCGACCTCGAAGAGCCACTCTCCGGACATCTCGTAGAGGCCCGTCGTCGCCATGACGGCGAGGGTGTCCGCGCACACCTCCTCGCCGACGACGCGTCGGCCGGTCACCGGGTTCACCCCGCCGTCGGCGAGGGTCGCGGCCATGACCGCGAGGTCGCGGGCGGACACCAGCAGCGAGCACTGCATCGTGTACACGTCGGTGACCTCGATCGGATCCCCAGGCAGATGGCCGTAGCTCTGGAGCAGGCGCGCGATGGCCTGATTGCGGTGATTCGCTGCGGCTTCGGACTCGTACACCGCGGTGTCGATCTCCAGCTCGCGACCGGCGAAGGCCGAGAGGCCGTCCCGGATGAACGCCCAGCGTGAGACGGCAGTGTCGCCGGGTGCGAGAGCCGTGGTGGCGAGGGCGCCGGCGTTGACCATGGGATTCATGGGACGACCGCCGTTCAGCTCGAGGGCCATCACGGAGTTGAACGGCAGTCCGGTGTTGTTCACCCCGATCGCCCGCCACACCTGCTCGTGGCCGAGCGCCTCGCAGACCAGGGCGAAGACGAATGCCTTCGAGATCGACTGGATCGAGAAGAGGTGGTCTGCATCGCCGACGGCGCGGGAGTCGCCGTTCACTCCCACGATGGCGAGTCCGAACAGTGCCGGGTCAGCGGTGCCCAACGACGGGATGTAGTCGGCGACGGCGCCATCGTCGAGCGGTGCGAACTGATCGTGCGCCTGCTGCATGAGGGTTGCGATGCGCTCCGCGTTCGGCAGCGAGCCCGTCGAGACCTCCCGCGGCAGGTCTGCCTGAAGCTCGGTGTCCCGACCGCTGACATGGAGCTGCGCTCGTCCCGGATTTCGCTCGGTGGACGTCATCGTGTCACTCTGATCCGAAATTCACGGCGAAGTCGACGAGCAGGCGTGCCCCGAACCCTGTGGCGCCCTTCGATCGCCAGGCATCGTCCGTGGCCGACTGCATCGTGCCGGCGATGTCGAGATGGGCCCACGGGATGCCGTCCACGAACTCGGCGAGGAACAGTGCGGCCGTCGTCGCACCGGCGTGGGGTCCACCGAGGTTCGCGATGTCGGCGATGTCGGAGTCGAGCTGCTTGCGATAGCTCTTCTCCAGGGGAAGCTGCCAGACCGATTCTCCGGATGCCGCCCCTGCCGCCTTCACGCCCTCGATGACCGCTTCGTCATTTCCGAGGAGGGCGGCCGTCGCCCCTCCGAGAGCCATGAGCGCGGCTCCGGTCAGCGTCGCGATGTCGACGATGGCGTCGGGCCTGCCTTCGCTGGCGAGCACGAGCGCATCCGACATGACCAGACGACCCTCGGCATCGGTGTTCTTCACCTCGATGGTCGTGCCGTTGCGAGCGGTGAGCACGTCGCCGAGCTTGTAGGCGGAACCCGAGGGCATGTTGTCGGTGCACGACAGGAACGCCGTCACGGCGGTGGGGGAGTCGAGGTCGCGCAGTGCCGCCAGAGCACCGAGCACGGCGGCGGCGCCACCCATGTCCATCTTCATGAGCAGGTGCATGGGATCCGATGGCTTGAGGCTGATGCCGCCGGAGTCGTACATGATGCCCTTGCCGACGAAGGCGACGTGGCGGCCGTTCGCGGCGGACGCCGCCGGGGTGTAGCTGAGCCTGATCATGCGCGGCTCCTCAGCGCTGCCGGCGTTGACGCCGAGCAGGCCGCCGCAGCCCATCTCGATGAGCTGCGCCTTGTCGTACGACTCGACGTCGAAACCGAACTCGTCGCCGAGCTGCGCCGCGATGTCGGCCAGGTCTGTGGCGGTCAGGTGGCTGGGTGGGGCGTTCGCCAGGTCGCGGGCGAGGGCGGCGCTGCGCGAGGTCACGACGCCGCGGCGGATACCCGTGGCGAGTTCGTCGGCGGATGTCCCGGCCATGGCGATCTCCACCGCTGCGAGGGGAGTGTCCTTCGGCGCCGACTGGAGGGCGGAGAAGCGGTACCGGGCGAGCAGGATGCCCTCGGTGATCACTGCACCGGCGTCGGAAGCCGAGACCGCCGGGTTCTCCGGCACGACCAGGCCGATGCGGGCAGACGCCTTCGCGGCACGGGCGAACGCCGCCGCCGCATCGCGCAGCGTCGACGTCGTGAGCTCAGCGTCACCGGCACCCACGGCGACCAGCTCGGGGCCGTCGCCCGTGGGCACCAACAGCGTCTCGCCCATCTTCCCGGTGAAGCCGGCTCGGCCCAGGGCAGCGCGGTCGAGGCCGAGCGCGGCGGGCACGTCGCCGTCGGTTCCGATGACGTAGCCGATCGCCTCGAGAGCGGCATCCGGAGTCTCGACAGCCCTCACCGCGATGGCGCGCCCGGCCTCGAGCGACGGAATGGCCGTGAACGTGGCCGGGATGATCTTGTACGCGCTGGAGGTCATGCGCTGTCCTTCCGGATGGGGGCTGCAGTGATGGTGGTTGTGCTGAAGCCTGCAGCCGCTGCGTCCTCGTCGGCATCGGAGACGGTGTCGTCGACGATCGCGTCCGGGTCGTCGGGCTCGAGCTTCTCGGGGAGTTCGTCGCGCATACGTCCGGGCATCCGTCCGGCCGGGATGATCGCCAGGAGCGCCAGGAAGGCGAGCGCGAGCAGCGAGATCTGCAGGGCGCGCAGGCGCGCATCGGCGTTGACCGCCAGAGCGGCGACGACCTGCAGCGGAGAGGCCGAGGTCTGCGAGAGAACGTCCTTCAGCTGGGCGTTCGTGATGAAGTTCACGTTGTCGAGGTCCACCTGCGAGATGAGGGCCGGTGGGAGCTCAGGATGCTCCTCGGCGGTGGTCGCCACGATGCCGCTCAACACCCCGACGGCGAAGACGCTGATGACGGCGATGCCGACGCTGCCCGACAGGTTGTGCACCAGTCCGCGCCAGGCGCCCACGTCGCCGGCCAGCTCCTTGGGCGCAGCCGAGAGCAGCGTGTTGAACACGAGCGCGACGATGGCACCCTGTCCGAGGCCGAGCAGGATGAGCCCGAGCACCACCAGGAACTGGCCCCAGTCGTTGCGGATGGTGAACGCCAGCAGGGTGAGGGCCGCGGCCACCACGATGAAGCCGGCGCGGGCGAGCTGGCGCGGCGGGAAGCGCGAGTACAGGGTGGCCACGAAGGTGCTCGCCACGAAGATCGACAGCGTGTACGGGATGATCGAGAACGACGTCTGGATGCTCGAACGCCCCTGCACCACCTGGATGTAGAGCGGGATGAGGAAGTTCGCCGCGGTGCCGACGAACAGCATGATCGCCATGCAGGCCGTGACGGCGCGTTCGGACCCTGTCGCGAGCACGCGGAGATCGAAGATGCGGGGGAGTTTCGCGGCCTGCCGGCGCCGGAGCCAGAGGAAGAATCCCTGGCCCACGATGAGGCCGAGCACCACGAGGATGGGCGCCGGCGAGACGCCGAGGATGTCGAACGGAGCCTGATCCGTGGCCAGCACGAGGCCCCACGAGTTGAGGCCGCTGAAGCCGAAGCTCAGCAGGATGATGGCGATGGCGGCGAGGATGGCGCCGGTCCAGTCGATCTGCAGCAGCGGCTGCGAATCGACCTTCTTGAGCCTGAAGCTGAGCAGAAGGTTCACCGCCCCGAGCGCCGCCACGAGAGCGAAGGAGTAGCGCCAGCCGATCGTCGAGGCGAAGGTCCCGGCGATGAGGAGTGCGAGCACACCGGCAGCGGGGATGGCGGCGGCGAGGAGGCCGATCGCCTGGGCCTGCTGCTTTCCGTTGTAGTTGCTGGCGATGAACACCACGAGTGCAGGGGCGATGAGGGCGATGACGGCACCGGATGACGCCTGCGCGACGAACAGCATCGCCGGGCTCACGCTCAGGGCGACGGCCAGCATCGCGACAGCGTGGATGACGACGGCGATCTGGAACACGCGTCTGCTGCCGAAGCGCGCGCCGAGCTTGGCGCCCAGCAGGATGAACGCGGCCATGGCGAAGGTGCCGGCCGTGATGGCCGTTCCCACCGAGGTGGCCGGAGTGTCGAGGTCCGTCGTGATGCCCTGCATCGAGACCGTCAGCGCGTTCACGGCGAAGGACGCCTGGATCTGCGTGAGGACGACGACGATGAGCGGCAACCAGCTCGTCGCTCGAATTGCGGTGGATGCTGTCGGGCTCGCCGGAACACTCATAGGGACCTCCGTCTGCAGGGCGTGGGTGCACCCGTTGTGGCATCAGTCTGGCCCAGAGTGCAGCGACGTGCCAGCAACGCGTCCGGGGGAGACGTTTATTCGTCGACCCGCTCGGCTACAGTCGGCCCTGTGACGGATTCCGCGCTGACGCTCATCATCCTGGCGCTGGCCGTGATCGCCTTCATCAGCGGACGCATCCCGACGGGCCTCGTCGCCGTCGGCGTCTCGCTCGCCCTCCTCGCGACGGGCGTCCTCGACCTGCCGCAGGCATTCGCGGGCTTCGCCGATCCTGCCGTCATCCTCATCGCAGCCCTGTTCGTCGTGGCCGAGGGACTCGACGGCACAGGGCTCACGGCGTGGGCGGGCCAGCAGCTCGTGCGACGTGGAGGCGGCGACGTGCGTAGGCTCACGGTGCTCGTCATGGTCGTCGTTGCCGTGCTCTCCGCCCTCATCAGCGTGAACGGCGCCGTGGCCGCTCTGCTGCCCGTCGTCGTGGTCATCGCATCGCGCATCCTGGTGGCGCCGGCGAAGCTGCTGCTGCCACTGGCCTTCGGCGCACACGCAGGGTCACTGCTCACTCTCACGGGCAGCCCGGTCAATGTTCTCGCCTCGGAGTACGCCGACGATGCGACGGGGCATCCGTTCGGCTTCTTCGACTTCGCCGTGGCTGGCCTGCCCATCGTCGTCGGATCGGTCCTGCTCGTGCTTCTGGTGCAGCGATTCGTCATCCCCGCCCGCACCCCGGCCACGATGCCTCGCGACCTCAGCGATCAGGCTCGGGTTCTCCTGCGCGATTACCCCGGACTGCGAACGGATGCCGCACAGCCGCCGCTGCTCGATGCCGAGTCCGGCGTCGCCGAGGTGCTCGTGCCTCCGCGGTCGGCGTTCGTCGGAGCGACGGTGTTCCCCGGCATGGTGACCGAGAGCGGCGACCTGGTCATCCTGGCGGTACAGCGCGCCGGCGAGCACCTGGAGAACGGCGACATCGTGCTCGAGGTGGGCGACGTGCTGCTGCTGCAGGGCGACTGGGACGCCCTCGACGTTAACCTCGCCGACCCGGCAGTCGTCGTGGTCGACGCGCCGAACGCGGTGCGCCGTCAGGCCGCTCCACTCGGCCGTCGCTCCTGGACCGCGCTGGTCATCCTCGTGCTCATGGTGGTCGCGCTCGCCACGGGCGTCTTCCCGCCCGCGGTCACCGGCCTGCTCGCCGCCGGGGCGATGGTGCTCACCCGCACCGTCACCGTCGAGCGGGCGCACCGCTCCATCTCCTGGACGACGCTGCTGCTCGTGGCCGGCATGATCCCGATGTCGACGGCCATCACCCAGACCGGCACCGCCGAGATGATCGCCACAGGGCTCATCGGCATCGTCGGCGACTCCGGTCCGCTCGTCGTGCTCGGCGCGCTCTGCCTGGTCGCGCTGGTGTTCGGGCAGCTCATCAGCAACACCGCGACGGCGCTCATCATCCTGCCGATCGCCATCTCGGTCGCGACGGAGATGCAGGTGTCGCCGCTGCCGTTCCTCATGGCCGTCGCCGTGGTGTCGGCCGCAGCTCTCCTCACTCCCGTCGCCACTCCGGCGAACCTCATGATCCAGGGTCCGGCCGGCCTGCGCTTCGGCGACTACTGGAAGCTCGGGCTGCCCGTCATGGTGGTCTTCTACGCCGTGGCCATCGGCATCGTTCCGCTGGTCTGGCGGTTCTGAGGGGCACGAGCACTCTGTCGAGCCGATCGCTCACTCCCGAACGACATCACCGGGATTCTTGTCGGAACGGATGCCGCGCCACGTCGGATGTCGCAGGCTCCCCGTGCGCGTCCACCCGGCGAACTCCACCTCGCCCACGAGGGTCGGCGTCACCCAGTGCGCGTCACCGGAGTCCTCGCGCGGCACGCTGATGAACGGGTTCTCGGTCTGGGCGAGCGGCTCGAGGAGCTTCATGACGCGCTCGAGATCCTGGTCGCGCAGGCCGCTGCCGACGCGGCCGACGTAGCGCAGGCCCTCGGGGGTCGGCAGGCCGACGAGCAACGACCCGAAGGTCCCCGCGCGGTTGCCCTTGCCCGTGCGCCAGCCGCCGATCACCACCTCCTGGGTGCCGAGATGTTTGATCTTGATCCAGACGCCCGAGCGCCGACCCTCCTCGTAGGGGGAGCCGGTCTCCTTGGCGACGATGCCCTCGAGCCCGAGGTTCCTGCTGAACTCGATGGCGCTCCCGGCGTCGCCGTCGAAGGCGTCGGGAACGGCGATGGGCGAGCCCCGTGGCGCGTCGATCACCTTCGCGAGCTGCGTGCGCCGGGTCGAGTACGAGTGAGCCGTGAGGTCATCGCCGTCGAGCTCGAGCACGTCGAACAGGAACAGGCGCACGGGGCGCCGCTTCCTGGCCGCCTCGATCTCGCCGGGCTTGACGAGGTTCATGCGCTCCTGCAGCAGGCCGAAGTCCGGCCGACCCGAGGCATCCGTCGCCACGATCTCGCCATCGAAGACCCCGGAGCGCACGTGGGCTACATCGGCCAGTGCGATGAGCTCGGGATAGGCCGCCGTCACGTCGTTGCCGTTGCGCGTCATGAGGCGCACGGCGTCACCTTCGACGGAGGCGATGGCACGGATGCCGTCCCACTTCATCTCGATCGCCCACTCGGGGCCGTTGCCCAGGTCGGCGAGGGAACCGGCCCGCGCGAGCATGGCCTGGTGCGCGGCCGGCGGCACCGGGGCGTACCGGCGCCGGGCCGCGGGGGAGTAGTGCGGGGTCGTGGACTTCATGCGGTGCAGCAGCCAGTTGGACTTCGCACCGCCGCCCCCACCGCTTGTCCCGTCGCCTCCAGAGCCGGTTCGGATGAGCGCTATGCGCACAGGCTCACCGAGCCCACCGGCGGCCGACCCCGTCAGCGTCACGATCACCTCGTCGTCGCGCCACTTCTCGAGCTCGTAGCTGCCGGAATCCCAGATGCGCATGGTGCCGGCGCCGTACTCGCCAGCGGGGATCGTGCCCTCGAAGCCGCCGTACTCGAGGGGGTGGTCCTCGGTCTGCACGGCGAGGTGATTGCGCCCGGGGTCGGCGGGAACTCCCTTGGGCACGGCCCAGCTCACCAGCACTCCGTCGTGCTCCAGGCGCAGGTCGTAGTGCAGCCGGCGGGCGTGGTGCTCCTGGATGACGAAGCTGCGGCCGTCGGTCTGCATGCCCACGGCATCCGGAACGGGCTCGGGTGTCTTCGCGGCGTCGCGCTTCGCCCTGTACTCGCTGAGTCGATCGCTGCCGGATGCCGCAGTCGCGGTGGCGCGCTCGCCCTGCGTGGCGGCATCCGGAACCGGACCGACGCCCGCATCGATGGCGGCCAGCGCATCGCCACCCTTCGCCACCCTGGAGAGGACCTCGTCGTACTCGAGCTGGGCGAGGCTCGGCGACGTCAGCTCCTTCCAGGTGCGCGGAGCGGCGACGGTCGGCCGGAAGCGCCCCCGGAGGGAGTACGGCGCGATCGTGGTCTTGTTGCCGTTGTTCTGGCTCCAGTCGACGAGCACCTTGCCCGTGCGGAGCGTCTTCTTCATGTCGCTCACGACGAGGTCGGGGTGGTCGGCCTCGAGGGCGCGGGCCAGCTCGCGGGCGACGGCCGAGACCTGGTCGGAGGTCTGCCTCTCGTCGAGCTGGGCGTAGAGGTGGATGCCCTTGCTGCCACTCGTCACCGGCAGCGGGTCGAGGCCCATGCCCGTGAGGATGGTGCGGGCGAGATGCGCGACCTCGGCGCACTCCGCGAGGCCGATGCCGTCGCCGGGGTCGAGGTCGAGCACGATGCGGTCGGGATTACGGCGGGCGCCATCGGCCGTGAAGCGCCATTGCGGCACGTGGATCTCCAGGGCGGCCGCCTGAGCCAGCCAGGCGAGCACGGCCGCATTGTTCACGAGGGGATAGGTGTTGTCGTGATCGGAGTGCGGGACGTCGGCTCGCGGAACCCAGTCTGGTGTGCCGGCGGGCAGGTCCTTCTGGAAGAACGTCTGGCCAGGGGCATCCGGCGTTCCGACTCCGTGCACCCAGCGCTTGCGGGTGGCCGGACGGAAGATGACGTGCGGGAGCATCACCGGGGCGATGGCGGCGTAGTACCCGAGGACGTCGGCCTTCGTGGTGCCCGACTCCGGGTAGAGCACCTTGTCGAGATTGGAGATCTTGAGGCGGTGCCCGGCGATGCTGACGAGCTGCGAACCCGAAGCCTTCGCCATCACATCCTCCAGCCGAGCCTGTCAACCCACGCGGCAAACCTAGCCGATACGGGTGTTGCGGGTGTGTACTGGTCGGATGAGGTCCATCTGGAAGGGCGCGCTCTCGTTCGGGCTCGTCAACGTGCCGGTGAAGCTGTACAGCGCCACGGAGGATCACGACGTGGGCCTACATCAGGTCCACGACGCCGACGGCGGTCGCATCCACTACGAACGGCGCTGCGACGTGTGCGGCAAGATCGTGCCGTACGCGCACATCGACAAGGCCTACGACGACGGCGAGCGCACCGTGGTGCTCACCGCTGACGACCTGGCCGCCATGCCCGCAGAACGCTCGCGCGAGATCGAGGTCGTCGAGTTCGTGCCGAACGAGCAGATCGATCCGATCATGTTCGACAAGAGCTACTTCCTCGAGCCCGACGGCGCTTCGCCCAAGGCCTACGTGCTGTTGCGCCGCACCCTCGAGTCGACGGATCGCACGGCCATCGTGCGCTTCGCCCTGAGGCAGAAGACACGACTCGCAGCCCTGCGCGTGCGCGGCGACGTGCTCGTGCTGCAGACGCTGTTGTGGAGCGACGAGGTGCGAGAAGCGGCGTTCCCGGCGCTCGACGAGACCGTGCGCATCTCGAGCAAGGAACTGGAGCTCTCCTCCAGCCTCGTAGACTCCTACGCCAGCGACTTCACCCCGGACGAGTTCGTCGACGAGTACCAGAAGGAACTGCGCCTGCTCATCGAGCGCAAGCTCGAGCAGGGTGACGCCATCGACACCGAGGCGACGTTCGGCGAGGTCCCCGAGAAGGAGGAGGGCGGCGGCGAGGTCATCGACCTGATGGACGCCCTGCGGCGCAGCGTCGAGAGCGCGCGCGGGTCGAAGTCCGGCGATGCCAAGAAGGCCACGGGCGCTGCTGCGAAGAAGAGCGCGGGCTCGCCGACCAAGGCCCCCGCGAAGAAGTCGGCCTCGAAGAGCTCCGGCACCAGCTCGGCGAAGTCGTCGGGGAAGGCATCCGCGAAGAGCGATGCCGAGACGGATGCCGCCCCCGCGCCGAAGCGGAAGGCGCAGTGAGCCGGCGAACACGGGAACGGCGCAGTGGGGTCGTTCGATGGTGCGCCTGAGGCACGTCGAGCCGTACACCAGTCCCGGCTACACCCGACGACGCTCAGGGAAGGGCTTCAGGTATCTGGATGGTGCGGGACGCACCCTCGGGTCCGAAGAGCGTGCACGCGCCGAAGCCCTCGTCATCCCGCCCGCCTGGACTGACGTGTGGATCGCCGATCGGCCGAACGCGCACATCCTCGCCGTCGGCGTCGACGATGCCGGGCGCCGGCAGTACATCTACCACCCCGACTGGACGGCCGCCCGTGACGCCGTGAAGTTCGACCGCATGCGCGAACTGGCGGCCGCCCTGCCCGTTGCGCGCGGGCGCGTGACGCGGGACCTCGCCATCGAGGGGCTCTCGCGGGAGCGCATCCTCGCCACCTCATTCCGCCTGCTCGACCTCGTAGCCGTGCGGGTGGGAGCCGAGGCGTACTTCGAGGCGAACGGAAGCTTCGGCCTGTCGACGCTGCTGGTGCGTCACGTGAAGCTCGACGGCGAGGTCATGCGCCTGGCGTTCCCGGCCAAGAGCGGCCAGAGGATGCAGGCCGAGGTGACGGATGCCGCCCTCGCCGCGGTCTCCGCCGAGCTGCTGGGGCGCACCCCGCGTTCCCGGTACCTGGCGTGGCAGGACGAGAACCGCTTCCGGGCTCTCGGTGGAGCGCAGATCAACGAGTACGTGCGCACGGCCACCGGGGGAGACTTCACGGCGAAGGACTTCCGCACGCTGCGCGGCACGATCGCCGCAGCCTCGGCGCTCGCGGCTGCCGGTCCGGCGTCATCCGAGAGGGAGGCGAAGCAGGCCGTGCGCGCTGCGGTGGTCGCGGCATCCGAGGTTCTCGGGAATACCCCGACGGTCGCGAAGGGCAGCTACATCGACCCGACGGTCATCGACCGCTATCTCGCAGGGGAGACCATAGCGCTGACGGGCTCGCCAGAGAACGCCCTGCTGGCTCTGTACGAGCGCGACTGAACCGGCTCGTTCAGGGTTCGGGCGAGCGGGCGTCAGGCGCTCAGCGAGTGCTGGACGTAGGCGTCCTCGTAGCCGC
This sequence comes from Leifsonia stereocauli, assembly GCF_038432415.1. Taxonomy (NCBI): domain Bacteria; kingdom Bacillati; phylum Actinomycetota; class Actinomycetes; order Micrococcales; family Microbacteriaceae; genus Leifsonia; species Leifsonia stereocauli. The sequence goes on from NZ_JBCAUN010000001.1 coordinate 654,163, forward strand.
CGAGGCTGCCGATGAAGGAAGCCTGTCCGGGGTTGTAGGGCAGGCCGGGGAAGGCGGGGGCGCCGGGATAGGCCGGGTATCCACGCGAGGTGTGGCCGTAGGCCCGCACCAGGCGGTCGTTGACGATGGTGCCCAGATAGTCGCCATCGGGGGTGACGGCCTCGGCATCGCCCCAGGGGAACCAGCCGATCCACTCACCAGTCGGATCGAAGAGATACGTGCTCTCGGTGGTCGCCCTGAAAGCGATCCAGTCGCCGGAGAGGTCGTAGAGGTACTCGGTCATTCTGATTCGCCTTCGTTACGCGTTTCGGGTCGCGGGAGGTGAATGAAGTAGGGGGTTCAATCAGGAGAATCATGCCGCCCGAACTGGGGCGGCGCAAGCATTTCCGCCATATTTCCTCCCATCGAGTCGGGAATTCATCAATTCCCTCGTCCGAGGGGCACGAAATCGTCCTTTTCCGGCCGCGGATGCCTGCCAGTCGACCCGCCGGCGTAGGCACCCCTGTCGACCGATGGTCGAGCGGCCCCGACCCAGCTCCGCTTTCCGTTGGTCGAGTTGCTCCCGAGTGCTGCGAGGACGCGTACCGATACCTCTCCCACCCGACCGCCCACACCTCATTCGCGGGGATGTAGTCAGCCTCCGATTCCGCCTCTGATCGGGACTCCTCCCCAGCCAACAATCGCGGAATGTTGTCCCATTTCGCCCCGTGAGACCCCTAGTTTTGAGACAATTGAGTCATGCCCGCACCGGCTCTGTTGCTCACCGGATTGACCGCCACTCTGGCGTCTTCCGGGGTGTGCGCGGCCACGTTCGCGGGGCTGGCCGATGACGAGCTGCTGTCCACCCAGGCGGCCTCGGCGACTGCACGGCACGAGGTCGACCGCATCTCTGCCTTGGCGGCAGCGGTGATCGCTCGCCGCTCCACTCCGGAGCATGGTCTGGGCTCGTTGGCTCGCCGGTCGGGGTTCGCCGACGCCGACACGTTGTTGGTGTCACTGACGGGGTCGACGAAGGCTGAAGCGCGCTCGCTGGCGCGGGTGGGTGAGATGATCGCGGTGACGGATGCCGCTGGTGACCTTGCCGCCGCCCGCGACGCCGACCCCGACCTCGCCGCCGTGGTGCCGCCGGTCGAGGCCCCCTGGTACGCCGCTCTGGCCGTCCTGGTCACTGCGGGGCGGCTCACCGTGGCTGTGGCCGATGTGATCCAGGCCGGTCTCGGCGAGGTCACCGACGCGGTCACCGCCGACGACCTCGAAGCGGCCTTGGCTGCACTGCTCACCGAGCTGCTCGGGGCGGATGGCACCCACCGGGTGCATGTGGCCGAAGCGCGCAACGCCGCCCGTGCAGCCCGAGACCTCATCGACACCGCCGGGGTCGCTGTCCGGGAGGCTGCACTGCGGAACAAGCAGTACTGGCGGCAGTGGATCGGCCCCGACGGCATGTACCGGGGTGAGTACGCCCTGGACCCGGAGAACGGTGCCCTGCTGCAGAGCGTCCACGACCAGTTGACCCACCCACGCCGGCAGCCCGACCCGAAGAAGCGTGCCTTCGGGGCAGCACCGGTCCGGGATCCGTTCGTCGACCGGTCCATCCGGGAACGCGACGCTGCCGAAGGACTCGTCCAGCTGGTCAGGGCTGGCGCATCCGTCGACCCGATGCGCCTCCTCGATACGGAGACCCCGTCGGTGCGGGTCGTCGTCAACGAGCAGGCGCTGCGCACCGGGTCCGGGTTCGCTGCCATCGAGGGTCACCCCGGCGCTGTCTCCCTGGCGACCATCGAACGGGGGTTGTGCGCCGGCTACCTGCCCGTGCTGTTCAGTGCGACCGGGCAACCGCTGAACCTCGGCCGTGACGAACGACTGTTCAATCGAGCGCAACGCCTCGCGATCAGCATCCGCGACGGCGGATGTCTGGAACCCGACTGCGACCGACCACCCTCCTGGACGGAAGTGCATCACATCCGGCATTGGAAACGCGACCACGGCAACACCGACGTCGCCGACGGCATCCTGTTGTGCCGCCGGGGTCACCTCCGCGTCCACAATGAGGGTTGGGAGATCACCCGCGACCAGCACGACCGGTACTGGCTGATCCCACCGCCCCTGATCGACCCGACCCAGACGCCCCGGCTGATGAAACCGAAAACGAGGGCCGAGATCACCCACCCCGTCACCCTCCCTGCCGAGCCCCACCTCCGCCCGCTGAGGGCCGAGCGCAGCGACCGCCCGAAGCGCGCTCCAGTGGTGGTCGCTACTGCCCGCGCCCCAGAATCCGGCTCAGAGATCCAGGGTGTCGCCGGGCTCCAGCGCGTGGAACTCGCCGCCGCCCTGCTCAACCGCCCACGTCAGTCGCGCGTTCGACATGTCCTTGCCGGCGCGCGAGAGCACCATCTCATGGGTGGGGAACACGTGCTTCGGCGCGACGGCCACGACGTAGTCCATGACATCGCTCACCTTCATCCACGGAGCTCCGGCGGGGGCAGCGAGGGTGTCGACGGCAACGCCCTCCGGAATGGTGAACGAGTCACCCGCGTAGTAGAGGGTGTCGTTGACGAGCACACCGACGTTGTCGATCACGGGGATGGACGAGTGGATGACAGCGTGCTTCTCGCCGAAGAATCGCAGCGTGAAGGCTCCGACCTCCACAGTGTCACCGGCGGCCACGAGCTCGACAGCGAAGTCGCTCACTGCAGCGACGACGCCGGCCGGACCGAAGATCCGCACGTCGGGATTCGCGTCGACGATGCGCTTCAGCTGCTCGGGAGTCCAGTGGTCGGGGTGCTCGTGCGTGATGACGATCGCCACGGTTCCCACCGATTCGGTGATGGCAGTCGTGAACGAGCCCGGGTCGATGTAGAGCCTGTCGCCGTTCTGCTCGAGGACGAGGGCGGCGTGTTCCAGCTTGGTCAGTCTCATGCTCCGAGCCAACACCCCGGGAGGCATCCGTGCAACACGCACCGCCGGTGATTCGGCTCCGAGCCCCGCGGCACCCCATAATCGCCGTATGAGTGCTGCCTCGGCGTTGCGGATCACCGTGGCCATCAACCCCAATGCGTCGTTCGGTCACAACCGCGAGGTCGGTCCGCGCGTGGTCGAGGCCCTGATCGCAGCCGGCCACGACGTCGCGATGCTGCGCGAGCCGAACTTCGAGCTCCTGCGTCGCGAAGTGGCGCACGCAGTCGAGGCGGGAACGGACGCACTGGTCGTCGTCGGAGGCGACGGCATGGTCTCGCTAGGCACCAATCTGGTCGCCGGTACTGCCATCCCGCTCGGCATCGTCGCCGCAGGCACCGGCAACGACATGGCCCGGGGCCTCGGACTCCCCGTGGGCGACACCGACGCAGCCATCCGCACCCTTCTCGACTCCCTGCACCGCGACCCCCGGGTGATCGACGCGGCACGCGTGCGACACGGCGATCTCACCACCTGGTACGCCGGCGTGCTGTCGGCAGGCTTCGACGCGGTGGTCAACGAGCGCGCGAACACAATGACCCGGCCACGGGGATCGAGCCGTTACATCCTGGCGCTGCTGCGCGAGCTCCTGACGCTGAAGCCCGTGAGCTACATCCTCACCATCGATGGCGCCGTGCGTGAAGTCGAGGGCATGCTCGTGTCCATCGCCAACAACGTGTCCCTCGGCGGCGGAATGAGGGTGGCTCCGGATGCTCTCCTCGATGACGGCCTGCTCGACGTCTTCATCGTCAAGAAGCTCTCCCGTCTCGAGTTCATCCGCGTCTTCCCGAAGGTCTACTCGGGCACGCACACCACGCACCCCGCCGTGGAGATCCTGCGTGCGACCTCCGTCCGAATCGAGACGGTCACAACGATCGTCGCCTACGCGGACGGGGAGCGTGTCGGGCCGCTCCCCGTCGACATCACTGTCGTCCCGGGAGCCCTCCGCATGCTCGTCTGAGCACGCCCGTCTCGATTTGGAATGACGCAAACCGTGTGGCATACTTTTCAAGTTGCAAAAACGGCCCCATCGTTTAGCGGCCTAGGACACCGCCCTCTCACGGCGGCAGCACCGGTTCAAATCCGGTTGGGGTCACAATCGACCAGAACCCCCGGCTCCGCCGGGGGTTCTCGTCTTTAAGGCGTCGATCGACCCGCGTATATTCCGAATGCAAGATGCGCAGGCACCGCTATCTCGTCGTATTCGAAAAGACACATATGGGCCCCGTGGCGATCCACCGCGAGGCCCATCTTCGTGTGGGGCTCAGTCGCGTGAGCTGAGCAGCGCGTCGTACCGGTCGTCCGATTCGCGGATGCCGGGAGCCGAGTCGTGCGCCCGAGAGGGGAGCGCCGGCGGCAGCGGCACGACGACGCCGTCGTGGGTCTCCCCGGGCGAGACGTGGTGGTACGACATGCGGTCGATCCAGGCCAGAGCCAGCGCCGACAGGATGAAGACCACGTGGATGATGACCTGCCACATGACGCCGGTCGGCGTGTAGTTCTCGCCCTCGCCCAGGTCGTTGCCGGAGCCGGTCTCGGTCATGTCGCCGACCTCGATGAAGGTCTTAAGCAGATGGATCGAGGAGATGCCGATGATGGCCATCGCCAGCTTGACCTTCAGCACGTTCGCGTTCACGTGCGAGAGCCACTCGGGCTGGTCGGGGTGGTCATCGACCTTGATCTTCGAGACGAAGGTCTCGTAGCCGCCGATGATCACCATGATGAGCAGGTTGGCGATCATGACGACGTCGATGAGGCCGAGAACGGCCAGCATGATGTTCGCCTCGGTGATCTCGGCCGTGTGCAGGAAGACGTCCTCGGCGAGGTGCCAGAGCTCGATCATGAACACGACCACGTAGATGGCCTGCGCCACGATGAGGCCGAGGTAGAGCGGGGCCTGCAGCCAGCGGCTGAAGAAGATGAGATAGCCGATGCCGTTCGTCCAGGTGGACGTCGGATAGGGCCGGGTGTTGCGGGGCTGCGGGGGCATGGCGTTCACGTCTTGTCTCCTGGAAGGTCCTCGTTCCCGCCATGCTATCGAGGCCGGTCCTGCGCAACAGCCGTGAACGGGAACGGGCCGGTGGTCGGTTAGGCTGAACGGGCGAAGGGGAGTATCCCACCTCGTCGGGTCCGTCATCACGGGTGGCACTGAAGCCGCCCCGGATCCGATGGCATCGAATACGATGCGGGAGAGACTTTCAGCGGTTCGTCCTCCCCTCTTCTGCGAAAGGCCCCCCATGGAGTCTGCCCTTCCCGTCTGGTTCGAGATCACGTCGCTCGTCGTGATCACGATCATCCTCGTCGCCGACCTGCTGCTGGTGATCAAGCGGCCTCACGTGCCGTCGTTCAAGGAAGCGACGCTGTGGGTCGTGTTCTACGTGGCGCTCGCGCTGATCTTCGCCGGCCTGATGTTCTGGCTCGGCGACGCCCAGCACGGAAGCGAGTTCCTCGCCGGTTGGCTCACGGAATACAGCCTCTCGATCGACAACCTCTTCGTCTTCGTCGTGATCATGGCGCGCTTCGCCGTCCCGAGGAAGATCCAGCAGGAGGTGCTGATGGTGGGCATCATCATCGCGCTCATCCTGCGTCTGATCTTCATCCTGTTGGGCGCGGCCCTCATCGAGAACTTCAGCTGGATCTTCTACATCTTCGGTGCGTTCCTGCTCTACACGGCGTTCAACCAGGCGTTCGGCAACCACGAGGACGACGGTGAGGAGAGCGGCCTCATCAAGATGATGCGCAAGCGGGTCGACATCGCGCCCGACTTCGACGGCATCAAGCTGCGCACCGTCGTCGACGGCAAGAAGCTGTTCACCCCGGTGCTCATCGTCTTCATCGCCATCGGCACGACCGACCTCATCTTCGCTCTCGACTCCATCCCGGCGATCTTCGGCATCACGCAGTCGCCGTTCATCGTGTTCACCGCGAACGTCTTCGCCCTGATGGGTCTCCGCCAGCTCTACTTCCTGCTGGGCGGGCTGCTCGAGCGCCTCGAGTACCTCAAGTACGGCATCGCCTTCATCCTGTTCTTCATCGGCGTCAAGCTCGTCTTCCACGCCCTGCACACGAATGAGCTGCCCTTCATCAACGGCGGCGAGCACATCGACTGGGTTCCGGAGATCGACACCTGGACATCGCTCATCGTGATCATCGCCTCGATGGCCGTGGCGACGATCGCGAGCCTGGTCAAGGCGCGCGTGGATGCGAAGAAGCGCGGACACAAGTTGATGGACGAGGTGCCGCACTTCACCGAGGAGTAACGCTCGGTTCCGCCGGTGTACTCTGATGGGGTGCAGTGCCCTCAGCTTCTTCTCGGGTGCCGTGACGAGACCTCGTTCTGACAGGCCTTCCTCGTCGCGGCGTTTCCCGTTGGCTGAATACCGATCATGGAAAGTGCATCAGCAATGAACGCGAACACCTCTGACATCCTGCCTCCGCGCACCCTGGCCGAGAAGGTGTGGGATGCCCACCTCGTCTCGAAGGGCGAGAACGGTGAGCCGGACCTCATCTACATCGACCTGCACCTCGTGCACGAGGTCACCAGCCCGCAGGCCTTCGACGGGCTGCGGATGGCCGGCCGTCCCGTGCGCCGCCCCGACCTGACCATCGCCACCGAGGACCACAACACCCCGACCATCGGCATCGACAAGCCGATCGCCGACCTCACCAGCCGCACGCAGATCGAGACCCTGCGCCGCAACTGCGCCGAGTTCGGCGTTCGCCTGCACTCCCTCGGCGACATCGAGCAGGGCATCGTGCACGTCGTCGGTCCGCAGCTCGGCCTCACGCAGCCCGGGATCACCGTCGTGTGCGGAGATTCGCACACCTCGACCCACGGCGCCTTCGGTGCGATGGCGTTCGGCATCGGCACCAGCGAGGTCGAGCACGTGCTCGCGACCCAGACGCTGCCGCTGAAGCCGTTCAAGACGATGGCGATCACCGTGGAGGGCACCCTCCGCCCCGGCGTGACCGCGAAGGACATCATCTTGGCGGTCATCGCCAAGATCGGCACCGGCGGTGGCCAGGGCTACGTGCTCGAGTACCGCGGCAGCGCCATCCGTGCCCTCTCGATGGATGGCCGCATGACGATCTGCAACATGTCGATCGAGGCCGGTGCCCGTGCCGGCATGGTCGCTCCAGACGACACCACCTTCGACTACGTCAAGGGCCGGGCCCACGCACCGGAGGGGCAGGACTGGGATGACGCCGTCGCGTACTGGCGTACCCTCGCCACCGACGACGGGGCCACCTTCGACGCCGAGGTCTTCATCGACGCCGACGCGCTCGAGCCCTTCGTCACCTGGGGCACGAATCCGGGTCAGGGCGTCTCTCTGAGCGACACGGTCCCGAACCCCGTCGAGATCGAGGATCCGCACGAGCGGGCAGCCGCCGAGCGCGCGCTCGAGTACATGGACCTCGCCGCAGGCACCCCGCTCAAGGACATCGCCGTCGACGCCGTGTTCATGGGCTCGTGCACGAACAGCCGCATCGAGGACTTGAGGGCCTTCGCATCCGTCATCCAGGGCAAGAAGAAGGCGGATGGCGTACGCGTCATGGTCGTGCCCGGATCGGCGCGCGTGCGCATCGAGGCCGAGGCCGAGGGCCTCGACAAGATCATCACGGACTTCGGAGCGGAGTGGCGCTTCGCCGGCTGCTCGATGTGCCTCGGCATGAACCCCGACCAGCTGGCACCGGGGGAGCGCTGCGCGTCCACCTCCAACCGCAACTTCGAGGGACGCCAGGGCAAGGGTGGCCGAACCCACCTGGTCTCGCCGCTGGTGGCTGCTGCCACTGCGATCCGCGGCACCCTGTCGAGTCCGTGGGATCTGCAGACCGAGGGAGAGGTGCGCTGATGCAGAAGTTCGAGAAGGTCACGGGCATCGCCGTCCCGTTCCGTCGCTCCAACGTCGACACCGACCAGATCATCCCTGCCGTCTACCTGAAGCGCGTCACCAAGACCGGCTTCGAGGACGCCCTCTTCGCCGGTTGGCGCCAGGACCCGGAGTTTGTGCTGAATCGCCCGGAGTACCAGGGTGCCCGCATCCTGATCACCGGACCCGATTTCGGTACGGGCTCGTCCCGAGAGCATGCGGTCTGGGCACTGCGCGACTTCGGTTTCGACGTCGTGCTGAGCCCCCGATTCGGCGACATCTTCCGCGGGAACTCGGGCAAGCAGGGCCTGCTCGCCGGAGAGGTGGCCGAGCCGGACATCGAGGCGCTGTGGGCGATCATCGAGGCGCAGCCGGGAATAGAGCTGACTGTCGATCTGGTTGAGCGAAAGGTCACGGCCGGGTCGCTCAGCGTCCCGTTCGAGATTGACGATTACACTAGGTGGCGGCTCATCGAGGGTCTGGATGACATCGGACTGACCTTGCGAGATGCGGATCGGATCGATCGATTCGAACAGACCCGCGAGAGCTGGCGACCGCGAACACTGCCGGTCAAGCAGTCATAGAGCTGGAGAAGCATTACTTGAACACACTCGGCGAAGACGCACGCAACCACGGCACTGCCGTTGGGCTCAGCGTCGATCAGATCACGATCAACGGTGGAAAGCCGCTGCGTGGTCGGATCGAACTGAAGGGGGCTAAGAACCTCGTCACCAAGGCGATGGTCGCAGCAGTCCTCGGGGAGACCCCCAGCGTCCTGAAGGACGTTCCGAACATCAGCGACGTGCGTATCGTGCGCGGCCTGCTCGAGGTGCACGGCGTACGCGTCGTCGAGGGCCTCGAGGAGGGTGAGCTGATCTTCGACCCCTCCAACGTCGAGAGCGCGCATTTCGCCGACATCGACGCCCATGCCGGTTCGAGTCGCATTCCGATCCTCTTCTGCGGCCCCCTCCTGCACCGTCTCGGCGAGGCGTTCATCCCCGACCTCGGCGGCTGCCGCATCGGCGACCGCCCCATCGACTTCCACCTCGAGGTGCTGCGCAAGTTCGGCGCCATCGTGGAGAAGCTCCCGAGCGGCATCCGGATGTCTGCACCCAACGGACTCAAGGGCGCCAAGGTCGAGCTGCCCTACCCGAGCGTCGGAGCCACCGAGCAGGTGCTGCTGACCGCGGTGCGTGCCGAGGGCATCACCGAGCTCAAGGGCGCCGCCATCGAGCCCGAGATCATGGATCTCATCAACATCCTGCAGAAGATGGGCGCGATCATCACGGTCGACACCGACCGCGTCATCCGCATCGAAGGTGTCGAGCGTCTCGAGGGCTACACGCACCGCGCCCTCTTCGACCGCAACGAGGCAGCCAGCTGGGCCTCCGCCGCGCTGGCGACAGACGGCGACATCTTCGTCGGCGGAGCCCGCCAGTCCGAGATGCTCACCTTCCTCAACGTCTTCCGCAAGGTCGGCGGGCAGTTCGAGATCCACGACGACGGCATCCGTTTCTGGCACCCCGGAACCCCGCTCAACCCCGTCTTCATCGAGACCGACGTGCACCCCGGCTTCATGACCGACTGGCAGCAGCCTCTCGTCGTCGCCCTCACCCAGGCGCATGGCGTGTCGATCGTGCACGAGACGGTCTACGAGCAGCGCTTCGGCTTTGTCGACGCCCTCGTCGAGATGGGCGCCGAGATCCAGGTGCACAAGGACTGCCTCGGCGGCCAGGCGTGCCGTTTCGGCCAGCGCAACTTCCAGCACTCGGCGATCATCTCCGGCCCGCGCAAGCTGCACGGCGCCGACATCGAGGTCCCCGACCTGCGCGGCGGCTTCAGCCACCTCATCGCGGCCCTCTCCGCCGAGGGTCCCTCGACGGTCTCCAACGTGGGCATCATCGCCCGCGGCTACGAGAACTTCATCGGAAAGCTGCAGCAGCTCGGAGCCGACTTCGTTCTCGAAGGATAATAGGGGGATGCCCAGCACCACCTCGCCGACGAGACGCGCGCCCCGGGAGTCCCGCAAGCCCGGGATCTTCTGGCTGCTGGCGGCCATCGCGCTGCCTCCGATGAACCTCTCGATCAAGTTCACCTTCCACAACGCCGAGAAGCTCCCCGCCGAGGGAGCCCTCGTGCTCTCGCCGAACCACTACAGCGAGATCGACCCCCTCGTGATCGGCGTCGCCGTGTTCAAGCAGGGGCGTCAGCCGCGTTTCCTCGCGAAGGCCTCGCTGTTCTCGGTGCCCGGCATCGGCGCTCTGCTGCGCTGGTCGGGCCAGATCCCGGTGGAGCGGGCCGGCGGCAACGGTCACCAGGCCCTGCGCGCCGCTGAGGACCTCGTGGAGAAGGGGCGCCTCGTCGTCGTCTATCCCGAGGGTTCGCTGACGCGAGACCCCGACCTGTGGCCCATGCGCGGCAAGACCGGCGCCGTGCGCATCGCCCTCGAGCACGACATCCCCGTCATCCCGGTGGCCCACTGGGGCACCCAGGCGCTGATGCCGCGCTACGGCAAGAAGCTCGTGCTGTTCCGCCGCAAGCCCATTCACGTGTCGTTCGGCGACCCCGTCGATCTCGACGACTTCCGGGGTCGCCCGCTCGAGCCGGCCGTGCTGGCCGAGGCGACGAATCGGGTCATGGATGCCGTCACGGCCCTGCTCGCGGAGCTCCGCGGCGAGCCCGTCCCCGTCGAGCGCTGGGACCCGGCCACGCACAAGCAGACCGAGACCGGCCGCTTCGATGGCTAAGCCGCCGAAGCCCTCCACCGTCAAGCGCGGCACCCGGGTCGCAGTCCTCGGCGCCGGCAGCTGGGGCACCACCTTCGCCAAGATCCTCGCCGACGGCGGCGCCGACGTCATGATCTGGGCGCGTCGCCCCGAGCTGGCGCGCGAGATCCAGGAGGCCAAGCGCAACAGCGACTACCTCCCCGGCATCAACCTGCCCGTCTCGCTGCGCGCCACGTCACGCCTCGACCTCGCCCTCGCGGGTGCCGAGCAGGTCTTCCTGGCGGTGCCCAGCCAGTCTCTGCGCGAGACTCTCGCGGCGGCCCAGCCGCATCTCGGAGCCAACGCGATCGTCGTGTCGCTCATGAAGGGCGTCGAGAAGGGCACGGACCTTCGCATGAGCCAGGTCATCGGCCAGGCCCTGCCGATCCCGGCGGAGCAGATCGCCGTGGTCTCAGGACCCAATCTCGCCCTCGAGATCGCCAAGGAGCAGCCGACGGCGGCCGTCGTCTCCTCCACCAGCCTCGAGACGGCCCAAGCCGTCGCCAAGCTGGCGAGCACGGGATACTTCCGCACGTTCGTCAACACCGACGTCATCGGCACGGAGTTCGGCGGGGTGCTCAAGAACCTCATCGCCGTGGCCATCGGCATCGTCGACGGCGTCGGCTACGGCGAGAACACGAAGGCGTCGATCATCACCCGCGGCCTGGTCGAGATGACGGACTTCGCCGTGGCGCACGGTGCCCAGGTCGAGACGCTCTCCGGCCTCGCCGGCCTCGGCGACCTCATCGCCACCTGCCAGTCGCCGCTGTCGCGCAACAACACGGCCGGGCGCCTTCTCGGGCAGGGGCTCTCGATGGCCGACGTCACGAAGCAGATGAAGCAGACCACCGAGGGATTCGCATCCGTCGGCCCGGTTCTGGAACTGGCCAAGGCGAAGGGCGTCGACATGCCCATCGTCGAGCAGGTACGTCAGGTGCTGGCGGGTACGCTCAAGCCGGCCGACATCGCGCCCCACCTCACAACAGACTCGGACGAGCCCCAGGGCGAAAGGAATCTCGATGACGCACAAGCTCAGGGTGGTGCTGCTGTTTGGCGGTCGGTCAAGCGAGCATTCCATCAGCTGCGCAACGGCGGGGGGAGTTCTCTCGGCGATCGACCGTGAGAAGTACGACGTCATCCCCGTCGGCATCACCCGCGACGGAGCCTTCGTTCTCGAGTCCGATGACGCCCACCGCTTCGCCCTCGACCCGCAGGCGCTGCCCGAGGTCATCGACAACGGCACCCGTATCACCTGGCCCGAGAGCGCTGCCACCCGCGAACTGCGGGTGACGGATGCCGCCGGCGAGCGCTCGCTCGGCGACGTGGACCTGGTCTTCCCCATCCTCCACGGCCCCTTCGGCGAGGACGGCACCCTCCAGGGCATGCTCGAACTCGTCGGCCTGCCCTACGTGGGCTCCGGGGTCCTCGCGAGCGCGCTCGGCATGGACAAGCACTTCACCAAGCTGGTCCTGCAGCATGCAGGCATCGAGGTCGCCCCGTGGCGCACCATCACGGCCCAGGAATGGGACCGAGACCCCGCCGCCGTGCGCTCCTCTGTCGCCGGCCTCGGGCTGCCCGTCTTCGTCAAGCCCGCCAGGGCAGGATCCAGCGTGGGCGTGAGCAAGGTGTCCGAGCCCGACGAGTTCGACGCGGCCCTCGCGACGGCCTTCGCCGAAGACGACAAGGTGCTCGTCGAGACCGGCGTCGTCGGCCGCGAGCTCGAGATCGCCATCCTCGGAGGCGCCCACGGCGAGAGCCCGCGATCCTCCGTCGCCGGGGAGGTCATCATGTCGGGGCGGGAGTTCTACGACTTCGAGGCGAAGTATCTCGACGCCCCCGGCGTGCAGCTCACCTGCCCGGCGGACCTCCGCGAGGAGCAGCTCGCCGAGATGAGCGAGATCGCCATCGCGGCGTTCGAGGCCATCGGTGCCGAAGGGCTGTCTCGGGTCGACTTCTTCCTCACCGATGCCGGCTTCGTGATCAACGAGATCAACACGATGCCCGGCTTCACGCCCATCTCGATGTTCCCGACCTGCTGGTTGAACTCGGGGCTCAGCTACCCCGAGCTGATCGACGAGCTCATCCGTGTCGCCGTGGCGCGCGGGGTCAGGGTCGGCTGACGCGGTCGAGACCGTGCACGCCGGATGCGGTCAGCCGGCCGGCGTCGGAGTGCTGGTCGGTTCCGGCACATCCGTCACGTCGGTGCACTGCTCCGTCGACTCGATGACGGAGACCGCCGAGGCGAGGTCGGCCAGGGTGGTCGCTCCGCTCACCCTGTCGTAGTCGAGGATGACCTCAACGGCCGGGGTGCGACCGAAGGTCGTGAAACGGTAGTTCGGCGCGTCGGAGTCGTCCTGGATCCAGTCGACGCCGTTCACGCTCACGCACTCGTCCGTCGTCGGGCCGGGCGCGGGAACGCCGCAGCGCAGCAGCACCGAGGCCGGGTCACCCCACGCTCCGGTGCCCTGGGCGCCGGTCTCCCGTGCCGCCTGGTCGGCGACGGTGGTGGGTAGGCGCACGACGACGTCTGCGCAGGCCGTGTTCTTCGCATCGGCTGCAGGCTCGAGCGAGACGGCTGATGCGCAGCCCGTGAGGGTGACGGCGGCGAGGACGAGGGTGCAGGGGAGCGCCGCGGAACGCAGCGCAGAACGGAGTGACATCGCTTTCAGGCTACCGTGTGGGGAATGACTGAAGCTTCGAGCCCGACCGTCGGCGAGCTGAGTGAGCTGGCCGTGCTCGCCCGGATCTTCCCGCGGCTTCCGGACGCTGATGCGGCCATCGTGGGGCCGGGTGACGATGCCGCCGTGCTCTCGGCCCCGGATGCGCGCTTCGTCGTCACGACCGACATGATGGTGCACGGACCCGACTTCAGGCTGGCCTGGTCGACCCCGTTCGATCTCGGCTGGAAGGCCGCAGCCACCAACCTCTCCGATGTTGCCGCCATGGGGGCGGTGCCGACGGCCCTGGTCGTCGCACTCGCCGTACCGCCGTCGCTGGCCGTCTCCGTGATCGAGGGCTTCGCCGACGGACTGCGTGCGGCCTGCGAGGCTCTGGCGCCCGGCTGCGGCGTCGTGGGCGGCGACCTCTCGGCATCCGACACCTTCACCGTCGCCGTCACGGCGTTCGGCGACCTGCAGGGCCGGGCTCCGGTGCTGCGCTCCGGAGCCCGCCCCGGCGACGTCGTGGCCCTCGCCGGGGAGCTCGGCCTCGCCGCGGAGGGGCTCGGCCTGCTGTTCCGAGCCGGAGTCGACGAACAGGGGCGGCCCGACGCCGCACGGGCAGCAGAGCTCCGCCTGCGGCATCCGTCGGCCGTCGATGCCCAGCTCGCCCCACGCCCGCCCATCGGAGCAGGTCCCGTCGCCGCGATCGACGGTGCGACGGCCATGCTCGACGTCTCGGACGGGCTCTCCCTCGACGCGGCACGCATCGCTCGGTCGAGCGGCGTCGGCATCGACTTCGACTCGGAGACACTGGGCGACGACATCGAGCGTGCGCTGGACGGCGGCGAGGATCATGGGCTGCTCGCGACGTTCCCGCCCGGAGCGGTCGTGCCGCCACCCTTCCGCATCATCGGGCGGGTGACGGAGGGCTCGGGCACGGTGAGCGTCGACGGCACGCCTCACGCCGCAGTCGGGTGGGACCCCTACAGCGGCTGGGACGGCGCCGCGGGCTGAGCCGGCGCTACTCGGCGGTGCGGTGGGTCGACGTCACGGCCGTGCCCCACCACAGCGTGGTGTCGCCGTACTTCTTCTCGCGGTCGAGCTCGAGGCCGTGGGGGAGCGTCGGCCGGCCGGAGCGGGTGCTGCGCTCGATCATGACGGTCGCCCCCGGGTTCAGGTGGTGCACGAGAAGTGCCACGGCGCGGTCGAGCTCATCGCCGGGAAGGTCGTAGGGCGGGTCGAGGAAGACGAGGTCGAAGTCTCCGACCACCGCCTCGAGATAGTGCTGCACAGACTGGGCGGCAACGGTGATGCGGGGCTTGCCGCTCGTCGGCGCCGTGCGCAGCACCGACTCGGTGTTCTTGCGGCAGATCGCCGCGGCCGCGGCATTCCGTTCGACGAGGACCACGGATGCCGCACCTCTGCTGGCGGCCTCGAGACCGAGCGAGCCCGAGCCCGCGTACAGGTCGAGCACGTGAGCCCCGCGGATCTCGTCACGGGCGTCGAGCGCCGAGAAGATGGCCTCCCGCACCCTGTCGCTGGTGGGGCGGGTACCGCTCCGCGGCACGGCGAGGGCGAGAGAACCGGCGAAGCCGGAGACGATGCGCGTCATAACGAAGTGAGCCTACCCGCGCACGGACATGGGTGTGATGATGGAAGGGTGGGGGACACGACGCATCAGCTCCAGACCATCGACCAGTCCATCCTGGACACGCTGTGGGATTTCTCGGATCCGGCGGCGTCTGCGGAGCGCTTACAGGCGGCCGCCGACGACCTCGCCTACAGCGAGGAGGCCCGCGAGGAGATCGCGACCCAACTGGCGCGAGCCCTCGGGCTGATGGAGCAGTACGACGACGCCGAGGCCGTTCTCGACTCGATCGTGCCGTCCTCGCCCATCGTCGAGGCGCGCATAGCGCTGGAGCGCGGCAGGCTGCGGCTGGCGCAGAGCGAGCCCGTCCTGGCGGTCCCGCTGTTCACCAAGGCCGCTCGGCGTGCGGCATCCGGTCGCGTGACGTTCCTGACCCTGGATGCCCTGCACATGCTCGCCATCGCTGACGCGGGGCACGAGGAGGAATGGGCCGAGGTCGGGTTCGCCGTGCTCGAGCGTGCGAGCCAGCCGCGCACCAGGCGCTGGGGCGTCGCGCTGCACAACAACCTGGGGTGGTACCTGCACGACGGCGGCCGGGCAGCCGAGGCCCTGCCGCACTTCGAACGCGCCCTCGAGTACGCGCGCGAGGTGGGAACGGCCGATCAGCGCTTCATCGGGCGATGGGCTGTCGCGCGGTGCCTGCGCACTCTCGGTCGAACGGACGAGGCTCTGGTGCAGCAGCGCTCCCTCGCCGAGAAGCGACCGGACGACCCGTACGTGGCCGCCGAGATCCGGGCTCTGACGGAGGATCGCTCTACGATCGAGGAATGACCTCGACCGACGCCTCGTCAGGTTCCGTCGGCGCGCCGACGAGCCCGCTCGACGCGCCGTTGGCGACGGTGCTGGCGCCGCGAACGGCCACGCCGCTGGCGAAGGCCTTCGGCATCCGCACCGTCGGAGACCTGCTCAGCCACTACCCGCGCCGCTACGCACGTCGCGGCGAACTGACGGCCCTCGATCGTCTGCCCCTCGATGAGAACGTGACCATCGTCGCCGAGGTGCGCGAGGTGCGTGGGCGCTCGATGAAGAACCGTCGCGGCAACATCCTCGAGGTGTCCATCTCCGATGGTGCCGGCATCCTGACCCTCACCTTCTTCAACCAGGGCTGGCGTGAGAAGGAGCTGCGGCCGGGCGTCCGCGGAGTCTTCGCGGGGAAGGTCACCGCCTACCGCAGTGCCCTGCAGTTGGCGCACCCCGACTACGAGCTCTTCGACGACGACTCCGTGGCGCTCAGCGGGGTGAACGATCCCGATGCGGGCAAGCGCTGGTCGGAGATGCCGATCCCGATCTACCCGGCGACGGGAAGCCTGTCGAGCTGGAACATCGCTAAGGCCATCGCCACCACCCTCGACGGCCTGCGCGGGGTGGGGGATGCGGTTCCCGCGGCCGTGCGCGAGGAGCAGGGGCTGCTCGCCCACGCCATGGCGCTCGAACTCGTGCACCGACCGCAGACCGACTCCGACTGGAGACGGGCTCGCGACAGCCTGCGTTTCGCCGAGGCGTTCGTGCTCCAGGCCGCACTGCTGCAGGAGCGCGCCATCCACCGTGCCTCGGCGACGACGGCCAGGGTGCCGCGAGCCGGCGGCTACCTCGAGCGCTTCGACGGCATCCTGCCGTTCACCCTCACGGCCGACCAGGAGGAGGTGGGAGACGAGATCGCCGGCGACCTCGCCGCGACGGCTCCCATGAACCGCCTCGTGCAGGGCGAGGTCGGTTCGGGCAAGACCCTCGTCGCCCTCCGCGCCATGCTCGCCGTCGCGGAGTCGGGTGGGCAGGCGGCACTGCTCGCACCCACCGAGGTGCTCGCGGCGCAGCACCTGCGTTCGATCGCGCGCACCCTGGGCCCCGATCTGTCGGCCGAGCTCATGCCCACCCTCATCACAGGGCAACTCTCGGCCGCTGAGCGCCGGAAAGCGCTGCTGCGGGCCGTCTCCGGCCAATCGCGCATCGTGGTCGGCACCCACGCCCTGCTCGGCGAGTCCGTGTCGTTCTACGACCTCGGCCTCGTGGTCATCGACGAGCAGCACCGCTTCGGCGTCGACCAGCGCGAGGCGCTGCGCCTCAAGGGTGCCACGCCTCCGCACGTGCTCGTCCTCACGGCCACGCCGATCCCGCGCACCGTCGCCATGACGGTGTTCGGCGACCTCGACGTGAGCGTCATCCGCGAGCTCCCGGCGGGTCGATCAGGCATCGAGTCGTTCGTCGTGCCCCTGGCCGAGAAACCGGGTTGGTGGAACCGGGTCTGGACGCGCACGGCCGAAGAGCTCGCCCTCGGTCGGCAGGCATTCGTGGTCTGCCCGGCCATCGATGCCAAGCAGCCGGAGGAGGGCGAGGATCTCGGCGGCGAGCTCGACGAGACCGAGGCCGAGACCAAGGCGCCGCTGGCGTCGGTGACCGCCACTCTCGAGTCCCTCCGGAGCCACCCCGATCTCGCCGGCCGCCGGATCGAGGCACTGCACGGTCGCATGTCGAGTGACGAGAAGGATGCCGTCATGCAGGCGTTCGCGGCCGGCGCCATCGACGTGCTCGTGGCCACGACGGTCATCGAGGTCGGCGTCGACGTTCCGAATGCCTCGACCATGGTGGTGCTGGACGCCGAGCGGTTCGGCGTCTCGCAGCTGCACCAGCTGCGCGGCCGCGTCGGCCGCGGCTCGGTTCCCGGACTCTGCCTCCTCGTGACGAACGCCGCCGAGGAGTCGCTCGGGCGCCAGCGCGTCGATGCCGTCGCCGCCACCCTCGACGGCTTCGAGCTCGCCCAGGCCGACCTCGAGCTCCGCCGCGAAGGCGACGTGCTGGGTGGGCTGCAGTCAGGCGGGCGCTCGTCGCTGCGACTGCTGCGCGTCGCCAAGGACGGCGAGATCATCGCCGACGCGCGTCGAGCCGTGCAGGAGATCCTCGACGTCGACCCGGCGTTCGCCGATCACCCCGACCTGCGCGAGGCCGTCGCCCGCCGACTCGACGAGTCCGAGCGCGAGTACCTCAACAAGGCCTGACGACCCCTGTTCGGGATTCACACCCGCTCTCCAGCAGAGGAGTCATGCCGAAAGGCTAGGGTGAATCCCATGCGCAGGATCGCCGTCGTTCCCGGTTCGTTCGACCCAGCCACATTGGGTCACCTCGACGTGATCGAGCGTGCCGCCGGCCTGTTCGACGAGCTGCACGTGCTCGTCGTGCACAATCCGGACAAGAATGCCCTGCTCCCCATCGCCCAGCGGGTCAGCCTGCTGGAACGGGCCATCGCCGACTCCGGTGCCGGCGGGAACATCGTGGTCGCGTCGTGGAGTGTCGGCCTGCTCGTCGACTACTGCACCGAGGTCGGGGCATCCGTACTGGTGAAGGGGATCCGCTCGCAGGTCGATGTGGCCTACGAGACCCCGATGGCGATCGTCAACCGCAATCTCGCCGGCGTGGAGACCATCTTCATGCTCCCCGATCCTGCACACGCCCACGTGTCCAGTTCCCTCGTCCGACAGGTCGCGGCTCTCGGGGGCGACGTGGCCCCCTACGTTCCGCGGGCTGTCGCCGATTTCCTCCAGGGGTCACTCCGATGAACAGCTCAGCCACCCGAATCCCCACCGACTCGTCGGTGGCCACAGCCGACGACACCGTCGCCATGCCCCTCGACGAGGTGCTGCGGCACGCCAACGCGATCATCGCGAACGTCGAGAGCGTCATCGCAGGCAAGCACGCCGCCGTGCGCACGGCGCTCACGGTTCTGCTCGCCGAAGGACACCTGCTCATCGAGGACGTCCCCGGCGTCGGCAAGACGATGCTGGCGAAGGCGCTGGCGAAGTCCGTCGACAGCACGGTCAGCCGCATCCAGTTCACGCCCGACCTGCTGCCCAGCGATGTCACCGGCGTCTCGATGTACAACCAGGCCGAGCGGCGCTTCGAGTTCAAGCCCGGTGCCGTCTTCGCGAACATCGTCATCGGCGACGAGATCAACCGGGCCTCTCCCAAGACGCAGTCGGCTCTGCTCGAGTGCATGGAGGAGCGCCAGGTCACCGTCGACGGAACCACGTACCTGCTCTCGACGCCGTTCACCGTCGTCGCCACGCAGAACCCGATCGAGATGGAGGGCACGTACGCCCTTCCCGAGGCGCAGCGCGACAGGTTCATGGCCCGCATCTCGATGGGGTATCCGGACACCGAGAACGAGGTGGAGATGCTCAACACGCGCGACGTCACGAGCCCTCTCGAGCAGATCGGTGCCGTCGTCGACCTCGAGCAGCTGCGGGCGATGATGTCGTCGGCCAGGGGAGTGTTCGCCGCTCCCGGCGTCAAGGAGTACGCCGTGGCCCTCGTGCGGGCGACCCGCGACGACCGCGACCTGCGACTCGGAGGCAGCCCTCGGGCCACGCTGCAGCTCATCCGCGCCGCCAAGGCGCATGCCGCACTCCAGGGCCGCGACTTCGTGCTGCCGGACGACATCGACGAGCTCGCCGTCGCCGTCCTCGGGCACAGGCTCGTCCCCACCAGCCGTGCCCTCGGGCATCACCACCAGGACAGCTCGGCGCTCATCGAGGAGATCGTGCTCCGCATCGTCTCCGAGACCGCGGTGCCGCTCGGAAACCAGAAGCGGTCCTGATCCGCACGATGGCCGACGACGTCCGTTCCCAGAAGCTGTGGTGGCCACGCCCGACCGTGCGCGGCTGGGCCTTCCTCGCGGCGGGCATCGCTATGTTCCTGTACGGACTGTTCCTCGAGCGCCGTGACGCCCTCTTCGTCGCCTGCTTCCTGATCGCCATTCCGCTCGTCGCCATGGGCTATGTGCTCGTGCGACGGATGCGGGTGCACGTCACGCGCTCGTTCTCCCCGGTGATCGTGCCCGCCGGGAGCGAGGCCGTGGTCTCGCTGGTGGTCCAGAACCTCTCGCTGCGCCCGAGCTACGGCGCGCGCTGGCGCGATCAGGCGGAATCCGGCATCTCCGTTCCGGCGAGCGCCCTCATGCCGAGCCTCGGGCGCCACGGACGGGTCGACGAGGGCGACACTGCCCGTCTGGAGTACACCCTCACCCCGCGCCGCCGCGGAGTGTTCGGCATCGGACCGCTCATCCTCGACCGTGCCGACCCCTTCGGGCTCGCATCCGGAGAGCAGACGGCCGGAGTTCCGCACGACCTCGTCGTGACACCGCGCGTGAGTCCGCTGCCGGGGAACGCGCTGTCGCTCACCAACGGGGACGGCAGCATGCACGAGCTGCTGCGTCATTCGAACCCGAATTCCGACGAGCTGATCGCCCGCGAGTATCGCCCCGGCGACCCGCTGCGGCGCATGAACTGGCCGGCCACAGCGCGTCACGGCGAGCTCATGGTGCGTCAGGAGGAGCAGCGCAGCAACCCCGAGGCCCGGCTCATTCTCGACACCACCCACTCGGTCGGCGTGCGCGGCGGCTCCAACATCACACGACCTCGCCTCGACGGCGCCTTCGAGCTCTCGCTCGAGATGGCGGCATCCATCGGCATCCACCTGCTCGATGCCGGGTTCAGGCTCGACGTGATCGAGACCGGCGCGAGCCAGCTCTCGCCAGCCACGGACCGCGTCCGAGGCGGCCTGCGTGGCGACACCCCGACGCCGTACAGGCTCCCTGCCGGCGATCGCGACCTGCTCGAGGGCCTCGCGAACCTCGTGCTCCCCGCGAGCGGAGGCGACCGCGACACACGCGCCGATTCCCCGGGCAGTGCCATCCGGAACCCGGGCAACAGGTTGCCGACCTTCGCCGTCCTGATCGACGTCGATGTGAGGGAGGCGCAGGAGCTCGCAGCGCTCCGGCCGTACTGCGAGCCCGCCATCGCCTTCGTGGTCGACACAGTCGCCCCGGTGGTCGTCGAGCAGCTCGAGGACGCGGGCTGGCGGTGCGTGCAGCTGCGCAACGCCCGCGGTATCGCCCAGGCCTGGGAGCAGACCGGACGCGAGCGGAGGCCCGTCGATGAGCCGGTCTGAGACGACGCCGCGCTTCGCCGAGCGCGGCCGCAACTACTGGGCTCTCACTGGCGCCCTGGTCGTGCTGCTGCTCGTCGCGTCGATGGCGCTCGGCCCCGTGCTGCGGGGATCGAGCTGGTGGTGGGTGATGGCCGCTGTCTCCGCGATCACCCTCGTCTCCGCTGGGGCGTTCCGGAATCTGGGATGGGCGCGCTCGGTCGTGCCGCTCGCCGCCGGCGGGGTGCTGCTGGTGACGCTCACACTGTTCTTCGGAGACGGGTCGGGTCTGCTCTGGCTCGTCCCCACCCCGGGCACCGTCGAGCAGTGGGGCGGCCTGGCCGAGGCCGGCATGCTGTCCATCCAGCAGCAGGCGGTTCCGGCCGTCGTCTACCCGGGCATCCTGTTCCTGCTCGCCGTCGGCGCCGGCCTGCTGGCGATCGCACTCGACACCGTGGCGATCACGCTGCGCTTCCCCGCGATCGCCGGCGCGCTCATCCTCATCCCCGTGTCGGTTCCGGCCCTCATCACCAAGTCGGGAACGGATCTCGCGGCGCTCGTGCTCACGGCCTGCGCCTACCTGCTCCTGCTGCGCGTCGATGTGCGCATCCGTCGTCGCAGTGAAGCGGCCACCCGCGACCGCGGCCGCGCCGCTCCCCGCAGCAGCGGCCCGGAACGACGCGGGCCCGGGCCGGTCTGGGGCTCGCTGGGAGTCGGGGCCATCGCCATTGTCTCGGCGCTCGTGCTCTCGGCCGCCACCCCGGCTCTCTCCGATTCCTCCGTCATCTCCAACAAGCAGACCGGCGTACTGTTCGGGTCCGGTGTGAGTCCGCTGATCGACCTCGGCCAGGACCTGCGCCGGCCCGAGGCGTCCCTGGCGATGCACTACGCCACGACGGCGGACGACCAGCCCTACTTCAAGCTGCTCACCCTCGATTCCTTCTCGGAGGACCTCGAGTGGGTGGCCGGGCGCGGAGCCACCGACATCACCAACACCGTTGACGAGTTCGGCGACCCTGAGGGGTTGACGGATGCCGTCGAGCGCGACGATATCAGCACGACGGTGCAGGTCGACACCGTCATCAGCTCCTGGCTTCCCGTGCCGTACCCTGCGACGAGCATCGACGGACTCGACGGCGACTGGCAGTGGGACGACGGCGCCCTGACTGTGTCGAGCGACAAGTCCACGACGCAGGGCCAGAGCTACAAGGTCGCAGGACTCGAGCTGAAGCCGACGGCCGAACAGCTGCGCGACAGCGGCACCGACTATCCCGCCGCCATTCAGCGATACCTCGAGCTGCCGGAGAACGCCCCGGCCATCATCGGCGAGCTCGCCGCCGAGGAGACCGCGAACGTCACGAACCCCTATGACGCGGCGATCGCACTCCAGCGCTACTTCCGGAGCAGCGCCTACGCCTACTCGACCGAGGCTCCGGTCGACGAGGGCTACGACGGCGGCAGCCTCGACGTCATCGCCCGCTTCCTCGACGTGAAGAAGGGCTACTGCATCCACTTCGCCTCGGCGATGGCCGTCATGGCGAGGAGCCTCGGCATCCCGTCGCGCATAGCGCTCGGCTACCTTCCCGGCGAGAGCACGCGCGACACCATGGAGGGCCTGCCGCGCTGGAACGTGACGACGCACGACCTGCACACCTGGCCCGAGCTCTACTTCCCCGGCGTGGGTTGGGTGCCCTTCGAGCCGACGACGGGCCGCGGGTCGATTCCCGACTACGCGCGTGGCGTCGGACAGGCGTCGACTGCCCCGCTCGCGCCGTCGACGAACGACCAGGCGAACCGCGACGCCGCGCTGCAGGACCGCGAGCAGAACGCGGGTGGGGCCGTTACAGCGGCGCAGGTCTCCCTGCTCTGGCTCCAGGTGTCGCTCGTCGTGCTGGGCGCGGCGCTGATCCTGCTGCTCCCGTTCCTCATCCGCACAGTCGGCCGCCTGCAGCGCCGCCGACGAGTCGCATCCGGTCGGGCCTCACCGTCGCTGCTCTGGCGCGAACTCGTCGATTCCGCTGTCGATCTCGGGCTCGGTGTGCCCGATACCGAGACCGCGCGGCATCTTGCCAGCCGGCTGTCAGCATCCGGTGGTCTGACGGATGCCGTGGCCGCTGCGCTCGAGCGCCTGCGCGACGCCGTCGAACACGAGCGCTACGCGCGTCCCGGCGCGGAAGCCCGGCATCGCAACGAGGCACTCGTCGACGACCTGGATGCCGTGCTGGCATCGCTGCGCTCCGGAGTCGACGTGCGCGCTCGCCTGCGCGCCGCGCTCCTGCCACGCTCGCTGCGTCCCGAGGCATTCGGGCCCGGCCGCGGAAGAAGTGCCGCCGCCGCGTAGAATCGATCCTCGTGAGCAAGTTCGAGAAGACCCCGTACATGGTCAACGTCCGTGACCTCCTGCACCGCCCCGGTGAGATGCGCGAGCACGACCTGACCATCCCGTTGACCGAGGACATGGGGGAGGGCCTGGTGGCGGTGCGCTCCGGCCAATCCGTCGATGTCGACGTACGCCTGGAGTCGGTGCACGAGGGCGTTCTGGTCTCCGCCGACGTGTCCGCGACGGCCGATGGAGAGTGCGGCCGATGCCTCACAGACATCTCCCTGCCTGTCGAAGTCGAGTTTCAGGAGCTTTTCGCGTATTCTTCTGGAGAAGCTTTCGAGTATGAGGTTCAAGACGACCACGTGGATCTTGAATCACTCATCAGGGATGCGGTGGTGCTAGCACTTCCGTTCCAGCCGGTGTGTCGGCCTGATTGCCCCGGTCTCGATCCCGAGACAGGGCTGCGGATCGAAGAACACCCGGAACTCGGTGAACGAGTGCAGCATGACCCGCGATGGGCCGCGCTTGCAGGCCTGGGAGCTTCCTCAGACATCAGCGACAGCTCTCAGGAGCGCGCTGAACAGCAGAAAGAGAGTTGAATCATGGCTGTTCCCAAGCGGAAGAAGTCTCGCAGCAACACCCACTCGCGTCGTTCGCAGTGGAAGGCCGAGGTCCCCACGCTCGTCAAGACCGTCGAGAACGGCAAGGTCACCTACAGCCTTCCGCACCGCGCCAAGGTCGTCGAGGACTCCGCAGGCACCGCCCTGTTCCTCGAGTACAAGGGCCGCAAGGTCGCCGACGTCTGAATCGATCGTCAGGATCGCGGGCTGACGGCAACGTCGGCCCGCGCCTTTCGTTTCGGACTTCGGACATCGCACTCGTGAGTACCTCGGAGAAGCCTCCGGAGGGCCTGCTCGCACAGCTCGGCATCGCACTCGATGCCGAGCTGTTCGAGCTCGCCCTGACGCATCGCTCGTACGCGTACGAGCACGGTGGCATCCCGACGAACGAGCGACTCGAGTTCCTGGGCGACTCGATTCTCGGGCAGGCCGTCACGGTCATGCTCTACCGCGAGTACCCCACGCTCGAGGAGGGTGAACTCGCCAAGCGGCGAGCGAGCCTCGTGAGCAGTGCCGCCCTCGCCGAGGTCGCGCGTCAGAACGACGTCGGCAGCTACGTGCGGCTCGGTCGCGGGGAGACCAGGACCGGCGGGCGCGACAAGGCGTCGATCCTCGCCGACACGGTCGAGGCCATCATCGGCGCCGTGTATCTCGATCGTGGCGGTGACGTCGCGACGGCTTTCGTGCTGCGCATCATCGATCCTCTGCTCACCGACCCCGATCGCTTCGGTGCGTCGATGGATCCGAAGACCAGCCTGCAGGAGAGCGCCGCCCGCCACGGAAAGACGGCACCCGCGTACTCCATCAGCGAGAGCGGCCCGGATCACTCCAAGGTGTTCGTCGCGACTGTCACCGTCGGCGACGTCACGGCGACGGGCGAGGGCACCAGCAAGAAGCACGCCGAGATGGCCGCGGCCCTCGAGGCGTGGTCACTGCTCGACGGTGCCGCTGCGAAGTCCTCCAGCTCGGCGAAGTAGCGCCGGCGTGCCCGAACTGCCCGAGGTCGAGGTCGTCCGAGCCGGCCTCGAACCCGCTGTGACAGGTGCGGTCATCGCCGGTGTCGAGGTGTTCGAGCCGCGTTCGCTCAAGAGGCACGTCGTCTCCCGCGGCCCGTTCGTCGACCTCGTCGAGGGGCGACGGATGCTGGCAGCCGTGCGCCGCGGCAAGTTCCTGTGGCTGCCGCTCGACTCCGGCGACGCCCTCGTCACGCACCTCGGCATGAGCGGGCAGGTGCTGTTGCGGACGCCGGGGTTCGAGGAGACCGGACTCCTGCGCATCCGTCTGCACCTCGACCACCCGGAGCACGGCGAGCTCTGGGTGAACTTCGTCGACCAGCGCATCTTCGGCTCGATGGCCGTCGACGCCATGGTGCCCACCGAAGACGGTGCCGTCGCGGGCTACGGGGGAGCGGCATCCGGGGAATGGGAACGATCGATCCCGAGCCAGGTCGCGCACATCGCGCGGGACCCGCTCGATCCGGCGTTCTCCGACCTGGCCTTCCTGGCGGCTCTCGCACGTACGCGCACGGGAATCAAGCGTTCGCTGCTCAACCAGAACCTGGTGAGCGGCATCGGCAACATCTACGCCGACGAGGCCCTGTGGGCCGCGAAGGTGCACTACGACATCCCGTCGGCGTCGCTGTCGCGGGCGAAGGCGCGCCAGCTGCTGACCGAGGTTCGGCACGTCCTGCAGAAGGCCCTGGCCGAGGGCGGCACCAGCTTCGATGCGCAGTACGTCAATGTGAACGGGGCGTCAGGCTACTTCTCGCACTCGCTGAACGCGTACGGCCAGCAGGGAGAGCCATGCCCGCGCTGCCGAACTCCCATCGTGCGCGAGACCTTCATGAACCGCGGCTCGCACTTCTGCCCGCGCTGCCAACGCAGGCCGCGCCTTCCGGCCGTCGGCTGACCCTACGCGTCCCGACGCCACGCGCCCTCATACCCGATCGGCACGAATCCCATCGCCTCGTTGACGTCGAGCATGGGCCGATTCTCCTCCGCGTTGAAGGTGATGATCGACGGATGCCCCGGGAAGTCGTTCTCGACAGCCCGCAGGTTCGCCAGCTTCACCAGGGTCCCGAGACGGTGCCCGCGGTGCTCGCGCAGGACGAGCGTGTCGTCCTGGGTGATCGCGCGGTTCTGCTCGGCGGGGACGAATGTCGTCGAGAACGCGACGAGGGCACCCGTGGCCCCGTGCACGGCGGCGGCGGTGACGGGCACGAGATCGGCCGACGACCTGGAGGCGTCCTCCGCATCGACGCGTTCGACGGTCCAGACGTCTTCGGGCTCTTCGAGGCCGGCTGTCGGTGCGTCAGTGCTCATCCGGGTGTGCAGGTTCGCCATGTCGGAACGGTACTGCTCGGGCGTCGACCCGATCCAGGTGACGGCGCTGTACCCGACCGCGTGCGCTTCAGCGTCGGCTTCGAGGCGCCGCACGGCCTCCGGATCCGCCGGCAGCGAGAGCCGACTGCCCCGATTCAACTGCTCGAGCCTGTAGCCGCGGGAGAGCAGGAATCTCACCTCGGGGTTCTCGAGCGGTACCGAACCGAACCCTGTCGGGGCGTCGAGTCGAGGGCCAGGGGCATCGGGGGATGCCGCGTAGACGATGAAGGTCGAGCGTCCGGCGTCGAGGGCGAGCTGCTCGATGGCGTCGCTGAGAGCGGCACCGATGCCCAGCCCGCGGGCCTCGGGCCGCACGAGCACCTCGAGCCAGGCGTGCTTGGAGGCCGGGTCGGCGAGGGTGTCGATGACGGCGCGGGCGACGACATCGCCATCCAGTCGGGCTATCAGGCCGTGTCTGGGCTCGAACTCGGTGTTCTGCCACATCGGGAGCATCTCGTCGGCACGGCGGACGAGGTCCTGCGTGCCGTAGGAGGCGGCCTCGCAGACATTCCGCACGGCGTTCGCCGCGTCGAAATCCGACCACCCGGAAGCGCCGGGTGCCTCGGGGATCACGAGCGGCTCGATGGTGAATCGCCTGGGCATGCGCTGCCCTCCTTCCGCGCTGCGTTCCGGGTCGAAAACGGGCAGCCGACCAGCCTAGCCACCTGCCGGGCTGAAGGCCATGTGTCCGGTACCGTTGTGGCAAGCATCCGCCCGGTGGAAAGAGGCACGCGTTGTACCTGAAGAGCCTGACCCTGAAGGGGTTCAAGTCCTTCGCGCAGCCGACCACGTTCGCCTTCGAACCCGGCGTCACCTGCGTGGTCGGCCCGAACGGCTCCGGCAAGTCGAACGTCGTCGACGCTCTCGCATGGGTGATGGGCGAGCAGGGTGCCAAGACCCTCCGCGGCGGGAAGATGGAGGACGTCATCTTCGCGGGCACCTCGACCCGCGGGCCGCTCGGTCGCGCCGAGGTCACGCTCACCATCGACAACTCGGACGGCGCTCTGCCGATCGAGTACACCGAGGTCACCATCAGTCGCACGCTGTTCCGCAACGGGTCGAGCGAGTACGCGATCAACGGACAGGGATGCCGCCTGCTCGACGTGCAGGAACTGCTGAGCGACTCCGGCCTCGGCCGGGAGATGCACGTGATCGTCGGCCAGGGCCAGCTCGACGCCGTGCTGCGCGCCAGCCCCGAGGAGCGCCGCGGCTTCATCGAGGAGGCGGCCGGGATCCTCAAGCACCGTCGCCGCAAGGAGAAGACCGTACGCAAGCTCGAGGCGATGCAGACCAACCTCACGCGTCTGTCAGACCTCGCCGGCGAGATCCGGCGCCAGCTGAAGCCCCTCGGCCGCCAGGCCGAGATCGCCCGCGAGGCGCAGTCGATCGCGGCCATCGTGCGCGACGCCCGCGCCAGGCTCCTCGCCGACGAGGTGCTCACCCTGCGCAACGCGCTCGACGGGTACACCCGCAGCGAGCACGAGCGTCACAGCGAGCGCATCGTGCTGCAGGCGCAACTCGACCAGAAGCAGCTGCGCATCCAGCGCATCGAGCAGGAGCAGGTCGGCGACGCCGTCGACGGCGCCCGCCGCACGGCCTTCGGCCTGGAGTCGGTACAGGAGCGCCTCCGCGGCCTGTACACCCTCGCGAACCAGCGCATCGCGCTGCTCGGAGGGGAGTCCGAGGCTCCGGATGCCGGTCCGTCGGTCAGCTCGCAGATGCTCGACGACGCCGCAGCCGAGATCGTGCGCCTGCAGGAGGTCGTGGTGCTCGCCGAGGCCGGGCTGCAGCAGGCACAGCTCGCCACGGCCGCTGCCCGTCACTCGCTCGACGGCGTCGACGAGGAGATCGCGTCCCAGAGCGCTCTCGTCTCCCGCCACGACCTCGAGATCACCAAGCTCACCGGGCAGTCGGATGCGGCCGCCTCCCGTCTCGCCGCCGTGCGCGGCGAGGTGCTGCGCCAGGAGAACGCCCTCGAGGCCGCCCGCGAGCGTCACAGCGCCGTCCGCGCCGAATTCGCGCTGCTCGAGGCGGAGGCCGCGACGGCGGACGTCGGCGAGACCGACCTCGACGAGGCCTATGAACTCGCCCAGGGAGCGCTGTTCGAGGCCGAGGCCGAGATCGAGCGCATCCGCGACGAACTGCACGGCCACGAACGCGAACGCGACGCCCTCGCCGCCAAGACCGGCGCACTGTCATCGGCCCTCGACCAGAAGGACGGCTCGGCCGCCCTCGTCGCGGCCAGGCTCGACGGCGTCCTCGGACTCGTCGCCGAGCACGTTCAGGTGCACCCCGGCTATGAGGTGGCCATCGCCGCCGCCCTCGGGACCCTCGCCGACGCCGTCCTGGCCGACGATCTCGACGCAGCCACCGCCGCCGTGGAGTACGCGATCGCCGAGGAGCTCGGCCGTGTCGAGGTCGTCGTCGCCCGGCCCGATCGCGTGGTGACAGCAGCAGCCCCCGGCGATGGCTACGTTGCGGCATCCGGAGTCGTCAACGCTCCCGACGGCGTCCTCAGCCTGCTGGCCAACACCGTGATCGTCGACGACCTCGCCTCCGCTCGTGCGGCCTGGCGCAGCGGGCTCGCGGATGCTGCGACCCCCGTCACCGTCATCACCCGGGGCGGCGACGTCCTCACCACCTTCGTGCTGCGCGGCGGCAGTGGTGCCAAACGCTCGCGCCTCGAGCTCGTGGCCGAACGTGATGCAGCCGCGGAACGCCTGAACGACGTGACCTCGATCATCGAGCGGTCCCGGTTCACGCTCGCAGAGCAGCGCGGCATCCTGCAGGTGTCGAAGGAGCAGTCGGCAGCGGCCCTCGCCGCCCTGCGCGAGTTCGACTCGCAGTTGGCTGCGGCGGCCGAGAAGCTCAACCGCGCCAGGGTGCAGTCCGAGGCCGCCGGCGCCGAGCAGGCCCGCCTCGACGCTGCGCTCCAGCTAGCCGCAGAGCGAGTGGCCGAGGCCGAGAGCACGGCACATGCTGCGAGGTCGGCTCTGGATGCCGCCAAGTCCAAGCCGCGTCCGATCCTCGACGTCTCCGCGCGCGACAGCCTGCTCGTCGAGCTGGAGTCGGCACGCGAGCGCGAGGTCGAGGGGCGCCTGTCGCTCGAGACGGCCCGCGAGAGGGTGCGCGCCGAGCAGGCCAGGTCCGCCGCGCTGGTGCGCCAGCGCGAGTCGGAGCGAGCGGCGGCCGAGGAGGCCGCTCGACGTGCCGTCATCCGGCGCCGTCAGGTGGAGTCCGCAACGGCCGTGACCGAGGCGTTGCCAGCAGTGCTCACGTCGGTCGACGCATCCGTCGCCCAGGCCAGACTCGAACTCGCGACGGCCGAGGCCCAGCGCGCCAGTCAGAACGATGAGCTCGTGGCGCTCCGCCGCGATGAGGCGGCCACCCGGGAGCGGCTCAACGCCATCACCGAGAACGTGCACGGGCTCGAGCTGCAGATCTACGAGAAGAAGCTGCACCTGTCCAGCCTGCTCGAGCGAGCCGGATCCGAGCTGGGGCTCGTCGAAGACGTGCTGATCGCCGAGTACGGGCCCGAGGAGCCGGTGCCGGCCGAGGTCGAGGGTGGGGAACCGACGGTCTTCGATCGTGCCGAGCAGAAGAAGCGCCTCGAGAAGGCCGAGCGCACCTTCGCGCAGCTCGGTCGTGTGAACCCGCTCGCCCTCGAGGAGTTCGCCGCGCTGGAGCAGCGGCACAAGTTCCTGACCGAGCAGCTCACCGACCTCACGAACACCCGTAAGGATCTCATCACGATCATCGAGGAGATCGACGAGAAGATGCAGGTCATCTTCTCCGCGGCCTTCGATGACACCCAGGCCGCGTTCGCCGAGGTGTTCCCGATCCTGTTCCCGGGCGGAGTCGGCAGCATCACGCTCACAGACCCCGAGAACATGCTCACCACCGGCATCGAGGTGGCAGTGAAGCCGGCGGGCAAGAAGATCGAGCGTCTCTCGCTGCTGTCGGGCGGTGAGCGTTCGCTCGCCGCCGTCGCGCTGCTCATCGCCATCTTCAAGGCGCGCCCCAGCCCGTTCTACATCATGGACGAGGTCGAGGCGGCTCTCGATGACGCCAACCTCGGCCGCCTGCTCACGATCTTCCAGGACCTGCGGGAGTCGAGCCAGCTGATCGTGATCACGCACCAGAAGCGCACGATGGAGATCGCGGATGCGCTCTACGGCGTCTCGATGCGCCAGGACGGCGTCTCGGCCGTCGTGGGTCAGCGCGTGACCGAGGAGCGGGCTACCGCCTAGATGGTCTGACGCTCGGTGAGGGCCGAGCGAAGCGACCGCCCGAAGCGCCCTGGGGAGCGGGCAGTGTGAGGACGACGCTTCGACCGGGGCTTCGCCCGGCCCTCGGCGAGCGGAGCGGCTACGCCGGCAGCGCCCGATTGCTGCGGATGAGGCCGCTCGGGTCCACGCGATCCTTCACCGCACGCAGGCGATCGAGCGCGACCACATCGAAGGCATCGGCAAGCCCCGTGCCACTGCCGAGGAAGGTCGGCACCATGCCGGTGGCGGGATGGGCGGCTGCGAACCGGCGGAGCGGCTCGAGGGCGGCATCCGCCCCCGCAGCCATCTCGGGGGTGAAGGCGAGCACTCCCGAACTGATGAGCGCCTGCGCACCGATCGCACCGACTGCGGCGTCGTCGACCTCGGGACCCGCTGCAATGGCGCCCCCGAGCGGTCGCACGCTGACGCGGCTGAGCCCGCCCTCAACGCCCGCGAGGAACGCTCCGACGAACTCCGTGGCCGTCGCGCGATCGAACCCGTCGACGGTTCCGCCCCAGTCGACGGTGGGCATCGGATCCGTCGGCTCGGCAGCGACCGCAGCCAGCCCCCCGATCGTGAACGACGTGAGACCGTCGAGCAGCGGAGTCCCGATGGACCGCAGCCTGTCCACGATCGGAGCGGCGGAAGCCTCATCCCCGATGTGCACGAACGCCACCGACGCTATGGTCTGGCCGCGCAGGGGCGGGGGGAGCTGGGGCATGTCGGGGAACCGCGCCAGTGAGATGTCGAGGCCGAGTCGGGGGTCGGTCTCGGCCAGGTCGAAACCGGCGACGAGGGCGTCGATGCCGACGCTGATCGGGAAGACGATGCTTCCTCCGAAGAGGGCGTCTGCGGGGTGGAGGGCGAACTCGACAGCGGTGATCACGCCGAACAGTCCGCCCCCGCCGCGCACGGCCCAGAACAGCTCTGGATCACTCTCAGCAGTGACCCGACGCGCTTCGCCGCCGGCATCGACCAGCTCGACGGCGGTCACCGACCGCGAAGCGAGCCCGAACGAGCGGCTGAACATGGAGTGTCCGCCGCCGATCGAGTAGCCGACGGTGTTGACCTCGGGGTTGCTGCCGGCCAGCGCAACGAGTCCTGTGCCGTCAAGGGCGGTGAGCACGCGCCCCCAGTTCACCCCGGCGCCGACGCGTGCTGTGCGCGCGTCCTGGTCGATGGTGATCTCGTCGAAGGCCGTCGGCCGGATCAGCACGACCCCCTCGAGCGAGCCGTTGGCCCCGTGCCCGTTGGGCTGCACGGTGACTCCGAGTCCGGATGCCGCGGCTGCAGCGAGCACGGCACGCACCTCGTCGGCGTCGGCCGGTGTCACGACCGCTGCCGGGCGTTGATCGACCGTGAGGTTCCAGGCCGAGCGGGCGACGTCGTAGGCGGGATCATCCGGGAGGACGACGGCGCCGGTGATGGTGCTCTCGAGATCGGTGATGGCAGACGGGGTCGACGATGACACAGGGGTACTCCAGACGACTATGGGGTGGAATCTGAGGATGCCTCGAACGATAGCGCCGTCGACCGACACGGGGAAGACCCTGCACGCCAGTACGCTGGGGGCATGGCAGAACGCAGTTCCTGGTCGCTCTCCGGCGCCCTCCGCGGCATGTTCGCGAAGAAGACGATCGACGACGAGACCTGGGACGACCTCGAGGACGCCCTCATCACGGCCGACTTCGGCCCCGACCTCACCGAGGCGATCGTGGCGGACCTCCGATCGAAGGTCGCCCGCTACAACACCACCGACCCGAAGGACCTGCAGCGGATGCTCCGCGAGGGTATCGAGGAGAGGCTGGCGCGCTTCGACACCACGTTGAAGCTCAGTGACAGGCCGGCCGTCGTGCTCGTGGTCGGCGTCAACGGCGTCGGCAAGACGACGACGATCGGCAAGTTCGCCAAGTTCCTCGGCAACTACGGGCGAAGCGTGCTCGTCGGAGCCGCCGACACCTTCCGCGCCGCGGCCGTCGACCAGCTGGCGACCTGGGCCGAACGGGCCGGCGCCTCGATCGTCCGCCCGCAGCAGCAGGGCCAGGATCCGGCATCCGTCGCCTTCCAGACCATCGAACGAGCCAAGCTTGAGGGTTTCGAGATCGTGCTGATCGACACCGCCGGGCGCCTGCAGACCAAGGGCGGGCTCATGGACGAGCTCACCAAGATCCGTCGCGTCATCGAGAAGCAGGCTCCCATCGCCGAGGTGCTGCTCGTTCTCGACGCCACCACCGGCCAGAACGGGCTCGCGCAGGCCGAGGCCTTCGTCGAGCACGCCGGCGTCACCGGGCTCGTGCTCACCAAGCTCGACGGTTCAGCCAAGGGCGGCTTCGTGCTCAGCGTGCAGGACAAGACCGGCATCCCCATCAAGCTCGTCGGGCAGGGCGAGGGCATCGGCGACCTCACCGGCTTCACGCCGCACGTCTTCGCGCAGCAGCTCGTCGGCTGAGGCTCGGCACCGCTCCCCGCCGAGCCGAACGCCACACCGCACAACGAAAGGATCGCCTGATGTCGATCGAACACGACTTCTTCGGACTCCTCGACGGCGACGACGGCGAGCTGCACTGGTCTGAGGGCGTCGACGCCGGCGACCAGTACGTCGACGTCGACCTGCGCGCCCCGAGCGAGCAGTCGGTGACGGATGAGGCCCTCGACGTGGCCGCCGCCATGGTGAACTCGCTCGAACAGCTCGATTCGCGCGCCAGGGAGGCCTTCGTCGCCGAGATCGGCCAGGAGGGCTCCAACGCGATGCTCTACCTGACCTCGCAGTTCGCCGAGCTCGATCCCGAGATCCTCGCGGAGTCGCTCGACTACGACTCCGGCGACCGCGACATCGACGTGCTGCGTTCGCTGAAGCTGCTGCGGGTGGGCTTCCAGCCGCACCACTCAGGCTCCGAGGAGCAGTTCGCCGTCTTCGAGTACGCCCTGGCTCCCGACGAGTCGGACAGCATCCTGAGCGCGTCCTTCGACATGCAGGGCGACGTGGTCTCGACCGACGTCGACGCCTGACCTGGAGAGCTGCGGCGCACCGGTAAACTGGCAGCACCATGGCTACATTCGGAACCCTCTCTGATCGGCTCGCCGATACCTTCAAGAACCTCCGCACCAAGGGCAAGCTCTCGGCGGCCGACGTCGACGGAACTGTGCGCGAGATCCGGCGCGCCCTTCTCGACGCCGATGTCGCGCTCGACGTCGTCAAGGAGTTCACGGGCAAGGTGCGCGAGCGGGCCCTCGGCGACGAGGTCAACAAGGCGCTGAACCCTGCCCAGCAGGTCGTTCAGATCGTCAACGAGGAGCTCGTGCAGATCCTCGGTGGCCAGCAGCGCCGTCTCGAGTTCGCGAAGAAGCCGCCGACGGTCATCATGCTCGCCGGGCTCCAGGGTGCCGGTAAGACCACCCTCGCGGGCAAGCTCGCCAAGTGGCTCGTGAAG
Organism: Leifsonia stereocauli; assembly: GCF_038432415.1. Taxonomy (NCBI): domain Bacteria; kingdom Bacillati; phylum Actinomycetota; class Actinomycetes; order Micrococcales; family Microbacteriaceae; genus Leifsonia; species Leifsonia stereocauli. Next base: position 687,998 of record NZ_JBCAUN010000001.1, read on the forward strand.
GACGGCCACACGCCGCTCCTGGTCGCGAGCGACCTGCAGCGCCCCAACGCCGTCACGCAGCTCCAGGTCGTCGGCGAGCAGGCCGGCGTTCCCGTCTTCGCTCCCGAGCCCGGCAACGGCGTCGGCAACCCGGTGAAGGTCGCCAAGGACGGCGTGAAGTTCGCCGTGCAGAAGCAGTACGACACCGTCATCGTCGACACCGCCGGTCGTCTCGGCGTCGACGCCGAGCTCATGAAGCAGGCCGGCGACATCCGCAAGGCCATCGATCCCGACGAGGTGCTCTTCGTCATCGACGCGATGATCGGCCAGGACGCCGTGGCCACGGCGAAGGCGTTCCAGGACGGCGTCGACTTCACCGGTGTCGTGCTCTCGAAGCTCGACGGCGACGCGCGTGGTGGTGCTGCGCTCTCGGTCGCATCCGTCACCGGACGACCCATCATCTTCGCTTCCACGGGCGAGGGGCTCGACGACTTCGAGCCCTTCCACCCCGACCGCATGGCGAGCCGCATCCTCGACCTCGGTGACATCCTCACGCTCATCGAGCAGGCGCAGGGCGCCTTCGACGAGGAGGAGGCCCGCAAGGTCGCCGAGAAGTTCGCGACGGACACCTTCACGCTCGACGACTTCCTCAGCCAGATGCAGCAGCTGCGCAACATGGGCTCGATCAAGAAGATGATGGGCATGCTGCCCGGCGCCGGCGCCATGAAGCAGCAGCTCGACAACTTCGACGAGAAGGAGATCGTTCGCACCGAGGCGATCATCCAGTCGATGACCAAGAAGGAGCGGGTGAACCCGAAGCTCCTCAATGGCTCGCGGCGCCTGCGCATCGCCAGGGGCTCGGGAATGACAGTGACCGACGTCAACCAGCTCGTCATGCGCTTCGAGCAGGCGGCCAAGATGATGAAGACCGTCGCCAAGGGCGGCGTTCCGAACGTTCCCGGCATGGGTCCCATCCCCGGTGCCGGCTTCACGGGAGGCCGCGGCAAGCAGCAGCCCAAGAAGAAGGGCTCGAAGTCGGGCAACCCGGCCAAGCGCGCTGCCGAGAACGCCGCGATCGCCTCCGGTGAGAAGACGGCGACGGATGCCGCGGCATCCGGCGGGTCCGGCTTCGGCCTCGGCGGGGGCAAGACGCCTGCCGCCGCACCCACCGCCGAGGAGATGGCCGCGCTCACCAAGTTCCTGCGCTAGCCGTTCCGGCTGCGAAGGTCGCGACGCCCCATCAGGCCTGAACGCCTGGTGGGGCGTCGTCGTTCTCGCGCACGCGCACGGTGCGGTGGGTGTCGAGGGCGATCACGCCGCCGAGGATCGCCAGGGCGAGCGAGATGGAACCCAGGGCATCCGTCGGCCAGTGATACCCGAGGTAGATGCGGCTGACGGACAGCACGGCGATCACGGCGGCCGCGACGATGAAGGCGATCACGGTGGTTCGGCGACTCTTCCGACGCGAGAACACCAGGTAGGTGACCAGCAGCACGAAGTCGGCCGCCCCGAGCACGTGGCCCGACGGGAACGAGAACGTGTGGTCGGGGCCGAACAGCATCTCCTCGACCGGCGGACGGGGCCGCTCGACCAGCGGGGCGATGATCAGGGCCAGGATCACGCCGGTCAGCATGCCCCCGGCGAGCAGCAGGGGGCGCCAGGCGTGTTTGGCGAGGATGCCCCAGGTGACAGTGGTGATCAGGATGATGATGGGCATCGCGACGGGCCCGAAGGCCACGGCGAGCACGATCATCACCTGCGTCAGGACCGGCGAGCGCTCACCTTTGGCCCACTCGGCGAACGGCTCGTCGATCACGGAGACTCCGCCGCGCAGTTTCACGCTGAGCAGGATGACCGTGAAGAGCGCCAGTCCCACGATCGCCAGCACGAGTGCCGTGCGCATCAGTGCGTGACGATCGCGGGCCTCGACGTAACGGATCTCCACGATGAACTTCTCGTGCAGCTCGCGCAGGCGGTTCCGCTGCTTCTCTACCCGCGTGCTCACGCCTGTCCGCCGTCGGGCTCGCGCATGTCCTGTGTACTCATCATGGTCCTTGCTGCCGGGTGCCGAATCCCACACTGTATCCGCCCGAGAGCATTGCGCCAGCCCCCTCGCCGACCCGCCGCGCCCCCATAGGCTGGTCTGATGACAGCAGCCACAGATGCCAGAGACCGTTCCGTCCGTATCGGCGTCCAGGTGCAGCCGCAGCACGCCCACTACGCGAAGATCCGTGACACGGTGTCGGAGCTCGAGGATCTCGGCGTCGACATCCTGTTCAACTGGGATCACTTCTATCCGCTGAACGGTCCGGCCGACGGAGAGCACTACGAGTCGTGGACCATGCTCGCCGCCTGGGCCGAGCAGACCAGCCGCGTCGAGATCGGCGCCCTCGTCAACTGCAACAGCTACCGCAACGCCGACCTGCAGGCCGACATGGCCCGCACCATCGACAACATCAGCGACGGCCGCTTCATCTTCGGCACCGGTGCCGGCTGGTTCGAGCGCGACTACGACGAGTACGGCTACGAGTTCGGCACCCCGGGCACCCGCATCAAGGCCCTCGGGGAGGCACTGCCCCGCATCGAGGAGCGCTGGACCAGGCTCAACCCGCCGCCGGTGCGCGACATCCCCATCCTGATCGGCGGCGGGGGAGAGAAGAAGACCCTCCGCATCGTCGCCCAGCACGCCGACGTCTGGCACAGCTTCTCCGACCCGGCGACCCTCGAGCACAAGCTCGGCGTGCTCGACGAGCACTGCGCCGTCGTCGGTCGCGACCCCCACCAGATCGAGATCTCCATCGAGCTGCGTCGTCAGAGCGATGCCGACGTCGAGGCGCTGTACGGCCTCGGCGCCCGGCTCTTCACCCTCGGCATCAGCGGACCCGACTACGACATCGAGCCCGTGCGCCGGTGGCTCGCCTGGCGCGACGGCAAGAACGCCTGATCCGTCTCGGCGTCATCCGCTGCCGCCCCCTAAACTGAAAACCGAGCAACGTTCGCTTACGGGACAGCAAGTTCCTGAGGGCGGAAACCACCATGGCGCCCTGCGCCATGCGAACAGAAAGTGATCTCCCATGACCACGGGCAACGCCGACTACCGCGACTCCGGTCTCGACTTCCCAGCCGACTTCCTGTTCGGCTCCGCCACGGCCTCGTACCAGATCGAGGGGGCCGCCACTGAAGACGGTCGCGGGCCATCGATCTGGGACACCTTCAGCCACACGCCCGGCAAGGTCTGGAACGGCGACACCGGCGACGTGGCCGACGACCACTACCACCGCTTCGACGAAGACCTCGACCTCATGAAGAGCCTGGGCCTCGAGGCGTACCGGTTCTCGATCGCGTGGCCGCGCATCCAACCGACTGGGCGTGGTGAGGCGAACGAGGCCGGCCTGGCGTTCTACGAGCGGCTCGTCGACGGCCTGATCAGCCGCGGCATCCGCCCCATCGCCACTCTGTACCACTGGGACCTGCCGCAGGCGCTCGAGGACGAGGGCGGCTGGACGAACCGCGCCACGGCCTACGCCTTCGCCGACTACGCCCGCATCGTGGGGGAGCGCCTCGGAGACCGGATCGAGGTGTGGACGACGCTCAACGAGCCGTGGTGCTCGGCCTACCTCGGCTACGGGTCGGGGGCGCACGCGCCCGGCATCATGGACGGCGCGTCGGCCTTGGCCGCGGTTCACCACCTGAACCTCGCGCACGGTCTCGCCATCACCGCCCTGCAGGAGGTCGTCACCAACGACCCCGGCTTCTCGATCACACTCAACCTGCACGTCATCCGCCCCGTCGGGGAGTCCGGCGCCGAGGCCGCCCGCCGCATCGACGGTCTCGCCAACCGCGTCTTCCTCGGGCCTCTGCTGCACGGCGAGTACCCCGCCGACGTCATCGAGGACACGAAGGACGTCACGGACTGGGCCTTCGTGCACGAGGGCGACACGGCCATCATCAAGCAGCCGATCTCGGTGCTGGGCGTCAACTACTACTCCACCGTCACCGTGCAGATGTGGGACGGCGTGAGCGAGCGGGTGAACGCGGACGGCCACAAGGACATGGGCGGCTCGCCCTGGCCGGGCTCGCGGGACGTCGAGTTCCTGGCCCAGGACGGCCCGTACACGGAGATGGGCTGGAACATCGACCCCTCGGGTCTCGAGGAGCTGCTCGTGTCCTTGCACGATGAGTTCCCCGATCTGCCGCTCATGGTCACGGAGAACGGCGCGGCCTTCGACGACGTGCTCACCCAGGAGGCCGACGGCCCCGCCGTGCACGACATCGACCGCACCGACTACCTGCGCCGCCACTTCACCGCCGCCCACCGTGCGATGCAGCGCGGGGTCGACCTGCGCGGCTACCAGGTCTGGTCGCTGCTGGACAACTTCGAGTGGGGCTACGGCTACTCCAAGCGCTTCGGCATCGTGCGGGTCGACTTCGACACCCTCGAGCGCCTGCCGAAGGACTCGGCGAAGTGGTACTCGGAGCTGATCAGGACCCGCAGCCTGCCCGAGACCCCGGCGGCATACTGAGCAGCGGCATCCGGACACCGAGCCTCGCTACGATGAGCCGAATGACGACGAGCGACCCAGCCCCGAGCCTTCCCGTTCCGACAGATGCCGCCTGGCAGCACCAGTACCCCTACAGCGAGAAGATGTCGCGCAGGGAGTACGAGAAGCAGAAGCGGCGCCTGCAGATCGAACTGCTGAAGCTTCAGGCCTGGGTCAAGGACACAGACCAGAGGATCGTGATCCTGTTCGAGGGTCGAGACGCCGCAGGCAAGGGCGGCTCGATCAAGCGCTTCACGGAGCATCTCAACCCCCGTGGCGCCCGCGTCGTCGCCCTTGCCGTGCCGACAGAGCGCGAGCGGAGGCAGTGGTACTTCCAGCGCTACGTCGAGCACCTGCCCACGGGCGGCGAGATCGTGCTGTTCGACCGGTCCTGGTACAACCGGGCCGGCGTCGAGCACGTGATGGGCTACTGCTCCCCGCAGGAGTACGCCGAGTTCATCCGTTCCACGCCCGAGTTCGAACGGATGCTCGTTCAGAGCGAGGTGAGCATCATCAAGTTCTGGTTCTCGGTCGGGCGCGAGGAGCAGCGCGTGAGGTTCGCCTCGCGCAGCGATGACGCCGTCAAGCAGTGGAAGCTGTCGCCGACGGACCTCGCGAGCCTCGACAAGTGGGACGACTACTCGGCGGCGAAGGAGGCCATGTTCGCCGCGACGGACACCCCGCACGCACGGTGGACCGTGGTCAAGTCCAACGACAAGAAGCGGGCCCGCATCGAGGCGATGCGCTGGGTGCTCTCCCGCTTCGACTACCCCGGCAAGGACGCGGCCATCGTCGGAGTTCCCGACCCCCTCGTCATCGGCAGCCCGTCCGTCGTCTACGACGAGGGCGAGACGCCGATCGCGCCGCCCGAGGTCGTCTGAGCGAACGCCGCCCGGTCAGTCGACCGGCAGCGGTCGCCCTGCGCGCATCTCGCGCACGAGGTGCGCGACGACCTTCGTCAGGTCGCCACCCGACGCCTCGGCAACGGCGAGCTGACGCTGATAGCTTCCGCCGGCATCCAGGACCTCGATCACCTGAGCGAGTTCCTCGATGCAGTCGAGGCGCTCGGCGATCGGCATGAGAGCCTCGACCAGCTCACGCAGGTCGTCGGTGACCAGCCGCTCGCGGCCCGACGCGTCGAGGATGATCTCGGCGTCGAGGCCGTAGCGGGCCGCTCGCCACTTGTTCTCGCGGGTGTACCAGGGCTGCAGCCACGCGAGGGTCTCGCCGTTGTCGAGCCGCTCGCTCATCCACTCCACGAGGCACTGGATGAGCGCGGCGAGGGCGCCGAGCTCCAGCGTCGTCGGCACGCCGTCGCAGGCGCGCGTCTCGAGGGTTCCCCACTTCGGAGAGGGGCGGATGTCCGTGCGCACCTCGCTGTCGTCGTCGATGACGCCGGTGACGACCATGTCGTCGACGAACTGCTCGTAGGCCGCCCAGTCCTCGAACTGCCAGGGGAGCCCTGCCGTCGGCAGCTGCTGGAACATGAGCGCGCGGTTCGAGGCGTAACCCGTGTCGACGCCCGCCCAGAACGGACTCGACGCCGAGAGCGCCTGCAGGTGCGGGATGTAGCTGAGCAGGGCGCCCAGGATCGGGATGGCCTTGTCGCGCGACTCGATGCCGACGTGAACGTGCACGCCCCAGATCATCATGTTGCGACCCCAGTACTGCGTGCGGTCGATGAGGCGGTGGTAGCGCTCCTTGTCGGTGACCTGCTGGTCGTACCACTGGCTGAACGGATGCGACCCAGCGCACATGAGATCGGCACCGAAAGGCTCGGCTGCAGCGCGCACCTCGTCGACGAGTTCGCCCATCTGCGCGACCGCCCCTCCGATGGTGGCGCGCACGCCCGAGACGATCTCGACGGTGTTGAGCAGCAGCTCCGTCGTGATGTGAGGGTGGTGCTCCTCATCGGCCGGGCGCACGGACTCGAGCACCTGAGGGGCGACGCCGGTGAGTTCACCGCTGCCCTTGTCGACGAGCGCGAGCTCCCACTCGATGCCGACGGTGGAGCGTTCCGATCGGGCGAAACTGATGTGCACGCGTCAGCCGTTCTCTCTTCGGTCCACCTGTGTGGCGAGCCGCCTGTCGGCCATCCTCGCAGTTCGTCGCCCGGACGGGGGTCGTGACACTTCGGCCGCAGCCGAACTGTGCGAGGCCTACGCTCGAGCCATGGTCACTGACACTGCCGTCCTCGGAACGCGCGTCTCGGCGCTCACCCTCGTGGCGATCGCCGTGACTGTGCTGGCGTGGGCATCGGCCTTCGTGGTGATCCGTGCCGTCGGGGCGCACTTCTCGCCGGGCGCTCTCACCCTGGGTCGACTGCTGGTCGGATCCGTCGTGCTCGGCGTCGTCCTGCTCGCCCGCCGCGGCTGGGTGCGTCCGTCCGCACGGGACTGGCTGCTCCTCGTCGGCTGCGGGATCTCCTGGTTCGCCGTCTACAACATCGCGCTCAATGCCGCGGAGCTCGAACTCGACGCCGGTACGACGGCGATGCTGGTCAACGTCGGCCCCATCCTCATCGCCGTGCTGGCCGGAACCGTGCTGCGCGAGGGGATCCCGCCCTGGCTCATCGGCGGTGCAGTGGTGTCGCTCGTCGGGGTCGTGCTGATCTCGATCGGCAGCCAGGGCACCACTGTCGGCAGCGGGTGGGGCATCGCGCTCTGCCTCCTCGCCGCCGTGAGCTACGCCATCGGCGTGATCCTGCAGAAGATCGTGCTGCGGCGCCTCCCGGCACTGCAGGTCACGTGGATCGCCTGCACCGTCGGCGCCGTCGTGTGCCTGCCGTTCCTGCTGCAGCTCGTCGGGGAGACCATTGCCGCTCCGGCGGCATCCGTCTGGGGAGTGGTCTATCTCGGCGCCGTGCCCACGGCTCTCGCGTTCACGACGTGGGCGTACGCCCTCAGCCGCATGCCGGCGGGTCGGCTGGGCGTGACGACCTACCTGGTGCCGCCGCTCACGATCGTGATCGCCTGGGCCTTCCTCGCCGAGGTGCCCGCGCCGCTGCAGGTGGTCGGCGGTGCCATCTGCCTGGTCGGGGTGGCACTCTCACGGATGCCGTCCCGGCGGCGAGCGGTGACGTCGTGACGACCGCCGCGGAGGCCGCCGCTGTCGCAGCCCTCGCGTCGCTGCTCGGCGATCCCACCCGGGCGGCGTTCTGCCTCGCCCTGCTCGACGGCCGGGCGTGGACTGCAGGGGAGCTGGCGCGCCTCGCCCGGGTGAGCCCGGCGACGGCGAGCGAGCATCTCGATCGACTCGTGCGTGGGGGACTTCTGGTGGAGGAGCGGCAGGGGCGCCACCGCTACGTGCGTCTTGCCGGGCCGGATGCCGCCCACGTCGTCGAGGTGCTGGCCTCCAGCACGCGCCCCACAGCGTCTTGGAACTCCTACGCGGCGGTGCGGGCCGGCGCAGGGCTGGCCGCAGCGCGCACGTGCTACGACCACCTGGCCGGCCGCCTCGGCGTCGGGGTGCTGGACGCCCTCGAGCAGCGCGAGTACGTCAGCCGTGCCGACGGAATCGCCCTCACAGCGCCGGGAGCCGCCTGGCTCGGGTCGCTCGGCGTCGACGTCGACGGCATCCGTCTCGCCCATCGTCCTGTGGTGAGACTGTGCCTCGACTGGACCGAACGCCGCTCGCACCTGGCCGGGGGAGTCGGCGCCGCACTGGCCGCGGTCTTCCTCGAGCGCGACTGGATCCGGCGGGCCGAGGGACGTGCGATCACGGTGACGGATGCCGGTCGAACAGCGCTGCAGCGAGAGCTCGGCCTGGCGATCGGCTGAGCGTCCGGTGTCGATTACCCGTTACGGCGGGAATCTGCAAGAATGGTCAGTCGAGTTCCTTTTCCGCCCGACCCTCTAATCAGGCCTCTGGAACTCCCCTTGAACCTTTGCCGAGTGTGCACCCCACGCTCACGGCTGTCAGTTCGCCCAACCTCATAGAACACACAGGAGAATTGTGGCTGTCAAGATTCGTCTCAAGCGCCTCGGAAAGATCCGCGCACCCTACTACCGCATCGTCGTCGCCGACTCGCGCACCAAGCGCGACGGTCGCGTGATCGAGGAGATCGGCAAGTACCACCCCACCGAGGAGCCCTCGTTCATCGAGGTCGACTCCGAGCGTGCCCAGTACTGGCTCAGCGTCGGCGCCCAGCCGACCGAGCAGGTAGCTGCGCTCCTCAAGCTCACCGGCGACTGGGGCACCTTCAAGGGTGACAAGAACGCCAAGAGCACCGTCAAGGTGAAGGAGCCCAAGGCTGCCTTCGTCGCCGACGAGAAGAAGAAGCCGGTCCTCAAGCCCAAGGCCGAGAAGCCGGCTGCCAAGGCCGAGGCTCCCGCCGACGAGGCCGTCGAGGCTGCAACGGACGAGCAGGCCTAGTCTTGCTCGCTCCCGCCGTCGAGCACCTGGTCAAGGGGATCGTCGATCACCCTGATGACGTCCAGGTGCTCACCAAGAACACCCCGCGCGGCGAGATCCTCGAGGTTCGTGTGAACCCCGAGGACCTCGGTCGCGTGATCGGTCGTGCCGGTCGTACCGCGAAGGCGGTGCGTACCCTCGTCACCGCCCTCGCGGACGGTCGGCGGGTTCGCGTCGACGTCGTCGACACCGACTCGGCGCGGTGAACGCCGACGCGCAGAAGCGCACGCAACTGAGAGTCGGGCGCCTGCTGAAGGCGCACGGACTCAAGGGCGCGATCAAGCTCGAGCTCTACACGGACGCCCCGGAACGACGCTTCGTTCCGGGCGCCGTGTTCAGCCTGCAGGTGCCGCCCGGAACACCGTGGCACGGCAAGTCGATCGAGCTCATCGAACTCCGCTGGTACAACCAGCACCCCGTCGGGTTCTTCAAGGACGTTCCCGACCGCACCGCAGCAGAGGCTCTCGCCAAGGCCATCCTCTGGGTCGACCAGGACCCCACCGAGCTCACCGGTGAAGAGGACGCCTGGTACGACCATCAGCTCGTCGGCCTCGATGTCGTGCGCGACGGCGTGAAGGTGGGCCTCGTCGCCCGCATCGATCACCTGCCCGCGCAGGACCTCATCATCGTCAAGACCACGACGGGCGAGGTCATGGTGCCCTTCGTCTCGGCCATCGTGCCGTCCGTCGACCTCACGACCGGTGTCGTCACGGTGACTCCTCCGATCGGCCTCTTCGAGGAGATCCCCGACGACGACGATGACGCCCCGGATGCCGCGGCCGACGCCGTCGAGTCCGACTCCGTCGAGTCCGACTCCGTCGAGTCCGACGCGGCAGACGCCGACCAGGTCGACGCCGCATCCGACGACGCGTCGCACGACGCAGCTCCGTCCGAGAACTGATCCGTTCCGCGTGAGTCGCTCTCCCGCGGTCGTCCCGGCGTTCGACGCCGTGATCATCGCGGGTGGGCGCGCTCATCGGCTCCGAGGCGCCTCGAAGCCGGCGCTGCTCTGGAACGGACGCAGCCTCCGCGACCGCAGCCTCGCCGCTGTCGGCGCCGCCCGCGCCATCGCGTGGGTGGGCGACGGCGACGCCGGGCTCGATCCCCGGGTGATCGTCACGCGCGAGCGGCCCCTCTATGGCGGGCCTGCAGCAGCTCTGGCTGCCGGGCTCGCCGCGTTGCCGCATCCGCTCGCCTCGATCGTCGTCGTGATCGCCGTCGATCTACCCCGTATCGAGGAGGCCGTCGTGGCGCTGCTCACCGCCGTCAGCCGCACGGCAGCCGGTGACGCCGCCGCCACGACGCACTCTGCTCTGAGCGGTGACGGTGTGATCGGCATCGATGCCGCCGGGTTCCGCCAGCCCCTGCTCGCGGCCTATGAGGCCGAGGCGTTGGAGACTGCCGTCAGCGCCCACGCCGATTCGCTCGACGGGTCGTCGCTACGTCGCCTGATCCGCGACCTGGACCTGCGGGAGATCTCGCTGCCCGACGGCGTCACCGCCGACATCGATACGCCCGAGGATGCCGCGTACCATGACATCGCCCTGCCGCCCGAGACCGAGGAGCCCACGCCATGACGAACACCCCCGAAGGTCTCGACGACTGGGTGCGCCGTGTCTCCATCCGCCTCGACGCCGACGGTTCGTCACTGGGCGACCTCGAGGTCAAGATTCCGGTGCTGCTCGATCTTGCTCGGGATGCCGCCCACGGCGTCGCCCGCCCGGCCGCTCCGGTGACGACGTTCCTGCTCGGCTATGCGGCGGGCCGGGCGGGTGCCGATGCCGCCGAGGTGCGCCGACTGGCCACCATGCTCGCCGAGCTCGCGGGCCCCGGCGAGACCGAGTGAGCTCCGCCTCGCCGAGCTGGGACGACGCCCGCGCTCGCGCCGTCTCCCTGGGGGCCGAGCGGATGCTGCCCTCTCGGCCCGCAGCCATCAGCGAGGCCGTCGGCCTCACATCAGCCGCTGACGCCCACGCCGTCGTCTCTCTGCCCATCGCCGACATCAGCGCCATGGACGGCTGGGCGATCGCCGGCGACGGCCCCTGGCGCGTCGGCGAGCCGGTGCGAATGGGCGCGGACACTCCCAGCGAGGAGCTTCGACCGGGCCTGGCTCGACCCGTGACGACAGGGGCGGTCGTCCCTCCCGGCGCCAGAGCCGTACTGCGCAGCGAGCACGGAGCCACGGAGCGCGACCCGGCAGGCGCCGAGTTGCTGTCGCTGAACGGTTCCGGTCGAGCCGCGAGTGACCAGCCAGCCGGCCGTCACATCCGGAGGGCCGGTGAGGAGATCACCGCGGGCGAGCTGCTGTGGGCTGCCGGCACGATCCTCACCCCGGCCCACGTGGCCTTCGGGGCCGTCGCGGGACTCGACACCCTGGAGGTGCGCCCGCTCGCCCGCGCTCGGCTCGTCGTGACCGGCGACGAGGTGATCACCGTCGGGGCTCCTCGCCGAGGCGAGGTGCGCGACGCCTTCACACCCGTCTTCTCGAGCCTGCTTCCGATGCTCGGCCTGTCGCTGCACTCCGGTCATCACGCGAGTGACTCCCACGCCGCCGTGTCCGAGGCCCTGCAGCATCCCGACGAGGCCGAGCTCGTCATCACGACGGGGGGAACGTCCCGCGGCTCGGGTGACTGGGTGCGCCATGCCGTCGAGGACTCCGGGGGAGTCATCGTCGTCGACGGCGTGCGGATGCGGCCGGGTCATCCCGTGCTCCTGGCGCGTCTGGCCGACGGCCGGCCCCTGCTCGCGCTCCCCGGCAACCCGCTCGCGGCACTGGTGTGCCTGCTGAGCTTCGCGCCGGCCCTCGTGGCAGGGATGACAGGGGGAGCGCTCTCGCAGCTCGAGCCTCTGCTGGAGCTCGACGTGGAACCGATCGAGCACGACACCCGCATCATCCCGTTCCACCGCGAGAACGGTCGGGCCGTCGCCACCTCGTGGCGCGGCTCGGCGATGCTGCGTGGCCTGTCGGAGGCCGAGGGCCTCGCCGTCGTCGCGCCTCAGGACGCACCGGCTCCGACCCTGATGCTGCCGCTGCCGTGGGCGCTGGCCGCGCGCCGCTGACGCCCCGAGCTCAGACCGTGGCCGACGCCGCGCCGCCCGTCGCCTCGAGGTGAACCAACAGGTCGGCGATTCGGCCCTTGCAGCCGCCGCATCCGGTGCCGGCTCGGGTGTCCTTGCCGATGCAGTCGACGGTCGTGTTGCCGCACGCGGCCGAGTCGGCGATGTGCGCCACGGTGACGCCGTTGCACCAGCACACTGTGGCGCCCGGTGCGAAGGCGTCGCTGTCGAGCGACGGCGTGTAGTCGGGGCCGTCGAAGCGCAGCAGCACCGAGCGGTCGGCCGGGAGCTCGGCTCCCCGCTCGTGGAGCAGCGTGAGCTCGGCCGCCGTGCGCGGCATCCCGACGCAGACGAACGCCGTGAGCACGCCGCCGCGCGTGACGAGCTTGACGTAGCTGCCGTTCTCGGGGTCTGCCCACTGCGCGACGCGCTGCGGCCCGCGCGGGTCGACGAGGTCGTCGGCGTACTGCGGATCCCACGGCTCGGCCGCGACGTCTCCGACGGCGACGACGTCGATGCCCTCGGCCTTGAGCATGACGAGGGCGTCGCGTTCGACCGGAGCGGCCGAGTCGACGGGCAGAGCCGAAGCCTCGGCCCTCAGCTGCGCGGCCAGCCAGGCGGCCTGACGCCACCCCGGACCGATCAGCCCGGTCGGGGCGCCGGGCAGCACGGCGAGTTCCGCGGAGACGGCTGTGCGCGGCACGACGTGGGCGCAGTCGCCGATCGCTGAGATGGCAGGGTCGCTCCAGCTGCGGAGGTCCGCGTCGACCACGATGCCGGCCGCCGTGCGGAGACCGGCGAGGGTGGCCAGTTCGGTGCGGGCTCCCACGCCGCAGGAGAGCACGAGCAGGTCGCCGCGGATCTGCTTGCCGTCGGCCGTGATGAGGGCGTCGAAGCTGCGGTCTCCGTTCTCGTGCTCGTGGAAGCTCACGGCCTCCGCCCGGCTGTGCTCCACGACGCTCACGCCGGCGCGACGCAGGGCAGCCTGCAGCACGCGGCCGCCGCCCCTGTCGAGATTGCGCGGCATGGGGATGTCGCCGTGGTGCACCACGCAGGCCTCGGCTCCTGCCTGCGTCGCGGCCAGCGCCAGCTCGAGTCCGAGCACGCCGGCACCCAGCACCACGATGCGGCCACCAGCCCGCACGGTTCGCGAGATGCGCTCGGCGTCGGCGACGTCGCGCAGCACGGTGATGCCGGTAGGCAGTTCGTCGTCACGGCCGACGAGGGCCGGCCCGTACTTCTCCAGGTGCGCCAGGTCGCGGCGCGGCTTCGCGACACCGTCGAGTGTCGGGATGTTCGCGCGGGCGCCCGTGGCCAGCACGAGCCTGTCGTAGCCGACGCGTTCACCGGTGTCGAGGACGACCTCGGCCGCCTCGGTGTCGATGGCGGAGGCGGTCGTGCCGGTGAGCAACCTGACGCCGGATGCCGCGGCGCCGGCCCTGTCGGCGACGATGATGCTCTCCAGGTCGGTGCGGCCGACGGCGAGCTCTGCCACGAGAACTCGGTTGTAGGCATCCGTCGTCTCGGCGCCGATCACGCTCAGCTCGACGGAACCGTCGCGCACTGACTGGAGCATCTCGTCGACGAAGCGGGACCCGACGGGGCCGTAGCCGATCAGCACGACCCTCACACGACCACCTCGAGCGCGGGGCGGGCGTCGACGGCCTCGATCACGGGGCTCACGTGCACGGCGCTCTTCTTGAACTCCGGCATGCCCGAGATCGGGTCGACGGCATCGAGGGTGAGCACGTTCGCCGACTCGTCGGCCGGAAAGTGGAACGGCAGGAACACGGTGTCGGGGCGGATGTCGACGCTGAGCCTCGCTCGACAGCGCACTGTTCCGCGCCCGTTCACCACCTCGACGAGAGCGTCGTGGTCGATGCCGAGGCGGGCCGCCGTCGCCGGATGCAGCTGCAACCGGGCGTGTGGCTGGGCCGCGGCGAGCTCGGGCACCCGTCTGGTCTGCGCGCCCGATTGATAATGCTCGAGCAGTCGGCCCGTGATGAGCGTCAGTCCGCCGTCGACGTTCAGCGGTTCGGCCGGCGGCGTCGGCGCGACGGCGACGATCCGCGCCAGGCCGTCGGGGTGGCCGAACCTGTCCGCGAACAGGCGCGGTGTTCCGGCCGACCCGCGCGGGAAGGGCCAGTAGGCGGCTTCTCCGGCCTCGAGCATCGCGTAGTCGATGCCCGAGTAGTCGGCGATGCCGCCCTCCGAGGCCAGGCGAAGCTCCTCGAACACGGCCTCGGGGTCGACGTCGAAGGTCGAGGGAGCGTCGAGGCGCTCGGCCAGTTCGTGCAGCACCCACAGCTCGTCGCGCACGCCGGGCGGGGCAGAGACGGCTCGCCGGCGGCGCAGCACGCGACCCTCGAGCGAGGTGATGGTGCCCTCCTCCTCCGCCCACTGAGTGACCGGAAGCACGACGTCGGCGATGGCCGCCGTCTCCGAGAGGAAGAAGTCGCAGACCACGAGGAAGTCGAGGGCGGCGAGGCCTGCTGCGACCTGAGCCGCGTTCGGCGCCGAGACGACCACGTTCGAGCCGTGCACGAGGAAGGCACGGATGCCGTCGGGCTGTCCGAGCGATTGCAGCAGCTGCGCAGCGGGCAGGCCGGGCCCGGGGATGATCGCCGGGTCGATTCCCCAGACGGCGGCGACATGGCGACGGGCTCCGGGGTCGGCGATCTTGCGATAACCCGGAAGCTGGTCGGCCTTCTGACCGTGCTCGCGGCCGCCCTGCCCGTTGCCCTGCCCGGTGAGCGTGCCGTAGCCGGAGTGCTGCGAACCCGGGAGCCCCAGAAGCAGGCTCAGGTTGATCGCGGCCGTGGCGGTGTCGGTTCCGTCGACGTGCTGCTCGACCCCGCGCCCGGTGAGGATGTACGTTCCCCGCCCCGTGGCGAGACGACGAGCGATCTCGCGCAACTGCGGCACCGGGACCCCGGTCTCCGAGGCGACGCGCTCCGGCCACCACACGCTCACCGATCGACGCAGCTCGGGGAACCCCGCGGTGCGCTCGGCCACGTAGGCCTCGTCCCACAGCCTCTCGGCGATGACGATGTGTATGAGGCCGAGCAGCAGCACCAGGTCGGATCCCGGCGTGGGCTGCACGTGCATGCCCTGGCCGTTCTCCGTGAGGCGCACGGTGGCCGTGCGCCGCGGGTCGACGACGATGAGTCCGCCGGCGGCCTGCGCACCGGTGAGGTGGCCGATGAAGGGCGGCATGGTCTCGGCGACGTTGGTGCCGAGCAGCAGCACGGTCTCGGCTGCGTCGAGGTGGTCCACGGGGAACGGCAGTCCGCGGTCGATGCCGAAGGCCCGGGTTCCGGCGGCGGCCGCCGACGACATGCAGAAGCGGCCGTTGTAGTCGATGCGGCTGGTGCCGAGGGCGAGCCGGGCGAACTTGCCGAGGAGGTACGCCTTCTCGTTCGTGAGTCCGCCGCCGCCGAAGACGCCGACGGCATCCGCCCCGTGCAGTCGCCGCGTCTCGCGCAGCCTGTCCGCGACCAGGTCGAGAGCCTCGTCCCACCCGGCCTCACGGAACGTGCCGTCGGCGCCGCGGATGAGCGGGGCCGTGATGCGGTCGGGGGAGCCGAGAAGGGCCGGAGAGGTCCAGCCCTTCTTGCACAGGCCGCCGCGGTTGGTCGGGAACGCTCGGCCCTCGACGGTGGGAACAGCGGGAACGGCATCCGGAGCCGGTGTCAGCGTCATGGCGCACTGCAGGGCGCAGTACGGGCAGTGCGTCGGGGTGGCCGCGTCGGGCAGTGCAGGCATGGAGTCCTCTGCGTCAGATGCGGTGGGTGGCGAGCGCTGAACCGCGGCGCACGTACACGGTATACGTGACGGCGAGCAGCACGACGTAGGCGGCGACGAAGCCGTAGAAGGCGTTGGCGTAGCCGCCGGAGGTCGCCTGCGACAGGTTGAGGATCTGCGGCACGAGGAAGCCGCCGTAGGCGCCGATCGCCGAGATCAGGCCCAGGGCCGCTGCGGCCTTCCGCTGGGTCGTGATGCTGGGGCCTCCGTGTGCTGCGCCGGCCCTGGCCGCGAACACCGTCGGGATCATCCTGTAGGTGGCACCGTTTCCGACGCCGGTGGCGACGAAGAGCAGCAGGAAGCAGCCGAGGAAGATCCAGAAGTTGCCGAGGGGCAGAGTCCAGACCACGAGCATGGCACCGGCGGCCATGACGGCGAATGCCGTCATGGTGATGCGCGCGCCGCCGAACCTGTCGGCGAGGCGTCCACCGTACGGTCGGGCGAGCGAACCGACGAGAGCCCCGAGGAAGGCCAGGGAGATGGCCGCCCCACCGACGGCGAAGGTGGAGAACTCGGGGAACTGGTCGGCGATGAGCTTGGGGAAGACGCTGGCGAAGCCGATGAACGAGCCGAAGGTGCCGATGTAGAGCAGCGCGAGCAGCCAGAGGTGTGGTTCGCGGAGGGCCGCGGCGGACCCCGCGAAGTCGGCCTTCGCCGACGACAGGTTGTCCATGTAGCGGTACGCGCCGAGCATCGCGAGCAGGATGAGGGGCACCCACACCCAGCCGGCGAGCGGCAGGTTGAGGGCGGCCCCTGCTCCGATCGTGATGACGATCGGAACGACGAACTGGGCGACGGATGCTCCCAGGTTGCCGCCGGCCGCATTCAGGCCGAGCGCCCAGCCCTTCTCCCGCTGCGGGTAGAAGTAGGTGATGTTCGACATCGAGCTGGCGAAGTTGCCTCCGCCGAATCCGGCGAGGGCGGCGACTACGAGGAGGACGCCGAACGGGGTGTCCGGGTTGCCGACGACCGTCGCGAGGGCGATGGTCGGAAGCAGCAGGAGACCGGCCGAGATGATGGTCCAGGTGCGGCCGCCCACCTTGGCGACGACGAAGGAGTACGGGAAGCGCAGGGTGGCGCCGACCAGGCTCGGGATCGAGATGAGCCAGAAGATCTCTCCGGTGCTCAGGGTGAACCCGGCTGCCGGAAGCGCGACCACGACGATGCTCCAGAGCTGCCACACCACGAAGCCCAGGAACTCGGCGAAGATCGACCACTGCAGGTTGCGGCGAGCGATCGGGCGTCCTGGTCCCGTCCACTGGGCGTCGTCCTCGGGGTTCCAGTTGTCGATCCATCGCCCCGGGCGATGGACCAGCTCCGACGAGCCGGTGCCGGTGGCGGGGCCGGTGTCCGTGCCGGAGTGGATCCCGGTGGGACCGTCGGTGGGGGCGGTTCCTGTCACTGTGCTCGTCATGGTGATCTCCCGAAGTCTCAAGGCGACGAGGCTCCCCGGCCTCGTGTCTCGACGCTAACGAGCGCGTGTTTCCGCAGTCCGTGCCGGGTGTAAACCCTGCGATACCGGGTTCTCACCGCGCACGGATGCTGCTGTGAGAACCGGGCCGCGCGGGAGCAGGGCCGAGCGCCGGTGTCGGGCGTCAGACGTCGAGCCTGTACCCGCGCTTGACGACTGTCGCGATGAGGCCCGGCGTCTTCAGCAGCTGACGCAGCCTGCTCATCGATACCTCGACGGCGTGCTCGTCGGGAGTGCCCGGCAGCAGCCCGGCGAGGAAGTCGCGTGTCACGACTGATCCGTTCGCGGCGACTAGGGCCCTGAGCAGTACGAGAGCCGTCGGTGCGAGCGGGATGCGGCCGGCGGGCAGGTCGACGACGGTTCCGCGCAGCTCGAGAACGCCATGGCGCGTGGTGACGCGCTGGATGCGGTTCTGCTCCAGGTGCTCGCACACCAGCCTGATCAGGGCGCCCATCCTGAACCGTTCGGGCTGGATGGGCTCGATTCCGGCCGCGATCAGCGGCGCGGCCGTCACGGGGCCGACGGCAGCGGCCACGACGGGACCGCGCAGGGCGTCGACGAGCTGATCGAGCATGCCCATCTCCTCGGCACCGTGGAACAGGGCGTTCACCGCGGGCGCGCTGGTGAAGGTGACGCAGTCGAGCTGGGCCGCGCAGACGGCTTCGATGAGCCTCCGCACCCGGTCGTCGTTCTGCTCCGGCGGGGTCCAGCGATAGGGGGCGACGGTGAGCACGTCGGCGTGCACGTCGCGCAGGCGGTCGAGCTGGGCGGCGTCGAGGAAGCCGTGCATCTGGACGGCGATGGTGAGACCGGTCGGATACTCGTCGAGCACCATGCCGACGAGGGACTCCGTCGTCTCCTGGGGGCTCATGCCGGCGTCGTTGAGTCCGGCCGCGCGGATGCCGCCTCGAGCCTTGGGGCCGCGCACCAGGATGGCCGTCGACTCGAGGGCCTCGGTGAGCTCGTGTCCGAGACCGGCCGTGTCGGCCACCTCGAACCAGCGACGGATGCCGTACGCAGTCGTCGCGAGCAGCACGTCGGGCTTCGCGGCGATGATGGCGCGGGTGTCGGCGATGACCGGCTCGTCGAGGTGGGCGTTGGTGATCTTGAGCGTCGGCGCGTGGGTGACGACGGCGCCGCGGCGCTCGAGCGCCTCGATGAGGTCGGCAGAACGGCGGTCGCTGGTCACGCCGATGCGGAAGCCCGTCAGCTGGTCCGGGCGGAACCCGGGAACCGCGTCGGGGGCGTCCGGCATCAGCCGAGCACCGAGAGTCGGCCGGCGCGATCCATCATCTCCGCGGCGGTCAGGTCGCCGGTGTGGGCGAGACGAACGACCTCGCCCACCACGAGCACGGCGGGGGAGGAGACGTCGGATCGGATGGCCACGCTGACGATGCTACCGAGGTCGGCGATGGTGGTGCGCTGGTCGGGGCTGAAGCCGCGCTCGATGATGGCCACGGGCATCTCGGGGCACATTCCCTGTCGGAGCAGACCGGCGCTGAAGTGGGGAAGAGTGTTGACCCCCATGAGCACGACGATGGTGCTGCCCAGGCCGGCGAGGTGGAGCAGCTCGTCGTCGGAGAGCGGTGCGTGGCCGGAGACGACCGTGAACATACGGCTGACACCGCGGTGCGTGAGCGGGATGCCCGCCGCCGCCGGCACGGCGATCGCACTGCTCACCCCCGAGATGACGGTGACCGGGATCCCGGCACGGTGGCAGGCGAGCACCTCTTCGCTTCCGCGCCCGAAGACGTAGACGTCGCCGCCCTTGAGGCGCACGACGTCCGATCCGGCGAGGGCGTGCTCGACGATGAGCTCCTCGATGCCCGTCTGCGAGACCGGATGATGGCCCGGGGTCTTGCCGACGTCGATGAGCACGGCGCCGGGGGCGAGAGACGCCAGACGAGTGTGGGGAGCGAGCCTGTCGTAGAGGACGACGTCGGCTGTCCGCAGGGCCTCGACGGCGCCGACGGTGAGCAGCTCCTCGCTGCCGGGGCCGCCGCCCACGAGGGTGACGCGGCCCGGCGATGCTGCGGCATCCGCCATGTCACTCTCCTCGGATCGGAATGCGCGGGCCGCTGAGCACGACCCGTTCCGAGGCTACTTCGTCTGCGCGGGCCGGGCGCGCCTGACCACGTTCCATGACGCGCGAGACGCTCGGGTCCGGCGTGTTCGGCGCGTTCACGAAGCTGCGGAATCGTCGCAGCCTCTCGGGGTCGGCCAGGGTAGCGGCCCACTCGTCCTCGTAGCCGTCGATGTGCTTGGCCATGGCCGCCTCGAGTTCGTCGGCCAGGCCGAGCGAGTCGTTCACCACGACGTCGTAGACGTGCTCGAGTCCGCCCTCGATCTCCTCCATCCAGCGTGCTGTGCGCTGCAGTCGATCGGCCGTGCGGATGTAGTACATCATGTAGCGGTCGATGTACTTGATGAGCGTCTCGTCGTCGAGATCGCTCACGAGCAGCTGGGCGTGGGACGGCTGGAAGCCGCCGTTGCCGCCGACGTACATGTTCCAGCCCTTCTCCGTCGCGATGATGCCGACGTCCTTCCCGCGGGCCTCCGCACACTCGCGGGCGCAGCCCGAGACGCCGAACTTGAACTTGTGCGGGGCGCGCAGGCCGCGGTAGCGCAATTCGAGCTCGACGGCCATGCCGACGGCATCCTGCACCCCGTAGCGGCACCAGGTCGATCCGACGCAGCTCTTCACGTTGCGCAGCGCCTTGCCGTAGGCCTGACCGGACTCGAAGCCGGCGTCGACGAGCCTGCGCCAGATCTCGGGGAGCTGATCGAGACGCGCGCCGAACATGTCGATGCGCTGGCCGCCGGTGATCTTCGTGTACAGGCCGTACTCGGTGGCCACTGCAGCGATCACGCCGAGCTTCTCGGGGGTGATCTCGCCGCCCGGGATGCGCGGGACGACCGAGTAGGTGCCGTCCTTCTGCATGTTCGCCATCGCACGGTCGTTGGTGTCCTGCAGCGTTCCGCGACCGCCGTCGAGGATGTAGCCGTCGTTCTGGCTGGCCAGGATCGAGCCGACGACGGGCTTGCAGACGTCGCAGCCCCGGCCCGTTCCGAAGCGGCTGATGATCTCGTCGAAGGAGGTGAGGCCGTAGACGCGCACGGACTCGAACAGTTCCTGGCGCGAGAGTGCGAAGTGCTCGCACAGGGCGCGGGACACGGCGATGCCCGACTTCGACAACTCGCCCTCGAGGATCTTCTTGACCAACGGGACGCAGGACCCGCACTGTGTGCCGGCGCGTGAACAGGCCTTGAGTTCGCCCAGGTCGGTGCAGGCGTCTCCGTGTACGCCGTTGACCCAGTCCCGCACCGTCCCGGCTGCCACGTTGTTGCAGGCGCACACGAGGGCCTCGGCAGGCAGTTCGTCGCCGGCCGGCGGTTCCATCCCCGCCGCGGACAGGTAGGCCGCAGGCTCGTTCGACAGCTCGCTGCCGAGCAGGGGGCGCAGCGACGCGTACGGCGATGCATCGCCGACGAAGATGCCGCCGAGCAGCGTCGTGGCGTCATCCGTCATCACGAGCTTCTGGTACAGCCCACGGGCAGGGTCGGCGTAGACGATCTCGAGGGCGTGCTCGGTGCGGGCGAGAGCGTCGCCGAAGCTCGCGACGTCGACGCCCGAGAGCTTGAGCTTGGTGGCGTCGTCGACGGTGGTGAACTCTGCCGCCCCTCCGAGCAGGCGGTCGGCGACGACCTCGGCCATCGCATTGGCCGGTGCGACCAGGCCAGTGCAGCGGCCGTCGAAGGAGGCGACCTCGCCGATGGCCCAGACCCGCGGATGCGATGACCGGCAGTCGGTTCCGATGGCCACACCCCCTCGGGGACCGAGTTCGAGGCCCGCCGCAGCTGCGAGCTCGTCGCGGGGGCTGATGCCGATGGCGAAGATCATGATGTCGACGTCGGCCGCCTGCCCGCTGGAGAACACGACGCGGGTGACGGCGCCGTTCTCGTCGCTCTCGATGACTCGAGGGCGGGTGCCCAGGTGCAGGGCGATGCCCTGGCTCGAGATGATGCGTCCGAGGGCGCGCCCTGCGCCCTCGTCGAGCTGAGCCGACATGAGCCAGGATCCCGAGTGCACGACGGCGGCATCCGCACCCCGGCGCGCGAGGCCACCAGCGGCCTCGAGACCGAGCAGTCCGCCGCCGGCGACGAGCACCCTCGCCGGGCGGCCGAGGGAGATCGCCAGCCTGTCGACCTCGGCGACCAGCCAGTCGACGTCGTCGATCGTGCGGTACACCCTGGCCAGCTCGGAACCCGGGATCTCGGGCACCGGCGCGCTCGAACCCGTGGCGAAGACCAGGTCGTCCCAGCCGATGGCGCGGCCGGACGCCGTCGTGACAGTGCGGGCATCGAGGTCGATGCTGTCGGCGCGATCGCCGAGCAGCAGCGACACGTGATCGTCATCCCAGACGCTCGTCGGCTCCAGCGTGAGGTCCGTCGTTCCGTCGAGCCGTCTGCTCAGCGCCACGCGGTCGTAGGGCAGGTGAGGCTCCTCCGCCACGACGGTGACGTGAACCGTGCGCTCATCGTCACGGGAGTGCAGGGCGTCGGCCAGACGGTGTGCGGCCGGGCCACCCCCGACGATGACCACTTCACGCGGCACGATTGCGTTCTCTGACATGCGGACCTCCCCAGCCTCAGACGAGAGCCTAGGAAGGCGCCGTTTCCCCGGAACGACCGCGATGTAACCGCGAGCGAACGTTTCCCGCACCATGACAGAATCGCGGTGTGAGGTCTCTTTCACACAGAGGTAACACCGCGACGAGACTGGAGAAACACACGGTGCCTAGCGTGAGTGGCACCAACCTTTTCGACGGCGGTGGCGCCGGTGGGGATGCGCACCATGAATGCACCGACAGCTCTGGCTGAGCACGAGACGATCGTGACGGATGCCGGGACCCTGGCGTCGAGCACGCTCGACCCCGTCCTGACCGAGACCGAGACCGAGACGAGCGTCTGGGAGCAGGCGTGCGCCGTCGAAGACCTCGAGCCGTCGTGGGGTGAGGCCGCCCTGCTGCGGGCCCGCCAGATCGCCCTCTTCCTGTTCTCGGGCGAGGAGATCTACGCCGTGGCCCATCGTGATCCGCACACTGACGCGCCCGTCATGGCACGCGGCATCGTCGGATCGCGCGGCGAGCGTCCCACGGTGGCGTCGCCCCTGCACAAGGAGGTCTACGACCTCGGAACAGGTGAATGCTTCACCAACCCTGCCCTCGTCCTGCAGACCTTCCGCACGCGGGTGGTCGGCGGCATGATCGAGGTGGAGCTGCCCCTGTGATCGCGCCGGTCCTTCTCGCCGTGTCCCACGGCACGTCATCGCCCGAGGGTCAGGACGCCGTGGCGCGCCTGGTGGCCGGAGTCGGCGACGCGCTGCCCGGGTCGGCCGTGGCCGGCGGGTTCGTCGACGTCCAGCAGCCCGACGTTCCCGTATCGCTGTCGTCCCTCGCCGACGGCGTTCCGGCCGCGGTCGTGCCGTTGCTGCTCTCGGCTGGCTACCACGTGCACGTCGACCTCAGGCGGGAGATCGCCTCCGACGACTCGCGCGACACGGTGCTCGCCCCCGCCCTCGGTCCGGACGACAGGCTCGTGGCCGTGCTCGTGCAGCGACTGCGCGAGGTCGGCCTGCGGCCAAACGATCGCATCGTGCTCGCGGCGGCGGGGTCGAGCGACGTCCGCGCGGTCGCGGACTGCCGGGAGATGGGCCGGCGCCTGGCCGCTGCCCTCGGCCGACCGGTCAATGTCGGCTTCCTCTCGGCCGCGACTCCACGGCTCCCGGATGCCGTCGCCATGGTGCGCGCCGTGCATCCGCTCGCGCGCGTCGTCGTGAGCACTTACCTCCTCGCGCCCGGTTACTTCGCCGATCTCGTCGGGGATGCCGGCGCCGATGTCGTGACGGCCCCGCTGCTGATCGCCGGGGAGGCCCCGCCCGCCGCGCTCGTCGACATCGTCGTCGACCGCTACGACGTCGCCTGCAGCGCAGCGCTCGCGCAGGAGGTCGTCGCGGCCTGACGCTCCGGGGCCGACTCGTAGACTCGATCCCATGCGCGTCGACATCGTCACGATCTTCCCGGACTTCTTCGGGGTGCTCGACATCTCGCTGCTGGGCAAGGCCCGCGGCACCGGACTGCTCGACCTGCGCGTGCACGACCTCCGCGACTTCACCCACGATCGGCACCGCACAGTCGACGACACCCCGTACGGCGGTGGAGCCGGCATGGTGATGAAGCCCGAACCGTGGGGCGAGGCCATCGACTCGATCCTGGAGACGACGGATGCCGCGGACCCGCTGCTCATAGTCCCGTCGCCGGCCGGGACGCGCTTCGTGCAGACGACGGCGCGAGAGCTGGCGGAGGAGGAGCACATCATCTTCGCCTGCGGTCGCTACGAGGGCATCGACCAGCGCGTCGTCGACCACTACTCGGAGCGCATCAGGGTCGAGCTCGTCAGTCTCGGCGACTACGTGCTGAACGGTGGCGAGGTGGCCGTCATGGCCATGGTCGAGGCCGTCGGACGCCTCATCCCCGGCGTCGTCGGCAATCCGGAGAGCCTCGTCGAGGAGTCCCACGAGGGCGCGTTGCTCGAGTACCCGAGCTATACGAAGCCGTCGGCCTGGCGCGGCCTCGACGTGCCTCCGGTGCTGCTGAGCGGAAACCACGGCGCGATCGAGCGCTGGCGCCACGAGCAGCGCGTCGAGCGCACGCGGCGGGTGCGCCCCGATCTGCTCCCGCCGGCCTGACGCGTCGCCCGCCATCGTCGGCTTCGCGCCCCGTCGGTGCGGCATCCGGCATCATTCATCAACGCGAAACACACAGGTGCCGTCCACGAAACACGTTCTGCCTAGTTTCGAGAGCAGGAAGTGCGCGTCTCTCGCGCACACGGCAGTCTCGGGGTGAGTGCGTGGGGGAGTCCGTGGCGCGAGTCGAGGATGATTCCGCCGTGGGCACGGCCGAGACCCTCGTGCTCCTGGCCATCACCCACGGGGCCCCATCGCTGGCCAATCGCGCCGGGATCATGCAGCTCGTCGATGCGGTCGCCGATGCACTGCCGGGACACGACGTGAGCATCGCGTTCCTCGACGTGCAGCACACGGACCTCGCCGACGCCCTCGCCGGCTTCGTGACAGGCGAGCACGCCGTCATCCTGCCTCTCGTGCTCTCCGCGGGCTTCCACATGCGCACGGGCATAGCCAAGGGACTCGAGAGGCTCGAGCGCATCGGAGCCGAACTGGCAGACGAACTCGGGCCGGACGACCGCCTGGTGCAGGTTCTCGCCGAGCGCATTGAAGACACCGGGCTCACCGCCGCGGACTCCGTCGTCCTTGCCGCGGCAGGCTCGAGCGACGCGCGTGCAGTGCGCGAGTGCTTCGAGACGGGCCGCCGTCTCGCGGTGCGTCTCGGTCGCCCCGTCACCGTCGGCTTCATCGCGGCGGCCATGCCGCGCCTGCACGATGCCATCGACATGGTGCGCGATGTGCATCCGGGAACCCGCGTGGTGGTCGGAACCTACCTGCTGGCACCGGGCAGCTTCTACGACGCCGCCCTCAACGCCGGCGGTGACCTCGTGGCCGCGCCGTTGCTTCTCCCCGAACGCGGAGCACCGGCTGAGCTCGTCGACCTGGTGCTCGACCGCTACAGGGGCGCGACCGAACGGTGACCCGGCGGTTCGCCGTCCGGCCGAGCTGCTGCCGGACGTCCGTCGAGCGTCAGCTGCGCGCGGTGAGGACGACGGGTCCGGCCTCGGTGATCGCCACGGTGTGCTCCATGTGCGCACCGCGCGAGCCGTCGGCGCTGCGCAGCGTCCAGCCGTCGGGGTCGGTGAAGATCTTGTCCGTCGTGAGCAGGAACCACGGCTCGATGGCGATGACGAGGCCGGGCTTCAGGGGAAGGCCGCGGCCGCCTCGCCCGTTGTTGGGGATGTGCGGGTCGCCGTGCATGGTGCGTCCGACGCCGTGGCCGCCGAAGTCGGTGTTGATCGAGAGGCCCTCGGCGAGGGCGACGGCGGCGATGGCGGCCGAGATGTCGCCGAGGCGTCCGCCGGGCTGGGCGGCCGCGATGCCGGCATCCAGGGCCCGGGTCGTCGTGTCGATGAGGCGCAGGTCCTCGTCGCGCGGGGTGCCGACGACCACGGAGATGGCCGAGTCGGTGACCCAGCCGTCGACGGATGCCGCGAAGTCGAGGCTCAGCAGGTCGCCGTCGCGCAGCACGTAGTCGCGGGGGAGCCCGTGCAGCACGGCGTCGTTCACCGAGGTGCAGAGGACCTTCCCGAACGGGCTCGCGCCGAACGATGGGTGATAGTCGATGTAGCAGGACTCGGCGCCGGCCCTGCGGATCATGTCGTGGGCCAGCTTGTCGAGGGCGAGCAGGTTCACTCCCACCTTCGCTGCTGCGGCGGTCGCCTGCAGCACACTCGCGACGAAGGCTCCGGCCGGGCGCATCTCGTCGATCTCGGTGGGGGTCCTCAGCTCGATCATGGGTCCATTCTTCCCTGTCGGTCAGCCTGAAGCGAACGGCCCTCCTCTTCCCAGCCCCGGAACCGTAGGCTGATGCCGTGATCCTGCGTCGCGCCTTCTTCTACGCCCTCTTCCCGGCTGCCTTCGTGCTGCCGGCCTGGATGCTCATCGGGTGGGGCATCTACGGCCACGGCGGCTGGGGCTTCCTCGGTCTCGTGATCGCCTGTCCGATCGTGTTCATCGCCCTCGTGGTGATCGCTGCGCTGCTCTCAGCACGCCCCGCCGTACGCCGCGACAAGGCGCTGTCCTGGCGGGATGTCGGCGTGCTCACGGTTCTCTGGGCCTGCATCATCGGTTTCGGGTTCTTCGGCGACACGACCTCGCTGTTCGCCGTGCTGGGTGCCCTCGCCGCGATCTGCGCCTTCTGGATCGCCCTGTGGGAGCTGTTCACCGATGGCGCCCGCGTGATGCGCGAGACCATGGAGACCTTCGAAGCTCAGGCGGCCCATCCGTCACCGGTCGAAGGCGGCTACTACACGGCCACGCGATCCGCGCCAGTCGGTGGTGACGACGAGGTGATCATCATCCACGAGTCGCGTGACCGGGACGGCGACTAGGACGCACCGGGCGCGACCCTGGGAAGCGCCTGCCCGCGCTGAGCGCGTTTTGCCCTGATCGGGGCATCCGTGGCAGAATAGGAGATCGTGCCGCAGTACAGGCTCTGCCTCCGGGGAGTCAGCGCTGCAATCGCAGCCATCGCGGCACGATCCTCATCTTCAATCAACTAGTCCGTGTTCGACCGGTGGCGGGCACAGAGAGCGAATCAGCATGCATATCCTCGACGCCGTCGATGCGGCCAACCTCCGCACCGACATCCCCGCGTTCCGCGCCGGCGACACCGTGAAGGTGCACGTCAACATCATCGAGGGCAGCCGCTCGCGTGTCCAGGTCTTCCAGGGTGTCGTCATCCGCCTCTCCGGCGAGGGCATCCGCGAGACCTTCACGGTCCGCAAGGTCAGCTTCCAGGTCGGCGTCGAGCGCATCTTCCCGCTGCACTCCCCGGTCATCGATCACATCGAGGTCGTCACCCGCGGTGACGTGCGTCGCGCGAAGCTCTACTACCTGCGCGACCTGCGTGGCAAGAAGGCCAAGATCAAGGAGAAGCGCGACAACCACTAGTCGCCGCTTGAACTTCTCTGAGCTCCCCGCCCCGTACAATCGGGTGGGGAGCTCAGACAGTTAAATGACAGAAGAAGACACGGTGCTCGTGAGCACGGAAGACCAGCCAGTCGAACAGCGTCCGCGTCGGAAGAATCGCGGAGCGCTGCTCTTCGTGCGCGATCTGCTCATCATCTTCCTCGCCGCCATCCTCATCTCCTTCCTGGTCAAGACCTTCCTCATCAGGTCGTTCTTCATCCCGTCGGAGTCGATGCGCGAGACGCTCCAGGTCCACGACCGCATCATCGTCAACGAACTCGTTCCCGACCTGGTGGCGATCGAGCGCGGCGATGTCGTCGTCTTCAAGGATCCGGGCGGATGGCTCATGCCGACACCAGCAATCGAGCAGAACCCGATCGCAGCCGGCTTCGACTGGCTGCTCTCCCTCGTCGGGCTCTCCGCCCCCGACAGCAATGACCACCTCATCAAGCGGGTCATTGGTCTGCCCGGCGACCACGTCGCCTGCTGCAACGCCCTCGGCCAGGTGAGCGTCAACGACGTGCCCCTCGACGAGCCGTACATCGTCATCCCCGAGGGTGAGACGCGGGCATCGAAGGACGACTTCGAGACGACGGTGCCAGCCGGATCGCTGTGGGTCATGGGCGACAACCGCTACAACTCGAAGGACTCCCGCTACAACGGGACGACGCCGGGCAAGGGCTACGTGCCGATCGACAACGTCGTGGGTCGCGCTTTCGTGGTGAGCTGGCCCGTCGAGCACTGGGCCTGGCTCGGTGACTTTCCCGAGGTCTTCGGCGGAGTTCCCGACCCCGCCTCAGCACGGTCCGACGGCGGCGAATGACGCCCGTCGCAGACCCGACGCTCGAATTCGAACTCGAGCTCTTCGACTCCGGCCACCGTTACGTGATCGGCTGCGATGAGGTCGGGCGCGGTGCCATCGCCGGGCCGGTGGCCGTCGGCATGGCAGTCCTCGAACGCACGCACGTCGTGGTTCCCGACGGACTCCGCGACTCCAAGCTCCTCAGCGAGAAGCGGCGTGAGGTGCTCGCCCCCGTCGCCACGGCCTGGGTGCTGCACTCGGCGGTCGGTCTCGCCTCGGCCGAGGAGGTCGATGCCATCGGCATCATCCCGGCGCTGGGCCTCGCAGGCAAGCGCGCCCTCGGCCTGCTGCATGCCTCCGGTGCGGCCATCCTCGAGTCGGCCATCCTGCTCGACGGCAGTCACGATTGGCTGAGCCCGGCGCTCACGACGCCCCTGCCCGTCGTCACGCGCGTGAAGGCAGACCGCGACTGCGGCTCGGTGGCAGCGGCATCAGTCATCGCCAAGGTGCATCGCGACCGTCTCATGATCGAGGCGCACGACACCAGCCCGGCCTACGGCTGGGTGGGGAACAAGGGCTACGGATCCGCCGGGCACTACGCTGCGATCGAGGAGCACGGACCGTCGGCGCTCCACAGGCTCAGCTGGCTGAAGAGCACCGCCGTCCCGGCGTAGGATTGGAGCACCATGGACGAGGATGAATTCGACGACTACGACCGCGAGGTCGAACTGGCGCTCTACCGCGAATACCGCGACATCGTCACGCAGTTCAAGTTCGTCGTCGAGACCGAACGCCGCTTCTACCTCGCCAACGAGGTCGATCTGGTGCGTCGCGACACCGAGCACGACTTCTACTTCGAGCTGAACATGAAGGACGTCTGGGTCTGGGACGTCTACAGGTCCGACCGCTTCGTGAAGTCCGTGCGCGTGCTCACCTTCAAGGACGTCAACGTCGAGGAACTCGCCGCCAAGGAGTTCGAGCTGCCGAAGGAACTCGCACTCGACGAGTAGGGTCGGCCCATGGCTACCGCTGCTCGTGAGACCCTGATCATCCTCGGTGCGGGCGGTGACCTGACGTCTCGGCTGCTGCTGCCGGGCCTCGCCTCGCTGCTGGCGTCGTCCCGAGGTGCGCACATGGCGCTCATCGGCGTCGATCGTGAACCGATGACGGATGCCGCCTGGCAGAAGAAGGTGCGTACGGCATTCGCCGATGCGCCGTCGTCGATCGGCACCTCCGTCCTGGAGTCGAGCCGTTACCTCCAGGGTGACGCGACCTCGGCGGACGACCTGCAGCGCGCGCTCGACGCAGCTGAGGGGCGCGTCGTGCTGTACTTCGCCCTGCCCCCGGCGATCGCGGCAGCGGCGTGCGCGGCGCTCGCATCCGTCACCCTCCCGACAGGTGTCGTGCTGGCGCTCGAAAAGCCGTTCGGAACCGACGCAGCCAGCGCGCGGGCCCTCAACCGACTCCTCGAGACCCTGGTTCCCGAGGAGCAGGTGTTCAGGGTCGACCACTTCCTCGGCAAGTCGACCGTGCTGGGCCTGCTCGGTCTCCGCTTCGCGAACCGACTGTTCGAGCCGCTGATGTCTGCTGAGCACATCGAGCGCGTCGAGGTCATCTTCGACGAACGTCTCGGCCTGGAGGGGCGCGCGGGCTACTACGACCATGCGGGTGCGCTGACGGACATGATCCAGAGCCACCTGCTCCTCGTGCTGGCCCTCGCGGCCATGGAGGTGCCGTCAGATCTCAGCTCGGAGGTGCTGCGCGGCGGAATGGTGCAGCTGCTGCGCGCGGTGCGCCCGTGGAAGCACGACGGAACGGCCAGCCGGCGCGCCCGCTACACCGCCGGCGACGTCGAAGGACGCGAGCTGCCCTCCTACCTGCGGGAGCCCGGTGTCGACCGGACCCGCGGCACGGAGACGCTGGCCGAGATGGCCGTCGCCATCGACAACTGGCGCTGGGCTGGAGTCCCGTTCATCCTGCGGTCGGGCAAGGCCATCGGCAACCCGCGACAGGAGATCATCATCACGCTGAAGCCGGTCCCGCACCTGCCGGACGGCTTCACCGGCCCCGCACGCGACGCGCGCATCCGCATCGGACTGAAGCCCCCTGTGCTCGACATCGATCTCGCCGTGAACGGCGGAGCCGACCCGTTCAAGCTCGAGTGGGACACCCTCTCGGCCGACTTCGAGGTGAGCGAGCTGAGCGCCTACGGCGAGGTCCTGGCGGAACTCCTCGAGGGCGACCCGACCCTGTCGGTGCGCGGCGACGTTGCCGAACAGTGCTGGCGCATCGTGGCGCCGGTGCTCGCGGCCTGGCGACGCGACGCCGTCGAGCTCGACACGTACCAGGCCGGGTCGGCGAACCCGCGTGGCTGGAGTCGTCCGCTGGCCTGATGCCCCGCGCGCTCGAGGCCTCGCTCGCCGAGGGCCCGCTCGCTGAGGGCTCCGCTCGTTGAAGGCCGAGCGAAGCGACCGCCCGATGCGCTTGAAGAAGGTCTCTCTCCGCAGGAGCACGAAAGCACGGCCTTGAGGGGTCCGCACGCCCTCCTCCGCCCTCCTCCCCATCGGCGACGGCTCTGCACCTCCTCGCACCGATGCATCGGCCTCGACCCGCTCCAGTTCCCGGGCCGCCAGAGTCGTCTGCATGGGCGACAGGATCGAACTCGGACGACGCGGCGAGCAACTCGCCGCCGACTACCTGACCGAACGCGGCTACCGCGTCATCGGGCGCAACTGGCGCTGCCGCGAGGGTGAGATCGACGTGATCGCCGAGCATGGCGGCGAGACCGTCTTCGTCGAGGTGAAGACCCGATCGAGCACCGACTTCGGGCATCCGTTCGAGGCCATCACCCTCGGCAAGATGGCTCGGATGCGGCGACTCGCGGCGGCATGGTGCGAGGCGAGCAGCGCCGGAACGCGCAGGCGCATCCGCATCGACGCCATCGCGATCATCGCGCCGCGCACCGGCGACCCGAGCATCGAGCACCTGCAGCGGCTTTCATGAAACTCGGCCGCACCAGCTCCGTCGCCCTCCTCGGAATGACCGGGACTCTCGTCGAGGTGGAGGCGAACATCTCCAGCCAGCTCCCCGGGCTCGTCATCATCGGACTGCCCGACACGGCACTGTCGCAGGCGAGTCACCGCGTGCGTGCTGCGGCGAGCAACTCGGGCATGCCGTTGTCGGCACATCACATCACCGTGAACCTGTCGCCGGCGTCGCTCCCGAAGCACGGCTGCGGCTTCGACCTTGCCGTGGCGCTGGCCTGTCTCGCCGCTGCCGGCGGCATCGAGCAGGAGTCGCTGGAGCGGGTCGTGCATCTCGGCGAACTGGCGCTCGACGGCAGGCTCCGTCCCATCGCGGGAGTGCTTCCCGCCGTCGCCGCGGCCCGCGCCGCAGGCCGCTCCCGCGTGATGGTGCCGACGGCCTGCGTCGAGGAGGCGGAGCTCGTCCCGGGCATGCAGGTGATCGGCGTGGCGAGCCTGCGCGATGCGGCGATCTGGCACGGCGGGAAGTTCGAGCCGGAGCCGGTCGACGCCATCGCGGGGCCCGTCGAACCACCTCACGAAGACGACGATGCCGGTGACCTGGCTGATGTCATCGGCCAGGATGCCGCCGTGATGGCCCTGCAGGTCGCCGCGGCAGGCGGGCATCATCTGCTGATGCTCGGACCGCCGGGCGCCGGCAAGACGATGTTGGCCGCTCGACTGGCCGGCATCCTCCCCGACCTCGACGACGACGCGGCCCTCGAGGTGAGCGCAGTGCGCTCCCTCGGTGGAGGGCTGCCTGTCGGCGCGGGGCTGTCGCGTCGCCCGCCGATCGAGGCCCCGCATCACACGGCCACGGCCGCTGCCATGGTCGGGGGAGGCAGCGGCATCATCAAGCCAGGCGCTGCGGTGCGCGCGGCCCATGGGGTGCTGTTCCTCGACGAGGCTCCCGAGTTCCCGGCCGCCGTGCTCGATGCGCTCCGCCAGCCTCTCGAGTCGGGCCGCATCACCATCCATCGCGCCAACGCCGTCGCAGCCTTTCCCGCCCGCTTCCAGCTGGTGCTGGCGGCGAATCCCTGCCCGTGCGGCTTGTTCGGCGTGGCGCGCGAGTCGTGCACCTGCCCGCCCAATCTGCGCCGGCGCTACCTGGCGAGGCTCTCGGGCCCCCTGCTCGACCGCATCGACATCCACTTCCGGGTCGACAGGGTGAGTGCGGCCCAACTCCGCCTCGCACCGCACACGGCTCGTCTGACGACGGCACAGGCCCGCGAGCGGATAGTGCAGGCCCGCGGCGTGGCTCGCGCGCGCCTCGCCGGCACACCGTGGCGCATGAACGCCGAGGTGCCCGGGCGGTGGCTGCGCAGCGACGGCGTACGTCCGTCGGCCTCGTCCCTCGCCGCGCTCGATCGTGCCCTGGAGCGCGGCGTCATCACCATGCGCGGCTACGACCGCATTCTCCGCGTCGCGTGGTCTATCGCCGACCTCGATGGCGCCCCCGTTCCCTCGGCCGAGCACCTCGGGCAGGCCATCTTCCTGAGGAAGGGATCGAGCTGATGAGCCGTTTCGGAATCGCGGATGCCGAGATCGCCCGACTCGTCTGCACTGTCCGTGCCGAAGCGCCACCCGACCAGCACGCGGCCGATCAGGCGTTCGGTCGTGCGGCGTGGTCCCTGCTCGCCGAGCCCGGAGACCGAGCTGCCGGCATGCTCGTCACGGCCCTCGATGCCGATGACGCGCTCGAGGCGCTCATCCGCGACGAGAGCCCGGAGTCACTCGCTCGACGGATGGACCCGGCCGGTGCGGCCGATCGAACCCGCTTGATGAAGGAGCTCGACGACGGATGCAGCCGCTGGCGTCCGCGGCTCCGCTCCGGCGACGTCGTGCAGGCCATCGTCGCCGCGGCCGCCACCCGCACGCGACTCCTGCTGCCCGACGATGCGCACTGGCCTCGTGGAGTCGACGATCTCGGCGTGCACGCTCCGATCGCATTGTGGGTGCGCGGAGTCGATCACGCGTTGCGTGGGCTGAGCCGCTCCATCGCGCTGGTCGGGGCGCGCGCTGCCTCGCTCTACGGTGAGCAGATCGCCTCAGACGCGGCATCCGGACTGGCCGACCGCGGGCTGACCATCGTCTCCGGTGCGGCCTACGGCATCGACGGCATGGCCCACCGGTCCGCGCTCGCGAGTGACGGCATCACCGTCGCCTTCCTGGCCGGTGGCGTCGACCGCTTCTACCCGGCCGGCCACGACGATCTCCTGTCACGAATCGCCTCGGTCGGTGCCGTCATCTCGGAGCTTCCCTGCGGCTCCCAGCCCACCAAGTGGCGCTTCCTGCAGCGCAACAGGTTGATCGCGGCGTCGAGTCAGGCCACGGTCGTGCTCGAGGCCGGCTGGCGATCGGGCTCGCTCAACACGGCTGGGCACGCCGCCGCACTCGGCCGCCCGCTCGGAGCCGTTCCCGGTCCCATCACCAGCGTCACGAGCGCAGGCTGCCATCGGCTCATCCGCGACTACGACGCCGTCTGCGTCACGAGCGTCGACGAGATGCTCGAACTGCTGCCGGACGCCGACCCGACGGCATCCGGTCCCATCACCTCAGGCGCCTCCGCCACGGGTACCGGATCCGCCGGAGGATCCGTCGTGGAACCGACCAGCGACGAACTGCGGGTACTCGACGCCCTCAGCAGCCGCAGCTCCCGCGGTGTCGACGAGATCGCGCGTCGATCCGGGCTCGCCGTGGCGGTCGTCGCCGGAGTTCTGGGCGCACTCGACCTCGACGAGCGGGCGCTGAACCGGGGTTCCGGCTGGATCAGGGGGAGGTGAGCGAGCGTCGAGGCGACGGTGCGCCGAACCCGGCGGCGTCGGTGTCGCGCCCTATCGTGGTGAACAGGATCCACGGAAGGCGCGCTCATGCTCGACGCAACACTGCCCCCGCAGTTCGGGCAGTACCCGGCGCCCAGGCACGTGATCGCACACCTCAGCGACACGCACTTCCTCGCCGACGGGGCGCTCTACGGCACCGTCGACACCGACACCGGGCTGGCTGCGGCGCTGCAGCGTCTCGAGGCATCCGGAATCCGTCTCGACGCCTTCGTCTTCACCGGCGACATCACCGATCGCGGCGAGCCCGACGCCTACGCGCGCGTGCGAGCGGTGGTCGAGCCCGCCGCTGACCGGATCGGCGCCGAGGTCATCTGGGTCATGGGCAACCATGACGAGCGGATTCCGTTCCGCCGTGAACTGCTGCGCGCCGGCAACGCAGCCGCGACCGTCAGTGCAGCTGACGCTTCCGCCGATGCTGCCCTTTCTGCGACCACCTTCGAAGCAGCCGCCCCCGTCGACACCGTGACGACGGTGCACGGCCTCCGCGTCATCGCCCTCGACACCAGCGTCCCGGGCTACCACCACGGCGCCCTCGACGACGCCCAGCTGGAGTGGCTGGCCGACGTGCTCTCTGAGCCCGCCGAGCACGGCTCGCTGCTCGCCCTGCACCACCCGCCGATTCCGACACCGATCGGGGCCATGCAGATCCTCGAGCTCGAACGCCAGGAGCGACTCGCCGCAGTCGTCGCCGGCAGCGACATCCGTGCCATCCTCGGCGGCCACCTGCACTACGCCTCCACCAGCCTGTTCGCCGGCATCCCCGTGTCCGTTGCCGCGGCCACCTGTTACACGATGGATCTCGCCGCACCCGTCGACGAGCTCATCGGCTCCGATGCCGGGCAGTCGCTCAACCTCGTGCACGTCTACGACGATCGCGTCGTGCACTCCGTCGTCCCTCTGACGTCAGCGCGCACGGTCACCCGTTTCGGCGCCGACTTCACGGCGCGGATGCGCGAACTCGACGTGGAGGGGCGTCGCGACGCGTTCTCGCGACAGCGGCCGATCGATGGCTGAGGTCGGTGGCGCCAAGCCCGGGAAGGCCACCGCCGGGAACATCGCCAGCGGGACCGCCGCCGCCGGGCCAGCGACCCCGAGCGAGCTCGACAGCGCACTCGACGACTACGCCCGCCAGCTCCGCATCGAACGGGGATTCTCGCCGCACACGGTGCGTGCCTATCGCACCGACATCGCCGAGCTCATCGACTTCGCCGAGGTGAACGGCGTCACCACCCTCGACGGCATCACCCTCCCGTTGTTGCGCGACTGGCTCTGGGCCGGCACCGAACGCGACCTCGCCCGCTCCACGATCGCCCGCCATGCCGCATCCGCTCGCGGCTTCACAGCCTGGCTCGCGCGCACCGGCGAGATCCCAGACGATCCGGGTGTGCGCCTGCGGTCCCCGAAGCCGCTCCGCAGTCTCCCACGAGTGATCAATCGCGGCCAGATGGATGCCCTCATCGGTGCCCTCGTCGACGCATCTGCCGGGGGAGACCCCGTGGCACGCCGCGACCTCGCCATCGTGGAGTTGCTCTATGCCTCGGCACTCCGTGTCTCCGAGGTCGTCGGACTCGACGTCGACGATGTCGATCTCGACCGCCTCACCGTGCGGGTCATGGGCAAGGGAGGAAAGCAGCGGGTCGTTCCCTTCGGCCTGCCCGCGCAGAACGCGATCGTCGACTACATACGCCTCGGGCGGTCGACCCTGCTGGCGCGGGCGTCCGGTTCATCGTCGGATGCAGCGGCCCTCTTCCTCGGCGCGCGCGGTGCCAGAGTCGGCACTCGCAGCGTGTACAGGCTCGTCGCCGGCCTGCTCGTCGACCTGCCGGGCGGCGGACCATCGGGGCCTCACGCCCTGCGGCACACTGCGGCCACGCACCTTCTCGACGGCGGGGCCGACCTTCGGGCCGTGCAGGAGATGCTCGGCCACGCCAGTCTCGGCACCACGCAGATCTACACCCACGTGTCGACCGAGCGCCTGCGCGAGAGCTACAGGACTGCCCACCCGCGCGCCTGAGCCGGCGTGCGCAGACGCGAGCACCCGCGCCGCGCGGCGTCTCGGAATCACCGCCCCAGGGGAAGCAGCACCGCCCGCGGCAGTCCGGTGATGAAGGCCAGCGGCGAGACGTACTCGCCGTACACCCGCACTCCGAGGTGGAGGCAGCCCTCGCCGCAGTGCCCGCCGGCAGCGACGGAGCCGAGCGGCTGCCCGCGCGCCACGGGTTCGCCCTCGGCGACCGTCGCCAGCACCGGTTCGAGGCTCACCAGCACTCCATCGCCGTGGTCGACCGTCACCAGCGGACGATCCACCACGGTTCCGACGAAGGAGACGATGCCGTCGGTCGGCGCGAGCACTGGTGTCCCGGATGCCGCGACCAGGTCGATGCCCCGGTGCCCGGCGCTGTAGCTCGTGGCGGGCGCCAGGAACGCCGCGGCGACCTCCACGGGCGGGGCGAGCGGCCACCGCCAACCCGGGTCGGGTGCCACTTCGACAGCCGCAGAGCCGGAAGAGGCGCCGAGCCCGAGACAGCCCATGGCGGCGGACCAGGCGAGCAGTCGCAGACTGCGGCGGAGACGGGATCCCATGCCTCCAGCATCCGTTCACCGACGCGGTCCGCACGCCCGCCGATGTACCCGGTGGGAGTCGCCGGCGCAGGCTGCAGCTGTGGGGGAGTTGCACACCCGTGAACTGCTAGACTGATCCGAGCAGCGCCTTCGAGCGCTGACTACGCGTGCCGTTTCGGCCGACACACCCACTCAGTCTGCACCTCTCGCGAGGGGCAGCGGGCGTGCGCCGGGCACCAGGGCGTCTGATCATCCGATCGGAGGCATAACTGAGAAGAAGGAGTACGGCCATGGCCGTCGTCACCATTCGCCAGCTGCTCGACAGCGGCGTTCACTTCGGGCACCAGACCCGCCGTTGGAACCCGAAGATGAAGCGATTCATCCTCGCCGAGCGCTCGGGTAGCCACATCATCGACCTGCAGCAGTCGCTCGCCTTCATCGACAAGACCTACGACTACGTGAAGGAGACCGTCGCTCACGGCGGCACCATCCTCTTCGTCGGAACGAAGAAGCAGGCTCAGGGCTCCATCGCCGAGCAGGCGCTCCGCGTGGGCCAGCCCTACGTCAACCAGCGCTGGCTCGGTGGACTCCTCACCAACTTCCAGACGGTCTCCAAGCGCCTCGCTCGCATGAAGGAGCTCGAGGAGGTCGACTTCGACGACACGAGCCGTGGCTACACCAAGAAGGAACTGCTCATCCAGAAGCGCGAGCTCATCAAGCTTCAGAAGAGCCTCGGTGGAATTCGCAACCTCACGAAGACGCCGTCTGCGATCTGGATCGTCGACACCAAGAAGGAGCACCTCGCGATCGACGAGGCTCACAAGCTGGGCATCCCGGTCATCGCCATCCTCGACACCAACTGCGACCCGGACGACGTCCAGTACCCGATCCCGGGCAACGATGACGCCATTCGCTCCGTCGCACTGCTGACCCGCATCGTCGCCGATGCTGCGGCAGAGGGACTCGTCCAGCGCCACCAGAAGCCCGAAGAGGGCCAGGAGCCTGCTGAGCCGCTCGCCGAGTGGGAGGCCGAGCTTCTCCAGGCCGGCAGCGAGAGCACCCCCGATCAGGCTTCGGCAGAGACCGAGAAGGTCGCCGACGCCGCTGAGGCCGACGTCGCCGTCGAGGTCGCAGACGCTGAGACGCCCCTCGAGGTCGTCGAGGCCGAGGCTCCCGTCGAGGCTCCGGTCGAGGCTGCTGCAGCCGACGCCGTCGCCAAGTAATCACTTTCACGAGAGAGAAATCATCTATGGCTAACTTCAACATCGCCGATCTCAAGGCTCTGCGCGAGCAGCTCGGTACCGGCATGTCCGACACCAAGGCTGCGCTCGTCGAGGCCGAGGGTGACGTCGAGAAGGCGACCGAGATCCTCCGACTCAAGGGTGCGAAGGGCAACGCGAAGCGTGCCGACCGCTCCACGTCCGAGGGCCTCGTGGCCGCCGTCGAGAACGGCAACGGAACCGCCACGCTGATCGAGCTCGCCTGCGAGACCGACTTCGTCGCCAAGGGCGACAAGTTCGTCGCGCTGTCCGAGAAGGTCCTCGCGGCTGTCGCCGCGGCCGGTGCGGCATCCGTCGACGAGGGCCTCGCGGCTCCCGCGGACGGTGGCACCGTGGCCGACCTCATCGACGGCGAGGCCGCCATCCTCGGCGAGAAGATCGAGCTGCGCCGCGTCGCTCTCGTCTCCGGCGAGCACTTCGCGATCTACCTGCACAAGACGTCGAAGGACCTGCCCCCGCAGGTCGGCGTCGTCGTCGGCTACGCCGGTGCAGACGCTGAGACCGCTCGGTCGATCGCGCAGCACATCTCGTTCGCGAACCCCGAGTACCTGACCCGCGAGGATGTCCCGGCTGACGCCGTCGACAAGGAGCGCGCCATCGTCGAGCAGATCTCCCGTGAGGAGGGCAAGCCCGAGGCCGCCCTCCCGAAGATCATCGAGGGTCGCGTCGGCGCGTACTTCAAGCAGGTCGCCCTGCTCGAGCAGGACTACGCGAAGGACAACAAGCTGTCCGTCGCCAAGGTCGTCTCGGATGCCGGACTGACGATCTCGGGCTTCGCCCGTTTCAAGGTCGGCGCGTAACACGCACGGTGAAAGGAGCTCGGATCGTCAGCGATCCGGGCTCCTTTTTCTCTGCCATCGCGCGAGCGATGGCACGCCCCGCAGTCGGGGCACAGTAGGTTGATCACAGTCGACGAAAAGGATGCGTCCAGCATGAACGGAACCCACACGAGGCGGCGCGTGCTCCTCAAGCTCTCGGGAGAGGCCTTCGGCGGCGGATCCCTCGGCGTCAACCCCGATGTCGTCAGTGCACTGGCACGGGAGATCGCGGATGCCGCCACCCAGGTCGAGATCGCCATCGTCGTCGGCGGCGGCAACTTCTTCCGCGGGGCGGAGCTCTCGCAGCGCGGCATGGACCGTGGGCGCGCAGACTACATGGGCATGCTCGGCACCGTCATGAACGCCCTCGCCCTCCAGGACTTCCTCGAGCAGGCCGGTCTCGAGACGCGCGTCCAGTCGGCGATCTCGATGACCCAGGTCGCCGAGCCGTACATTCCCCGCAAGGCGGAGCGCCACCTCGAGAAGGGCCGCGTCGTCATCTTCGGCGCCGGCGCAGGCCTGCCGTACTTCTCGACCGACACGGTCGCGGCCCAACGCGCGCTCGAGATCGAGGCCGATGTCGTGCTCGTCGCCAAGAACGGCGTCGACGGCGTCTACGACGACGACCCGCGCACCAACCCAGACGCGAAGAAGATCGACCGGATCACGTACCAGGAGGCGCTCCAGCAGGGCCTCAAGGTCGTCGACTCCACTGCCTTCAGCCTCTGCATGGACAACGACATGCCCATGCAGGTCTTCGGGATGGAGCCGGCAGGCAACGTGACCGCCGCCATCCTCGGTGCCGACCTCGGCACCGTCGTCAGCAACTAAGCTTTCCCTCAAGTACCTTCCAGAAGGAGTCACCGTGATCGCGGATGTCCTGTCCGATGCCGCTGCCCGCATGAGCAAGGCGGTCGAAGTCGCCAAAGACGACTTCTCCTCCGTGCGCACAGGGCGTGCGAACCCCCAGCTCTTCCAGAAGATCATGGTGAGCTACTACGGCACGCCCACGCCGCTGGCCCAGCTCGCCTCCTTGGCGAACCCCGAGGCCCGCACCCTCGTCGTGACGCCCTACGACAAGAGCGCCCTGCGCGACATCGAGCAGGCCATCCGCGACACCCCGAATCTCGGTGCGAACCCGTCGAACGACGGCAACATCATCCGGGTGACCCTTCCCGAGCTCACGGCAGACCGCCGCAAGGAGTTCGTGAAGATCGTCCGGAGCAAGGGCGAGGACGCCAAGGTGTCAGTGCGCAACATCCGTCGCAAGGCGAAGGACGAGCTCGACGCCCTGAAGAGCGAGGTCGGCGACGACGAGGTGTCCCGCGGCGAGAAGGAACTCGAGCAGGTGACCAAGACGCACGTCGATGCCATCGATGACGCACTGAAGCGCAAGGAAGCCGAACTCCTCGAGGTCTAGGGCTGATGTCCGCTCCTGATGAACCCGTTCCGGAACCCCGGGATCCTCGCCGCAAGCGCGATGGGAAGCGTGACGACGTCCGGGCCCAGGTGAAGGCGACTCGTGCTGATATCGAGCGCCAGCTCGAATCCACGCGCGCAGACATCGAGCGCCAGTTCGAGGCGACCCGCGGCAAGATCGAAGCGACGAGTGAGAAGATCCAGGCCCGCACAGGCCGCAATCTGATCCTTGCGATCCTCATCGGTCTCGCTCTCGGATTCGCCATGCTCTTCAGCCTCATCGTGGTGAAGGAACTGTTCCTCCTCTTCGGAGCGTTCATCGTGTTCTTCACCGTCTACGAGCTGAGCCAGGGCCTGCGTCGGTCCGGTCGGATGGTGCCGATCATCCCCGTCATCTTCGCCACCGTCGCGATGATCCCCCTGACCTGGTTCTGGTCCGGAGCCGGCCAGTGGCTCGGCCTCGTCGGCGGCATCGCCCTCGTCACGCTCTGGCGACTCATCGAGACGTTGCTTCCCGGGCGTCGGGTGGACGGCAGTTCGCTGCTGCGCGACGTCGGCTCCGCGATCTTCGTCCTGATCTACGTGGCGCTCTTCATGAGCTTCACTGTGCTCCTCCTCGCACGCGAGGGCGGCGAGTACTGGATTCTCGCATTCCTGATCCTCGTGATCGCCGTGGACACCGGCGCGTACGCCAGCGGGCTCTCGTTCGGGCGGCATCCGATGGCCCCGCGCATCAGTCCGAAGAAGACCTGGGAGGGCTTCGCCGGCGCCGTGGCCGCGAGTCTCGTCGGGGGAGTGCTCCTCGCCACCCTGATGCTGCAGATGCCCTGGTGGTTCGGTCTGGTGTTCGGGGTGGCCATCGTGCTCTCGGCGACCATCGGCGACCTCGCCGAGTCGCTGCTGAAGCGCGACCTCGGAATCAAGGACATGAGCTCCTGGCTCCCCGGACACGGCGGATTCCTCGACAGGCTCGACTCGATCCTGCCGTCGGCAGTGATCACGTACGCGTTGTTCCTCATCTTCGCCTGATCTGTTTGGCAGAATGATCCCGTGAGTACCACCTTCCCCCGCGCCGGTAGAGGCAAGCCCGGCTACAACGTCGACCAGGTCGAGGCGTTCCTCGCGGAAGCGCGCGTCGCCTACGATGCCGACCCCACGACGGCGACGATGGTGGCGGACGACATCCGTCGCACGGCTTTCTCGATGCAGAAGAGCGGTTACTCGACGCAGCACGTCGACGCGGCCCTCGAGCGTCTCGAGGACGCCTTCGCCGCCCGCGAGCGTGATCGGGCACTGCATGAGGCCGGGAACGAGGAGTGGTATCGCGAGGCCCGCCAGACCGCCCAGGTCATTCTGAACCGGCTCGCACGCGAGAAGGGCCATCGGTTCCAGCGCACCAGCTTCCTCACCGAGGGCTACAGCACTGCCGACGTCGACAAGTTCGCCGCCAAGCTCACCCGCTACTTCCAGGACGGCTACGCACTCACAGTCGACGACGTGCGCACGGCTGTCTTCCGCCCGCAGCGCGGTGGCTATCGCGAGGCGCAGGTCGACATCGTGCTCGACAGCGTCGTCGACGTGATGCTGGCCGTTCGGTGAGCCACGCGGCGCGAAGGTGGTCGTCACAGGCCCATCTGGGCTAGCATCGAGAAATCGTGGGTAGGCATTCCGGAGAACTCGTCCCCGTCAAGACCGCTGTCGTGGTCGCGACACCGATGAAGCGACCCGTGCCGGTACGCCGCCGGTCCCGGTCTCACGCGGCACTGTTCGCCTTCGCGTTCGCCGCCAGCGCCGCCTTCGTCCTGGTCAACGTCGTCGACCCGTACTCGGGCGCGACAGCCTCCCCGTACTTCCGCGTTCCACAGGCGTACGACCCGTCAGACGTGCAGGCGCTCGACGTCGCCGGTGCGTACGAGGTGACGATCCAGCGCGACGGCTACGACGTGATGGCCAAGCCCGAGCCGGCGCCCGTGATCATCGAGCCCGCCGCTGTCGAGGAGGAGGAGGAGAGCTCAGGCTGGGCACCGCCCGCCGGCACCCCCGACCCCGGTACGGCGCAGGCGATCGCCCTCGACATGGTGCACGCCCGAGGCTGGGGCGACGGCGAGTTCAGCTGCCTGGTGGCCCTGTGGAACCGCGAATCGGGCTGGAACGTCTACGCGAGCAATGGTTCGAGTGGCGCCTACGGAATCCCGCAGGCCCTTCCGGGCTCCAAGATGGGCAGCGCCGGCGGAGACTGGGAGACCAACCCCGCGACGCAGATCGCGTGGGGGCTCGGCTACATCGGCGACCGCTATGGAAGCCCCTGCGGTGCCTGGGCGCACTCCGAAGACGCCGGCTGGTACTGAGCCGTCGCGCTTAGACTGGACCCATGCCCCGATCCAACCGTCCGCCGCAGCGCGGGCGCGGGCGGGGCGACGACGAGCCTGACGACGACCTGACCCGCCTCATGGCCGGCTGGCGTCGGACCGAGGCGAAGCGCGACGGCAGTTGGAACGTGCAGCCCGTCTCGAGCCTGCAGGCCGTCAAGAGCTACGTGTGCCCAGGATGCTCCTTGGCGATCGACCCGGGCATCGCCCACGTCGTCGCCTGGCGCGCAGACGCCATGCTCGGCGATGCCGCCGCACTCGCCGATCGTCGCCACTGGCACAACCACTGCTGGCGCATCCGGTGACGGATGCCGCACGAGATGAGGATCCGTTGACCGACACGGCCATGCAGGAGATCCGCGGGGGCATCGACCTCCCGGCCATCCGAGAGGACATTGAGCTGCGCACGAGCGACGGGCTGACGCTCGTGGGCGAGCTCGCGCTGCCTGCCGACAGGCCACCGGTGGCGACCCTCGTGACGCTGCATCCGCTGCCCACCCACGGCGGCTTCATGGACTCCCACATCCTGCGGAAGGCTGCCGGAAGGCTTCCGGCGCTGGCCGACCTCGCCGTGCTGCGCTTCAACACCCGGGGGACGTCGTCGCCCAGGGGGACCAGCGACGGAGCTTTCGGCGACGGGGTGACCGAGAGCGAGGACGTGGCAGCGGCCATGGACTTCGTGGCCGAGCGCGGGTTGCCACATCCGTGGCTCGTGGGCTGGTCGTTCGGAACCGAACTCGCCCTGAAGCACGGGCTGGAGCACCCGATCGACGGGGTCATCCTGCTGTCGCCGCCGCTGCGCCGCACCAGCCCCGGCGAGCTGGCCCGGTGGGCCGGGAGCGGGCATCCGGTGGTCGCACTCATTCCGGAGCACGACGACTTCCTCAAGCCAGCGGAGGCGCTGGAGAGGTTCGCAGCGGTCCCGGATGCCGAGGTCATCGCGGTCGACGACGCCAAGCACCTCTGGGTCGGAGAGACGCAGACCCGTCGGGTCCTCGACGAGATC
This sequence comes from Leifsonia stereocauli, assembly GCF_038432415.1. Taxonomy (NCBI): domain Bacteria; kingdom Bacillati; phylum Actinomycetota; class Actinomycetes; order Micrococcales; family Microbacteriaceae; genus Leifsonia; species Leifsonia stereocauli. The sequence goes on from NZ_JBCAUN010000001.1 coordinate 731,043, forward strand.
GTGCGCGTCGTGAACCCGGCTGCCCTGCCGCTTCCGACGCACTGGCCTGCCGACTGACAGGACGGAGCGCGGGCGGCAGCACCTCCGGGGGTGGAGGTCGTGCAGCAGCAGAGGCGCCGCCGACCGACGCCTAGAGCTCGTTCTGGCGGGGGATCACGACCTGCTTGATGATCAGGATGATCGACGCGGCGACGGGGATGGCGATGAGCGCGCCGAGGATGCCGAGAAGTGCGCCTCCGGCGAGGGCGGCGATCACGACGACAGAGCCGGGGACCGAGACCGCGCGGCTCATGATGCGCGGGCTCAACACGTATGCCTCCACCTGCATGTACACGATGTAGTAGATCGCGGCCACGAGGGCGGTCAACGGCGACCCGAGGCCGGGGATGAGGCACACCAGCACGATGATGACCGAGCCCGAGATCGTTCCGACCAGCGGGATGATCGACAGGAGGAACGCGATGGATGCGAGCACTGCCGGGAACGGCGCCTGGATGATGGACAGGAAGATGAAGCTCAGGACCCCGTTGATGAGACCCAGGCTCACCTGGCCCACGACGAAGCGGCCGACGGATGCCGTGATCTGCTCGGTCAGGTCCGAGAACCGCTCACGCTTCGAGGCCGGGACCAGCTGGTAGGTCGCCCGCTTGATCGATCCGAGCGACGCCGTGAAGTACAGCGTCAGGATGAGCACGATGATCACGGCGAAGAGCCCGGCGCCGATGCCGATGCCGATGGCCAGCACGCCGCCGGCGAGATCGCCGACCTTGGTCGGATCGGCCACGAAGTCGTTGATCGACTTGGTGATGTTGTCAGCGATGAGCGGCACGTCGAAAGCCGGGAACTGGTCCTGCAGCTGGTCGATGAAGTCGGGGCTCGCCACCCGCTCGACGATCGACGGGACCTGCGAGATGAACTTCGAGGTCTCCGACACGATGATCGGCACGACAAGCACCACGAGTCCTGCCACCAGGCCGAGCACGCCGACGACCACCACGAGGATGGCCGACCAGCGCGGCCACCGCTTGGACTCGAGCCACGAGACGACGGGGTCGAGGCCGAGAGCGAGGAACAGTGCGGCGCCGACATACGTGAGGATCGTCGACAGCTGCACCACCGAGAAGATGATGAGCAGGCCGAGGCCCACGCCGAGCGTTCCGATCAGGCCGAGCCTGAAGGCGTTGTGGATCTTCACTGAGGTCGGGTTCCCGCTCTGCCGCGGCTATTCGCCGTCGGCCCGGACCTGCTCGGCCTGCTTGAGCACGCTGCGCAGGCTCTCGAAGTAGCCGGCGACGGCGTCGCGCTCGATCCGAATCTGCGAGAGGCGGTCCTCAGCGTCGGACACCAGGGCGCGGGTGCGCTCATCGGCCTCGGCGATCGCTGCCTTGGCACGGGCCTCGGCCTCGCTGATGGCGTCGGCGGCGTCGGACTCCGCCTGCGAGACGAGGGCACGCGACTCGGCCTTCGCCTCGGTGTCGAGGCGGTCAGCCTCCGCGCGGTTGTCCTTGGTGCGCGCGATGGCCTCGGCGAGCTGGGCGTTGGCGTCGTCGAGGAACTTCTGCGTCTGCGAGACGGCCTCCTGGTGGCGGGCGAGATGCTCCTGCTCTGCCTCGTCGCGGCGGGCCTTGAGCTCGACATCGAGATCGATGCGGGCCTGCTCGGTCTCACGTCGGAGCTTGCCGACCTCGTGGTCTGCCTTCTTGCGCATGGCGGAGAGCTGGTTCTCGAGGTCGATGCGGGCCTGCTCGGCGTCGGCCTCGAAGTCGGCCTTGGCCTGGTCGTGCTCGAGCGCCAGATCGGCGCGGGACTGCTCGACGTCGGCGTCGTGGCGAGCACGGAGGCGTGCCAGCTCGTGGTCGAGTCGCTGCTTGGCCGCCTCGGACTCGCGGCCGAGGTCGGTCTTCGCCTGTTCGCGCTCCAACCCGAGCTCGGCGCGGGTCGCGTCGATCTCGCGCTGCAGGTCGGTGCGCTGCTGGGTGAGCTCGTGCTCGAGGGCTGTGCGGGCCTCGGCGATCTCGGCGTCGATGGCCTGGCGTGCCTCGGCGCTCTCGCGCTCGAGGTCGAGTCGAGCCTGCTCGGTCTCGCGAGCGAGGTCGATGCGCGCCTGCTCCGTCTCGCGGGCGAGGGTTGCGCGGGCCTGGTCGAGTTCGAGCGCGACCTCGGCACGGGTCTGCTCCGTCTCCTGGGCGAGACCTGCCGCGGCCTCGCGAGCCTCGGATGCCTCACGGTTGGCCACGACGCGGATCTCGGCGGCCTCGTGCTCGGCCTCGGCGCGGATCGCGGCGGTCTCGCGCTTTGCGGTGGCGCGCAGCTCTGCGGCCTCCGTGGCGATGGCCCCGCGGATGGCGGACGCGTCGCGGGCGGCATCCTGGGTCAACAGCTCCTGCTGCTCCTTGGCGCGCGTGACGACGTCGTCGGCCTCGATGCGGGCATCGTCGAGGATGCGCGCGGCCTTGCCGCGGGCGTCGTTCAGCACGCGCTCGGCCTGGTCGTTGGCCTGGCTGCGGATCTTCTCGACCTCGCCCGAAGCTGAACTGCGGAGCTTCTCGGCGTCGATGTCGGCCTGGGCGATGAGCCGGGTGGACTGCTCCTCGGCAACGCGGAGCGTGTTCTCCAGCTTGGTGCCGAGTCCGGAGAACGTCGGGCTTCCGACCTCTTCGAGTTCTGCGCTCAGCTCGTCGATGCGGGCGTTGAGGCGCTTGATGTCCTTGGCGGACTCCGTGGCGTGGTTGTTCGACGTGATGACGTCGCGGCGAAGAGCCTGGATGACCTTGTCGACCTCGTCGCGGTCGTATCCGCGGAAGACCTGGGTGAACTCTGTCTCGTCGGTGGCCACTTAATACTCCTTGTCGATGCGGCAGCCGGGGGAGAGCATGCGCGCCGCTCATGATTTTAGTGGGTGACGGCATCCCATCGCATACGACCCCATCCGGGGCAGGTGGGGAGCGCTGAGGCGACTCTCAGGAGTCGATCGGTTAGTCTGAGGGGTCTGTGCATCCGGCACACGAGGAGAGTTCTTACGTGCGATTCGTTCTAGCCATTGCGGCGTTCTTCGTCGCGGCAGTGATGATCGCGTTCGGCATCGCCCAGCGCACAGTGCTGCTCGAACCGTCGAGCATCGAGCTCGCCGTCACCACCCAGGACGGCGACCCGTACTCCGTCATCGACGCGAGCGCCCTGCTCGCACACCCCGGTGCCCAGACCGTGAAGGTCTCCGGTTCCGGTCCGGTGATGATGGCCCTCGGCCGCGAAGCCGACGTGACGGCGTGGATCGGCGACGAGCCCTTCGAGACCGTGCGCTTCGACAAGAAGTCGAACGAGCTGACGACGAAGCCCCCGGCCTCGACGGAGACACCCACGCCGACGCCGACCTCGACGCCGACGGGCACGCCGACCCCCGGTGCCACCACTCCGGCAACGCCCGCCCCGCCGGCAGCCGCCGACGAGGCAGCGGCCGATGCGACGGCGGATGACGCAGCCGCGGCCGATCCGACCGCCAACCCCGCCGGCAGTGACCTCTGGCTCGAGGAGTACTCCGGCACGGGCAGCGTCAGCGCCACCCTCAGCATTCCCGAGGGGTACTCGCTGCTCGTCGCCGGTGACGGTGCCGAGCCGGCTCCCTCGAAGATCACCATCACCTGGCCGCTCGACAACTCCACTCCGTGGGCCGGGCCCCTGATCGTCGGCGGGCTCGTCCTGCTGCTGGTCGGCCTCGTGAGCTACCTGTTGGCGCTGCTGCACCTGCGGCGCTCCCGTCGACCGCGACGCAACATGCCGAAGGGGCCCCGGATGCCGAAACTTCCCCGTGCGCCGAAGCCGAAGACGATCAAGGAGGTCACCGGCAACGGCGGTGGTCGCCGTGCCATCGGGCGCGCGCCTCGCATCGCCGTGTTGCCCGTCGTCCTGATCGGCGGGTTGACCCTGAGCGGATGCTCGTCCGACTACTGGCCCACCTTCGGCCCTGAGCCGACGACCTCGGCCTCGGCCACGTCCACCGCGGACTCGACCCCGGCACCCGTCGCTGACGAGGACATCAAGCCTCCCGCCGTGACAGTGCCCCAGTTGGAGCGCATCGTGCGCAAGATCGCCGTTCTGGCCGGCGACGCCGACAAGGCGCTCGACGTCGACGCGATCAAGACTCGCTTCACTGGGCCTGCCCTCCTGCTGCGGGAGGCCAACTACAAGGTGCGTGCGACTCTGCCCGACTACGCAGCTCCCGACGCGATCCCCGCGGCCCCGGTCGTCGTGACAGCCCCGCAGCAGACCGACTCCTGGCCCCGCGTCGTGATGACGGTCATCCAGAACCAGGACGACCCGACCACCAAGCCGACGGCTCTCGTCATGACCCAGGAATCGCCGCGGGACAACTACCTCGTGCGCTACGCGGTCTCGCTCACGGCCGACGCCACCGTACCCGGGCTGGCTCCAGCCGTGATCGGTTCTCCGATCGTCGCACCGGACTCCGAGTTCCTGCTGCTTCCGCCCGACCAGGTGTCCACTGCCTACGCCGACATCCTCCTCCAGGGCGACAAGAGCCAGTACTACCCGCTCTTCGACACCGAGAACGATCCGTTGATCGCACAGGTCGGCGTCGCCACGAAGGAGGAGCGCCGTGCGGCCCTCCCGGCTACCGCCGCGATCGACTTCACGAACTCCGTCGGGGAGGGGCTCACCATCGCCCTCGCGACGAACGACTCCGGTGCCGTCGTCACGGCCAACATCAACGAGACCGAGACGGTGAAGCCGACGGATGGCGGCACGGTGTCGCCGCAGAACGCGGCCAAGGCCTACTCGGGTGTCGAGAACTCGGCCAAGGGCGTCACCCAGACCTACGGCGACCAGATCCTGTTCTACGTTCCTCCTGCGGGGTCGTCCGAGAAGATCAAGCTCCTCGGGTTCTCGCAGGGACTCATCTCTGCCTCGGAGGTACCGTGACCAACCTTCCCCCCGTGCCGTCCCGCCTGAGCGGTGCTGTCGACCTGTCCTCGCTCGCGAACCGGCCGAAGCCGGGCGCTCCCGGAGCTCCAGCGGGTGGCGGAACTCCGGCGGCATCCGGCGGCGCTGTTCAGGTGCCGAGCCTCGTGCTCAACGGCACCGACGAGAACTTCGGCGAGGTGCTCGAGCTCTCGCAGCACGTTCCCGTGATCGTCGACCTCGCCGCCGATTGGGCCGAGGAGTCGGTGGCATTCACCGCCGTGCTGCAGAGGCTCGTGCGCAGCTTCGGCGGACGCTTCGTGCTGGCCACGGTGCAGGCCGAGGCGAACCCTCAGCTCGCCCAGGCATTCCGGGTGGAGTCGGTTCCGACCACGGCCGCCATCGTGTCGGGCCAGCCGGTTCCGCTGTTCGCCGGCGTCGTTCCCGAGGAGCAGGCACGCGGCGTTCTCGAGCAGGTACTGCAGTTGGCCGCCCAGAACGGCGTCACGGGTACCGCGACCGCTCTCGATGCCGATGCCGATGCCGCAACCGAGGCTCCGGAGCCCGTCGAGAAGCCGCTGCCGCCGCACCACGCCGAGGCCTACGCCGCCATCGAGGACGGCGACTACCCGGCCGCGATCGGCCACTACAAGACGGCGATCGCCCAGAACCCCGCCGATCGCGAGGCCGTCGCCGGACTCGCCCAGGTGAGCCTGCTGTTCCGCCTGCAGGGCAAGACCATCGATCAGATCCGCAACGGCGCTGCAGCCGCGCCGGACGACCTCGACGCGCAGCTCGACGTCGCCGACCTGGACCTGTCCGGCGGACACATCGACGATGCTTTCGACCGGCTGCTCACGGTCTTCCCGAAGCTGGATGCCGCGGGCAAGAACGTGGTGCGCGAGCGCCTGCTGGAGCTCTTCGAGGTCGTCGGCCTCGAGGACCCGCGAGTGGCGCCGGCCCGTCGTCGGTTGACGGCGCTGCTCTACTGACGAGCGTCGGGCTGCAACGCTCTGCTCGCTGAGGCCCGGACGAAGTCCGCGGTCGAAGCTCGCCAGAGTGCGCGCTTCGGGCGGTCGCTTCGCTCGGCAATCAGCGAGCGGCGGTGTACTTGAGCCAGAGCCCGCCGAGCGGCGGCAGCGTGACGGCGGCCGAGGCCGGACGCCCAGCCCACGGCGTCGCCGTCGCCTCGACGCCGCCCAGGTTGCCGACGCCGGAGCCGCCGTACGCCTCGGCATCCGTGTTCATGATCTCGTCCCAGCGTCCGGCGAACGGCAGGCCCACGCGGTAGTCGCCGTGCGGGTTGCCGGCGAAGTTCATGATGCAGGCGATCACGTCGCCGCTGCCGTCCTTGCGGAGGAACGAGACGACGTTCTGCTCTGCAGCGCCGCCGTCGATCCACTCGAAGCCGCTCGAGTCGTTGTCGAGGGCCCACAGGCTCGGGTTCTCCCGGTACACGCGGTTGAGCGCGCCCACGAGGTCGAACAGGCCGCGGTGGCTGGGCTGGTCGAGCACCCACCAGTCGAGTCCGCGCTCCTCGCTCCACTCCGACGGCTGGCCGAACTCCTGGCCCATGAAGAGCAGCTGCTTGCCGGGGTGCGCCCACATGAACGCGAGGTAGGCCCGCACGTTGGCGAGCTTCTGCCAGTGGTCGCCGGGCATCTTGGCCAGCAGCGAGCCCTTGCCGTGAACGACCTCGTCGTGGCTGATCGGCAGCATGAAGTTCTCGCTGAACGCGTAGAGGAACGAGAACGTGATCTCGCTGTGGTGGTAGGACCGATACATCGGGTCCTCCTGGATGTACTGGAGCGAGTCGTGCATCCAGCCCATGTTCCACTTGAAGCCGAAGCCGAGCCCGCCGGCGGAGGTCGGAGCGGTGACGCCCTTCCAGCTGGTCGACTCCTCGGCGATCATCACGACGCCCGGGTTGCGCTTGTAGGCCGTGGCCGTCGCCTCCTGCAGGAACGAGATCGCCTCGAGGTTCTCGCGGCCGCCGTGGATGTTCGGCTCCCACTCGCCCTCCGTGCGGGAGTAGTCGAGGTAGAGCATCGAGGCCACGGCGTCGACGCGCAGACCGTCGACGTGGAACTCCTCGAGCCAGAACAGGGCGTTCGCCACGAGGAAGTTGCGCACCTGGCGGTTGCCGAAGTCGAAGACCAGGGTTCCCCAGTCCTTCTGCTCACCGCGGCGGGGGTCAGGGTGCTCGTACAGGGGCGCTCCGTCGAAGTTCGCGAGAGCCCACTCGTCCTTCGGGAAGTGGCCGGGCACCCAGTCCATGAGCACGCCGATTCCCGCCTGGTGCAGGCGGTCGATCAGGTAGCGCAGGTCGTCGGGGTGGCCGTACCGGCTGGTGACGGCGTAGTAGCCGGTCACCTGGTAGCCCCATGATCCGCCGAACGGGTGCTCGGCCAGCGGCATGAACTCGACGTGGGTGAAGCCCAGTTCGTTGACGTACTCGATGAGCTGGTCGGCGGCGTCGCGGTAGTTCAGTCCCGGGCGCCACGAGCCGAAGTGCAGCTCGTAGACGCTCATCGGGTCGTCGTGCACGTCGTGCGAGGCGCGGTGCGCCATCCACTCGCCGTCGTTCCAGGTGTAGCTCGATTCCCCGATGACGGATGCCGTCGCCGGAGGAACCTCGGTGAACCTGGCCATCGGGTCGGCCCGCCGCACCCACTCGCCGCCCTGCGTGAGCAGCTCGAACTTGTAGGCGCTGCCCGGGTGCAGCTCGGGAACGAAGATCTCCCAGACTCCCGATCCGCCCATGCTGCGCATCGAGTGCTGGGTGCCGTCCCAGCCGTTGAAGTCGCCGATGACTCGCACGGCGCGGGCTCGCGGAGCCCAGACGGTGAACGACGTGCCACGCGTGCCAGCAGTGACGCCGAGATGCTCGCGGTAGTGCGCACCGAGCACGTCCCAGAGGCGTTCGTGCCTGCCCTCGCCGATGAGGTGCAGGTCGAGTTCTCCGATCGACGGCAGGTAGCGGTACGGGTCGTCGGCGATCCAGTGGGCCCCGTCGGCGTAGCGGGTCTCCAGCGTGTAGTCCTGCACGCCGAGCACGCTGACGCCCTGCCAGATGCCGGATCCGACGTGAGCCAGCTCGATGTGGGCGCCAGACGGCAGCACGGCGTGCACGCTCTCGGCCAGGGGGCGCAGTGCGCGGATGACCGTGACGGGGTCGCCGACGCCGGCGGCATCGACGAGGTGCTGGCCCAACACCGAATGGGGGTCGAAGTGGCTGCCCGTGGCAAGGGTGGCCAGAAGTTCGGGGGAGAGCTCGGGCAGGCCCAGGGCGACCTCGGCGTCGTCGCGTGTCATGCGGGGATTCCCTTCGATGCTGCATCCGTCACTGAGACGGGGCGGACGTGCAGGATGTGCACTGGTGTCGTGAACGAGTCGAGACGCACGTAGTTGTGCTCGCCCCAGGTCCAGACGGAACCCGTGACGAGGTCGTGCACCTCGAAGAGGGCGTCGGACGGCAGGCCGAACGCCGTGGGATCGAGGTGCACTGTCGTCTCGCGCACCGAGTGCGGGTCGACGTTGGCGACCACGATGATCGAGTCGGACTCTCCCGTCGGCGTGAAGGCGCCGTCGAGATGCTTCGAGAACACCAGTACGGCGTCGTCGTCGCTGCCGTGGAAGCGGATGTTGCGCAACTGCCCCAGAGACGGGTGGGTCGAACGGATGTGGTTCAGGATGCCGATGAAGAGGGCGAGCGAGCGCTCGGACTTCTCTGCAGCGGCGAAGTCGCGCGGCTTGTACTCGTACTTCTCATTGTCGATGGCCTCCTCGGCACCCGGGCGGGCGACGGCCTCGAACAGCTCGAAGCCGGAGTAGACGCCCCACGTCGGCGCCATCGTCGCGGCGAGGGCGGCGCGGATGGTGAAGGCGGCCGGCCCGCCGAACTGCAGGTACTCGGTGAGGATGTCCGGCGTGTTGACGAACAGGTTCGGCCTCAGGAAGTCTGCCGTCTCGGTCGAGAGGGAGGTGAGGAACTCCTCGAGCTCCTCCTTCGTGTTGCGCCAGGTGAAGTAGGTGTACGACTGCTGGAAGCCGACCTTCGCGAGAGCCTGAAGGAGGGCGGGCCTGGTGAAGGCCTCGGCGAGGAACACGATGTCGGGGTTCTCGGCGTTGACGGTGCCGATGAGCCATTCCCAGAAGTCGAGCGGCTTGGTGTGCGGATTGTCGACGCGGAAGATGCGCACGCCCTGGGCGATCCAGTGCCTGATGAGCCGCAGCGACTCCTGGCGGATCCCCTCCGGATCGTTGTCGAAGTTGATCGGATAGATGTCCTGGTACTTCTTCGGCGGGTTCTCGGCGAAGGCGATCGTGCCGTCGGGGAGGGTCGTGAACCACTCCGGGTGCTCGGTCACCCAGGGGTGGTCCGGCGATGCCTGCAGCGCGAAGTCGAGAGCGATCTCGAGGCCGGCCTCCTGTGCCTTGCCGACGAAGTGGCGGAAGTCGGCGAGGGTTCCGAGGTCGGGGTGGATGGCGTCATGGCCGCCCTCGGCCGAGCCGATGGCCCACGGCGAGCCAGGATCGTTCGGCCCGGCGTCGAGGGTGTTGTTCGGCCCCTTGCGGAAGGAACGGCCGATGGGGTGGATGGGCGGCAGGTAGAGCACATCGAATCCCATCGCCGCCACGGCGGGGAGGCGCTTCGCGGCCGTGCGGAAGGTGCCGCTCCTCCACGATCCGTCTGGCAGCTTCTTCGCGCCCTCGGAGCGCGGGAAGAACTCGTACCAGGAGCCGCGTCCGGCTCGGGTGCGCTCGACACGGATCACGCGTCGAGGTGAATGCGACTCGAGGCTGGCGACGGGGTGGCGCCCGATGATCTCGTGCAGACGCGGGTCGGCGGACACGGCCAGGCGGGCGGCATCCGTCTTCGAGACATCGGTCAGCTTCTTCGCGGCGGCGCTCAGCAGGCGGCGATCGGCGAGCGGGCGGGCCTTGTCGGCCCCGGCGCCGGCGAGCAGTTGGGCACCGATGGTGAACATGAGTTCGACGTCCACTCCGGCCGGAACCTTGAGCTCGGCGTTGTGCACCCAGGTCTCGAAGTCGTCGGCGAACGCCCGCACGCGCCAGGACCACTCGCCCTGCACGTCGAGCAGCACCTGCGCCTCCCAGCGGTCCGTGCCTGCAGCGAGGGGCTTCATGCGGTGAACGGATGCCGCCCCTGTCGGGTCGGTGATCACGAGCTCGACGCCGATGAGGTCGTGCCCTTCCCGGAAGGCGGTCGCACGGAACGGCACCACCTCCCCGACGAAGGCCTTCGCCGGCCAGAGATCGTCGTTGATCTGAGGGGAGAGGTCGAGAACGGGGATACGGCCTGCTGACACTGTTGTGAAACTCACTCTCCGACCGTAGCGCGATCAGGTGCGGCGCGCTGAGGGTTGACGTTTACACGCCGGTCACATCACGGCCATAGGGTGAGTCGGGTGAAGGCCATCCGCAAGTTCACCGTCCGTGCCGTCCTCCCTGAGCGTCTCAGCGCCCTGGAAGCCCTCGCGGGCAACCTGCGCTGGTCGTGGCATGAGCCCACCCGGCGCCTGTTCGAGCGCATCGATCCGACCGTGTGGCGCGCGGTCGACCACGACCCGATCGCCCTGCTCGGCGAGGTGAGCCGCGAACGCCTCGACGAGCTCGCCGCCGACGACGGCTACGTCGGTTGGGCGAACCAGCTCCGCGACGAGCTCACCTCGTACCTCGAGGAGCCGCGCTGGTACCAGCACCTCGAGGGCGACAAGCCCGCTCGCATCGCGTACTTCTCGCCGGAGTTCGGCATCGCCGCCACCCTGCCGCAGTACTCCGGCGGCCTCGGCATCCTCGCCGGCGACCACCTGAAGAGCGCCTCCGATCTCGGCATCCCGCTCGTGGCCGTGGGCCTGTTCTACAAGGCCGGCTACTTCACGCAGGCCATCTCGGCCGACGGCTGGCAGCTGGAAAGCTACCCGGCGCTCGATCCTGACGGACTCCCGCTCGCCGTCCTGCGCCGGCCGGACCGCTCACCGCTGCAGATCTCGATCGCGCTTCCGGACGGCCGGGCCCTGCACGCCCGCATCTGGCAGGCGGCCGTCGGGCGCGTGCGCCTGCTGCTGCTCGACACCGACATCCCCGAGAACGCCGACGACCTGCGCCAGATCACCGATCGCCTCTACGGCGGTGGGGGAGAGCACAGGCTGCTGCAGGAGATCCTGCTCGGCATCGGCGGCGTGCGGGCCGTGCTCGCCTGGTCGGAGCTCACCCGGTCCGAGGCTCCCGAGGTGTTCCACACCAACGAGGGCCACGCCGGATTCCTCGGGCTCGAGCGCATCGCCGGGTTGATCGGCGAGGGGCTCTCGTTCTCCGAGGCGCTCGAGGTCGTGCGCGCCGGAACAGTGTTCACGACTCACACGCCGGTGCCCGCGGGCATCGACCGCTTCGATGCTGCGCTCATCACCCGCTACTTCTCCACCGACCTCCTGCCCGGCGTGCAGGTCGACGACGTGCTCGCCCTCGGCGCGGAGTCGTACGACGGCGGAACGAAGGACGTCTTCAACATGGCCGTGATGGGCCTCCGCCTCGCGCAGCGCGCCAACGGCGTCTCCAAGCTGCACGGCCAGGTGAGTCGCGGCATGTTCTCGGGGCTGTGGCCGGGATTCGACCCGAATGACGTGCCGATCGGCTCGGTCACGAATGGTGTGCACGCGCCCACCTGGACCAATCCGCGTCTGCTCGAGCTCGCCGAGAAGACTTTCGGCACGTCTGACACCACCCGTGTCGACTGGTCGTCGGAGGCGCTCAGCGACCTCGACCTGTGGTCGGTACGGAACGCCATGCGTGCCGACCTCGTGGAGGATGCCCGCCGGCGCACAGCGAAGTCGTGGCGCAGCCAGAACCCGACGGGTCCTGTCGCAGCCTGGACGAACGAGGTGCTCGATCCCGACGTTCTCACGATCGGCTTCGCCCGTCGCGTGCCCACCTACAAGCGACTCACGCTCATGCTGCACGACCGCGATCGCCTGCGCGCCCTGCTCACGCATCCTGAGAGGCCGATCCAGATCGTGGTGGCCGGCAAGTCGCATCCGGCGGACGACGAGGGCAAGCGGCTCATCCAGGAACTCGTGCGGTTCGCCGCCGAGCCCGAGATCCGCGGGCGGCTCGTCTTCCTGCCCGACTACGACATCGCCATGGCCCAGACGCTCTACCCGGGAACCGATGTCTGGCTCAACAATCCGCTCCGGCCGCTCGAGGCCTGCGGGACGTCGGGCATGAAGGCGGCACTCAACGGCGTGCTGAACCTCTCCATCCTCGACGGATGGTGGGACGAGTTCTACGACGGCGAGAACGGCTGGGCCATCCCCTCCGCCGAGGTGACGGACCCGGCCGAGCGCGACCGCCGCGAGGCCGAGGCGATGTACGACCTCATCGAGCACGAGATCGCGCCGCGGTTCTACGACCGCGATCATGACGGCATTCCGCGCACCTGGATGCAGAGCATCCGGCACACCCTGCGCACCCTGTCGCCGGCGCTGTCTGCCGACCGGATGGTGGGCGAGTACGTGCAGGCGCTGTACGTGCCGGCCGCCGCTGCCGAGAAGGCGCTCTCCGCCGATCACTTCGCAGGCGGCCGCGCACTGTCGGCCTGGCGTGCGAAGGTCGATGCCGCGTGGCCGGGGGTATCCGTCGCGCACGTGGAGTCCGGTGGCATGACCTCGGTGCCGCAGGTGGGCGACGAGCTGCACCTGCGTGCCCACATCCACCTCGGCGGCCTCTCGGCCGACGACGTCCTCGTCGAGGCCGTCTACGGACGCAGCGGCGAGAACGACGAACTCACCGACGTGCACCGGCTGGCCCTGGAGCCTGTGGCCGCGCAGGGGACGACTCCGGATGCCGGCAAGCCGACGCTGTTCACGGGCACGGTGAAGCTCGGCCGTGCCGGCTCGTTCGGCTACACGGTCCGCGTGGTGCCGCACAACGCCCTGATGGCGGCCCCGGCCGATCTGGGGCTGATCGCGACGGCGTGATCCGCTAGCTTCACCACGAGCTCGCTGAGGCCCGGACGAAGTCCGCGGCCGAAGCGCCATCGTGGACGCGCTTCGGCCGCGCGCTGCGCGCGGGCCTCAGCGAGCGGCTGATGCTGCGAGAGCCTCAGCGGGCTATCGCCGCGAAGGTCGCTCCGGTGATCGATGCCAGGTCGTCCGGCGCCAGCTCGATGTCGAACCCGCGACGCCCGCCCGAGACGAACACTGTGTCGAACAGGATGGCGGTCTCGTCGATCACCGTCATGAGCGGCGTCTTCTGGCCGATCGGGCTGATGCCCCCGACGATGTAGCCCGACTTGCGCTCTGCCAACTTCGGGTCGGCCATGACAGCCTTGCCACCGCCAGCCGCGGCCGCGAGCGCCTTGAGGTCGAGCATGCCCGTCACGGGAACGACGGCGACCACCAGCGTGCCCGCGACATCTGCGACGAGGGTCTTGAACACCTGCTCCGGATCCAGCCCCAGCTTCTCGGCGGCCTCGGTGCCGAAGTTCGTCGCCCGAGGGTCATGCTCGTAGACGTGAGCCGAGAACGCGATGCCGGCCGCGCTGAGCGCTGCCGTCGCCGGTGTGCCAGGGGCATCCGTTCTCGCCATCAGGCCCGTCCTCTCAGCCGTGGGCGCGGTAGAGCTGCATCGACGTGGGGGACACCGCCAGCTCCTGGCCCGGGACGAACTCGGTCTCCCGGTCGTCGAGCGAGTCGTCCGAGGAGTCCCAGAGGAGCGTGAAGCCCTCCACCCCCGCGTGCTCGGGCAGCGTGACCGAGGTCGGCTCCTCGAGGGCGTGGATCACGAGCAGGATGCGGTTGAGCTCCTCGAACTCGGGGGTGGATGCCGCGAGGTACTGCAGTGTTCGCTCGTCGGCCGAGTTCCAGTCCTCCTCCGACATCGACAGGCCCTCGTCGTTGAACCAGTCCATCTGCGATGCGCTCGGCACAGTCTCACCGAACATCCCGAAGTTCACGGGGCGCAGGGCGGGGTTCTCGCGTCGCAGCTGCAGCAGCCGCTTCGTGACGCCGAACAGGTCGGTCTGCCACGCCTCGCGTTTCCAGCTCAGCCAGGTGAGCTCGCTGTCCTGGCAGTACGCGTTGTTGTTGCCGCGCTGGGTGCGGCCGTACTCGTCGCCGGCGGTGAGCATGGGCACTCCGGCCGAGAGCAGCAGGGTGCCGAGCAGGTTGCGCATCGCGCGGCGACGGGTGTCGAGGATGGCGGCATCCGTCGTCGCGCCCTCGACTCCGTGGTTGAACGAGTTGTTGTTGCTCGAGCCGTCGCGGTTGCTCTCGCCGTTGCCCTCGTTGTGCTTCTCGTTGTAGGCGGTGAGGTCGGCGAGGGTGAAGCCGTCGTGAGCCGTGATGAAGTTGAGCGAGGCGAGCGGGCCGCGCTGCTGCGAGAAGGTGTTCGACGATCCGGCCAGGCGAGTGGCGAAACGGCCGATGCCACTGCCAGCAGAGCCTGTCGCGCGGGCCCGGGCGATGTCGCCCAGCCAGAAGTCGCGCATGCGGTCGCGGTAGCGGTCGTTCCACTCCGTCCAGCCGTCTCCGAACGCGCCGGTCTTCCAGCCGTCGGGGCCGATGTCCCACGGTTCCGCGATGAGCTTGCGCTGCGACAGCACAGGATCGTTCAGGATGCCCTGGAGCAGCGGATGCTGCGGGTCGAACGACAGGTTCTCCCCGCGTCCGAGGGTGGCGGCCAGGTCGAACCTGAAGCCGTCGATCTGCACCTGCTCGGCCCAGTACCGCAGCGAATCCAGCACGAGGTCCTGCGGGGCCTGCTGACCGAAGTCCAGGGTGTTGCCGCAGCCGGTGGTGTCGATGTAGCCGCCGTGGGCGTCCTGGCGGTAGTAGCCGCGATTGTCGATGCCGCGCAGGCTCGTCGTCGGGCCGCCGGGCCCCTCTTCAGCGGTGTGGTTGTAGACGACGTCGAGGATGACCTCGATGCCGCCCTTGTGGAGAGCCTTCACCATGCCCTTGAACTCGCGCAGCACGGCGCCGGCGCCGGCGGCCTGGGCGGCATCCGAGGCGTACGGGGCGTGCGGCGCGAAGAAGCCGAGCGTGTTGTAGCCCCAGTAGTTCTCGAGGCCCTGCTTGATGAGACGCTGTTCCGAGGTGAAGGCGTGCACCGGCAGCAGCTCGACGGCCGTCACGCCCAGATCCTGCAGGGCGGCGACGGAGGCGTCATGCGCCAGCCCGGCGTAGGTTCCCCGCAGCTCGGCCGGTACGTCGGGGTTCAGCTTGCTGAAGCCCTTGACGTGCATCTCGTAGACGACGGTGTGGTCGAGGGAGGTGCGCGGCGACTCGATGCCCTGCCAGTCGAACTCGTCGTCGACGACGACGGAGCGCCATCCGGTCGCCGAGCGGGTGATGCCGCGGCCGTAGGGGTCGAGCAGCAGGCGATCGGGATCGAAGGCATCCTGGGGCGTTTTCGGACCGGTTGCCCGCAGCGCGTACAGGCGTCCGGGAGAGAGGCTGCGGGTGCGGGCGAACCACACGTCGCCCTCGCGGGTCATCGGAACGGTCTTGAAGACCCAGTCGGAGTCGTTGGTGTCGAACAGGCAGAGTTCCAGCGAATCGGCGGTCGCGCTGTGCACGCGCAACTCGCCTCCGTGCGAGGTCATCCGTACGCCGAGCGGGGCGGAGGGCCGGGCGTGAGTCATGCGATCAACAGTACTGATCGCTGAAGGCCGATCCGGACACCGCGCTCCAGTGGCACGGCTCACCTCCGCCGCTGGTGCATCCCGGCGCGGCGGTCGGCCGGACCCGTGACGGTCGACCTCGGAGACGAGCGAGAATGGAAGGCGCGCGCTCGACCGATCGGAGGACCCATGGCCGTCTACCTCGACCACGCCGCGACGACTCCCATGTCGGATGCCGCCATCTCGGCGTACGTCGATGCGATGGCCATCGTCGGCAACCCGTCGTCCATCCACAGTCAGGGCCAGAACGCCAGACGCCTGCTCGAAGAGGCCCGCGAACAGGTCGCGGCCACCCTGGGCTGCGATCCCATCGAGGTCGTGTTCACGGGCAACGGCACCGAGGCGATCAATCTCGCCATCAAGGGCCTGTTCTGGGCTCGCCCAGGCAACCGCATCCTCGTTCCCGGCGGAGAGCACCACGCCACGATCGACACGGTCGAATGGCTCGAGCGACACGAGGGTGCCGTCATCGACTGGCTGCCGCTCGACGATCTCGGACGCGTCCGTCTCGACGCCCTCGAGAGCGTCCTGGCGACGGATGCGACCTCAATCGCCCTCGTCAGCATGCTCTGGGCCAACAACGAGGTCGGTACCGTCCAGCCCGTCGCCGAGATCGCGACCCTCGCCGCGCGCTATGGGGTTCCGCTGCATCTGGACGCCGTGGCCGCGTACGGGCACGTTCCCATCTCCTTCGCGGACGTACGCGCAGCCTCGGGCGCCGCGGCCGGGGTCGGGCTGGTGGCGCTCAGTGTCTCGGCGCACAAGATCGGCGGGCCCGTCGGCATCGGGGCGCTCGTGTTGAGCCGGACGGCCGCGCTCGAAGCGTTGATCCACGGCGGCGGTCAGCAGCGCCAGGTGCGGTCGGGAACGCAGGACGTCGCTGCGGCGGTGTCGTTCGCTGCGGCATCCGAGGCCGTGATTCCAGCGATGGAGGCGGAGTCGGCGCGGGTGGAGGCGCTGCGCTCCCGCCTGGTCGCCGGCGCCGTGGCTGCGGTGCCGTCGGTCGTCGTGAACGGAGACCCTGACCCTGCCCGCCGTCTGCCGGGAACCGCCCACTTCGCGTTCCCGGGCTGTCAGGGCGACTCGCTGCTGTTCCTGCTCGACGCTGCCGGCGTCTCGGTCTCGACGGGATCGGCGTGCCAGGCCGGCATCCCCGAGCCGTCGCACGTGCTTCTCGCGATGGGACGCGACGACGAGTCCGCACGCAGCGCCCTGCGCGTGACGCTCGGGCGCACGACGACGGAGGCCGACGTCGACGCGTTCGTGGCTGCGCTGCCCGCGGCGTACGCGCAAGCGGCACGTGCTGGGCTCGCTGGCCGCGCCACGTCCTTCGATCGCTGAGCGTCCCGCTCGGTGAGGGCCGAGCGAAGCGACCGCCCGAAGCGCCCGTCGACATCCTGCGCTTCGGCCGCGGACTGCGTCCGGGCCTCGGCGAACGGGGACACCCGGGGGATCGGCATCCGTCCAGCATCCGTTTCGTAGACTGGGACCCATGAGAGTTCTGGCAGCAATGAGTGGTGGCGTCGATTCAGCGGTCGCCGCAGCGCGCGCCGTCGACGCCGGACACGACGTGGTCGGCGTGCACCTCGCGCTCAGCCGCATGCCGGGAACCCTGCGCACGGGATCGCGCGGATGCTGCACCATCGAGGACTCGATGGACGCCCAGCGCGCCGCCAACCTCATCGGCATCCCGTACTTCGTGTGGGACTTCTCGGAGAGGTTCAAGGCCGACGTCGTCGACGACTTCATCGCCGAGTACTCCGCCGGTCGCACGCCCAACCCCTGCATGCGCTGCAACGAGCGCATCAAGTTCTCCGCCCTGCTCGAGAAGGCCGTCTCGCTCGGGTTCGACGCCGTCGTCACCGGGCACTACGCCTCGATCACGACGGATGCCGCGGGCAACCGCGAGCTGCACCGCGCTGCGGCGTGGGCGAAGGACCAGTCCTACGTGCTCGGCGTGCTCACCACCGAGCAGCTCGCCTACGCGATGTTCCCGCTCGGCGCGACCCCGTCGAAGGCCGAGGTGCGCGCCGAGGCCGCCGCACGCGGCTTCAGCGTGGCCTCCAAGCCCGACAGCCACGACATCTGCTTCATCCCCGACGGCGACACCCGGGGCTGGCTGGCCGAGCGCGTCGGTGCCGAGACCGGCGACATCCTCGACCGCACAGGAGCCAAGCTCGGCGAGCACGAGGGTGCGCACGCGTACACGGTCGGCCAGCGCCGCGGCCTCCAGATCGGCACCCCTGCAGCCGACGGCAAGCCGCGCTTCGTCCTCGAGGTCCGCCCGAAGGACAACACGGTGGTCGTGGGCCCGAAGGAGGCTCTCGACATCGCCGAGATCGCCGGATCGCGCTTCACCTGGGCCGGACTGCCGCCGCTCAACTCCCACATGCCGTTCGAGTGCGAGGTGCAGATCCGTGCCCACGCCGATCCCGTTCCTGCGACGGCCGTGGTGTCTACGGATGCCGCCGGCGCCGAGGAGCTCGTCGTCACCCCGCACGTGCCACTCAACGGCGTGGCTCCCGGCCAGACCGCCGTCGTCTACGTCGGCACCCGAGTGCTCGGCCAGTGCACCATCGACCGCACGGTGAGCGCAGTGCCGGTGGAGGCGATGCTCGCAGACGCCCGCGCGTAGCGCGCGGTCCAAGCGCGTCGGGCGCGGACGTCGTCCGGCCCTCTGCGAGCGGCGCGAGACCGTACCCGCCGGTCGGCGCGCCATTTCCGGGTGCTCTGCGCCACATGACGTGGCGCGGCACCCCGCGAAATGGCGCACGGCGGCTGGTGGCGGCATCCGTTCCGAGCGTCGGTGGCCGTCCCTAGACTGAACGGGTGAGCCCCGATGCATCCGTGACGCCGCCGACCGACGACCAACTCGAGACGCTCAGCCTCGAGCAGGCCTCAGCACGGGCAGGCGAGCTGACCACCCTCATCCTCGAGGCGCGCGACGCCTATTACGAGCGCGACGCCGCCATCCACTCCGACCAGGAGTACGACGCGTTCATCCACGAGCTCGAGGCTCTGGAGCGACTCTTCCCGGCGGTGCAGAGCCAGGACAGCCCCACCCTCACCGTCGGCGGCCGCGCCGACTCCACTCTGTTCGCGCCGGTGCAGCACGCCGAGCGCATGCTCAGCCTCGACAACGTCTTCTCCATCGAGGAGTTCGAGGTCTGGGCGGCCAAGGTCGAGCGCGACGCCGGCCGCAGCGTCGCCTACCTCTGCGAACTCAAGATCGACGGCCTCGCCATCAACCTGCGCTACGAGCGCGGGGTCCTGGTCACGGCGGCGACCCGCGGCGACGGCGTCGTCGGCGAGGACGTGACGGAGAACGTCCGCTTCATCTCGGTCATCCCCGAGAAGCTCGCCGGAACCGATCACCCCGACATCGTCGAGGTGCGCGGTGAGGTCTACTTCCCGGTCGAGCTGTTCCGCGAACTCAACGCAGCCCAGGCCGCAGCCGGAGACAGGGTCTTCGCCAACCCGCGCAACGCCGCCAGCGGCTCGCTGCGCCAGAAGGCCGAGAGCAAGACCGGCGCCCAGCTCGCTCTCATGCACGACAGACTCTCCAGGCTGCGGATGCTGGTGCACGGCATCGGCGCCTGGCAGAACCCGCCCGTGGCCAGCCAGTCCGAGACCTACGAGCTGCTGAAGACGTGGGGCCTGCCCACCTCGCCCTACTACCGCGTGGTGCCGACGGCGGCGGAGGCCGCCGACTTCATCCGCTACTACGGCGAGCACCGTGACAGCGTGAGCCACGAGATCGACGGCATCGTCATCAAGGTCGACGAGCTCGAACTGCACGACGAACTCGGCGCGACCAGCCGCGCCCCGCGCTGGGCCATCGCCTACAAGTACCCGCCCGAGCAGGTGAACACCAAGCTGCTCGACATCGTCGTGAGCGTCGGCCGCACCGGGCGTGCGACGCCGTACGCCGTCATGGAGAAGGTGCGCGTGGCCGGGAGCGAGGTGCGCCAGGCCACCCTGCACAATCAAGACGTCGTGAAGGCGAAGGGCGTGCTCATCGGGGACACCGTGGTGCTCCGCAAGGCCGGAGACGTCATCCCCGAGGTGCTCGGCCCGGTCGTCGAACTGCGCGACGGCTCGGAGCGTGCCTTCGTCATGCCCGCCGACTGCCCGGAATGCGGCACTCCGCTGGCGCCGGCCAAGGAGGGCGACATCGACCTGCGCTGCCCGAACGCGCGCAGCTGCCCGGCCCAGGTGCGCGGACGTGTCGAGCACATCGGATCACGCGGCGCCCTCGACATCGAGGCGCTCGGCGAAGTGGCGGCATCCGCCCTCACCCAGCCCGAACGCCCCGAAGTGCCGCCCCTCGTGACGGAGGCGACCCTGTTCTCGCTGAGCGTGGCCGACCTGTTCCCGATCGAGGTCGTCGTGCGAGACTCCGAGACGGGTCTCCCGAAGGAGCTCGACGACGGAGCGGCGAAGATCGACACCCCGTTCCGGCGGCGCCGGGCCAGGAAGGACGGCGCCTTCGCTCCCGAGTCCGATGTCTTCGACGGCGATGCGGATGCCGTTCCCTCGGCGAACGCGATCAAGCTCATCGAGGAGATCGAGAAGGCCAAGACGAAGCCGCTCGCGCGCATCCTCGTTGCGCTCAACATCCGCCACGTCGGACCCGTCGCCGCCCGCGCTCTTGCGGGCTGGTTCGGCTCGCTCGACGCCATCCGCGGGGCCAGCCGCGAGGAGCTCGCCGAGGTCGAGGGCGTCGGCGGCATCATCGCCGACGCCGTGCTCGACTGGTTCACGGTCGACTGGCACGTCGACATCGTCGATCGCTGGACGGCGGCGGGCGTGCAGTTCACGACGCCGGGGCATCCTGGTCCGGGAGCTGCGGCGGCGGCCGGTGGGCCCCTCGTCGGTCTCACGGTGGTGGCCACAGGGTCCTTGGAAGGCTTCACGCGAGAGGGAGCGCAGGAGGCCATCATCGCCGCCGGCGGCAAGTCGGCGTCGAGCGTCTCGAAGAACACCGATTTCGTGGCAGCCGGTCCCGGTGCCGGGTCGAAGCTGGGGAAGGCCGAGGCTCTCGGGATCCCGATCCTCGACGCCGACCAGTTCCGACTGCTGCTCGTGGGAGGGCCCGACGCCGTTCGCGTTTCCTCCGAGGAATCTCGGTCCATCGATGCAGACGACGGTGCGGACGCGACGGACTGATCATGGCCGATCCGGGGGAGATGAAGGAGCCGCAGAAGAACGCGACATCGCGGCGCGCCTTCCTGACGGCCGGAGGGATCGCGGCGGCGGGAGTGATCGCCAGCGGCGTGGCAGGAGGGGCCATCGGCCACAGGGCGGGCCTGCACGACGCCACCGCAGCGCCGGAGCCCACGCCCGACCCCGGCGCCGCGCAGGGCATCGAGCACATCGTCGTGCTCATGGGCGAGAACCGCTCCTTCGACAACCTGCTCGGGTTCCTGTACACCCCTGACGACCTGCCGACGGGCCAGACCTTCGACGGCCTCGCCTTCGGCTCGTACTCGAACACGACTCTCGACGGTGACGTCGTCGCCGCCCACGTCTACGTCGGTGCCACCGACGAGATCATGAGCCGGCCCGACCCCGATCCCGGCGAGGAGTACCCGCACGTCAACACCCAGCTCTTCGGGACCGTGAGCCCAGCGTCGAACGCCGGCATCGCGGTCGAGGAGATGCGGTCGCCGTACAACGCTCCGCCGGCCGGAGCGAAACCCACGATGGACGGCTTCCTCGCGGACTACGGGTCGGAGTACCGCCATCTCCGCGGTGGCACGCCGCCGAGCCCCGCCGAGGCAGCGCACATCATGGGCAGCTTCTCACCCGCGATGCTCCCTGTGCTGTCGACCCTGGCCCGCAACTTCGCCCTGTACGACTCCTGGCACTGCGCCGTGCCGTCGCAGACGTTCTGCAACCGATCGTTCTTCCACGCCTCGACCTCGCATGGATTCGTCACGAACAAGGGGGGCGACGGTTACCGCAAGTGGCTGGATGCGCCGGCGGATCCGACCGTGTTCAACCGGCTCGAGGACGCGGGTGTCGACTGGCGCATCTACTTCGACGATCTCCAGCTCGTCTCCCTCACCGGGGTGCTGCACGCTCCAGCGCTGGAGAAGTACTGGCGCACCTCCCATTTCGCCCCCATGTCCGAGTTCTACGCGGATGTGGCCGCAGGCACCCTGGCCCCGTACTCGTTCATCGAGCCGCGTCTCATCTACGATCACAACGACTTCCATCCGCCGGTCGGTCGGCTGCGCGAGAGCGATCTCGACGGCGAGCCCATCATCGACAGCGCCGTCTCCGATGTGAGGGCCGGCGAGGCCCTCGTGCACCGCGTCTACGACGCCGTGCGCACGAGCGCCGCGACGACGGGATCGAACGCCCTCAACACGCTCCTGCTCATCACCTTCGACGAGCACGGCGGCACCTACGACCACGTTCCGCCGCCAGGGGCGACACCGCCCGGCGGTGCCGCGTCGGCCGATCCCGGCGAGATGGGCTTCACCTTCGACAGGCTCGGATGCCGCGTGCCCGCCATCGCGATCTCGGCGTGGACGGCATCCGGCAGCATCATCAACGATGCGATGCACCACGGATCCCTCATCGCGACCCTGTCGAAGCTGCACGGCCTGGATCCCCTGACGAAGCGCGACGAGGGTGCGCCAGACATACTCAACGCCGTCACGCTCACGGCGCCGCGCGACCCGCGCACCTGGCCGACGACCATGCCGCAGTACACGCCACCCAATCCCGAATCGGCACCGCATCCGGCTGCGAAGGACCGGGATCACCCGCTCAGCCCGCCTGGGCGCGGGCTCGTGGGACTGTTGATCGCCAAGTACGGCGCTCCGGGAGAGGCGATCCCCGAGACCTACGGCGAGGCATTCGACCTCCTGCAGAAGTACGGCGACGGGCTGTTCGGTACGCCCCGATAGAATCGTCGAGTACCCACACGCCACTATCCGACGGAGACCCATGTCCGGAATCAGTGCCGAGCAGGTCGCGCACATCGCGAATCTCGCACGCATCGACCTCAGCCCAGAAGAGATCGCGACCCTCACCGCGGAACTCGACCAGATCGTCGACTCCGTCGCCAAGGTGACCGAGGTCGCCACGCCCGACGTACCGGCCACGAGCCACCCGATCCCGCTCGAGAACGTCTTCCGCGACGACGTCGTCGGCGAGACCCTCACGGTGGAGCAGGCCCTGGCCGGCGCTCCCGACCACGACGGTTCGCGCTTCCGCGTCTCGGCGATCCTGGGGGAGGAGCAGTGAGCGACGACATCATCCGCCTGAGCGCCTCCGAGCTCGGGGAGCGCCTCGCTGCGCACGAGATCAGCGCCGTCGAGGCGACGCAGGCCTCGCTCGACCGTATCGCCGCCGTCGACGGTGGCGTGAACGCCTTCCTGCACGTGGCGACGGATGCCGCCCTCACCGCCGCCCGCGAGATCGACCGTCGCCGCGGATCGGGCGAGAAGCTCGGCCCCCTCGCCGGAGTCCCCATCGCCGTCAAGGACGTGCTGGTCACCACGGACATGCCCACGACAGCAGGGTCCCGCATCCTCGAGGGTTGGGTTCCGCCCTACGATGCCACCTCGGTGCGGCTCGTGCGCGAGGCCGGGCTCATCCCGATCGGCAAGACCAACATGGACGAGTTCGCCATGGGGTCCAGCACCGAGCACTCCGCATACGGTCCGACCCACAACCCGTGGGCGCTCGACCGCATCCCCGGCGGCTCCGGCGGTGGCTCGGCCGCGGCCGTCGCCGCCTTCGAGGCGCCCATCGCGCTCGGCAGCGACACGGGTGGCAGCATCCGTCAGCCCGCGCACGTCACCGGAACCGTCGGCGTCAAGCCGACCTACGGCGCCGTCAGCCGCTACGGTGCCATCGCGATGGCGTCGTCGCTCGACCAGATCGGTCCGGTCAGCCGCACGGTGCTCGACTCCGCTCTGCTGCACGACATCATCGGCAAGCACGACCACCACGATTCGACGTCGCTGCGCGACCGCTGGCCGTCGATGGCCGAGGCCGTGCGCAACGCGGATGTCTCCGGCATGCGCATCGGAGTCATCCGCCAACTCGACGGCGACGGCTTCCAGCAGGGCGTCCTCGACCGCTTCCACGAGTCGCTCGCGCTGCTCGAGAAGGCCGGTGCCGAGATCGTCGAGGTCAACACGCCGAACTTCGAGTACGCCATCTCGGCGTACTACCTGATCATGCCCGCCGAGGCCTCCAGCAACCTGGCGAAGTTCGACTCCGTGCGCTTCGGCATGCGGGTCACGCCCGAGGGCGGCGGGACTGTCGAAGACGTGATGGCCGCCACCCGCGAGGCCGGCTTCGGCGCAGAGGTGAAGCGTCGCATCATCCTCGGCACCTACGCGCTGTCGGCCGGGTACTACGACGCCTACTACGGCAGCGCCCAGAAGGTGCGCACCCTCGTGCAGCGCGACTTCAACGCCGCATTCGCTCAGGTCGACGTGGTCGCGTCGCCCACGGCGCCGACCACGGCGTTCAAGCTCGGCGAGAAGTCCGACGACCCGATGGCCATGTACCTCAACGACATCGCCACCATCCCGGCCAACCTCGCCGGTGTCCCCGGCATCTCGCTGCCCGCCGGTCTGGCCACCGAGGACGGCCTGCCCGTCGGCATCCAGTTCGTCGCTCCGGCCAGGGCCGACGAGCGTCTCTACACCGTCGGCGGAGCCCTCGAGAAGCTCCTCGAGGCCGAATGGGGCGGTCGCCTGCTCGATCAGGCTCCCGATCTCACCCAGCTCATCGCCGCCCAGGAAGGTGCCCGCTGATGGCCCGCGCAGAACTGATGGACTTCGACAAGGCACTCGAACTGTTCGAGCCCGTCATGGGCTTCGAGGTGCATGTCGAGC
Organism: Leifsonia stereocauli; assembly: GCF_038432415.1. NCBI lineage: Bacteria > Bacillati > Actinomycetota > Actinomycetes > Micrococcales > Microbacteriaceae > Leifsonia > Leifsonia stereocauli. The sequence continues at coordinate 755,529 of NZ_JBCAUN010000001.1, forward strand.
TCAACACCAAGACCAAGATGTTCTCGGATGCGCCGAACGTGTTCGGCTCCGAGCCGAACACGAACATCACGCCGACCTGCCTCGGCCTGCCTGGCTCGCTGCCCGTCGTCAACGCGCAGGCCGTGCGGTACTCGATCAGCCTCGGTCTCGCCCTCGGGTGCGAGATCGCGCCGTCGAGCCGCTTCGCGCGGAAGAACTACTTCTACCCGGACACCCCGAAGAACTACCAGATCTCGCAGTTCGACGAGCCCATCGCCTTCGAGGGCTCCGTCGACGTCGAGCTCTCCGACGGCTCCATCGTGAGCGTGCCGATCGAGCGCGCGCACATGGAGGAGGACGCCGGAAAGCTGACTCACGTCGGTGGCTCCACGGGGCGCATCCAGGGTGCCGAGTACTCGCTCGTCGACTACAACCGCGCCGGAGTTCCGCTGGTCGAGATCGTGACCAAGCCCATCTACGGAGCCGAGCACAGCTCGCCCGAGCTGGCCAAGGCCTACGTCTCCACCATCCGCGACATCGTCGTGTCGCTGGGCATCTCCGACGCCAAGATGGAGCGCGGCAACCTGCGCTGCGACGCCAACGTCTCGCTGCGCCCTCGCGCTGCGGCCGGTGAGCCCGTCGCCCCTCTCGGAACACGCACCGAGACGAAGAACGTCAACTCGCTGCGCTCCGTCGAGCGCGCCGTGCGCTACGAGATCCAGCGCCAGGCGGCCATCCTCGCGAAGGGCGGCAGCATCACGCAGGAGACGCGGCACTGGCACGAGGACACCGGCGAGACCAGCGCCGGCCGGCCGAAGAGCGACGCCGACGACTACCGCTACTTCCCCGAGCCCGACCTGCTGCCCGTCGTTCCGTCGGCCGAGCTGATCGAGGAGCTGCGCTCTGCGCTGCCCGAGCCTCCTGCCGCCCGTCGGCGCCGACTGAAGGCCGAGTGGGGCTTCACCGACCTGGAGTTCCAGGACATCAACAACGCCGGCCTCCTCACCGAGATCACCGAGACCGTGGCAGCCGGCGCCACTCCGGCCGCCGCTCGCAAGTGGTGGACCGGCGAGATCGCCCGCATCGCCAACACCTCCGACGCTGATGCCGCGAGCCTGGTGTCACCGGCCGATGTCGCAGCGCTGGCCAGGCTGGTCGACGCAGGCACGCTCACCGACCGCCTGGCCCGCCAGGTGCTCGAGGGCGTCATCGCCGGTGAGGGAACTCCGCAGGAGGTCGTCGACGCCCGCGGGCTCGCCGTCGTCTCCGACGACGGTGCGCTCATCGCCGCCATCGACGAGGCGCTCCTCGGCCAGCCCGACGTGCTCGCGAAGATCCGCGACGGCAAGGTGCAGGCCGCCGGAGCCGTCATCGGGGCGGTCATGAAGGCCATGAAGGGCCAGGCGGATGCCGCTCGCGTGCGCGAGCTCGTGCTGGAGCGGGCGCAGCAGGTCTAGCGCACTTCACGCTCGGTGAGGGCCGAGCGCAGCGACCGCCCGAAGCGCATCTGCCAGAGGCGCTTCGACCGCGGGCTGCGCCCCGGCCTCAGCGAGCGGAGTCCGCGGTGGAGCTCGTGATCACCGCGAGCGAGGTGTCGCCGACGGCCGTCACACGGCGGCCGTCCGGCAGCACCACCGATGCTCCGTGCGCGACATCGCGCACGGCATCCGTCACCGCGGGATCCCGCAGGAGAGCACCCGTGGCCAGACGTGGATCGGTGGAGACGACGATGCGCCCGGAGGCGTTGATGAGGCTCGCGTCGCCGCCGAGCCGGCGGAGCGCCGGGAGCAGCACGCGCTCCGCGTCGGTCACGTAGACATCGGCACCGACCACCCCGACGAGTGTCCCGTCGACGAACACGGGATCCGTGATCGTCAGCGTGTAGTCGTCGGTGCACAGGTAGTCGACGTACGGCCCGGTGATGTGGCGGTGCCCCGTGCGCTCGGGAACCCGCCACCACTCCAGCGTGGTGTGGTCTCTGAAGCTGTCGGATGCCGGATCCTCGACGGCCTCGAGCCGCCGCACGGCATGGCGCCCGGACGCGCGTCGTCCGCCGGCGCTGCTCCCCGCGCTGCTCCCCGGATCGCTCCCGAAGCTGTTGCCCTGGCCCAGCCACCAGGCGAGGTGCCAGGGGGCATCGGCGAGGAAGTCCGGAGCGGCCACGAAGCCGGCGCCGACGACGAGCGACCCTTCGCGGGCGAGCTCCGGCCGCACGAGGCCCTCGACGACGGCGTCGATGTGGCGACGCGTGCGCGCGGTCGGCGACCCGAGGGCGGCAGTCAAGGCGACGTTCCAGTCGGCGATCGGCGCGAAGACGTCCCCGAACACGGCGGCGATGTCGTCGACGTGGGGGAGGGTCGGAGCGATCACGGGGTCTGTTCCTTCGATTCGAGTTCTGCCTTCGCGCCGATCAGCCAGTCGACCGCCGACTGGATCCCGTCGGTGATGAGCTGGCGGGCGACTGCCGGCTGCACGTCGCCGATGGCGTCGACGATCGCGAGCTGAGCGGCGCGGTGGGCATCACGATAGTCCTGCTCGCGCAGGCAGAGCCACAACAGCGGGCCGAACTCGGCCTGCAGCCGGATCTCCTCCCGCACCAGCCGTGCGGATTGGCTCAGCGCCGCCAGCTCGAGGTGGAAGCGGGCGACCCCGCGACGCGCGGCGGCCTCCGAGGTGACGTCGAGTGATGCAGCGATGGTCGCGAGGCCGTCGACGTCGTCGGGACTCGACCTGTCCGCGGCGATCTCGGCGGCCATGCCCGCTATCGCCGTGTAGTGCACTCCGAGGTCGCGCAGCTCGGCTCGGGAGTGGGCCTGCAGCCGCTCGTCGAGCACGACGGCCGTGCGGATGCCGCCCGAGGTGACGAAGCTGCCACCGTCGCGTCCACGTCGCGTGGTCACGAGGCCGCGATTGCGCAGAGCCTCGAGCGCCTCGCGTGCCGTGACGACGGCCACGCCGAACTGACGGGCCAACGCGGTCTCGCTCGGGAGCTTCTCGCCGTCGTGCAGCACACCGAGGGTGATCGCATCCGTCAACCGCTTCTCGACGGCCTCCGCGCGACCGGCGCCGACGAGCGGTGCGAAGACGGCGGCGTGCGTCGCCGTGCCCCCACTGATCGACTGCGGCATCCTCTTCCCCCGAATCTGTGACACGACCGTAACATGTCGCACGCCGCTAAGACATCTGGATCCATATGATTTGAAGCAGGACGAACGAGGAGGCACCGGTGAGCGCAGTTCCGGCCATCCGCTTGAGCGGATTGACCAAGGAGTTCGGGGGCGTGACCGCCGTGAACGGCGTCGATCTCGACATCGTCGAGGGCGAGTTCTTCTCCATGCTCGGGCCGTCGGGTTCTGGCAAGACCACGGTGCTGCGGCTCATCGCCGGCTTCGAGCAGCCCACGAGGGGCTCCGTCGAGCTCTTCGGCCGTGACGTCACCCACGCCGCCCCCTTCGACCGCGACGTCAACACCGTCTTCCAGGATTACGCGTTGTTCCCGCACATGTCCGTCGGCGAGAACGTCGCCTACGGGCTGCGCGTGCGGGGCATTGGTCGGCGCGAGCGCACCGAGCGCGCCCGAGAGGCCCTCGACAAGGTGCGGCTCGGTTCGTTCGCCGACCGCAAGCCGTCGCAGCTCTCCGGCGGCCAGCGCCAGCGCGTGGCTCTGGCCCGCGCCACAGTGGTGCAGCCGAAGGCGCTGCTGCTCGACGAGCCCCTCGGCGCCCTCGACCTCAAGCTGCGCGAGCAGATGCAGGTCGAGCTCAAGGAGATCCAGCGCGACCTCGGCATCACCTTCATCTTCGTGACGCACGACCAGGACGAGGCGCTCACCCTCAGCGACCGCATCGCCGTCTTCAACGAGGGCCGGATCGAGCAGCTCGGCACGCCATCCGAGATCTACGACGCTCCGGTCTCCCGGTTCGTCGCCTCCTTCGTCGGCACGTCGAACCTGCTCGACGATGCGGCATCGCAGACCCTGCTCGGGCGCCCCGGCGTGCACTCGATCCGGCCAGAGAAGCTCGCAGTCTCGGCTCCGGATGTCGCCGTTCCCGGCGTCGCCGGCACCGTGGCCGAGGTCATCTACTCGGGCAACAGCACGCGCCTGATCATCGATCTCGACTCCGGCCAACGGCTCACGGTCCTCGAGCAGAACGACCGCTCCCGGTTGGCCGACGATGCCCGCGGCGACCGGGTGCACGTCGCGTGGAACGACTCGGACGTCGTCACCCTGAGCGCACCGCCCGCGGCATCCATCGCCTGAATCCCGTCCAGACCCACAGCAGCACCACCCAACAAGAGGAGAAAGCAATGAAGCGCACCACAGCGCGGACGAGGGCCGTCATCTCCGGCGTCGCTCTCGTGTCCGCAACACTCCTGCTCACGGCGTGTGGAACCAGCGGCGGAGGTGACACCAAGGCTGAGGCTCCGACGAAGCTCGGCGACACCGAAGGCGCCATCTCGATCCTCGCCTGGCCCGGTTACGTCGAGGACGGCTCGAACGACCCGACAGTCGACTGGGTCACCCCGTTCGTCGAGGAGACCGGATGCAAGGTCACCACGAAGACCTTCGGAACGAGCGACGAGGCCTTCAGCCTGATGAAGACCGGCGACTACGACGTCGTGTCGGCGTCCGGGGACGCCTCGCTCCGTCTCGTGGCCGCTGGAGAGGTCGCTCCGGTCAACACCGACCTCATCGAGAACTACGACGGCATCTACGACTTCCTGAAGATGCGCGAGTGGAACAGCGTCGACGGCGTCTCCTACGGCATCCCTCACGGCTACGGCGCGAACCTGCTGATGTACAACACGGAGGAGGTCACCCCGGCGCCCACGTCGTGGGACGTCGTCTTCGACAAGTCCGGCGACTACGCGGGTAAGGTCACCGCCTACGATTCCCCGATCTACATCGCGGATGCCGCGCTCTACCTCATGAAGCACCAGCCGGATCTCGGGATCGAGAACCCCTACGCGCTCGACGCGGATCAGCTGGCGGCTTCAGTCGACCTGCTGAAGGAGCAGCGAGCGAACATCGGCGAGTACTGGTCCGACTACCTCAAGGAGATCCAGGCCTTCGAGACCGGCGACAGCGTCGTGGGCACCTCGTGGCAGGTCATCAAGAACTCCCTGGCCGAGGGCACGCCAGCCGAGGCGATCCTTCCCGAGGAGGGCGCGACGGGCTGGAGCGACACCTGGATGATCTCGTCGAAGGCGAAGAACCCGAACTGCGCGTACGCGTGGCTCGACTACATCGCCAGCCCCGAGGCCAACGCCACGGCGACGGGCTACTTCGGTGAGGCTCCCTCGAGCCAGGCGGCCTGCGAGTTCCGCACGGACTGCGAGTCGTACCATGCCGGCGACGAGGAGTACGCATCGCAGATCTGGTACTGGACCACGCCGATCGCCGACTGCGTCGATGGGCGCACCGACGTGACCTGCACGGACTACTCGGAATGGACCAGCGCCTGGCAGGAGATCAAGGGCTGATCCGTCTGTGACAACCACCAGCACCACTCCACCCGTCCGGGCCGCGGTCGCGCCTCCTCGTGCGACCCCGGCCCGGAAGGGCTCCGCCATCCTCAGCCGGCATCCACGGCTCAGGCTGGGCCTCCTGCTCAGCGCGCCGCTCGTCTGGCTCGGACTCGTCTACATCGTCGCTCTCGTCGCCCTGCTCATCACGGCGTTCTGGAGCGTCGACAGCTTCACGGGCGAGATCAGCCAGACCTGGACCCTCGACAACATCATCGAGGTCGTCACCGGTTCGCTCTACCAAACGGTGACGCTGCGAACGGTCGGCGTCGCCCTCGCGGTGACGGTCATCGACATCGTCATCGCCCTTCCCGTGGCGTTCTTCATGGCGAAGGTCGCCTCACCTCGGATGCAGCGCATCCTCGTGATCGCCGTGCTCACGCCCCTCTGGGCCAGCTACCTCGTGAAGGCCTATGCCTGGCGTTCCGTGCTCTCGCAGGACGGCATCCTGAACTGGCTCGTCACGCCGCTCGGGGGCAGCACCCCGGGCTATGGGCTGCCCGCCGTCATCATCACGCTGTCCTACCTCTGGCTGCCCTACGTGATCCTGCCCATCTACGCCGGACTCGACCGGGTTCCGGATTCGCTGCTCGAGGCATCCGGCGATCTGGGCGGTAAGACCTGGTCGACGCTGCGGCTCATCGTGCTGCCGATCATCTGGCCGGCGATCATCGCGGGTTCGATCTTCGCCTTCTCGCTCTCCCTGGGCGACTACATCACGGTGAACATCGTGGGCGGGGCCAACCAGATGCTGGGCAACCTCGTCTACACGAACGTCGGGGCGGCGAACAACCTGCCGCTGGCCGCGGCCATCGCTCTCATCCCGATCGTCATCATCTTCGGCTACCTGGCTCTCGTGCGTCGCACGGGTGCCCTCGACAACCTCTAGGAAGGCGAGACGGATGCGACTCTCCCGCCCCGCCCGCATCGTGTTGGGCTCTGTCACGGCAATAGTCCTGACCGTGGTCTACGTGCCACTGCTCGTGGTGTTCGTGAACTCCTTCTCGACGAGCACGAGCCTCAGCTGGCCGCCACCGGGCTTCACCCTGGAGTGGTGGCGCAAGGCCTTCCAGAGCACCGGGGCGTTGAACGCCGTGCTCACGAGCGTGCAGGTCGCCATCGTCGCGACCATCATCGCGCTCGTGCTCGGCACACTCATCTCGCTGGCGCTGCAGAGGTTCGAGTTCTTCGGACGCGACGCCGTCAGCCTGCTCGTGATCCTGCCGATCGCGCTGCCCGGCATCATCACGGGTATCGCGCTGAACAACTTCTTCCGCACCATGATGGGCGTCCCGCTGTCGATCTGGACCGTCGTGATCGCGCACGCCACCTTCTGCGTCGTCACGGTGTTCAACAACGTGATCGCACGACTCCGCCGACTCGGCATGAACTTCGAGGATGCCTCGGCCGATCTCGGGGCGGGACTCTGGACCACCTTCAGGCTGGTGACCTTCCCGCAGTTGCGCTCGGCGCTCTTCGCGGGTGGCCTCCTCGCGTTCGCCTTGAGTTTCGACGAGATCATCGTGACGACGTTCACGGCAGGCTCCGGTGTCACCACTCTGCCCATCTTCATCCTCGACAACATGTTCCGGCCGAATCAGGCGCCCATCGTGAGCGTCATCGCAGTGGTGCTCGTGCTGGTGTCGATCCTGCCGATCTACTTCGCGCAGCGTCTGGCCGGCTCGGAGCGATCGCTGAAGTGACAGCCATCTCGCAGCCCGGCGTCCGTAGGCTGGAGCTCCACTCCTCACGAACTGGACGGGCATCATGGGCTTCCTCGACTGGCTGACCGGCAACACCCCATCGAACACTCCGCAGCAGCGTCCCACCTACACGCCGGGCTATCAGGCGCCAGCCGGCGGTCCTGCCCGATCGGCAGATGAGATCGCCATCGAGCGCTACCGCTACCTGCTCCGCACGGCTCCGCCCGAGACCATCGAGCAGGCCCACGCCGAGGCCTTCGCGAAGCTCACCCCGGCGCAGCGGGCGCAGGTGTTCCAGGAGCTGAGTGCGTCGGCAGCGCCCGGCGAGGCGCCGCAGTCGGACTCGGCCGACTCGCTGGCGCGGGCCGCAACGCGGTCGGAGCTGCGCTCCCCGGGTTCCATCGAGCGCAGCTTCTCCCAGCGCCCCGGCGGTGGGATGTTCGGCGGCAACTTCGCGAGCACCATGCTCGGAACCGTCGCCGGCTTCGTGATCGGTTCGGCCATCGCCGACGCCTTCCTGCCCGACTTCGGCGGCACGGATGCGTCGGGCGCGGACGCGGGCTCTGGCGACTCCGGCGGCGCGACGGATGCCGGAGACTCGGCGAGCGCCGACGGCGGCGGTGGCTGGGACGGCGGCGGCGGCGGCGGCGACTTCGGCGGTGGCGACTTCGGCGGCGGCGACTTCGGGTTCTGACCCGCGTTCACCGGAGGCATCCGGAGCACGACAACCGGAGTGTCAGCCGCTGCGGCTACTCTCGTGAGTGATGAGCAAGCAGGACGGCCGTTCCCGGCAGGTGAACACGACGCCTGTCGACGACACCGGTGCGACGATCCTGCACGTCGACATGGATGCCTTCTTCGCGTCCGTCGAGCTGCTCAGTCGACCTGAACTGCGGGGAACGCCCGTCATCGTCGGCGGTATCGGCCCTCGTTCGGTGGTGTCTGCGGCCAACTACGAGGCCCGCCGGTACGGCGTGAACTCGGCGATGCCCATGTCGCTGGCCCTCCGGCGCTGCCCGAACGCCACGGTGCTTCCCGGCAGCTACGACCTGTACTCGAAGTACTCCAAGCAGGTTCTGGCCATCTTCGAGGACGCCACCCCGCTGGTGGAGCCGCTCTCGATCGACGAGGCCTTCCTCGACGTCGCCGGTGCGAGACGCGTGCACGGATCGCCGAGTGAGATCGCGCAGATGATCCGGCGGCGGGTGGAGGCGGAGACCGGCCTCACCTGCTCGGTGGGTGTCGCAGGCACGAAGTACGTCGCCAAGGTCGCTTCGAGCCGGGCCAAGCCCGACGGCATGCTGGTCGTTCCCGTGGCCGAGACGCAGGCGTTCCTGCGTCCGCTCTCCGTCGGTGCCCTGTGGGGAGTCGGACCGACCACGGAGGAGTCGCTGCGCCGCCTCGGCCTGGCGACCGTCGGAGACGTCGCAGACACGCCGTACGACGTGCTGCGCTCGACGCTGGGCGATGCACTCGCGGCCAAGCTGCACTCGCTGGCCAACGGCATCGACCCGCGCTCGGTGTCGACCCACCGTGAGGAGAAGAGCATCGGGCGCGAGGTCACCTTCAGCTACGACGTCACCGACGAGGCCGAGATCCGTCGTGCGATGCTGCACCAGGCAGACGACGCCGCCGCTCGCCTGCGCGCAGCGGGGCTGGTGGCGCGCACGGTCGTGCTCAAGCTGCGCTACACCGACTTCAGCACCGTGACCAAGTCCCGCACCCTCGCCGAGCCGACGGACGTCGGCCGGCGCATCTACGAGGAGGCCACAGCCGCGTGGCACGCGTTGGGTGCTGCAGGCAAGCGCATCCGTCTCATCGGAGTGCGCGTCGAGCAGTTGGGCGAGAGCGGCTCCGGCCTCAGCCTCTGGGATCCCGACGAGGACTGGCGCGACGCCGAGACCACCATCGACGAGGTGGCGGCGCGGTTCGGAAAGGGCAGCATCCGCCCGGCAGCATTGCTGCGCCCCAAGAAGCAAACCTGAGCCGCACCGCGCAGATTCCGATCGTCGCCCTATCGCGGCGGGGGAGTGCGGGGTAGCGTGAAACCCATGACCAACCTTGTTGCACAGCTCGCTGATTCGGCCAAGGACTTCGGGGTGCAGGCGGCCTATGGGTCTCCCGTCGAACTCGGGAGCTCGACCATCGTCCCCGTGGCCATCGTCTGGTACGGCTTCGGCGGTGGCAGCATCGATGAGGCGACCGGCGATTCCAAGGTCGCCAACCTCAAGGGTGTCGGCTCCGGCGGCGGCGGCGGCGGATACTCCATCCCGATCGGCGCGTACATCAGCCGGGGGAGCACCACCCGCTTCGAGCCGAACACGATCGCCCTGCTCACCGTCGGCGTGCCGTTCGTCGCGGTGACGGGGTGGGCGCTGCGCCGGATCATCCGCGCGCTCAAGCACTGACGGGTTCCCACCTCGTGGCGCGTCACGTGTCTCCAGCGTGACGTCATCGCAGCGCGGGTGGGTCTAGACTCGGTCTCGAACACGGGAGTCCGGTATGCCGGGCTGAGAGGAAGGTTCTCAACCTTCGACCGTCGAACCTGATCTGGATCATGCCAGCGCAGGGAGGCAGATCATCTCATTCCCGTGCCCTCTTTTCCGCTTAAGCGAAAGGGCACGACAGTGCAGAACACGAACAGCACCATCTCCGACGTCGATTCGACCCCCTCCACTCGCACGTCTCGATCCGGGCGCTACCGGTGGAGGGTCGTCGACATCGTCGTCGCCAGCGTCATCGGCGTGGCATCCGGCGTCATCTTCTGGGCCTGGGGTCTCGCGTGGACTCCGCTCTCGGGCGTCCTCGCCTTCACACCGGGCCTGGAGGGTCTGCTCGCAGGTGGCTGGCTCTTCGCCGGAGTGCTCGGCGGGCTCGTCATCCGCAAGCCGGGTGCGGCGATCTACACCGAGCTCGTGGCGGCCGTCGTCTCCATGATCATCGGAACGCAGTGGGGCTTCTCCACGCTCATCTGGGGCCTCGTCGAGGGCATCGGAGCCGAGATCGTGTTCGCGATCTTCCTCTACCGCAGCTTCAACCTCGGCGTGGCCCTGCTCGCCGGTGCCGGTGCCGGAGTGGCCGTCGGTCTCCTCGACACGACCTTCACCAGCTATGCGGCACTCGAGTTGCAGTACAAGCTCGTCTACCTCGTCTCGGCCATCGTCTCGGGCGTCGTTCTCGCCGGTCTCCTCTCGTGGCTCGCGATGCGCGGCCTCGCTCGCACGGGTGCCCTGAGTCGATTCGCTGCGGGCCGTGAGACACGTTCAGTCGAAGCGGATGCCCCCACCCTGTGAGCAGTGCATCCGGTGCACGCGTGACGGCGGTCGGGTGGGGGTGGCGACACGCCGGTCGCCGCTCGCACGCCGTCTCGGCGCTCGACCTGGTGATCGAGCCGGGGGAGCGGGTGCTCCTGCTCGGTCCGTCGGGCGCGGGCAAGAGCACACTGCTCGCGGCACTGGCCGGGGTACTCGGAGGCGACGACGAGGGTGAGGAGCTCGGCCGCCTCGCCATCGACGGCGCCGATCCGCGGGATCGGCGTGGCCGAGCCGGACTCGTGCTGCAGGATCCCGACTCGCAACTGGTGCTGGCTCGCATCGGCGACGACGTCGCCTTCGGCTGCGAGAACCTCGGGGTTCCTCGCGACGAGATCTGGCAGCGGGTCGGCGAGGCGCTCGAATGGGTCGGTCTCGACCTGCCCCTCGGTTCGGCGACGTCGGCGCTCTCCGGCGGGCAGAAGCAACGGCTCGCCCTCGCCGGCGTGCTCGCCATGCGGCCCGGCCTCGTGCTGCTCGACGAGCCGACGGCCAACCTCGACCCCGACGGAGTGCGTGAGGTTCGGGATGCCGTCGACAGGTCGATCGCCCGGTCGGGAGCCACGCTCATCGTGGTCGAGCACCGCGTCGACGTCTGGCTGCCCGTCGTCGATCGCGTGATCGTCCTCGATCCGGCCGGCGGGCTGCTGGCCGACGGCTCGCCCGACGGCGTGCTCACGGCGCACGGCGAGCGTCTCGCCGCTGCCGGAGTGTGGGTGCCGGGCTGGCCGCCGAGGGCTCCGGTGCGTCGGCACGAGCACGGGCTCGCGGCATCCGTTCTCTCCGTCGACGACCTGGCCGTGGGGCGCACGCCGTACGCAGCCCGCCGTCCTGAGGTCGCGGCCAGCCACATCGGTTTCGACATCGCCGCCGGTCGTGCGCTCGCACTCACCGGGGCGAACGGCTCGGGCAAGTCGACGACGGCACTCACGATCGCCGGCCTCCTGGCGCCGGTCTCGGGTGCCGTCCGCGCGTCGCCTCTGCTCGCGGCGGGCCTCGACCCTTCGCCGCACCGCTGGCGCAGCCGCGAGCTGCTGCCGCGCATCGGCACGGTGTTCCAGGATCCGGAGCACCAGTTCCTCGCACCGACGGTTCGGGCCGAGCTGCTCGTGGGACCGCGCGCACTTCGCGTCGACGCGGCCACGGCCACAGCGCGGGCCGACGCGCTGCTCGAGCGCCTCAGGTTGAGCCGTCTCGCCGAGGCGAATCCCTTCACGCTCTCGGGCGGGGAGAAGCGGCGGCTCTCGGTCGCCACCGTGCTCGCCACGGCGCCCCAGCTGCTCGTGCTCGACGAGCCCACCTTCGGCCAGGACGCGAACACGTGGACCGAGCTGATGGCACTGCTGGCCGAACTGCTCGACGAGGGCACCGCAGTCGTCGCCGTCACCCACGACCAGCACGTGGTCGAGGCCATCGCCGACGCCGAGTTCTCGTTCACCTCGGGCTCGACAGCGGAGGTCGTGCGATGAGCATCCTGACGCCCACCATCAGACCGAGCATGGTGGCGCGCATCAACCCCGTCGCGAAGCTCGCGGCAGCTCTGCTCATCAGCATCGTGCTGCTGCTGTCGATAGACGTGGTGTCTGCGGCCGTCGCCCTCGCGCTCGAGCTCGTGCTGCTCGGATTCGCTGGCCTGAGCGCGCGGCAGTTCTGGCTCCGCACGTCTCCACTCTGGATCGCCGCCCCCTTGGCCGGCCTCACGACGGTCCTCTACGGAGTCGACTCCGGTGCAGTGCTCTGGCAGTGGGGCTTCATCACCGTCACCGAGGGCTCTCTCGGTCTCGGCCTCGCCATCATGTTGCGCGTGCTGTCGATCGGACTGCCGGGCATCGTGCTGCTCGCCACCACCGACCCGACCGACCTCGCCGACGGTCTCGCCCAGGTGGTGCGGCTTCCCGCCCGGTTCGTGCTGGGCGCCCTCGCCGGCTTGCGTCTCGTCGGCCTCGGCATCGAGGACTGGCGTTCGCTCGGCCTGGCGCGGCGTGCGCGGGGCATCGCGGATGCGCGCGGGCCCATCGGTGCCGTGCGTCGGTTCGCTGGCCAGGCGTTCGCCATGCTTGTGATCTCCGTGCGACGCGGCAGCAAGCTCGCGACGGCGATGGAGGCCCGAGGTTTCGGTGCCGACCACGTCGAGCGCAGCTGGGCGCGGCCGTCGACCTTCGGCGCACGTGAGGTGCTTCTCGTGATGGTGGGCGCCGTCATCGCCGGCGCGGCCGTGGCCGCGGCCGTGTGGGCTGGCACCTGGAGTTTCGTCCTTGCCTGAGTGGATCGATCCGAGGGCAGCGCTCGAGCGTGTGCTGGATCTGGTTGCCGCGACCCAGCCTCCGGCGACGGTCCTCGTCGACGGCCCGAGCGGATCGGGCAAGTCGACCTTCGCCGACCTCCTCATCGCCGGGTGGGCGGATGTCGCTGGCAACCCCGCGCTCGTACGCCTCGACGGCATCTACCCCGGGTGGTCGGGGCTCGATGCGGCGTCCGCCGCCGTCGCGGCCGATCTGCTCGTACCGCGCGCAGCAAGCCGTGACGGCGGCTGGCGCCGGTGGGACTGGACACGCGGTGCACCAGCCGAGTGGCACGAGGTGGCGGCGTCCCAGCCGCTGATCGTGGAGGGGTGCGGCACTCTGAGCACGACATCCGCATCCGTCGTCGCCATCAGGGTCTGGATCGAGGCGTCGGATGCCGTGCGCAAACCCCGCGCCCTCGATCGCGATGCCGGCGCTTTCGACGCCCACTGGGACGAGTGGGACGCCCAGTGGCGTCGCTACGTGGAGCGGGAGCATCCGTCAACCCGTGCCGACGTGCGAGTGCGCAGCGACTGAGGCGAGTAGGTTGGAGAGATGACTACACCAGACGTCTCGTACATCGCCGAGTTCACCGACGGACCCCTCGAGGGCGAGGTCGAGACCCGCATCCTCATCGGCGGAACGGCTGAGAAGCGCATCGGCATGGTCGCCGCCGTCGACGGGCTCGAGTCGCTGTTCTGGTACGACGCCGGCGAGGAGCGCGAGGTCAACGACCAGCTGCACGTGCGCTACAGCTTCGACGCGGGCGATTCCGACCCCGTCGAGTCGGACGAAGAGACCTTCTGACCTTCTGACCGTCTGATCCGGGACCTCGAGCCGCGGTGGAGGGCTACTCCTCCGCGGTCTCGGTTCCCGTGGTCTGCGACTCGATGAGCGACTTCACCATCGGGATCGGATTCATGAGGCGCCATCCGAGACCAGGGTCCCGGATGGGCTTCGAGAGCTTCAGCGCCACGGATGCGTCGCCGTTGCCGACGCGCACGTGTCCGACGATGGCACCCTCGGACTTCGTGCTGAAGCCCTCGAAGTCGACCTTCGTCGATGACGAACCCGACTTCCACGCAGACCTGGTGACGGCCGTGCCGGTGACACCATCGGCCTGGGCACCCCACGGTGCACGGAAGTGCACGTAGGCCGTCGACTTCGCGATCACGTCGACGGGCGCCGCACTCTCCTCGGCGCTGGCCGCGAAGGCTTCGATACCCGAAGCCAGGGTCTCGTAGTCGGGCTGGCGGATGAAGGCTCCCGCGACAGTGACGGCCGCATCGCCCTCGCCGATGGTCTTGGTGAACAGATAGCAGACCCCGGCGGGGTCGGTGAAGCTGCGCGAGATCCCGAAGACGCCCAGATCCGAGAAGAAGTCCGTGGTGTTCTCCACCCCCCGGGCATTCACGAGGGCTGTCGCCGGCTTGGAGAGGATGTCGTGGAGGGTCGGTTGCTCGCTCAGGAGCGCCCCGAGCACGGCGGCATCGGATGCAGTTCCCACGGTGTCTCCGCTGAGGCCGGTGGCGTCGGCCACGGTGGTGTTCTCCATGCCGTTCTTCGCGAGCCACGTGTTCGCCGTCTCCACGTAGGCGTCGACCGATCCGAATGCCCAGCGCACAAGGGTGTCTGCGTGGTTGTTGCTCGAGCCGAGCAGGACGGCCTGCAGCACCTGCTGTTCGGTCCACTTCTCACCGCGGAAGACGGGGAGCGTGCGGGCGCCCTCTTTGCTGTAGTCGATGTAGGCGGCGTAGTCGGGCGTCGTGATGGTGATCTCGTCGCCCGCCTTGCCGACGGCCAGGGGCTTCTCGTCGATGGTCACGAGTGCGGCGATCACCTTCGCGATGCCGGCGATCGGCACGGCATCCGTGGTTCCGGCGACAGCGAACGGCGTGGTCTCACCGACCGCGATCACCGCACTGGCTCCATCGGCCGGAAGCACCGGGGGTTGTGCGCCGGCTGCGGGATTGACGGGGCTCAGAACCTCGGCGTGAACGGCGGGCAGGGGTGCCAGCAGGGTCACCGGGCCGTAGACGCCGATGCCGAGTATGACGACCACGCCGATGAGGATGCCGAAGAAGCGGCCGGGGCGGAAGTCCATGCCATCAGGTTAACCCGGCGGATCGATGCCGGCCGGCCGCCACACTCGGTGGGCGCCTAAGCCCACCCGAGGTCGTGCAGACGGTCGTCGTCGATGCCGTAGAAATGCGCGATCTCGTGAACGAGGGTGATGTGGATCTCGTCGCGGAGCTCATCCTCGTCCTCGCAGATCGCGAGCAGCGGCTCGCGGTACAGGATGATGCGATCGGGCATCTCTCCGAAGCCGTACTGGCCGCGCTCGGTGAGGGCGACGCCGTCGTAGAGGCCGAGGAGGTCGAGGGAGCCGTCCTCCGGGCGGTCCTCGACGACGAAGATCACGTTGTCGAGGCCGTCGACCATGTCGTCGGGCAGTTCGTCGAGCTCATCGATGACGAGCTTCTCGAACTCCTCCGCATTCAGGTCCATGCCCTCATCGTGTCATGCGGCGACGAGGGTGCTGCCGAGCCACCACAGCAGGATCGACGCCACGATGGCCGCGAACGGTGCGACGATGCCGCTGCGATCCCGCGTCAGCAGGATGATCCCCACGACGACACCGACGATCGCGACCACGATCGGCCCGTACACGCCGAGCGCGAACCCGATCATGGCCGGGCTGGAGTCGAGCGCCCACAGGAGCCCGGCGAAGAAGAACGCGACGGCCAGAGCGACGGAGACGAGCATCAGCAGCACAGTGATGCCGATGTCGACTGCGCGCGCTGTGCTGGTGCGATGTGCCATGACCTGCCTCCATCGAACAGCCCCAGGGGCTATGGGAAAAGGCCCCGGATCTCTCCGGGGCCTTCTCGACTTGGGGTGAGTAACGGGGCTTGAACCCGCGACCTCCTGGACCACAACCAGGCGCTCTACCAACTGAGCTATACCCACCATGCGCCTGCCGAGAAGCTCCGGAGATCCGGCGCTGCGCGAAAGGCAACTAGAGAAGTGTATTACACCCGGGAGGTGAAATCCGACACGACGGATGCCGCAGCCGCCTGCGCGTCCTCGGACGTGGGTCCGGGATCGGGCACGAACATGGCCCGTCGGTAGTACTCGAGCTCGCGGATGGACTCCAGGATGTCGGCCAGCGCACGGTGCCCACCCGCCTTCGGGGGAGCGTTGAAGTAGATGCGGGGGAACCAGCGGCGGGCGAGTTCCTTGATGGATGACACGTCGACGACGCGGTAGTGCAGTTGAGCGTCGAGCCGCGGCATGAAGGCGTGCAGGAACGTGCGGTCGGTGCCGATGCTGTTGCCGGCCAGGGGCGCCTTGGCGTCGGCAGGCACATGCTTCAGCACGTACTCGATGGCCTGGTACTCCGCATCTGCAACGCTCACACCGTGGGGGATCTCCTCGATGAGCCCGGACTCGGTGTGCATGTTGCGCACGAAGTCGCCCATCGTCTCGAGGGCGCTGTCGTCGGGTTTGATCACGATGCTGATGCCCTCGTCGAGCGGCCGCAGGTCGTAATCGGTGATCACGATCGCGATCTCCACGAGTTCGTCGACGGCGAGGTCGAGTCCGGTCATCTCACAGTCGACCCAGACGAGTCGATCTACACCACTGCTCATGAGGCGAGTCTACGTGCGCCCGGCGACACGCGATCCGTCGTCGGCGCTCCGTAGACTGGAACGATGCTGCTCGAGCTCTACACATCCGCCTTCTGTGAGCCCTGTATGCAGACCAGGGCGGTGGTCGCCGAGGCCGCGCGTCTCGTTCCGGATGCCGAGGTCGCCGAGTACGACGTCGCCACCGACATGGACGCCGCCGAGGCCGAGGACATCCGCTCCACCCCGACCATGATCGTGCGTTCAGCGAACGGCGCCGAGGTCTTCAGGGCCGTCGGAGTGCCCACCCTCGCGCAGGTGCTCGTCGCCGCGGCGAAAGCGCTCTGAGCTTCGCCGCGCGGGCGCTGAGGTATCGTTGACGATCGCGCCCCCGTAGCTCAGCGGATAGAGCAGGAGCCTTCTAATCTCTTGGTCGCAGGTTCAATTCCTGCCGGGGGCACCATCACGATCCGATTCGGCGGAGTCTCGATGCTCTGGCGGATGCAGGAACCTCCGCCAAAGCATCGAGACTCCGCCGAGCGGTATCACGGTATGGCAACGCGGGCCGAGCCGCTCGCCTCACCCCTCCTCGGCGATGAACGCGTCCTTCTCCGGGGCTGCCGGGGTGTACTCGGGCGAGCGCTTGCGGAACGCCAACCCGAGCAGCGGGAACAGAAGCACGCTCAGCAGGCCGGCTCCGACGAGCGATGCTGCGGTGCCAGTCGTCAGATCGCCCTCACTGACCCCGATGTTGGTCACCGCCACGATGATGGGCAATGCGGTCGCGCCCATGAGCCCGAGGGCGACCCGGTCGGCGCGAGGGGCTCCAGGAGGAGCTGCGATGACGCTCGGCAGGCCGCGCACGACGAGGAAGAGCAGCAGGAAGATCGGAAGCAGAAGCAGATTGCGCGTGTCGCCGAGGAGCGCGGCCAGGTCGAAGGTGAGACCGGTGTTGATGAAGAACACCGGGACGAGGAAGCCGTAGCCGACGGCCTCGAGCTTGGACTCGATCGCCTCGGCATCCTTCTCAGGCGCACCCGTGAGCAGCAGGCGGTACAGGATGCCGGCGGCGAACGCCCCGAGGAGCATGTCGAGCCCGAACATGATGCTGAGGGCGCTCAGGGCGAACAGCGTGAACAGGACGAGGCGCACAGCGAACTGGCCGCTCGTGTGGATCGTCGAGGCGATGATGCGATGCAGGCGACGACCGTATCCGCGAGCCGCGAACCAGATGGCGAGACCGGCGATCGCGGCGAACGCGACCAGAACGACGGCCGCGGCCCCGGGCGACCGGCCGCCGAGGAACAGCGAGATCGCCAGGAGTGGACCGAACTCTCCGATGGCCCCGATGGCGAGCACGGCGATACCGAACGGCGTCCTCAGCTCGCCGGCATCCCGCAGCACCGGAAGCAGAGTCCCGAGCGCGGTCGATGTGAGCGCGACACCGATGAAGATGCCGGCGCCGAAGGTGGGTGCCAAGGCGATCCCTATCAGTACGCCGGCCACGAGGGAGATCAACCACCCGAGGGCGGCGCGCCTCATCGGGCGGCCCTTGATCGTGGCGAAGTCGATCTCGTTGCCCGCCAGGAAGAACAACATGGCGAGCCCGAACTGCGACAGCACCTCGAGGAAGCCTCCCGGATGGACCCAGCCGAGCACCGCGGGGCCCAGCAGGAGTCCCAGGAGGATCTCGAAGACGACCAGCGGCACGGGGATGAGCCGTCCGAGGAGCCGACCCAGAAGAGGTGCGGCGACGGCGACGGCCGGCACCAGCACCATCGCGCTCAACGAGATGTCGTCCATGGGATTCTCCAGACCGGCCGGCGGGGCATGCCCTCGGATGATATCGGCAGGCCGACTCTCGGGTCCCGAATCCGTCCATGAACTGCCACACTGGGGCGATGCGGCCCAGAAACGCGTTCGCCATGGCCTCCATCGTCTTCGCCGTGCTCGCCCTCTCAGGATGCGCGGCGGAGGAACGCGCCGGATCCGGACGCCCGGTCGCCACCTTCCAGGTGGTGGAGGAGACCTTCCGCATCGAGCTGGTCACGCCCGAGCTCATCGACCATGCGCAGCGTCTCTTCGACGGTGAAGAGCTCGCGGCGATTCCCGTGGGGAAGATCGTGCGACCCGATCCCGAGGTGAACACGGGCTGGCACTGGCACATCGATCCGAAGACCCTCGAGTTCGCTGATTTCACCACCGAGGTCTGCGACGGCCTGCCCTCCTACGTCGAGGACGAGACCCTCACCAGCGACACCTACTGCCCGTGGAGCGCGAAGATCATCGCCATGGACTATCCCGAGGGGTAACGAGTCCGAAACGAGCGCGCAGTAGATTCGAAGCATGCGAGAGCTTCAGGCACAGATCATCCAGGAACTGAACGTGCAGGCGACGATCGATCCCGCGGCGGAGGTGGAACGCCGGGTCGACTTCCTCGTGGAGTACACGAGGCGCGCCGGTACGCGAGGGTTCGTGCTCGGCATCAGCGGCGGGCAGGACTCGACTCTGGCCGGGCGGCTGTGCCAGCTCGCTGTCGAGAAACTCGCCGCCGGGGGAACGGATGCCGCCTTCATCGCGGTTCGCCTGCCGTACAAGGTGCAGGCCGACGAGGCCGACGCCCAGCTCGCCCTCGACTTCATCCGGCCCCAGAAGCGCGCCGAGTTCAACATCCAGGACAGTGCCGACGCCTTCGCCGCCGAGTACGCCGACGCCCTCGATGAGCCGCTCTCCGACTTCAACAAGGGCAACGTGAAGGCTCGCGCCCGGATGATCGCGCAGTACGCCATCGCCGGCCAGAACGGACTCCTCGTCGTCGGCACCGATCACGCCGCCGAGGCCGTGACGGGCTTCTTCACCAAGTTCGGCGACGGTGGTGCAGACATCCTGCCGCTGTCGGGGCTGTCGAAGCGCCAGGGCCGCGCTCTGCTGCAGTATCTCGACGCACCTGAAGTGCTCTCCTCGAAGGCACCGACTGCCGATCTGCTCGACGAGAACCCAGGTCAGACCGATGAGGCCAACCTCGGGCTCTCCTACACCGACATCGACGACTTCCTCGAGGGCCATGATGTGGCTGACGCTGTCGCCGAGGCGATCGAGAACCGCTATCTGGCCACTCAGCACAAGCGCCGTGATCCGGTCAGCCCCTTCGACACCTGGTGGAAGCCCGCGAGCTGAGATCAGCCCGCTCGACCGCCGTACCCGCGGCCGTCCCCACCGCTGGACGAAGTCGCCGTCGGATGACTCCACGAACGAGAAAAGGGAGAGCAGGCCGCGAGGCCTGCTCTCCCTCTCTCGTTGGTGAGACCCAGACGCCTAGGGCGTCGTGATCACGTCGGTGCGGTCGTCGCCCTTGCGCCTCGTCGGGAGGGCGGAGACGTCGTCGAGCAGCTGCTGGGTCTCGGTCGACGTCGACGCACCGGATGCCGGAGTGAGGGGAGCCATCGCCGGAGTGTACGGGGTGGTGGCTGCAGCCGGCTCGAACTGCTGGTGGTGCTGCTCGGCGACCCACGCATCCTGCTCGGCGAGCAGGGCCTTCTCGGCGGCGGTGTTCATGACCTTCCAGCGGTCGAGATCGGTCTGGAACAGCTTGCGAGCGCGGGCCGGGCGCTTCTGCCAGTCGACGAGGCGGTCCCGGAACTCGATGACAGCGGGCTCGAGCTCGTAGCCGAAGGTCGCAGAGGCGCGCTTCATCTCGTGCAACTGGTGGGCTGCCCAGTTCGCGGCCACGGCGGCGCCGCGGATCGGGAGCATGCGTACGCGGATGTCGGCTTCACCGACGGCGCGGTCCGCGAGCACCTGCTCCTGCGGCGTGAGGGAGTTCCACACCGACGACTCCGTGGCGGCGTCGATGAGCGCGGCGATGGCCGTCGCCTTCACCTCACGGTCACGCTGATCGATGAGACTGCGGACGGCGGCGCGTGCCACCCAGGCTGCGAGCAGCGCCGAGAGCACCATGGCGACGACGAGCACTCCGGCTGCGAAGAGCGTGGGGCGTGCGTCGTCCGAGAAGAGCCAGTTGAAGAAGTCCGTGATCCACTGCATGTGGCGCACTTTACCCGCGAGGGAGACGGATGCCGGGGATCACCGCCCGGCGTGGCCGAAGGCGCTCCGGCAACCGGCCGCTCGACCACGGCTCGAGCTACGCGAAACTCTCCGCCGCCGCCTGTGCGGTCCAGAACTCGCCGAGCGTGAGCGTGCGGGAGCCGCCGCGCGAGAGTCTCGCCGTGAAACGCCCGAGGTCTCCACTGCCGAGGCGCTCGATGTGACCGCGGACGTCGCCCCGATCGGTGACGACCCGCCAGAGGTCGGCGCGCACCGGCGCGAACTCCAGGCCGGGAACACGCGCGTCGAGGGCGGTGCCTGGTCGCAGGGAACGGATCTCGATCGTTGCAGTCATGCTGTCTCCTCGTGAGCGCCGGCCCGGGTGCTTTCTTCTGTCCCATCAGGCTAGAAGCGACCACCGACATCCGTTCGAACGAGGAAGACGATTCAGAACAGCTTCTCGGCCGCCAGGGTTCCGGTTGCGAGATCGGCGTCGAGGACCTTGCCGGTGCGAGCCGTCTGGGCGAGCACGATGCCCACGGTGACCAGAGCCACGCCGAGCAACTGCACGGCCGTGAGGGTCTCGCCCAGCCAGAGCCACGCGACTCCGAAGGCGAACAGCACCTCGGAGGATGCCGTGATGCCGGCAGCCGTTGCCGTGAGGTGCTTGAGTGCGAGCAGCGACAGCAGGAACGGCGCGAACGAGCCGAGCACCGCGTTCCAGAGGAGCGGAATCGCGAGGGGAACGCTCACTCCCTCCAGGTTGCCGCCCAACGGCACCGTGGAACCCAGCAGCGCGGGATCGATCTCCCACCATCCGCTGAGCACGCCCCAGAAGACGGTGGCGAAGCCCATGGACCAGAAGCCGACGGCGAGCGGCGACGTCGCCCCGACCTGGCGCTCGCCCACCACGAAGTAGACCGTCAGCGTGGCCGCGGCGGCCAGCGCGAACAGCACCCCGACGAGGTTCAGTGTCGACTGCCCGATCTGCGCGACGACGGCGAGGCCGATGAGCACGAGTGCGATAGCGGTCCAGATGCGCGGCTTCACCCGCTCCTTGAACACCACCCTCGCGATCACGGCGACAGCGAGGACCGCGAGGTATTCGAGCAGCAGGGCGATGCCGACGGGGAGCAGGCTCACGGCGACGGCGTAGGTCCACTGGAGCAGGGCGACGCCGAAGATGCCGAGCGCCGCCATGACGGCGAGCTGACGCCCCGTGATGCGGAATGCGCGACGGTTGGTCACCAGCAGGATGGCACCTGCGATGACGGTGACGGATGCCACCCTCCAGAACGTCAGCTGCGCCGGCGTGATGCCGGCCTCCACGATCACCTTGGTGGCCGACCCGTTCATGCCGAACAGCAGTGCGGCCGCCAGTGCGTAGAGGTAGCCCACTCTCTAGCGCTGGCCGGTGCCGTGCACTGCGAAGGGCTCGATCGCAGCGATCTCCTCGGCTGAGAGCGCCGGCGCTTCGAGGGCGGCGACGTTCTGCTCCAGCTGTGCCACGCTCGACGCGCCCACGAGTGCGCTCGTGACAGTCGAGTGCCGCAGGACCCACGACAGGGCGAGCTGTGCGATCGACTGTCCCCGGGCATCCGCCACCGTCTTCAGCCCTCGCAGACGCTCGAGGTAGTCGGAGTCGATGCTGTCCTCCGAGAGGAAGCGGCTGGTGGCCGCGCGCGAGTCCGACGGAACCTTGCCGTCGAGGTAACGGTCGGTGAGCAGCCCCTGGGCCAGGGGCGAGAACACGATGCTGCCCGTGCCCAGCTCGTCGAGCACCGGGAACAGGCCGTCCTCGATGTGACGGTCGAACATGGAGTAGCGCGGCTGGTGGATCGTCAGGGGGATCTTGTGCTCGGCGAGAGCCGCGGCAGCGGCCCTGGTCTGCTCGGGGTCGTAATTCGAGATGCCGACGTAGAGCGCCTTGCCCTGCTGCACGGCACTCGCGAGCGCGCCCATGGTCTCCTCGATGGGAGTCTCGGGGTCGGGGCGGTGGGAGTAGAAGATGTCGACGTAGTCGAGGCCCAGACGCCCGAGCGACTGGTCGAGCGATGAGAGCAGGTACTTGCGCGATCCGAAGTCGCCGTACGGGCCGGGCCACATGTCGTAGCCGGCCTTGCTCGAGATGATCACCTCGTCGCGGTACGCACGGAAGTCCTCGGCGAAGATGCGACCGAAGTTGGTCTCGGCCGAACCGTAGGGAGGGCCGTAGTTGTTGGCGAGGTCGAAGTGCGTGATGCCCAGGTCGAAGGCCCGGCGCAGGATCGCGCGCTGGACGTCGGTCGAGCGCTCGTCGCCGAAGTTGTGCCAGAGGCCCAACGACAGCGCCGGGAGCTTCAGGCCGCTGCGGCCGGTGCGGCGGTAGGTCATCTCGTCATAGCGGGTGGGGTCGGCGACATAAGGCATGAGGTCAGCCTAGGGCTCGGCGGCGACGCCCGTGTGGCGTGCGGCTCCTCCCCAGCGCGAGGCTCGCATCCGCTTTCGAACGGACAGCGGATCTCGCCAGAGGCACGATTCCGGATCCCGCCAGCATGTGTTCAACGCGGCCCGCCCGGGAGCTTTCCAGGCACGGGTGGCAACGGCGCGGGCCGCGTCCCCGGAGCGAACGCGTCGGGGCAGGAGACCAGACGGAGGAAGCCATGTCGAACCCCATCACCATCGTCGGAAACGTCGGAACGGATCCGACGGCGGCGATCCTTCCCGGAGGCGCGCGCAAAGTGACCTTCCGTATCGCCGTGAGCGAGCGGTACTACGACAGGAAGAAGAACGAGTGGGTCGACGCCGACCCCAGCTGGTTCACTGTCGAGGCGTTCCGCACCCTCGGCGAGCATGTGGAGCAGTCGGTCCATCGCGGCGACAACGTGATCGTCTCAGGAAGGCTGCGGGTGCGCACGTGGGAGAACGACAAGGGTCGCGGCACGGCTGTCGACCTCGAGGCCGACGCCGTCGGGCACAACCTCGCGTGGGGGACCAGTACCTACTCGAAGACGCACCGGACCGAGTCGGCGTCGCAGGATACGACTGATCTGCAGGCGCAGCAGTCCGAGCACAGGCAGCCCGGAACGGGTGGTGGCGGCGGCGAGGAGGCCGCCCAACGCAGCGGGTGGACGGTGCCGCTCTCGGAGCCCTCCGAAGCCCCTGCCCTCGTCGGAGCTGGTGACACTCCCTTCTGACCGCGACCCTAGACTCTGGGTGTGCCTCCGTGGGGTGGCGGAGGAGGAGCGGAGCGTGCGTCGACGCAATCGGATGCTGACCGGTGCGGCACTCGCCGTCGGTGCGGTCGTGGCGCTCAGCGCCTGCACCCCTGCGGCTCCGATTCCCTCGCCGACGACCGCGATGCCCACCGCGTCGTCCACGCCAACGCCCACGGCCCCGGCGGTCCCCGAACTGGAGCCGGGACTCTCGGCCGGCGAGAACCTCGACTACTTCGACCTCGTCAACAACGCCGTGATCGTCGCGAACGCCGCCGCCGGAGGGCGCGACTTCGTCGACGCACTCGTCGCCGGCGGGTTCGACAAGGCCGCCATGCAGGTCACTCCAGACCGAACGGCCGTCGACCTCCAGGCCGACAGCGTCCAGTGGTCCGTGCTGTTCAACGGCGAATGCCTGGTCGGACAGTACGGGCCGGCATCCGGTGGCTACCACAGCGAGGTCGCCGCCCCCTCTGGTCAGGGAGCCTGTCTGCTGGGAGAGACGCGCCCCATAGACTGGTAGGCGCTATGGCCGATTACATTTACTCGATGGTCCGCGCCCGCAAGGCCGTGGGCGACAAGCTCATCCTCGACGACGTCACGATGGCGTTCATCCCCGGCGCCAAGATCGGCGTCGTGGGTCCGAACGGTGCCGGAAAGTCCACGATCCTCAAGATCATGGCCGGACTCGACACGCCGTCCAACGGCGAGGCCAAACTGACGCCGGGCTATTCCGTCGGCATCCTGATGCAGGAGCCGGTTCTCGACGAGACCAAGACGGTGCTCGAGAACGTGCAGGAGGGTGTCGGCCCGATCAAGGCGAAGGTCGACCGTTTCAACGAGATCTCCCTCGCGATGGCCGAGCCCGATGCCGACTTCGATGCCCTGCTCGCCGAGATGGGCACCCTGCAGGAGGAGATCGACCACGCCGACGCCTGGGACCTCGACTCCCAGCTCGAGCAGGCCATGGACGCGCTCCGTTGCCCGCCGGGCGACGAGATGATCGGCCACCTCTCCGGTGGTGAGAAGCGTCGTGTCGCACTCTGCAAGCTGCTGCTGCAGAAGCCGGATCTGCTGCTCCTCGACGAGCCCACTAACCACCTCGACGCCGAGAGCGTGCTCTGGCTCGAACAGCACCTCTCCAAGTACCCCGGTGCAGTGCTCGCCGTGACTCACGACAGGTACTTCCTCGACCACGTGGCCGAGTGGATCGCCGAGGTCGACCGCGGTCGTCTCTACCCCTACGAGGGCAACTACTCCACCTACCTCGAGAAGAAGCAGGAGCGTCTCGCCGTCCAGGGCAAGAAGGACGCGAAGCTCTCCAAGCGCCTCTCCGAGGAGCTCGACTGGGTGCGCTCCAACGCGAAGGGCCGCCAGGCCAAGTCGAAGGCCCGTCTCGCCCGCTACGAGGAGATGGCGGCCGAGGCCGAACGCACGAAGAAGCTCGACTTCGAGGAGATCCAGATTCCGCCGGGACCGCGTCTCGGCGCGATCGTGCTCGAGGTCAAGAACCTGAAGAAGGGCTTCGGCGACCGCACGCTCATCGACGGGCTCAGCTTCTCTCTTCCGCGCAACGGCATCGTCGGCATCATCGGTCCGAACGGTGTGGGAAAGACCACGCTGTTCAAGACCATCGTCGGCCTCGAGCCGGCGGATGCCGGTGAGGTCAAGGTCGGCGAGACCGTCTCGATCTCCTACGTCGACCAGACCCGCGGCGGTATCGACCCGAAGAAGACCCTGTTCGAGGTCGTCTCCGACGGTCTCGACTACATCCAGGTCGGCAAGATGGAAGTGCCGTCGCGCGCTTACGTCGGAACCTTCGGCTTCAAGGGACCCGACCAGCAGAAGCCTGCCGGCGTGCTCTCCGGTGGTGAGCGCAACCGCCTGAACCTGGCGCTCACGCTCAAGCAGGGCGGCAACCTCCTGCTCCTCGACGAGCCCACCAACGACCTCGACGTCGAGACCCTGTCGAGCCTCGAGAACGCCCTGCTCGAATTCCCCGGGTGCGCCGTGGTGATCACCCACGACCGGTGGTTCCTCGACCGCATCGCGACGCACATCCTCGCGTACGAGGGAACCGAGGACGACCCGGGCAACTGGTACTGGTTCGAGGGCAACTTCGAGTCGTACGAGCAGAACAAGATCGAGCGACTCGGGGCCGACGCCGCGAAGCCGCACAGCTCGACCTATCGCAAGCTCACCCGCGACTGAGCGGTCGGTTCGACCTGTGAGGCTCAACGTCCCGATCCGGCTGCGCTGGAGCGACCTCGACGCCTACGCCCACGTCAACAACGCCTCGATGCTGCGCCTTCTCGAGGAGGCGCGCATCCAGGCGTTCTGGGAGACGGACGAGGCCGTCGACGGCGACACCGCCGTCGGCGCCTCGACCGCCGTGCTCGACGGTCGCCCGGGTGCTGAGACCCTCACGATCATCGCCCGCCAAGAGGTCGAGTACCTCGCGCAGGTGCCCTACCAACGGTTGCCGCTCGACGTCCGGCTCTGGATCGGGCGCATGGGCGGCGCGAGCCTCGAGGTCTGCTACGAGGTGTGGTCGCCCGTCGGCGTCGAGCCGGGGGTGCTCTACGCCCGGGCGGCGACGACGATCGTGCTGGTGGATGCCGCATCCGGTCGCCCACGACGCATCAGCGATCACGAGCGGGCGTCGTGGACTCCCTATCTCGACGAGCCAGTGGCGTTCACGAAGCGCAACCCTGCCCGCTGAATTCCGCGGGCGCACAAGCGCAGCGACGACGGCGAGCGGCTACTCCTCGAGCGGTGTGTCGCTGAACGAGCCCTCCCAGACCGCGCGCGATCCGGACTCGCCGATGATCACCGTCGTGATGATGCCGGCCGGCACCACGACGACGGCCGCGACGGCGAGCACGATCGCGACGATGCGCCGCACCAGGGGCGACGGGGCATCATCGGCGGCCCGCTTCTCGACCACGCGGTACCAGACATGCACGACGATGGAGAGCACCGCCAGCGCGATGGTCCACGGCAGCAGGGTGTCGCCGAGATCGGTGTGCTCCTGGATCAGCGGCGAGTCGGGCAGGCGATCCTTCAGCCATTCGCCCGCCTCCTTCGCCACGAAGACGAGTACCGCAGCGATCACACCGAGGATGGGCGTCACGAGTCCGAACCAGCGCCTCGCCCGTCGCCAGACCGCCGCCAGAAGCACCACGATCGCGGCGACGGGTACCACGATGACGACGGCGTGCACGATGAGGATGTGCAGCGGGAGTCCGTTGATCGAGTAGTCCATGATGTCGGATGCCACTGCTCACGCCGACGCGAGCACTGCGTCGCCGTCGACGGTGATCGTGAGCTTCGCGAGACCTGTCAGCGCCTTGCTGCCCGGGAACGGCTCACCGGTCGCGGCATCGAACCGCGACTGGTGGCAGGGGCAGTCGAACTCGGTCACCGCGGCGGCCACCACGCACTGCTGGTGCGTGCAGATGGCGCTGAAGCCCACCACCTCACCGGCTGTCGGTTGCGCCAGCACGATCGGGTCGGCGCCGAGCTTCGCGTCGATCGACCCGCCGACGGGGATGTCGGCGAGCTTCGCGACCTCGGTTCCGGATGCGGCTCCGCTGTCGGGAGCGGCCGAGGACGAGCTCGACGGTGCCTGAGTGGCGGCATCCGTCGTCGGGGAATCGGCAGGCGTGGAACTCGTATCGGTGCCCGGAGTGCACGCTGCGAGGGCGATGGCGCTCGCGCCGGCTCCGCTGATGACGAGTGCTGCTCGGCGCGTGATGATCTTCTGCTCGGTCATGGTGCGGGTCGATCCTCTCGATGGGTGCTGGATGAAGCCGGAGTAGCTTTGCAGTTCTGGAGGGAAGACGGTTCTACAGGGAACACGGCGCAGCATCGCGAAAGGTTCAACCGAGCTTTCCGGGAGTACGACTGAACCGAAGACGTGCGCCATTCGTGTTAACGATGGAGGTGCTCTCGTGAGCGATGACCGGGCCGAGGCTCTGCGCGTCATCCAGGACGAGCACGCGCCGGCGCTCTGGCGCTACGTCGTGCGACTGACCGGCGACAGGGCACTGGCCGATGACATCGTCCAGGAGGTCATGCTGCGGGCCTGGCGGCGCCCGGAGATCCTCGACCAGTCCGAGAGCTCGGCACGCGCCTGGCTGTTCACGGTGACCCGCAATCTCGTGATCGACGACAGGAGGAGCGCCAGGGTGCAGCAGGAGTTCGCCATGCACGACGTTCCCGAGGTGATGGAGGCCGATGCGACGGATGCCGCCCTCGATCGCTGGCTCATCGCCGACGCCCTCGGCGAGCTGAGCCACGACCATCGTGCCGTGCTCGTGACCGTCTACTACGGCGGACGATCGGTGGCCGAGGCAGCCGACGAGCTCGGCGTTCCCAGCGGGACCGTCAAGTCGCGGCTGCACTACGCCCTGCGCGCACTGCGCCTCGCCCTGCAGGAACGCGGGGTGACCGGACGATGAGCGCGACCACGGATGCCTTCTCGGACTGGGACGCCGCCTACGTGCTGGGGGCGCTGAGCTCGCGCGAGCGTCTCGACTACGAGGACCACCTCTCGACCTGTCCGCGTTGCAGTGCTGCCGTGGCCGAGGTCTCCGGTGTGCCCGGGCTGCTGTCGCGGGTGTCGATCGAGGAGATCCCGGATGCCGCAGACGTCGAGCCTGGGCAGCGGGCGTCTGCGCCACTGTCGCCGCTCGAACCGCGTCCGGTACCTGTCGCGGCACCGAGCGCGCTCCGCGACGCAGCTGCGCCGCGTCCCCGCCGCCGCCGGACCCGCATCGTCGTGGCAGCAGCGCTCGGCGTGGCGGCCGTGACCGTCGCTCTGGTGCTCTCGATCGGCGGGGTGGCGAGCCCGCCGGCGGCGCAGGCCGAGACCGTGCACCTCGACAGCACCGGCCAGACCGCCCTGAGTGCCGACGTCAGGGTGGTGGGGGAGGCGTGGGGAACCGCCTTGTCGACGCATTGCCGATACAAGAACGGCGGCGACAGCGGCGGCGGATACGACCGGCACGGCGACGGCGACAGCGGCAGCGGCGGCGGTTCCGCGGCATCCGATCGCTACGGCCTCTACGTGACGGACGACGCGGGAGACTCGCGCCTGGTCTCGAGTTGGAGCGCAGCCCCGGGCACCGACGTGCGCGCCGACGGCTCGACCGACGTGCCCATCGACCGCATCACCATGGTCGACATCCGCGCCCTGGGCTCCGACGACGTGCTGCTGCAGGCCGAGCTCGAGCACTGACCCGGGCTGTGGGCAGGTATCGCGCGCCGATGGCGAGGCGGTCCCCTCATGGCATCCTCACAGCGCCGTCACAGGCTGAGTGCCCCCGAGCCATACCCTGCCCATATCCCCGGCAGGGCTGGTGCCTAAGCTCGCCGCCTAGAACTGAGGCATGAGCCAGAAAGAGACGCCAGAGCCGTCGGCCCCGCACGCCCCAAGCGAAGCGAGGAGCCGCCATCCACGACGGGTCATCGTCGCGTCTGCGGCCGTGGTGGCACTCGCCATGGGAGGCGGTTCGGCATGGGCCCTCGACAGGTTCGTGATCCCGCACGTGGCCATTGCGAATGTGTCGGAGTACGAAGCAGAGCAGTCGGCAGGGACCGGAACGGCATCCGAAGCCGACGCGACCGGCGCGACCGGCGTGACCGGCGCCACCGACGACGACACCACTGATGCCTCGGCCGTCGTCACAGACACCTCGCTCAGCTCCGACTCGGCCGACATCAGCATCTCGACAGTGACGACGGGCTCAGGCGATGCCACCGTGACGTACTACGTCGCCGACGTGTCGCTGACGGATGCCACCACCCTGCGCTCGGCCTTCGCACAGGACAGCTACGGCGAGAACATCACCGAGACCACCTCCGACATCGCCGGAGACAACGCGGCGATCTTCGCGATCAACGGCGACTACTACGGTTTCCGCGACACCGGGATCGTCATCCGCAACGGTGTGGTCTACCGCGACGCCGGTACTCGTGAGGGACTGGCCTTCTACCGCGATGGGACCGTGAAGGTCTACGACGAGACGGCCACCTCAGCAGACGAGCTCGTGGCCGACGGGGTCTGGAACACGCTCTCCTTCGGTCCTGCGATCGTCGAGGGCGGGGAGACCGTGGCCGGGATCGAAGACGTCGAGGTCGACACGAACTTCGGCAATCACTCGATCCAGGGCGAGCAGCCGCGCACGGCCATCGGCGTGATCGACGAGAACCACCTCGTCTTCGTGGTCGTCGACGGCCGCAGCCCCGGCTACAGCGCCGGGGTGACGATGACCGGGCTCGCCCAGATCATGGAGGGCCTCGGGGCGACGACCGCCTACAACATCGACGGCGGCGGTTCCTCCACCATGTACTTCGACGGCCAGCTGGTGAACGACCCGCTCGGCACGGGTGAGGAACGCGGCACCAGCGACATCCTCTACATCGCGAACCCGGCGGCATGACGTGATCGTGCTCATCCCGGCCTACCAGCCCGATGCGAAGCTCATCGCGCTCGTCCGCGCGATGAGGGCGGAGCGGAAGGCGGCGTCGGTCGTCGTGGTCGACGACGGCAGTGGCGACTCCCACTCGGCGGTCTTCGCCACCGTCGCTGCTCTGGGGGCGGAGGTCATCGGTTGGCGTCGCAACCGTGGAAAGGGCCAGGCCCTCAAGGCCGGATTCGCGTATGTGCTCGAGGAGCATCCCGGCGTCGCCGTGGTGACGGCGGATGCCGACGGCCAGCACACAGTCGTCGACATTCTGCGTGTCGCCGATGCACTCGAGGAACGCGCAGTCGACGGCACGGCCGACGATGACGCCCGCCCGGCGATCGTGCTCGGCGGACGCCGCTTCACGGGTACCGTGCCGCGGCGCAGTCGCGCCGGAAACGCGGCTGCCCGCGGGGCCTTCAGGCTGGCGACGGGGCAGACCGTGCACGACACCCAGACCGGCTTGCGCGGATACCCCGCGGCCACCCTGCGTTGGCTGCTCGGCGTGCGCGGTGACAGGTTCGAGTACGAACTCACTGTGCTGATCCGCGCCGCGAGCGAGGGGCTGCACATCCGGGAGATTCCGATCGACACCGTGTATCTCGACAACAACGCCTCGTCGCACTTCCGGCCCGTCGTCGACACTGCGCGGGTGCTGTTGCCGTTCCTGGCGTTCGCCGCCTCGTCGCTCGGGGCCGCTGTCGTCGACACCGTCGGGTTGCTGGTCCTGTTCGCCCTCACGGGGTCCCTGCCCAGCGCCGCGGTCGGGGCTCGGCTGGCCAGCGCGAGCGTGAACTTCGCCGTCAACCGGCATCTCGTCTTCCGGTCGACGCGGCCGACCGGCATCCGGAGATCAGCCCTGCGCTATGCGGCACTCGCGGTGGCACTGTTGGCCACGAGCTACGTCTGGCTCGCGGTCCTCACGGGCGCCGGCATGCCGTTGCTCCCGGCGAAGCTGCTCACCGACGGTGTGCTCTATCTCGTCGGCTTCCAGGTGCAGCGCCGTTTCGTCTTCGGGCGACGAGCCACGGATGCGGCTCGCGTGCCGGAGGCTTCAGCGGGCGTCGGGGACCCGGATCATGCCCTCCTGGGCGACGCTGGCCAGCAGCACGCCATCGGCGCTGAAGATGCTTCCGCGCGCCAGGCCCCGACCGCCTGAGGCGCTGGGGGAGTCCTGCACGTAGAGCATCCACTCGTCGACGCGGCCCGATCGATGCCACCACATGGCGTGATCGAGGCTAGCCACCCTCAGTCCCCGCATGGCCCACGGAACTCCGTGGCGGCGCATCGGCGACTCGAGGATGGAGTAGTCGGTCGCGTAGGCCAGGGCGGCCCTGTGCAGCCTGTCGTCGTCGGGCAATGGCCCGGCCGCCTTCATCCAGACGGCCTGATGGGCTACCCGCTCGCCCTCGACGGAGAGGAAGATGGGGGACTCGACGTGGCGAACGTCGAAGGCGCGTTCTGTGGACCAGTAGCGGGCCACGTCGTGGTCGATGTGCCCGATCAGGTCTGCCGTCGTCGGCAGCGACTCGGCTGCCGGGATGTCGCCGGGCATCTCGATCTGGTGGTCGACCCCGTCATCCGGATCCTGGAACGACGCGATCATCGAGAGGATCGGCACGCCGTTCTGATAGGCCTGCGTGCGTCGGGTGGCGAAGGACCGGCCGTCGTGGATGCGGTCGACCGAGAACGTGATCGGCAGGTTGACGTCGCCCGGACGCAGGAAGTAGCCGTGCATCGAGTGCACGGCGCGGTCGTCCGGCACAGTGCGGCTGGCGGCGACGACGGACTGCGCGAGCACCTGGCCGCCGAAGACGCGACCGTGCGGCATCCACTGGCTCGGGCCGGTGAAGATGTCCTCGTTGGTGCGTGCCCCGGTATCGACCAGATCGAGCACGTCGAGCAGGCCGTCGATGGGGTTCGTCATGTCAACCTCGTGTTCGTATCGCGCGGAGTGGGGGCTCACCGATGCGAGGCGCGGCCCGTCCCTCCGGTAGTTTAGAGGGCAGATGAGCCAGTCAATCCTTCTCACCGACCGCCCGAGCGTCGGCGATCTCACCACGTACCTGTCCCGAGCCTCTCGCGTGGAGGACGGCTCCGTGCGCCTGATCGCAGGCTCCGGCGTGCTCGCCGTCTACACCGCGATCCTCTACCCGCGCGGCCTCCTCGACGAGACGCCGACGGTGCTCGGCCTGCGCACCTTCGCCCTGGCCGACACGAGCTCCTTCGACGCCGTCGTCCCCAGCCGGTCGCTGCTCGACCGCCTCGCGCGTGTGGAGAGTGCTGGCGGAGATGGACCGGCCGAGATCGGCGTGCCACATGAGGTCGGCAGCGTCACGTGGGCCGGCATCTCGCCGCCACGCGGTGGCTGGCACCCTCAGGGGGCGACGGATGCCGTCCACCTGGAACTCGCCGCCCACGCGGGCATCGCCGAGATCGCCGACGCCGTGCCGACGGGCACCGGGGAGCAGCTCGTGACCCGTGCTCGCGCCGAGGTCTGGGGTCGCCCGATCGACGGTCTCGAGCACGTTCCGGCAGGCGCGGCCTTCGCAGCGCTCAGCCTGGGCTTCCTGCACGCCGACGACCCGGTCAACGTCTTCGAGACGGGACCGTGGACCCGCTTGACCTCCAAGCGGGGCCACGTGCTCATCCGTCGCAAGGCGTGGTCGCTCAAGGGCTGAGCCTCGCGTAACGCGGTGGCTCAGAGCTGCGCGACCGCCCGTCCGGCCTGCCTGCCCGTGAAGAGACAACCGCCGAGGAAGGTTCCCTCGAGGGCGCGGTAGCCGTGCACTCCGCCGCCGCCGAAGCCGCTGGCCTCTCCGGCCGCATACAGGCCGGTGATCGGCGTGCCGTCGGCCGCGAGAGCCTGTCCGTCGAGGTTCGTCTGGATGCCGCCGAGGCTCTTGCGCGTCAGGATGTGCAGCTTCACCGCGATGAGCGGACCGGCAGCAGGATCGAGGATGCGGTGCGGGCTCGCCACCCTGATGAGCTTGTCGCCGCGGTACTTGCGTGCGCTCCTGAGTGCGTTGACCTGCGCGTCCTTCGAGAACTCGTTCTCGATCTCCCGGTCGCGCGCGACGATCTCGCGCTCGATGCCGGCGAAGTCGAGCTCGACATCGGGAGACAGCTTCCTCATGCCCACGAACAGCTCGGGCAGGGTGTCCGCGACCACGAAGTCGACGCCCTTCTCCTTGAACGCCTCCACCGGGCCCGGGGCACCGGCCTTGACGCGCTGCGCGAGCAGCTTGAGGTCCTTCCCGGTGAGGTCGGGGTTCTGTTCGCTGCCGGACAGCGCGAACTCCTTCTCGATGATCTTCTGGGTGAGCACGAACCAGCTGTAGTCGTGGCCCGTCGCCACGATGTGCTCCAGGGTTCCGAGCGTGTCGAAGCCCGGGAACAGGGGGCCGGGCAGGCGCTTGCCCTCTGCATCGAACCAGAGCGACGAGGGACCGGGCAGGATGCGGATGCCGTGCCTGTCCCAGACGGGCGCATAGTTCGTGATGCCCTCGGTGTAGTGCCACATGCGATCGCCGTTGACGAGGCGGGCACCGGCTTGCTCGGTGATGCCGAGCATCCGGCCGTCCACATGCGCGGGAACGCCCGAGAGCATGGTCGCGGGGGGCTCGCCGAGACGCTTCGGCCACTGCGCGCGCACCAGGTCGTGGTTGCCGCCGATGCCGCCGGAGGCGACGATGACCGCCGGAGCCTCGAACCTGAACTCGCCGATGACGTCGCGGTTGCTCGGCGCTCCTCGGTCTGCGGCATCCGGAGCCAGAACGGCGCCGTGCACTCCGACGACTGCGCCGTCCTCGACGATGAGACCGTCGACACGATGGCGGTGACGGAGGCGCACGAGGCCGGCTGCCTCACCGGCCTTCACGCGGTCGGCGAACGGCGCGACGACGCCCGGGCCCGTGCCCCAGGTGATGTGGAAGCGGGGGACCGAGTTGCCGGGGCCGACGGCGCCGTAGCCGCCGCGCTCCGCCCAGCCGACGACGGGGAACCAGCGCACCCCCATCTGGTGCAGCCAGGCGCGCTTCTCGCCGGCGGCGAAGTCGAGGTAGGCCTCGGCCCAGCGACGCCCCCACTCGTCCTCCTCGCGATCGAAGCCGGCAGATCCGAACCAGTCCTGCGCGGCGAGGTCTCGAGAGTCCTTCACTCCCATGCGGCGCTGCTCGGGCGAGTCGATGAGGAAGAGGCCGCCGAACGACCACCAGGCCTGTCCGCCGAAGGATGCGGCGGGTTCCTGCTCCACCAGGATCACCGTCTTGCCGGCGAGCACCAGTTCGGCTGCTGCGGTCAGACCGGCGAGGCCGGCTCC
Organism: Leifsonia stereocauli; assembly: GCF_038432415.1. Taxonomy (NCBI): domain Bacteria; kingdom Bacillati; phylum Actinomycetota; class Actinomycetes; order Micrococcales; family Microbacteriaceae; genus Leifsonia; species Leifsonia stereocauli. Next base: position 789,988 of record NZ_JBCAUN010000001.1, read on the forward strand.
GACCACGATGGCGTCGGCGGGTTCAGACATGTGGCTCCTTCGTCACGGGTGATGCAGTGGGGTGGTACGGGGTGGTGCAGCGCTGGGGCTGCGGATGCCGCGGACGGTGCCCGGTGGTGCCGTCGCGTGACGTGCGGGCTCAGTCGTCGAAGGTGTTGACCATCGCGAAGGCCGCGCGTTCGAGATAATCCCACAGAGTGGCGTCGTGGAGTGGCGACAGAGCCAGAGTGTCGACGGCGTGTCGCATGTGGGCGAGCCAGCGGTCACGGGCGTCGGGGTTCACCTTGAACGGCTGGTGCCGAAGCCGCAGTCGCGGGTGGCCGCGCTGGGCGCTGTACGTGCCTGGCCCGCCCCAGTACTGCTCGAGGAAGAGGGTGAGGCGCTCCTCGGCCGGCCCGAGGTCCTCCTCGGGGTACATCGGCTTCAGGACCGGGTCGTCGGTGACGCCGATGTAGAACTCGTGCACGAGCTTCCGGAAGGTGGCGTGGCCGCCGATCTGCTCGTAGAGGGTCTCCGTGACGGGTGTGCCGTTCTCGCCGTCGCGGAGGTGCACGGCGGCCGGGGGAACGGCTGCTGCAGGCTGGGTGGGATCGGTCATGGCGTCAGCCCTCCGGCTCGTGGTTCGGGGGAGTCGGCGGTGTCTGAGGCGGCTTCTTCGCAGCCCGCACGCGGCGCGGCAGCCGGGGAGCCGTGTTCTTGCTGGGCGGGATGGTCTCGAGAGGCTTCGTACGCGGGGGCTTCGCCCCCTTGACGCTCGCTGCGCCGTCGAAGCCGCTCAGCACGATGCTGTTCAGCGACGGGAGCTTCACACCCATCGCATCGAGAGCCTTCTTCAGGCGCATCCGCAGCTCGCGCGAGACGTCATCCTTCGCCGAGGTGCGCACCTTGACGACGATCCTGATGACGACGGCCTCGGCCGAGATCGACTCCATTCCCCACAGCTCGGGCTTCTCGAGCACGCGGCTGCGCCACTTCGGCGTCGCGGCGAAGTCGAGCGCAGTGTCGAGCATCGCCTTCTCGACGGCCTCCACGTCGGCCTCGTAGGGCACGGCGAGGTCGATGATCACGCGGGCCCAGCCCTGCGACATGTTGCCGACGCGCAGGATCTCGCCGTTGCGCACGAACCACAGCGTGCCGTTGACATCCCTGATCTGCGTGATCCGGATGCCGACGGCCTCGACTATTCCCGTTGCCGGCCCGGTGTCGACGACGTCACCGACCCCGAGTTGGTCCTCCATGACCATGAAGATCCCGTTGAGCGCGTCCTTCACGATGTTCTGGGCGCCGAAACCGAGCCCGGCACCGATCGCGGCGGAGAGCAGGGCGAACGACCCGAGGATGTCGGGACTGATCGTGCTCACGATCATCAGCACGGCGACGATGAAGATCGTCACGTTGACGACGTTGCTCAGCACCGAGCCGAGCGTGCGGGTGCGCTGAACGATGCGCACTGCGGCAAGCGGCGAGGCGGCCGCTATAGCCTGCGTGTCGTCACTCGGCTGCCCCTTCTTGGCGCCGGTCACGATGCGATGCACCACCCGCTCGATGACGAAGTGCAGCACCCAGCGCAGCAACAGCGCCACGATCACGATCACGGCGACGGAGACGACCTTCGCTGTGAAGGCAGCCCAGAAGGCGGCGTCGAACGTGTCCCAGAACTCTGTCCACCAACTCATAGATGCGCCAGTCTAACGAGCGTCGGACGCGCTGATCTGGGCGTCCTCTGAACGTGCGGCGGCATCGGTGCGCTGGGCGGCGAGGGCACGCTCGAGCTCCGACACCAGTTCGCGAATGCGGCGCACGAGGGCGGGCGGCCCGTCGTTCTCGGCGAGCCAGGTGTTGGCGGCTGCAGCGACCTCCGGCGTGACGAGGGCCGACGGGAACAGCCGCACGACGATGAGTTCGGCCATTGTGTAGCTGCGCTCCGACCACACGCGCTGGAGCATCTCGAAGTACGGCTCGACGCTGGCCTCGAGCAGTGATGCCGGGCGGGAACGCCCCCACCCCGTGGCGATGGCGCGCGCCATGTCGTTGGAGAGGCTCGCGTCGGTGGCGACGCGCGTCCATGCCGCGAGCTTGCCCTCGGCGTCGGGTCGCGCGGCGCGGGCTGTGGCGGCGAACTGACGGCCCTTGGCCGTGTCGTCGGAGGCGAGAGCGTGGTCGATGTCGGCATCCGTCGCCGCACCACCGGCGGCCAACGCGATCACGAGCTCCCAGCGCAGGTCGGTGTCGATGGCCAGGCCCTCCAGCGCGACTGAGCCGTCGAGCAGACTGGCGAGGATGTCGAGGTGCGGCGCCGTTGATGCGATGCGGATGAAGCTCGTCACGAACTGGAGCTGCGCATCGGACTCGGCTTCAGCCAGCACGGTGAGGGCCCACAGTGCATCGCCGCAGTCTGCGGCCACCTGCTCGGCCGCGGCCGGTTCCACGTAGCGCCCCAGGGCGAGCTCCAGCTGCGAGAGCGCCGTGCCGCGGGCCGATGACTGGTCCTCGTGAGAGATGTTGCCGAGGACGAGCCGCACGAAGTCGCCGGCCGGCGTCTCACCGTCACGGGTCGTGTCCCAGACCGCACCCCAGATGAGGGCGCGGGCCACGGGATCCTGGAGGTCGCAGAGGTGGTCGACGGCCGTGGCCAGCGAGTCGTCGTCGAGACGGATCTTGGCGTACGTGAGGTCGTCGTCGTTGATGAGCACGAGGTCTCCGCGGGTCACGCCGACGAGTTCGGGCACGTCGGTGGTGGCGCCGTCGATGTCGACCTCCACTCTGCGCGTGCGCACGAGCGCTCCAGCGTCGTCGAGGTCGTAGAGACCGATGGCGAGGCGGTGCGGCCGCAGCGTCGGGTGATCGGCGGTGGCGGTCTGGGCGATGGCGAACGCGGTGAATCGGCCGTCGGCGTCGGTCTCGAACTCGGCCCGCAGGGCGTTGACCCCTGCAGTCTCGAGCCAGAGCCTCGACCAGTCCGTGAGCTCGCGGCCGCTCGAGACCTCGAGCTCGTCGAGCAGGTCGCGGAGCGTGGCGTTGGCGCCGCCGTGCTTGCGAAGATACATGCTGATTCCGGCATAGAACTCATCGAGGCCGACCCAGGCCACGAGCTGCTTGAGCACCGAAGCGCCCTTGTCGTAGGTGATGCCATCGAAGTTGACCTCGACGTCTTCGAGATCATTGATGGTGGCGACGATCGGATGCGTCGACGGAAGCTGGTCCTGCATGGCCGCGCGAGTCTTGTCGACGGAGGTGAACGTGGCCCAGGCATCCGTGAATTCGGTGACGGATGCCGCTGCGATGGTGCTGGTCCAGGTGGCGAACGACTCATTCAGCCAGAGGTCGTTCCACCACTTCATGGTCACGGAGTTGCCGAACCACATGTGCGAGAGCTCGTGCAGGATGACGACGGTCCGCTGCTGCCGACGGTGCTCGGAGACCTTCGATCGGAACAGGTACGACTCGTTGAAGGTGACGGCGCCGACGTTCTCCATGGCGCCCCAGTTGTATTCGGGAACGAAGATCTGGTCGTACTTGTCGTAGGGGTACTCGACCCCGTAGCTGCGCTCGTAGTAGTCGAGGCCGACACGCACGGTGTCGAACATCACAGCCGGGTCCGCGTACTGCGCGAGGGAGGCACGAGTGAACAGTCCGAGCGGGATGCTGCGGCCGCCGGGCAGTTCGGCGACATCGCGCCACACCGCATAGGGCCCCGCGATGATGGCGGCGATGTAGCTCGAGATGACGGGGCCGGCCGGGAACTCCCAGACGGCGGTGCCGTCGGCGACACCGGCATCCGGTAGCGGCGTCGGTGCGTTGCTCAGTACCTGCCAGTCGTCGGGAGCCGTGATGGTGAACTGGAACGTGGCCTTGAGGTCCGGCTGGTCGAAGACCGCGAACACCCGGTTCGCCTCGGCCACGGCGAACTCCGTGTAGAGGTACACGGCGTCGTCGACGGGGTCGACGAAGCGGTGCAGGCCCTCGCCGGTGTTCGTGTAAGCGGCATCCGACACCACTCGCAGAACGTTCTCGGCCTGCAGATTCTCGAGACGGATGCGCGTGCCATCGCCCAGCTCGACCGGCAGCGCGACGCCGTTGAGTTCGATCGCATGGATGACCCGGGTGGAGGCCTCGATGAAGGTCGATGCACCCGGCGTGGCGTCGAAGCGCACGTGCGTCTCGCTTCCGAACACATCCGGTCCGCGGGTCAGGTCGAGAGCGACCGTGTAGTCGTGCACACGCACGACGGAGGCTCGCTCCTCGGCTTCGGTGCGGGTCAGGTTCGCAGCGGGCAAGGGCGTGCCTCCGTCGGTGTGGTGCTGGTGCTGGTGGTGGTTCTCGTGCAGGTGATGTGGTGGAACTGCGCCTGATCGGCCGGCTTCTCAGCAGACGGTGATCAGCCGGTCAGTGGGATCAGTCGGTGAGAGCGTCTCGCGCCTGGGCGGCCAGGGCACGTTCGACTCCCGCGAGGTTCTCGATCACCAGGCGACGCAGCGCCGGCACCCCGGGGTTCGCGTCGAGCCAGGCGCGCGTCGCATCGACGAGCTCCTGGTTCGCGAGCCCGGAGGGGTAGAGCCCCTCGACCAGCAACTCGGCGATCGCGTAGCTGCGGTCCTCCCAGACGCGGCCGATCATCTCGAAGTACTGCGGCACGAATCGCTCGAGCAGGCTGGTGTCGTCGGCGCGCTGGAAGCCGAGGCCCGTGGTGCGCACGATGGTGTTCGGCGCCGTGTCCACCTCGACGAGGGAGTTCCAGGCGGCCTGCTTGGCCTCGGCGGTGGGGATCGCGGCCCGAGCGTGGGCAGCCGACTGGGCGCCTGTCGCCGTGTTGTCCTCGGTGAGGCGGGCGTCGATGTCGCTCTCGTCGGCCCGGCCTGCCGCCACGAGTGCGATCAGCAGTTCCCAGCCCAGGTCGGTGTCGATGTCGAGACCCTCGAGCGTGGACTCTCCGGTGAAGAGGGACTCGAGCTCGCCGACGTGCGACGACGACTCGGCGATCGACGCGAAGTACTTCACGAACTGGAACTGCGCGTCGCTGCCGGCCTCCGCCTGCTGCGCCAGCGACCAGAAGGTGTCCGCCAGGGCGGTGACGGTCTCGGGGCGGTGGCTCGGGTCGGTGTAGGCAGAGGCGGCGAGTACGGCCTGGCCGAGCACGATGCGCAACGTCGTCGACTCGGTCTCCGAGGCGATGTTGCCGAGGACCAGACGCACGAAGTCACTCGCCGATACCTCGGCGTCACGGGTGGAATCCCAGACCGATGCCCACACCAGTGAGCGTGCCAGCGGGTTCTCGAAGGCGTGCAGGTGCTCGAGGGCGACGGCGAGCGACGCCTCGTCGAGGCGGATCTTCGCGTAGGCGAGGTCGTCGTCGTTGAGCAGCACGAGGTCTGGTCGGGTGAGCCCGACCAGCTCGGCGACCTCGGTGCGGGCGCCGTCGACGTCGAGCTCGACGCGGTGGGTGCGCACCAGCTTCTCGTCCTGGAGCGAGTAGAAGCCGATGGCGAGACGGTGCGGGCGGATGGTCGGGTAGGCCTCGATGGCGGTCTGCTCGACGGCGAACGCCGTGATGGTGCCTGCGGCATCCGTCTCGATGTCTGCGCGAAGCGTGTTGACGCCGGCGGTCTCGAGCCACAGCTTCGCCCAGCCGGACAGGTCGCGGCCGCTGGCGGTCTCGAGCTCGGCGAGCAGGTCGGCGAGGGTGGTGTTACCCCATTGGTGCTTCTTGAAGTAGGCGGCGACGCCGGTGAAGAACGCGTCGATGCCCACCCAGGCGACCAGCTGCTTGAGCACCGATCCGCCCTTGGCGTAAGTGATGCCGTCGAAGTTGACCAGCACGTCCTCGAGGTCGTTGATGGTTGCGACGATCGGGTGGGTCGACGGCAGCTGGTCCTGACGGTAGGCCCAGCTCTTCTCCATGGAGTTGAAGGTGGTCCAGGCCTCGTGCCACTCGGTGGCCTCGGCCGTGGCGATGGTCGATGCCCACTCCGCGAACGACTCGTTCAGCCAGAGGTCGTTCCACCACTTCATGGTGACGAGGTCGCCGAACCACATGTGGGCGAGCTCGTGCAGGATCGTGACGACGCGACGCTCCTTGATGGCATCCGTCACCTTCGACCGGAACACGTAGACCTCGGTGAAGGTCACGGCTCCGGCGTTCTCCATGGCACCGGCGTTGAACTCGGGCACGAAGAGCTGGTCGTACTTCGTGAACGGGTAGGCGTAGTCGAACTTCTCCTCGAAGTAGGCGAAACCCTGGCGGGTCTTCTCGAAGATGTAGTCGGCGTCGAGGAACTCGGCGAGGCTCTTGCGGCTGAAGATGCCGAGCGGGATGGTTCGGCCGTCGCGGCTCGTGAGGTCGCTCCGCACCACGGAGTACGGGCCGGCGACGAGGGCGGTGATGTAGCTCGAGATGCGGTGGGTGGGCTCGAAAGCCCACGTCCTGGCGTCGGCCGATGCATCGCCGGATGCCGCCGTCGGCTCGGGCGTCGGGGAGTTGGACACGACCTCCCAGTGGGCCGGCGCCGTGACCGTGAAGCGGAAGGTGGCCTTGAGATCGGGCTGCTCGAACACCGCGAACATGCGGCGGGAGTCTGGGACCTCGAACTGGCTGTAGAGGTAGACCTCGCCGTCGACGGGGTCGACGAAGCGGTGCAGGCCCTCGCCGGTGTTCGTGTAGATGGCATCGGCCACGATGGTGAGCTCGTTCTCGGCACCGAGGCCGTCGAGCTGGATGCGCACGCCGTCGCTGACGGCGACGGGATCCAGGGCGGTGCCGTTGAGCGTGACAGCGTGCACGGTGCGCGTAATGGCGTCGATGAAGGTGGATGCGCCCTCGGTCGCGGTGAAGCGCACAGTGGTCTCGCTGCGGAACGTCTCATCACCCGTCGTCAGATCGAGGGTGACGTCGTAGCTGTCGACGGCGACGATGCCGGCGCGCTCCTCGGCTTCGATACGGGTGAGGTTCTCTCCGGGCAACGGTGCCTCCTGCGGCGTGAGGGGAGTGGGTGGATCGGATCGTGTCCGAGTATCCAGCGTAGTCGCCGCGGCTCCTGCGATCAGCGAGTCGTGATCGACACGATGGCCATCACGAAGGCCGGGATGGCGAGGACGGTCAGCACGCCGAGGAAGATCCGTCCCGTCACGATTCCGGCACGCGAGCTGAGGATGCCGATCGTCCACGGCAGCGCGCGGGGGAGAAGGAACGCACCCACCGCGACGATCGCGAGAGCGGCTCCGAGCGGGACGTACACGACGGCTGCCGCCAGCGGTAGTCCAGCGCCCCAGTTCCGTCGAGACAGGAGCGGGAGCGCTTCGCTGCAGCGTCCGGCGATCGCGACCACGACGGTGCCGTGGAGAACGGCGAGTACCGAGAACAGGGCGACGGCTAGCCACCCGGGTCCCACGATGTCGAAGTCGACGTTGTCGGCACGGAGCGGATCGGAGAACGGCGCGATCGTCACGAGCAGCAGCAGCCCGAACGCCGGACCGCGCCTCCGGCCGCGAGGAAGCCAGGGATGAACGATGAAGTAGATGACGGTCGAGCCGAGACCGAAAGGGATTCCGGCGAAGAGGAGATAGGCGAGCGTGCCGATCGGGGTGACGTCACCCACGACCTCGGACGCCTCGGTGAGTCGCCCGATGGCCTCCGGCGAGGTCGCGGCGAGCGCGCGCATGATCAGGCGGCCTCCGGCGCCCGAGGCGACGATGCCCGAGCCGATGCCGGTCACGGTGAGGAGCGTGGCCCACCAGGCATAGAGACGAAGGCCGGCGAGGTGCCGACGAGCCCATGGTTGTCCGGCATTCGGAATCGGCTGCGGGGGCAGCCTGATCTCACGCCCACCCCAGATGACGGCCATGGCCAGCCCGACCGCGACCGCTGCGGAACAGAGGACGATGATGATCAGCACGCGGATTCCGTCGCTGCGCCCGATCGGGCGGCGATGCCCACATTCTCCACCCGATCACCGGGCCGCGCAGCAGGTCAATCCGATCCGGTCGCGCATGACGGGCCGCTGGACCTCACCAGTCGGAGCGCTTGTAGTCCTTCAGGAACACACCGGTGAGGTCTTCGCCTGCCTCGCCGCGCACGATCGGGTCGTAGACACGGGCAGCGCCGTCGACCAGGTCGAGCGGGGCGTGGAAGCCCTCCTCGGCGAGCCGCACCTTGGTCGGGTGGGGGCGCTCATCCGTGATCCAGCCGGTGTCGACGCTGGTCATGAGGATGCCATCGGAGAGCATCTCCTTGGCGCTGGTGCGGGTGAGCATGTTGAGCGCAGCCTTGGCCATGTTGGTGTGCGGATGCCCTGGGCCCTTGTACCCGCGACCGAAGACGCCCTCCATCGCAGACACGTTCACGATGTAGGTGCGCCTGGCCTCGCTCGCGGCGAGTGACGGACGCAGGCGGCTGACCAGGATGAAGGGTGCCGTGGTGTTGCAGAGCTGCACCTCGAGCATCTCGAGCGGGTCGACGTCTTCGACGTTCGCCACCCAGCTGTTGGTGTGGTGCAGGTCCGGCACGAGTCCACCGGCGTCGATGGCCGTGCGATCTGCGAGCTTCGCGAGGGAGCTGGAGCCCGGCGCGAGCGCGAGTGCGGTGAGGTCGTCGGCGGTCATCGTTCCGGCGAACAGGCCGGAGGAGAGGATCGGATGACTCGCCACGGAATCAGCAAGGGCGAGCGGATGCGCGTCGTTGGTGTGGCCGAAGCTCACGATCTCGGGCAACGGGCCGTCGGGAAGCGGCGAGGCCTCGGCGTCGACCAGGGGCGAGTACGCGCCGGGGGAGCGACGCACGGTCTGGGCGGCGTTGTTGATGAGGATGTCGAGGGGACCCTGTGCCGCCACGTCGTCCGCGAGCGCGATGACCTGGGCGGGGTCACGCAGGTCGATGCCGACGATGCGCACGCGGTGCAGCCAGTCGGCCGAGTCGGGCATGGCGGCGAAACGACGGGCGGCGTCGCGGGGGAAGCGCGTCGTGATGGTGGTGTGGGCGCCGTCGCGCAACAGGCGCAGCGCGATGTACATGCCGATCTTCGCCCGACCACCGGTGAGCAGCGCGCGCTTCCCCGTGAGGTCGGTGCGGGCGTCGCGCTTGGCGTGGCTCATCGCCGCGCAGCTCGGGCAGAGCTGGTGGTAGAAGGAGTCGACGAGGGTGTAGCGCTCCTTGCAGATGTAGCAGGGGCGCGCGACCTGGAGTTCGCCGGCGGTGCGGGCGTCGGTTCCGCTCACCAGGTCGGCCCCCCGGGTCTCGTCGTCGATCCGGGTGGGTGCGCCCGTCGCGGTCGCCGCGATGACCTGGCGGTCGGCGTCGGCGATGACGCGGCGCTTCTCCGCGCGGCGGGTCACCTTCACCGACTTGAACATCTTGGCGGTTGCACGGCGCACGGCGTCGAAGTCGGGATCGTTCTCGTCGAGGTCGCTCAGGGCGGCGAGGACGCGGAGGGTCGTCTCGAGTTCCGCCGGGTCGATCTGCGGCGCGAAATCAGGGGACGAGGGGTCGGAGGGCATCCGGGGATTCTATCCCGGGGCGGCCGGGAGAATGCTGCGCGCGCCCGAAGTGCGCCGGCGGCGTCATGCGCCATCCGGCGTCAATACACTGGATCCCATGCGCATCCACATCGCCACCGATCACGCCGGTCTGGACTTCAGCGAGCACCTCCAGTCCCATCTCGCGGCGGCCGGTCACGAGGTCGTCGACCATGGGCCGACCAGCTACGACGCGCTCGACGACTACCCGTCGTTCTGCATCAACGCCGCCATCGCCGTCGCGCGCGACCAGCGCGCGGGCATCGAGACTCTCGGCGTGGTGTTCGGCGGGTCGGGCAACGGCGAGCAGATCGCGGCGAACAAGGTCGACGGCATCCGTGCCGCACTGGTCTGGAACCTCAGCACCGCCGTGCTCGCACGCCAGCACAACGACGCCAACGTGATCTCCATCGGCGCGCGCCAGCACACTGTGGAAGAGGCGACGAGCTTCATCGACGCCTTCATCGCCGAGCCGTTCTCGGGCGAGGAGCGGCATGCTCGCCGCATCGCGCAGCTGGCCGAGTTCGAGGCGACCGGAGTGATCGCCGGCAAGTACGTGTCCGCGCAGAACGACGCCTCGGCCGACGTCCATGCTGACGTCGAGACCCCTGACCTCAGGGCGTAGCGCCGATGCCCGAGGGCCATTCCGTTCATCGCATCACGCGGCAGTTCGCCCGCAACTACCTCGGCAAGCGGGTCGCGGTCTCGAGTCCGCAGGGACGGTTCGCCGCGGATGCCGCACTGATCAGCGGGCACGCCATGGTCGACGCCCGCGCTGTGGGCAAGCAGATGTTCCTCGAGTTCGACAACGGTCTCTGGTTGCGCGTCCATCTCGGAATGTACGGGGCGTGGGACTTCGCCGGCGAGATCAAGATGGACGCGACAATCGCATCCGCCAACGGACGAATGGGCCAGACGAACCAGCGCGGCACCATCCTCGACTCGGCCGGCGAGAACTCGCTGCACTCGATCGGAGCCCCGCGTCGGACCCGTGTGCGCATGGCGGAGTCTGAGAAGCCGGGCGAAGTCACTGACGCCTTCCCGCCCGAGCCCGTCGGCCAGGTGCGGGCCCGCCTGCTCACCGACACTGTCTGCGCCGATCTGCGCGGCCCGACGGCGTGCGAGGTCGTCGACGCGGCCCGGGTGGCCGAGGTGATCGCCAAGCTCGGCCCCGACCCGCTCAATGACGACGAGGTCGAGTCCGAAGAGCGGTTCACGGCGACGGTTCGCCGGAAGCCGACGCCCATCGCGCTGCTGCTCATGGACCAGTCGGTCGTGAGCGGTATCGGCAACGTCTACCGCGCCGAGATGCTGTTCCGAGCACGGGTGAACCCGCATACGCCGGGCAGGCTCGTGCCAGACGAGACCGTGCGCGGCCTCTGGCGCGACTGGGTGCACCTGCTGCGCATCGGCGTGGAGACCGGCCAGATGATGACCATGGACGGACTCGACGGCGACTCGTATCGCAACGCCATGGCCAACCGCGCCGACAGGCACTGGGTCTACAAGCGCGAGGGCCTGCCGTGTCGGGTCTGCGGAACGAACATCGTGCTCGAGGAGATGGCCGCCCGCAAGCTGTACTGGTGCCCGCGATGCCAAGCATGAGCACGGCCGAGCAGGGGAGCGGGCCGGGCGTGACCGTCGATGGAGGACCAGCATGAGACAGAACCCCAGCTTCCTCCTGGCGAGCGACGAGGGCGTGAAGCGACTCATCCGCGAGAATCCGTGGGTCACGATCGTCTCTCGAACGGATGCCGGGGAACTCGTCGCATCGCACTATCCGATCGTGCTCCGCGAGGACCTCGACGGCATCGTCATCGAGAGCCACGTCGGGCGTCCCGACGAATTGCTTCACGAGCTCGGCCGCCATGAGGTGCTCATCGTGGTGCAGGGTCCGCACGGCTACATCTCCCCGGGCTGGTATGACGGCAGCCCGGCGGTTCCGACCTGGAACTTCGTCGTCGCGCACCTGCACGGCACCCCCGAGATCCTCTCCGACGCCGAGAACCTGCAGGTGCTCGAGCGTCTCGTCGATCACTTCGAGGACAGGATGCCCGAGCCGTTCCGCATGAACAGAACGCTGGAGAACACGGCCTACGCCGAGCGCATCGTGGTTGGCACCGTCGGCTTCCGTATGAGGGTCGACCGGTTCGTCGCGAAGGACAAGATGAGCCAGAATCGCCCGGCCGCAACAGTCGACCGCATCATCGACGAGCTCGAGAACGGGTCGGTGTACACCAGCCGCGAGCTCGCCCGTGAGATGCGCCGCGCCCGCGGGGAGAACGTATGACCCTGGTGCTCGCCGGCGGTCGCATCATCGGAACCGAGACCGCCGTCGACATCGTGGTCGAGCACGGTGCGATCGTCGCCATCGTGCCTGCCGGTGCAGCAGTGACGGATGCCGCTGACCGCATCGAGCTCGACGGCCGCGTCGTCCTCCCCGGTCTCTGGGACAACCACGTGCACTTTACCCAGTGGGCTCTGACCTCCCGCCGCCTCGACCTGTCCACCGCAGCCTCCGCCGACGAGGTGGTGGCTCTCGTCGGCGAGCGCATCGCCGCCGGTGCGACAGAGGTCGTGGGCTTCGGCTTCCGCGACGGACTGTGGCCCGAGCCGCCGACGGCCGCGCTGCTCGATGCCGTGGCGGCATCCGTACCGGTGGTACTCGTCAGCGGTGACCTGCACAGCGTCTGGCTCGATTCCGCCGCCCTCGTGCTGCACGGATTCGACGGCCACCCCACGGGGCTGCTGCGCGAGGACGACGCCTTCGTCGTCGTGCGCGCGCTCGACGACGTTGCCGACGATGTGCTCGACGGCTGGGCTCGGGAGGCCGCGTCCGCTGCCGCCCGACGTGGCGTCGTCGGCATCGTCGACCTCGAGATGACCTGGAACCGCGACGTCTGGGTGCGGCGCATCTCGGGCGGGCTCACGGGCCTGCGAGTGGAGTTCGGCGTGTATCGCCAGCACCTCGGGGACGCAGCGGCCGCAGGCCTGCGCACCGGTGACGTCGTGCCGGGCAGCGATGGGCTGCTACGGGTCGGGCCGTTCAAGGTCATCACTGACGGCTCCCTCAACACCCGCACGGCGTACTGTTTCGATCCGTACCCGGGCCTCGACGGCGACGACGCCCTCGGGCTGCTCACGGTAGGCCCCGAGGAGCTCGTGCCGCTGCTCGAAACCGCTCGCGACGCAGGCCTGCGGCCCGCCGTGCACGCCATCGGCGACCACGCCAATGCGCTCGCCCTCGATGCCCTGGAGGCCGTCGGCGTCGCCGGCTCCATCGAGCACGCCCAGTTGCTGAGCACGACGGATGTCGCGCGCTTCGCGCCCCTCGGCGTCACGGCGAGCGTGCAACCCGAGCACGCTATGGACGACCGCGACGTGGCCGAGCGCTATTGGGCCGGACGCACCGGGCGCGCCTTCATGCTGCGCAGCCTGCTCGATTCGGGCGCCACCCTCGCCCTCGGCTCCGACGCTCCTGTCGCCCCGCTCGACCCGTGGGTGACCATCGCCGCCGCCGTCGGCCGCGCTCGCGACGGACGCGAGCCGTGGCATCCGGAGCAGTCGATCACCGTGGCTGAGGCTGTCGCAGCCTCGACGCGCAGCACCGTCGAGGTCGGCCAGCCAGCCGACCTCGTGATCGTCGACGCCGACCCGACCACGTCATCCGTCGACACCATCCGCACGTTCCCTGTATCCGCCACGCTCCTCGCCGGCCGCTTCACGCACCGCGCGCTCTGAGGCCCGCTCACCGCCGGACGCCGGGCTCGCTTCCGAACTGCTCTCACCCGCTCCGGTGTCGCAGTGCGCTTCGGGCGGTCGCTTCGCTTGGCCCTCTGCGGGCGGGAGTGGAGTTCCGCTCGCTGAGGGCCGGACGGAGTCCGCGCCCGAAGCGTCTCCTGTGTCGCAGTGCGCTTCGGGCGGTCGCTTCGCTTGGCCCTCCGCGGGCGGGAGTGGGGAGTTCCGCTCGCTGAGGGCCGGACGGAGTCCGCGCCCGAAGCGCTCCGGCTGCTAGATCTCCATCCCGGCAACGACCTTCACACCGGGACCGTGCTCGATAAGCCATTCCTTGCGCTCGTGATTCCAGCCCTGGACCATCTTCTCCCGCGCGAACGCCTCGCCGATGCGGGCGTACTCCTCGTAGTAACGCACTCTGATCGGCCGCCGGCGAGCGGTGTACTTCGCACCATCGCCTTCTCGATGCTGAGCGACGCGTGCGCGGAGATGGGTCGTGCTGCCGGTGTAGAACGTGCCGTCCCGGCATTCGAGGATGTACATGAAGGCCATGCCGCCGATTGTCTCCGTCTGCTCATGACGAGTCAGCCGGATCGACAGATCTGTGCACTTTCGTCGCCTTCTCGCGGCTGTGAACGCGCTTCGGCCGCGACTACGTCGGGCCTCAGCGAGCGGGTTCTGGGGATCGGCTCGCTGAGGGCCGGAAGCAGTCCGCGCTCGAAGCGCTGCTGGGCACTCGATGCGCTTCGGCCGCGACTACGTCGGACCTCAGCGAGCGGGTGGCAGTAGGGGGATAACCCCACCCCGAGTCCGGATGCCGACCGGATGGGCGCGTCAGGCGCCCCTCGCGAGGCTGGAGGCATGCCAGAACGCTCCACCCTGAACCCGCCGAACACCGCAGCGCTCCGGTCGCGCTCGCGCCTCCGCCGCCCGCGCGCCGTCGTAGCCGTGGCCGCATCCGCCGCCGTCCTCCTGGCCGCCGTCGGCGTGCTCGCTGGCTGTTCGATGATTCCGGGCCTGCTCGACGGTGGTCGGGTCGATACCGTGGGCGCCGTCGACTTCACCACCCCCCTCGCCATCCCGCCGCTGGCTCCGTCCACCGTCGACGCCGACGGCACGCGCGTCTTCGAGCTCACCGCCCAGTCGGGAAGCACGGAGTTCCACCCCGGCGTCACCACCGCCACCTGGGGGTTCAACGGCTCCTACCTCGGCCCGACGCTCGTGGCCCAGCGGGGTGAGAAGGTACGCGTCGACATCGGCAACGAGCTGGCCGAGCCCACGAGCGTGCACTGGCACGGCATGCACCTGCCGGCCGCGATGGACGGCGGCCCGCACCAGATGATCGAGCCCGGCGACGACTGGTCGCCGAGCTGGACCATCGACCAGCCGGCAGCCACCCTCTGGTATCACCCGCATCCACACGGGGAGACCGAGGAGCACGTGCGGCACGGCCTCGCCGGCCTGTTCTACGTGCAGGATTCCGAGGAGGACGCCCTGCCCCTGCCCCATGAGTACGGTGTCGACGACGTGCCGCTCATCGTGCAGGACGCCCAGTTCAACAGCACGGGGGAACTCAAGGGCACGAACAAGGGCTTCGTCGGCGCCCTGGGAAACGAGATCCTGGTGAACGGCACAGCCGGCCCCTATCTCGACGTGTCGACAGAGCTCGTGCGGCTTCGGCTGCTCAACGCCTCGACGGCTCGCACCTACTCCTTCAGGTTCAGCGACGATCGCGGCTTCGACCTCGTGGCCAGCGACGGCGGCCTGCTCGAGCAGCCGGCCGCGCTCGAGCATCTGCGCCTCTCGCCGGGTGAGCGCGCCGAGATTGTCGTGCGCATGCTTCCGGGTGAGACGACGGTGCTGCGGTCGGTGAAGCCCGACCTCGGCATCGATGGAGACGGCGGCGCGCAGAACGGAGGAGCCGACAGCTTCGACGTGCTCGAACTGCGTGCTGCAGCGGCTCTCGAGTCCGTGGCATCCGTACCTCCGACGCTCACGAGTATCGAGAGACTCGATCCGGCGGATGCCGCAACGACCCGCGAACTCGAACTCGACGGCTACGCCATCAACGGCGAGTCGATGGACATGGGCCGCATCGACCAGGTCGTGACCCTCGGCGACACCGAGGTCTGGAACGTCGTCAACGACATGGACCGGCCGCACAACTTCCACATCCACGACGTGCAGTTCCAGATCGCGTCCATCGACGGATCTCCGCCGCCACCCGAGCTCGGCGGCTGGAAGGACACCATCTACCTGCCGCCGCAGCGCCGGTTCGAGCTCGTCATGCGATTCGAGGACTACGCCTCGGCGGAGCATCCGTTCATGCACCACTGCCACCTGCTGTGGCACGAGGACCTCGGGATGATGGGCCAGTTCGTGGTCGTGAAACCCGGCCAGCACGTCACAATGACACCAGGAGAGAACGCAGACCATGAGCACTGAGACCGCAGCGACGACTGTCGCCACCACCACACCGTCAGCGCCCCCATCGCGCTGGGCGGGCTACGCCTCCCTCTGGCGACGCGTGCCGCAGGAGCTCGGGTTCCTCCTGCTCACCATGCCGATCGCCATCATCGGTCTCTCGATCATCGCGCCACTGTTCTGGACCGGCATCGGCTCGCTCGTGTTGGTCTTCGGAATCTTCATCGTGATCGCGAGCCTCTACGTCAGCCGCGGCTTCGGCGTCCTCGAGCTCGTGCGCCTGCGCTGGGCGGGCCGTCCGGCCATCAGGCAACCGCTCTGGCGGCCGCGTACCGATGGTGCCGGATTCTGGGGGAGCTTCATCTTCGGACCCGTCGCCGACGGCCACTACTGGCTCTACCTGCTGCACACGATGATCATCGCGCCCGTCATCAGCATCGTCAGCTGGACCATCACCGTCGTCTGGACCTCCATCGGTCTCGGTGGCGTGACCTTCTGGATCTGGGCGCGCTACATCCCGATGGGCGATCGCGAGTTCTGGGTCCACGACGTCGTGCTCGACTGGATGTTCCCCGCCAACACGTGGCAGGTCGACAGCATGACCGGCGAGATCGTGTTCGAGTTCATCGTCGGGGTCCTGTTCCTCGTCACCCTGCCGTTCGTCACCCGCTCGATGACACTCATGCACCAGGGCGTGGCCATCGGCGTGCTCGGCGGGTGGCGCTCCGAAGAGCTGCGCCGCGAGGTCGCCGACCTGAGCGCCTCCCGCGGGGCGGCCGTGGCTGCCGAGGACAGGTCGCTGCGTCGCCTGGAGCGCGACATCCACGACGGCCCGCAGCAGAGGCTCGTGCGGCTGCAGATGGATCTGGCCGCGGCCGAGCGGCGCCTCGACACCGACCCCGAGGCGGCGAAGACCCTGCTCGCCGAGGCCCGTCTGCAGGCCCACGACACGCTCGAGGAGCTGCGGGCCCTCTCGCGCGGATTCGCGCCGCCGATCCTGCAGGATCGCGGCCTGGTGAGCGCACTCGACTCGCTCGCGACCCGCAGCCCGGTTCCCGTGCGACTCGAGTCGTCGCTCGACCCCGAGCTGCGGCTGCCCGGCGAGATCGAGCGCAGCGCCTACTTCGTGGCCGCCGAGTTGGTCACCAATGCCGTCAAGCACGCCGGTGCCACGAGCATCCGCCTGGTGATCTCGACACGGGGCGATTCGGTGACGGATGCCGCAGACGGCTCCGGCTCCGGCGCAGAGGCCTCGGCACCCGGCCCTCGGTGGCTCGACCTCTGGGTCATTGACGACGGCACCGGAGGAGCGACGGCCGTCGCCGGGCACGGACTGAGCGGACTGGAGGAGCGCCTCACGGGCCTCCGCGGTGTGCTCGTCATCGATAGCCCCATGGGCGGACCGACGACTGTCGGTGCGCACATCCCACTGCCCGGGGAGGCCGCCGCCCTATCCTGAGAGGGTGACGACGCCTGATACCGCATCTGCTGCACCGGTTCCCCTCCGCATCATGCTGGCCGAGGACTCGGTGCTGCTCCGGGAGGGGCTGGTGCGCCTGTTCGACGAGGCTGGCTTCGAGACGGTCGGCGCCTTCGGTGACGCGGAATCGTTGATCGCCGAGATCGAGGAGGTGGCGCCCGACCTCGTCGTGCTCGACGTGCGGATGCCGCCCACCTTCCGCGACGAGGGGGTGCGGGCGGCAGTGCACATTCGACGCACTATGCCCGGAATCGGCATCCTGTTGCTCAGTCAGTACGTGGAAGGGGCCTACGCACAGGAACTGCTGGCGTCGGGCGAGGGCGGCGTCGGCTACCTGTTGAAGGACCGGGTCGCCTCGCTCGAGGAACTGAAGGACGCAGTCTCGCGGGTGAGCGTCGGCGGCACGGTACTCGACCCGCAGGTCGTCCGCGAGCTCATCGGCCGACGCGTCGACCCTCTGGGCTCTCTCACCCCGCGTGAGCGCGAGGTGCTCGAACTGATGGCGGAGGGACGCACGAACGCCGGCATCGCCGAGCGCCTGTTCATCGGCATCGGGGCGGTCGAGAAGAACGTCACGGCCATCTTCCAGAAGCTCGGTCTCGAGGGCTCGGGCTCCGACCATCGCCGAGTGTTGGCGGTACTGGCGTACCTGCAGCTTCCCGTTCGCTGAGGGCTGAGCGGAGCGACCGCCCGAAGCGCGTCGCACACTGACCGCACTCGACCCGCGCTTCGACCGCGGACTTCGTCCGGGCCTCAGCGAGCGAGGGGTCAGACGATCCCGAGCTCGTCGAGCTGATCGACGATGCCCGAACCGTCGGGCGAGTAGACCCAGGGAACGTCGGGGGCGATGTCCTTCTCGGGCTTCGATCGCCCTCCGGCCAGAACGGCCTCGCCTGTCGAGAGCTGCCGGATGGCGACGGCCGCAACGTGGCCGGGTCGCTCGGCCGCGAACCGACGGTAGATGTCCTCGTCGTGCTGGCCGTCGTCGCCGATCAACAGCCACTTGATGTTCGGGAACTCCTCGGCGAGGCGGCGCAGGTTGTCGCGCTTGTGCTCCTGGCCGCTGCGGAACCAGCGGTCGTGGGTAGGACCCCAGTCCGTGAGCAGCAGGGCGCCGGCCGGATAGATGTTGCGCGACAGGAAGCGGGTCAGCGTCGGCGCCACGTTCCAGGCGCCCGTGGAGAGGTAGATGACGGGGCATCCGGGGTTCGCCGCCACGAGACGTTCCATCAGCACGGCCATTCCCGGAGTCGGGATGCGCGCGTGCTCGTCGAGCACGAAGGTGTTCCACGCCGCGACGAAGGGACGCGGGAGTGCGGTGACCATGACGGTGTCGTCGACATCCGAGACGATCCCGAACTCCACCGAGGGGTCGATGATCTGCGTCGGTGCCTCGACGGCGACGCCCCCGGGGGTCTTGAGCGTCGCCACGTGCCAGCCGGCCTCGAGCGAGATCGGGATGACGGCATCCACCACTCCACCGCGGTCGGCGCGCACCTCGGTGGTCGCTCCGTCGATGGTGATCGACACCATGGCCCCATTCAGGGGGACGCTGACGAAGCTGCGCCACCCCCGCAGGCGCTCCCGACGCTTGGCACGCTTGCGGTCGGAGCGGGTCGGCGGGTCGGACGGAACGGGTTCCGGCTTCTGCAGCATGACCCTGCAGAGCACCCGGGTCCATTCCGTCGACCCGTACCCGGAAAAAGGAATGATCAGGGGAATTCGCCCGTGCCTACGGGCCCAGGCCTCGCGGCGCGTGTGGAGCATGTCCTCGAAACGGGCGAGGAGATGGATGGTCGGGCTATCGACGGAGCGCTGAGGCTCGGCATCCGCTGAAGTGACCATATGGTCCAGTTTCGCATGGGCACGGCGCCTGAGAGCGCGTTCAGGAAGCGCTCATTCGGATGCATACAATAAAGGTTGCAATTTCCAAGGAGGATCAGTGCCGGTAGGCAGCATCATCGGGGCTGAGTTCCCCATCGCACTCGTGCGAACGGAACCCATCCAGCAGCGCGGAGCCGACCGCCTGAACGCACTGCTCGACGCA
This sequence comes from Leifsonia stereocauli, assembly GCF_038432415.1. Lineage (NCBI taxonomy): Bacteria > Bacillati > Actinomycetota > Actinomycetes > Micrococcales > Microbacteriaceae > Leifsonia > Leifsonia stereocauli. Next base: position 809,178 of record NZ_JBCAUN010000001.1, read on the forward strand.
GCAGCGACCATCGTCGACGAGATCGGTTTCGACCGTCTCACGACGGCGATGATCGCCGAGCGCTCCGGCGCTTCGATCGGCACCGTCTATCGGTACTTCCCCGACAGGATCGCGGTCCTGCAGGCACTCCGGGAGCGCGCCATCGCGCGATTCCGCAGCCGCATCGTGTCGCTCATCGAGACCGAGACTCCGTCGACCTGGTGGGACGCCGTGGATCTGGGCATCACCTCGTTCGTCGAGCTCTACCGCTCCGAGCCCGGCTTCCGCATCATCCACTTCGTGGACCGCGAGCGCCTCCCGGCCGCAGCCGGCGCAGACGACATCGAGATGCCGTTCTCGAAGCTGTACTCCGATGTGCTCACCGAGGTCTTCGGCCTCGACGGCGGCGATGACCTCGCGTTCCACCTCGAAGTGGCCGTCGAGATGATGGACGCCATCCTCTCGCGCGCCTTCGCCTTCGACTCGAACGGCGACGAGCGCTACATCGACGAGGCGCGTCGAGTGCTCCACGGTTACCTCACCGGACTCTTCGGACCAGTCGCCGGCTGACTTGTCAAGGGGCTAGTCACAGATTCGCCTCAATCGGCAATCCTTTTTGCCTCGGGCGCCGAATGGTGTTTGTGTAGATCACTGACGCTGTTCCATTCGGCTGCATCGAGGAAATGAGTTCGTCCCATGATCGAGTTCCGCTCGGTGTCGAAGAGATTCCCTGACGGCACCCTGGCGGTCGACGACTTCTCGCTGCTGATCCCGTCTCGGCGCATCACGGTGTTCGTGGGCTCGTCCGGGTCCGGCAAGACCACGTTGCTCCGCATGATCAACCGCATGGTCGACCCGACGGCCGGCCAGGTCGTCATCGACGACACGGATGTCTCAGGCAGCGACCCCGTCCAGCTGCGGCGCAGCATCGGCTATGTCATGCAGAACGGCGGCCTCCTCCCGCACCGCCGCATCGTCGACAACGTGGCGACAGTCCCTCTGCTCCGGGGAACGTCGAAGGCCGAGGCGCGCACGCGTGCCCTCGAGCTGCTCGACACGGTGGGCCTCGACCGTTCGCTCGCCGACAAGTACCCCCGCCAGCTGTCCGGCGGCCAGCAGCAGCGCGTGGGCGTCGCCCGCGCCCTCGCCGCCGACCCCAACATCCTGCTGATGGACGAGCCGTTCGGCGCCGTCGACCCCATCGTGCGCGTGGAGCTGCAGAACGAGCTCAAGCGCCTGCAGCGGGATCTCGACAAGACCGTCGTCTTCGTCACCCATGACATCGACGAGGCTTTCACCCTCGGAGACCAGGTCGTCGTGTTCAAGACCGGTGGCATCGTCGCCCAGGTGGGCACTCCGGCGGAGATCCTGGCGCATCCCGCCGACGATTTCGTGGCGTCGTTCATCGGTGCCGACCGTGGCCAGCGGCGACTGCACCTGGAGCCCCGCGACCCCGCCAGTGGGCAGATCCTCGTGGTCGATGACACCGGCCGCCCTGCCGGCCTCATCGACGGGGACGCCCGGTCGGCCGACGGCGTACCCGTGGACGTGAGAGTGTCGTGAACTGGTTCCTCTCGAACTGGGAACTGGTCCTCGAGCTGACTCTCAACCACATCCGGCTGAGCATCATCCCGATCATCATCGGATTCGTCATCGCGGTGCCGCTCGGCCGGCTCGCCATCACCGGGCGCGCTGCGCGCGGCATCATCATCACCTCGACGAGCCTGCTGTACACGATCCCCTCGCTGCCGCTCTTCGTCATCCTCCCGGCCATCCTCGGCACGAAGGTGCTGAGCGACATCAACCTGATCGTCGCTCTCAGCATCTACGCCGTCGCCATCATGGTGCGCGCGGCATCCGACTCCTTCGCCTCGGTCTCGCCCGACGTCAAGCAGGCCTCACTCGCGATGGGGTATTCACGGTGGCAGCAGTTCTGGAAGGTCGAATTCCCGCTCGCCGGCCCGGTGCTCCTGGCCGGCATGCGCGTGGTGTCGGTGAGCACGATCGCCCTCGTCTCCGTCGGTGTGCTGATCGGCAGTGAGAACCTCGGCTACCTGTTCACGAACGGCAAGCAGCGCGGCATCCTCGAGGAGGTCGGGACGGGCATCATCGCCAGCCTCCTCATCGCGCTGGTGTTCGACGTGGTCCTCGTGCTGATCGGACGCGTCCTGCTGCCGTGGAGTCGCGGCGACAAGAGGAGCCGGTCCGCGTCGACCGCTCTCCAGCTCCAGATCAAGGCGGCGGATGCCGCGTGAACCTCATCTTCGGCGCCATTCTCTGGATCTTCGATCCCACCCATTGGGTGGCGGGGTCCCAGTCCCCGCTGCCCATCCAGGACCGACTGGCCGAGCACCTGTTCTACACCTTCGTGTCGGTGCTCGTCGCCGCGCTGATAGCGCTGCCCCTCGGCTTCTACATCGGGCACACGGGGAAGGGGCGGCAGTTCGTCATCTCCTTCACCGGCGCCATGCGAGCGCTTCCGACCCTGGGTGTGCTGTTCTTCCTGACGATGGTGCTCGGCTACTCGATGGTCAGCACCACGGCAGTCTTCGTCGGCACCATGATCGCGCTGGTGCTGCTCGCCATCCCGTCGATCCTCGCGGGCGCATACTCCGGCCTGGAGTCCGTCGACCGACAGACGATCGACTCCGCCAGGGCGAGCGGGATGACCGAGATGCAGATCCTCACGAAGGTCGAGATCCCGCTCTCGCTGCCGCTCATCATCGGCGGTCTGCGTGCGGGAGTGCTCCAGGTCATCGCGACAGTGGTCATAGCCTCCTATGTCGGACTCGGGGGTCTCGGCCGCATCATCGCCAGCGGCATCGGACTCAACGACTACGACCGCATCCTCGGCGGCGCCATCCTCATCACGGCACTGGCACTGATGATCGACGGCGTCTTCGCCGTCATCCAACGACTCACGGCGACGCCGGGTGTCGGCAGCACGCGCCAGACTGAACGACAGAGTCTTCGTCGGCGGGCACCAGGCCCGTCCTCGACGGTGGGAACACCAATCCAGGAAAGGGAATCATGAGTATTTTCAAGAAGGGCCGGATCGCCATCGGCGTTGTCGCGGTCGGAGCTGTCGTGGCTCTGGCAGGGTGCGCATCCGGAGATCCCACCGCTCCAGAGACAGCTTCGGGGGGAGGCGGCGGCGACGCGATCGTCGTCGGATCCTTCGCATTCCCCGAGAGCGAGATCCTCGGCGAGATCTACGCGCAGGCGCTCGAAGCCCAGGGCTTCGACGTGAGCACGAAGTTCAACATCGGCCCGCGCCAGCAGACCATCCCGGCTCTGCAGGACGGCTCGATCAACCTCATCCCGGAGTACAACGGCAACCTGCTCGCGTACTACGACACCGAGTACACCGAGCGCACGACTGAAGACGTCGATGGCGCCCTCGGCGATGCAGTGGCGAAGGACGACCTCGTCGTCTACAAGTCTGCTGCCGCTGAGGACAAGGACGCCTATGTCGTCACCAAGGAGTTCGCCGACGCGAACGGCCTGACGGCCATCGGCGATCTCACCAAGGTGGAGCCGTTCAGCCTCGGCGCCAACCCGCAGTTCGGTGAGCTCGGCTACGGCATCCCGGGTCTCAAGTCGGTCTACAAGGTGAACGACGTGACCTTCGTGCCGATCGAGGACTTCGGCGGGCCCGACACGGTCAAGGCCCTCACCGACAACACGGTGCAGGTGGCCGACATCTACACGACGTCCCCCGACATCAAGTCGAAGGACCTCCTGGTTCTGGAGGACCCCGAGAACCTCATCTCGGCGCAGAACGTGATCCCGCTGCTCAGTTCGTCGATCGCCTCGGACGAGCTCGAGAAGGCGCTCGACGCCATCTCGGCGAAGCTGACGACCGACGACCTCATCGACCTGCGCGAGCGGGTCGAGGGTGACGAGAAGGCGTCGGCAAACACCGCCGCTAAGGACTGGCTCGACAAGGCCGGTCTGCTCTAACGCGCTGCGATTCACTGCAGGGACGGGTCGGATGCCTCACGGCATCCGGCCCGTTCGTCATTCTCCCGACGGCCCAGGGGCGTCCAGCGACTCGGACTCCGGCGCGGTGCCGCTGTCTGCGTCGTCATCGGCAAGGTGCCTCCGCTCGAGGCGTGTCAACAGCTTCTTCGCAACGAGCACGAGCAGGAGGAAGACCACGATGATGCCGACGAAGATGTAACCGGCGTAGTGCAGCTTCTCGCTGGTCTCGCGGAAGCTCCCGGCTGCAGCGGACCCGACGGAGACGTAGGCGAAGGCCCAGATGATGCTCGCCGGAGCCGTCCACGCCAGGAAGCGTCGGTAGCGCATCGTGCTCATGCCGACTGTGACGGGCACCAGCGAGTGCAGCACGGGCAGGAAGCGTGAGATGAAGACGGCGATGCCGCCCCGCCGCTCGATGTAGCGCTCGGCCCTCTGCCAGTTCTTCTCACCGATGCGGGCACCGACTCGGCTGCGACGGATGCGGGGACCGAACCACCGCCCGAGGTAGAACCCGATGCTCTCACCGATCAGGGCGCCGACCACGACCGTGGCGATGAGTGCGAAGTACTCCACTGCGCCGTCGACGGCCGTACTCGCCACGAGCACGATCGAGTCTCCCGGCACGACCAGTCCGATGAGCAGCGACGTCTCGAGCATGATGCCGATGCCGGCGATCAGAGTGCGCAGGACCGGATCCACCGACTGCACAGTCTCGAGGATCCACAGCAGGACGTCGTTCATCGACCCGAGCCTAGGCGACCGGACCGGGAATCAGGCTGCGAGAAGCCGGGAGATCCGCGCGCCGATCGCCCCGGCGACGGGCGCGCCGGGCCTCTCGGCTGGAGAGCTGACGCCAGCGCCCGACGCCCGCCGGGGCGCTGCGCCCAGAACGTCGGCGTGGGCCACGTCGCCCCACGCGGATCCGACGAGGGCGATCGCCGTGGCGAGGGTCGCCGCGTCGACCTCACGTCGTGCGGTGTCGTCGGCGAGCATCTCGACCAGCAGGGCGACGGCCCGCTCGGCACGGTTGGCGATCGGGAACCACGGCAGTGCGCTGTTCCAGGCGGTGAAGGCCAGCAGCACGAGGTGGTGGTGTTGACGCAGGTGGGTGCGCTCGTGGGCGAGCACGGCGTCGAGTTGGTCACGGTCGAGCAGGTCGACGAGCCCCTCGGACAGGACGGTGACCGTGTGCATCCCGGGCAGGCAGTACGCCACGGGTGCTGCGTGGTCGAGCATGCGGGTGCCCGGGCGCCCGGGAACCGGCGAGCTGAGCAGTTCGACCAAGGCGTGGTGCCGACGTCGGCTGCGCTCCGCGCGCACGGCGGTCGTGCCGAGGTTGAGGAGCAGGTGCGCGCCGAGCAGCACCGCCGCGCCCAGCGCCACGATGTGCACGGCCCCCACGCCCGCGGGCAGCGGTCCACTGATGAGGCCGCTCAGAAGCAGGCCGGCATCCGCGGCACCGACACCGACGAAGGGCGCGAAGCCGAACAGCAGGAGCGCGCCGATCATGCTCGTGCCGCCGGCGAGGGCGATGATCTGCCAGAGCGCGAGGGCGCGACCGGGCGTGCGCGACGGCCACCCGGCGCGGGCGAGGGCTATCGGCACCGGCCAGGCGAGTGCGACGGCGATCAGGGCGAGGGCAACGGAGGCAGCGAACACGTCTAGGCCCGATCGCGCGAGGCGAGCAGTGTGCGCAGCATCTCGGCCTCCTCGGGGCTGACCTGCCCGACGAACCGGGCGAGGGCGGCATCGCGGTCGGATGCCGTGCCGAGAACCTCGTGCATGAGCTCGGCCGTGTGCTCCGCGCGGCCGCTCACGGCACTGTAGAGATGCGGGCGGCTCTCGCGGGCCCTGTCGACGAACCCCTTGGTCTCGAGTCGCGACAGCACGGTGAGCACTGTGGTCGCCGCGACGTCTCGCCGGCCGGTCGTCGCGCCGCCGGCCTCGAGAGCGTCGCGGAGTTCGTTGGCGGTCAGCGGGGTCGCGGCATCCCAGAGCAGGTCCATCACCGCTCTTTCGAGATCACCCAGCGTTGCCATAAGTTCAGAATACCGTTTCGCGTGAGTGTGTTCTACGCTCTGTAGAAGTTGGTTTCTACGCTGTGTAGAAATCATCGAGGGGAGCACCCGTGAACGACTGGCTGGATCCGCTGCTGCTGTCGCGCTGGCAGTTCGGGCTGACGACGATCTACCACTTCCTGTTCGTGCCGATCACGATCGGCATGAGCCTGACCGCCGCTGTGTACCAGACCGCGTGGTACCGCACAGGCAAGGTGCACTACCTGCAGCTCACCCGGTTCTTCGGCACGCTGTTCCTCATCAACTTCGCCATGGGCGTCGTGACCGGAATCGTGCAGGAGTTCCAGTTCGGCATGAACTGGTCGACGTACTCGCGCTTCGTCGGCGACGTCTTCGGCGCACCGCTCGCCCTCGAGGGCCTGCTCGCCTTCTTCCTGGAGGCCACGTTCATCGGCCTCTGGATCTTCGGCTGGGACAAACTGCCGAAGGGCCTCCACCTCGCGACGATCTGGGTGGTGAGCATCGGCTCGATCCTGTCGGCGTACTTCATCATCGCCGCGAACGCGTTCATGCAGAACCCCGTGGGGTACGAACTGAACGAGGCGCGCGGGCGGGCCGAGCTCACCGACATCTGGGCGCTGCTGACCAACAAGGTGGCCCTCGCCGCCTTCCCGCACACGATCTTCGCGTCGTTCATGGTGGCGGCCGGCCTCATCATCACGGTGGCGGCCTGGCATCTGGCCCGCAACCAGAACCTCGTCACCATGCGCCCGGCTCTCAAGTTCGGCCTCTGGATGATGGTGGCATCCGGCATCCTCACCACGCTGTCGGGGGACCAGCTCGGTCTCGCCATGGTGCAGACGCAGCCCATGAAGATGGCGGCGGCCGAGGCGCTCTACGACACGGCGACGGGGGCGGATGCCTCATTCTCGATCTTCACGTGGGGAACGCCCGATGGCACCAGCGAGCTGTTCTCCATCCGCATCCCGTATCTGTTGTCGTTCCTCTCGACGCACACGCTCGATGGGACCGTCGAGGGCATCAACGATCTGCAGGCCCAGTACACCCAGCTCTACGGCCCGGGCGACTACACGCCGGTCATCTGGATCACCTATTGGGCTTTCCGCTGGATGATCGGCCTCGGCCTGCTGCACGTCTTCGTCGCCGTCGTGGGCCTCTGGCTCACCCGCAAGGGACGGATGCCGAAGAACAAGTGGGTGTGGCGCGCGGCGATCTGGTCGTTCCCGCTGTCGCTCGCGGCCATGATCATGGGCTGGATCTTCACCGAGATGGGCAGGCAACCCTGGATCGTGTTCAGCCTGCTGAAGACGGAGGACGCGGTGTCGCCCAATGTCACCGGCCTCGAGGTGCTCATCTCGCTGATCGCGTTCACGCTGATCTACGGCATCCTCGCCGTGGTCGAATTCAAGCTCATCAAGCGCGCCGCCCAGAAGGGGCCGGCACCCGCGCCAGAACCCGATGCCGAGAGCGGCGAGATCAAACCGCTCACGACGGTCTACTAGGAGGCTCTGATGGATCTGCCCACCCTCTGGTTCTGGATCATCGCCGGTCTGTTCATCGGCTACTTCGTCCTCGACGGCTTCGACTTCGGCGTCGGCATGTCGCTGCCGTTCCTCGGTAAGGACGACGCGGACCGCCGAGTGCTCATCAACACGATCGGTCCCGTCTGGGACCTCAACGAGACGTGGCTCATCGTGGCGGGCGCCTGCCTCTTCGCCGCGTTCCCCGAGTGGTACGCGACCCTGTTCAGCGGCTTCTACCTGGCGCTCCTGCTCATCCTTCTCGCCCTCATCGTGCGGGGAGTCTCCTTCGAATATCGGCACCAGCATCCGGGATCGCAGTGGACGTCGTGGTTCGACGGCATGATCATCGTCGGCTCGGCAGTGCCGGCGCTGCTCTGGGGTGTCGCCTTCGCCAACATCGTGCAGGGCGTCCCGCTCGACGAGGGTCACAACTACACGGGCACCCTCATCGACCTGCTGAACCCGTACGCCCTCCTCGGCGGACTCACGACGCTGTTGCTGTTCTTCACGCACGGCGTGGTGTTCGTCTCGCTCAAGACGACAGACGAGATGCGGGCGCGGGCTCGGAATCTCGCGGTGCGCTCCGGACTCATCACCATCGTCGTCGCTGCGCTGTTCCTGATCTGGACCGCCTTCATCGCCGAGTTCGCCTTCATGTACCTGGTGCTCGCCGCCCTCGCAGCGCTGGCGCTGATCGGTTCGTGGTACCTCAACCGCGCCGGCTCCGAGGGATGGTCCTTCGCTCTCGGCGCCGCGACGATCGCCTTCGCCGTGCTCGCCCTGTTCACGGCGCCGTTCCCCGACGTGATGCCGGCTTCCAACGATCCGGCCAACAGCCTCACGATCGCGAACGCCTCGAGCTCCACCTACACGCTCACGGTGATGAGCTGGACGGCTCTGGTGTTCCTGCCGCTCATCCTCGCCTACCAGGGCTGGACCTACTGGATCTTCCGCAAGCGCGTGACGAGGGCGCACATCGAGGCGGCACAGCACTGATGGGCCACCCGCTACCGTTGGTGTCGTGACCGAACCGACACGCACCATCGCGTGAAACCACTCGATCCACGTCTGCTCCGCCGTGCAGCTGGAGCGCGCCTGTTCCTGCTCGGCGGGGGCGCGATCGGCTTCGTGCAGACCCTCGCCGTCATAGTGTTCGCCTGGTGCACCGCCCAGTCAGTCTCCCGGGCCATCGACGGTGCGACGCTCGACGAACTCGCGCCGCTGCTCGCTGGACTGACCGCGGCCGTCGTCGTGCGCGCAGCATGCATCTGGGCCACGGATGCCGCAGCCGCAGCCGCATCGTCCCGGGTGAAGGGAGAACTGCGCGCCCAAGCCGTGGACGCGGCGGTGCGCCTGGGCCCGAGCTGGACACGGGGACGCGGGACGGCGACCCTGGCGACGGTCCTCGGTGCCGGGCTCGACGCCCTCGACGCCTACTTCGGCAAGTACGTGCCCCAGCTCATCCTGACGGTCATCGCCACCCCGCTGCTGGTGCTGGTCATGCTGCTGCAGGATCCGCTGAGCGCGTTCATCGTCATCATCACCCTGCCGCTCATCCCCGTGTTCATGATCCTCATCGGTTGGGCGACACAGGCCGCGCAGAAGCGCTCCTGGTCGCGGCTGCAGCTGCTCTCGGCCGCGTTCCTCGACGTCGTCGGCGGCCTCGGCACCCTGAAGATCTTCGGTCGCCAGCACAGGCAGGCGGCCCGCATCGCTGCCGTCACAGACGACTACAGGCGCGACACGATGAAGGTGCTCCGCATCTCCTTCCTCAGCGGATTCGTGCTCGAACTGGCGGCGAGCCTCTCGGTCGCGATCGTCGCCGTGCAGATCGGACTGCGTCTGCTCGACGGGGCCATGCCACTCTCCGTCGGACTGTTCGTGCTGCTGCTCGCCCCCGAGGCGTTCCTGCCCGTACGTGGGGTCGGCGTGCAGTTCCACGCTGCAGCCGACGGACTGGCAGCGGCGAGCGATGTCCTCGGCATCCTCGATGAGGCGGATGCCGCACGGGCGACCACCGGGGGTGTGATGTCGACGACAGCCGCCGTCGCAGGATCACCTGGGACGTCGGTCGCGTCGTCTGCGGCCTCGTCAGCGGCGTCGTCAGCGGGGACGACCGGCAGGTGCGCGCACCTCGAGATCGTCGGGTTGCGCGTGGCGCACGACGGCGCGCGAGTCCTCGACGGATTCACCGCCGGTGCGATCGCCGGGACCCTCACCGTCGTGACCGGGCCGAGCGGTGCTGGCAAGTCGACACTGCTGAATGCCATCGCCGCACTCGACGGGGCCGGCCACGGCGCTGGTGATGGTGGCGCCATCCTCCTCGACGGTCACCCGGTCCAGCGTGCCGACGTGGCCTGGTCGGGCCAACAGCCCGGGCTGGTCTCCGGTAACGTCGCGGCGAACGTCGCGCTCGGCGACTCCGCCCCTGATGGCGCGCGTGTGGCGGCGGTACTCGCCCGCGTCGGCCTGCACGACGTCCACCCGTCCTCCGTGCTGGGGGTCGGCGGATCCGGGCTGTCCGGCGGGCAGGCGCAGCGGGTCGCCATCGCGCGCGCCCTCTATCGTCTCGAGGGCCGCGGATGCCGCATCCTGCTGCTCGATGAACCCTCATCGGCGCTCGACGCGGCCTCGGAACAGCTCATCATCGGAGAGCTGTGCTCGGCCGCGGCATCCGGTGCCATCGTCATCGTCGTGAGTCACCGTCCCGCCCTCATCGCGGCCGCGGACGCCGTCATCAGGCTCGAGGAGGTCGCCCGTGTCTGAACGGACTGCCACTCGGACTGTGCTGCGCTTGGCGCAGCCGCCAGCTCGCCGTTTCGTTCCCGGCGTCCTCGTCGGCGCACTGGGGGCCGGCTCCGCCGTCGCCCTACTCGCGTGCTCGGCGTGGCTGATCGTGCGCGCCGCCGAGCAGCCGTCGATCGTCTACATCTCGCTCGCCGTCGTCGGCGTACGGGCATTCGCCATCGCGCGAGGGGCCTTCCGCTATCTCGAGAGGCTCGTCACCCATGACGCCGCGCTCCGCCAGCTCACCCGACTGCGAGTGGAGCTGCTCGAACGCCTTGTTCCACTGGCGCCGGACGGCATGCACGCGATCGGGCGCGGCGACCTGCTCACCAGGTTCTCCCGCGACGTCGACGAGCTGCAGAACCTGCCGCTGCGAGTGCTCCAACCGGCACTGGTGGCCGGGGTCACTGCGCTCGGCAGCGTGGTGTTCCTGTGGTTCCTCAGTCCGACGGCGGCCATCGCCCTCGCCGGCTGCCTCGCGGTCGCCTTCATCGCGGGCACCCTGCTTCATGCCACCGTCTCCGCTCGCGCCGATGCGGCCATCGCGCCTCGTCGCGGAGCCGTCAGCGCCGCGCTGGTCGACCTGCTCTCGAGTCTCGAGGCTCTCATCGCCTACGGCGCCGTCGACGCGGGCCTGAACCGTGTCTCGGCTGCGGATGTCGCCCTCCGCCGGGCCGAGACCCGGGCTGCCATCGGCGCTGGGCTCTCCTCGGGGGTCGTCTCCCTCGCCGCCGGGGCCGCCACGCTGGCCGGCATCCTCATCGCCGTTCCCGCGCTCCGCTCCGGCACCCTCGACGGCCCCGAACTGGCCGTGATCGTCCTGGTGCCGCTGGCGGTGTTCGAGGTCTGCGCGATGCTCCCGGCCGCGGTGGGTGCCTGGCGTTCTGTGCGCGCCAGCGCCGAGAGAGTGGCATCGGCTGTGCCCGACGTCGTTCCCGCCGCCCTGGCGCTCGATGTCGCCGACGCCCGACCCCTGGCGCCAGGCGCCGACAGCACCCTGGCCCTCCGCGGCCTCACGGCGCGCTGGCCGGACGGCAGCGGCGCTCTCGGCCCGCTCGACCTCGTCGTGCGTCCCGGGGAACGCCTGCTCGTGCGCGGGGAGAGCGGCGCCGGGAAGACTACGCTCGCCCACACGCTGGTGCGCCTGCTCGACTACGGCGGATCGTTCAGCGTGGGCGGTGCCGAGGCGCGGGAGCTGCAGCAGGACGGCATCCGTACCCTGATCGGTCTCTGCGAGCAGCAGCCGTGGATCTTCGACTCGACCCTGCGCGACAACCTCGTCTTCGCCCGGGAGACGGCGACGGATGCCGAACTCATCGCCGTGCTGGTTCGCGTCGGGCTCGCCGACTGGGCGACTTCCCGTGCCGGGCTCGACACCGCGCTCGGCGAGCACGGATCGCGCGTCTCGGGCGGGCAGGCGCAGCGCATCGCTCTCGCGCGGGCCCTGCTCGCTGACTTCCCGGTGCTCGTGCTCGACGAGCCGACGGCCAACGTCGACGCCGACCGCGCCGATGAGGTCCTGCGCGACCTGCTCGCGGCGGCGTCGAGCGACGGGCGCACTGTCATCCTCATCTCGCACGGTGACGTGCCGGCCGACCTCGTCGACCGAACCGTCACGCTGGTGGACGGCCGCATTCCGGCCTGACGGATGCGCGCATGTGCGCATGTGCGCATGTGCGGATGAGAGCATTCACACCCGTAGCCTTCCGATCAGGGATAGGTTCGATGGAGACGTCGGCGCCACCGCTGTCGGCGGAACGGATTCCACTCGAACTCCCCCAAGGAGCACCAGTGAGCAGAACGCAGATGAAGCGCAGGCTGGCCATCGCCACGAGCATCGTGCTCGGAGGCGCCCTGGCCATGACGGGAGTCTCGCCGGCACTGGCCTCGGGATCCCAGGGCGGCGGCGGTGACGGATGGCAGAAGCTCAACTCGCTCGCCCTGCGGAAGGCCATCACCGCGGACGGCCTCACCCGCCACCTCGACGCACTGCAGTCCATCGCCGTGAGGAATGGCGGCAATCGTGCCTCGGGGACTCCCGGCCATGAGGCATCGGGCGCCTACGTCGAGAAGCAGCTCGCGAAAGCCGGCTTCACGACGTCGCGGCAGTACTTCAGCTACGAGCAGTTCGTGTTGAACGACTCCGCCTTCGAGCTGACTGCTCCGACACCCACCGTCTACGGCGCAGACGACTTCTCGGCGATGAGCTACTCGGCATCCGGAGACGTCTCGGGCCCCGTGGTGCCCGTCGACCTCAACCTGACGGGCGATCGTGCCTCGACGAGCGGATGCGAGACCGCTGACTTCGGGGGCTTCGTCGTGGGAGCCATCGCTCTCCTGCAACGCGGTACATGCCCGTTCTCCGACAAGGTCGCCCATGCAGCGACGGCGGGCGCAACAGCCGCGATCATCTTCAACCAGGGCAACGACGTTCCCGGCGACGATCGCACCGGAGTCGTCTCCGGGACGCTCGGAACGGCCTCCGCGATCCCCGCGATCGGCACCAGCTTCGCGATCGGGGAGTCCATCGCGGCGACGACCGGATCCGCAGCCCGTGTGTTCGTCGACGGCACGCTGAAGGACACGGAGACGTTCAACGTGCTCGCCGACACCACGGGCCGGGCATCGGAGACCGTGGTCGTGGGTGCCCACCTCGACTCCGTCGCCGAAGGTCCCGGCATCAACGACAACGGCACCGGATCCGCGACTCTCCTTGAGACCGCGATCCAGCTGAAGCGTCTCCACATCCAGCCGCAGAACCGCGTGCGGTTCGCCTTCTGGAGCGGAGAGGAAGACGGCCTGCAGGGCTCGAACTACTACGTGTCGCAATTGTCGGAGAAGCAGATCGCCGCCACGGCCGTCAACCTCAACTTCGACATGGTGGGATCGCCCAACGCCGTGCGCTTCGTCTACGACGGCGACGGCGACGCGTTCGGTGCAGCCGGCCCCGAGGGCTCGGCGGAGATCGAGGAGGTCTTCACCGACTACTTCGGCATGAAGAAGCTGGCCACGGCCCCCACCGAGTTCGACGGCCGCAGCGACTACTTCGGCTTCATCGAGAACGGCATCCCCGCGGGTGGACTGTTCACGGGAGCCGAGGGGATCAAGACGGATGCCGAGGCCGCGAACTTCGGCGGTACGGCCGGGGCTCCGTACGACCCCTGTTACCACAAGGCCTGCGACACGACCGACAACGTCGATCCCGTGGTCTTCGAGCAGATGGCCGACGCTGCTGCGCATGCAACCCTCGCCTTCGCGAAGGTGAGGACCTGGACGCACAACCACGGCTGGGGCAATGGCCACGGCACCGGCTTCGACAAGCTCGAGGAGCGAGTGCAGAACCGCGGAAGTCACGCGTTCCGCTGAGTGACGCCCGAGACCGCCGAGACGCGGATCCCGTTCCCCCGTGGGTCCGCCTCTCCTGTGCTCGCCCGGCTCTAGGCTGGACGGATGCCCCGGATCATCGCGCTCGACGCCTGGCGTGACCCCGAGCGGGTGTTCGCCGCACTGTTAGGCGACGAGGGGCATGCCTTCTGGCTCGACGCCGGGACTGACGCCGAGCACGGCCGCAGCTGGATGGGTGCTCCATCGACCGCCGACGGGGTGGCGCTGTTCGGCCCCCACGACGACGTGTTCGCCTTCCTGCGTTCCGGGCTTTCGGCAACGGCCCATCCCACGGATGCCGGAGGTCCGGCGATCGACGACACGTTGCCGCTCGACGGACGCCCCCTCGGCTGGGTCGGCTGGCTCGGCTACGAGGTCGGCGCGCAGACGACGGGGGTGCCGCTTCCGGAGTCGCGGCATCCGGATGCAGCGTTCCAGTTCATCGATCGTGCCATCGAGTTCGACCACGGCACGCGCTCGGTGCGGATCATCGCGCTCGAGTCCGCGGCAGAACGGAAGGACTTCGCAGCGTGGGTCGATCGAGTGCGTCGAGCCATCGCGCCCGTCGAGGGCGCCCCGGCGCAGACGCTTCGTGCGCCAGCGCCCGGTCGCAGCATCGCCAGCTGGCGTCACGGCCCGGCTGCATACGAGCGGCTCATCGAGCGATGCCAGCAGGCGATCCGCCGCGGCGACGCGTACCAGCTCTGCCTCACCAACACGATCACCGTCGACGGACACTTCGATCCCCTCGAGACCTACAGTCGGCTGCGCGCCGCGAGTCCCACGCACCATGGCGGCCTGCTGCGATTCGGCGAGCTGGCGCTGTTGAGCTCCTCTCCGGAGCAGTTCCTGCACGTCTCCGAGACCGGCCGCGTCGTCACGAAGCCCATCAAGGGCACACGCCCGCGTGGTCGCTCGGTCGTCGAGGACATAGACCTGAGGGCCGAGCTCGAGGCCAGCGACAAGGAGCAGGCCGAGAACCTGATGATCGTCGACCTCATGCGCAACGATCTCGGCCGCATCGCCGCGCTCGGTAGCGTGCGGGTCACGAGCCTGCTCGCCGTCGAGAGCTACGCCCAGGTGCACCAGTTGGTGTCGACGGTCGAGGCCGATCTCGCCGACGGGCTCACCGGCATCGACGCCGTCGAGGCGTGTTTCCCCGCCGGTTCGATGACCGGCGCACCCAAGATCAGCGCCATGGGCATACTCGCCGAACTCGAGCAGGGCCCGCGAGGCATCTACTCGGGTGTGTTCGGCTACGTCGGCGTCGACGGGTCGATCGACCTCGCCATGGTCATCCGCTCGATCGTGCTGACTTCGGATGCCGCCACCATCGGATCGGGCGGGGGCATCACGGCGCTCTCCGTGCCGGCAGAGGAGGTCGAGGAGACGCGTGTGAAGGCCCGAGCCCTGCTGGCGGTCCTGGGCGTCCATTCCTCTCGGTGAGGCCCGGACGGAGTCTGCGGACGGAGCGCCTTCAGTGCCCGCTGCGGCCGCCGACTCCGTCGGGCCCTCAGTGACCGAGAGGCAGGGAATGCGGCATCCGCAGCACTGTTCAGTAAAGTGGAATCTTGGTTACAGCCATGTTTCGCACTGGCCCGTCCTCGAGCAATGGCGCTCCCATCATCACTTCCGTACCGATTGAGAGTCACGTGGCACACGAGCACGAGTCCGCGCACAGCGAGCCCAGCGAGGGAGAGGTCTACGACTTCGCCTCCATCCAGAGGAAGTGGCTGCCCGTCTGGGATGAGATGAAGCCCTTCAGCTCGGGCGACCCCGACGACAAACGGCCTCGCAAGTACGTGCTCGACATGTTCCCGTACCCCTCTGGCGACCTGCACATGGGCCACGCGGAGGCATATGCCCTCGGCGACGTGATCGCGCGGTACTGGCGACACCAGGGATTCAACGTCATGCACCCCATCGGCTGGGACTCCTTCGGCCTGCCGGCCGAGAACGCCGCCATCAAGCGCGGCATCGACCCGCGCGGCTGGACCTACGACAACATCGCGCAGCAGAAGGCGAGCATGCGGCTGTACGCGACGTCCTTCGACTGGGATCGCGAACTGCACACGAGCGACCCCGAGTACTACAAGTGGAACCAGTGGCTGTTCCTGCAGCTCTACAAGAAGGGTCTCGCCTACCGGAAGGACAGCTGGGTCAACTGGGACCCGGTCGACCTCACCGTGCTTGCGAACGAGCAGGTACTCTCAGACGGCACTTCGGAGCGCAGCGGCGCGGTCGTCGTCAAGAAGAAGCTCACGCAGTGGTACTTCCGCATCACCGACTATGCCGACCGCCTGCTCGATGACCTGAACCAGCTCGAAGGCACGTGGCCGTCGAAGGTGATCAACATGCAGCGCAACTGGATCGGTCGTTCCATCGGGGCCGACGTCGAGTTCGAGATCGCGGGCCGCGAGGAGCGCGTCACAGTCTTCACGACCCGTCCCGACACGCTCTGGGGAGCGACCTTCATGGTCGTGGCTCCGGACTCCGACCTGGCCGCCGAACTGGTGGAGGGGTCGACGCCCGAGATCCAGGAGCGCTTCGCCACGTACTTGACGGCAGTGCAGAAGTCGACCGAGATGGAGCGCCAGGCCACCGACCGCGAGAAGACCGGTGTCTTCCTGGGCCGCTATGCCGTCAACCCGGTCAATGGTGAGAAGCTGCCCATCTGGGCCGCCGACTACGTGCTGGCGGACTACGGGCACGGCGCCGTCATGGCCGTTCCGGCGCACGATCAGCGCGACCTCGACTTCGCCCGTGCCTTCGACCTGCCGGTGCGTGTAGTCGTCGACGTGAATGCCCCCGTCACCGGCGTCATCCCTGTGATCGACGTCGACGAGCACGGCGACCCGGTGCTGCCCGATGTCGAGAGCACCGACCCCGCCGTCACCGGAGTCGCTCTTGCGGGTGAGGGCCGCCTGATGAACTCGGGCCCGCTCACGGGGCTGTCCAAGTCGAACGCCATCAAGAAGGTCATCGAGATCCTCGCCGCAGAGGGCCGGGGTCGCGCCGCCAAGAACTACCGCCTGCGCGACTGGCTCATCTCGCGCCAGCGGTACTGGGGCACCCCGATCCCGATCATCCACGCGGCCGACGGCACTGAGATCCCGGTTCCCGAGGACCAGCTGCCGGTTCTTCTTCCGGATGCCGATGGCCTCGACCTGAAACCCAAGGGCACGTCGCCTCTCGGCGCCGCAGATGACTGGGTCAATGTACCCAACCCGATCGACGGCACGCCGGCACGCCGTGATGCCGACACCATGGACACCTTCGTCGACAGCTCCTGGTACTTTCTGCGATTCCTCGACCCGAACGACGACACACGAGCGTTCGATCCGCGCGAGGCGGAGAAGTGGGCCCCGGTCGACCAGTACGTCGGAGGCGTCACGCACGCCATCCTCCACCTGCTCTACGCGCGCTTCATCACCAAGGTTCTCTTCGACCTCGGCTACCTGAGCTTCACGGAGCCCTTCTCGGCTCTGCTCAACCAGGGCATGGTGCTCATGGACGGCTCGGCGATGTCGAAGTCGAAGGGCAACCTCGTGCGTCTCTCCGACCAGCTCGAGGAGCACGGCGTCGATGCCGTGCGGCTCACCATGGCGTTCGCCGGACCTCCAGAGGATGACGTCGACTGGGCGGCGGTCTCGCCGGTCGGCTCGGCGAAGTTCCTGGCGCGGGCATGGCGCGTCTCCAAGGACGTGACCTCGAGCCCGGACGTGCAGTGGAAGAACGGCGACCCCGGGCTGCGCAGGGTCACCCACCGCTTCCTCGCCGACGCTCCCGGCCTCGTCGAGTCGTTCAAGTTCAACGTGGTCGTCGCCCGCCTCATGGAGCTGGTCAACGCCACCCGCAAGGTGATCGACACCGGCGCTGGCCCGGCGGATGCCGCCGTGCGCGAGGCGGCCGAGGTGACGGCGATGGCTCTCAACCTGTTCGCGCCGTACACGGCAGAGGACATGTGGGAGAAGCTCGGCTACCAGCCCGGCATCGCCCTCGTGCAGTGGCGCAAGGCCGACCCCAATCTGCTGATCGCCGAGTCCGTCACCGCCGTGGTGCAGGTCGACGGCAAGGTGCGCGACAAGCTCACGGTGTCGCCGAACATCTCGGGAGACGAACTCGAGGCTCTCGCTCGCGCCTCTGCAGGCGTCGTGCGCTCCATCGGAGACCGCGAGATCGTGAATGTCATCGTGCGCGCACCCAAGGTCGTGAGCATCGCCACCAAGGGCTGAGCTCGACTCACGCATCTCGCGTGTCCCGCGCGTCGTGAAGGGCTGGGGATTCCTCCCCAGCCCTTCAGTCATCCGGTCGTCGCGTCGACCTGCGGACTCCACGGTGGAGCCGGCGCGGTGCGACCTAGCCTGACCCGGTGGGCACCGCAGACGACGAGGCGATCAGCCGGCTCGATCCGTCGGCTCGGGCGGCTCCGCGCGTGCGTCTCGCCGTCGGCGGCGTCATCGTGCTCGTCATCGCCGCGCTCATCGCCACGGTCGTGGTCGCGATGCTCGGCGCCGGCGGCAGCGGTCAGACGATCGAACCCGGCGATCTCCCGGACGAGCTCCGATCAACCTCGTCGTCGACACGCGGCGGCACGACAGCGGGTGATGGTGTCCCGTCCTCGTCGGCACCGGTGCTCTTTGTGCACGTCCTCGGCGCCGTCGCCCGCCCGGGCCTGTACGAGATCGCAGCCGGCTCCCGGGTCATGGATGCCGTGGCTGCGGCTGGCGGATTCGGTGCGACAGCCGACCCCGGGGGAGTGAACCTCGCCCGCGAGCTGTCCGACGGCGAGCAGCTCGTCGTGCCTGCCGTCGGCGAGGTGCCACCGCCGTCAGCCGTCGCGCCCGGCGCGGGCGGGGAAGCCGCCGGGGGAGCGGCACCAGGCGGGCCGATCGACCTCAACAGGGCGACCGTGGCCGACCTCGACACCCTGCCACGTATCGGCCCCGCTCTCGCGCAGCGCATCATCGACTGGCGCGACGCCAACGGCGGCTTCTCGAGCGTCGACGAGCTGCGCGAGGTCAGTGGCATCGGCGACAAGACCTTCGAGTCGCTGCAGGACCTCGTGACGGTCTGACTGGCCATGGGAGCCGAGCTGCGACTCGCCTGGCCGGCAGCCATCGCCTGGGCTGCGGCGTTCGTGGCGATCGGGATTCCGGATGTCGCGGGCTGGGTGGCGGTGGCCGCGGCGCTGTCGGCGATCGGCGGGGTCGCCGTGCTGCTCCGCGGGTCCGGCTCGATCCGGGGCCGCCGCATCCTCGCGGTCGCCGCACTCGGTGCCGCCGCGACTGCCGTGGTCTGCACAGCGGTGACAGCTGCGGCGGCCACGCGCATTCCTCCCGTGCTCATCGAGGCCGCTGAGCAGCACCGCACGGTGACGGTCGCGGCCGTGGTGTCCTCGGCTCCAGTCGCCGGCGCAGGGGCGTTCTCCGGCGCCGAGCAGCTCCGGTTGGAGGCCCGTGCGGTCGTGGTCTCGAGTCGAGGGCCCGATGGTGCGAGCCCGCCTGTCGGTGCAGCGGCGCCAGTCCTGATCTTCGGCGAGGTGGCGGGGGAGCATCCGCGCATCGGGGCCACCGTGCGAGCGAGGGGCACCGTGAAGTCGACGGATGCCGGAGAGGACGTCGCGTACCTGCTGTTCGCCTCCGGGCCGATCACCGTGCTCGCTCCGCCACCGTGGTACCTCGGCTGGGCTGATCCGCTGCGCGCCGGCCTGTCGCTGGCGGCCACGGCTCTCCCCGGCGACGGTGGCGACCTGCTCCCCGGTCTCGCCATCGGCGACACCGGTGCCGTCACCGCGGAGCTCGACGCGGCGATGAAGAGTTCGTCGCTCAGCCACCTCACCGCCGTGTCCGGTGCGAACTGCGCCGTCGTCGTCGCCGCGATAGTTCTGCTCGGTGCCGTCTGCGGACTGCCGCGACGTGCGCGCTCCATGCTCGCCGTCGTGGCTCTCGCGGGGTTCGTCGTACTCGTCACTCCGCAGCCCAGTGTCCTGCGCGCAGCCGTCATGGCGACGGTGGTGCTGTTCGCCCTCGGCATCGGCCGGCCGGGGCGCGGCATCCCGGCCCTGGCTGTCGCCGTCGTCGTGCTGCTGGTGATCGATCCCTGGCTGGCCCGCGATTACGGGTTCGCGTTGTCTGTCGCGGCGACGGCCGGGCTTCTCCTGTTGGCCCGCCCGCTGGCATACTCCCTCGCGCGTTGGATGCCTGTTCCCATCGCGATCGCGATCGCCGTGCCCTTGTCCGCTCAGCTCGCCTGCCAGCCCATCCTCATCCTGCTCGACCCGACGGTGCCCGTCGCGGGTGTGCTCGCGAACCTCCTCGCCGAGCCGGCGGCGCCGATCGGCACAGTGCTCGGCCTGCTCGGGTGCCTGCTGCTGCCCGTCGTTCCCGGACTCGGCTCGGCCTGCCTCCAGGTCGCGTGGGTGCCGTCGGCCTGGATCGCGCAGATCGCCCGCACAGTCGACGGGCTCGCCTGGACGAGGCTGCCCTGGGTCGGCGGCGCTGGCGGTGCCGTGCTGCTCGCGCTCGTCACGGCCTCCGCGATCTGGCTCGCGGTGCGCCGCAGGGACGGCGCTTCCACGCGGGCGGTCGGCGTGCTCGTCACTGGCCTGCTCCTCACGGCCGGGGCCTATGGCGGCGCCCTCGTCGGCTCGTCGGTGCTCCGCTCGCTCTCGATGCCTGGCGACTGGCAGTACGCCGCCTGCGACATCGGGCAGGGCGACGCCGTGGTGGTGCGTGACGGCGACAGCCACGCCCTCATCGACACCGGACCGGAACCTGCGCCGCTGTCGCGGTGCCTCGACGCGCTCGGCATCCACCGACTCGACCTCCTCGTGCTCACCCACTACGACCTCGACCACGTCGGTGGGGTCGACGCCGTCCTGGGCCGTGTCGACCACGCGATCGTTGGCCTGCCCGAGACCGATGCCGACCGTCGCATCCTGTCTCGGCTGCAGCAGGGAGGCAGCATCATCGAGCGCGGAGCCGCCGGACTCAGAGGATCGCTCGGTGCCCTCGACTGGGAGGTGCTCTGGCCGCTGCCGGATGCCGCCACCATGGCGACGGGCAACGCGGGCAGCGTCACGATGCGCTTCAGTGGCGCCGGGTCGAGCTCGGTCTTCCTCGGCGACCTCGGCGAGGAGTCGCAGGATGCCCTGCTGCGCTCATCGGCCCTGGCGCCCGTCGATGTCGTCAAGGTGGCGCATCACGGATCATCGGACCAGAGCACCGAGTTGTACGAGCGGCTGCGCGCGAAGGTGGGGCTCATCTCGGTGGGAGCCGACAACAGCTATGGGCATCCGACCGCCAGGAACCTCGAGATCCTGGCGGGCATCGGCACGGTGGCGGAGCGCACGGACGAGCAGGGACTGGTGCTCCTCGCCCCCGGCGTCGACGGGTCGGTGCGGGTGTGGTCGGAGCGACATCAGGGTGTCGGCGGCGCAGGATAAAGTGGAGATTCCATCCTGAGAGGACCCGCGTGGCTGCTCGTACATCCGCCCCGGCCAAAGCTCGGTCCACCGTCTCCATCCCGCAACTCGGATGGAACCAGGTGCGTCCGGCGCCCGTCGTGCTCGTCTCCGGCACCGAGACCTTCCTTGCCGAGCGCAGCATCCGCGACCTGCGGGACTTCCTGAAGACTGAAGATCCGAGTCTCGAGATCGTCGACATCGCAGCAGACTCCTACGCGCCGGGGGAGTTGCTCACGATGGCCAGCCCGTCGCTGTTCGCGGAGCCTCGCCTGCTGCGCGTGAGCAACGTGGAGAAGTGCACCGACGATTTCATCACCGAGACTCTCGCCTACCTGCAGGAGCCGGCCGACAGCACCTTCCTGGTTCTGCGGCACAACGGCGGTGTGCGCGGCAAGAAGCTGCTCGATGCCATCAGGGGCGGTCTGGGCGGTGGCATCGAGATCGTCTGCGCCGAACTCAAGAAGGACGCCGAGAAGTACGAGTTCGCCGCCGGCGAGTTCGCGGCGAAGGCGCGCCGGGTCGCTCCGTCGGCTCTGCGGTCGCTCGTCTCGGCCTTCTCCGACGACCTCGCCGAGTTGTCGGCCGCGTGCCAGCAGCTCATGAGCGATGCCAGCGCCGAGATCACCGAAGCCACTGTCGACCGCTACTACGGCGGACGCATGGAGGTGAACGCCTTCAAGGTGGCCGACGCGGCCATCGCGGGTCGGCACGGTGAGGCTCTCACGAACCTGCGCCAGGCGATCTCCTCGGGTGAGGATCCCGTGCCGATCGTCGCGGCATTCGCCATGAAGATCCGCACGATGGCCAAGGTGTTCGGCACCCGCGGCGGCTCGGGTCAGCTCGCCTCGAAGCTCGGCATGGCGCCGTGGCAGGTGGAACGCGCCCAGCGCGACCTGCAGGGCTGGACCGAAGAGGGCCTCGCCCGGTGCATCACGATGCTCGCCGAGACGGACGCCGCGGTGAAGGGTGCTGAGCGCGACCCGGTCTTCGCGCTCGAGCGCATGGTCGGCGTCATCGCCGCCCGCGGTCGCGCGTAGAGGCAACGCACGGCGCCACCCCGCGGCGCTTCGACCGCGGACTTCGTCCGGGCCTCAGCGAGCAGTACTCCTGCACCCTGACCCGTTCGCTGAGGCCCGACGCAGTCGCGGCCGAAGCGCCGGTGGCGCGGGCGCAACCGTCTCGGCGGCCACAGAGGGCCGAGTGCCGCCCGCACAGAGAGAGGGCCCCGGATGCCGAAGCATCCGGGGCCCTCTCGACAGATGAGCGCTTAGAGCGCTGCGACCTGCTTCGCGATGGCCGACTTGCGGTTCGCGGCCTGGTTCTGGTGGATGACGCCCTTGCTGACGGCCTTGTCGAGCTTCTTCGAAGCGGTCTTCAGGGCGCTGGTTGCAGCAGCCTTGTCGCCTGAGGCGATGGCGGTGCGGGTGACGCGAACGGCGGTCTTGACCTCGCTCTTGACGGCCTTGTTGCGCTCCTGGGCCTTCTTGTTCGTGCCGATGCGCTTGATCTGCGACTTGATGTTTGCCACGTTGAGTACGTTCTTTCGTTTGTGTGTGGATCGGATGTTGCCGCATGACGGTAGAGGGGCGCCTGCGGCGAAATCGTGTGAGGTGGGACCCACACGCAAGCCAACAGGCAACTTTACCCTATGAAGGGCCGTCGCCGATAATCCCGCCGGGTCTCGGCACGGCGGATTCTCAGACCGACGACTCTGCGGCGGTGTCCGCCACCAGCGACGGAGCGTAGGAACCCGAGCTGATCTCGTCGAGAACGGATGCCCCCGCCGGCGCCCAGCCGAGCTCTGTGCGCGCCCGCTCACCGGACGCCTGCTGATCCAGCAGCAGCGCATCGGCGAAGGCCGCGCCCAGCCTCTCGCGGCTGGCCTCGGCGCTCTCGGGCGCTACGCCGCCCGAGATGTTCCAGGCTGCCGCGATGGCCTGGCCGAGCTCGCGCACGGTGGGGTTCACTCCGCTCGCCCCGATGTACGCGCCGTGCGCGCTTCGGTTCTCGTAGGCGAGCACGAAGAGCGCGGTGATGTCGTCGAGGTGCACCGTGGTCCAGTGCTGCGATCCGTCGCCCACGAGGGGCACTGTCGGGGCGACTCCGATTCCGCGGCCGGCGTCGATGAGGCCCCGCACGATTCCGCTGCCGTCGCCGTAGACGACGCCGGGCGCGACGATCGCGGTGTTGGGTGCCGCGTTCACGAGGGCCTGGCCCTCGGCGCGCCACCCGCTGATCGGAAGGGGCTGGAACGGCGACTCCTCGGTGATGTCGTCGCCGGACCCGTAGATCCAGATTCCGCCGGTGTGGACGAAGCGCGCGTCGCGTCCTTCGATCGCGGCGAGGACCGCCGGCACGAAGACGGCGTCGACGGCGGGGGATGAGGCGAGGTGGATGACGCCCTCGGCCGCCCCGGCGGCCGCGCGCACGATCTCGGCGTCATCGGCGGCGCCGATGATGGCGGTCGCGCCGGCCGCTTCGACGATGGCCGCATTCTCGGGCGAGCGCACCAGCGCCGACACCTCGTGTCCGGCGGCCAGGAGCCGCTCGAGAACTGCTGATCCGATGTAGCCGGCACCGCCGGTCAGAAGAATGCTCATGCCGAGATGCAACCGCGCCGGCCGCAGATCCTTCCCGGCCGGCCGACATCCAGCGTCACATCGCTGCAGGCCGGCGCAGGGGGGGGGGGGGGGGCTGGCCGGGACGGTGCCACGAGTGCGAGTCACGCCAGCGGGGCCGCGTCCACCTCCGCGAGTTCCCGCCAGGCCTCGAGGACGGCATCGGTGAAGGCCTCCGGTTGCACGAGGCTCGCGAGGTGCGTCGCACCGGGGATGACGGTGAGGGAGCCGTGACGGCTGGCCCGCAGCATCCGTCGCTCGTCGAAGCGGATGTGG
Source organism: Leifsonia stereocauli (assembly GCF_038432415.1). NCBI lineage: Bacteria > Bacillati > Actinomycetota > Actinomycetes > Micrococcales > Microbacteriaceae > Leifsonia > Leifsonia stereocauli. The sequence continues at coordinate 833,236 of NZ_JBCAUN010000001.1, forward strand.
TCGTAGCGTCCGTTCACCAGCCAGACGCGTCCGTCGTAGGCCGCGAGGTCGTCGAGGGGCCTCAGCTTGCCGATCGAACGCAGCCCCGACTGCATCACCTCGAGTGCGATGCCGCCGGCGAGCAGATCGGTGAGGCCGGGTTCGCGCACGAGCATCTTCGCCAGGCCGTCGTTGAGGGCGGAGCCGCGGTCAGGGAGCAGGTGGATCGCCGCTGCCGCCGCCCGGTACCCGCCGATGAAGATCGGCCGGGGGATGGCGCCGCATGACGCGGCGACGAGCCCGCGCAGCCGGGTGGGGTGACGAGCGGCGTAGTGCATGCCGATGTAGCCGCCCATCGAGAGTCCGACGATGAGCGGTGGCTCGCCGAGGGTCGCGATGCCGTCGTCGATGGCGGCCGTAGCGGCCTCGAGGGTGAAGTCCTCGCCCATCCGTGCGCCGTGTCCGGGCAGGTCGATCGCGAGCGAGCGGATGCCGCGATCTGCGAGCGCGCCGATCTGCACGCGCCACATGCTCGATGAGGTGCGGATGCCGTGCAGGAAGAGCACCGGAGGGCCGCTGTGCATCCAGCCATGCTAGTCATGGGAGAATCGAGTCACGATGTCTCCACGTGCCCTCACGCCTCTGCAGCCCGCCGCGACCGACCCGGCACTCCTTCGCAACTTCTGCATCATCGCCCACATCGACCACGGCAAGTCGACGCTGGCCGACAGGATGCTGCAGATGACCGGCGTGGTGAGCGACCGCGACATGCGGGCGCAGTACCTCGACCGTATGGACATCGAGCGCGAGCGCGGCATCACCATCAAGAGCCAGGCCGTGCGCATGCCGTGGTCGCTGAACGGCGACACCTACGCGCTCAACATGATCGACACCCCCGGGCACGTCGACTTCACCTACGAGGTGTCGCGGTCGCTCGCCGCCTGCGAGGGCGCGATCCTGCTCGTCGACGCAGCCCAGGGCATCGAGGCCCAGACCCTGGCGAACCTCTACCTCGCGCTCGAGAACGACCTCACGATCATCCCGGTGCTCAACAAGATCGACCTCCCGGCCGCCGACCCCGACAAGTACGCAGGCGAGCTCGCCAGCCTCATCGGCGGTTCCCCCTCCGACGTGCTGCGCGTCTCGGGCAAGACCGGCGCCGGCGTCGAAGACCTCCTCGACCGCGTCACCGAGCTCATCCCCGCCCCGAAGGGCGACAAGGACGCTCCGGCGCGCGCCATGATCTTCGACTCGGTCTACGACAGCTACCGCGGCGTCATCACCTACGTGCGCATGATCGACGGACACCTGAACCCCCGCGAACGCATCCAGATGATGTCGACCCGCGCCACCCACGAGATCCTCGAGATCGGAGTCAGCTCGCCCGAGCCCACTCCCAGCAAGGGTCTCGGAGTCGGCGAGGTCGGCTACCTGATCACCGGCGTGAAGGACGTGCGCCAGTCGAAGGTCGGCGACACCGTCACCACGGCCGCAAAGCCCGCGACCCAGGCCCTGCCCGGCTACACCGAGCCGCTGCCCATGGTCTTCTCAGGCCTGTACCCGATCGACGGCAGCGACTATCCCGACCTGCGCGAGGCGCTCGACAAGCTGAAGCTGTCGGATGCCGCCCTCGTCTACGAGCCCGAGACCTCGGTCGCGCTCGGCTTCGGCTTCCGCTGCGGCTTCCTCGGCCTGCTGCACCTCGAGATCGTGACCGAGCGCCTCGAGCGCGAGTTCGGCCTCGACCTCATCACGACGGCGCCCTCGGTGATCTACGAGGTCACGACCGAGGACAAGAAGACCGTCACCGTCACGAACCCGAGCGAGTTCCCCGGCGGCAAGATCGTCAGCGTGCGCGAGCCCGTGGTGAAGGCGGCCGTGCTGGCGCCCAAGGACTACGTCGGCGTGATCATGGAGATCTGCCAGGCCCGACGTGGAACTCTCCTCGGCATGGAGTACCTCGGTGAGGACCGCGTCGAGATCCGTTACACGATGCCCCTCGGCGAGATCGTGTTCGACTTCTTCGACCACCTCAAGTCGAAGACGGCCGGGTACGCATCGCTCGACTACGAGCCCGCGGGTGACCAGGAGGCCGACCTCGTCAAGGTCGACATCCTGCTGCAGGGCGAGCAGGTCGACGCGTTCAGCGCCATCGTGCACCGCGAGAAGGCCTACGCCTACGGCGTGCTCATGACCGGGCGCCTGCGCAAGCTCATTCCGCGCCAGCAGTTCGAGGTGCCCATCCAGGCGGCCATCGGCGCCCGCATCATCGCGCGTGAGTCGATCAGTGCCATGCGCAAGGACGTTCTGGCCAAGTGCTACGGCGGTGACATCACCCGCAAGCGCAAGCTCCTCGAGAAGCAGAAGGAGGGCAAGAAGCGCATGAAGATGGTGGGTCGCGTCGAGGTGCCCCAGGAGGCGTTCATCGCAGCGCTCTCGGGCGACGTGGAGACGAAGGACAAGAAGTAGCCTTCCAGCGCCTACTCTCGAACCTGTGCCGCCCCAGGAGAACGACGACGCCGTCATGAGCGGCATCCGCACCCTGTTGACGGATGCCGCCAGTCGGCTTGCCTTGGCCGGAGCCCGCGATGAGGCCCTCGGCGAGTACGTTCCGGCGCGCCGCAAGCTCCTCGTCACGCGTCGCGCCGTCATGGTGCCGCGTGGGCGGGTCTGGCGGCTCGGCGTGCTGTTGATCGACCCCGACGGCGCCGTCTACCGCGAGGGCCTGACGACGCGTGCCGTGCCGCCGGGCCGCACCCAGTACCAGTCGGAGTCCGCCGAGGTGCGGCGCGCCTATCGTGACGCCGCCTTCCGCGGAAGGTTCTCGGAGGGAGAGACCGTCAACTTCGACGCGACACCGATCGTGCTGGACGCCGCCGAGCTGCGGGCGTCGACGGGTGTCCTGTTCGTGCGTGGCGACGAGCCGCTCGTGCGCTGGAGTGCCACAGCGGGCGACGATGCGGCGATACCCCTGGAGCGCTACCTCCGCGACCGGGTCGATCTCCTCGTGAACCCACCCGCCGGGGCATGACGCCGTCCCTCGCTGCTGGGATCGACGCCGGCCCCGAATGAGCCGATCGGCCCCGTCGGCGTAGGCTGGAGGGATGCGCCGTTCCACCTTCGTCGGAGAGCCGGTCACCTACGGGGCGATCGGCGGCACTCTCGCCCCCGACCTCCTCGCGTATCCGCCGGCCGGATATCGCGCCGAAGAGCACACGGTGAAGCTCGGCAGCGGTGCCGAACGCTTCGCGATCGCCTCCTCGTCCCTCATGACGTGGGGAGTGCAGCGTGGCAGCGGCATCGAGGTCACCGAGGTGCGCTCGGGCACAGGCACCCAGTACACGGGCCTGGTCTTCAACGACGACGGGACCCCTGCGGCCGAGCAGCCCGCCCTGCAGGCCGAGGAGCGTTACGGGCCCGACGGCTCCCCGTTCATCACCGCCGGGATGACGGCGAAGCTCAAGCTGCACCTGTGGCGCATCAGCTTCACGGCCCCGGTGCGCGTCATCTACGTCATCGACGAACCGGGCCGCGTGGGCTTCGCCTACGGAACCATGCCGGGCCACCCCGAGAGCGGCGAGGAGGCCTGGGTCGTCGATCACCGGGAGGACGACTCCGTCTGGCTCACGATCCGCATGTTCTCGCGCCCCAGCACGCTGCTGTACAGGCTCGCCGGGCCCGTGCTGCGTTCGGCGCAGAAGCGCTACACCAAGCGCTACCTGCGGGCGCTGCATCCCGTCGCCGCGGCCGTCTAGGCCGAGCCGAGCCACATGCCCAGCGCACTTCCCCTCGCCGACCCGGCGCCCGCCGACGGCCTGCTTCCGGCATCCGCCGTCCTCGGGGCAGACGAGCGCACCTTCGGCGTCTATCTCCACGTGCCCTTCTGCCGGGTGCGCTGCGGATACTGCGATTTCAACACCTACACCTCCGACGAGATCCGCGGAGTGAAGCAGTCGGACTACGCGGCCCAGGCCTCTCTCGAGATCGCGGCCGGCGCCGGCATCCTCGCCGAGTCGGGCCTTCCGAGGCGCCCGGCGAGCACGGTCTTCTTCGGCGGCGGCACTCCGACGCTGCTTCCTGCGGGCGACCTGGTGCGGATGCTCGACGCCGTTCGCGCCTCCTTCGGCATCGAGCCCGATGCCGAGGTCACGACGGAGGCGAACCCCGACTCCGTCGACGCCGAGTATCTCGCGGTGCTGGCAGCGGCCGGCTTCACGCGCGTCTCCTTCGGCATGCAGTCGGCCGTTCCCCACGTTCTGGCGACGCTCGAGCGCACTCACGATCCCGCCCGCATCCCGCTGGTCGTCGGATGGGCCCGGGATGCCGGACTCGACGTCAGCCTCGACCTCATCTACGGCACCCCGGGGGAGTCGCTCGACGACTGGAGGGCCAGCCTCGAGCACGCCATCGCGCAGCGACCCGACCACCTGAGCGCCTACTCGCTCATCGTGGAGGACGGCACCAAGCTCGCCAGGCAGATCAAGCGCGGCGAGGTCGCCGAGCCCGATGAAGACCTCCAGGCCGACATGTACGAACTGGCCGACCGGATGCTGGCCGATGCAGGCTACGACTGGTACGAGGTCAGCAACTGGTCGCGCAGTGTCGAGCACAGGTCGCGCCACAATCTCGCGTACTGGCGGGGCGGCGACTGGTGGGGCGTCGGCCCCGGTGCCCACAGCCACGTCGGCGGCGTGCGCTGGTGGAATGTGAAGCATCCGGCAGCCTATGCAGACCGCGTCCTGGCCGGCGTCTCGCCCGGAGCCGGGCGGGAGACCCTCGACGCCGAGACCCGCGGGGTCGAGCGGGTGCTACTCCTGGCCCGCATCCGCGAGGGCATCCCGGTATCGTCGCTTCACGCCCCCGGGAGACACGCTGTCGCCGGCCTCATCGCCGACGGCCTCATCGACGCGAAAGCCGCCCTGTCGGGATCAGTGGAACTGACCCTGACAGGACGGCTTCTGGCTGACGGCGTCGTGCGGCGACTTCTCGCCGACGACTGATCAGTGCGACGGGCGTCGACTCAGCTGACGAACTTGATGGTCAGCGGGTACGTGTACAGCTGACCCGCATTCGCCTTCATCGCGGCGATGATGCCGAAGACGATCGCGAGCACCCAAGCGGCGAGAAGGATGAGGAACCCGATCAGGATGAGCGTCAGGATGCTTCCGACCACGTAGACGATGAGCAGCGTGATCTGGAAGTTGAGGGCCGTCGCGGTGTGCTCGCGGATGAATGGACCCTTGTCCTTCAGCACCAGGTAGCCGATGAGGGCGGGCAGGAAGCCGAAGAGGATGCCGCCGATGTGGATCAGCGTCGCCCAGAGCTTCTCGTCGGCAGGGCTGAGGTATCCACCGGGAGCCTGGTACGGGTTCTGCGGCGGGGGAGGAGGAGGTGTTGCGTCGGACATGATGACTCCTTGTGGTCAGTCGTCGATGAGGCTGATTCTCCAGCGCGGACTGTCGAGGGCCCGGTGGGTGCACTGAAACGATAGCGCCACGCGTCCTGCAGCCATACGATCTGCCGCGAAGTGTCGACGCGAGACGGCCGCTCAGATCCGGCGCGCCGAGGTCAGTGCACCAGGCGCAGGGCGAACGGGTAGCGGTAGCTGCCGCCGTTGTTGACGCGCATCCCGCCGATGATCGAGAAGATCACGTCGACGATGACGAGTGCCCAGCCGATGATCTGGAAGAGCGGGCCGAGTACGATCCAGACCGGCCCCAGCCACCAGAACAGCGCTCCGAGGATGGTCGCCACGATCGCCCAGATGATGATCGCGCCGACCATGGTGATCTGGAAGTTCAGGGCCTCCCGGGCCTCATCACGGGTCAGGTGGCCGCGCTTACCGAGCACCAGGTAGATGATGAGCGCCGGCAGGATCGCCAGGACGGCTGCCCAGCTGTTGAAGAACCCGAGGATGGCGATGGCCCCTCCGAAGTGCGCGAACGAAGCCCACTGGCGGTCCTCGGTGGCCGAGAACGGCTCGTCCGGCGTGTGATCGGTGTCGCTCATGGCGAGAGGTCTCCTTGTGAGGCGGATGCGCGCGGCAGGCTCCGGTCGAGACAGATCCCGCAGCCCGTCGGGGTGCTGCTTCACGCTACTGGTTCGAAACTCCGCCCGGCAAACGACTGTTGCTCCGCGGTCGGGTAGAATTGGCACTCATACTTTACGAGTGCTAAACGCGGCGGCAGGGGGTGGACAGCAGATGGTGTCGGAACGTTCACTCGCCGTGCTCAGGGCCATCGTGCACGACTACGTCGCCTCACGTGAGCCCGTCGGTTCCAAGGCCATCGTCGAGCGACACTCCTTCGGCGTCTCGGCCGCGACCATCCGCAACGACATGGCGCTGCTCGAAGAGGAGGAGCTCATCGCGGCGCCGCACACCTCGTCCGGCCGCATCCCGACCGACAAGGGCTACCGCCTCTTCGTCGACAGGCTCACCGACGTCAAGCCGCTCTCCGCCGCTCAGCGCCACGCCATCGAGACCTTCCTGGGCGCATCCGCCGACTTCGACGACGTGCTCGGCCGCACGGTCCGTCTGCTGTCGCAGCTCACCCACCAGGTCGCCCTGGTGCAGTATCCGTCGCTCAGCCGGGCGCGGGTGCGGCACATCGAACTGGTCGGGCTCAGCGACACCCGACTGCTCTCGGTGCTCATCACCGACAATGGCCGGGTCGAGCAACGAGTCATCGAGTTCTCGACGCCGATCGACGAGCAGCAGCTCGCCGAGCTGCGCACCCGTCTGAACGGCGTTCTCGGCGGTCTCGCGATGACGGATGCCGCCGAGCGTCTCACCGGCCTCGTCGATGACGTCGCTCCCGACGCGCGGGCGCTGGCCACCGCGGTCGTGCATGCTCTCGGCGAGCAGGTGCTGGCGCACCGTCAGGACCGCCTGGTGATGGCCGGTGCCGCCAACCTGGTGCGCACCGAGAGCGATTTCTCCGGCAGCATCTTCCCGGTCATGGAGGCCATCGAGGAGCAGGTGGTGCTGCTGCGCCTGTTCGGAGAGATGGCAGCAGACCAGAACGCCGTCTCGGTGAGCATCGGCCGGGAGAACGAGTCGTTCGGGCTCGGCGAGACCTCGATCATGCTGAGCGGTTACTCGGCCTCGCAGGGCGACATCGCCAGCGTCGGCCTGCTCGGCCCCACCCGCATGGACTACTCGAACAACATGGCGGCGGTCCGCGCCGTCGCCCGCTACCTCTCGAAGCTCCTCGCCGAGGGCTGAGGGGCATCCCAGGAACATCTCACGAGGCCGAACAGCGGCGTTCGTGAGCGGAAAGGAATCGGCTGCCTGTGGCTGACCACTACGAAGTACTCGGCGTCTCCCGTGAGGCGACCAACGACGAGATCAAGAAGGCCTACCGGCGCCTTGCTCGCGAGCTGCACCCCGACGTGAATCCCGGAGCTGATGCATCCGAGCGGTTCAAGCTCGTCACCCACGCCTACGACGTGCTGAGCGACCCCAAACAGCGCCAGCAGTACGACCTCGGCGGTCAGGGTGGCTTCGGCGGAGCCGGCGGCGGCGACTTCGGAGGCTTCGGCGACATCTTCGAGACCTTCTTCGGCGGGGGCGGCAACAGCGGCCGCCGCGGCCCGCGATCGCGTCGCGAGCGCGGGCAGGACGCGCTGCTCCGCGTCGAGGTGGACCTCGACGAGATCATCTTCGGCACCCACCGGGAGATCGAGGTCGACACGGCGATCCTCTGCGAGACCTGCCAGGGCTCGTGCTGCCAGCCGGGTACGCACCCCGTCACCTGCGACATCTGCCACGGAACCGGCAGCATCCAGCGTGCCGTGCGCTCACTGCTCGGCAACGTGATGACCTCGAGCCCCTGCGGCACCTGCCGCGGCTATGGCACCGTCATCGCCTCGCCGTGCGTCACCTGCCAAGGTCAGGGCCGCGTGCGCGCCCGCCGTACGGTTCCCGTCGACATCCCAGCGGGCGTCGACACGGGTGTGCGCCTGCAGATGCCGGGCAGCGGCGAGGCCGGCCCGGCCGGCGGACCCAACGGCGACCTCTACCTCGAGATGAAGGTGCGCCACCACGACGTCTTCAGCCGCGACGGCGACGACCTGCTGTGCACGCTCGAGGTTCCGATGACGGATGCGATCCTCGGGGCGACGACGACGGTGCACGCCCTCGACGGCGACGTCGAGGTCGAACTGAAGCCCGGCGTGCAGAGCGCCGAGATCATCACAGTGCGCGACCGCGGCGTCACCAAGCTCCGCGGCAACGGACGAGGCGACCTCAAGATCGGCGTGCAGGTCGTGACGCCGATGAAGTTGAGCGGCAAGGAGCGCGACCTCATCACCCAGTTCGCGAACTCGCACAAGGCGCCCAAGCCGGCGCTGACCCACTTCCAGCAGGGCCTGTTCGCCAAGCTGCGCGACCGCTTCCTCGGCTGATCGGGGCATAGTGAGCTCGCTCTACCTGCGTGACGACCTCGAGCCCGACGCCGTCGACGACTCCGTGACCATCACGGGCGCCGAGGCGCGGCACGCCGTCACGGTCGGTCGCACGCGGGTCGGCGAGACGCTCTCGATCGGCAACGGTCGCGGTCTCATCGTCACAGGGGAGGTCACCTCCGCGGCCCCGGGTGAGCTCAGGATCTCGGCCGATCGGGTGCAGCGCGTCGACGCCGCCTCGCCCCGCCTCGTGCTCGTGCAGGCCCTCGCGAAGGGCGACCGCGACGAGCTCGCCGTGCAGGCCGCGACAGAGCTCGGCGTCGACGCCGTCATCCCGTGGGCTGCCTCCCGCTCGATCTCGCGGTGGGACGCCGCGAAGGCCGCGAAGGGTCGCGACCGGTGGGCGACGATCGCCCGCGAGGCCACCAAGCAGTCCATTCGTCCGTGGGCGACCGAGGTGCGTGAACTCTCGACCACGAAACACCTCGCCACCCTGGCGGCATCCGTGCGGATGCTGTTGCTGGAGCCCACCGCCGAGCTGGCCCTCACCGAGATCGATCTCGAGACGAGCGCGCAGCACCCGGCCGATGCCGACATCGTGATCATCGTCGGTCCGGAGGGCGGGATCGCTCCGGCCGAGCTCGAGACGCTGTGCGCCGCCGGCGCACAGGCCGTCCGGCTCGGGGCATCCGTCCTCCGCACCTCGACGGCTGGCCCTGCCGCCCTCGCGGTGCTGAACGCCCGCCTCGGCCGCTGGTAGGTCCGCCCGGGGAGCCCCGGCCCCTGCGGTGCTCCGCCCGCAGACCTTAAGATGGAACCATGGCCGAACCGAGCATCTTCACCCGCATCATCGCGCGCGAGATCCCCGCGACGATCGTGCTGGAGACCGACCGGGTGATCGCCTTCAACGACATCGCCCCGCAGGCTCCTGTGCACTTCATCGTCACGCCGAAGACCGAGCAGTACCGCGACGTCGTCGAACTCGCCGCCGGCGACCCCGGGCTGCTCGCAGAACTCGTGGCGACGGCACGCCGGTTGGCCGACGAGCACGCCAACGGCGACTTCAGGCTCGTGTTCAACACGGGGGCGGATGCCGGTCAGACGGTGTTCCACGTCCACGCGCACGTGCTGGCCGGCTCCGGCTCAGCCGGCGGCCTCGGGGAGGGCACCGTTGGCTCCGACTGACACCGACGGCGGCGGAACGCCGTTCGGGGAAGCCCACCTGCACGTCGACGGCATCGCCATGGTGCGCCTGCTCGGCCCGCAGGACCGCCTGCTCACCACCATCGAACGGCAGTACCCCGTCGTGAACGTGCACGTGCGTGGAAACGAGATCTCACTGAGCGGACCGGCGAATGACGTCGAGGCAGTCCGCCGACTCATCGAGGAGCTGCAGCAGATGGTGCGGAACGGTCAGAACCTCAGCCCGGTCGAGGTCACCACCTCGGCCCGCATCCTCGACGCCGACGCCTCGTCAAGCCCGTCCGACCTGCTCGGGCAGGCGATCCTGCAGACCCGCGGACGCAGCATCCGTCCGAAGACCCTCGGACAGAAGCAGTACGTCGACGCCATCGACGAGAACACGATCGTGTTCGGCATCGGCCCGGCCGGAACAGGGAAGACCTACCTCGCGATGGCCAAGGCCGTGCAGGCGCTGCAGCGCAAGGAGGTCAACCGGATCATCCTGACGCGCCCGGCCGTCGAGGCTGGAGAGCGTCTCGGCTTCCTGCCCGGCAGCCTGACCGACAAGATCGACCCGTACCTGCGCCCGCTCTACGACGCCCTCAACGAGATGATGGACCCCGAGCTGGTTCCCAAGCTGCTGGCCGCGGGCACCGTCGAGGTCGCCCCTCTCGCGTACATGCGCGGACGGACGCTGAACGACTCCTTCGTCATCCTCGACGAGGCGCAGAACACCACGCCCGAGCAGATGAAGATGTTCCTCACCCGCCTCGGCTTCGGCTCGAAGATGGTCGTCACCGGCGACATCACCCAGGTCGACCTCCCCGCAGGATCGTCGGGCCTGCGCATCGTCACCCGCATCCTCGACGACATCGACGAGATCCACTTCGCCCGCCTCACCAGCGACGACGTCGTGCGTCACACCCTGGTCGGCCGCATCGTCGACGCATACAGCGAGTTCGACGAGAAGAAGCAGGCGCAGCGCTTCGAGCGCGAGCAGGCTGCCGAGTTCGCGAACCGGGCCGAACGCCGCGGCTCAGCCCCCAGAGACCACAAGCCGCCGCGCGCGAGCCGCTAGAACGAGACGAGTGAGAACACCGTGAGCATCGAGATCAACAACGAGTCGGCGATCCAGGTCGACGAGGTCGCCCTCCAGCGGCTCGCCGTCTACGCCCTCGATGCGCTGCACGTGCACGCCGATGCCGACCTCGCCATCGTGCTCGTCGACGAGGGTGCCATGGAGCAGCTGCACGTGCAGTGGATGGACGAGCCCGGACCCACCGACGTGCTCAGCTTCCCGATGGACGAGCTGCGGCCGGGCACCGAGGAGAACCCGGCACCCGCCGGCCTGCTCGGCGACATCGTGCTCTGCCCGCAGGTCGCCCAGTCGCAGGCCGAGACGGCCGGGCACGGGCTCACAGACGAACTGCAGCTGCTCACCACGCACGGCATCCTGCACCTCCTGGGCTTCGATCACGCGGAGCCCGACGAGGAGAAGGAGATGTTCGGCGTGCAGCGCGACATCCTCGTCGGCTTCGCCCTGCAGGAGCGCCGCGGCTGATCGCATGATCTGGTTCTTCATCATCGCCGCGTTCGCCCTCGTGGCGTTCGGCGGCCTCATGGCCGCTGTCGACTCCGCTCTGTCGTCGCTGTCCCGTGCCGACGTCGCCGAGCTCGCCGAGGGCTCGCGATCCGAGCGGTCGTTGCGCGCCATCGCCGAGGACACCGGCGCCCACGTGAACGCTGTCAACTTCGTGCGCATCGTGTCCGAGACCACGGCCGCCGTGCTCGTGACCCTGGCGTTCGCGTTCACCATCGAGAACGTCTGGCTCGCCCTGCTGCTGTCGGCACTCATCATGACGGCCATCTCCTTCGTGCTCGTCGGCTCCAGCCCGCGCAGTGTGGGACGCGCCAACGCGAAGACGGTGCTGCGTCTGTCGGCGCCCGTGGTTCACCTTGTCCGCGTCGTTCTCGGCCCCGTCGCCAGCGCTCTCGTCGCCCTGGGTAACCGCGTCACTCCCGGGCGGGCGAGACTCGTCACGTTCTCCTCGGAACAGCAGCTGCTCAGCATGGTCGACGAGGCCACCGAGCTCGACGTCCTCGAGGAGGACGACCGCGAGCTCATCCACTCGATCTTCGCTTTCGGCGACACCGTCATCCGCGAGGTGATGATCCCGCGCACAGACATGGTGACCATAGACGGCACGGCCGACCTCAGCACGGGCATGGGGCTCTTCCTCAGCACCGGTGTCTCCCGCATCCCGGTGATGGCCGATGACGTCGACGACATCGTCGGCATCCTCTACCTGCGCGACGTGGCCAAGTTGAGCCACGAGCGCCCGATCGACGCCGAGGGCATCAGCGTGGCTGAACTCGCCCGGCCCGCGCTTTTCGTGCCCGAGTCGAAGAAGGCCGACGACACGCTGCGCCAGATGCAGACCGAGTCGAATCACCTCGCCATGGTGGTCGACGAGTACGGCGGCATCGCCGGTCTCGTCACCCTGGAGGACCTCATCGAGGAGCTCGTGGGCGACATCTCCGACGAGTACGACCGCGAGGTCGTCGAGATCGAGGACCTGGGCGACGAGCGCTACCGTGTTGCAGCGCGCCTCCCCGTCGACGAGCTCGGCGACATATTCGGCCTCGAACTCGACGACGACGACGTCGACTCCGTCGGGGGCCTGCTGGCCAAGGCGTTGGGCCGTCTGCCGGTTCCCGGGTCGGTGGCATCCGTCAGCGGACTCGTTCTCACGGCCGACCGCAGCGAGGGTCGGCGCAAGCGCATCAGTACAGTGATCGTTGAGCGCGATCAGGCGCTCATCGAAGTCCAGGCGTCGTTCGCTCCGGATGCCGCAGAGCAAGGAGTACGCCATGACCGAGAATGACTACCGCGCGGGATTCGTCTCGTTCGTCGGGCGCCCCAACGTGGGCAAGTCGACGCTGACGAATGCGCTGGTCGGCCAGAAGGTCGCCATCACCAGCTCGAAGCCGCAGACCACTCGCCGTGCCATTCGGGGTATCGTGCATCGCCCGAACGGCCAGTTGATCCTCGTCGACACCCCGGGCATCCACCGTCCGCGAACCCTGCTCGGGGAGCGCCTCAACAGCCTGGTCACCTCGACCCTCGGCGACGTCGACGTGATCGGCATGTGCTTCCCGGCGGACGAGCCCATCGGTCCCGGTGACAAGTTCATCAACGAGCAGCTCGACAGCTTTCCCCGCGCCAAGAAGGTCGCCATCGTCACCAAGGTCGACGTGGCCTCGAAGCAGAAGGTGGCGGCCCAGCTTCTCAAGGTCAGCGAGCTGCGCGAGTGGGATTCCGTCATCCCGCTCTCCGCCGTGAGCGGCGAGCAGCTCGACATCCTCACGGCCGAACTCCTGAAGCTGCTGCCTCTCTCGGAGCAGCCGCTCTATCCGGAGGAGGCCGTCACCGACGAAGGCCTCGAGGACCGCGTGGCCGAGTTCATCCGCGAGGCGGCCCTCGAAGGCGTCAGCGACGAACTGCCGCACTCGATCGCCGTCACCATCGACGACATCGTGCAGCGGGAGGACAAGGACCTCGTCGAGATCTACGCCAACCTCTTCGTCGAACGCGACAGCCAGAAGGGCATCATCATCGGCAAGGGTGGTTCGAGGCTCGCGGATGTCGGGACTCGGGCGCGCGCCCAGATCGAACCCCTCGTCGGTTCCAAGGTGTTCCTGTCGCTCCGCGTCAAGGTGGCCAAGGAGTGGCAGCGCGACCCGAAGCAGCTCGGCAAGCTCGGCTTCTGATGACGAGCCCCGACCCGGTGCCGGTCCTCCCGGGCCGAACCCCCGGGGACGGGCTGATCCGCAGGCTGCCCGGCCGCAGCCTCGCCTTCGATCTGAGCGCGGCGGTGATCCTGTTCCTGCCCGCCTTCACCGTGCACAACGCGCAGGGTGTCGCCTCCACCGTGGCGCTCGTCGTACTCTGTCTGGCGCTGGCCATCCGACGCGTGTCGCCCGGGCTCGCTCTCGCCGTCGCATGGCTGGGTGCCATCGTGCAGCTCGCGACCGTCAGCGACCCCGGTGCCGGTGACATCGCCATTCTCGGCGTGCTGTATGCGACGGCGGCCTACGGAAGCAGGTTGGTGCGCTGGCTCGGTCTCGCCTCGGCCGTGCTCGGTGCCGTGGTGGCCACGGTGTACCTCGTGTTCCTCCAGCCGCAGTGGCGTGCCGACCCCACGATCGTCGAGCCGACGGTTGACGGTTCCCGGGCGTTCATCCTCGTGCTCTTCCTCGGCGTCTCAGCGCTCGCGCTGCTGGGCCTGTCGTGGACCCTCGGCACCCTCGTGCGCACGACGCGTGCGTCACGGGCGGCCAGGGTCGAGGCGCGCATCGCAGACGAGCGCTCCCGTTACGAGGTCGCCGTCGAGCAGGAGCGCACCCGCATCGCGCGCGACATGCACGACGTCGTGGCCCACTCGCTCGCCGTCGTCATCGCCCAGGCCGACGGCGCGCGCTATGCGGCATCCGTCGGCCCCGAGTCCCGAGACCTGCAATCAGCCGCCCTCGCGACCATCGCCGGCACCGCGCGCACGGCCCTCGGCGATGTGCGCCTGCTCCTGGCCGAGCTGCGCCATGACGGCTCGGACTCCCCGCAGCCGAGGCTCGACGACATCGACGCGCTCGTCGAGCAACTGCGTGCGACGGGCATGACGATCGAGGTGGTTCCCTCGGGCGAGCCCCGCGCGCTCGGCGCCGGACACGAGATCGCGGCCTACCGCATCGTGCAGGAGGCCCTCACGAACGCCCTGCGCCACGGCGAGCCCGACACCCCGGTGAGGCTCGACCTCGCCTGGCGCGACGATGCTCTGAGCATCCGAGTGCAGAACGTGGTGCGAGCGGATGCCGCCCTGCAGGCCGGCGCCTCCTTCGGGCACGGGCTGCCCGGCATGCAGGAGCGCGCGGCACTTGCGGGCGGCACGCTATCGGCCGGTCGCAGCGAGACCGACCCCAGCCGCTTCCTCGTCGAGGCGAGCATCCCGGTGCCGGCACGAGAGGTGGCGTCGTGACCGCTCGAATCCGCGTGGCCCTGGTCGATGACCAGGCCCTCTTCCGCGCCGGCATCCGCATGCTCATCTCATCGCAGCCCGACCTCGAGTTCGTGGGCGAGGCGGCGAACGGACGCGAGGCGATCCTTCTCGCGGTCTCGGCTCGACCCGACGTCATGCTCATGGACATCCGCATGCCCGAGCTCGACGGCATCCAGGCGACTGCGGAGATCGTTCAGGCGGCCGCGGATGCCGCCGGATCCGGCCCGCGCATCATCGTGCTCACGACCTTCGACCTCGACGAGAGCGCTGCTCGCGCCATCAGAGCCGGTGCCAGCGGCTTCGTCCTCAAGGACGCCGATCCCGAGTTCCTCCTCGCGGCCATCCGCACGGTGCACGCGGGCAACGCCGTGATCGCGGCCTCCGCCACCAGACGGTTGTTCGAGGAGTTCCGTGCGGCTCCGGATGCCGTTCCCCAGCCGATGGCGTTCGCCGAGCTCACCCCGCGCGAGCGGGAGATCTTCCTCCTCGCGGCGAGGGGACTGAGCAACGCCGAGATCGCCGCGGCGGAGTTCCTCAGCGAGGCTACGGTGAAGACCCACGTCTCGCGCATCCTCACGAAGCTTTCGCTCCGCGACAGGGTGCAGCTGGTCGTCTACGCCTACGAGAACGCCCTGGTCGACTGAGGCCCCACTCCTGCACCCGCTCGCTGAGGACCGGACGAAGTCCGCGTTCGAAGCGCACCCGACCCGACGAACATCATCCTTCCGATGTACACCGGATGCTCCCTGCGCCTGATTCGCCGCCCTCTCCGCGTCCGTAGCGTCGGAGACATGCAGATCCAGACCTCAGACCTCGGGCTCGTCGCCCGCGTCGCACGCCTCAGCAAGTCCTTCGGCTCGGGAGCCGGCACAGTCACAGCCCTCGACGACGTGTCCATCGGCATCCGTCGCGGAGAGTTCACCGCCATCATGGGCCCCAGCGGGTCGGGCAAGTCGACCCTCATGCACCTCATGGCCGGCCTCGACTCGCCGACCTCCGGCGAGGTGTGGCTCGGCGACACCGAGATCTCGCAGCTCGGCGACAGCCAGCTCACCCTGCTGCGCCGTCGCCGGGTCGGTTTCGTCTTCCAGTCGTTCAACCTCGTGCCGACTCTCGACGTGCGGGCCAACGTCATGCTGCCATTCGAACTCGACGGGCGCCGCCCGACGGCAGACGAGAAGGAGTGGATCGAGCGGCTCTACGAGTCGCTGGGACTGCAGTCGCGTCTCACCCACCGTCCGCACGAGCTGTCAGGGGGCCAGCAGCAGCGCGTTGCCATCGCGCGTGCCCTCGCCACGAGGCCCGACCTGGTCTTCGCCGACGAGCCGACGGGCAGCCTCGACTCCCGCACCGGCCGTGAGGTGCTCACCCTCCTCGCCACGGCCGCCCGCGAGTACGGCCAGAGCATCGCGATGGTCACCCACGATCCTCTGGCCGCCAGTCACGCCGACCGCATCCTGTTCCTCGCGGACGGCCGCGTCGTCGATGACCGCCCCGGCGCCTCGGCCGAGGAGATCTCGCGCATCATGCTCGGGATGGAGGCAGCGGCATGAGTGCCAACGCCGCCCGCCTGACCGGTCGCCCGCGCGACCACGTCTCCAGCATCGTCGTCGCATCGTTGAGCGCCACCTTCGGTGTCGTCCTCCTCGAGGCGACCGGGCTCATCACCACTGTCGTCGACTCCTCGGGCATGACCGAGGGATCGACCACTGTGCGCGCCATCCTCACCGTCGTCACGTCGGTCTTCACCCTGATCGCGGTCTACGTCGGCGCCATCGTCACAGCGAACACCTTCTCGACGATCATCGCCGGCCGCGTGCGCGAGATCGCGCTGCTCCGCCTCATCGGCGCGCAGGCGAAGACGGTGCGACGCAGTGTCGCGACAGAGGGCCTCATCGTCGGCCTGCTCGGCTCCGTGCTCGGCCTCGCCCTCGGGGTCCTGATCGCAGTGGTCACCGTCGTGATCGGCATGGCACAGGGCTGGCTCCCCGAGTTGGAGTACTTCTTCCTCGACCCGGTGATTCTGCTGCCCGTCGGTGTCGTCGCCATGACCACGTGGGCGGCCGCCTGGGTCGGCTCCCGCAAGGTGACAGCGGTGACCCCGCTGGCCGCCACCGGTGCCTCCGTCGAGGCCACCCGCGAGGAGGCCGTGAGGCGAACCGGCCGCAATGTCGCCGCGATCGTCCTGTTCGTCATCGGCCTCGGCCTGGTGGCACTGGGAGTGATCGTCGGCCTCGTCTCGGTCTTCGGCCTGATCATCGCGTTCTTCGGGGGAGTGTTCTCCTTCACGGGCATCATCGTCGGCGCGCACATCATCATGCCGCCGGTCCTGACCCTGGTCGGGCGGATGCTGGGGTCGCGTCCTCCAGCGCGACTCGCGGCCGAGAACGCCGTGCGCTTCCCCGACCGTTCCTCGCGCGCCACCATCGGTCTCGTGATCGGCGTGACACTGGTCACGATGTTCGCCGTAGCCATGCAGAGCTATCGCGACATGATCGTCACCCAGTTCGCCGACGACCCGATGGCCCTGGCAGCGATCGACCAGACCCTCACCGTCACGACCGCGATCTTCACAGGCCTGGTCGGTTTCTCGGCCGTCATCGCAGCCATCGGCATGATCAACAACCTCTCGCTCAGCGTGCTTCAGCGGACCCGCGAACTCGGCCTCCTGCGTGCCCTCGGCTTCACAGGTCGTCAGGTGCGCTCGATGATCGTCGCCGAGAGCGCTCAGATGACCGTCGCAGCCATCGGCCTCGGTGTTGTGCTCGGCGTCTTCTACGGCTGGGCCGCGGCTCAGTCGATGCTGGGCTCGATCGTCCACGGCATCGCCGCGCCGTCGCTCCCATGGGCGATCATCGGCATCACCGTGCTCGCGGGCATCGTGCTCACGCTGGCGGCATCCGTCGCCCCGGCCCGTCGGGCCACCACGGTCTCGCCCGTCGTCGCCCTGGCGGTCGACTGAGGCGAATGAGCTCGACCGTTGGGGGGCCACCGGTCGGGACGGGCAGGGGCGGCGCTGAAGCCGCCCCTGCCTCACGTCGGGCTCATGCACGGCTCGAGGCGCAGCCGAGGTCACGGCAGCGTTGCGATAGCGACGAAGCATCCGTCACACAGACGACTCGGATGCTAACCTGAAGATGTGTTCCACGGCTTCCTTCTTCTTAGCTGCCGCGACGAGTCCTAACTCAGGCCTCCCTCGTCGCGGAGTTCGTCGTCGGCTGACACCCATCGCGAAGAGATCGAGAAGACCATGAAGAACACCCAGACCGCATCCAGCATGCCGGTCCACCGCTACACCGCCTATCACGAACAGTTCCGCGTCGAACTGCCCGATCGAACCTGGCCGAGCAAGCGCGTCGAGAAGGCCCCGCGCTGGTGCGCGGTCGATCTCCGCGACGGCAACCAGGCCCTCATCGATCCGATGAGCCCCGAGCGCAAGCGCGTCATGTTCGACCTGCTGGTCGGCATGGGCTACAAGGAGATCGAGGTGGGTTTCCCGAGCGCCAGCCAGACCGACTTCGACTTCGTGCGCAGCCTCATCGAGGAGAACGCGATCCCCGATGACGTCACCATCCAGGTGCTGACGCAGGCGCGTGAGCACCTCATCCGTCGCACTTACGAGTCGATCGCCGGCGCCAAGCAGGCCATCGTGCACCTCTACAACTCGACCAGCATCCTGCAGCGAGACGTCGTGTTCCGCACCGACAAGCAGGGCATCATCGACATCGCCCTGAACGGCGCGCGCCTCTGCAGGCAGATGGAGTCGCTGGTTCCGGGCACGACGGTCTACTACGAGTACTCGCCCGAGAGCTATACGGGCACGGAGCTCGAGTTCGCCCTCGACATCTGCAACCAGGTGCTCGACGTCTTCGAGCCGACGCCTGAGCGCAAGGTCATCATCAACCTGCCGTCGACGGTCGAGATGGCCAGCCCCAACATCTACGCAGACTCCATCGAGTGGATGAGCCGCCGCCTCAACCACCGTGAGAACGTGCTGCTCTCGCTGCACCCGCACAATGACCGCGGCACGGCCATCGCCGCCGCCGAGCTCGGCTACCTGGCCGGAGCCGATCGCATCGAGGGCTGCCTCTTCGGCAACGGAGAGCGCACGGGCAACGTCGACCTGGTCGCGCTCGGCATCAACCTGTTCACGCAGGGCATCGACCCGCAGATCGACTTCTCCGACCTCGACGAGGTCAAGCGCACAGCCGAGTACTGCAACCAGCTGCCCGTGCACGAGCGCAGCCCCTGGGCAGGCGACCTCGTCTACACGGCATTCAGCGGATCGCACCAGGACGCCATCAAGAAGGGCTTCGAGGCGATGGAGGCTGATGCCGCCGAGCGCGGTGTCACGGTCGACCAGCTGAAGTGGGCCGTTCCCTACCTGCCCGTCGACCCGAAGGACCTGGGCCGCACCTACGAGGCCGTCATCCGTGTCAACTCGCAGTCGGGCAAGGGCGGCGTCGCCTACCTGCTGAAGAACGACCACGCGCTCGACCTGCCGCGTCGCCTGCAGATCGAGTTCAGCGGTGTCGTCCAGACGAAGACGGATGCCGAGGGCGGCGAGGTGTCTAGCGACGACATCTGGCGTGCCTTCCGCGACGAGTACCTGCCGGCGCCCGCCGATCACCCCGAGGAGAAGTGGGGGCGCTTCGAGCTGCTGTCGGTGCGCTCGGCGAGCGAGCTCGACGGCTCCGTCGCGCTCACCGTCGGGCTGCGCGACGGCGACGAGCGCGTCACCATCGAGGGCAACGGCAACGGTCCCGTCGACGCCTTCCTCGACGTGCTGCGCCGCAACGGCGCCGACGTGCGCGTTCTCGACTACTCGGAGCACGCGCTCGGCTCCGGCGGCAACGCCCACGCAGCGGCGTACGTCGAATGCGTCGTCGAGGGCGTCACGCTCTGGGGTGTCGGTATCGACGGTGACATCTCGACCGCCAGCCTCAAGGCCGTCATCTCGGCCGTGAACCGCGCCATCCGAGTGCGTCAGGGCGACCTCGTCGGAACGTCGGCGGTCTGAGCCGCGAAGCGCACCTGAGCTCTCCGCTCGCTGAGGCCCGCGCGCAGCGCGCGGTCGAAGCGCTCCTCGCAGCGCTTCGACCGCGGACTCCGTCCGGGCCTCAGCGATCGGTTGGAGCTACCCCCGCCGCCACCGCATCCAGCTGCCGATGGCGCGCTGCTCCGGCAGGCTCCAGCCGAATCGCACAGCCAGCAGGCGGATGAGCGTCGTCACCGCCACGCAGGCGATCCCGGCGATGGTGATGTCGATCTCGGCCGCGGCGAGCGCGACCAGCAGGATCGTGCCAGCCCCGGCCGCCACGGCGTAGAGCGACCCGACGTGCATGAGCGCGATCGGGAGGTTCAGCATCATGTCGCGCAGGATCGATCCGCCGACGGCCGCCACGACGCCGACGAAGACCGCGGGCACGACGGGCACCCCGAACGAGAGTGCCTTCGTTGTCCCGATCGCGCCGAACAGGCCGATCGTGACCGCGTCGAGCGCGATGATCAGGGGGTTGAGGCGTGCGAATGCGCGCTGGAGCAGCATGCCGATGATCGCGGCGACTGTCGCGACGATGAGGTACCAGTTGTTCTGGATGAGGGCGAGGGGAACGTTCAGCAGCAGGTCGCGCAGCAGACCACCGCCGAGGCCGACGACAACGCCGATGATCGTGACGCCGAGCAGGTCGATGCGGTGTTCCTTCAGGCGGCCCGAGAACATCGCTCCCTGGATGGCTCCGATTGCGACTGCAGTCAGGTCGAGCCAGAGGGGGATGATGAAGAGAGCCGTGTGCACCCGTCATGTATATCAACTGACTCGGCCCGCCCGGCGCGATGTCATGCCGGGGCAGTGGGATGATCGATGGGTGCCTGTCTACCGTGATGAAGCCGTCGTGCTGCGCACCCACAAACTGGGTGAAGCCGACCGCATCGTCACCATGCTCACGCGTCAGCACGGCAAAGTGCGCGCCGTCGCCAAGGGCGTGCGACGCACGGCCTCGAAGTTCGGCGCCAGGCTCGAACCGTTCATGGTCGCCGACGTGCAGCTCTGGGAGGGTCGCACCCTCGACGTGATCACCCAGGCCGAGTCGCTCGGTTCCTACGGCACCCTCATCACCGACGACTACGGCAGCTATACGGCCGCCTCGGTCATGGTGGAGACGGCCGATCGGGTCACGGAGTCCGAGGGTTCGCTGCAGCAGTACCTCCTTTTGGTCGGTGCCCTGCGTTCACTCTCCCGCCGGGAGCACGCGCCGACGCTCACCCTCGACTCCTACCTGCTGCGCGCCCTGTCGGTCGCCGGCTGGGCGCCCACCTTCACCGACTGCGCCCGCTGCGCCACGGTCGGTCCGCACCACTCCATCGTCGTGCAACTCGGTGGCGTCGTCTGCGACTCCTGCGCTCCTCCCGGAGCCCCGAAGGTGGATGCCGCGACGATCGGCCTCCTCGGCGCCCTCGTCGAGGGCGACTGGCCCACGGCGGAAGCGGCATCCGAGTCGACCAGATCCAAAGCCAGCGGCATCGTGGCCGCCTACGCCCAGTGGCACCTCGAGCGCGGGCTGCGCTCACTGCCGCACGTCTCCCGGGAGAGTTCGTGAGTCCCAAGCCGTACACGCACAAGGATGCCGTTCCCTACGTTCCCATCGACTGGACCGGCCTCTACCCGCCCGAGCTGCCGAGGAAGGCTGTGCCAGAGCACGTCGCCATCGTCATGGACGGCAACGGACGCTGGGCCAACCAGCGCGGCCTCACCCGCATCGAGGGCCACAAGGCGGGCGAGGTGGCGCTGCTCGACGTCGTCGCTGGCGCCCTGCAGATCGGGGTGAAGCACCTCAGCGTCTACGCCTTCTCCACAGAGAACTGGAAGCGCTCGCCCGAGGAGGTGCGCTTCCTCATGGGATACAACCGGGACGTGCTCCACCGGCGCCGCGACCAGCTCAACGAGTGGGGCGTCCGCATCCGTTGGGCTGGTCGCAAGCCGCGGCTGTGGAAGAGCGTCATCGAGGAGTTGCAGTTCGCCGAGCAGATGACTGCCGGCAACAACGAGCTCACGCTGACCATGTGCGTCAACTACGGCGGACGCAATGAGATCACGGATGCCGTGCGCTCGATCGCCGACGACGTGGCCGCCGGTCGCATCCGTCCGTCCGCGGTGTCGGAGAAGCTCATCGCGAAGCGGCTCTACAACCCGGAGATGCCCGACGTCGACCTGTTCGTGCGCAGCTCGGGGGAGCAGCGCACGTCGAACTTCCTGCTGTGGCAGTCGGCCTATGCGGAGATGGTCTTCCTCGACACGCTCTGGCCCGATTTCGGTCGCACCGAGCTCTGGAAGGCCATCGAGCTCTACGCCTCGCGCAACCGGCGTTTCGGCGGAGCCGTCGACGCCCCGTCCGCCACGACGCCGGCTTCCTGAGGCCGGGCGAAGCCCGCCATCATCGCCCCGGGCCGCGCCGGGCCGTGCGAGTCAGCGGAGTTCAGCGTCGATTCAGGCCGCGATCGCACTCTCCGGCGTGATTCCCACCACCAACTCCGCTGACTCGCACCTGCCGGAGCCCGCTTCCGGGAATACGGATGCCGCCTCCCCAGTTGCCGTCAGGGTGAGTGAACCCATCAAGATCGACATCTGGTCCGACATCGCGTGCCCGTGGTGCTACATCGGCAAGCGCAACCTCGAAGGCGGCATCGCGGCTCTCGGAGCCGACGGCCCCGACGTCGAGGTGGAGTACCACTCCTTCGAACTCTCGCCAGACACCCCGGCCGACTTCGTGGGCTCGACCACCGAGTACCTCGCCAACGCCAAGGGCATGCCCGTCGAGCAGGTCGAGGCCATGCTCGAGCACGTCACCGGCATCGCCGCGAAGGCCGGGCTCGACTACCACTTCGACGAGGTCAAGCACACGAAGACCCTCAAGGCCCACGAGCTGCTGCACTTCGCGAAGGCTCATGGCAAGCAGCTCGAACTGACCGAACGCCTGCTCAAGGCGTACTTCGAGGAGGGCGGCTACGTGAACCGCACCGACGACCTGGTCGCCTTCGCGGTCGAGGTCGGCCTCGACGCCGATGCCGCCCGCGCCGCCCTCGAGAACGACAGCTTCGCCGGCGATGTGCAGGCCGACATCGACCAGGCCCGCGCCTACGGCATCAACGGCGTCCCGTTCTTCGTGATCGACGGCAGGTACGGCGTGTCGGGCGCACAGCCCTCCGAGGTCTTCACGCACGCGATCCAGCAGGTCGCCGGCGAGCGCGAGCAGGTCGGCGCATGAGCGACGACACGGCTGCTCCAGGCACGACGCTCGCCGCCCCTGTGATGAAGCCCCTGCTCCTGACTCTGGCGACGGATGCCGCGGCTCCAGTCTGCGAAGGCGACAGCTGCTCCTTCTGACCTTCGGCCCACCTTCCGCGCAGGGGCCCATGCTCGATCACGGCCCGTGCGCGGAAGGTGGGCCGATGCGTTCGTGAGACGAGCTACTCCGGGTCGGTGATGTCCGCGACCTGCGCGCCGTACGCCGCGATCAACGCATCGGCGTCGACGAAGGCACTGTGACCGTGCGCTCCGGCGCCCATCGCCACGCGCGCGCCGACGATCGAGACGTCGGCGACCACCGGCCACTCGTGACGCGAGCCCAGCGGCGTGATGGTGCCGCGCTCGTAGCCCGTCGCCGCCAATGCGCGGTCGGCATCCGGCATCTGCAGCTTGTTGACCCCGAGCAGGGCGCGCAGCTTCGGCCAGGAGATCTTCCGCCCGCCGGGAACCAACGCGAACACGTAGGTGTCGTCGCTGCGCTTGACCACCAAGGTCTTCACGATGTCGAGCGGCCTGATGCCCATCAGCTCTGCAGCCTCGGTGAGGCTCGCCGCAGCAGGACGCTCGATGATCTCGATGGCGAGTCCTCGAGCAGCGGCATCCGCCGACACCCGTGCCGTTCCCTCGAGGCCGTCGAATCGGATCTCTTCACCCATCAGTACCCCGCAGTTCGAGAAGCAGTCGTCATCTGGGAGAATAGAGCCACATGTCTTCCACAACCACTCTCACGCAGGCGCCCTTGAAGATCGGGCCGCTCGAACTCGACGTCCCCGTCGTGCTCGCACCGATGGCGGGCATCACCAACACGGCGTTCCGCCGCCTCTGCCGCGAGTTCGGCGCCGGCCTCTACGTCAGCGAGATGATCACGAGCCGCGCGCTCGTCGAGCGCACCCCAGAGTCGATGCGACTCATCACGCACCACGAGAGCGAGACCACCCGCTCCATCCAGCTGTACGGCGTCGACCCCAAGACAGTCTCCGAGGCTGTCACCATGCTCGTCGCCGAGGATCGCGCCGACCACATCGACCTGAATTTCGGCTGCCCCGTGCCCAAGGTCACGCGCAAGGGCGGGGGAGCGGCGCTGCCCTGGAAGCTCGGGCTGTTCCGCCAGATCGTCGAGGGCGCCGTGAAGGCGGCCGGCGACGTCCCGCTCACCATCAAGATGCGCAAGGGCATCGACTCCGACCACCTCACCTACCTCGAGGCCGCCCGGGCCGCCGAGGGAGCCGGTGTCGCGTCCATCGCTCTGCACGCACGCACCGCCGCCGAGTTCTACTCGGGCCACGCGGACTGGTCGGCCATCGAGAAGCTGAAGAACACCATCACCGGCACCCCGGTGCTCGGCAACGGCGACATCTGGTCCGCCGATGACGCTCTCCGCATGGTGCGCGAGACCGGCTGCGACGGTGTCGTCGTGGGCCGCGGATGCCTCGGTCGGCCGTGGCTCTTCGGTGATCTCGCGGCGGCCTTCCGCGGCGAGTCCGTGTCGTTCCAGCCCACGCTCGGCCAGGTCGCCGAGACCTTCCGCCGGCACGCCGAGCTGCTCGTCGACTTCTTCGAAGACGAGGACCGCGGCTGCCGCGACATCCGCAAGCATGTCGCCTGGTACTTCAAGGGCTACCCCGTCGGAGGCGAGCTGCGTGCGCGCATGGCCACGGTGGAGTCCCTGCAGATGCTGGACGATCTGCTCGGAACACTCGACTGGGACCAGCCGTACCCGGGCGAGGGTGCCGAGGGACCGCGCGGTCGTGCGGGCACCCCGAAGAGCCCGTCGCTGCCGCAGGGCTGGCTCGACTCGCGGGAACTCGCCGGCGCCGAGCGCACCACGCTCAACGACGCCGAACTGGACACGAGTGGCGGCTGAGCCGGGCACCGGCGACTACGGCGTGCGAGACGCCGAGCGCTGGCTGCCCGAAGACCACTCGACGCGTCGCAGCGACTTCGCCCGCGACCGCGCCCGTCTGCTGCACTCGAGCGCCCTTCGCCGGCTCGCCGCCAAGACCCAGGTCCTGAGCCCCACTGCCGGCCTCGACTTCGCCCGCAACAGGCTCACGCACTCGCTCGAGGTCGCCCAGGTGGGCCGCGAGCTCGCCACCAGCCTGTCGCTCGACCCCGACGTCGTCGACACGGCCTGCCTCGCCCACGACCTCGGCCACCCGCCCTTCGGACACAACGGCGAGCGCGCGCTCAACTCCTGGGCCCGCGACATCGGCGGCTTCGAGGGCAACGCGCAGACCCTGCGCCTGCTCAGTCGTCTCGAGCCCAAGGTGTTCGGCGACGACGGCCGCAGCTACGGCCTCAACCTCACGCGCGCCAGTCTGGACGCGAGTTGCAAGTACCCGTGGCCGGAGGAGACCAGCGTCACCGACCCCAGCGGCCGCCACAAGTTCGGCTTCTACAGCGACGACATCGACGTCTTCACCTGGTTGCGAGCCGACGCCCCCGACAGGCGCCTCTGCATCGAGGCGCAGGTCATGGACCTCTCCGACGACATCGCCTACTCGGTGCACGACTTCGAGGACGCCGTGGTGAACGGCTTCATCGACATCCCGGCCCTCGCCAGTCGCTCGGAACACGACGCACTCGTCGACTCCATGTACGAATGGATCGGCGGCGAGTACAGCCACGACGAGCTCATGGGCGCCTTCGATCGTCTCGAGGAGATCCCGCTCTGGATCGACACCTGGGACGGCACCCGCCGCGACCAGGCGCGTCTGAAGAACCTCACCAGCGAACTCATCGGCCGTTTCGCCCATGCCGCGACCGAGGCGACCCGGCAGGCCGCCCCGCAGGCCGTGCTGGCCCGCTTCGGCGCTGATGTCGTCGTACCGCGCTCGGTCAAGACCGAGATCGCCGTGCTCAAGGGCATCGTCGCCGCCTTCGTGATGTCGAAGAACACCCGTCAGCCCATCTACAAGCAGCAGCGTCAGGTGCTGAAGTCCCTCGCCGACGTGCTGTGGCAGGCCGGCGACGAGCTCCTCGACGTGGGGTTTGCGGGCGATTGGCAGGCGGCATCCGACGACGCGGCACGCAAGCGCGTCATCGTCGATCAGGTCGCGAGCCTCACCGACCAGTCGGCCCTCGCCTGGTACGAGCGGCTCGTGCAGAACTGAGCCGGCCGCGGGCTGCACAGCACCCCAGGTGCCGCCCGCAGCGTGCATCCCCAACCCCGAGCTGGGGGACGGATGCCGCGCCGCCCGCCCGTAGGATTGAGGGATGGCCGGCCGCATCCGTCAAGGAGACATCGATGAGGTCAAGTCCCGTACCAACATCGCCGACGTCGTGGGCGACTACGTCTCGCTGAAGTCGGCCGGCGTCGGCTCGATGAAGGGCCTCTGCCCGTTCCATGACGAGCGCAGCCCCAGTTTCCACGTGCGTCCGCAGGTCGGTTTCTACCACTGCTTCGGATGCGGCGAATCCGGCGACGTCATCTCGTTCCTGCAGCGCATGGACCACGTCACCTTCGCCGACGCCATCGAGCGTCTCGCTGCCCGCATCGGCTTCGAGCTGCACTACGAGGACGGCGGCGCGACTCCCGATCAGGGGAACCGCGCCCGCCTCCTCGCCGCGAACTCCGCGGCGGCCGAGTTCTTCGTCGACCAGCTGCGCACGGGCGGAGCGGAACCCGGTCGGCGCTTCCTGGGCGAGCGCGGCTTCGACGCCAACGCCGCCGCCCACTTCGGCGTTGGCTTCGCCCCCAAGAGCTGGGACGAGCTGACCAAGCACCTGCGCAGTCGCGGCTACAAGGACGACGAGCTCGCCGCAGCAGGACTCGTCTCCAGCGGCGATCGGGGCATCTACGATCGCTTCCGCGGCCGGCTGGTCTGGCCCATCCGCGACATCACCGGCCAGACAGTGGGCTTCGGCGCCCGCAAGCTGCTCGACGACGACCCCGGCCCCAAGTACCTCAACACCCCCGAGACTCCCGTCTACCATAAGGCCCAGGTGCTCTACGGGCTCGACCTCGCCAAGCGCGACATCTCCCGAGCCCGCCAGATCGTCGTGGTCGAGGGCTACACCGACGTCATGGCCTGTCATCTCGCCGGCGTCACGACGGCGGTCGCCACCTGTGGCACGGCGTTCGGAGTCGACCACATCAAGGTCGTGCGCCGTGTGCTCGGCGACGACTCCGTAGGGGGAGAGGTCATCTTCACCTTCGATCCGGATGCCGCGGGCCAGAAGGCCGCCATGCGCGCGTTCTCCGAGGAGCAGCGTTTCGCGGCGCAGACCTACGTGGCCGTCGCACCCGACGGCCTCGACCCGTGCGACCTGCGCATCCACCGCGGTGATGACGCCGTGCGCCGTCTCGTCGACGAGAAGCGTCCGATGTTCGAGTTCGTCATCAAGAACCAGCTCGCCCAATACGACCTCGAGACCGTCGAGGGTCGCGCCGCCGGCCTGCGGGCGGCCGCCCCGGTCGTCGCCGACATCCGCGACGCGGCCCTGCGCCCCGGGTACACCCGCGAGCTCGCCCGCATGCTCGGAGCTGAGCTCGGCGACGTGCAGCGAGCCGTCTCCGGCGCGTCCTCGGGACCGGCCGCCCGTGGGCGCCGCGAGATCCGCGAACCCGCCGCAGCACCGCTCCGCGAGGGCGAGACGGCTCCCGTCGTCGAGCAGCGTCCGTACTCGATCACCGAGTTGCCCGGCGACCCCGCCACGCGCCTCGAGCGCGACGCCGTCATGGCCATGCTGCAGCATCCGACCCTCGTCGGCGTCGATCTCATTCGACGGGCTACGCAGACCGGATTCTCGAACGCGTCGCTCGGCGTCGTGCGCGACGGCATAGCCTCCACCGTCGACACCATCGAGCAGCCCGACTGGCTCGGCCGCGTCGTCACCGAGGTACCGGAACCATTGCGCGACTTCGTGCAGCAGCTGGCCGTCGCCCCCATCCCCGAGCGCAGCGAGCGCGAACTCGCCGGATATGCGCGGGGAGTGGCGCTGTCGCTGATCGACCGCGACCTGCTGCGCCGCAAGAGCGAGCTTCTCGGGCGCCTCCAGCGCACCGATGCGACCGACCGCGAGACCTACACCGCACTCCAGCGCGGCCTGGTGCAACTCGAGGCCGAACGACGGGCTCTGCGCGAGGAATGACCTCGACGCGCACCATCCGTCGCGCGGTCGACCATCGACGCAACATGATTGCAGCTCTGTAACCTTTGGGCGCAGAAGGTGCCCTGAAACACATTCGTGAAACACGCGTGTGTTACTTCTAGGTGTACGCGTGATTCATCCGGGGTACATCTCTGCGTGCATCGCGCATCACACATCGACAGGAAGAGGTAGACGGATATGACATCCGCATCCAAGACCGGCAAGCGCGCCATCATCGTCGCCGCGGGCTTCACCGCTGCTGCGCTCGCGCTCTCCGGCTGTGCCGCAGGCGGCGGGTCCGACAAGGACTCCGGCTCCAGTGGAACGCTCACCATCGGCACGACCGACAAGATCACGGTCCTCGACCCGGCGGGCTCGTACGACAACGGCTCCTTCGCCGTCATGAACCAGGTGTTCCCCTTCCTCATGAACACGCCGTACGGCAGCCCCGATGTCGAGCCCGACATCGCCGAGTCCGCCGAGTTCACGGCCCCGACCGAGTACACGGTCAAGCTCAAGCCCGGCCTCACCTTCGCCAACGGCAACGAGCTCACGGCATCCGACGTGAAGTTCACGTTCGACCGCCAGCTGAAGATCGCCGACGAGAACGGCCCGTCGTCGCTGCTCTACAACCTCGAGTCCACCGACGCCGTCGACGACACCACCGTCGTCTTCCACCTCAAGTCGGCCAACGACCAGGTCTTCCCGCAGATCCTCTCGAGCCCCGCCGGCCCGATCGTGGACGAGGACGTCTTCTCGGCCGATGCGCTCACCTCCGACGACGACATCGTCAAGGGCAAGGCGTTCGCCGGTCAGTACTCGATCTCGAGCTACGACTTCAACAACCTCATCCAGTACAAGGCGAACGCCGACTACGACGGCGTACTCGAGCCGGCCAAGACCGGCACCGTGAACGTCAAGTACTACGCCGACGCCTCGAACCTGAAGCTCGCCGTGCAGGAGGGCGAGATCGACGTCGCGTTCCGCAGCCTCTCGGCCACCGACATCGACAGCCTCCGCGGCAACGACAAGGTGAAGGTCGTCGACGGTCCCGGTGGGGAGATCCGCTACATCGTCTTCAACTTCGACACCCAGGCCTTCGGTGCCAAGACCCCCGAGGCCGACCCGGCCAAGGCTCTCGCCGTGCGCCAGGCCGTCGCCGACCTCGTCGATCGCGACGAGATCGCCGACCAGGTCTACAAGGGCACCTACACCCCGCTGTACTCCTACGTTCCCGCCGGTCTGACCGGTGCCACCGAGTCCCTGAAGGGCCTCTACGGCGACGGACAGGGTGCACCGGATGCCGACAAGGCGAAGGCGACCCTCACGGCTGCCGGCATCACGGAGCCCGTCGTGCTCAACCTGCAGTACTCGAACGACCACTACGGTCCTTCGTCGGGTGACGAGTATGCACTGGTCAAGGACCAGCTCGAGTCGAGCGGACTCTTCACGGTGAACCTGCAGACCACCGAGTGGGTGCAGTACTCGAAGGACCGCACCACCGACGTGTACCCGGAGTACCAGCTCGGCTGGTTCCCCGACTACTCGGACGCCGACAACTACTTGACGCCGTTCTTCCTCACGGAGAACTTCCTCGGCAACCACTACGACGACAAGGAGGTCAACGACCTGATCCTCAAGCAGGCCACGACCACCGACCCCGCCGAGCGCACCAAGGTCATCGAGGAGATCCAGGACAAGGTCGCGGCCCAGCTGTCGACCATCCCGCTGCTCCAGGGTGCTCAGGTCGCCGTCGTCGGAACCGACGTCACCGGAACCGAGGACACGCTCGACGCGTCGTTCAAGTTCCGCTACGGCGCTCTCGCCAAGGGCTGAGAGCTCCACGGCTAGAGTTTCTCCAGCGTGAAAAACCGGGGGCGGCCCGCGCAAGCGGGTCGTCCCCACTCTTCTGCAACAAAACGTGAGGTACGCATGACCACAGTGGCACTGACGCCCGAGGCGACGAAGACGCCGAATGCTCGCAGACGCTCGGCAGGAGGAAGCCTCGGCAGTTATCTGCTGGTGCGGTTCCTGCTGATCATCCCGACAATCTTCATCCTGGTCACCCTGGTCTTCGTGCTCATGCGCACGACGGGCGATCCCATCACCGCAGCACTCGGTGGCCGCCTCGGACCCGAGCAGCTGGCCGAGCGCATCCAGGCCGCCGGCTACGACCGGCCGCTGTTCGTGCAGTACCTCGAGTACCTCGGACAGGTGTTCACGGGCAACTTCGGCACGACCATCTCGACGAACCGGCCCGTGACCGAGGTGCTCTTCACCTACGGCCCCGCCACCTTCGAGCTGGCCTTCTACAGCCTGCTCGTCGCCTTCGTCATCGGAATCCCGCTCGGCATGGTCGCGGCGTACTTCCGGGACAAGTATCCGGATGCCGTCTTCCGCATCATGGCGATCCTGTTCTACGCGACCCCGGTGTTCTTCTCCGGCCTGCTCCTCAAGCTCGTCTTCTCGGTCTGGCTCGGCTGGCTGCCGATCGCCGGGCGCGCCTCGACCTCAGCAGAGCTCGAGATGGAGTTCCTCTCGAACAAGACCGGCTTCTACACGATCGACGCGATCCAGACCGGCAACCCCGAGGTCCTCGCCGACGTGCTCGCGCACGCGGTCCTGCCGGCGATCGCGCTCGGCCTGCTCACCGCCGGTGTCTTCCTCCGGCTGGTGCGCACCAATGTGATCGGCACCCTCTCGACCGACTACGTCGACGCGGCGCGCTCCCGCGGAGTCAGTGAGTTCCGCCTCGTGCGCAAGCACGCCTACCGTCCGGCGCTCATCCCGATCATCACCGTGATCGGCCTCCAGATCGCCCTGCTGCTCGGCGGAGCGGTGCTCACCGAGACGACATTCGAGTGGAAGGGCCTCGGATTCATGCTGATCGAGTTCATCAAGGCCCGCGACTACGTGGCGGTGCAGGGCATCGTCGTCCTGCTGGCCGTGATCGTGGCGCTGACGAACTTCATCGTCGATGTCATAGCCGCCGTCGTCGACCCGCGAGTGAGGTACTGACCATGACGACCATCACCCCGTCCGTGGCCCCCACAGCGGCGCCGCACAAGCCCAACCTCTGGCAGCGTCTCCCCGTCGTGCACCAGCTGCGCCAGAGCGTCGGGCTGCAGCGCGGAATGCTCGTGACCGGCCTCGTTCTCATGGCCGTCTTCGTCCTGACGGCGATCTTCGCGCCGCTGCTCGCGCCGTACAGGTACAACCAGCTCCGCGCCGACGGCGTCGCCTTCGGTGCCCAGCAGGCGCCGTCGGCCGAGCACCTGCTCGGCACCACGGTCGGCGGCTACGACGTGTTCTCCCGTGTGATCTGGGGTGCGCAGACGGCGATCCTCGTGATCGTGCTCGCGGTGGTGGCCTCCATCTTCATCGGCGTTCTCCTCGGCCTGGTGTCCGGCTACTTCGGTGGCTGGCCCGACAGGCTCCTCGTCGTGGTGTGCGACGCGATCTACGCGTTCCCCTCGCTGCTCCTCGCCATCGTGCTCTCGATCGTGATCTCCGGAGGCAGATCCAGCCTCTGGGGCGGCATCCTGGCGGCTGCCCTCTCGATCACCGTGGTCTACATCCCGCAGTACTTCCGCGTGATCCGAGCCGAGACCGTTCGCATCAAGGCTGAGGCCTATGTCGAGTCAGCGCGCGTGCTCGGCGCCAGCAACGCGCGCGTGATGTTCCGGCACGTGCTGCGGAATGCCACACGCTCGCTGCCGCTGCTCATCACGCTCAACTCCTCTGAGGCCGTGCTCACCCTGGCGGGCCTCGGATTCATCGGCTTCGGCATCGAGCCGACGGCCGCCGCCGAGTGGGGCTACGACCTCAACAAGGCCATCTCCGACGTGACCAGCGGAATCTGGTGGACGGCCCTCTTCCCGGGCCTCGCCATCGTTCTCACCGTCCTCGGCATCACTCTGGTGGGCGAGAGCCTGAACGACTTGGCCGACCCGCGCCTGCGCGGTCGCCGTGCCGTGGCTAAGGCATCCGGAACCGTCGCCGAGACCTCCGTCGTCCCCGGCGGCACCCTGACAGCCGGCCCCGGCGGACTCGCCGGCCTGGAGGACGGGGAAACATTCGACGAGCACGGAATCGAGGTCCGACCATGACGAACGTCGTCTCCATCGAGAAGCTGGGCATCTCCTTCGCCACCGACGCCGGCGCCGTCAAAGCCGTCTCCGACGTCAGCCTGTCCGTCGGCCCCGGCGAGGTACTCGCCATCGTCGGCGAGAGCGGCTCGGGCAAGACCGTCACCGCGAAGACCATCCTGGGCCTCCTGCCCGAGACCGCCACGGTGAGTGGTGCCGTCATCCTGAGCAGTAAGGACGGTTTGTCGTCGACGGATGTCGTCACCCTCTCGAAGAAGGAGCTGCGCCGTGTGCGCGGAACCGATGTGGCGATGGTCTTCCAGGAGCCATCGACCGCGCTGAACCCGGTGTTCACCGTCGGCTGGCAGATCATCGAGGGGCTTCGCGCCCACGGGAAGGTGTCGAAGAAGGCCGGGCGCGAGCAGGCCATCGACATCCTGCGCAGGGTCGGCATCCCCGAGCCCGAGAAGCGCGTCGACTACTACCCGCACCAGTTCTCGGGCGGGCAGAAGCAGCGCGTCGTCATCGCCATGGCGCTCGTGCTCGACGCGGGTCTCATCGTCGCCGACGAGCCGACGACGGCCCTCGACGTGACGGTGCAGGCCGAGATCCTCGACCTCCTGCGCCGCTGCCGTGACGAGTTCGGCGCCGCCATCGTGCTCATCACCCACAACATGGGCGTGGTGGCCGACCTGGCGGACCGCGTCGCCGTCATGTACCAGGGCGAGGTCGTCGAGGAGGCGGATGTCGCCACGCTGTTCTCCTCGCCGAAGGATCCGTACACGCAACGCCTGCTCGCCTCCGTTCCCCACGTGGGACAGGGAACGCTGACGGCTGCCGACCGCGCGAGCGCCCGCACCACGGACTGGTCGAGCAACGCGCCCGTCGTCGTGGCCCAGGACCTGCGCATCGAGTACCCCGGACGCTTCGGACGCGCCGGCTTCGTGGCCGTCGACGGCGTGAGCTTCGACATCCGTGCCGGAGAGGTTCTCGGTCTCGTGGGGGAGAGCGGATCGGGCAAGACCACGATCGGCCGTGCCATCGGCGGCCTGACCCGGGTGACCGGCGGCTCGCTCTCGGTGTTGGACCACGAGATGAACGGCGTGCGCGAGCGCGACTTCAAGAAGACCCGCAGCCACATCGGCTTCGTGTTCCAGGACCCGGCGTCGAGCTTCAACCCGCTGCTGACCATCGCCGAGTGCGTCGCCGAGCCGCTGGTCATCCACGGCCGGTCGTCGAGCCCGGGCGCAGCGCGCGGTCGGGTCGACGACCTGCTCGAGGCAGTACAGCTGCCGCGCAGCTACGGCGACCGCTACCCCCACGAGCTCTCGGGCGGCCAGCGTCAGCGCGCCAGCCTCGCCCGTGCCCTCGCCCTCGAACCGAAGCTGCTCATCGCCGACGAGCCGACCAGCGCGCTCGACGTCTCGGTGCAGGCGCGCGTGCTCGAGCTGTTCGCCGAGCTCCAGCGGGAGTTCGGCTTCGCGGCGCTGTTCATCAGCCACGACCTGGCAGTCGTCGACCTCCTCGCCGACCGCATCGCCGTGCTGTACAAGGGCAAGCTCGTCGAGGAGGGCACCGGAGCCGAGGTGCTCGGAGCTCCGCAGCATCCGTACACCCAGCGACTCCTCGCCTCCCTTCCTGTGCCCGACCCGGCTGAGCAAGCGCTCAGAAGGGATGCGCTGCACGCCCTGCGGGAGGCAGAGTAGAAGCATGGTGGGCAACGCACAGCACGGCTATCCGATCCTCACGAGTGATCTGACGATCGAGTACCCGGCACACGGGCCCTCGCCCGCCTTCGTGGCGGTGCGGGGGCTCGACCTGCGGGTGCAGCCGGGTGAGGTGCTCGGACTCCTCGGCGAGAGCGGCTCCGGTAAGAGCACGATCGCCCGTGTCCTGGCGGGACAGTTCCTCGAGGCCGCGCGCGGCGACGTGCATCCCGTGATCACCGGGGGCGACGCCGAGGTCTTCGGGGAGTCGCTCCGGAGGCTCCGCCGTCGCGATGCCGACCGCCTGATGTTCGAGGTCGGCTACGTGGCTCAGGACGCCTCAGAGAACCTGCCGCCGAACTTCACCGTCGCGGAGATCGTTGCCGAGCCCATCCTGCTGCGCGACAGGCACTACAACCGCAAGGCCCTCGAGGCCCGCGTCGTCACGATGGTCGACGCGGTGCGCCTGCCGCTCAGCGTGATTCCGCGCTATCCGTACGAGCTGAGCGCCGGCCAGCGTCAACGCCTCGCCATCGCCCGAGCGCTCGTGCTCGACCCCGCACTGCTCATCGCCGACGAGCCGACGGCGGCCATCGACGCCCTCGTGCGCCACTCGATCATCGACCTCATCCGCGAGTTGCAGAAGCACAGTGCGTTCTCCGCTCTCGTCATCAGCCACGATCTCGCCGTGCTCCGGCGCATCGCCGATCGCATCGCCGTGCTGAAGGACGGCGTGCTGGTGGGCTACGGCTCCATCGACGACGTGCTCGCCAATCCGCTGCACCCGTACGTCGAACGCCTGGCCTCCGAACTCGTCGGCCCGTCCGGCGTCGGCGAGCAGGACTGAGCGATGGCCGAGAACGCGCCGATCCACCACGCCGTGCTGGCTCCCGACAGCGACGACGGCACTCGACACCACCGTCCCAGCGCCGGCAGCATCGCGCTCCTCCCGCGCAGCAGTGCGGTCTTCGAGAAGGCGGTGACGGATGCCGGGGGCACGACCGCACCGCTCGGGCCCGACACCCGCGGCATCGTGTGGCTGTCGTATGCCCGGGCCGCCGAACTCGGCGCCGTGCTCGACGCCAATCCGCAGGTCGAGTGGGTGCAGTTGCCCTTCGCCGGGGTCGACGCGTTCTCCGACGGCATCCGCGAGCACTCCCGCGAGAACTTGCTCTGGACCAGTGCGAAGGGGGCGTACGCGCAGCCCGTCGCCGAGCATGCCCTGGCGCTCTCGCTCGCCCTCATGCGGTTCCTGCCACGCCGAATCCGTGCCACCTCGTGGGACTCCGAGCCACGAGGTGTCTCCCTCTACGGCCGTGAGGTCGTCATCATCGGCGCCGGCGGCATCGCGATCGAGCTCATCCGCCTCCTCGAGCCCTTCGCGCCGCGCATCACCATCGTCAGACGGCGAGCGGATGCCGTGCCCGGCGCCGCCGAGACCGTCGGCGTCGACGACCTCCACCGGGTACTTCCGCGCGCCGATCTCGTGGTCATCGCGGCGGCTCTCACAGGCGGAACCAGGCACATGTTCGGTGCCCCCGAGTTCGAGCTCATGCAGGACGCGAGCTACCTCGTCAACATCGCCCGCGGCGGTCTCGTCGACACCGACGCGCTGGTCACGGCGCTGAATGACGGCACGATCGCCGGGGCAGCCGTCGACGTGACCGACCCCGAACCGCTTCCTGACGCGCACCCGCTCTGGAGCGCTGAGAACGTCATCATCACCCCGCACATGGCCGACACCCCCGAGATGACCGCGCCCCTGCTGGCGGAACGAATCCGCCACAATGTCGAGGCCCTCCTCGGCGCCGGCGACTTCGTCGGAGTGGTCGACCCCGAGGTCGGCTACTGACCTGCTCGATTTTGTTGTGGCCGAACTTTTGATAAAGTAGATGAGGCGCGAAAGTGCTGATCCTCGATAGCTCAATTGGCAGAGCAATCGGCTGTTAACCGGTAGGTTCTTGGTTCGAGTCCAAGTCGGGGAGCGAAGGACCGGAAGGGCTCCACCCCTCCGGTCCTTTTTCTTTGTCCGGATACGCTGCACCCGTTCCCAACGCTGCCCGCACCCCGCGAGTGCAGGGTATGGTCCGTCGACGGCTACGGCGTGACGATGTTGAAGGCCGGATCTCCAGCGTCCAGTACGCCCAGCAGCGTCTGCAGCATCCCGGCGTCACCCGCGATGTCCAGACCTGCGGATGCCGTGTCCCCTCCGAGCAGCGCGATCATGCGCAACTTCGTGGTGGTGATGGTCGCATCGGCGGTCTCCGCCACTGCCGGCTTCTCGACGGCGATGAACACGCCGTTGTGCAGGCTCGCACGGAAGTTCCGGTCGAGGTCGGTGAACGTCACATCGAGTGCGAGTGTGAGGTCCCAGGCCCTCGGTCCGTTCACCGAGATGGCGATCGAGTCGAACAGCTGCTCAGGCGACAGCTGCGCCACGATGGCCGGCGCCGCTGTGACCGTCGGCGTACCGAAGTTCTCGCCGCGCAATTCGGTGGCGCCCGAGAGGAAGAAGTTGCGCCAGGTCCCGTTCTCCGCACCGTACGCGAGTTGCTCGAGGGTGTCTGCGTAGAGGGCGCGCGCGGCGCCGTGGGACTCGTCGGCGAAGACCGCGTGGTCGAGAAGAGTCGCGGCCCAGCGGAAATCGCCGCTGTCGAAGGCGGCCTGTGCCACCTCCACCACGCGATCGACCCCGCCGATCGCGTCGACGTAACGGGTGCCGAGGTTCTCGGGGGTGTGCGGCCACAGCCGGGCAGGGTTGCCGTCGAACCAGCCCATGTAGCGCTGGTAGATCGCCTTCACGTTGTGGCTGATCGAGCCGTAGTAGCCGTGCGTGTTCCAGGCGTTGGTGAGCGCCGGCGGCAACTCGAGCTGCTCGGCGATCTCCGTCCCGGTGAATCCCCGGTTGAGCAACCGGAGGGTCTGGTCGTGCAGGTAGGCGTAGAGATCGCGCTGGTTCCCGATGAACTCGACGATCCTGTCACCACCCCAGGTCGGCCAGTGGTGCGAGGCGAAGGCGACGTCGGTGCGGTCGCCGAACTTCTCGATCGCCTCGGTGAGGTAGCCGGACCAGACGTGCGGGTCGCGCACCACTGCACCGCGCAGAGTGAGCAGGTTGTGCAGGGTGTGGGTGGCGTTCTCGGCCATGCAGAGCGCCCGGTACCGGGGGAAGTAGAAGTGCATCTCGGAGGGCGCCTCGGTGCCCGGAGCCATCTGGAACTCGATCTCGATGCCATCGACGGTGACGGTCTCGCCCGTGGTCGTGATCTCGAGGGTCGGCACGATGAGTCCGAGCTCGCCGATCGAGGTGGTCTGGCCGAGACCGGCGCCGACCGCGCCCTGCGGGCCGCGTTCGAGAGCCGCTCCATACATGTAGCCCGCACGCCGGGACATGGCCGTTCCCGCATAGACGTTCTCCGCGACGGCGTGCCCTGTGAAGCCCTCGGGCGCGATGACCTGGATCCTTCCTGCATCGACGTCGTCCTGCGTCGCGACACCGAGAACGCCGCCGAAGTGGTCGATGTGGCTGTGGGAGTAGATGACCGCCACGACGGCCCTGTCGCCGCGGTGGGCGCGATACAGCCCGAGTGCCGCCGCTGCGGTCTCGGTCGAGATGAGCGGATCGATGACGATGACGCCCGTGTCGCCCTCGATGAACGTGAGGTTCGAGAGATCGAGGCCGCGCACCTGGTAGATGCCCTCGACCACTTCGTACAGCCCCTGCCTGGAGACGAGCTTCGACTGGCGCCACAGACTCGGATTCACCGTCGACGGGGAGTCGCCGATGACGAAGTCGTAGCTGTCGTTGTCCCAGACGACGCGACCGTCGGCCGATTTCACGACCCCGGGCTCGAGGGCCGCGATGAAGCCACGATCGGCGTCGTCGAAGTCCTGCTCGTCCGAGAACGGAAGAGCGTCGAGCAACGCCCGGTGTGCCGCAGCGATGGAGGGGGTGGCCGGCTTCTGATCCATGGGCTGTCCGTCTCGTTCGAGGGATCGTCAACTTCCAGTACCGACTATGCCAGTCGGTGGCGCGCTGCCGCAGGTTTGGTTCGCATGCCCGGGGATGTTGATGTCGTGCGGGTGGGCGTAATCCCTCGCATCCGCAGGAATGGTGCGTACTCCCGGGGGAGTACACACCGGGCCTTCCGTGGTCGGACGAAGGCCGCATCGGTCGTGACTACGATCGATCCATGCCGAACTCCGAGCGCTGGTCGCACCCTGGCGCACCCGGTCTCGGAGCGGCCGGGCCATCCGGGAGACCGTGGGGGCGATGGTTCGAGGAGCCGCGGCCCCGACGTCGAGTGCGCTGGTTCTCCGTCGTGTTCTCCCAGATCGTCCAGCTGCCGGTGCTCGTCTGGCTCATCGCCTCGGGTGCGGAGTCGGGTCAGCTGGCGGCATCCGTCATCGCCTTCGCCGCGTCGTATCTGCTGCTTCTGGCACCTCGCCACCCCGGTCCCACCGTCATCGCCATAGCTGTGGCGATAGCTCCGGCGCTGGTCGTGATCCCCGCCGGCCCCCCTGTCGCTGCGGTTCCCCTCGCCTTCGCCGTGGTGCAGGCAACCGCCCGCGGAGCCCGCGTCTGGGTCTGGAGCACCATCGGCGTCGGCGTCGTGGCGGCTCTGGTCTACGGTGCCGTCTCGGCCGCCTGGCCGTCGCTCGTGCGATCACTGATCGTGCTGCTGGTGCTGAGCATCCTCGTCGGTGCCGGTGAAGCCGTGCGTAGTCGGGTCGAGCGCTATGAGGCCTTCCGCGAGAAGCAGCTGCGCACGCGCCAGAGCGAGGCCGAACTGGAGCGGCTGCGCATCGCCCGCGAGCTCCACGACGTGCTCGCGCATTCGCTGTCGTCCATCAATGTGCAGGCCGGGATGGGGCTGCACCTCATGGAGACCCAGCCCGAGAGGGCGGCCGAGGCACTCGCGAACATCAAGGAGACCAGCCGCACGGCGCTCGATGAGGTGCGCGGCGTCCTCGGCTTCCTGCGGTCAGGGGACGACGACGCGCCGCTCGTGCCGGAGCCCGGACTGGCGCGACTGCCGGCGCTGGCAGCATCGCTCGAGGCTCTCGGCGTGATGGTGACCCTGAAGGGTGAGTTGTCGGCCGAGCCCCCGCCCGCCACGGATCGTACGATCTACCGCATCGTGCAGGAGGCACTCACGAACGTCACCCGTCACTCGGAGGCACGAACGGCCGTTGTGGAGCTGTCGACGATCGACGGCGTCGACATCGTGTCCATCAGTGATTCCGGCACCGGCCACGGCACCGACCCGATCGAGGAGGGCCGCGGCTTCCTCGGCATGCGCGAGCGCGCGACGCTGGTCGGCGGCACCGTCAATGCCGATTGGCAGGCTGCCGGTGGCCTCCGGGTCGAGGTGCGCATCCCGCGCAGCGAGGAGGCGCTCCCGTGATCTCGGTCTTCATCGCCGACGACCAGCATCTGGTGCGTGCAGGCTTCCGGGCGCTGCTCAACGCCGAGCCCGACATCGACGTGGTCGGGGAGGCCGCGACGGGCTCGAGTGCCGTCGCCGGAATCATCTCGAGCCGTCCCGATGTGGTCCTCATGGACATCCGGATGCCGGACGGAGACGGGCTGCAGGCCACCCGGGAGATCACCGCACATCCCGAGCTCGATGCGACCCACATCG
Organism: Leifsonia stereocauli; assembly: GCF_038432415.1. Classification (NCBI taxonomy): domain Bacteria; kingdom Bacillati; phylum Actinomycetota; class Actinomycetes; order Micrococcales; family Microbacteriaceae; genus Leifsonia; species Leifsonia stereocauli. Next base: position 872,695 of record NZ_JBCAUN010000001.1, read on the forward strand.
TGATCGTGACGACCTTCGAACTCGACGAATACGTGGCCGAGGCGATCAAGGCCGGTGCCAGCGGATTCCTCGTGAAGGACACCGAGCCGGCGGAACTCATCCGGGCCGTGCACGTCGTCGCTGCAGGCGACGCGCTGCTGTCCCCGGGTGTCACGAGGCGGCTGCTCTCCCGGATGGCGTCGGGGCTGAAGGAGGCTCCGGTCAGCGGAATCTTCGATGCGCTGACCGCTCGCGAGCTCGAGGTGCTCGAGCTCGTCGCCCACGGCCTCAGCAACGACGAGATCGCCGGGAGGCTGTTCCTCAGCCCGTTGACGGCGAAGACCCACGTCTCGCGGATCATGACGAAGCTCGGGGCGCGCGATCGCGTGCAGCTCGTGGTGAGCGCGTACGAGGCGGGCCTGGTGCGGCCGGGTTGGTCCTAGCGTTCCGCCGGCCTCGGTCCGAGCGGAGCGCGACGGTGGCTGCGGGTGACGGGTGCTGCATCCGGGGGAGTACGCGAAGTGACGCCCTCGAGCGGATTCGCCGCGAGGCGCGACTTGGGAGTCTCGATGAGTGGCATCGCCCGATGCCCGTGATCGATCGGAATCCCCATGTTGTCGTCGTCCATCGCCCTCGCCTCCGTCTCCGCTCATGTCGGCCCCTGGGCCGGCGGGTGGGGCTGGCTGTTCTTGTTCGTCCCGCTGTTCTGGATCAGCATCATCGCGCTGTTCGTCACTCTCGGACGCCGCCGCTGGGCGCGCTACGGTTACGGGCCCGGCTACGGCCACGGACCCGCATCCGGTGCCTGGAACGCCGTCGCGGCCGAGCAGACCCTCGCCGACCGCTTCGCCCGTGGTGACATCGACGAGGTCGAGTACCGTGCGCGCCTCGAGGTGCTGCGCGCGGCCCGACCGACCGCCTGAGTCCAGCGCTCACTGAGGCCCGCGAGCACGCGGATCGCTGAGGTCGGACGAAGTCCGCGGTCGAAGCGTGTCCAGATGCGCGCTTCGACCGCGGGCTGCGCCCGGGCCTCAGCGAGCGGGAGCCTCCGGTAGAGTCTCTTCGACCCGCACGCAGCGGGAGAGGAGATCGATGGACTGGCTGAACAGCCCCGCAGCCACCAGCGCACTCATGGTCGCATCCGCCGTCCTGGCCGTGCTGGCCGTCGTGCTGCTCGTGCTCTGGCTGAGTGCGCGCACGCGCCTCCGCCGCATCGACCGCGACTGGACCAGTGCCGAGCGCATCCGCATCGGCCTCGAGCTCTCGCTCGCGGAGCAGACCGGTCGTCTCGGCATCGTGCGCGACCTGCAGGACGTCGCCGTGCACGCCGTCGGCCGTCTCGTCTCCCAGGCCGAGGGTGCGAAGTACACCGCCGAGAGCGACCCGTCCTCCGCGGTTCGTGCGGTGACCGGTGTCGTCGACGCCGGCCGCACGGCCCTCGGCGACATGCGCCGCGTTCTGACGGTGGCCCGCGAGGGCGAGTCGCTGAGTTCTCCGCAGCCCGGTCTCCAGTCGGCCCAGAACCTGTTCCGCGTCATGCGCGACGCCGGGCTCGTCATCAGCTTCGAGGAGTCAGGGGAACGCTACGAGCTCAAGCCCGGCGCCGAGCTCGCTGTCTACCGCATCCTTCAGGCGGCCCTGGCCAACTCCCTCAAGCACGGAGGCGTCGGTACCGAGGCCCGCGTGTCATTCGTGTGGACCGAGGAGGGGCTGCAGGTCACCATCGACGACGACGGCATCCGTGCCGCCCTCCGCCGTGAAGGCGATGAGGCCCGCGCCGATGCCACCTCGATCGACGACGACCTGCGCGCACTGACGGAGACCATCTCGGGCGCGGGCATCTCGCAGATGCGCCAGCGCGCCGAGCTCTTCGGCGGCGTCTTCAGCGCCAACTCCGTCCCTGGTGTCGGTTTCAGCGTCTCGGCCGTATTCCCCGCCCTGCGTTACCACAACGGCGTTCACGGGGTCGAACTCGCGCGATGACCGATGAGGGCATCCCGGCCGCGGGTGACCAGCCCGGTGGTGATGACCCGCTCTCCGACACGTGGGAGGGCGACGGTCGGCGCACGCCCGCTGAGGGAATCGCCATCCGTTCCGGATTCTTCGTCGGAATCGCCACCGCCGCCTACGGCATCTCCTTCGGCGCCCTGTCGGTCGCCGCAGGCCTCGACATCTGGCAGACCTGCTTCCTGAGCCTCGTGATGTTCACCGGCGGATCCCAGTACGCGCTGATCGGGATCATCGCCAGCGGCGGGGTGGCCGCCGGGCCCAGCGCCATAGCGACAGCGGGCCTGCTCGGTTCCCGCAATGCCATCTACGGAATGCGGATGGCACCCATCGTCGGCATCGGTCCCTGGTGGCACCGCCTCGCGGCCGCGTGGGGCACCATCGACGAGTCGACCGCCGTGTCCCTCGCCCAGCCCACGGGGCATCTCCGCCGCGTCGGCTTCTGGGTGACGGCACTCGTCGTCTTCGTGGGCTGGAACCTCACCACGCTCGCGGGCGCCCTCATCGGCGACGCACTGGGCGACCCTCGGGCGTGGGGACTGGACGCCGCAGCCGCGGCGGCCTTCCTTGGCCTGCTGTGGCCGCGGCTGAAGCGGGTGCAGGCAGCGGCGGTGGCCGTCGGTGCGGCCGTGGTGGCGACTGTGCTCACCCCGGTGCTCATGCCAGGGCTGCCCGTTCTCGTCGCCGCATCCGTCGCCGTCGTCGTCGGTGCCTTCAACTGGTTCGGACGGGAGACGCGCTCATGACGCTCTGGCAGGTTGTCATCCTGGCGTCGATCGCCACACTCGCCTTCAAGTTCGCGGGCTACCTGATCCCTCAGCGTCTGCTCGAGGCGCCGACGCCGTCGCGCATCGCCGACCTTCTCACTGTGGCGCTGCTCGCTGCGCTCATCGCAGTGCAGACCTTCGCAGACGGGCGGGAGATCGTGATCGACGCCCGTGTTCCCGCCGTGATCGTCGCGGCGGCGCTCTACGCGCTCAGGGTGCCGTTCATCATCGTGGTGATCGCAGCCGCGCTCGTCGCCGCCGGCATCCGCGCCGTCACCTGAGCCGGCTACGCGTCGAGGTCGTCGACCCCGGGCATCCAAACGTTGCCGGGAACTCCCCAGCCGCGCTTGCGTGTGAGCTTGGCGACGATCTTCTGGTCGTGCCCGTCGAGGCGATCGGTGTAGAGCACCCCCTCGAGATGATCGAACTCGTGCTGGAAGATGCGGGCGAGCCAGCCTCCGGCCCGGATCTCGTAGGGTTCGCCGTCGACATCGACTGCCTGCAGGATGGCGCGCTCTCCGCGGCGCAGTCCGAAACGCTCGCCGGGGAACGAGAGGCAGCCCTCGGCCTCGGAGTCCTCGTCGGCGATGCCGGCTGGCACCGGAGTGATCCACAGGGTCGGATTGATCGCCACGCCCCGAATGTGCTCGCCGGAGTCCTCCACCCACGTGTACGTGAAGATCCGCAGCGGCACTCCGATCTGTGGTGCGGCGAGGCCGACACCGGGGGCCGCATCCATCGTCTCGAACATGTCGGCGACGAGGGTTCGCAGCTCGTCGTCGAACACCGTGACGGGGGCTGCGGGGGAGTGGAGCGTGTCGTCTCCGGTGATCCTGATGGGGTGTACGGCCATTCTCCGAGGATATCGGCGGCGCTCGGGTTAGGGTCGACACGTGTTCAACGGCGGAGGATTTGAAGACGTGACCGAGGTGTTCACGCAGAACCCGGCGCAGGTGTTCGGGATCGTGCTCGCTCTGATCGGGGCAGTCTTCCTGTCGATCGGTGCGCAGTTGCAGTACCGCGGGGTCGGCAAGGTCGAGAAGTCGCTCGGCGACACCGGCGGCGGACTCACCATGCGTCAGCTGTTGGCGCTCCTGGGCCGCCCGTCCTGGGTGCTCGGAACGAGCATGCTCGGCGCGGCGATCGTGCTTCAGCTGTTCAGCCTGTCGCTGGCGCCCCTCATCGTGGTGCAGCCGCTGGGAGCCGTCGCTCTCGTGATCACGGCGATCGTCAACGCGAGGGTCTCGCATGTGCGCCTCAACCGCATCTCCGTCTTCGCCATCTGCCTGTGCGTGGCCGGAGTCGGTCTGTTCGTCACGATCGCCGCTTTCACCGCGGTCGACAAGCCGGTCTCGGATGCCGATCTCATCACCATCCTCACGATCCTCGCCGTCGTGCTCGCGCTGTTCGGGGCGACGTTCGCCTTCCTGCGCAAGCGGTTCAAGGCGCTGTTCTACATCATCGGCGCCGGCGTGCTCTACGGATTCGTCGCCACTCTCGCGAAGGTCGTCATCAGCCGCCTGCAGTCCGAGAACTTCACGTGGCTCACAGTGCTGTGCCTGCTCGGCCTCATCGGCGCCGCGGCCCTCGGCGCCTACTTCGTGCAGAACGCCTATTCCTCCGGCCCGCCGGACCTCGTGATCGCCGGCCTGACCGTCATCGATCCGCTCGTGGCCGTCACCATCGGCATCGTGGTGCTCGACGAGGCCTCGCAGGCTCCGTCGTGGGCGCTCTGGGCCTTCGCCCTCGTCGGCGCCATCGCCATCTGGGGCGTGTTCCTGCTGTCGAAGCATCACCCGCAGACCAACCTGCCTGTCGAACAGGCACCGACTCCAGCCGCGCCATCCGATGGAACCGCTTAGAATAGGCAGCATCACGCCGGTGGCGCCACAGCGCCCGGCGTCCACATCCCGCCGATCCACCACCTCGGCCGAGATACGTAGGGACATCCCACTTGACTGACACCCCCGGTTCGACTGCTTCCGCGCACGCGGACAGCGCGGAGACCGCGAGGAAGCCCCTCACCGTCCTCATCGGAGCCGACACGTTCTCGCCCGATGTGAACGGCGCGGCCAAGTTCGCAGAACGCCTCGCCTCAGGTCTCGCGGCCCGCGGCCATGACGTGCACGTCATGGCACCGGCAGCCAGCAGCAGACACGGCACTTGGACCGAGGAGTACGAGGGGCAGAAGATCACGGCCCACCGTCTCTTCAGCCTCCGCTGGTACCCGCACGACTGGCTGCGCTTCGTGATGCCGTGGCGCATCAACCAGAACAGTGCCCGAATCATCGATGAGGTGAAGCCGGATGTCGTGCACTTCCAGTCGCACATCATCGTCGGCCGTGGGATGTCCATCCAGGCCGAGAAGCGCGGCATCCGCATCATCGGCACGAACCACTTCATGCCCGAGAACATGCTCGAGTTCACGCTCATCCCGAAGGCCTGGCAGGTATGGGCCACCGGCCTCGCCTGGAAGGCCGCTCGTCGGTCCTTCGGCCGCGCGGAGGCCGTGACGACGCCGACGAAGCGTGCTGCCGAGTTCCTCGAGCGTTCGACGGGCCTGCGGGGAGTTCACGCCATCTCGTGCGGCATCGACGCGGATCGCTACTCGCCCTCGTGGGAGCCGCGCACCGAGAACCGCATCCTGTTCGTCGGTCGCGTGACCGGTGAGAAGCAGATCGACGTGCTGCTGAAGGCCATGACGCTGCTTCCGGCCGAGCTCGACGCCAAGCTCGAGATCGTCGGAGGCGGCGACCAGTTCAAGAACCTGCAGCACCTCTCACGCGAACTGGGCATCGCCGATCGCGTGACCTTCCGCGGCTACGTCAACGACGAGCAGTTGCGCGACGCCTACTCGCGGTCCTCGGTCTTCGCGATGCCGTCGATCGCGGAGCTGCAGAGCATCGCCACCATGGAGGCCATGGCCTCGGCCCTCCCCGTCGTCGCAGCCGACGCGATGGCGCTGCCGCACCTCGTGCACGACGGCGTGAACGGATACCTCTTCGAACCGAGCAATCCCGACGACCTCGCAGCGAAGCTCACCGATGTGCTGACGGCGTCTCCCGAGGTCTACCAGGCCATGAAGAAGGAGTCGGTGCAGCTCATCGTGCCGCACGACATCCAGCGCACTCTCTCGACTTTCGAGAGCCTGTATCGTGGTGAGCCGGTCACGGATCCCGTGACCGACATCACCAACGCGACCACCACCGAGTAGTCGCGCGGGGCGGTAGCTCAGCTGGTTAGAGCAAGCGACTCATAATCGTTCGGTCACGGGTTCAAGTCCCGTCCGCCCTACTTCAACGCCAGCGTGCAGGCACCCCGTGGCTAGTGCAGCAGGCTCCGCCAGTCGGCGGGCACGCGACCTTTAGGGGCGGGCGATCCCTGCCCCACCGGGCGCGCGACCGGCGGAGCGAGCTCCGGCCCCTCGGTGTACGCGTCGCTCTCGTAGTCCCAGAACCAGCTCTCGCCGGGCTCGAAACTGCGCACGATCGGATGCCCGGTCTCTGTGAAGTGGGCCGTCGCATGCTGCGCCGGCGAACTGTCGCAGCATCCGATGGTTCCGCAGGTCGTGCACCGTCGCAGGTGCAGCCACCAGCCGCCGTCCGACTCGCAGGCGGAGCAACCCTCCGAGGCCGGCGGCACCGAGGGATCGATGGCGGAGTTCGCGTGCATGGGCAGCTCCTCGTCGTCCATCGCATCCTGTCACGAGCGCGACCGGCCTGACCAGAGCCGTTCCCCGAACCGGTGCCACCCGGACGCGGACTTACCGCCGCCGAGCCGCCCTCATAGTCTCTGGGAATGCCCCCTATCGCCGCCGGCTGGTACGAAGTCGACACCGCGATCTGGTGGTGGGACGGCGCGCGCTGGTCCCACGACGAGGGCTACAGGGCTCTCGGGGCCGCGGCGACGGATATCGCTCCTCCGGTGGGTGAACGCGTGCAGATCACCGGCGCCATCGAGCCGCTGCCGAAGAAGAAGCGCTGACGTCCTGACGTCCTCGCGCCGGCTGCTTCAGCCGCGCCGTCGGTACTCGAGGTAGACCACGCCGTTCGAGAAGCGATGCTCGTCGGTCAGCTCGAGGTCGATGCGCACCCCCGGCGGAAGATACCTCGAACCACCTCCGATGATGACGGGGTTCACGTAGAGCTGGTACTGGTCGACGAGCCCGGCGCGCACGGCGTGCCCGGCGAGTTCAGCGCCGCCGATTCCCACGTCGGTGTCGGCGCCGGCCACGAGACGGCGCACGGCGTTCACGTCGAAACGTCGCTCGAGTCTGGTGCTCGGGAGCGGCACGGTCTCCAGCGTCGCCGAATACACCACCTTGTCGGCTTCTCTCCAGAGTCGGGCATACTCCAGCATCGCGACGGAGACGTCGGGGGTGGTCTCATCGATGTCCTGCCAGACCTTCATCACCTCGTACAGGCGACGGCCGTACAGGTAGGTGCCGATGCCACGCTCGCGCTCGTTGACGAACGCGTGCACTTCCTCGTCGGGGGCGCTCCAGTCGAACTCGCCGTCGGCATCGGCGATGTAGCCATCGAGCGATTGGATACCCGACCAGATCAAGCGGGCCATCGGATGCCTCCCTCAGTGCGAACGGTGGTCGACGAACTCCATGCGGGGCCCACGGCGCGCAGGTCCCGGCACGCCGTGCGCCTGCAGCAGCCGCACGAGCCTGTAGCGATGGGGACGCCAGTCCTCGAGGGCCTGCACCATCTCCTCGTCGCTGAAGCTGCCACGGCCGTACAGGGCGTGACCCACGTAGTTCGACAGGTGGTAGTCGCCGACGGAGAGCGCGTCGGCGTCTCCGAGTGCGCGCTGGGCGACCTCGGCCGCCGTCCAGACGCCGATACCGGGCACGGCCCGGAGGCGGGCCTCAGCGGCCGCGGGAGCGAGCTGCGAGCACTCCTCGAGGCGATCCGCGACGCGAGCCGCCGTCACGACGGTGCGGGAGCGCTGCGGGTCGACGCCTGCCTTGTGCCACTCCCACGACGGGATCAGCGCCCACGTCCGCGGCGACGGCACCACCAGCATCGGCCGTGGAGTCGGGCCTGGGGCGATGCTGCCGTACCGTCGCACGAGGTGCCGCCACGAGGCCGTGGCCTGCAGAGTGATCACCTTCTGCTCCAGGATGGCCGGCACCAGCGCCTCGAACACGCGGCCGGTCTTCGGGATGCGCAGGCCCGCATGGCGTCGGTGGGCGTCGGTGAGCACAGGGTGCCCGGGCTCGAAGCCGCTCGGATCGTCGTCATCACCGAGCAGTGCTGGAGCCGTCGTCACAGCGGCATCCGCCCCCTGGCCCCAGGCCCGGCACGTGAGCGCCCCGTCGCCGTCGCGACTGATGCGCATGCTCGCGGGACCGTCGGTGGTGAGCGTCGTGCGCCAGAGAGCGCCGTCGGGGGCGAAACCGTGGGTGGGGTCAGAGGCGCCGCGCCCGAGACGGGCCACGGTGAGCCGCACGTCGGTCGCATGCCGAGGGCGCCACGTCAGTGTCGCGTCGGGAGCCATGCTTCCAGTCTGCATCCTCCAACACTGAACGAACCCTGCGACGCTCGACGGATCTCCAGCGCCGGGCGGTGCTCCGGGCAGATAGTGCACAGCAGCACGTACGCCCTCGCGCCGGTGGGCGTCTTCATGGCAGGATCGCGGAATGAGCGAAGAGGCCCGACAGCCGGTGACGATCGAGCTGTTCCACGATTTCGACCAGCGCTGGCGTGCAGTGCTGCAGGATGCCGACTCCGAAGAGATCGAGACGATCGTGCTTCCGCCGGAGATCGATGGCGTGCGCTCGGCGGTCCGCCAGGTGCGCGCCAAGCTGCGCGGTCGCATGCTCGACGTCGGAGAGCTGACGCCGACCGACGAGACCCATTCGATCTGGCGCGGCACGGTGCAGACGGCGGTTCCCACGTCCTGAGCGCCATCTCGGCGCGGTCTGCGGTGTCTGCGCCAACCGCGAGAATGGTGGGGTGTACTTCGTCGTCGGCCGCCTCCCCTCTGGCGCTTCGTCGACGCAGGCCTTCGACGCCGAGGGCACTGCCGTCGGCGAACGGACGCAGCATGCCGACGACGCGGCCCTCGCCGAGTTCGCTCGACGCTCGTCGGCGGCGGATCCGGCGGCCCGCTGGGTCTGGGATGACACCGCCCGCTGGTACCCGCGGCTTCTGCGCCACGGCGTACGCGTCGCCCGATGCCACGACCTGAGGCTCGCCCATGCCATCCTCCGGCTCTCGACCCTCGCTCGAGGCAGTGCGCTCTCGAAGGCGGCCCGCAGCGCCTGGGACGCGGCTCCGGCGATCGAGCGCCCGGTCGCCACCCACACCGCATTGTTCGATGTCGAGCTCGAAGCCGGTGCCGGCGATGACGTCGACGCGCCCACCGACGGAGTCGACGAGACCCTGGCCGAGTGGCGCCGCCAGCTCGAGACCGTGCGTGGGTCCGCGGCATCCGGCAGGCTGCGACTGCTGCTCGCGGCGGAGTCGGCCGGGGCGCTGGTCGCGGTCGAGATGCGCGAGGCAGGCCTCCCGTGGAGCATCGAGCGCCACGACGAGGTGCTCACCGAGGCACTCGGCCCGCGGCCGGCAGCCGGAGCGCGCCCTGCACGCATGCACGAGCTCGTCCTCGCCATCCGCTCCGCCGTCGACGACCAGCAGTTGAACCCGGACTCACCTCAGGAACTACTCAGGGCGCTGCGCCGCTGCGGCATCAATGCCGCGTCGACGAGCCAGTGGGAGCTGCGCGAGATCAAGCACCCGGTGATCGAGCCCCTGCTCGAGTACAAGAAGCTGGCTCGCCTGCTCTCTGCCAACGGCTGGACCTGGATGGAGGCGTGGATCGTCGACGGGCGCTTCCGTCCCGATTACGTGCCCGGGGGAGCAGCCACCGGCCGGTGGGCCACCAACGGCGGCGGCGCGCTCCAGCTGCCGAGGCAGGTGCGCTCGGCCGTGCGGGCCGATCCCGGCTGGAAGCTGGTGGTGGCTGATGCCGCCCAGCTCGAGCCGCGCATCCTCGCGGCGCTGTCGGCCGACACCGCCATGGCAGCGGCCGGCCGCGGGGTCGACCTCTACGCCGGCATCCAGGCCACAGGCGTCGTCGAGACGCGGGCCCATGCCAAGGTGGCCATGCTCGGCGCCATGTACGGGGCGACGACGGGGGAGAGCGGGCGGCTGATGCCCCGGCTGACGCGGGCCTACCCTCGAGCCATCGCCCTCGTCGAGGAGGCCGCGCGCGCCGGTGAGCGCGGCGAGAGCGTCACGTCGTGGCTGGGGCGATCGTCACCGCTGCCGCCGGCCGCCTGGTTCGACGTGCAGTCGCAGGCGAGCGCCGCCGACGCCTCCGAGGCCGACGAACGTCGAGCGCGCAGCAGCGCCCGCGAGTGGGGACGATTCACCCGCAACTTCGTGGTGCAGTCCACGGCGGCCGAATGGGCGCTGTGCTGGATGGCGGAGCTGCGAACCGCGCTCCTCGCGATGCCGGATCAGCCCGGATCCACGTCAGGGCAGGGGCCTGGCTCCAGCGCTCCGCTCGCCGGCACGGTCTTCGCCGGGCGCCCGCACCAGGTCTTCTTCCTGCACGACGAGATCGTGGTGCACACCCCGGAGGTCCTGGCGGATGCCGTCGCCGAGGAGGTGCGTCTCGCCGCCGAGGCTGCGGGGCGGTTGCTCTTCGGAACCTTCCCGGTCGACTTCCCCCTCGGCGCTGCGATCGTCGACGACTACGCCGAGGCCAAGTGATCCGACGTGGGCTCTAGTGCGCGCGTGGCGCTCAGGCGGTCGGCCGCCCGCGCCGCGGGCGCGTGGTGCTGTAACCGCGAGCGAGATCAGCGTCGAGGGCACCGCTGAGGCCGTCGAGCTCGGCCTCCACACCGTCGAGCCACGCGAGGGCGGCCGCTGAGAGAGCGGCATCCGCTCGCCCGGAGAGCCTGCTCTGGGCTGTGTTCCGGATGGTGCTGACAGCGTCGGCGGTTCCGGATGCCGCCCGCCAGCGCTCACGGTAGGAGACCAGCAGCACTCGAGCGTCGGCACCGGGCAGGGACGTGGCCATGAGCACGGCATCGAGCATCTCGGCCCAGTCCGGTGCACCGTCGGGCGCTTCGACCAGTGCCGACTCGACCTGGCGCATGCCGTCATCGGTGATGCGGTAGAGAGGCAGCCCGTCATCCGTCACGCCGGCCGCGCGCACCAGACCCTGCACGCCGAGGCGTTCGAGGGTCGCGTAGACCTGGCCGATGTTCACGGTGCGCCGATGACCGAGCCTGTCGCCGAGTTCGGCGTGCAGTTGGGCGCCGTAGGCCGGACCCAGGGAGAGCACGGCGAGCAGACCGTTCCTGACCGACACCGGCACCTCCGCGCTCCTGAGAAATCCATACCGAGCATACATTCAATCGCCCCGGGGGCACCGGCATCCGACTGGCCGAATCACACTGTTGTCATCCATCAGGAAAGTGAGGCATAATCTGCTGTATCGGCCTCTGGCCGCATAAGTTCACACATACACGCCGTGGTTTCCGTGGTTCGAGGTCGTTGGGGAAGACGTACCTCACACGAACGGAGAGCACCATGGCGTCACCAGCTGCCCGTCAGGCACCGACTGCGCGGGGCGTTGTCTATGTCCACTCGTCGCCGCGAGCACTCTGCCCGCACGTCGAGTGGGCGACCGGTCGTGCCCTGGGGCGCGCCGTCAACTTCTCCTGGGTCGACCAGCCCGTGCTCAAGGGCGCGCAGCGCGCCGAGTTCTACTGGGAGGGCGACTCCGGCACCGGAGCAGCGATCGCGTCGGCCCTGCACGGCTGGGAGCACCTGCGCTACGAGGTGACGGAGGACCCGGGTCCCGGCACCGACGGCGGCCGCTGGATGCACACGCCCGACCTCGGCGTGTTCTTCGCCCAGACGGACAGCGCGGGCAACGTGGTGATCTCGGAGGATCGCATTCGTGCCGCCATGGAGAACGCCGGGCTGAATGCGATCGATCTGCACAACCAGCTGCGGCTGGCTCTCGGACAGGCCTGGGACGACGAGCTCGATGTCTTCAGGCACGCGTCCGACGACGCCGCCGTGATCTGGCTGCACAAGGTCGGCTGAGCGCTCGACCCGCCACGGACTCAGAAGCCCCGCGCTGAATACAGCGCGGGGCTTCTGTACGGTTCAGCCGCGCCCTGCGCGCCGGCCTCAGTGACGGGAGTTCTGCGACACCGAACTGCGGGTCGGCTGACGACCTGGCACAGGTCACCCGAGGAGCATGCCCTCGCCCGCGCCGCTGGACTTGGGATCGGGGAGCCGACGCATCCTGAATCCGTTGATCAGCCCGATGCAGCCGGCCAGGATCGGGATGAGCAGGGCGATCTGGAGGGCGATGGGGCGCGCATCGGTGTTGATCCGGATGATCTCGTCCTGGATCGCCTCGGGTTGACCGACGAGGAGTTCCTCGAGCGCCGTGTTCGACATGATCTCGGCGTCCTCCTCGAGGACCTGGGAGACCTGCTGCTTCTCGTCGGCGGGGAGCACATCGCTCGACATGGCCATGGAGGTGAAGATGAGCGAAAGTGAAGCGAGCATGATCGCGCCGGCGAAGGCGAGACCGAACGACAGGCCGAATGAACCGGCGGCCGAGTTCACCCCGGCGGCCTCGCTCACGCGTTCGTCGGAGATCGGCGACAGGGTGTAGTTGTTGAGCTGGGAGACGAGCAACCCGAGGCCGCAACCGGAGATGATCAACGGAACCAGGAGCCACCACCCGGAATCCGCCCGCGGCACCACCGGGATGAGGATCACGAGGCCTGCGGTCAGGAGGACGAATCCCCAGAGGATCAAGGTGGCCGGGCGACGTCGCCCCACGCGCTTCCCGGCGAGCATGGCCACGCCGAACATCGTCAGCGACAGCGGAGCGATCGACAGGCCGGCCTGCAGCGCGTTGTAGCCGAGCACCATCTGGAGGTAGATCGGCAGCACGATCATCGTTCCCCCGAGTGCGATCTGCTGCATCAGCTGCCCACTGACGCCGAGCCGGAAGAGCTTGGAGCGGAACAGGTCCGGATCGATCAGGGTCGGTTTGCCGTGGCGCTTGCGCCGTACGAGCCAGTAGGCGAGAGCGCCGAGCCCGAACACGCCGACGGCGATCAGGATGCCGACAGCCTCGCCGCCCTCCTGCCAGACCAGGATGCCGATGACGATCCCGCCCATTCCGACTACGGAAAGCAGCGATCCGAGGACATCGACTTGCCGGGATCCGGTGTACGGCACGTCGTGCACGAGCTTGATGCCGCTCAGCACGATGACGATGACGACGGCCTCGAGGGCGAACGCGACGCGCCACGACAGGAAGGTCGTGATGAACCCGCCGATCAGTGGGCCGACCGCGGCGGCGATCGCCGCGGAAGCCCCGACCGTCGCGTAGACACGAGCCTGAGCGGCGCCCTCGAAGTTGCCGTGGATGAGTGACTGCATGGAGGGCAGCAGCAGCGAAGCGCCGAGTCCGCCGATCACAGCCCAGAAGATGATGATGGGTACGAGCGACTGCGCCAGCACCATCGCCACGGCGCCCGTGGCATAGCAGAGAAGGCCGATGACGTAGGCCTTCTTGCGTCCGATGAGGTCGCCGACCTTGCTCCCGATCAGGATGAACGCCGCCGACACGAGCGCCTCGAGGGCGATGGCCGACTGCAGGCCGCTGACGGTCGTGTCGATGTCCTTCACGACGGCGGAGATCGACACGTTCATGATCGACGTGTCGACCACGAGCACGAACATCGCCATCGCGAGCAGAAGCGCGAGCTTGCCGTTGAAGGTCGCTGTGCTTTCACTCGTCTCGGGAGCACTCACCGGGGCCTCCTTCCGAGCGACGCCGCTGTCGTACTCGAACCTAGACCCGTACCGGTGAGATTGTCACGCGACAGAGGGCCGCGCGATTCCGGCTGTCCGCCGTCGTCGGGGTGGGACGGTGAGGGGGCTCACGCGTCCCACCACCGGGCTAGATCGAGCGGAACGCGACGACGGCGTTGTGACCGCCGAAGCCGAACGAGTTGCTGATCGCCAGAAGGTCACCGGTTCCGAGGTCGCGCGGCGCCGTGACGACGTCGAGCGGAATGTCGGGGTCCTGCTCCGTGAGGTTGATCGTCGGAGGCGCGACACGCTCGGCGAGAGCCTTCACAGTGAAGATCGCCTCGATGGCGCCGGCGCCGCCCAGCAGGTGTCCGGTCGAGGCCTTCGTCGCCGAGACGGGGATGCCGTCGAGCGCGTCGCCGAAGACCCGGCGCAGCGCGTTGTACTCGGCGATATCGCCGACGGGCGTGCTGGTGGCGTGGGCGTTGATGTGGGAGACGTCGCCGATCGAGGCATCCGCCCCCGAGATCGAGGCCAGCATGGCGCGGGCTGCGGCGGACCCCTCGGGGTCGGGTGCCGTGATGTGATAGGCGTCGCTGGTGACGGATCCGCCGACGAGCTCCGCGTAGATGCGGGCGCCGCGGGCCTTGGCGTGCTCCTCGGTCTCGACGACGAGGGCTGCAGCGCCCTCACCGAGGACGAAGCCGTCGCGGGTGACGTCGTAGGGGCGGGATGCCGTCGTCGGGTCGTCGTTGCGCTTCGACAGCGCCTGCATGGAGGCGAAGGCCGCGATGGGCAGCGGGTGGATAGCCGCTTCCGAACCACCGGCGATGACGACGTCGGCGAGGCCGGCTTGCAGGTGGTTGTAGGCGTTGACGAGAGCCTCGGTGCTCGACGCGCAGGCGGAGACGACCGTGTGGATGCCGGCGCGAGCATGCAGGTCCATGCCGATGGCCGCTCCGGGCCCGTTCGGCATGAGCATGGGAACGGTCATGGGCAGCACACGACGGGGACCGCGCTCGCGCAGGGTGTCCCAGGCGTCGAGGAGGGTCCAGACCCCGCCGATGCCGGTCGACCAGTCGACCATGAGACGCTCGGGCTCGACTTCGGGGGAGCCGGCGTCTGCCCAGGCCTCGCGCCCGGCGATGAGCGCGAACTGGCTCGACGGGTCGAGGCGTTTGGTCTCGTGTCTCTCGAGGACGTCTGCGGTCTTGACGGCGGACTGTGCGGCGAAGGTGACGGGCAGTGCGAGTTCCTCGACCCACGGCTGCAGGAGGGCGCTGGCGCCCGACATCCCGGCGAGCAGGTTCGACCAGCTGTCGGTCGCGTTTCCGCCGAGGGGGGACGTTGCACCGATTCCGGTGACGACGATCTTCTTGGTCATAACGGTTGAACTCTCCGGGAGGATCTTTCCGGGCGCGCGGCGCGGGAGTGCGCACGCGAGCCGAGGTGGCGGGCCGGACTCACCCAGGGATGGTCCGGCCCGTCCGCGACGAACGTGACTAGTCCTGGGCCTTCACGATGAAGGAGACGGCGTCGCCGACGGTCTTGAGGTTCTTGACCTCTTCGTCGGGGATCTTCACGTCGAACTTCTCTTCAGCGTTGACGACGATCGTCATCATCGAGATGGAGTCGATGTCCAGGTCGTCGGTGAACGACTTGTCCAGCTCAACCGTGTCGGTTGCGATGCCGGTCTCGTCGTTGATGAGTTCGGCCAGGCCGGCGAGAACTTCTTCGGTGGACAATGCCATTGTTATCTCCTTGGGGGGTTTCGTTCGTTTGACCGTCACTCAGTTTAGGGGTGACGGGGAATGGGTCAGGGAAGGACGACGACCTGCGCGCCGAACACGAGGCCGGCGCCGAAGCCGATCTGCAGCGCCAGGGTGCCGCTCAGCTCGGGGTGACCCTGCAGCAGGCGGTGGGTGGCGAGGGGGATCGAGGCGGCCGAGGTGTTGCCCGTCGACTCGATGTCGCGGGCGATGACGACGGATTCCGGGAGCTTCAGCTGCTTCGCGAACTCGTTCACGATGCGCATGTTCGCCTGGTGCGGAATGAAGGCCGACAGGTCGTCCACGGTGATGCCGGCGGCGTCGATGGCCTCCTTCGCCACCTTGGCCATCTCCCAGACTGCCCAGCGGAACACGGTCTGGCCCTCTTGGCGCAGCGTCGGCCACTCGGCCTTGCCATCGCGGAAGTCGGTCAGGGTGCCGTTCATGCCGACGGCATCAGCCTTCGATCCATCGGATCCCCACACCGTGGCCGAGATGCCGGGAGCGTCGCTCGGGCCGATCACGACGGCGCCTGCACCGTCGCCCAGCAGGAACGAGATGGAGCGGTCGGTGGGGTCGACGACATCGGAAAGCTTCTCGGCGCCGATGACCAGCGCGTAGTGGCCGGCGCCTGCACGGATGAGAGCGTCGGCCTGGGCGATCGCGTAGGTGTAGCCGGCGCAGGCGGCGTTCAGGTCGTAGGCGGCAGCAGGGTTGGCGCCGACGTTGTCGGCGACGACAGCGGCCATGGACGGCGTCTGCTGCACGTTGCTGATCGTGGCGATGAGCACGAGGTCGATCTTGGACGCCTCGACGCCTGACTTCGCGATGGCCTCGCGAGCCGCCGTCGTCGCGAGGTCGGTTGCCGACACCCCGGCCGAGGCTCTGGTGCGCGTGACGATGCCCGTTCGCTGCTGGATCCACTCGTCGGAGGAGTCGATCGGGCCGACCAGGTCGTCGTTCGGCACGATGAGGTCACCGCGTGCGGCGCCGATCGAGTAGATGCGGGTGAAGGACGGGCCTGTGGCCTGCGTGAGGGTGGGGACTGTCATGGTCTCTCTCGTGTCAGGCGTTCTGCTCGATGAGCGCGACGGCGGCGTCGAGGTCGTCCGGAGTCTTGATGCCCACGCTGGGGATGCCCTTCAGGCCGCGACGCGCGAGCCCGATGAGCGCGCCGGCCGGAGCGAGCTCGATGATTCCGGTGACTCCCGCTGTAGCGAGAGACTCCATGGTCAGGTCCCAGCGTACGGGGGAGGCCACCTGGGTCACGAGAAGCTCGAGGTACTTCGCACCCGACTCGACCCGTGAACCGTCGTTGTTCGTCCAGATGGGGAGCGTGGGGTCGGCGGTCGTGTAGCCGTCGACAGCACCGGCGAGCCAGGTGCGGGCGGACTCCATGTAGCGGGTGTGGAATGCGCCGGCGACCTGCAGCGGGATGACGCGCGCGCCTGCCGGCGGCTCGTCCGCGAGTCGGGCGAGGGCGTCGGCGGCTCCGGCGACGACGATCTGGCCGCCACCGTTGTAGTTTGCGGCCTGCAGCCCGAGCGCCTCGGCTCTGGCCACGACATCGGCGGCGTCGCCGCCCAGCACGGCGCTCATCGAGGTGGGAGTCGCGGCAGCGGCCTGCGCCATCGCCACGGCACGCTCGCTCACGAACTGCATGGCGTCGGAGGTGCTCAGGATGCCGGCGGCAGCGGCAGCGGTGATCTCACCGACCGAGTGCCCGGCGACGCCGCCGATGCTCTCGCGTCCCACGGCGTTCACGAGGGAAGAGAAGGCGACGAGGCCTGCAGCAACGATGAGGGGCTGGGCGACGGCAGTGTCGCGGATCGTGTCGGCATCCGAGGTGGTGCCGTGAGCGGCCAGGTCGAGACCGGCGGCCTCCGAGTACTCGGCGATGAGTGAGGCATTCTCGGGCACCGCGAGCCAAGGTGCGAGGAAACCGGGGGTTTGCGAGCCCTGTCCAGGGCAGACGACGACGATCACCTGTACAGTCTGCCAACCGCTCGGCTTTGCGCGATGTCGAGGTTCACCAAGGATTCCGCCGATCGTTTGTTCGTGGCGCACATGGTGGAGCCGACTCAGCCGCGGCGGTCAGGGTCGCTGATGGCTCCGAGCACGAGGGCGGCCTGCAGGATGAGCGCCTCACGCGACCCCGTGGCATCCCAGCCGATGACCTCGGACACGCGCTTGAGACGGTAGCGAACGGTGTTGGGGTGCACGAACAGCTCGCGGGCCGTCGCCTCGAGGGAGCGCCCGTTGTCGAGGTAGCTCCACAGGGTGTTGAGCAGTTCGGTCGAGTGCGAGCTGAGTGGCCGGTAGATGCGGTGGATGAGCGTGGCGCGCGCGAGGGGATCTCCGGCCAGAGCGCGCTCGGGAAGCAGGTCGTCGGCCTGGACCGGGCGCGGGGCATTGCGCCAGGCGCGGGCGACGGCGAACCCGGCGAGGGCGGCCTTGGCGCTCTTGGAGGCGTCGACGAGGTTGGGCACCTCATGACCGAGCACCAGGTGACCGTCCCCGAAGTGCGGCTCCAGCGCCTTCGCGATGTCCATGAAGCCGAGGGACGCGGCCGGCTCCGTGTCCTCTCCGTCGCGCGCCTCGGGGCGGGCGCGCCCGATCACGAGGACGAGGCGACCACCCTGCACTCCGATGAGCACATCGGCCGCCATGTGGCGGGCTGCACGACGCAGCACGTCGACGTCCAGCATCCGAGGCGTCGTACCAACGAGGACGGCGACGGCACCGTGCCCGTGCCAGCCGAGTGCGGCGATGCGGCTCGGCAGCTCATCGTCGTACTCGCCCGAGAGGATCGAGTCGACGACCAGAGCCTCGAGCCTGGCGTCCCAGAGGCCGCGGGCCTCTGCAGCGCGGGCGTAGACGTCGGCTGCCGCGAAGGCGATCTCGCGCGAGTAGAGCAGAATCGCCTCGCGGAGGTCGACGCTGCCGTCCTTGACGCGGTGCTCGACGACCTCGACGACCACCCTGATGAGCTGCAGCGTCTGCTGCAGGCTCACCGAACGGAGCAGCTCACGGGGAGCTGCTCCGAACACGTCAGCCGCGATCCACGGGATCGACTTCGGATCGTCGTACCAGGAGATGAACGAGGTGATGCCCGCCTGCGCGACCAGGCCCACCGCGGACCGCCGCCCCGGTGGCATGTCGCCGTACCAGGGCAGCGTGTCCTCGAGGCGCTTGATGGTCGCAGTGGAGAGCTCGCCTGAGATCGTGCGGAGCCAGGCGAGCGTCTCCTTCTTGGTGCGCGGCGTCGTGGGCACTGTCGCTGTTAGCTCTCGCCCCCGGCGTTGCCGGTGGTTCCAGCGTTCACGTCGTGCAGCTTGTACTTCTCGATCGCCTGGGCAGGAAGGCTGCGGTCGACCTCGCCGCGCGAGGCAAGGAGTTCGAGAGCACGCACGACGACCGACGGCCCGTCGATCTTGAAGAAGCGTCGGGCGGCGGCGCGGGTGTCCGAGAAACCGAAGTCGTCGGCACCGAGGGTGGCGTACTGCCCGGGAACGAACTGGCGGATCTGGTCGGGAACCGCGTGCGAGAAGTCCGTCACGGCGACGAACGGACCCTGGGCTCCGGCCAGCTTCTGCCAGACGTACGGCGACCGAGGAGCGGCATCCGGGTTCAGGAAGTTGTGCGACTCGGCGGCGAGGCCGTCGCGTCGCAGCTCCGACCAGCTCGTGACGCTCCAGACGTCGGCGGAGACGCCCCAGTCCTCGGCGAGAAGCTTCTGAGCCTCGAGTGCCCACGGCACGGAGACGCCGGAGGCGAGCAGCTGCGTCTTCGGACCGGCCACCGTTCCGTCGGCCAGCTTGTAGATGCCGCGCACGACGCCTTCGACGTCGAGGTTCTCCGGCTCGGCGGGCTGGATGTACGGCTCGTTGTAGACCGTCAGGTAGTACATGACGTTCGGGTCGGTGTGCTCTCCGCCGTACATGCGCTCGAGGCCCGAGCGCACGATGTGCCCGAGCTCGTAGCCGTAGGCGGCGTCGTAGGCGACGACGGCCGGGTTCGTGGCGCTGAGCACCAGCGAGTGGCCGTCGGCGTGCTGGAGCCCCTCACCGGTGAGCGTGGTGCGACCGGCCGTCGCACCGATCATGAAACCGCGGGCCATCTGGTCGCCAGCAGCCCAGATCGCGTCGCCCGTGCGCTGGAAGCCGAACATCGAGTAGAAGACGTACACGGGGATGAGGGGCTCGCCCTGCGTCGCGTACGAGGTTCCGATGTTCGTGAAGGCGGCGAGGGCACCGGCCTCGTTGATGCCGACGTGCAGGATCTGACCCTGCGGGCTCTCCTTGTAGGCCAGGAGCAGTTCGCGGTCGACCGAGGTGTAGTGCTGGCCGTTGGGGTTGTAGATCTTCGCGTTCGGGAAGAACGCGTCCATGCCGAAGGTGCGGGCCTCGTCGGGGATGATCGGCACGATGCGGTGGCCGAAGTCCTTGGAACGGATGAGGTCCTTGAGCAGGCGCACGAAGGCCATCGTCGTGGCGATCTCCTGCGTGCCGGAGCCCTTCTTGGCGATGGCGTAGGCGGAGTCGTCGGGCAGCGAGATCGCCGTGTGCTTCGTGCGACGCTCGGGCACGTAGCCGCCGAGGGCGCGACGGCGCTCCTGCAGGTACTGGATCGCCTCGTCCTGCTCGCCGGGGTGGTAGTACGGCGGGAGGTAGGGGTTCTCCTCGAGCTGCGCATCCGTGATCGGGATGTGCATGGCGTCGCGGAAGTCCTTGAGGTTCTCCAGCGTCATCTTCTTCATCTGGTGGGTCGCGTTGCGGCCCTCGAACGACGGTCCGAGGCCGTAGCCCTTGATCGTCTTCGCGAGGATGACAGTGGGCTGTCCCTTGTGCTCGCTGGCGGCCTTGAAGGCGGCGTAGATCTTCCTGTAGTCGTGGCCGCCGCGCTTGAGGCCCCAGATCTGGTCGTCGCTGAGGTCCTTGACGAGCTCGAGCGCACGAGGGTCGCGACCGAAGAAGTTCTCGCGCACGTAGGCGCCGTCCTCGGTCTTGTAGGTCTGGTAGTCGCCGTCGGGCGTGACGTTCATGAGGGTGCGGAGCGCACCGTCGTCGTCACGGGCGAGCAGGTCGTCCCACTCGCGGCCCCAGACCACCTTGATGACGTTCCAGCCGGCACCGCGGAAGAAGCTCTCGAGCTCCTGGATGATCTTGCCGTTGCCGCGCACGGGTCCGTCGAGTCGCTGCAGGTTGCAGTTGATGACGAAGTTGAGGTTGTCGAGACCGTCGTTCGCCGCGAGCTGCAGGGCTCCACGACTCTCGACCTCGTCCATCTCGCCGTCGCCGAGGAACGCCCAGACCTGCTGGTCGCTGGCGTCCTTGATGCCGCGATTGGTCAGGTACTTGTTCGCCTGGGCCTGGTAGATGGCGTTGATCGGGCCGAGGCCCATCGACACCGTCGGGAACTGCCAGAACTCGGGCATGAGACGCGGATGCGGGTACGAGGACAGACCGTGGGGTGCCTGCGACTTCTCCTGGCGGAATCCGTCGAGCTGGTTCGCCGACAGGCGACCCTCGAGGAACGCGCGACCGTAGATGCCGGGGGAGGCGTGGCCCTGGACGAAGATCTGGTCGCCGCCGCCGGGGTGGTCCTGGCCGCGGAAGAAGTGGTTGAAGCCGACCTCGTAGAGCGACGCGGCTCCGGCGTAGGTCGAGATGTGGCCGCCGACACCGATGCCGGGGCGCTGCGCGCGGTGCACGAGCACTGCCGCGTTCCAGCGCATCCAGGCGCGGTAGCGGCGTTCGACCTCTTCGTCACCGGGGAAGGTCGGCTCGTTCTCGGGAGCGATGGTGTTGAGGTAGTCCGTCGTCGGCACCATCGGAACGCCGAGGTGCAGTTCCTTCGAGCGGCGCAGCAGGCTGAGGATGATCTCCCGAGCACGGCCGTGGCCCTCAGCGGCGACGAGGGCGTCGAGGGACTCTGTCCACTCGGCGGTTTCCTCCGGGTCTGAATCCACATTCGTCACGGAATACGGATCCTGGTCGTTGACAGTCACACTCGACCTCTCATTTGGGGGCAGATCATGCCGCTGGGACGTGTCGTTGAACGCGCGGTCGGATTGCGTCCGCACAACTCGCCATCCTATTGATTCTATTTCTCCTCCGTGGCGCATCCGAACCACCGGCTATCGTTGCCATGGTCTGCCCGGGCCGTCCTCCGGGCTCCCGATCGGCGCCAGTCGGCGCCGCACGGGCCGAGGTAGGGAGACCGCTCATGGATCTGCAGGTCGGCGATGAGGCCCCGCAGTTCACCTTGGTGAACCAGTACGGGGCGGATGTCTCCCTCGAGTCCTTCCGTGGGCGCCGCGCAGTGGCCATCGTGTTCTTCCCGCTCGCGTTCTCGCGCACCTGCTCGGGGGAACTGTGCGAGCTCCGTGACAACCTGGCGCTCTTTGCTGCAGAGGACGTGGAGCTGCTCGGCATCTCGGTGGACTCCAAGCACACTCTGCGGGCATGGGCGGAGGCCGAGGGCTTCGGCTTCGACCTGCTCGCCGACTTCTGGCCGCACGGGGCCGTGGCGTCGTCCTACGGAGCGTTCCTGTCCGAGCGGGGCTACGCCGGGCGGTCGACCTTCCTCATCGACGCCGATGGCATCGTGCGCGCCCGCTTCGAGACAGAGCCGGGGGAGCCGCGGCCGTTGGCCGCCTACCGGGACGCCTTGGCCTCGCTCGGCCGCTGACCGGCATCCGTCATCGCAGCGCTCAGCCGATGAGGCTGACCGCGCGGGCGATCACGAGCGCGAGGATGACGAAACCGCCGAACGACTCAAGAGACATCAGCAGCTTTGCACGGCTGGTGAGGGGCATGGCGTCGGTGGGGCTGAACGCCATCGAGTTGGAGAGGGAGAAGTAGAAGTAGTCGACGTAACTCGCCGTCCAATCGCTCGTGCCTGACGAACCCGCGGACACCTCGTCGATCGCGTCGTCGTCCTCGTCCTGCGGAAAGCGGAAGTCCGCCTTCGGGAGGTCGCTGCGCTTGGCCATCGTGCGGATGACGGGTCCGCCACGATCGATCTCCCAGTACAGCAGCGCGAACCCGATGACATTCGCGACCCAGACCTGGAGCGCAGACTGGAGGAGCGACGGGCCCTCCTCGGACCCGCCCACCAGGAGCAGCAGGAGCGACACGATGGTGATCTGGTTGGAGAGCACGATGACGATGGCGAGCGCGAGCGAGAGGGTGCGCGACCAGCGTGTCTGTCGCGACATGTGGTGCGGATTGATGGCGATGAGCGGGATGAGCAGCACGATCCCGATCGCGACGGTCACATAGCGCTGCACGGTGATGAGGTCGTTGGGGAGGGCGCCGTAGAGGACGAGCGCCACCACGAGAGCGAACACGGCCGGCCAGCGATGCTCGATGCGGGCGGTGCGCGTCGTGTGCTGGGTGATCGTCGGCGTCCTCGGCATCTGGTGAGTCTATGGCCGGAGCGAACGGGTGCCGCTTGCCGCTGCATCCGCTGTGCAGTCGGTGGAGAAGGCGGCTCAAGCGAGGATGTTGACAGCCCGGGCGATGACGAGTGCCAGGATCACGAAACTGCCGAACGCCTGCAGCAGATTGAGCAGCTTGAAGCGGTGCGAGAGCGGCATCGCATCGGTCGCGCTGTACGCCATCGATGTCGACGCGGACGTGTACAGGTAGTCGACGAAGCTCGGCATCCAGTCCTCGACCTTCGACGAACGCGTGGCGACCTCGGTGACCGCGTCGTCGTCCTCGTCCTGCGGGAAGCGGAAGTCAGCGGGCGGTAGCTGGTCGCGAGCGGTGAGTGCACGGGCGACGGGTCCGCCACGGTCGAGCTCCCAGTAGAGCAGCGCGAAGGCGATCGCATTCGTGACCCAGACCTGCAGGCTCGACAGCAGCAGTCCCGAGGTGTCGCGGGAGCCTGCCACGAGGTCCCCGATGAGGAAGACGATCGTGACCTGGTTCGATGCGACGAGGAGGAGCGCGAGCACGAGCCCGATGATGCGCGACCAGCGCGTCTCCTGATTCAGTCGTCGGGGGTTCATGATCACGAGCGGCACCATGAGCAGCAGGGCCAGCCCGATCACCACCAGCCGCTGCTCGGGGAACAGCGACGAGGGGAGGAAGGCGTACAGGGCGAGCGCCAACAGCAGCGCCACGGCGACGGGCCAGCGGTTCTCGGTCTGGGTCGTGCGACTCGGGTGGCGCTCCATGGCGGCGAGTCTAGGCGCGCTCCGGTATCATCGGACGCAGCCTCGCGCGTCGAGGGCCTTTAGCTCAGTTGGTAGAGCGCCACGTTTACACCGTGGATGTCATCGGTTCGAGCCCGGTAGGGCCCACTCCCTCCTCACCCCGTCATGGCGGTCGTCCTGGCTGGCCATCGTGTCCGATAGCCTGCGGAGATCGTGACGAATTCATCAGGCACCGTCGCGCACAGCTCCGGTATCCGAGGGGTCATCCCGATCGTCATCGCAGCGCTGCTGTGGGGCACCACCGGGACCGCAGCTCATTTCCTGCCCGACGATGCGAGTCCACTCGCCACGGGCGCGGCGACCATGTTCATCGGCGGCGTGCTCCTCTTCGGCGTCTCGATGCGGGGAGCAGTGGCAGCCCTCCGCGATCGACGCGGCCTCGGTTGGCTGCTGGTCGGGTCGCTCGGGGTCTTCGCCTACCCGCTGGCGTTCTACTCCTCGATGCACCTGGCGGGCGTCGCCATCGGTACCGTCGTGTCCCTCGGGGCTGCTCCTGTGTTCGCCGCCATCCTCGAGTTCCTCGTCGATCGACGCCGGGTGTCGCTGCGGTGGGCTCTCGCGACGACGGTGGCCGTCGTGGGCGTCGTGCTCTTGGCGACAGGCGGATCGACGGGAACGGATGCCGCGGCATCCGTCTGGGGAGTGCTGCTGGGGCTGGTGGCGGCCTTCAGCTATGCGCTCTACACCTTCGCGAGCGAGCTGGCGATCGGGGCCGGGCATGCGTCGCGCTCGGTGATGGGCGCCCTGTTCGGCGTCGGCGCGGTGCTGCTGGCTCCCGTGCTTCTGGTCTTGGGCGGGCCGCTGTTGCAGAGCGGATCGAGCATTGCGATCACCGGCTACCTGGCGCTCGGGCCGATGTTCCTGGCCTACCTGCTCTTCGGCGCGGGCCTGCGCTGGGTGCGCAGCAGCACCGCCACGGTGATCACGCTCATCGAGCCCGCTGTCGCGACGGTTCTGGCTGTGGTTATCGTGGGCGAGCGCTTCGATCTGCTCGGTTGGCTCGGCCTGGCGCTCGTCGCCGTCGGGATCCTGTTGCTCGTTCTGCCCCGGCGCGGGCCGACCGCCCTGGACGCGCCGCGACTCTGAGTGGCCGACGATAAGGTTGATCCGTGCCGACTTCCCTCTCCGACGTGCTCCAGGTTGTGCAGGAACTCTGGCCCGTCGAGAACGCTGAATCGTGGGATGCCCCCGGCCTGGTGACGGGTGATCCGTCAGCACCTGTCGAACGGATGCTGCTCGCGGTCGATGCCGTCGGCGTCATCATCGACGAGGCCATCGCCACGGAGAGCGACCTGCTGCTCGTGCACCACCCGCTGCTGCTGCGCGGTGTGACGAGCATCGCGGAGGATCGCTACAAGGGCTCGCTTCTGAGCCGGCTGATCCGCGCGGACTGCGCCCTGCTCGCGGCGCACACGAATGCCGACATCGTCGAACGTGGCACCAGTGCCGTGTTGGCGGATGCCATCGGTCTCGTCGACGCGCTCCCCATCGTTCCCGGTGCCGAGCCCGATACAGGCCTCGGCCGCGTCGGCCGGCTCGCGACGCCCACGACCCTGGGCCGCTTGGCGCGGGCACTCGCGGAGCTCCTGCCGGCGACGGCGTCCGGCATCCGCGTGTCTGGAGAGTACGACGCACCCGTGGAGACCATCGCGCTCTGCGGTGGGGCAGGCGACTCGCTGCTCGGACACCCCGAGGTCACCGCCGCTGACGTCTACATCACGGCAGACCTGCGGCACCACCCCGCTTCGGAGTCGCGTGAGCAGGCCGTGCTCGGCGGCCGCGGCCCTGCACTCATCGACGTCTCGCACTGGGCCAGCGAGTGGCTCTGGCTCGACGCGGCCGCGGAGCAACTCCGATCAGCACTTCCGGAGCTCGAGGTGACGGTGAGCGACCTGCGCACCGATCCCTGGGACTTCGTCATCGTCCAGTAATGCATCACCAGAGGAGAACCACGTGAAGGCCACCCCCACGGAGCAGAAGGAACTTCTGCGTCTGCAGGCCATCGACACCCGCGTGCAGCAGCTGACCCACCTGCTGGCGAACCTGCCAGAGGACAAGGCTCTGGCCGCCCTCGCGTCGAAGTCCGAGGACGTGCGCCGGCGCCTCATCGGCGCCGTCGGCGAGCTCGACGACGCCAAGCTCGAGCTGACCCGTCTCGAGTCCGACGTTGCCGTTGTCGAAGCCCGCATCGCCCGCGACAACGACCGCGTGCAGCACACGGCATCAGTCAAGGACATCCAGGCACTCGAGTCGGAACTCCTCGCCCTGCGCAAGCGTCAGGGCGATCTCGAGGAGATCGAGCTGAGCGTCATGGAGCGGGTCGAGGACAAAGAGGCCATTGTCGCCGAGATCGAGAGCGAGCGTGCCGCCCTCGCCGATGAGGCCAGCGTGACCACCCAGGAGCGCGATCGGAGCAAGGCCGCTCACGAGGGGACGCGCGCTGAACTGGCGCGCGACCGCGAGGCCGTGTCCAGCGGAGTTCCCGAGGCCCTCCGCGACCTGTACGAGAAGCGCCGCACTGTGAACGGCGGCGTCGGTGCCGCCCTCATGCAGGCGCGCACGTGCCTGGGCTGCAACATGTCGCTCACGGGATCCGACCTCGAGACCGTGCGCACTGCGCCCGCCGACGAGGTGCTGTTCTGCCCGGACTGTGGACGCATCCTGGTGCGCACCGAGGAATCGGGCATCTAGTCCCTGCGCTGTAGGATTGCTCCTCGAGTGGGTCGGCAAGACGGCCGCGTCATCCGTTCTGCGGATGCCGAGGAACGTCCGGGCTCCGCAGAGCAGGGCGGTGGGTAACACCCACCCGGGGTGACCCGCGAGACAGTGCCACAGAGAACAGACCGCCACGGGCTTCGGCCCGCGGTAAGGGTGAAACGGTGGGGTAAGAGCCCACCAGCGGCCGTGGTGACACGGTCGGCTCGGTAAACCTCGCCCGGAGCAAGGTCAGACAGGGAACGATGGGGCTGCTCGTCCCGTTCCCGGGTAGGCCGCTGGAGGGCTGCGGCAACGTAGTCCCGAGAGAGATGGCCGTCCAGCCGGAGTCGCGCAAGCGCCCGGTGAACAGAACCCGGCGTATCAGCCGACCCACTCACTCTCTCGCTCGCTGCGCTCCCTCGTTCGCGAGCGGGTCGGCTGATGGACTGTGCTTGTCTGGCGCCGCTTCGCGACGCGGGCGGCCCACTCACCACCTCGGTCGCTGAGGCCCTGACGGAGTCCGCGGTCGACACCCGGCGACCGGCGGTTCGCCGGCTGGCTCAGTTCGGCGCCGGCTCCTCGTCTGGCACGAACCTGTAGCCCATGCCGGACTCCGTGAGGAGGTAGCGCGGATGCGCCGGATCCGGCTCCAGCTTCTTGCGCAGCTGAGAGACGTAGAGCCGCAGGTAGCCGGTGTCGTTCGTGTACTGCGGCCCCCACACCTCGGTGAGCAGCGTCGTGCGCGTGACGAGTCGACGGGGGCTCCGCACGAGCACCTCGAGCATCTTCCACTCCGTCGGGGTCAGCCGCACGATGGCGGGCTCGGCCGACGAACCGGCATCCGGCGCTCGAAGCACCTGGTGGGCCGCGAGGTCGACCGTGATGTCGCCGAAGCGCACGACCGGTTCGTCGCTCTGGGCCGGGGTGCGACGGGTGAGCGCACGGATGCGTGCCAGCAGTTCGTCGATCGCGAAGGGCTTGGTCACGTAGTCGTCGGCGCCGGCGTCGAGGGCATCGACCTTGTCCGCGGAGTCGGCGCGGCCCGACACCACGAGGATCGGCACGGCGCTCCAGCCCCGCACGGCGACGATCACGTCGATGCCCGTGAGGTGCGGCATGCCGAGGTCGAGCACGATGAGGTCCGGATGCTGCGCCGCGGCCTCGCTGATCGCCTGCCGTCCATCGTGCGCGACGGCCACCTCGTAGCCGTGCGCCGTCAGCGTGATGCCCAGTGCCCGCAGGATCTGGGGGTCGTCGTCGGCGATGAGGATCTTCACTCAGGCTTCTTTCGTGAGGGGAGCGGCGGGGAGCTCCCAGTCGGAGACGGGGTCGGCGCCGGATGCCGCCAGGCTGATGACCATGGTCAGCCCTCCGCCTGGAGTGGTCTCGGCCTCGAGAGTGCCGCCCATGCCCTCGACGAAGCCCTTGGCGATCGCGAGGCCCAGACCGATTCCCGAGAGGTTGTCGGTGTCGCCCAGGCGCTGGAAGGCGACGAAGGAGTCGTCGCGGCGATCCTCGGGGATGCCGGGACCGTGATCTATGACGCGCAGCTGCACGCGCCCCCCGAACGTGCTGGCGGTGATGATGGGCACGGTGTCGTCGGGCGTGAAGCGCAGCGCGTTGGCGACGATGTTCACGATCGCGCGCTGGAGGAGCACGGCATCCGCTCGCACAGCAGGCACATCGTCGGCGAGATCGAGCTCGACCGCTCCCGGCGGCAGCTGCAGCTCATCGAGGACGAGGGGCAGCACGTCGTCCACGTCGACGTCGGCCAGGGTCACGCCCAGCACTCCGGCCTGCACGCGACTCACGTCGAGCAGGTTCGTGACGAGGGCGGCGAGGGCATGCAGCGACACCTCCGCCGTCTCGAGCAGGGCAGCCCTGTCATCGTCATCGAGACGGATGCCGGCTGAACGCAGACTCGTCACCGCGGCGGTCGCCGATGCGAGTGGGCGGCGCAGGTCGTGGCCGACGGCGGCGAGCAGGGCGGTGCGCACTCTGTCCGCAGCGGCCAGCGGACCGATCTCCTCGGCCGTCGCGGCCAAGCGGGAGTGCTCGAGCCCAGCGGCGATCTGGGCGATGATCACACCCAGGAGGCGGCGGTCTGCGGCGTCGAGGTCACGACCGGAGAGCTTGAGGACCACGGCGCCCGTGACCGGGAGTGAGGTCGTCTGTACGGCAGCGACGGGGCCGACAGCAGCCCCGGTCGCGCCGATGGCGAGCTCGGGCTCGCCGTCCGAGTACAGCACGGTCTCACCGTCGAGCAGGCGCACCTCGGAGAGTCCGAACGCCTCGCGGGTGCGGGAGACGAGGGCCTGCAGGGCGTCGTCGCCGCGGAGCACACTGCCGGCGACGGTGGCGAGGAGTTCCGCCTCGCTCGTTCGACGTCGCGACAGCCGGCTCAGCTTCGCGGACTGATCGACGACGTAGCTGACGAGTGCGGCGACCACCATGAACAATGCGAGCGCCAGCAGGTGCAGGGGATCGCTGATGGTGATGTGGTGCAGCGGGGCCACCAGGAAGAAGTCGAGGCTGAGACCCGACAGGACCGCGGCGAACATCGCGGGCCAGAAGCCTCCGATCAACGCGACCACGACGACGAGCAACTGGTAGCTCAGTACATCGCTCGCCATCGACGCATCGGAGTGGTTGGCCGACAGCAGCAGAGTGAGCAGTGGGCCGACCACCAGAGCGACGGCGAACCCCCACACCCGACGCCGACGCGTCAGTCCGCCGGTGAGCCGGGGAAGGGCGAAGCGGCCTCCGGCCTGGGCATGCGAGACGATGTGCACATCGATGTCGCCGGACTCGCGGATGACGGTCTGGCCGATGCCCTGCCCGCTTAGCAGCGCCGCGAGGCGACTTCGTCGACTGACGCCGATCACCAGTTGGGAGGCATCCGATGCGCGAGCGAAGTCGACGAGAGCGCGAGGCACGTCATCGCCGACCACCTGGTGATAGGAACCGCCGAGCTGTTCGACGAGGGCACGCTGGCGGGCCAGTGACCCCGGGTGCGCTTCGCGCAGGCCGTCCTGGCTCATCACGTGCACGGCCAGGAGATCGCCTCCAGCAGATCGAGCCGCGATGCGGGCGCCCCGGCGCAGCAGCGTCTCGCCCTCAGGGCCTCCAGTGAGAGCGACCACGACCCGCTCGCGTGCCTCCCATTTGGCGTCGATGCCCTGCTCGGCGCGGTAGCGCTTCAGAGAACTGTCGACCTCGTCGGCGAGCCACAGCAGTGCCAGTTCGCGCAGTGCGGTGAGGTTTCCGAGCCTGAAGTAGTTCGAGAGCGCGGCGTCGATGCGGGTGGCCGGGTAGACCTGGCCTTCGGAGAGGCGGTCACGGAGCGCCTGCGGGGCGAGGTCGACGACCTCGATCTGGTCGGCACCCCTGAGAACCGCATCCGGAATCGTCTCCCGCTGCACGACACCGGTGATCTGTTGCACGACGTCGTTGAGTGAGGCGATGTGCTGGATGTTGACGGTGGAGTAGACGTTGATGCCGGCGTCGAGCAGCTCGTGCACGTCCTGCCAGCGTTTCTCGTTGCGGGAGCCCGGCGCATTCGTGTGGGCGAGCTCGTCGACGAGGGCGACCTCTGGGCGACGCGCCAGCACGGCATCGAGGTCCATCTCGGCGAGCACGACACCGCGGTGGTCGACCTGCGCGCGCGGCTGCACCTCGAAGCCCTCGAGCATCGCCGCCGTCGCCGCACGCCCGTGCGTCTCGACGACGGCCACGACGACGTCCTTGCCGGCCTCGACGAGGCGGCGGCCCTCCTCGAGCATCGCGTAGGTCTTGCCCACGCCTGGCGCCGCACCGAGGAGGACCCTCAATCGCCCGCGAGTCACTGGTTACCCGTATCCATCTCTGCCAGGGCGATGTTCAACTGCAGCACGTTCACCGTCGGTTCGCCCAGATAGCCGAGGTCGCGTCCCTGAATCATAGACTCGACCAGCCCCGAGACCTCGGCGACTCCGAGGCCGCGGGCGTCGGCGACGCGCTGCACCTGCAGGCGCGCGTAGGCGGGGCTGATGTGCGGATCGAGTCCGGAGCCGGATGCCGTCACCGCATCGGCCGGGATGTCGTCGACCCGCACATCGTCGGCCTTCGCGATGGCAGCCTGCCTGTCGCCGACCGCAGCGCGCAGGTCGTCGTTGTTCGGGCCGAGGTTGCTGCCGCTGGATGCCG
This sequence comes from Leifsonia stereocauli, assembly GCF_038432415.1. NCBI lineage: Bacteria > Bacillati > Actinomycetota > Actinomycetes > Micrococcales > Microbacteriaceae > Leifsonia > Leifsonia stereocauli. The sequence goes on from NZ_JBCAUN010000001.1 coordinate 903,140, forward strand.
CGGCATCCCAGCCGTCGCCGGCGGCCGACGGGCGGGACTGGAACCATTCCGGCAGGGCGTTGCCGTCGGCATCCGTGAAGCCCTGACCGATGAGCGACGACCCGACGACCCTCCCGTCGACGCGTACGAGCGAGCCGTTGGCCTGGGCCGGGGCCGCGACCTGACCGATGACGGTGATCGCGAGGGGATAGAGCACTCCGAGGAGGAGGGTGAGCACGAGCATCGCGCGAATGGCGACCCAGTACTGGCGCGATGATCCGCGAAGGGGAGACATGGGATGAAGTCCTTTGAGTGTCAGAAGCCGGGGAGCAGGCTCACGACGAGGTCGATGAGCTTGATGCCGATGAAGGGTGCGATCACGCCGCCGAGTCCGTAGACCAGCAGGTTGCGGCCGAGGATTCCGGATGCCGATGCCGCCCGGTACCGAACCCCGCGGAGGGCGAGCGGGATGAGGATCACGATGATGACGGCGTTGAAGATGACGGCCGAGAGGATGGCGGATCCCGAGGAGTGCAGGTGCATCACGTTGAGGGCTGCGAGTCCCGGGAAGGCCCCAGCGAACATCGCCGGGATGATGGCGAAGTACTTCGCCACGTCGTTCGCGATCGAGAACGTGGTGAGCGAGCCGCGGGTGATGAGCAGCTGCTTGCCGATACGTACGATGTCGATGAGCTTGGTCGGGTCCGAGTCGAGGTCGACCATGTTGCCGGCCTCCTTCGCCGCCGACGTGCCCGTGTTCATCGCCACCCCGACGTCGGCCTGCGCGAGCGCCGGGGCATCGTTCGTGCCGTCGCCTGTCATGGCGACGAGGTTCCCGCCCTCCTGCTCGCGGCGGATGAGCGCCATCTTGTCCTCGGGTGTGGCCTCGGCCAGGTAGTCGTCGACCCCGGCCTCTGCAGCGATCGCCCTCGCGGTGAGCGGGTTGTCGCCCGTGATCATCACGGTGCGGATGCCCATGCGACGCAGATCCGCGAAACGTTCGACCAGGCCCGTCTTCACGACGTCCTTCAGATGGATGACGCCGAGAATGCGCGCCTCACCTGTCGCGCTTCGGGTGGCGACGACGAGCGGGGTTCCGCCCGACTCCGACACTCGAGTGACGAGCTGATCGAGTTCTGCGATGGTTCCGGATGCCGCAGGCCCGGCCGAGCGCACCCACTCGATGGCCATCGACGCGGCACCCTTCCGCACCATGGAGCCGTCGGCGTAGTCGACGCCGCTCATGCGCGTCTGTGCCGTGAACGGCACCACCTCGCCTGCAGGGTTGTCGTCGGCGGCGGATGCCGCACGCGACGCGGCGCCGGCGCCGGTGTCGCCAGCCAGCCGATCGGCGAGGTCGACGACGGACCGGCCCTCCGGCGTCGGGTCGCTCAGCGACGACGCGCGTGCGGCGGCCGCCAGCTCGGCGGCGGTGACTCCCGACACGGCCAGGAACTCCGATGCCTGGCGGTTGCCGTAGGTGATGGTTCCGGTCTTGTCGAGCAGGAGCGTCGTGACATCTCCGGCCGCCTCGACCGCGCGTCCGGACATGGCCAGTACGTTGTGCTGCACGAGCCGGTCCATGCCCGCGATGCCGATGGCGGAGAGCAGCGCGCCGATGGTGGTCGGGATGAGGCACACCAGCAGGGCGATGAGGACCGGAACGCTGGGGGCGGCATCCGAGTATCCGGCGATGGGCCCGATGGTGAGCACGACCACGAGGAAGACGATCGAGAGTGTCGCCAGCAGGATGTTCAGTGCGATCTCGTTCGGGGTCTTCTGCCGCGAGGCTCCCTCGACCAGCCGGATCATCCTGTCGACGAAGGTCTCGCCCGGCTTCGAGGTGATGCGCACGACGATGCGGTCGGAGAGCACGCGGGTTCCGCCGGTGACAGCGCTACGGTCTCCGCCGGACTCGCGCACCACTGGAGCCGACTCTCCCGTGATCGCCGATTCGTCGACGGAGGCGATGCCCCAGACGATGTCGCCGTCGCCGGGGATCAGCTCACCCGCGACGACCACCACGGTGTCGCCGAGATGCAGGTCGGCGGATGCCGTCTCCTCGATGATCGCGCGCTCAGCAGCGGCATCCGTCATTGCGTCGTAGGCGAGAATTCGCTGCGCAACTGTGGTCGTGCGTGTCGCGCGGAGGCTCTGAGCCTGCGCCTTGCCGCGCCCCTCGGCCACAGCTTCAGCCAGGTTCGCGAAGATCACGGTCAGCCAGAGCCAGATCGCTATGGCGATGGTGAAGGTTGGCGCCATCACGGTGCCACCCGACTCGCGCGACCCGGCGACGAACGGCTCGACGACAGCGTGCAGGGTGGTGAGTGCAGCTCCCACCTCGACGATGAACATGACGGGGTTCCGCCACATCGATCGCGGGTCGAGCTTGCGCAGCGCACCGGGAAGCGCGCTGACGAGCTGGCGGGCCGAGAAGGCGCCACCCTCCGTCTTCGACGACTGCGGCTGCGCCGGTGCCTGAGCGGGGGTCGAGCGGGGGCCGGATCCCGGGGTCGGTTCGGTGATGGTGGACATGATCAGTTCAGCCCTTCAGCCAGGGGACCCAGCGCGAGTACGGGGAAGTAGGTGAGTGCCGACACGATGAGTACGGTGCCGACGAGCAGGCCGACGAACAGCGGCTTGTGCGTGGGCAGGGTGCCCGAGGTGACCGGAACCCTGTCCTGCGCCGCCAAGGAGCCGGCGAGGGCGAGCACGAACAGGATCGGCAGGAAGCGCCCGAGGAACATCGCCACGGCGAGTGCCGTGTTGAACCACGGTGTGTTCGCGGTGAGCCCGGCGAAGGCCGACCCGTTGTTGTTGCCGGCCGAGGTGAAGGCGTAGAGCACCTCCGAGTAGCCGTGCAGGCCGGCATTCCAGATCGACGTGCCTTCCACGTCGGCTCGCACGGCCGGGATGGCGAAGCTGAGCGCTGTGCCGAGGAGTACGAGGGTGGGCGTGACGAGGATGTAGAGGCTGGCGAGCTTGATCTCCCGGGTGCCGATCTTCTTGCCCAGGTACTCCGGCGTTCGCCCGACCATGAGTCCGGCGAGGAAGACAGCGATGATCGCGACGACCAGCAGCCCGTAGAGTCCTGCTCCCACGCCGCCGGGGGCGACCTCGCCGAGCATCATGTTGATCATCGCCATGCCCCCACCGAGGGGGGTGTACGAGTCGTGCATCGAGTTGACTGCGCCGGTCGACGTCAGGGTGCTCGTCGTGCCGAAGATCGTCGAACCGACGATTCCGAAGCGCTGCTCCTTGCCCTCCATGGCGCCACCGGCGAGGCTCGTGGCCGAGCCGGAACCTGCGAGTTCGAAGGCTGTCATGGCCGACACGGACACCAGGAAGAAGGCCACCATCGTGGCGAGGATCGCGTAGCCCTGACGCCTGTCGCCGACCATCGTGCCGAAGGTGCGCGGCAGCGAGAACGGGATGACGAGCATCAGGAAGATCTCGACAAGGTTAGTCCACCCCGTCGGGTTCTCGAACGGATGCGCGGAATTGGCGTTGAAGAAGCCGCCGCCGTTCGTTCCCAGCAGCTTGATCGCCTCCTGCGATGCCACGGGCCCGCCCGGGATCGATTGGGCTCCGCCCGTCAGCGTGGCGGCATCCGTGTAGTCGGAGACGTTCTGGATGACCCCGCCGATGATCAGCACCACGGCGAAGATCGCTGCAAGTGGAAGCAGGATGCGGATGGTCCCGCGGAACAGGTCGACCCAGAAGTTGCCGATGGTGGAGCTCGACCGGCGCACGAAACTGCGCACGAGTGCCACGGCCACGGCGATGCCGACGGCGGCGGAGACGAAGTTCTGCACGGCGAGGCCGATCAGCTGCACCGTGTAGCCGATGGTGAGTTCGGGGGAGTACGACTGCCAGTTGGTGTTCGTGACGAAGGAGATCGCCGTGTTGAAGGCGAGGTTCTCCGGCACTGCGGGAAGACCGAGCGCGTATGGCAGGAACTCCTGAAGGCGCTGCACGGCGTAGACGAGAACGATGCCGACGGCCGAGAACGCGATGACCCCGCGGAAGTAGCTCGGCCAGGCCTGGTCGGAGTCGCTCTTCACCCCGATGAAACGGTAGAGGCCGCGTTCGACGGCGAGGTCCTTGCTGGAGGTGTAGACGGAGGCCATGTAATCGCCGAGGGGGCGGTAGGCGAGTCCGAGCAGCAGGCCGAGAGTGGCGAGCTGGAGGATGAGCAGCACGAGCGGCGGCATCTAGAAGCGCTCCGGGTGCAGCAGCGCGACCACGAGGTAGGCCAAGGCGGCGATGCCGAGAAGGCCGGCGAGGATGTCGACGGCGATCACAGCCGTTCCACCCCTCGAGCGATGAGGGTCACGAGCGCGACGAGCGCGACGATCCCTCCGATGAAGACGATGTCGAGCACGAGGATCTCTTCCGATGAAGACCGTGCGCACGGGATGCCGTGCGCAGTGGCTGCGTGGCCACCTGCTTCATCGAACCCGTCTCAGGGCGAGCGGATGCCGGTCCTCACGGCATCCTGACGGTGAGCGCCGGAACGCTCACGGGTTCCTCACTGCGCGGGCGCTCCACCGACGCCGAGGGCGACAGCGAGGGCTGCAGCGCCCAGGATGCCCGCGTTGTTGCGGTGCACTGCCGGCACGATCTTCGTGTTCAGCTCGAGGAAGGGGAGGAACTCCTCGTAGTTCTTCGAGACGCCGCCGCCGACCACGAACAGGTCGGGGGTGAAGAGCATCTCGAGGTGGCTGTAGTACTTCTGCAGGCGCTTGGCCCAGTGCTTCCAGTCGAGCTCCTCGCGCTCCATGGCGGAGTACGCGGCCTTGCTCTCGGCATCGTGGCCGTTGAGCTCGAGGTGGCCGAGCTCGGTGTTGGGAACAAGCACACCGTCATTGATGAGGGCACTGCCGATGCCGGTGCCGAGCGTGGTGAGCAGGACGACGCCCGGAACGTCCTTGGCGGCGCCGAAACGGGCCTCTGCGTAGCCTGCGGCATCCGCATCGTTGACGAAGTGGATGTCTCGACCGAGTTCCTTCTCGAACAGCTTCTCGGCCTCGAGGCCGATCCACTTCTTCGATACGTTCGCGGCCGACATGGTGCGCCCGTTCTTCACGACGGCAGGGAAGCAGACGCCGACGGCGAGTCCGTCGGCGTGCTTGTCGAGCTTGGCGAGCAGCTCCGTGGCGGTCGCGACGATGTCGTCGGGCTCACCTCCCTTGGGTGTGGAGAGCTTGATGCGGTCCGTCACCAGTTCGCCGGTCGAGAGATCGACCACTGCTCCCTTGATGCCGGTGCCGCCGATGTCGATCCCGATCGCGTGCTGCGCTGCCATGACAGCAGACTATCGGGACGCCCGGTCGTAAGATCGCACTATGGCCTCAGACCTCGAGCACAAGTACTGGTACAACATGAAGACCGGCGCCGTCGAGCACGGTTTCGAGTCGGCTTCGGCAGAGCGCGTCGGCCCGTTCGACACCCACGCCGAGGCCGAGCACGCACTCGAGAAGTTGCGTGAGAACAGCGCCAAGTGGGCTGAAGAGGACGCGGCCGACAACCGCTGACCCGTTTGCTGAGACCCGGACGAAGTCCGCGGTCCAAGCGCACTGACGGGCGCTTCGACCGCGCGATGCGCGCGGGCCTCAGCGGGCGGACGGCCCTCAGTCGTAGCTGTGCTCTGGAGCCGGGTAGACGCCGGACTCGACATCGGCCCGGTACTGCGTGACGGCGTCGAAGAGCACCGTCCGCACGTCGGCGTACTGCCGCACGAACTTGGGCACCCTGCCGTCGCTCATACCGGCGAAGTCTGTCCAGACGAGCAGTTGGCCGTCGACATCGGGCCCGGCGCCGACGCCGATGGTCGGGATCGACAGCTGCTCGGTGACCTTGGCGGCGATTGCCGACGGCACCATCTCGAGCACGACGGCGAATGCTCCGGCATCCTGAACCGCATGGGCGTCCTCGAGGAGCTGCTTCGCTCCGCTGCCGCGACCCTGGATGATGTGTCCACCCAGGCCGTGCTCGCTCTGCGGCGTGAAGCCGATGTGCGCCATGACCGGGATGCCGGCACCGACGATGCGCCGGATCTGCTTGTAGCTGCGCACACCGCCCTCGAGCTTCACGGCGTGGGCGCCGGTCTCCTTCATGAAGCGCACCGCCGTGTGCAGCGCCTCGTCGGGACCGGTCTCGTAGGAGCCGAAGGGCATGTCCGCCACGACGAGGGCGCGACTGGCGGCGTGGGCGACGGCGCGGGTCAGCGGGATCAGCTCGTCGACCGTCACCGGAAGCGTGGTGTCGTAACCGAAGACGTTGTTCCCTGCACTGTCGCCGACGAGGAGGAAGTCGATTCCGGCCTGGTCGAAGATGCGGGCGGTGAGCTGGTCGTAGCTGGTCAATCCCGTGATCGGGATGCCGTTCGCCTTGGCGTTCTGGAAGTGTCTGGTGCGCACTCTCCGCGGTCCCCTGGTGGTCCCGCCGCCGTAGGGATTGGTCTCCTCGGAAGGCTGCTCTGGCATGTCATCGAGTCTAACGACGTCAACTCGCACCGTTGGTCGATAGTCTGAGGACGTCTAGGAAAGGGCACGGATGGATAAGCAGCGCGACTTCGTTCTTCGCACCATCGAGGAGCGGGGAGTCAAGTTCATCCGCTTGTGGTTCACCGACGTCGTCGGCACCCTCAAGTCGGTCGCCATCGCCCCAGCCGAGGTGGAGGGCGCATTCGCCGAGGGCCTCGGATTCGACGGCTCGGCGATCGAGGGCCTCACGCGCACCTTCGAGTCCGACCTGCTCGCGCACCCGGACCCCACGACGTTCCAGATCCTGCCGTGGCGCGGCGACGTCGACCCGACGGCGCGCATGTTCTGCGACATCACGACACCGGACGGACTGCCCGCCGTCGCCGACCCGCGCAACGTGCTCAAGCGCACCCTCGCGAAGGCTGCAGACCGTGGCTTCACCTTCTACACGCACCCCGAGATCGAGTTCTACCTGCTGAAGTCGTCGAAGTACGGCGAGAACGGGCCCGAGCCCGTCGACAGCGCCGGATACTTCGACAACGTTCCCGGCGGCACTGCTCACGACTTCCGTCGCCGCTCCGTGCGCATGCTCGAAGACCTCGGCATCTCGGTGGAGTTCAGCCACCACGAGGCCGGCCCCGGCCAGAACGAGATCGACCTGCGCTACGCAGACGCCCTCACCACGGCCGACAACGTCATGACCTTCCGCACAGTCATCAAGGAGGTGGCGATCGAGCAGGGCGTCTATGCGACGTTCATGCCGAAGCCGTTCTCCGACAAGCCCGGCTCCGGCATGCACACCCACATGTCGCTGTTCGAAGGCGATGCCAACGCCTTCTACGAGGCCGGCGCGCAGTACCAGCTCTCCAAGACCGGTCGTCATTTCATCGCAGGACTCCTTCGCCACGCGCCCGAGATCACCGCCGTGACGAACCAGTTCGTGAACTCCTACAAGCGACTCTGGGGCGGGGGAGAGGCCCCGAGCTTCGTCTGCTGGGGCCACAACAATCGATCCGCGCTCATCAGGGTGCCGCTCTACAAGCCCAACAAGGGTCAGAGCGCTCGCGTCGAGTACCGGGCCATCGACTCGGCTGCGAACCCCTACCTGGCCTACTCGCTCATCCTCGCCGCCGGCCTGAAGGGCATCGAGGAGGGCTACGAGCTTCCTCCCGAGGCCGAGGACAACGTGTGGGGCCTCTCCGACACCGAGCGTCGGGCTCTCGGCTACAACGCCCTGCCCGCCAGCCTCGACCACGCTGTATCGCTCATGGAGGACTCGGAGCTCGTGGCCGAGACACTGGGTGAGCAGGTGTTCAACTACGTCCTGCGCAACAAGCGCGAGGAGTGGGCGGCCTATCGCACCCAGGTCACGCCGTACGAGCTGCGCACCAATCTCGAGATCCTCTGACCTGTTGACGGATGTCGGAACAGCGCTTCACCCTCACTGAACTCGCGCGCGTCGGTTTCTCCGACCTGAGCTCCGCTGCAGACGATCTCGCGGAGCTCGGCCGGGCGACGGGCGTCGACGCCCGCGAGCTCCTGCCGGTGTTCGCGCGGGCGGCGTCACCTGACGCGGCGCTCGGCGGTGGGCTTGCTCTCACGCGGCAGGCTCCGGGTGCTGTGCGCGGGGTGATGCAGCGCGAGGACGCGGCGGTACGTCTGGTCGGCCTGCTCGGCGCGTCCACTGGCTTCCGCGAGTTCTTCCTGCGCCGGCCCGAGGAGCTCGGCGCCTTCGCGGCGGAGCTGCGGAGCCTGCCGACGGCGCACGAGCTGCGCGACGACCTCGTGCGCGTCGCCACAGACGGCGCCGTCGCCGATCCCTCCGGCGACGACGCGGCGTGGGCGCGGTTGCGCATCCGCTACCGTAGCTGGCTCGCCCGCATCGCCTCCTTCGACCTCGAGCAGCCCGATCCCGTTGCCGGTATCGACGCCGTCGCGTCCTGCCTGTCAGACCTCGCGTCGGCAGCTCTGGAGGCCTCGCTCGCCGTCGCGCGCATCGTCGTGTCCCGGCCCGCTGACGCTCCCGCAGCTCCGGGCACGTTCCCTGATGCCGAGGTCGACGCCACCCTGCTGACGATCATGGGAATGGGGAAGGCAGGTGCGTCCGAGCTCAACTACCTGAGTGACGTCGACGTGATCTTCGTCGCCGCTGCAGCCGAGGCATCCGACCTCGAGACCGGACGTGCCGTCGACATCGCCACACGTCTTGCGATGCTCACCATCCGAGGCATCGACGGCATCGGCACCGAGCCGGGCCTCTGGGAGGTCGACCCGAACCTGCGGCCGGAGGGCAAGGACGGCGCCCTCGTGCGCTCGCTCGAATCGCACCTCGCCTACTACGAGCGCTGGGCGAAGAACTGGGAGTTCCAGGCGCTGCTGAAAGCGCGACCGCTGGCCGGGGACATGGGCCTGGGCGAGCGCTACCTCGCCGGCATAGCGCCCAAGGTCTGGACCAGTGCCTCCCGCGAGGGCTTCGTGGCCTCGGTGCAGGCGATGCGCCAGCGGGTCACCGACAACATCCCCGACGACGAGGTCGACCTGCAGCTCAAGCTCGGTCCCGGTGGCCTGCGCGACATCGAATTCACCGTCCAGCTGCTGCAGCTCGTGCACGGTCAGGACGATCCTTCGGTGCGGGCGGCCGGAACCCTCCCCGCCCTCGAGGCCCTCGCCGAGAACGGTTACATCGGGCGGGTCGAGAGTGCGGAGTTCGCCCGCGACTACAGGATGCTGCGCCTCATGGAGCACCGCATCCAACTGCGGCAACTCACCCGCACCCATCTGATGCCGCGCGACCCTGACGACAGGCGCGCGATCGCCCGCGCCACGGGCCTCGCCAACAGCGCCGAGGCCCTCACCACCCTGTGGGCGGAACTCAAGCATCGCGTCCGCGGCTTGCACGAGCGCCTGTTCTACAGGCCGTTGCTCTCAGCGGTTGCCGCCATGCCGGCCGACGGACGTGCGTTGACGAGCGCCCAGGCCGAGGCCCGTCTCGCGGCCATCGGCTTTCGCGATCCCCACGGTGCCCTCGCCCACATCGCCGCCCTCACCGCAGGCGTGTCCCGACGCTCGACCATCCAGCGACACCTCGTTCCCGTCATGCTGCAGTGGTTCTCCGAGGGCGCCGACCCCGACTACGGCCTCCTTGCATTCCGACGTCTCAGCGACAGCCTCGGCTCCACCTACTGGTACCTGCGCATGCTCCGCGATTCCTCGGGAGCCGCCCAGCGGCTCACCCGGGTACTCTCCAGCTCGCGCTTCGTGGGAGAGCTGCTCGACCGCATACCCGAGTCGGTCGCCTGGCTCGAGGACCTCGAGGAGCTCCGGCCTCGACCGCGCGCCGCCCTGCAGGAGGAGACCGCCGCCGTTCTGGCGAGGCACGGCTCGGCCGACACCGCTGCCGGCGTCCTCCGCTCGATGCGGCGCCGTGAAGTGCTGCGGGTGGCATTCGCCTCCATCCTCGACGTCTGCACGGTCGAGGAACTCGGCTGGGCGCTGGCCGACATCACGGCCAATCACATTGCGGGAATCCTCGCGGCGGCCCGTGGCACGGCTGACGACGGCATCGAGTTCGCGATCATCGCCATGGGCCGCTTCGGCGGTCGGGAGCTCGGGTTCGGCTCTGACGCCGATGTCCTCTACGTGCACAGGGCGACCTCCGCCGAGCCCGAGATGGCCCAGCGGCGCGCCCAACACCTCGTGGCAGAGGTGAAGCGTCTCACCGAGGAGGCCATCCTCCCGCTCGACCTCGACGTCGATCTGCGACCCGAGGGCAAGAATGGTCCGATCACCCGCTCGCTCGAGTCGTACCGCGCGTACTACGCGCGCTGGTCGCTCACCTGGGAGGCGCAGGCCCTCCTGCGTGCCCGGGCCATCGCCGGCGACGAGTCGTTGCGAAGCGACTTCGAGGAGATGGCCGCGCCGGTGCGATACCCGATCGAACTCAGCGAGCTCGACATCCGCGAGGTCCGGCGTATCAAGGCACGCGTCGAGAACGAGCGGCTTCCGCAGGGCGCCGACCCCACCCGTCACCTCAAGCTCGGACGCGGCTCACTCAGCGATGTCGAGTGGCTGGTGCAGCTGCTTCAACTGCAGCACGCGCACGCCACCCCCGCGCTGCGTACCCCATCCACCCTCGAGGCCCTGACCCGCGCGACGGAGGCGGGCCTCATCGGCGGGACGGATGCGGAGACCCTGCGCGCGGCCTGGATCTTCGCGTCCCGGGCCCGCTCGGCCATGACCCTCTGGCTCAACAAGACCGCGGACGTGCTTCCCAGCGATCGCATCCAGCTCGACGGTGTCGCCCGGATCCTGGCGTACCCGGCAGGATCGTCAGCCCAGCTCGAGCAGGACTACCTGGCTGCCACGCGTCGGGCACGCACGGTGTTCGAGCGCCTGTTCTACGGCTTCGCCGAGACCGCTCCGCCCGCGACTGGCTGATCCTCTCGACGCCTGTTCCGCGGTCATGATCGGAAGGCCGACATCTCGTTTGGGTACATACGGCCTCCGAGGCACGCGATCGTCAGGTGAGCCGGACGAGACATGCAGGTGAAAGCGCTCGGGACCTGCGGGTCCCGAGCGCCTCAGTTCCGCCCTGGCAGCCGTTGAGCGGCTGTACTACGGCTTCGCCGGGACCGCGCCGGCCGCGACGGGCTGGGCGGGGGAGTCCAGCGGCCGCTCGTCGGTGCCCTTGATGACCCAGTAGACGACGGCGATGGACAGCACGCCGACGACGGGTCCGAGGTATGACCCGAACGCGGTGCCGAGTGACGCGTGGCCGACCGCGAACACCGACGTGTCCCAGAGCCCGTGCAGCAGCATGGCCCAGATCAAGGATCCGGTGGTGCGGCGCAGGATGTAGAAGGCCGTTCCCGACATCGCCGCGAGACCAGCCTGCGCGAGCGAATTCGTGAGGGGCGCTCCGAGTGCGGCGTTGACCAGGTGCATTCCACCGAAGAGCGCTGTTGTCAGCAGCCACACCCACACCTCGGGCAGGCGCGACCGGAACGCCGTGAGAACGAGACCGCGGGACATCAGTTCCTCGCAGAATCCGACGAGCAGGCCGAGGGCCACCAGCGACAGCACGAACGAGGTGTCGAACTTCGTCCAATCGGTGGTGAACAGGTTGGCGATCGCTGCGATGAACATGATGATCGGCACGAAGATCGGCCAGGTGTGGCGCGAGCGCTTCCGTTCGAAGAGCGCCGGTCGCCACCATCCGAGCAGTGACGTCGTGATGGCGAGGAGCACCGCGGCGATGGCCAGGTCGAGGACGGCGCCTCGCCACGTGGTCTCGGCCGACTTCCCGATCTCGGGGAAGGGGACACCGCTGAACTTGGTGACCACGTAGATGACGAGCACATAGCCGATGAAGATGACGATACCGATCCAGACACGGGGTGTCACACGCATTGAGGTGGCCTTCCAGTCGGGGAGCGTTCGCGATCCACGCTATAGGTCCGGAACCTGGCTAGTAAAGTACCGCGATGGCGTGCCGTCCCTCGAATAGAGAACGGGCCGCACCCCCGAAGGGATGCGGCCCGAAGTCGTCGGTCAGCGCTGACTACACGCCGTAGTAGAGCTCGAACTCGAACGGGTGCGGACGCTGCGCGAGGGGCTTGATCTCCTTCTCGCGCTTGTAGTCGATCCACGTCTCGATGAGCTCGGGGGTGAACACGCCACCGGCGAGCAGGAACTCGTGGTCCGCCTCGAGGGCGTCGAGAGCGGCACCCAGAGAAGCCGGAACCTGGGGGATGTTCTTGGCCTCCTCGGGCGGCAGCTCGTAGAGGTCCTTGTCGACGGGCTCGTGCGGCTCGATGCGGTTCTTGATGCCGTCGAGGCCTGCCATGAGCTGGGCCGCGAATGCGAGGTACGGGTTGCCGGAGGCATCCGGTGCGCGGAACTCGATGCGCTTGGCCTTCGGGTTCGTTCCCGTGATCGGGATGCGGATCGATGCCGAGCGGTTGCCGGCCGAGTAGACCAGGTTGACCGGGGCCTCGAAGCCGGGCACCAGACGGTGGTAGGAGTTCACCGTCGGGTTCGTGAAGGCGAGCACGGCGGGGGCGTGCTTGAGCAGGCCGCCGATGTACCAGCGGGCCAGGTCGGAGAGTCCGCCGTAGCCGGCCTCGTCGTAGAACAGCGGCTTGCCGTCGTTCCAGAGCGACTGGTGCGTGTGCATGCCCGAGCCGTTGTCGCCGAACAGCGGCTTCGGCATGAACGTGGCGGTCTTGCCCCACTGCTCGGCCGTGTTCTTCACGATGTACTTGAACTTCAGGATGTCGTCGGCCGCGTGCACCATGGTGTCGAAGCGGTAGTTGATCTCCTGCTGACCACCGGTTCCCACCTCGTGGTGCGAGCGCTCGAGGATGAGGCCGGCGTCGATGAGCTTGAGTGAGATGTCGTCGCGCAGGTCGGCCGTCTTGTCGACGGGGGAGACGGGGAAGTAGCCGCCCTTGTACGGCGTCTTGTTCGCGAGGTTGCCGCCCTCCTCCTTGCGGCCGGAGTTCCAGGCGCCCTCCTCCGAGTCGACCGAGTAGAAGCTCGAGTACTGGTTCACCTCGTAGCGAACGTCGTCGAAGATGTAGAACTCGGCCTCCGGGGCGAAGAACGCGGTGTCGGCGATACCGGTCGAGGCGAGGTACTTCTCGGCCTTCTTGGCGACCTGGCGCGGGTCCTTCGAGTAGATCTCGCCGTTGCGCGGGTTGTAGATGTCGAAGACCATGATGAGCGTGCGCTCGATGCGGAACTGGTCGATGTAGGCGGTCGTCACGTCAGGGATGAGCTGCATGTCCGACTCGTGGATGTTCGCGAATCCGCGGATGGACGAACCGTCGAACAACTGCCCGACGGTGAAGAACTCCTCGTCGACAGTCGACGCCGGGATGTTGAAGTGCTGCTGCACACCCGGAAGGTCGGTGAAACGGATGTCGAGGAACTTGACGTCTGTCTCCTTGATGAAGGCGAGAACTTCAGACGAGTCTTTGAACATGTAGGACTTCTCCTAGGACTGGAACCGATCGCTGCACAGCGCAACTGTTCATGAGGGTATTGGGAGGCCGTTTCCCTGCAGTGTCGCAAATGTTTCAGGCATGTTACGGCCGTGCCGTCTCATTAGACTCGTGGAGTGAGCACCCCTGCGTCAAATCCTCGGACATTCGGCGACCTGGCCCCCAGCGCCTATCCCGGAGAGCGCCTCGGCGTTCCTCGCGACGGATCGGGTTCGGTCGGACGGGCCGGGCGCCGTATCATCGCGCTCCTCATCGACTGGGGCAGCGCGATGCTGATCACCCTGCTCTTCGCGAGCTACGACTCCTTCACCTACACCTGGCTGACGCCGGTGGTCTTCCTGGTGCTGCAGGTCGTCTTCATCCCGACGATCGGCGGAAGCATCGGCCATCGGCTGCTCGGCATGCGCGTTGTCGCGTTGGCAGGCGGCTGGGTCGGGATCTGGCGTCCGATCGTCCGTTCCGTACTGCTGACCATCGTGCTTCCAGCACTGGTCTGGGACTCGGACCAGCGTGGTTTCCACGACAAGATCGCCGGAACGATCCTCCTGCGGGTCTGACTACGCGCGTCGCTGCGCGCGCACCTTGTTGGGGTCGATGCCCTTGGGGATCGGCAGCCCGGTCTTAGCCATCGATGTCAGGCGGTTGTTGACCGCGTGAACCTCTGCCTTGGTCAGCTTGGGCTTGATCTTCACGAGCGCCCGCGAGAGCTTGTGCAGGGGCACGGCGTTGGCGTCGGGCCCGACCGAGAGTGTCGAGATCGGCACGTTCGGGACGACCTTGCTGACCTTGCGCTTCTCGTCGTCGAGCATGCGCTGAGTCCGGCTGATCGGACCTTCGCTGATGAGGACGACGCCGCCGCGGCCGACGGCGCGGTAGACGGCGTCGTGGGTCTTGCCGTTGACCGAGATCGGCATCTCGCTGCCGACCCACCCCCGGCGGAGAGAACTGCGCAGAACGGCGCCGACGGCGCCGGGCTGACCCTCGATCTGCGAGTACGCAGCCTTCTCGGCACGACGGCCGAGCACGACGAGAGCGATGAGCAGACCGCCGAGGACGCCCGCGATGATCCAGAGTGCGATGGTGAATCCGTTGCCCTCGCCGAGCCAGAGAGCGAAGCCGAGACCGACGACGACGGGTGCGAGGAACCCGAGGAGCATGATCCACACCGCATTGGAGTCGTACCGGCGGGTCATCTGGAAGACCTGCCACATCTGCTTGAAGCGACCGGGTTCCTTCGGAGTGGACGACGTGTCCGACTTGCGTGCCATGGCTCAAGGATACCGAGTCGTCAAGCCCCTTCGTGACGGATCAGGACACGCCGTGGGCGAATCTGCCGACCGCGGAGTGTCGGACGGGCGGGATCGGCGGCCACGACGCGGTCGCGCGGTGTCGGAAGACCGCGCGTCGGGGCTCCTCCCTCGAGTGAATGCGGGGAGTCGCCCTCACCAGACATCCCGGTCGTCCATCCTCACGGGTCGTGCTCGGTGATCGTTGGTGCATGACACGTGACGACTCCACGCGCCTCGCCGGCTACCGCGTGCTGAGACGCCTCGGCTCAGGACGCCGCGCGGAGGTTCATCTCGGCCATGCCGGCGATGCGGCCGCGGGCGCGCCGGGCGAGCGCACTGTCGCCCTCAAGCTCTTCAGCGCCGCCAGCGCCGCCTCCAGCGCCGCGGACATCGCCATCCTCGGGTCGGTGCCGGCTGCCTGCGTGCCGCGACTCCACGATGTCGCCACTCTGCGCGACGGATCGATCTGCCTCGTTCTCGACAGGCTCGACGGGCCGACGCTGTCTACGTGGCTCGCAGCTGAACGGCGGCCTCAGCCTGGTGAGCTCGTGACAGTGCTGGGCGCCGTGATCGGCACAGTGGCTGCAGTTCGCGCTGCGGGATGGTCGCTGGGGGAGCTTGTGCCGTCGTCGGTCCGGTTCGATCGGAGCGGACGGCCCGTGATCACCTCGTTCTCGTCAGCGCGAGAACTGGATGATGGCGGAAGCGGTGTCGACGTGCTGCGCCTCGAACTCCGTCACCTCGGCGACTTCATCGCCGACGTGCTCGTTCTCGCACGCCATTCCGATCCTGGATTCCTCGCCTGGCTGCGCACTCAGGAAGGGGCGCACCCGCTGACGGATCGCCTGCCCGAACTGGAGGCGCGCGTCTTCGACTGGGCACCTGCTCGTGCCGTCGTGCTCGCGGCTCCCGACGGGCCGGCCGGCGGGTCAGCCGTTCCCGCGAGACTGGCCCCGTTCGCGGCGTCCGGCGCGCCTCCGGCCCCGCCCGATTCCGACGACGATGACGACGGAAGCACGGGTCCGGCGATCCTGCGCGCAGTGCGCTGGGCTCGCGCGCTCCTGACACCGACGCGGATGCGCTCCGTTGTCCGCACGTTCGTGGGTCGCCACCGGCGTCCGGTGATTCTCGCCGGCACGGTTCTGGTCGTCGGCGCAGGCGCAGTCCTCAGCCTGGTACCTCCCGCAGCGCAGGGAACGCCCCCGCCACCCCCGTCGGACTCGGCGCCGACAGGTCCGGCCGAATCGAGTGTCAGCGCCAGCCCCTCCGTGCCGGCGACCGCGGCTCCGCGAGAGACGACAACCGACCTCGTTGACATGGGTGACGACCCGCTGGCGGCTGCCGCAGTCCTGCTGTCAGCACGGCAGGACTGCCTGGAGCTCGGTGAGGCGCCGTGCCTTGCAGCGGTGGACCAGGCGTCATCGCCCCTCGACCAGGCGGACCGTCACGCGCTGGCCACGGGCGGCGCACCTCTGCCGCTCCTGCCGTCCGACGCGATCACCCTCATCGGGCGCACGGGTGATGCCGCAATCGTCGCGGTGCCCGGACCGACCGCGGATACACCAGCGGCCTCGCTCCTCCTGATGAAGGGCGAGGCCGGATGGCGGTTGCGAGAGGTGTTCGAGGGCTGAACCCTAGATGCCGAGGTCGCCCTCGAAGTCGCCGGCCTCGAGGCGGCTCTTGACCGCGGTGAGGTAGCGAGCGGCATCCGCACCATCGACGATGCGGTGATCGTACGAGAGGGCGAGGTAGACGATCGACCGGATGGCGATGGCGTCGACGCCGTCCTGGCTGACGACAGTGGGTTCCTTGACGACGATGCCGGTGCCGAGGATGGCCGACTGCGGGAGGAACACGACGGGGGTGTCGAACAGCGCGCCGCGCGAACCGGTGTTGGTCAGCGTGAACGTGCCGCCGGCGAGTTCGTCGGGCTTCAGCTTGTTCTCACGAGTGCGACCCGCGAGGTCGGCGATCTGAGCAGCGAAGCCGGCCAGATCGAGAGCGGCTGCATCCTTGATGACCGGGGTCAGCAGGCCACGCTCGGTGTCGACCGCGATCGCCAGGTTCTCGTGGCCGGGGTAGACGATGGAGTCGCCGTCGACGGTCGAGTTGATGATCGGGAAGGCCTGCAGGGCCTCGACGGCTGCGAGCGCGAAGAAGGGCAGGAAGGAGAGCTTCTGGCCGGTCTTCTGCTGGAACTCGCCCTTGACCTTGTCGCGGAGCTGGGCGACGCGGGTGACGTCGACCTTGACGACAGTCGTGAGCTGAGCGGTCTGCTGCATCGACGCGACGGCGCGCTCGGCGACGACCTTGCGCAGGCGCGTCATCGGCACCGTCGTTCCACGCAGTGGCGAGACCTCGAGGGCGGGAGCCGACGGGGCGGCTGCGGTTCCGGATGCCGCGGACAGCACGTCCTGCTTGCGGATGCGGCCACCGACGCCGGTTCCGGTGATGGTGGCGAGGTCGACACCCTGCTCGTTCGCGAGCTTGCGCACGATCGGGGTGACGTAGCCGCCACCCGAGTGAGCGCCGGAGGACGCGGGGGCCGGCGCTGCCGGAGCAGCGGCAGCCGGAGCCGGAGCCGGAGCCGGAGCAGCCGGAGCCGGAGCAGCGGGTGCAGGCGTGGAAACCTGGGCTGCGGGCGCCGGAGCGGCGGGCGCAGCTGCGGGCACCGGCGCGGGGGCGGCAGGTGCCGGAGCTGCGGGAGCCTCGGGAGCAGGTGCAGGAGCGGCGGCAGGTGCCTCGGCCTCGACCGGAGCCTCCGTCGACGGAACCTCGGCGGCCGGGGCGGGCTCGGGTGCTGCCTCAGCGGCAGCGGGAGCAGCCTCAGCAGCAGGAGCAGCCTCAGCAGCAGGAGCAGCCTCGGCGGCAGGAGCTGCCTCGGCGGCGGGCTCCTCAGCGGGAGCGTCGCCTCCGCCCGATCCGTCGCCGATGGTCACGAGGGGGGTGCCGACCTCGACGGTCTCGTCCTCCTGCACCAGGATCGCCTCGATCACACCGGCGATCGGCGAGGGGATCTCGGTGTCGACCTTGTCGGTCGAGACCTCGAGCAGCGGCTCGTCGACCTCGACGCGGTCGCCCACGTTCTTGAGCCAGCGGGTGACCGTTCCCTCGGTGACACTCTCTCCGAGTGCCGGGAGGCTGACGGATTCGCTCATGCGATTGTCTCCTTCACAAGCTTTTCTTTGCTTGGTAGCTTATTGCGTTCTGGTCGGCCGAGGCCGCGAGTGGTCGTGCGTTCTTGTCGAGCGAGGCCGTGGGCGGCCCGGGTGATCCGAGGATCAGATGGCGTGCAGCGGCTTTCCGGCGAGCATGAGGAACGCCTCGCCGAGCGCCTCGTTCTGAGTCGGGTGGGCGTGCACCAGAGGAGCGATGTCCTCGGGGTAGGCCTCCCAGTTCACGGCGAGCTGGGCTTCCCCGATGAGCTCGCCGACGCGAGCGCCGATCATGTGCATGCCGATGATGGGGCCGTCGTTCACACGAACGACCTTGACCGAGCCGGTGGTGCCGATGATGTGGCTCTTGCCGTTGCCGCCGAGGCTGTAGTCGTAGCTGGTCACCTGGTCGGCGCCGAACTTCTCCTTGGCCTTCGCCTCGGAGTAGCCGATCGAGGCGACCTCGGGGTCGCTGTAGGTGACCTTCGGGATGTTGAGGTCCTCGACCACGATGGGGTCGAGGCCGGCGATCTCCTCGGCGACGAAGATGCCCTGCTGGAAGCTGCGGTGCGCGAGCTGCAGGCCGGGAACGATGTCGCCGATGGCGTAGACGCCGGGAACGTTGGTCGCGAGCCGCTCGTTGGTGATGACGAAGCCGCGGTCCATGGTGATGCCGACCTCCTCGTAGCCGAGGCCGGAGGTGACGGGCCCGCGGCCGACGGCGACGAGAAGCAGCTCGGCCTCGATCGTCTTGCCGTCCTCGAGGGTGACGACGACTCCCTGGTCGTTCTGGGTGACGCTCTGGAAGCGCACGCCGAGTGAGAACTCGATGCCGCGCTTGCGGTAGGCGCGCTCGAACTGCTTCGAGACCGACTCGTCCTCGTTGGGGACGAGGTGCGGGAGAGCCTCGATGATGCTCACCTCTGCCCCATAGGACTTCCAGACGCTGGCGAACTCGACGCCGATGACGCCGCCGCCGAGGATGGCGACCTTCTTCGGAACGAAGTCAAGCTGGAGAGCCTGCTCACTCGTGATGACGCGCCCGCCGATCTCGAGGCCGGGCAGCGATCGCGAGTACGAACCCGTGGCGAGCACGATGTGCTTGCCCGTGATCGTGTCGTCGCCGACCTGGACCGTCGTGGGGGAGGTGAGCTTGCCCTCGCCTGCGATGGTGGTGATGCCCCGGGCCTTCACGAGGCCCTGCAGTCCCTTGTACTTGCTGTCGACGATGCCCTGGCGGTACGCCGTCACCGCCGTCATGTCGATGCCGTCGAACGTGGTCTTCACGCCGTACTTGGCCGACTCGCGGGAGTAGTCGGCCACCTCGGCCGAGTGCAGGAGCGCCTTGGTCGGGATGCAGCCGCGGTGCAGACACGTGCCGCCGACCTTGTCCTTCTCGATCATGGCGACGGTGAAGCCGAGCTGGACAGCTCGCAGTGCGGTGGCGTAGCCACCGCTTCCTCCACCCAGAACGACAATGTCAAACGACTGCTCCGACACCCAGCTACTCCCTTGATTTCGAGACCTGTGTAAGGACATGCATGATCGGCTGCCCGGCATCCGGTTGGGAGCTCATGGAGACGATCGTGGGCGAGAGCGGAAACTCGCCTCTACGAGCGTACTACTTGCTCGTGTAGGACTCCGCCAGCGCGAGAAGCGTGCGCACCGAGACACCGGTGGCACCGGGTCCGTTGAAGCTGTACAGCTTGCCCTCATTGAGCGCCGCGCCGGCGATGTCGAGATGCGCCCACGGAATCGTGGACTCACCGTCGGCGGTCTTCCCGATGAAGTCCGCGAGGAACGCGGCGGCGAGCATCATGCCGGCCGCGGGGTCGCCGGGCGTGGCGTTCTTGATGTCGGCGACGCCGGAATCGAGACGTGCACGCAGCTCTTCCGGGATCGGCATCGGCCAGAACGGCTCCGCGACGATCCTCGACGCTGCCAGCACGCGTTCGACGAGGTCGTCATCGCCCATCACGGCCGAGTAGCGGTGACCGAGCGCGACGACCTGCGCGCCGGTGAGGGTGGCGACGTCGACGATCGCGTCGGGGTGCTCCTCGGATGCCGCAACCAGTCCGTCCGCCATCACCAGCCGACCCTCAGCGTCGGTGTTCACAACCTCGACCGTGGTGCCACCGCGGATGCTCAACACGTCGTTGGGTCGGACGGCGTTGCCGGACGGCATGTTCTCGGCCAGGCAGAGCCAGCCCGTCAGGCGTACGGGCAGTCCCGTGCGCGCGGCGGCCACGATGACGGCGAGCACGTTCGCAGCGCCGGCCATGTCGCTCTTCATGCCGATCATCGGCACCGGGGGCTTCAGTGAGAGTCCACCGGTGTCGAACGTGATGCCCTTGCCGACGATGGCGAGGTGCTTCGTCGCGGCGGCGGGGGAGTAGGCGAGCTTGAGCAGGCGGGGAGGCCGGGCCGATCCCTGTCCGACACCGAGGATGCCGCCGAAGCCGTCGGCGGCCAGTTCGGTCTCATCCCACACCGTCACCTCGATGGGCAGCTCGCCGATGGCGTCACCGGCCAGGTCGACGAAGCTCTCGGGGTAGAGGTCCGATGGGGGCGCGTTGACGAGGTCGCGCACCAGGTTCACTCCGTCGGCGACGGCGGCGATGCGAGCCTGCTCGGTGTCTTCGGGAGCCGACGTCGTGTGCACGACGATGCTCGACGCCGGGGTCTTCGTCTTCTCGAGCGAGGTGTGGCGGTACGCCGTGTAGGCGTATGCGCCGAGCGCGCCTCCCTCGGCGATTGCGGCGGCCTCGACGGCATCGGAGGTCGGGATGGCGAAGGCGACAGTGTCGACGCCGGTGAGCTGGCGGGCGGCCGAACCCGCTGCCGCGCGAAGGGCTGCGGCATCCGTTCCCCGTCCGAGGCCGATGATGGCGATGGTCTTCGCGGCGCCGACGGTGTCGACGGTGCGCACGAGCTGGTCTGCGCCGCCCGTCACGCCGAGCGCGTCGAGGTGCTCAGCGATGCCGGCGTAGGCGGGATCGGCGACGAGCTCCACGGCGCCGTCGACCGACCGCGCTCCGATGACGACGACGTCGACGGCGGCCTCGGTGACGGATTCTGAGGAGAAGGACAGGGATGCTGAAGTCATGCTCCGATCGTACGCAGTGTCGGTGTTCGCTCTCGGCGTCGCCCTCTCCGCGCCTGTGGCGGGAGTCGGCGACGAGGCTCGCCGTAGCATTGAGGGATGCGTGATCCCCGTGGCCTGTACGAGCTGACCCCCGAGGCGTCGGACGTCCCCGACGGCCTGCACCTGGTGGCCGGTCTGACGGGGTTCGCGGATGCCGGCAGCGCTGTGTCGCAGTTCACCGCGCACATCCTCGAGTCGCTCGAGACAGTGACGATCGCCGAGTTCGACGCAGACATCCTGCTCGACTACAGGGCGCGACGCCCCATCGTGACCTTCGACGAGGACCACCTGACTGCGTACGAGCCGTCGCGACTGACGCTCTCGCTCGCCCGCGACGAACTCGGGCAGCCGTTCCTCCTCCTCACGGGATTCGAGCCCGATTTCCAGTGGGAGCGATTCGCTGCGGCGGTGCTCGACATCGTCGACAGGTTCGCCGTGAGCACGACGACGTGGGTGCACGCCATCCCGATGCCGGTTCCGCACACGCGGCCGATCCGAGTGACGGTGAGCGGTACCCGCACGGACCTGATCGAGGCGATGTCGATCTGGCGGCCCCGCACCCAGGTCCCCGCGACCGCGCTGCATCTCGTCGAGTACCGCCTGCAGGAGCGCGGCGACTCCGTCGTGGGCTTCGTCCTGCTGATCCCGCACTACCTCGCCGACACCGAGTACCCCCTCGCCGCGATCACGGCGCTCGAATCGGTGAGCGCCGCCACGGGACATATCTTCCCGACCGACAGCCTGCGCGAGCAGGGCCGCGACTTCGTCGGTCGTCTTGCCGAGCAGATGGGCGAGAACGGCGAGCTGTCGAAACTGGTGACCAACCTCGAGGAGCGTCACGACAGCTACATGGAGGGAACGACGCTGCACTCTCCGCTGACCGACTCGGACGGCGAGGTGCCGAGCGCCGACGACATCGCCGAGGAGCTGGAGAAGTTCCTGGCCTTTCGACGCGACCGCGAGGACCCGCCGACAGGTCTCTGACCGCCATCCGCCCTCGCCCGCCCAGCCGGAGGCGTAGGGTCGATGCAGTGAACTCCCGCCGATCGTGGGTCGTCTTCGGTGTCGGAGCGTTCCTCTACCTCTCAGCCGTGCTGCAGCGCACGTCGCTCGGTGTGGCCGGCGTTGCCGCGGCCGACAGGTTCGATGTGGCAGCCGCGGCCCTCTCGACGCTGGCCGTCGTGCAGATCGCCGTCTACGCGGCCATGCAGATCCCCGTGGGGGTTCTCATCGACCGTTTCGGTCCCCGCACGCTGATGCTGGCGGGAACGGCGGTGATGGTGGGCGGGCAGCTCGTTGTCGCCTTCGCTCCATCGCTCGGCCTCGCGGTGATCGGTCGCATCCTCGTCGGCGCGGGCGATGCGACGGTCTTCGTCTCCCTCATCCGTCTGGTGAGCTCCTGGTTCAGCGGCCGCATAGTCCCGCAGCTCTCGCAGTGGGTGGGCAACATCGGCCAACTCGGGCAGGTGCTCTCAGCGCTCCCGTTCGCCTGGATCCTGCGCAGCTACGGCTGGACGCCGGCGTTCGTGTCGGCCGCCTCGGTCTCGGCGCTCGGGCTGGTCCTCGGCTTCATCGCGCTGAAGGACCGTCCGGCGGGCACCGGCGACGAGCACCGAGTGACGGACATCAGGGTCGCCATCCGTCAACTGGTGGAATCGTTCAAGAGGCCGGGCACGCAGCTGGGCTTCTGGTCCCACTTCGTCACCCAGTCGCCGGGCACGGTGTTCAGCCTGTTCTGGGGATTCCCGTTCCTCGTGTTCGGCCTCGGGTACGACCAGCAGACCGCGGCGGAACTCCTGCTGCTTCTCGTGGGGGCCGGGATCGTGACAGGGCCGTTCCTCGGCATCCTGACTGCCCGCTATCCACTGCGCCGCTCGAACATCGTGCTCGGCATCGTGGCTGCGATGGGGGCGGCGTGGGCGGTTCTGCTGCTCTGGCCCGGCCAGCCGCCCCTCGGCGTCGTGATGCTCATGCTCGTCGTCATCGGAGTCGGTGGCCCCGGATCGCTGATCGGGTTCGACTTCGCCCGTACCTTCAACCCCATGCGCAGCCTCGGCGCGGCCAACGGCGTGGTCAACGTCGGCGGGTTCCTCGCCAGTTTCGTGATGATCTTCCTCATCGGCATCCTGCTCGATCTGCAGAATGCCGTCCGCACGGCCGGCGGAGAGGCCAGCGACCTCTACTCGCTGACATCGTTCCGCTGGGCATTCGCCATCCAGTACGTGGTGGTGGGCATCGGGGTCGGCTTCCTGCTGGAGGCGCGCCGCCGTACGCGGCGGCGCGTGCTCGCCGACGAGGGAATAGAGGTGGGGCCGATCTGGGTTTCACTGGTGCAGGCGTGGAAGCACCGCGGGGAACGCCGATAGGCGAGTGCTCCTAATAAACCGTGCAATAATTGTCAATAGGACCCGTTCATCTCCGGGCACCCCCAGTTCGATCCGCGTGCGGCGAGCTCCGGGGGAGCACTTCGGACTTGACATGGGTCCTAGTAATGTCCATTTTCGGCCACGACCGGATGCCTCAGGCACCCGGATGCGGCCACTCGGGGGAAGTCGTCACCGGCGTCCCTCCCTGTGAGAGGTGTACGAATGCCAACCACGAAGTCCGCCGCGGCCACAGCCGCGACCGAGGAGACGGAAACCGTCGCCCCGAAGACCACGGCTGCAGCGAAGAAGACCACCGCTGCGGCAGCGAAGACCACCACGGCCGCGCCGAAGAAGGCACCGGCCAAGAAGACCACCGGCACCGCCGCTGCCCCCGTCAAGCGCGCCTCGACGCGCGGCAAGGCCAAGGCCACCGCCGACGAGCCCGAGGAGGGCGAGGAGGTCGTCGTAGAGGCTGCCTCCATCGAGACCGTCGACGCCGCCACGAAGGACGAGGCCGACGACTTCGAGGATGACGAGACCAAGCCCGTCGCCACAGTCGAGCCGCTTCCCACCGGCGCCCTCCGGCTGTCGCTCGTCGACGACGAGGACGACGTTCCCGTCTACTCCTCGGCCATCACCGGCGCCACGGCCGACCCCGTCAAGGACTACCTGAAGCAGATCGGAAAGGTCGCGCTCCTGAACGCGGCCGAGGAGGTCGAGCTCGCCATGCGCATCGAGGCGGGCCTCTTCGCCGAGGAGAAGCTCTCGCACCTCAGCGAGGTCGAGAAGAAGTCGTCACTGGGGCGCGAGCTCCAGTGGGTCGCGAAGGACGGCGCCCGCGCCAAGAGCCACCTGCTCGGAGCCAACCTCCGCCTCGTGGTCTCCCTCGCCAAGCGCTACACCGGCCGCGGCATGCAGTTCCTCGACCTCATCCAGGAGGGAAACCTGGGCCTCATCCGTGCCGTCGAGAAGTTCGACTACACCAAGGGCTTCAAGTTCTCGACCTACGCCACCTGGTGGATCCGTCAGGCCATCACCCGCGCCATGGCCGACCAGGCCCGCACCATCCGCATTCCCGTGCACATGGTCGAGGTCATCAACAAGCTGGCCCGCGTGCAGCGCCAGATGCTGCAGGACCTGGGTCGCGAGCCCACGCCCGAGGAGCTGAGCCGCGAGCTCGACATGACCCCTGAGAAGGTCATCGAGGTGCAGAAGTACGGCCGCGAGCCGATCTCGCTGCACACCCCTCTCGGTGAAGACGGCGACAGCGAGTTCGGTGACCTCATCGAGGACACCGAGGCGGTCGTGCCGGCAGACGCCGTGGGCTTCACGATGCTCCAGAAGCAGCTCGAGAGCCTGCTCGACTCCCTCTCCGAGCGCGAGGCCGGTGTCATCCGCATGCGCTTCGGCCTGGGTGACGGCATGCCGAAGACCCTCGACCAGATCGGTGACACCTTCGGCGTGACGCGCGAGCGCATCCGTCAGATCGAGTCGAAGACGATGGCGAAGCTGCGCCACCCGTCGCGGTCGCAGTCGCTGCGCGACTACCTCGAGTAGGCCTCCACTGGTGCGGTACGTACCGGCGATCGTCATCGGTCGCACGGTCAGGACCCTCGCGCGGCTGCGGAAGCCGGGCGGTGGTTCCGCCGTGCCCGGACTCGTGGTGAACAAGGTCGCCCCCGGCTACCTCGCAACGACCCTGAACTCGTTCCGCGACGGTCTCGTGATCGTCTCGGGTTCCAGCGGCAAGTCGACCACGACGAAGATGCTCGTGGCGGTGCTGCGCGCTCACGGTCGTTCGGTGTTCACCAACCCGTCGACGGCGAACATCTCCCAGGGACTCACCTCGGCTCTGCTCGAGCGGGCCGACCTGCAGGGGCGCATCGACGACGACATCGCGGTCCTCGAGATGGACGAGGGGCACGGTGCCCTCATCGCCGCCGAGCTGTCGCCGCGCGTCGTCGCCCTCACGAACGTGATGGTCGACCAGATCGACCGTTTCCACGACTCCGAGATGGTCGCCGCCATGCTGACGACGATCGCGGCCAGGGCGACGGATGCCGTCGTCGTCAACGCTGATGACGACTACCTCGTGGAACTCGCCTCCAGTGTTCCCGCCGGCGTCAGGCTGGAGCGCTTCGGTGTCTCGTCCGCCGTGCTCGACGCCGCCCCTCACGGCCTCGGCCACGCACGCCTCGCGTCGGAGCGCCTCAGTGATCCGTCCGGCATCGTCGTGGGCGCCGTCTCCGGCCGAACGGCATCGATGCTGATCGACGGTGACGAGCACACCGTGGGCCTTCCTGCTCGGGGCGTCCATTATGCGACGGATGCCGCTGCCGCCCTGAGCACGGCTCGTGCCGTCCTCGGGTCGGCGTTCGACGTCGATCTCGCTGTCGCCGCCGTCGGCTCCATCCCGCCGGTGTTCGGCCGCGGCGAGGTCGTAGAGGTGCGCGGTCAGCAGGTCGAGTTCGTGCTCGTGCAGAACCCGGCGAGCTACCAGCTGAACATCGACACCCTCGAACCCGGCGCTCCCGTGCTCTTCGCCATCGGCTCCGACGTTCGCGACCCGTCGTACTTCTGGCCCGTCGACACGTCGCGCGTCTCCCGCGTCGACATCGTCAGCGGCTCGAAGGCATGGGAACTCGCCCTCCAGCTCAGCTACGACGAGGTCGAGATCGACCGTGTGGAGACGGATCTCGGTCGGGCAGTCGACGACTTCCTCGCTCTTCCCCGGCCCGCGACCGGCGTCAAGACCATCGTCTTCTCGGCCGACTCCATGCGACGCACCAGAGCCCATCTCGGCCTGACCTCCGAGGGGGAGTCGGCATGACCACGACCTTCACCATCGCCGTCATCGCTCCGAGCCTGCTGAACACGAACGGCGACGCCGAGAACGCCCGCGTGCTCGCCCGGCGAGCAGAGTGGGCCGGCGAGACCGCGACGATCGTCGCCGTCGAGGCCGCCTCCGACCTGCCGGAGGGCGTCGACGCCGTCGTGATCGGCTCGGGCTCCGACTCCGCACTCGTGCCGGCCAGGGACCTGCTGCTCGAGATCCAGGAGCAGCTCCGGATCTGGTCGACCTCCGGTGTTCCCATCCTCGCCGTCGGAACGGGCTGGGAGCTGATCAGCTGGGGCGTCGAACGCAGCATCGGCGGCGTGGTCGAGGGCCTCGGCATCCTCGCCGGGCGCGGTGTTCCCCGACAGGACCGCGTCAGTGGCGACCTCGTGCTCTCGAGCCGTTTCGGACGCATCGTCGGCTTCGAGAACCACGCCCGCGACTACGTCGGGGCCGAGGGCTCACCGCTCGGTCGGGTGCTGAGCGGCAGCGGCAACGGCAGCGGCTCCTCGCAGGAGGGCGTCGTCATGGGAGACGTCATCGGCACGCACCTGCACGGTCCTGTGCTCGCGAAGAACCCGGCGCTGGCCGATCACCTGCTCACGTCGATGTTCGAGCGCCGCGGCCTGGTCTACCAGCGCGGCGAGCGAGCGGCATCCGTCGACGACTACGCCGTCGCGGCACGCAACCAGATCCTGACCGGGCTCGGCCTCGACACCGACTGAACCGTCGCGCACTCTCAGAATGAGAAGAGCCGCCAGATGCGATGCATCGGGCGGCTCTTCTTCGTGAAGTACGAAGCGGTGCTGGTCAGTTCTCGAGGAGACGCGACGACTCGTCGTGCCAGCTGTGCGCGATGGAGGCGAGCTTCTCCTGGTGCTTGCGACCGTGGTGGGCGCAGAACAGCAGCTCGCCGCTGGCCACGACCACGCGGATGTAGGCCTGAGCGCCGCATGCATCGCAGCGGTCGAGGGCGGTCAGCTGGTGGGCCGTCTCGAGTTCATCGACGGCACCGTTCGGGGTAACGATCTGTGACATGGACTGACCCTCCTTTTCGTATCGACCTGAAGATCCGTGAGTCAATGTAAACACGCACATCAGTCGAATCCGCTTTCATGCACCTGCATTTCGCTCTGCGCGTACGGATTGTGACATTTCTCACGGCAGGGTGTCAGGTCCGGGGGATGTGCCCCTGCTCGCCTAGGGTTGACTGACGTGAGCAGTGACTATTCCGCCCGGCATCTTTCCGTCCTCGAGGGCCTCGAAGCGGTGCGCAAGCGCCCAGGCATGTACATCGGATCGACGGACTCGCGCGGCCTCATGCACTGCCTCTGGGAGATCATCGACAACTCGGTCGACGAGGCGCTGGGCGGCCACGGCTCCGAGATCGACGTGACGCTGCACCCGGACTCCAGCGTCGAGGTGCGCGACCGCGCCCGGGGCATCCCCGTCGACATCGAGCCGAAGACCGGTCTCTCCGGCGTCGAGGTGGTCTTCACCAAGCTGCACGCCGGCGGCAAGTTCGGCTCGGGGTCCTACGCCGCATCCGGCGGACTGCACGGTGTCGGCGCCTCGGTCGTCAACGCCCTGTCCGAGCGCCTCGACGTCGAGGTCGACCGCGATGGCAAGACGTACGCCATGTCGTTCCACCGCGGAGAGCCCGGCATGTTCGCCGATACCGGAGACACCAAGAGTCCGGATGCCCCATTCACCCCGTTCGAGAACAGAAGTGAACTGCGCGTTGTCGGCAAGGTGAAGAAGGGCGTCACCGGCACCCGCATCCGTTACTGGGCCGATCGACAGATCTTCACCAAGGGCGCCGACTTCCAGACCGAGGAGCTTCTCGGGCGAGCCAGGCAGACGGCCTTCCTCGTTCCC
Source organism: Leifsonia stereocauli (assembly GCF_038432415.1). Classification (NCBI taxonomy): domain Bacteria; kingdom Bacillati; phylum Actinomycetota; class Actinomycetes; order Micrococcales; family Microbacteriaceae; genus Leifsonia; species Leifsonia stereocauli. The sequence goes on from NZ_JBCAUN010000001.1 coordinate 931,280, forward strand.
GGGCTCGGCATCCGCGTCACCGACGAACGTGGCTTCGAGCCGCACACCGACGAGTTCAGGTTCGACGGTGGCATCTCCGAGTTCGTCGAGCATCTCGCCCCCGACGCCCCGCTCACCGACACCTGGCGCCTGACGGGCACAGGCAGCTTCACCGAGACGGTTCCCGTGCTGAGCGACGCCGGCGCGATGATCCCCACCGAGCTGCAGCGCGAGTGCACCGTCGACATCGCCCTGCGCTGGGGCACCGGCTACGACACGGTCATGCGCAGCTTCGTGAACATCATCTCGACTCCCAAGGGCGGCTCGCACCAGGCCGGATTCGATGCCGGCATGCTCAAGTTCCTACGCCAGCAGGTCGAGCTGAACGCGCGCCGACTCAAGGCGGGTACGGACAAGCTGGAGAAGGACGACATCTTCGCAGGCCTCACCGCCGTGCTCACCGTCCGTCTGCCCGAGCCGCAGTTCGAGGGTCAGACCAAGGAGGTGCTCGGCACTCCGGCCGTGCGCTCCATCGTCGCCAACGTCGTGGCCAAGGCCATGGCCGAGCGCTACGCCTCGAGCAAGCGCGACGACAAGGCGCAGTCCGCCCTGCTGCTCGACAAGGTCGTCGCCGAGATGAAGTCCCGCATCTCGGCACGTGCCCACAAGGAGACCCAGCGCCGCAAGAACGCGCTCGAGAGCTCGTCGCTGCCGGCGAAGCTGGTCGACTGCCGGTCGAACGACGTCGCCCAGAGCGAGCTCTTCATCGTCGAGGGCGACTCCGCCCTCGGCACGGCCAAGCTGGCGCGCGACAGCGAGCACCAGGCTCTCCTGCCCATCCGGGGCAAGATCCTCAACGTGCAGAAGGCGAGTGTCGCCGACATGCTCGGCAACGCCGAGTGCGCCTCGATCATCCAGGTGATCGGCGCCGGGTCCGGCCGCAGCTTCGACCTGGAGACCGCCCGCTACGGCAAGGTGATCATCATGAGCGATGCCGACGTCGACGGCGCGCACATCCGCACCCTGCTGCTCACCCTGTTCTTCCGCTACATGCGGCCGATGATCGAGAACGGCCGGGTGTTCGCGGCCGTTCCTCCGCTGCATCGCGTCGTCGTGATGAACCCGGGGTCGAAGCCGAACGACACCCTGTACACGTACTCCGAGGCCGAGCTCCAGAAGATCCTGGCGGCGCTGAGCAAGCAGGGCAAGAAGTACCAGGACCCGATCCAGCGGTACAAGGGCCTGGGTGAGATGGACGCAGACCAGCTGGCCACGACCACCATGGACCGGAAGCACCGGACTCTCCGCCGCGTGAACGTCTCGGACGCTGAGAACGCCGGCCGGGTGTTCGAGCTGCTCATGGGCAACGACGTCGCGCCGCGCAAGGAGTTCATCGTCGACAGCTCCGACAGGCTCTCGCGCGAGAGCATCGACGCCTAGCGAGGAAGGGCGGTGCGGCGTACCGTCGACCGCATGGCCGAGTACACAGCGCACGTCGACGCGTTCATCGCCGCCCCACCCCAGGCCGTCTGGGACGTGATCACGAGTTCCGAGCCGCATCCGGAGATCCTCGCCGGAGCCCGGATCGTGACCGACTGGGCACTCGGCGGCGACATCCGGTGGATCGGCGAGTGGGAGGGGAAGACCTTCGAGGACCACGGGCGCGTGCTCGAGGTCGAGGAACCACGGCGGCTCGTCGTCACCCACTTCAGCCCGATGACCGGTCAGCCGGATGTTCCGGAGAACTACCACACGCTGCGCTACCAGCTCGAAGAGGTCAGGGGCGGCACACGCATCGAGCTCGACCAGGACAACAACCCGACAGCAGAGGCTGCCGAGCACTCAGCCGAGAACTGGCGCGACATGCTCGACGGCGTGCGCACCGTCGTGGAGCGCTTGCTCGGCTGAGCTCAGGCGATCGTGGTGCCGATGGCCCCGATGACGGCGTCGAGGGGCGTGCCGGATGCATCCCGCTTGGCACCGGCCTCCGGCAGCGTGCGCGCCGACCCGTCCGAACCGACGGCGAGCGGATCACGACCGACCCAGGCGAGCGCGAGAGCGCCCTCGCCCTTCAGGAAGCGCTGTGCACGCACGCCGCCGGTGGCGCGGCCCTTGGCCGGGAACTCGTCGAAGGGGCTCACCTTGGCGGTTCCTGGGTCGGTTCCGAGCAGCGTCTCGCTGCCTGTCGCGACGGTGGCCACCACGACGTCGTCGCGCTGGTCGGCCGGAATGGAGGTGAAGTGGACGACCGTGGCGTCGGCGCCCAGGTTGATCCCGGCCATTCCGCCGGCTGGGCAGCCCTGAGGACGCACCGATGCAGCAGGGAAGCGCAGCAGCTGCGCATCCGTCGCGACGAACACGAGCTCGTCTGTCTCGGCTCCCTGCACGGCACCGACGACCTCATCGCCCTTCTTGAGGGCGATGATCTCGAAGTCGGGGCGACTGGGGTATGCGCCGGTGGCGACGCGCTTGACTATGCCCTGACGCGTGCCGAGGGCGATGGACTGCTCGCTGGTGAGCGAGACGATGGCGAGCACCTTCTCGCCGCGATCGCTGAGCGCCAGGTAGTCGCCGACCTTCACGCCGGCGCCGAGCTGCACCGAGGTCTCGGGCAGGACAGGCAGGTCGACGGGGGAGAAGCGCACCAGGCGGCCACGATTGGTGACGGCGCCGATCTCGGTGCGGCTCGTCGTGTCGAGCGTCGAGAGCAGCGCGTCGTGCTTGCTGCGGCGTCGCTGGCGAACGGGCGCCGCCGGGGCGTCGTCATCGCGCGCGACCAGGTCGACGCGGGCGATCCGCCCGGTTGCGCTCAGGTACACGCGGCACGGAGCGTCCGCCACCTCGAGGATCGCCGCGGCACGCTTGGCGGCGGCGCCGGCGATGCTGGGCTTCGCCTCGGTCAGCAGGGTGCGGCGCGGTGTGCCGAACCTGTCGGCGATCTCGGCGAGCTCGTCGGAGACGAGCGAGCGGATGCGGGCATCGCTCGCGAGCAGGGTCTCGAGCTCGGCGATCTCGGCCTTCAGCTTGTCGCGCTCGGCCTCGAGCTCGATGCGGGAGAACTTGGTGAGGCGGCGCAGGCGCAGCTCGAGGATGTACTCGGCCTGCACATGGGTGAGGTCGAACACGTCCATGAGACGAGTGCGTGCCTGTTCGGTCTCGTCGCTGGTGCGGATGACCTGGATGACCTCGTCGATGTCGAGGATGGCCACGAGGAGGCCCTCGACCAGGTGAAGTCGCTCTCGGCGGCGGTCGAGCCTGAAGCGCGAGCGGCGAGTGACCACCAGCACTCGGTGCTCGACGTACACGACGAGGAGCTCGCGCAGTCCGAGGGTGCGTGGTCCGCCGTCGACGAGGGCGACGGCGTTGATGTTGAACGAGTCCTCGAGCGGCGTCAGGCGGTACAGCTGCTCGAGGACGGCATCCGGGCTGAAGCCGGTCTTGATCCCGATGACGAGGCGCAGGCCGTTCGTCCGGTCTGTCAGGTCGGTGACATCCGAGATGCCGCTGATCTTCTTGGCGTTGACGCCGTCCTTGATCTTCTCGATGACCTTCTCGGGGCCGACGAGGTAGGGCAGTTCGGTGATGATCAGGCCGGTCTTGCGAGCGGTGATCGACTCGACGCGCACCTTCGCCCTGGTCTTGAAGCTGCCGCGGCCGGTGGCGTAGGCGTCTCGAACACCGGAGAGGCCGGCGATGGTGCCGCCGGAGGGCAGGTCGGGGCCGGGCACGAACTCCATCAGGTCGTCGAGGGTCGCATCCGGATGCGCCAGGAGATGGCGGGCCGCCCCGACGACCTCGATGAGGTTGTGCGGAGCCATGTTCGTGGCCATGCCGACGGCGATTCCGCTCGCACCGTTCACGAGCAGGTTGGGGTAGGCGGCCGGCAGCACGTCGGGCTGGGTCAGCTGGTTGTCGTAGTTGGGAACGAAGTCGACGACATCCTCGTCGAGGCCCTCCGTCATCGCCAGAGCCGTGGCGGCCAGCCGCGCCTCGGTGTATCGGGCGGCGGCCGGGCCGTCGTCGAGCGAGCCGAAGTTGCCGTGCCCGTCGATGAGCGGCACGCGCAGGGTGAACGCCTGCGCCATGCGGACGAGAGCGTCGTAGATGGCGGTGTCGCCGTGCGGATGCAGCTTGCCCATGACCTCGCCGACGACGCGCGCCGACTTCACATGGCCGCGGTCGGGGCGCAGGCCCATCTCGCTCATCTGGTACAGGATGCGGCGCTGAACGGGCTTGAGCCCGTCGCGGGCGTCGGGGAGCGCACGCGAGTAGATGACGGAGTACGCGTATTCGAGGAACGAGCCCTGCATCTCGGTGGCGACGTCGACGTCTTCGATGCGTTCGACCGACTGGGTCTCGGGTGTGGAGTTCTGGCGCGGGGTCATCCGTTGTTTCTCGTCTGGTGGGGCTCGTTCTGGGGCCTCGTCGTCGCTGATCGGCAGGGCCGTCCTGTGCGAGACTGAGCGCGATGCCCATGGTACCTTCCGCCGAAACCGGCGCCCCGCGGCTTGCCGACGTTCTGGCAAGTTGCCGCGCCAGCATCACCGGGGCATCCAATCTGCTCGGGCTCCCCGCCGTCGACCACGCCATCGTGCTCCTCGTCGACGGGCTCGGAACCTCCAACCTGCGAGCCTCCGCCGGACACGCCCGCTACCTCGCCTCCCGCCTCACCAAGAAGGCCTCGCTGCCCGGCGTGTTCCCGGCCACGACAGCCGTCGGCCTCGGCTCCCTCTGCACTGGTGCGCCGTCCGGCTCCCACGGCCTGGTCGGGTACAGGGTCCTCGACGCCGCCAACGACCGCGTCGTCAACCAGCTGAGCGGCTGGGACGACGAGATGCGTCCCGATGCCTGGCAGCCGCTTCCGACCCAGTTCGAGCAGGCGACGGATGACGGCATCCCGGCGTTCGCGGTCGGCCCGTCGCGGTACGCCGACTCGGGTCTCAGCAATGCGCTGCTGCGTGGAGCCGAGTACGTGTCAGCGGGCTCCGTCGCCGCACGCTTGGATGCAGCGCTCCGCGTCGTGCGCGAGAACGACCGTGCACTCGTCTACGTCTACGTGCCGGAACTCGACATGGCGGCTCACGCCCGTGGGTGGCTATCCGACAAGTGGGTCGGCGAGCTCGAGGCCCTCGACGCCGAGGTCTCCAGGTTCGCCGAATCACTCCCGGCATCCGCCGGTCTCATCGTCACGGCCGATCACGGCGTCGTCGACGTCCCGGCTGCCAAGCACGTGCTGTTCGACACGGCTCCCCAGCTGATCGACGGCGTCCGCCACATCGGCGGCGACCCGCGGTGCCTGTACCTGTACCTGGAACCGGATGCCGCCCCGGATGCCGCCGACACCCTCGCTGCGGCCTGGCGGGAGTCGGAGGGCGATCGCGCCTGGGTCTACACCCGGGCCGAGGCCGTGGCCTCCGGCCTCTTCGGCGAGGTCGCGCCCGAGGTGCTGCCTCGTATCGGCGACGTCATCGTGGCCGCGCGCAAGCTGATCGCCTACTACGACTCGCGCGAGACGAACCTCTCGCCCCGGGCGATGATCGGCCAGCACGGATCCCTCACCGACGAGGAGTCCAGGGTGCCGTGCCTGAGATTCGGCGCCTATGCGGTCGACGCTCGTTGAGGCCCGACGGAGTCGCGGCCGAAACGACGAAGGCCGCATCCGAGGATCCCGAATGCGGCCTTCTGATCGTGGTTGTCAGCTGGGGTAGGCCCCGCGCGCGACCTGAGCCTTGGGCAGACGCATGAAACGCATCTGCAGCGCACGCATGGCGGAGTACCAACGCACCTTCTCCACCTTGTCGGCGCCGAACTTGGCGGCGAGCCGCTTGGTGAGGCTGAAGCCGAGGATGATGGAGTCGACGACGGCGATGAGGAAGAAGCCCCAGAGGGCGAAGATGCCGTACATCTGGATCTCGTAGCTCGGGATGAAGGTGAGCACGATGACAAGGGCCATCACCGGGAGCATGAACTCGCCGATGTTGAAGCGAGCGTCGACGTAGTCGCGGGCATAACGCTTCTGGGGTCCGCGGTCGCGCATGGGGAGGTAGCGGTCGTCGCCGGCCGCCATCCCGGCGCGCTGCTTCTCGCGGGCCTCGGCCGCCTTGACCTTGGCCTGGCGCGACGCCTCCTTGCGGTTGTCGGAGACGAGCGGACGCTTGCGCGCCGCCTCCTGCTCCTTGCGCGTCGGAGTCGGGGCGCCCTTGCCCTGCCTCGTCGCGGAGGAGGTCAGACGGGCGGCAGTCTCGTCGATGGTCTCGGTCACGGGTTCGGCGCCCTGAGGCGCGGTTTGCTTGGCCACATCAAATCCTTGGAATCGGTAGGACTCCAGAGTACCCGCTGAAGCTGGAGAGCCGGTCGTGAAGTCCGTCACGACGTGAGTGACCGCCGCGCGGTCGGTCTCCGTCCGGAACGGACCGCACGGCGCTGACATCCGTCGACGACTAAAATCGACGACATGACGGATGATCGACACCCCGCTGACCCCAATTCGACGACGACCGGTCAGGATGCCGTGCGCGAGGCCATCGAGACCGGCTTTCCCAACACCATCGCCGACCTCTGCGACCTCGTGCGCATCCCCTCGGTGTCGTGGCCCGCGTTCGACCAGGCTCACGTGCACACCAGCGCCGAAGCCGTCGCCGATTTGTTCCGCGGTCTCGGCGTCTTCGATGAGGTGCGCATAACCCAGGCTCCCGTTGCCGATGGCGATACCCTCGGCAACCCCGCGGTTCTCGCGGCACGCCCGGCACGGAACGGCGCCCCGACGATCCTGCTGTACGCCCACCACGACGTGCAGCCTCCCGGAGAGTCCGAGGAGTGGGAGAGCGCGCCGTACGAGCCGACCGTGCGCGGCGACCGTCTCTACGGCCGTGGCGCCGCAGATGACAAGGCCGGCGTCATGGCGCACGTCGCATCGATCCGCGCACTCGTCGAGGCCTACGGGACCGACTTCGACCTCGGACTCGCCATCTTCATCGAGGGGGAGGAGGAGGCCGGTTCGCTCTCCTTCGCGCACTTCCTCGAGCAGAATCGCGACGCTCTGGCGGCCGACGTCATCGTCGTCGCCGACTCCGGCAACTGGGACCTCGAGACGCCGGCGCTCACGGTCGGCCTGCGCGGCAACGTCGCATTCCGCCTGACCGTCCGCACCCTGTCGCACGCCGTGCACTCGGGCATGTTCGGGGGAGCGGTGCCGGATGCGATGCTCGCGATGGTGCGACTGCTCGCGACCTTCCACGGCGAGGACGGCTCCGTGGCGGTCTCCGGTCTCACGGGACAGGACGCGGACACCCCGGAGTACCCCGAGTCGCAGCTGCGCGCGGAGAGCGGCCTGCTCGACGCCGTCTCTCCCATCGGACACGGCAGCTTCCTCAGTCGCATCTGGACCCAGCCGGCGATCACCGTGACAGGGATCGACGCTCCGAGTGTCGGCAACGCCTCCAACACTCTGCTGCCATCGGTCGCCGTCCGGGTGAGCGCTCGCATCGCGCCCGGGCAGACTGCGGCAGACGCCCTCGCGGTGCTGACCGAGCACGTCGAGCGGAACACTCCGTTCGGCGCCGAGTTCGTCATCGACAGGGTGGAGCTCGGCGACCCCTTCCTCGTCGACACCAGCGGCTGGGCCGTCACCGAGGCCAAGGCGGCCATGGCCGATGCCTGGGGACGCGAGGCCGTCGATATGGGCATCGGCGGCTCGATCCCGTTCATCGCCGACCTGGTGCACGTCTTCCCCGATGCGCAGATCCTCGTGACAGGCGTCGAGGACCCGGACTCCCGGGCCCACAGCCCGAACGAATCGCTGCACCTCGGCGTCTACAAGCGCTCGGTGCTGAGCGAGGCGCTCCTGCTCGATCGACTCAACGCCCGCACCGACCGCCGACGCTGATGCCGCGGGGGAGCACATCAGGGTTTCCCCGGCATCCGGCGGTACTATGAGACTGATCTTCACAACTTGAGGCGCCGCGCGCGCGAAGGAGCATCATGACGGACACGATCACGACGAGCACGACGGCCCACGGGGTCGGCCTCAGCGACGCCGCGGCCACCAAGGTGAAGAGCCTCCTGAACCAGGAGGGTCGTGACGACCTGCGCCTGCGCGTCGCCGTTCAGCCCGGCGGATGCTCCGGTCTCATCTACCAGCTCTACTTCGATGAGCGGATGCTCGACGGAGACGCGACGGTCGACTTCGACGGCGTCGAGGTCATCGTCGACAAGATGAGCGTTCCCTACCTCGACGGCGCCTCGATCGACTTCGAGGACACCATCCAGAAGCAGGGCTTCACCATCGACAACCCCAACGCGCAGGGCAGCTGCGCCTGCGGAGACTCGTTCCACTAGGAACTGCAGCTCTCAGCCTCGGGAGATCGTCCATGCGGACGATCTCCCGAGTGCTTTTAAGGCGGAAAGTCGCGGGAAAACGAACGAAACAGTGCAGACAGACCCCGCCCGGTGCACACTGGAGCCGGGAGCGCGGAGTAGGCTGGACACGATCAATCACACTTCTCTGTGAAGTGTCCACGAGTCCCCCGAAAGGTCACCGGTGCGCAACAATCGCCGTCTCCGATGGGCTGCAATTCCGATCGCAGCGACGCTAGCCGTAGTTCTTGCCGGGTGCACCCAGGCTCAGCTGAACGGTTTCCTCCCCGGTTTCGAGGAGGGCGAGAGCCCCGTCACGAACAACACCTCCATGGTGTCCGGCCTCTGGGTCACATCCTGGATCGTCCTGCTGGTCGTCGGTGTCATCACCTGGGGCCTGACCATCTGGGCCGTCATCGTCTACCGTCGCCGCAAGGGCCAGACGGGACTCCCGGTGCAGCTGCGCTACAACATGCCGATCGAGATCTTCTACACGATCGTGCCGCTCATCCTCGTGCTGGGCTTCTTCGCCTTCACTGCGCGCGACCAGACCGCCATCGAGACGCCGTACGCCGAACCCGATGTGAAGATCAACGTCGTCGCCAAGCAGTGGGCGTGGGACTTCAACTACGTGGATGAAGACGTCTACTCTCCCGGCATCCAGGGCCAGTACGACGACAGCTCCAACGACGGCAGCGGTGAACTCGTCGAGTCCGAGCTCCCGACCCTGTACCTGCCCGTGGACAAGAAGATCGAGATCTCGCTCAACGCCCGCGACGTCATCCACTCCTTCTGGGTCATCGACTTCCTCTACAAGAAGGACATGTTCCCCGGCAAGACCAACTACATGTACGTCACCCCCGAGCGTGAGGGAACGTACAAGGGCAAGTGCGCCGAGCTCTGCGGTGAGTATCACTCCGCGATGCTCTTCAACGTGAAGGTCGTCTCCGAGGCGGAGTACGAAGCCCACATCCAGGATCTGCGCGATGCCGGCTTCGAAGGCCAGCTCGGTGCAGAGTACGACCGCAACACGAACCTGCCGGGCACGAAGGCGCCCGTGACAGAGGAGGGCGAGTAGCCATGAGCACCGCAACAGCACCGGCTCCCGCTCGGACCTTCGGAACTCCGAAGGTCGAGAAGAAGGGCAACATCTTCGTGCGGTGGATCACCTCCACCGACCACAAGATCATCGGGTACATGTACCTGATCGCCTCGTTCGTGTTCTTCTGCATCGCAGGAGTCATGGCACTCATCATCCGCGCCCAGCTCTTCGAGCCGGGCCTGGAGATCCTGCAGACGAAGGAGCAGTACAACCAGCTCTTCACGATGCACGGCACGATCATGCTCCTCATGTTCGCCACGCCGCTCTTCGCCGGTTTCGCCAACGTGATCATGCCGCTGCAGATCGGTGCTCCTGACGTCGCCTTCCCGCGTCTGAACGCCTTCGCGTTCTGGCTCTTCCTGTTCGGCAGCCTCATCGCGGTCGGTGGCTTCCTCACCCCGCAAGGTGCGGCCTCGTTCGGATGGACGGCGTATCAACCGCTCTCCACCACGACGTTCAGCCCAGGTCTCGGCGGCAACCTCTGGATGTTCGGTCTCGGCATGAGCGGTTTCGGAACCATCCTCGGTGGTGTGAACTTCATCACGACGATCATCACCATGCGCGCTCCCGGAATGACCATGTTCCGCATGCCGATCTTCACGTGGAACACCCTCGTGACGTCGCTGCTGGTGCTCATGGCGTTCCCGGTGCTGGCCGCCGCGATCCTCGCCGCCGGTGCCGACCGCGTCTTCGGCGCCCACATCTACGACCCCGCGAACGGCGGAGTCATGCTGTGGCAGCACCTCTTCTGGTTCTTCGGTCACCCCGAGGTCTACATCATCGCTCTGCCGTTCTTCGGCATCGTGTCCGAGATCCTGCCCGTGTTCAGCCGCAAGCCGATCTTCGGTTACAAGACGCTGATCTACGCGACCATCGCGATCGCGGCCCTCTCGGTCACGGTCTGGGCCCACCACATGTACGTGACGGGCTCGGTGCTGCTGCCCTGGTTCGCGCTCATGACGATGCTCATCGCAGTGCCGACAGGCGTGAAGATCTTCAACTGGATCGGCACCATGTGGCGCGGATCCGTGACGTTCGAGACGCCCATGCTCTGGACTCTCGGCTTCCTCATCACCTTCGTCTTCGGTGGACTCACGGGAGTCATCCTCTCCAGCCCTCCGCTCGACTTCCACGTGTCGGACACGTACTTCGTGGTGGCGCACTTCCACTACGTCGTGTTCGGAACCGTCGTGTTCGCCATGTTCGCCGGGTTCTACTTCTGGTGGCCGAAATGGACCGGCAAGATGCTCAACGAGCGTCTCGGCAAGATCCACTTCTGGATCCTCTTCATCGGCTTCCACACGACGTTCCTCGTCCAGCACTGGCTCGGAGTCGTCGGCATGCCGCGTCGTTACGCGACCTACCTGCCCGACGACGGGTTCACCTGGATGAACCAGCTCTCCTCGGTGGGATCCGCCATCCTCGCACTGTCGATGGTCCCGTTCTTCCTGAACGTCTACATCACGGCACGACGCGCTCCCCGCGTGACGGTGAACGATCCGTGGGGCTACGGGGGATCTCTCGAGTGGGCGACGTCGTGCCCGCCGCCGCGTCACAACTTCACGTCGATCCCTCGCATTCGTTCCGAGCGACCGGCATTCGACCTCAATCACCCTGAGGCCGGCCTGCCGATCGGCATCGGCCCTGCGAAGGATGCTCCGGATGCCCCCACGTACGACGCCACGAAGGACGAGGTCAAGTAGATGAGAGTCAACGCCGTCCTGCTCTGGGTCCTCTCGGTCTTCTTCCTCCTCTCGGCAGCCGTCTACGGCTTCTGGACGTGGCTCGACTCCGGCGACGACCAGCGGATCGAGGCCGTCGGCACGATCGGCATGCTCCTCTGTGCCGTTCTCGCCGCGTTCATCGCCTTCTACGTCGGGCGCGTCCACAGCGCCCAGGGCGGCGAGCTGCCCGAGGATCGCCTGGATGCCAACATCGATGACGGAGACGCCGAACTCGGCTTCTTCAGCCCGTGGAGCTGGTGGCCTCTGCTGCTCGGCGCCTCGGTGGCGATCAGCTTCCTCGGTCTCGCCGTCGGCTTCTGGCTGACGTACTGCGCCGTGGGCCTGGTGCTCATCAGCCTCGTCGGCTGGGTCTACGAGTACTACCGCGGACTCTTCGCCCGCTGATCCACTCCGAATGAAGCGCCCGGCACCTTCTCGTGCCGGGCGCTTCGTCGTTCACAGGGATGACTGCGCGGCCGCCAGCAGGTGGGCGCGGCATCCGCTCGGAGAGATGTCAACGCCGTCTGAGACGCACGATGTCGACGGATGCCGTCACGCTCTCCGAGCGCCCGTCGGAGGCCGCCTGCCGGTGGCGTGCGGCCGGCCCCATTCCCAGGAGATGCTCGACGGCAGCGCCATCCAGCTCCATCGCATACGCGACCCTCTCGACGCCGATCACGTCGAAGAGGGAGGATGCCTCCTCCTGCAGCCGTTCGGCCTTGTCGGCGGGAACGTCGAGGGCCCGCCCATCAGCGCGCAGCTCGCGCAGGTGCGTGCCTGAGGGCACCACGACGATGAGCCGGCCATCGGTTCGCAGCATGCGGTGGAACTCGGGGAGGTTGCGCGGAGCGAAGACCGTGATGACGGCGTCTGCGCATCCATCGCGCAGGGGCAGCGGACGCCACGTGTCGGCGACGACTCCATCGCTGCCTGTGGCGCGCACCGTGCGGCGCACGGCCTCGGGGGAGAGGTCGAACCCGACGGCCCTCGTGTCGCTGTTCCCGGCCGAGCCGAGCACTCCGGCGAGGTAGTACCCTGTCCCGCAGCCGGCGTCGACGATCCGCTCTGCCGCCGTCGGCACTGCCGCGGCCAGAGCGTCGCGGATGGGCTCGTAGTGCCCGGCTCCGAGAAAGGCGTCGCGGGCGTCGAGCATGGCCGCGTCATCACCGGTCATGCGGTCGTTCGACGCGACGAGATTCACGTAGCCGCGCTTGTTCGCGTCGAAGGCGTGGGCATTCTCGCACCGCAGGGTCAGGGGAGCGGCATCCGTCAGCGGAGAACCGCAGTGCGGGCAGCGCAGCCACTCCGCGAGACTCGCCATGGTCATGAGTGCTCGCCCATCGTCCTTCCACCACGGATGCTCCGAAAACGGCGAAGCGCCGATGACGGTGATGTCATCGGCGCCTCCCAGCGGTTCGAGTCGAACGCTCTAGTGAGCGCTCTTCTCGTCGAGCTCGTGGTGGGTGTCGTGGTGGCCGTGGGCCGCTTCCAGCTCGGTCTGGGTGACCGGCGAGATGCGATCCTCGAAGAACCAGCGGGAGAAGCCTGCGCGCAGGCGCTGACCCACCGTGATGCGCCCCTGCGAGTTGGGGCGGATCATCAGCGGCTCGTAGTCGGTGTAGCTGACCAGGCGCCAGCGCTCGTACTCGGTGAGCGGCTCGTGCACCTCGATGAACTCGCCACCCGGGAGCTTCACGATTCGACCGGTCTCGAAGCCGTGCAGCACGAGCTCGCGGTCCTTCTTCTGCAGCGCCAGGCACACGCGCTTCGTGACGAAGTAGGCGATGAAGGGACCGACGATGACCACGAACTGCAGGGAGTGGATGACACCCTCCATCGTGAGCTTGAAGTGGGTCGCGATGATGTCCGAGCTCGCGGCCGCCCAGAGGCCGGCGTAGAACGTGACACCCGCAGCGCCGATGGCCGTGCGTGTCGGCACGTTGCGCGGACGATCGAGCACGTGGTGCTCCCGCTTGTCGCCGGTGACCCACGCCTCGATGAAGGGGTAGATCATGGCGAGCACGATGAACAGACCGAGCGCACCCAGAGGGATCAGGATGTTGAACGACCAGGTGCGGTCGAGCCACACGAACTCTAGTCCCGGCGGGATCAGGCGCAGGGCGCCGTCGGCGAAGCCGATGTACCAGTCGGGCTGGGTTCCAGCCGACACGGGGGAGGGGTCGTACGGACCGTAGTTCCAGATCGGGTTGATCGTGAAGAACGAGGCGATCAGCATGATGATGCCGAAGACGATGAAGAAGAAACCACCGGCCTTCGCGGCGTAGACCGGGAGCACGGGCTGGCCGACGGCGTTCATGTTGGTGCGACCGGGGCCGGGGTACTGGGTGTGCTTGTGCACGACCAGGAACAGCAGGTGCAACGCGATGAGCGCGACGATGATGGCGGGCAGCAACAGGATGTGCAGCGTATACAGGCGCCCCACGATCAGCTCGCCGGGGAACTCGCCGCCGAACAGCAGGAACGAGATCCAGGTGCCGACGATCGGGATGCCCTTGACCATGCCGTCGATGATGCGCAGGCCGTTGCCCGAGAGCAGGTCGTCGGGGAGCGAGTAGCCCGTGAAACCCTCGGCCATGGCCAGGATGAACAGCACGAAGCCGATGACCCAGTTCAGCTCGCGCGGCTTGCGGAAGGCACCCGTGAAGAAGATGCGCATCATGTGCAGGCCGATCGATGCCACGAACAGCAGCGCAGCCCAGTGGTGCACCTGTCGCATCAGCAGGCCACCGCGGATGTCGAACGAGATGTCGAGCGTCGACGACATGGCCGCCGACATCTCGATGCCCTTGAGGGGCACGTACGAGCCGTCGTAGATGACCGGGGTCATCGCAGCCTGGAAGAAGAAGGTGAGGAACGATCCGGAGAGGAGGATGACGACGAAGCTGTACAGTGCGACCTCGCCGAGGAGGAACGACCAGTGATCGGGGAAGATCTTCCGGCCGAGTTCCTTGACCATCGTCGAGACGCTCGTGCGCTCGTCGATGTAGTTGGCAGCGGCGGCGGTGAAGCCGCCCTTCTTCTCGACGGCGGTAGACGTCGTCGGGGGTGCCTCAGGTGTAGTGGCGGTACTCACGAACGCTCCCAGAAGCTCGGTCCGACTGGTTCAAGGAAGTCGCTCTGCGCGATGAGGTAACCCTCGGAATCCACGGCGATGGGCAGCTGGGGGAGCGGCCGCTTGGCCGGCCCGAAGATGACCTCGCAGTGGTTCGACACATCGAACTGCGACTGGTGGCACGGGCAGAGGAGGTGGTGCGTCTGCTGCTCGTACAGGGCAACGGGGCATCCGACGTGCGTGCAGATCTTGGAGTACGCGACGATGCCGTCGTACGACCAGTCAGCCCGCTCGGGGAGCTCGTTGAGGTCCTCGGGACGGAGGCGCATGAGGAGAACGGCCGCCTTGGCCTTCTCCTCGAGCTTGCCGTGCTCGAGGTCGTTCAGGTCTTCGGGGATCACGTGGAACGCGCTGCCCAGCGTGACGTCGGTCGCCTTGATGGCGACACCGCTCGGGTCGAGTGCGAGGCGCGTGCCCTTCTTCCACATGGTGTGGGAGAGCAGCTCCACGGGGTTCTCGTCCTGCGGAGCGAGTCCGCGGAACAGGACGACGGCAGGCAGCGGGAACACGATGAGAGCACCGATGAGCGAGTTGCGGATGAGCGTGCGACGCCCGAATCCGGATTCCTTGTTCGCCACGTCGAAGATCTCGACGGCTGCGGCCCGGGTCTCGTCGCTTCCACGGGTGAGGTGACGGATGTCGACACCCTCGTCGTCGACCATGAGCGCCTTGCCCCAGTGAACGGCACCGAAGCCGATGGCGAGGAGCGCGAGCGTGAGGCCGATACCGATGAACAGCGTGTTGAGACGCACGTCTCCGACGTTGTTCGACTCGATCGGGAACAGCATGTAGGCCGCGATGGCCCAGACGCTGCCGACGATGGAGAGGTAGAAGAGCGTGTAGACCGTGCGCTCGGCGTGCTTCTCCTTCTTCGGATCCAGATCGGTCACGCGCTTGCGGTGCGGGACCAGTCCGGGGTCGGTGAAGGCGTCACGCGAGACCACGGCTGTGCCGGGGTGAGCCTCGTCGTGATGGTCGGCGACCGACGAATCGGCGACGGTGAGATCCTTACCGTCGTTATCGTCCTGTGCCATGGTTCTCCTTTTCGCGCTGGGTCATTGCCGTGCTTGCTGCGGTCAGTTCGACTTCGCCGTGATCCACACGGTCAGGGCGACGATGGCGCCGAGACCGAAGATCCAGATGAAGAGTCCCTCGGCGACGGGGCCGAGTGAACCGAGTTCGAAACCGCCGGGTGAGCGGTTGTCCTGCACGTACTGGAGGTAGGTGATGATGTCGCGCTTGTCTTCAGGCGAGATGTTCAGGTCGTTGAAGACAGGCATGTTCTGGGGGCCCGTGACCATGGCCTCGTAGATGTGAACACCCGTGACAGTGTCGAGGGCGGGTGCGAACTTGCCCTCGGTGAGAGCTCCACCGGCGCCGGCCACGTTGTGGCACATCGCGCAGTTGATGCGGAACAGCTCGGCACCGTTGGATGCGTCGCCGCCGCCGTTGGTGAGGTGGTCCTCGGGGATCGACGGGCCGGGGCCGAGCGAAGCCACGTAGTTGGCCAGCGCCTTGACCTGCTCGTCGGTGAACTGCACGGGCTTCTCTTCGGCCTGCGGTCCGTTCATCTGCATCGGCATGCGGCCGGTGCCGACCTGGAAGTCGACGGCCGCGGCTCCGACGCCGATGAGGCTCGGACCGCTGTTGGTTCCGGCTGCACCCATGCCGTGGCAGGTGGCGCAGTTGGCCTGGAAGAGCTTCTCGCCCTCCTCGATCGTCGACTGAGCGGCGATCTGCGTCTCAGCGGACGCCGTGCTGGTGTTCACCGCGGCGTAGGCGCCACCGGTGACGCCGAGGCCGATCGCGATCAGGGCGACAGTGGCGAGGGGATGCCGCCGACCTGTCTTGCGGCGGCTGGCGCCTGCGGATTTCTTGTTCTCTCGCATGGGGACGGTGTTCGCTCCTGATTCCTATTTGAGAACGTAGATGACCAGGAAGAGCCCGATCCAGACGACGTCGACGAAGTGCCAGTAGTAGGACACGACGATGGCGCTGGTGGCCTCCTTGTGTCCGAAGTTCTTGACCGCGAAGACGCGGCCGATGACGAGAAGGAAGGCGATGAGTCCACCGGTGACGTGCAGGGCGTGGAAGCCCGTCGTCAGGTAGAAGGCCGAGCCGTACGCGTCGGAGGACAGCGTGACCTGCTCGCTGACGAGGGTGGCGTACTCCCAGACCTGGCCGGCGACGAAGACGGCGCCGAAGGCGTAGGTGAGGAAGAACCACTCGACCATGCCCCACTGCGTGGGCTTCCAACCCGTACGCCTGGGCTGCATCCGCTCGGCAGCGAACACGCCGAACTGGCACCAGAAACTGGAGATGACCAGGATGATCGTGTTGATCGTCGCGAACGGGACGTTCAACTTCTCGGTCTGGGCAGCCCACAGATCGGGGCTGGTCGACCGCAGAGTGAAGTAGATCGCGAACAGGCCGGCGAAGAACATGACTTCGCTTCCGAGCCAGACGATCGTGCCGACCGCTACGGAGTTCGGCCGATTGATGGCTGGCGTGGTTGCCCGCGGAGTTAGAACTGTGCTCGTCACGCTTTCCATTATGGCCGAATCCGGAGGGGGTTTTGCCCATTCGGCGGGGTCAGTCGCCCGGATTTCAAGGTTAGGACAGCCTAAGAATGCCGGGGAAGTCCTGAGAATCCGTGGTGAAAGGCTGGGAGCCATAGGGTGGATTCCATGCTCGAATCCCAGACGTGGCCGAACGTTCTCGCCTCCCTGCTGCGCGGAGAGGACCTCAGCGTCTCCGATGCCTCCTGGTGCATGCAGGAGATCATGACCGGTGAGGCGACGGATGCCCAGATCGCCGGCTTCCTCGTCGCACTCGCGGCCAAGGGCGAGACCGTCGACGAGATCGTCGGATTCCGGGACGCGATCCTCGACAACGCCGTGTCGTTGCCCGTGCCCTCGATGGCACTCGACATCGTCGGAACCGGGGGAGACCGATTCGGTACGGTGAACGTCTCGACGATGTCGGCGATCATCGCTGCGGCATCCGGCGTTCCCGTGGTCAAGCACGGCAACAGGGCGGCGAGCAGCGCCTCGGGTTCGTCAGACGTCCTGGCCGCGCTCGGGCTCGACCTCACCCTCCCGGCGGATCGTGTGGCCGCCATCCTCGCCGAGACCGGCATCACCTTCGCCTTCGCGTCGGCCTTCCACCCGGGCTTCCGCCACGCCGGACCCGTACGCGCCGGCCTCGGCATCCCGACGGTCTTCAACTACCTCGGCCCGCTGTGCAATCCCGCGCGTGCTGAGGCGAACGCCGTCGGCGTCGCCAGCCTCGAGCGGGTGCCCCTGTTCGTCGGCGTGTACCAGACACGTGGTGCGACGGCCCTGGTGTTCCGGGGCGACGACGGCCTCGATGAACTGACCACGACAGGGCACAGCCACGTGTGGGAGGTGTCCCGCGGCCTCGTGACCGAGCACGACATCGACCCGCGTGACCTGGGGCTGCCCAGCGCGAAGATGGCGGACCTGGTGGGCGGGGATGCCGCGCACAACGCCGCCGTCGTGCGTTCACTGCTGGCGGGGGAGTCCGGCCCCGTGCGGGACATCGTCCTGCTCAACGCCGCTGCAGGCCTGGTCGCCTACGACCTCGCCAACAACGCGGCCCTCGTGCAGACCAGCATCCTGGAGCGATTCGCCGCGAAGATGGCGATCGCTGCCGAGACGATCGACAGCGGAGCCGCGGCCGCGAAGCTCGACGAATGGATCGAGGCGTCCCGTCGCGGTTGACGGAACGCCTCGATCTCCTCTCGCGTGAGGGCTAGCCCTGCTCGACGTCCTCGTCCACCCAGTCGAAGGTCTTCGTGACGGCCTTCTTCCAGAGTCGGATCTGACGGTCGCGCTCGGCAGCGTCCATCTTCGGCTCCCAGCGGCTGTCCTCCTGCCAGTTCTTGCGCAGGTCGTCGAGGTCGCTCCAGAATCCGACGGCGAGGCCGGCGGCGTACGCGGCGCCCAGAGCCGTCGTCTCGGCGACCACGGGACGCACCACGGGCACTCCCAGGATGTCGGCCTGGAACTGCATCAGGGTGTTGTTCGCGATCATGCCGCCGTCGACCTTGAGCTCCACCAGGTCGACCCCGGCATCGGCGTTGACAGCCTCGAGCACCTCGCGCGTCTGGAAGGCCGTGGCCTCGAGAGCGGCGCGGGCGATGTGGCCCTTGTTGACGTAGCGGGTGAGGCCCACGAGGGCTCCACGGGCATCCGAACGCCAGTACGGGGCGAACAGGCCGGAGAACGCCGGAACGAAGTAGGCGCCGCCGTTGTCGTCCACGGTCTTCGCGAGGTCCTCGATCTCGGGGGCACTCGAGATGATGCCGAGGTTGTCGCGCAGCCACTGCACGAGCGAGCCGGTCACGGCGATCGATCCCTCGAGCGCGTAGTGCGGCTTGTTGTCGCCGATCTGGTACCCGAGAGTCGTGAGCAGGCCGTTCTTGGAGTGCACGATCTCCTCACCGGTGTTGAAGATCAGGAAGTTGCCTGTTCCGTACGTGTTCTTCGATTCGCCGGTGTCGAAGGCGGCCTGACCGAATGTGGCCGCCTGCTGGTCGCCGAGGATTCCGGCGATGGGCGTCTCGCGCAGCAGGCTGTGCGAGTCGGCCTCACCGAACACACCGGACGAGGGCAGGATCTTCGGCAGCATCGACTTCGGGACGTCGAAGGCGGCGAGGATGTCCTCGTCCCATGCGAGTGTCTCCAGGTCCATGAAGAGGGTCCGGCTGGCGTTCGTGACGTCGGTCGCGTGAACTCCTCCGTCGGTACCACCCGTGAGGTTCCAGAGCACCCAGCAGTCCGTCGTTCCGAACAGCAGGTCCCCGGCCTCGGCCTTCTCGCGGGCTCCGTCGACGTTCTCGAGGATCCAGACGATCTTGGTGCCGGAGAAGTAGGTCGCGAGAGGGAGGCCGACCTTCTGCTTGAAGCGCTCGACGCCGCCGTCCTTGGCGAGCCTGTCGACGATCGCCTGCGTGCGCGTGTCCTGCCAGACGATGGCGTTGTAGACGGGCTCGCCGGTGTTCTTGTCCCAGACGACAGCAGTCTCGCGCTGGTTCGTGATGCCGATGGAGGCGATGTCGTGACGGGTCAGATTCGCCTTGCTGAGGGCCTGGCCGATGACCTCGCGAACGTTGTTCCAGATCTCCTTGGGGTCGTGCTCGACCCAGCCCGCCTTGGGGAAGATCTGTTCGTGCTCGAGCTGTCCGGTCGAGACGATGGATCCCGACTTGTCGAAGACGATGGCGCGGGAGCTCGTGGTTCCCTGATCGATGGCGATGACGTAGTCAGCCATGGTGTACCTCTTTCATTCTGATAGTGCTGGATTGACGTGCGAACCGCAGGCGCACGGTGGACGGCCCACGGGGGCCGACCACCGCACACGACACGTCAGGTGAGGATGGGGAGCAGGAACAACGCCGACCATCCGGCGAGCAGACCACCGATGACCGGTCCCACGACCGGAACCCACGAGTACGACCAGTCGCTGCCGCCCTTGCCCTTGATCGGCAGCAGGAAGTGGGCGATGCGCGGGCCCAGGTCACGTGCCGGGTTGATGGCGTAGCCTGTCGGGCCACCGAGCGATGCGCCGATCGCGATCACGAGGATCGCCACGGGGAGCGCACCGAGGGCGGCGAGGCCGCCCTCGCCCTGCCGGCCGCCGCCGAAGGCGATGACGACGAAGACGAGCACGAAGGTGCCGATGATCTCGGTGACGAGGTTCCAGGCATAGCTGCGGATCGCAGGACCCGTCGAGAACACGCCCAGCTTGTTGCCGGGGTCGGGCTCCTCGTCGAAGTGCTGCTTGTAGGCCAGCCAGACGATCACGGCACCGATGATGGCGCCGATGAACTCCGCGGCGATATAGGTGAGGACGGAGACAGGGTTGACAGGCACGCCTGATCCGAACTCGGTGGCACCATTGGCGACGAGGCCAAGGGTGACGGCGGGATTGAGGTGCGCGCCGGAGTTGTAGGCGACGATCACGCCGGAGAAGACCGCGAAGCCCCATCCGATGGTGACCATGAGGAAGCCGCCGTTGAAGCCCTTGTTCTTGATGAGGGCGACGTTTGCGACGACGCCGCAACCGAGGAGAACCAGCATCGCCGTTCCGACGACCTCCGAGAGAAATACGACACCGAGATTGTCCACTTGTGACCTTCCTTCGTTCGGCGCGCATCTTTGCGCGCTCGACCTCACCCTATTGCTGTACCTCGTCCGGGGGAATGATGCCCGCGCATTTGTTCATCAGACCCATACCGGTGCGGCCGTCGCCGGGCTAAGTTGAGCAGGGGATACCCGTGCGTCAACGTCGATGCGCACAAACGTGCAGTGCGGCAGGCGCCTCTCGGAAGGAATTTCGTGAAGAAGCTCATCAATGATCCGAAGAACGTCGTCAATGAGTCCCTCGCCGGATTCGCTGCAGCACACGGCGACCTCGTGCGCGCGGAGTACGACCCCAACTTCGTCGTCCGAGCCGACGCGCCCACAGCCGGCAAGGTCGCGATCATCAGCGGCGGTGGCAGCGGTCACGAACCGTTGCACGCCGGATTCGTCGGCTACGGGATGCTCGACGGAGCCGTACCCGGTGCCGTGTTCACGTCGCCGACTCCCGACCCGATCCTCGCAGCCACGAAGGCCGTCGACGGCGGTGCCGGGGTGCTGCACATCGTCAAGAACTACACAGGCGACGTGCTCAACTTCGAGACCGCCGCAGACCTCGCCGCCGCCGAGGGCATCGACGTACGAGCCGTGGTGACGAACGACGATGTCGCCGTCAAGGACTCGCTCTACACGGCCGGCCGACGCGGAGTCGCCGGCACCGTGCTCGTCGAGAAGATCGCGGGAGCTGCTGCACAGCGGGGAGACGACCTCGACGCCGTGACGGCCATCGCCGAGAAGGTCAACGCCCAGGTGCGTTCGATGGGCGTTGCCCTGAGTCCCTGCATCGTGCCGCACGCCGGTGAGCCCAGCTTCACGCTCGCTGAGGACGAGATCGAGATCGGCATCGGCATCCACGGCGAGCCGGGTCGCGAGCGGATCAAGCTCGAGCCGGCCGACGCGATCGTCGAGCGGATCCTCGGGCCGATCGTCGAGGACATCCCGTTCACGTCCGGCGACAAGGTGCTGCTGCTCGTCAACGGCATGGGCGGCACCCCGCTCGTGGAGCTGTTCATCGTCTACCGCCACGCTGCCGAGGTTCTGGCGGCGCAGGGTATCGAGGTGACACGATCGCTGGTGGGCAACTACACGACGGCGCTCGAGATGCAGGGTTTCTCGCTGTCGGTGCTGAAGCTCGATGACGAACTGACCGAACTATGGGATGCCCCCGTGCAGACAGCTGCGCTTCGCTGGGGTCGATAGGAGACACGCAATGGCGCTGGGCCTCAGCTGGACACTCGACTGGATCCGCCGCTCCGGCGCCGTCATAGCCGACAAGCGCGTCGAGCTCATCACGCTCGATCGCGCCATCGGCGATGGCGACCACGGGGAGAACATGGATCGCGGCTTCCAGGCCGTGGTGCCGAAGCTCGACGTGCTGGATGACGACGCGACGCCCGGGGATGCCCTCAAGCTCGTGGCCACGACGCTGATCTCCACCGTCGGGGGAGCGGCCGGCCCGTTGTTCGGCACTGCCTACCTGAAGGCGGCGATCGCCGTCGGCTCCGCTCCGGAGCTCGACGGCGCCGCCGTCGTCGCCCTGCTGACCGCGGCACGCGATGGCATCGTGCTCCGCGGGAAGGCGGAGGTCGGGGACAAGACGATGATCGACGCGTGGACACCGGCCGTCGATGCCGCCGTCGCCGCCGAGGCCGCCGGAGCGTCCGAGTCCGAGATCCTCGCTGCCGCGGCCGAGGCCGCAGCCGCAGGGGCCGTCGCCACGGAGCCACTGGTGGCGCACAAGGGTCGTGCGAGCTACCTCGGCGAACGGGCCATCGGACACCGGGACCCGGGCGCCCAGTCGACCGCGTACCTGCTTCAGGCCGCAGCCGACGCCGCCCAGGCGGCCTGACGTGGGGGAGACCGGCCCCCTCGTCGGGCTCGTGATCGCCTCGCACAGCGCGAAGATCGCGGAGGGGATCGTCGACCTGGCCGGGCAGATGGCACCGGACACCGTCATAGTGGCTGCGGGCGGAACCGATGATGGCCGCATCGGCACCAGCTTCGAACTCATCTCCGCTGCGATCGAGCAGGCCGACGCGGGCGCCGGTGCCGTGATCCTCTGCGACCTCGGCTCGGCGATCCTCACCGCTGAGACAGCACTCGACTTCCTCGACGATGCCGCGCGAAGCCGGGTCGGCATCGCGGATGCCCCCATCGTCGAGGGTGCTGTCGCCGCGGCGGTGGCCGCACAGACCGGGGGAGACCTGACGGCTGTGCTGGATGCCGCTGCGAGTGCGAACAGGGAAGCGGCATCCGGAGCATCGGACTCGCCTGCAGCATCGGATGCGGATCTCGCCGGGGGCGACTACACCCGAACTCTCGAACTGGTGAACAAGGACGGCCTCCACGCCAGGCCGGCCGCCGAGCTCGTCAAGCTCGCCGCGACCTTCGACAGCGCGATCACCGTCAACGGCACCAACGCGCGCAGCCTCCTCGGCATCATGTCACTCGGGCTCACCCAGGGCGCCACCGTCTCGATCTCCGCGCCGGACACGGCCGACGGTCGCTGGGCCGTCGACGGCGTGGCCGATCTCGTGGCATCGGGCTTCGGCGAGGCCTGAGAACCGCCGAATCCGCCCTGTCAGCAACCCCTCGGACGGGGGTACCATGTTCGCCATGGTCAAGGAAGACGCACAACGCAAGGAGAACGGCTACGCGCATTTCTTCGAGTGGGTCGACAGCAAGCTGTCACCGGCCTTCGGAGAGAGCGCACCGGTCGCATACGGGGATGCGGAGAGACCGGCGGCCCAGTCGGAGTGCCCGATGTGCGGTCACGTCATGGCTCAACATCAGATCGAGCGGTCGACACTCAACACCGTCGTCGAGTGCCCGACGGGGGAAAGGCTGCCCCTGAAACCCGACAACGAGCCGTTGGACGAGTTCGGGATGCCCGCGTCGGCCGAGCGCCGGGAGAAGGTCGCTCGCAGGCACTGAGCCGCTGAGCATCGGCTTCGACTCGATCGGACGAGTCAGTTGCCTCCCGCGACGCGGATGTTCGCTCCCGTGATGTACGACGCGTCGGGTCCGAGGAGAAAGGCGACCGCACCGGCGACCTCGTCGGGCTGGCCGGCTCGCCGCATGGGAATGCGCGGTGCGCGCTCGGCTGGCGCGTTCGGTCGCCCGGCGCTCGCGTGGATCTCGGTGTGCGTGGTGCCGGGGGAGACGGTGTTGATACGCACACCGAATGGTCCGAACTCCTTCGCCAGGCCCAGGGTCATCGCGTCGAGGGCGGCCTTGCTCATCGCATAGGGGATGTAGGTGTCGGGGGCGCCCGTCGTGGCGGCCCCGGAGGAGATGTTCACGATCGCACCACCGGCGCCGCCACGATTGACGGCCATGTGGGCGATGGCCTGCTGGGACATGATGAGCGGGGCCAGGTCGTTCACGGCGAAGACCTCTCGAGACTCCTCTGTGTCGAGCTCGAGGAACCCGCCGATGCGCCCGGTGATGCCGGCGTTGTTCACGAGGCCGGTGAAGGAGCCGAAGTGCTCGAGCACGGCGGGAATGACGGATGCCGCCTGCACGGCTTCGCCGAGATCGCAGGCGAGCACCAGCACGTCGGCGCCGGCAGCACGCAGGGATTCGGCGACGGCCTCGGCATCCGCGCCCCGTTCCCTGTAGGTGATCGCAAGGTCGTGGCCATCGGCGACCAGGCGCTCGGAGATGGCCCGGCCGATGCCGCGACCGCCGCCCGTGATGATGGTGACGGGGCGGCGGGTCTCGCTCTCGGTGCTCATTCCTCCACCCTATGACCGTCGCCGCACCCGGATCGGCGAGGTTAGGCTGGCCGGGATGAACACTCTGCTGGCCGTGCTGCTGCTCGTGAACGCCGTCTTCAACGTGGTCGTCTGGCCGGCGTTCCTGCGCAGGATCGCCGCCGATCCCCGGGCGCGCGACGCAGACGGACGGCGCACGAGGTTCTACACGGTGCACCTCGTGCTGATCACTGCCGCGCTACTGATCGCCGCCGTCTCGGCCGCTGCGGCGATCGCCGCCTTCGTGATCGGTTGAGCGTGCGCCGGTAGGGCGCGTCGGATGAGCTCAGAGACCCGCGCCGGAGTTCTTCGACGCGGCTGCGGTGAGCGCCGCGGCCAGCGCCGCGCTGTTCTGCGAGTCGCCCGCTGACGTGTCGTGGGCGGACGGCGGCAGGACGCGACGCCGCCGCTCACGGATCGCGCCGACAGCGCCGAGCGACACCACGGCAACGACCCCGATGACCAGGAACAGCACCAACTCCAAGACGACCCCCTCGTTGGTCGGATACTACAGATCGGACGCGGCGCAGCTCGCCCCGCGCTCGCCGTCGCCCGAGCAGCGCCGGACGTCGCAGCGCCGGAGCGCCTAGTCGAATTCAGCAGCTTCGATGATGAACTTCTTCTCGATCTCGACGAAGAACGCTGCCGCCAGGCGCTCGAACTGATCGATGGTGAGATGGATCTCCTCACCGAAGGCGATGCCCGTCACGCTCGTCTCGGGATCCAGCGCGAGCTCGGTGCTCGGCTGCAGCACGCCGCTGTGGTTGATCAGCGAATCGACGAGCATCTCGACCTCGTTGAGGGCGTTGCCATCGGTGCCCGTCACCAGACGGAGGCGATGCACGAAGGGGCGGTCGAGCGCCAGCAGCATGGCGGTGAAGAAGCCGGAGGAGAAGACCTCGAGCGCAGCGATTCCGGCCGGATCCGTCACGGTGCCCGCAAGCACCTCATAGGCTGCGAGTTGGCCGACGATCTCGGATCGGGCGTGCTCGAGTTCGTCCTGCGTGAAGTCCCTGCGGCCGAGCATGGCACTGCCTTTCGTCGCGTCGCGTCGGGTTGCGTCGTTGACACACCCTGTCGGGCCAGTGTGCCAGCAGGGCGCACTCGCCGTCACCTCCTGGCCGACAGGAACGAACCCGGACAACAACGCGAGGCCATTCGCGCGAGCGCGGATGGCAGGGCTGATACTGGACGGATGGCCCTGACCCTCGAGCGCACCCGATGGATCTTCGCGGGCCAGCTCGGTCCTGCCTTCGACGACGGCGGGCCCATGATGATCGTCGAGGCGAGGTCGGTGTTCGGCCGGCGTCCCATGCATCGCGCGAAGGCGCACCTGCTCCTCTCCGCGATGAGGCACCGCGCCGCCGAACTGGGCGATCGCGTGGAGTTCCATCAGGTCGAGCGGTACTCCGACGTCGTCTCCGGTCGCAGAGATCTCGAGGTCATAGCGCCGACCTCATGGGCGGCACGGCGGTTCGTCGCGCGTCATGACATCGCCGTGCTCCCGAGCCGCGGCTTCGTCACATCGGAGGCCGACTTCCATGCCTGGGCGGACTCTCGGGCCGGGAAGCGTCTCGTGCTGGAGGACTTCTACCGTCACGCGCGAGAGCGGACGGGCATCCTGATGCGCGGGGACGCCCCCGAGGGCGGACGGTGGAACTTCGATCACGACAATCGCAAGCCGCCGCCGAAGAACGCCCTGTCGCTGGGCCTTCCCGACCCGTGGTGGCCGACCGAGGACGAGATCGACGAGCAGGTGCGCCAGGATCTCGATCGCTGGCAGTCCGAGGGTGCGGTCCGGCTGCTGGGTGCCGATGGACCGCGTCGATTCGCCGTGACCGCTGCGGAAGCGGATGCGGCGCTCACCGACTTCATCGGCTCCAGGTTGAACGACTTCGGTCCGTTCGAGGATGCGATCCTCACCGACGACTGGACGATGGCGCACTCGCTGTTGAGCGCCCCGATGAACCTCGGATTGATCGACCCGTCGGACGTCGTTCGCACGGTGGCCGCGGAACACGCTGCCGGGCGCGCACCGCTGGCCAGCGTCGAGGGCTTCGTTCGACAGGTCATGGGCTGGCGGGACTACGTGTGGCACCTGTACTGGTACCTGGGCGAGGGGTACCGCACCGGCAACAATGCGCTCGACGCCCACAACCCGCTGCCCGAGGTGTTCTCGAACCTCGACGCAGACGCCATCGAGTCCACCTGTCTGCGCGAGACGATCGACGGGATGCGCCGTCACGGCTGGGCCCATCACATCCAGCGGTTGATGGTCCTCGGCAACTGGTCCATCCAGCACGGCTACGATCCCGTCGCCCTCAACGACTGGTTCGTGGACATGTTCGTCGACGGCACGCCCTGGGTGATGCCGGCCAACGTGATCGGCATGTCGCAGCACGCCGACGGCGGAGTCGTCGCGACGAAGCCGTACGTGTCCGGGGGAGCGTACATCTCGAAGATGTCGGACTACTGCGGCCGATGCGTCTTCGATCCGAAGGTACGGCTGGGGGAGAACGCCTGCCCGTTCACGGCCGGATACTGGACCTTCCTCGACAGGGTGGAGCCACGCATCCGCGGCAATGCACGGATGGCCCAACCTCTCGCAGGCCTCAGACGACTCGTCGATCGCGACGCCGTGGTGGACCAGGAACGTCGGCGCGAACGATGGTGACCGGCAGCCTCAACCCTGTCGGCGGCGGCGGATCCGAATCGGACCCTTCGCGGTGGACGGGTCTACCACCCGCCCGCCCTGCGTGATCTCGACCTCGCCTGCGGCCACCAGCCGGCGAGCGGCACGACGGACGGGCTCCATGAGGGCGCGCCATTCGGATTCATCGGAGGACACGGCGCGTGCGACATCCGACGGACAGATCGTCGCAGACGACGCGCGTGCGTCCAGCATCGACGTGATGCGTTCCTCGAGGTCGCGGTCGGCCGGACCGACCCGTCGTCGTCGGCACGCATCGCTGCAGTAACGGACGGCATCCCAGTTGCGCTCCCACTTCGCACGCCATTCGATGCGGCGACCGCACGAGGCGCACGTCTTGTCGGGGGGAGGCATGTTCCCAGTGTGGGCCCTTCCGCAGACGCATCCGTGGGTGCGGTCGCCGCTCGGGGCAGGCGAGCATCCGGTGGATCAGAGAGACGTCGAGAAGTTACTTGTCATAATGTGCATTATCGGACACATTCCGGAGGTGGTGCGCAGATCAACTCCCGGCTGGCGGAAACGACAAGAACTCAGCTGACGGCCTTCTTCACCAGCGCTGTGATCGCCTTCTCCGACGCTGCGGTCAGTGACGTGATGGCGAAGGACGTCGGCCACATGGTGCCGTCGTCCAGCCGGGCCGAATCGTTGAATCCGAGCGTCGTGTACCGCGTCTTGAATTTCGATGGATTCTGGAAGAAGCAGACGATCGCTCCGTCCTTCGCGTAGGCCGGTTGCCCGTACCAGAGTCTCGGGTCGAGCTCCGGCGCCGCGGCCGTCACGACGGCGTGGAGACGCTCCGCGACGACGCGTTCCTCGTCCGGCATCTCGGCGATCGCCTCCAGGACGGCCTTGGCGGCCTCCTCGCGGTTGGCCGAGGCCTTGAGCTCCTTGGCGCGCTCACGCATGGCCGCGCGCTCGTCGGCGGTGAAACCCGACTTCGTGCTTCGTGCGGACGACTTGGACACTTCAGCCATGACGACTCCTTTTCTGAACGTTTCCTGTGAGCGATGCTATTCGCCGGAGGAGACGAAGTCTTCTCCGAATCTGCTCGGTCGACGGCTCTCAGGCACCCACGTACGACGCGAGGTGCTCCCCCGTCAGCGTGGATGAGGCCGCGACCAATGCTGCGGGTGATCCCTCGAAGACCACGCGGCCGCCGTCGTGACCTGCGCCGGGACCGAGATCGATGATCCAGTCGGCGTGGGCCATGACGGCCTGGTGATGCTCGACGACGATGACCGACTTGCCGGAGTCGACGAGCCGGTCGAGCAGGCCGAGGAGGTGTTCGACATCAGCGAGGTGCAGACCGCTGGTGGGTTCGTCGAGCACGTAGATGTCGCCCTTCTCCGCCATGTGGGTGGCGAGCTTCAGACGCTGGCGCTCACCGCCCGAGAGGGTCGGGAGCGGCTGCCCGAGGCGCAGGTAACCCAGTCCGACGTCGACGAGACGCTCGAGGATCGCGTGCGCCGCCGGGGTACGCGCCTCCCCCGTGCCGAAGAACTCCTCGGCTTCGCTCACCGACATCGCCAGCACTTCACTGATGTCGCGACCGCCCAGGTGGTACTCGAGCACGGAGGCGTCGAACCGCTTGCCCCCGCAGACCTCGCAGGGCGTCGAGACCCCGGCCATGATGCCGAGATCGGTATAGATGACGCCGGCTCCGTTGCAGTTCGGGCAGGCTCCTTCGGAGTTGGCGCTGAACAGCGCCGGCTTCACTCCGTTGGCCTTCGCGAACGCCTTGCGGATCGGCTCGAGCAGCCCGGTGTAGGTGGCGGGATTGCTGCGACGCGACCCGCGGATGACCGTCTGGTCGATCGACACGACTCCGGCGCCCGCCGGGATGGACCCGTGGATCAGCGAGCTCTTCCCCGAGCCGGCCACTCCCGTGACCACGACGAGCACACCGAGCGGGATGTCGACATCGACGTCCTGCAGGTTGTGGGCTGTGGCACCGCGAATCTCGAGCGCGCCGCTGGGAGTACGCACGGAGGGCTTCACAGCCACCCTGTCGTCGAGGTGGCGTCCGGTGAGGGTGTCGCTGGCCCGCAGCTCGGCGATGGTGCCCTCGAACGTGATGGTGCCGCCGGCGGTTCCCGCCCGCGGACCGAGGTCGACGGCGTGGTCGGCGATGGCGATCATCTCGGGCTTGTGCTCGACGACGAGCACGGTGTTCCCCTTGTCGCGCAGGCGGAGCAGCAGCTCGTTCATGCGCTGGATGTCGTGGGGATGCAGCCCGATGGTCGGCTCGTCGAAGACGTAGGTGACATCGGTGAGCGCCGAGCCGAGGTGACGGATCAGCTTGACGCGCTGCGACTCCCCTCCGGAGAGGGTTCCCGATGATCGATCGAGCGAGAGATACCCCAGGCCGATCTCGACGAAGGAGTCGAGGGTCTGGCTCAGGGTCGTGAGCAACGGCGTGACCGAGGGCTCGTCGAGACCGCGGACCCACACGGCCAGGTCGCTGATCTGCATTGCGCAGGCATCCGCGATGCTGATGCCGCCGATCTTCGAGGAGCGTGCTCCGGCACTGAGGCGGGTACCGTCGCAGTCCGGACACGCCGTGAAGGTGACGGCCCTGTCGACGAAGGCCCTGATGTGCGGCTGCATCGCCTCCTTGTCCTTCGACAGCAGGGTCTTCTGGATCTTCGAGACCAGGCCCTCGTAGGTCATGTTGATGTTCTGGAACTTGACCTTGGTCGGCTCCTTGTACAGGAAGTCGTGCAGCTCGGACTCGGTGTAGTCGCGGATCGGCTTCGCCGGGTCGAGGAATCCGGACTCGCTGAAGATGCGCACCATCCATCCATCGACCGTGTAGCCGGGAATGGTGAGCGCGCCCTCGGCGAGCGACTTGGAGTCGTCGTAGAGCTCCGTGAGATCGATGTCGGTCACCGAACCCATGCCCTCGCAGCGAGGGCACATGCCACCGGTGAAGGAGAAGTCGTCGCTCATGGCCGCTCCGGATCCCTTGTCGATGGTGACCGAGCGGGAGCCCTGCACAGAGGCGATGTTGAAGGAGAACGCCTGCGGCGATCCGATGTGGGGCTGCCCGAGGCGGCTGAACAGGATGCGGAGCATCGCGTTGGCGTCGGTGACCGTGCCGACCGTCGAGCGCGGGTTGGCGCCGAGTCGCTCCTGGTCGACGAGGATCGCCGTGGTGAGCCCCTCGAGCACGTCGACCTCGGGTCTGGCCATCGTCGGCATGAAGCCCTGCACGAAGGTGCTGTAGGTCTCATTGATCATCCGCTGCGACTCTGCCGCGATCGTGCCGAACACCAAAGAGCTCTTGCCGGAACCCGAGACCCCCGTGAACACCGTCAGCCGGCGCTTCGGAATGTCGACGCTGATGTCCTTGAGGTTGTTCACACGGGCACCCTGCACCCGGATCCTGTCGTGGCCGTCGGCCGGATGCCGGTCTGTCGACGGTGCGTCGGTGGTCATGGTGTCTCCATCTGTCGGCGTGGGCGACGTCGCCGATCAGATTACCGGTGACGCACGACGCTCCCCTAGCGCACCGGTACCGGTAGGCCGGCATGATGTGCAGCCGAGCCCCGCGGCGTACCCCGACGAGGAGACGCCAGTACTGCCCCTCCCCCTGGACCATCGCGCCACATCAGGGTGATGAGAGCGCTCTCACGCCGCGGGGTTACGGTGAGCTCTCGGGCTGTACCCCGAATGGAAGCGAAGCCAATACCCGCACACCCCTCGACCGGGTGACATCCGTCCCCCTAGGATCGGTCTCGGCGGGGGCTGATTCGGGATCCCGCGATATCCGTCTCGTCCCTTCGGTCGGCGCGACGGCACTCACGTTACGAAGGAGTAACCGTGTCGGTTCGTTCTGTGCGTTCTGTGCGTTCTGTGATCGGAGGGGCCGCAGGCCTCGCCCTCATCCTCTCCGGGCTCGTCGCCGCGGGACCGGCCAGTGCTGCTGAGCCCGATCTCGCTCGCTTCGGCACGATCACGGCATCCGCAGCCCAGAACGACGGCGACGGGAACTTCCCGGCGGAGAACGCGATCGACGGCGACGCGACGACCCGCTGGGCCAGCGGCAACGGCCCTGACGACACCTCGGTGTTCACGGCATCGCTGACATCCGACCTGGGCGCCGTCGCCACCGTGACCGGGGTCTCGATCGCCTGGGAGGCAGCGTACGCGGCGTCCTACGAAGTGCTCACGGCGACGTCGGCCCCCGATGACGATGCAAGTTGGAGCGTCGTCGCGACCCAGCCCGCCAGCGCCGGCGGAACCGAGGGCATCGTCTTCGACGCTCCGGTGCAGGCCCGCTACGTTCGCCTCGCCATGCTCGAGCGGGTGGCGTTCACCTGGGACCCGGCCGGCCCGCATTACTACGGCTACTCCGTCTTCACCTTCGCCGTGAACGGCACCCTCGCCGTGCCGACCGTCGGCTTCCTCTCCCCCGCCGTGCGCATCGGAGCGGGTACCGACGCCGTCGCCACCGTGGGACTCAGCAACCCGTCGGCCGCAGACCAGACCGTGCGCGTCGTGAGCACCGACGGGACTGCTGTCGCGGGAACCGACTACACGGCCGTCGACCAGGTCGTCACCTTCCCCGCCGGCGAGACGAGCGCCACGGTGACGGTACCGACAGTGTCGCGCGGCGCCCTCGCCCCCATCGGCGCCTTCGAACTGGCGCTCTCCGAACCCAGCGCCGGCATAACCCTCGGCATCCGTTCGACGGCCACGGTCACACTCACCCCGACGGGCCAGCTCCCCAATGACGGCACCGTCTCCGTCATCCACGACTTCGAGGACGGCGTTCCGGCCGGCATCTTCACCTGGGCCAGCACGGATGCGGTCAAGCCGGTGCTGGCGACAGCTCCGGATGCCGCCGTGCCGGGCTCGGCGGCCGACAACGACGTGCTCACCGCCACGGTGGGCGCTGAGCCGACGGCATCCGACTGGTTCGGATTCTCCAACGACACGGCAGCCACCGACTGGTCGGCATCCGATGGCTTCAGCTTCTGGTTCCGCGGCGCCGGCGACGGCGGCACGCTCTCCTACGAGCTGAAGAGCGGGGGCAAGCTCTTCGATCAGAACGTCGTCGACGACACGGCGGGGTGGCGGGAGATCAGCGTGCTGTTCTCGAGCCTGCGGGTGAAGGGCAGCCCGGACGACCCTGCACGCTTCGATCCCGAGGG
The DNA here is from genome assembly GCF_038432415.1 of Leifsonia stereocauli. Taxonomy (NCBI): domain Bacteria; kingdom Bacillati; phylum Actinomycetota; class Actinomycetes; order Micrococcales; family Microbacteriaceae; genus Leifsonia; species Leifsonia stereocauli. The sequence goes on from NZ_JBCAUN010000001.1 coordinate 963,358, forward strand.
CTCCACGGGCTTCGCCGTCACCCTCACCGGCCTCGGCGCCGGCGAGTGGGCGTTCGACGACTTCGCCGTGTACGAGCGCGTCTTCACTCTCGAGGACTTCCAGGGCGACGTGCCCATCAGCACCTCGGCCGTACCCGTGGGCTTCTTCACCTGGGGCTCGCAGGAAGGCCTCTCCACTCTGGGCGTCGAAGCACGCGAACGTGGTGACGTGCCGGACAACAAGGTGCTCGCCGGCGACTACCTCATCCCGTCGGGCGGCTACGGCGGGTTCAGCGACAACCTCGCCGCGTCGCAGGACTGGAGCTCCTTCGAGGGCATCAGGTTCTGGTGGTACGCCTCCCAGCCCAGCAACCCCGCCTCCCCCACAGCCGGTGACGACATCAAGGTCGAGCTCAAGGACGGCGGCCCGGACGGCGAGCACTCGGAGCTGTGGGCGACGACCTTCAAGGACAACTGGGGCAGCTCGACCAGCCGATGGAAGCTCGTCGAACTGCCGTTCTCCAGCTTCTCGATCGGCGGCTACCAGCCTGGAAGCGCCGAGACCCAGAACGGCACCCTGGACCTGACGAGTGCTTGGGGCTTCGCCCCCACCTTCACGCCGGGCAAGCCCACGAGCACCCCGTGGGCCATCGACGACGTGCAGCTCTACGGCACCCCGGTCGCCGCGGCGACGGTCGGCGTCTCTGCCACCCAGGACGTCTACCTCGTCGACGCCGGCGACGCGGCCGACGTCGGCATCACCGTCACCACGACCTCGGGCGAGCCCCTGGCCGCCCCGGTCACAGTGCAGTACTCCAGCGGAGAGGGCTCGGCCGAGGCCGACACCGATTACGTGCCGTTCAGTGGGGAACTCACCTTCTCGGCCGGAAGCGAGTCCGGCAGCGTGCAGAGCATCGCCGTGCAGACCGTCGCCACCGACGAGGCCGACGAGGCCCGCAGCATCCCGATCACCCTCGAATCGTCCGATGCCAGCCTGCCGGATGCCGCCCCCCGCGTCGTCATCAACGCTCACGGCCTCCCCTACCTCGACGGGTCCCTGCCGGTCGACGAGCGCGTCGCCGACCTGCTCGGCCGTATGAGCCAGGCAGAGAAGGTCGGCCAGATGGCGCAGGCCGAACGTCTGGGCCTGAGCTCGCCGCAGCAGATCGCCGATCTCGGTCTGGGGTCGGTACTGTCGGGTGGAGGCTCCACTCCGCAGGCGAACACTCCCGAGGCGTGGGCCGACATGATCGACGGCTACCAGCGCCAGGCGCTCTCGACGCCGTTGCAGATCCCGTTGGTCTACGGAGCCGACGCCGTCCACGGCCACAGCAATGTGCTCGACGCCACGATCTTCCCCCACAACACCGGGCTGGGAGCAACCCGTGATCCGGCACTGGTGCAGCAGATCGCCGAGGCCACGGCGAGCGAGACGAAGGCCACAGGCGTCAATTGGGCCTTCGCCCCGTGCCTCTGCGTCACGCGCGACGAACGGTGGGGACGCAGCTACGAGTCCTTCAGCGAGGATCCGGCGCTCGTGCGTTCCTTCGCCGAGGCCAACATCGTGGGACTGCAGGGCGACGATCCGAGCGACCTCAGCGGCCCCGACAAGGTTCTGGCCACGGCCAAGCACTGGGCGGGAGACGGCGGGACGCTCTACGACGCCTCGAAGGCCGGCACGGGATACCCGATCGACCAGGGCCTCACCGTCGCCGACTCCCTCGAGGACTTCGAGACTCTGCACGTCGATCCCTACATCCCGGCCATCGATGCCGGAGTCGGCACCATCATGCCGTCCTACTCCGGCGTCGATCTCGGAGACGGCGACGTGCGCATGCACGAGAACACGCTGTTGAACACCGACGTGCTGAAGGGCGATCTCGGCTTCGACGGGTTCCTCATCAGCGACTGGGAGGGCATCGACAAGCTCCCGGGAGGCACCTACGCCGGGAAGGTCGCGCGTTCGGTGAACTCCGGACTCGACATGGCCATGGCGCCGTACAACTTCGGCGCCTTCATCACCAGCGTGACCGACGGCGTCGCCGCCGGCACGATCGCGCAGAGCCGGGTCGATGATGCCGTCACACGCATCCTCCAGCAGAAGTTCGCGCTGGGCCTGTTCGAGGACGCCATCACCGATCGCAGCGAGCAGGATGCCTTCGGTGGAGCCGAGCACCGCGCCATCGCCCGGACGGCCGTCGCCCGGAGCCAGGTGCTGTTGAAGAATGACGGAGTCCTCCCGCTGGCGGCATCCGACTCGCTCTACATCGCCGGATCCAACGCCGACGACCTCGGCCACCAGATGGGAGGCTGGACGATCTCGTGGCAGGGCGCATCCGGAGACATCACCACCGGAACCAGCATCCTCGAGGGCATCCGGCAGGTCGACGCCGACGCCACCTTCAGCAAGGACGCCTCGGCTCCGATGGACGGAGCCGACACCGGCATCGTGGTCGTCGGCGAGGCACCGTACGCGGAGGGACAGGGCGACGTCGGCAACAACGGCAAGAGCCTCTCGCTCTCCGCAGCCGACACCACGGCGATCGACCGGGTCTGCGCGGCCATGGACTGCGTGGTGCTGGTCGTCGCAGGACGCACTCAACTGGTTGCGGACCGACTGCCCGAGATCGACGGTCTCGTCGCATCGTTCCTGCCGGGATCCGAGGGTGCCGGCGTCGCCGACGTGCTGTTCGGCACCGAGCCGTTCACCGGCCGCCTTCCCGTGACCTGGCCTGCGACAGCCGAGCAGGTTCCGATCAACGTGGGCGACGCGACGTATGAACCGCTGTTCGCCTACGGCTGGGGCGTGCGCACCGATGCACCCCGCGACAGGCTGGCCGAGCTCGCGGGCTCCCTCGAGGCCGGCCCCGTCAAGACGGCGGTCGACGGCATCATCGCCGCTCCGATCTGGACGGTGGACGGTGCCGTCAGCGACCCCCAGGCCGCGATCGACCTGGTGGCGGATGCCGTCGCCCTGGTTCCGGGAACCGAGACGAGCGACCTCGCCATCGCCGACACCCTCGCCTCGGTGGTGCGCGACCTCGCGCAGGCTGCTGTCGTCGATGGGACGGCAGTTGACGGCTCATCGGCCATCACGGCCGACGCCGAGCACGCGCTGATCACAGGCGATCCCGTGCGTGCAGTCGAGCTGCTCGCCTCGGTGCTCGGCCTCACGCCGACTCCGCCTCAGGTCGTGCTCGACGACTTCGATCGCGCCGACGGCAGGGTCGGAGCGAACTGGAGCGGAGCCACGAGCACCCTGCTGTACAGGGTGAAGAACCACGCCCTCGACCTGCAGCTCGGCGGACCGTTGATCTGGAAGGAGGCGTTCGGCGCCAGTCAGGAGGCATCGGTCACCATGACGAAGGTCGACCCGGCCAACCGCGCGCAGGGACTGGTGCTCAAGGCGCAGCCCGGCAAGACGCTCACGACGGGGGTCATCGTCGCCTACGACGCCAGGGCGAAGGTAGTGAGGATCACGACCCAGCGCGGCTTCCTGGTCGGAACCAGCTACCCCGCCATCCCGGCGAACTTCTCCGACGGCGCCGTGCTCACCGCGCGGGTGCTGGCTGACGGCTCGGTCGAGGTGCTGCGTGATGGCGACACGATCGGCTCCACGAAGCTGGGCGCAGCCGATCGCGGCTACTTCAATGCCCAAGGCGGCCACGTCGGCATCTGGTCGCTCGCGGCCACCCGTGCCGTGTTCGACGACTTCAGCGGCGGCACCATCGGCTGACCGGAGTCCGTGGTCGGCCGCCCACTCGGGTGGCCGACCGCGCCGGTTGGCGACACCGGCCGTCTCATTCCTGTGAATCCGCCGAATGTGCGCCACAATCGGATCAACGGTTTCACTGAAGGAGTGTCATGTCCGATATCACCGCATTGGGTTTCCAGATCGATCCCAAGAGCCTCAGCAAGTCCGAAGTCAACGGCATCAGGGTCGCCCTCGGCATCAGCGCCGTCGTCGCCCTCGTGTTGGGAATCCTCGTCCTGGTCTGGCCCGACAAGACCGCCGGCCTCCTGGCGATTCTCTTCGGCCTGTACTTCCTCATCATCGGAATCGTGCGCCTGGCCAAGGGCATCTTCTCGAGGGGCATCTCGGGAGGCTCGCGCGTCCTCAGCATCCTTCTCGGCCTGCTGCTCGTGATCGCCGGCATCTTCGCCCTGCGCAACCTCGAGTCGACCGTGGCGCTGCTCGGCATCATCATCGGTATCGCCTGGATCATCGAGGGCGTGGCGGCCCTGGTCGAGTCGGCGTCGGACGGCTCGCGCTGGCCAGGCATCGTCTTCGGCGTCATCAGCATCATCGCCGGTGTCGTGGTGCTGTTCCTGCCTACGGCGACCGTCGGCGTGCTGCTGATAATCGGCGGAATCTTCCTCGTGATCGCCGGACTCGTGCAGCTGGTGCAGGCCTTCACGTTCGGGCGGGACACCGCAACCGCCTAGCCGCTCATCAGCGACAGAGGGGCCGACCACGAGGTGGTCGGCCCCTCTGTCATGTCAATCGACGTTCTGTCATGTCGATCGACGTCAGCTCGGGCGCGGCTGAGTGTCTGCATCGACCAGAACGTGATCGGGCTCGGCAGGGGGAGCATCCGCGTGCGCGATCGTCGCCCGCGGCGCCTCATCTTCCGATGGCTTCGAGGTCGGCGGCCCGACGTCGGTGCCGGAATCACGGCGGCCCGCGCGACGGCGTCGAACGCTGAGAACGCTCAGCCAGATCGTGGCCGCGGCGAGCAGTGCGAGGACCGCCCCCGCCGCGATGACCATCCACCACTCTGCGGCGATCGGCGCGACGAGGCGCTCTGTGAGCGTGGCGCTCGCAGAGACGAACGTCGACGTCGACGGACCGTCGATCGTGAGTCCGCCCGTGAGGGACGGATGCGGCACGAAGGTGCTCGTGACGTCGAATCGGGTGCCGTGGGCCAGCTCCGCATCCACGGGAACGACGATGGCGGAGGTCGAACCCTGCACCTGAGCCGCCTCCCTGCTGAACACGATCTCGGCGTCGGGGTCGGTGACCGTGAACGACCAGGTACCGGCCGGTGCACCATGGAAGGCCTCGACCGCCGGTCCCGAGAGGACGGCGGTGATGACGGGCTGCTCGGCGACCGACGCATCCATGACGGCCGATACGGTCGCGGTCAGCGTCAGAGGCGTGACGGTGAGGACGACGGTCTGAGCGGTCTGGCTCGAGACGAGACCGGATCCGCCCAGCGGATTGAAGATGGCCCGAACGGTGTGATCTCCGGCCCCCAGCAATGGCTGAGAGCTCGGCTGGGAGAAGAAGACCGCTCCCCCGGACTGGATGGGAAGCCCGTGCGCATAGACGCCCGGGATTCCGTCGATGTAGACGTCCACCGTGCCTTCACCTGGTTGCACTGGACCGGAGGGTGCGTCTCGTGCGACGACGAGGTCGAGCACCCAGTCGGTGTCGAACGCGGCCGTCACGGGTTCCGCACTGACGAACGCGATCGAGGTGTTCGTCGCGGCCGATGCGGCGAGTGGTGCAGCGACGAACGACAGGACCAGCGTGAAGGCCGCCACGGCGGCAGCACCGGCGAGGGTTCTATACGACATCGAGAGTCTCCTTCGCGGCGATGCTCACCGACGGGCGTCGGCGCGTGCGCAACCTGGCGGCGAGCACTATGAGGGCGATGAGGAGTCCGAGTCCGACGAGACCGGCGCCGATGAGTGACCAGAGCGGGAGGGTCAGTCCGCTGGACGGGACACCCGAGTCCACCGGTGCCGCTGCGGCCGTGGACGTCGGGATCGGGCGCTGGGACTCACTCGCGGTGAACGGGAATGCCGTGGGAGCTGCGATCTCGAAATTGCCGGCCGACGCCGCTGTCGGAGTGAAGACCGCGTCAGCCGTGTACTCGACGCCGGCGACGGCATCCGTCCAATAGGTGCTCACCGACGGTTGGATGCCCGGCTCCTGGTCGATCGAACGGTCGAGGACGACGGTTCCGTCCGCCGCGGTCATGGTCAGATGCCACGTTCCCGCGGGAAGGGTCGCTATGTTCACTCCAGCGTCCCAGCCGTTCAACTTCGAGACGAAGTCGCCGGCCAGGCTCCCGGTGATCACGACATTCTCTGGGTTGCTCGGGTCGGGCACTGCCCGAACCTCCGTGTTCAGCACTGCCGGGGTGATCGAGAGGCGGGCCGGCTCGCTGCTGCCGGCTGCCCGCTGGCCGTAGCGAGGGATGTCGACAGACATGGTCACGTCGTAGTCGCCGACGTCCAACGGTGGACGCTCGTCGCTCGGGTGGGCATAGCTGGTTGCCGAGTTGTGCGAGGTGTCCTCCGTCACGGGATAGATCAGGGCCGTGTCGTACGGATCCTCCTGCCCCGACACCGAGACCTGCGCCTCGACGGCCCCCACCTCGAAGAACACTCCAGTCGAGGTGGCGTTCACCACGCTCATGTTCGCCGTGAAGTTCCAGAACTCGCCGTACTCGACTGCCGTCTCGACAGGGTCGAGCACGATCTGGACCAGTTCGTCAGCGCTGGCCGGTGAGGCACCGACCAGCGAGATCGCCGCTCCGATACCGAGAGATGACGCGATGGCCAACGCTCGATATATCCCCCGATTGGAATACATTTGTGCCCTTCTTCCGTTCATGCCTGTGGTGCGATATTGGCAGAACGAACGGGCCTACGGCAGAAGGATTCATCACGACTTCGTATCGAGATGTCCGTGTCGCACGCGTGGGTTCATGAAGTCCGAGAACTCATGCCTCCGGTGCGAAGTCGCTGGTGTCCCCGACGTAGCGGGTGTTGTCGGCTGCAATCGGCTCGACGGCGGCGGCAGCGACCTCTGCCGCGAACTCTCCCACGTTGTAGAGCTTGCCCGCAGACTCCTTGCGTGACGAGATCGCGCCGGGGTTGGCACGCTCGAGCAGTGTCGCCGTGATGGTGCCCTCGATCATGTCACCGGACACCACGACGAAGTCGATCCCGGCTGCCGCGAGCTCGGGAATGCGCGCGCGGAGTGCATCCTCGCCTGCGCGCTTGCTGAGCGCCACCGGCACGTACTCCGGCATCGTCTCGGTCGTACGGATGAAGTGCGCCTGGTGGCTCGTGACGAAGACGACGCGGCTGCCTGCTCCGAGGTGCGGGAGGGCAGCGTCGAGAACACCGATCTGGGCGTCGCGGTTGAGGATCATGGCGTAGTCGGCGGCCATGCCGGACTCCATGCCTCCCGATGCGTTGAGCACGAGGATGTCGATGGCACCGAACTCGGCCGCGACCTGATCCATCAGGCCGTCGACGGAGGCCCGGTCGGTGAGGTCGGCTCCCACGGTGATGGCGCGGCCACCCGCCGCACGGATCTCGTCGGCGAGCTTGACAGCCCGTGCCTCCTTGTTGCGGAAGTTGATGACGACGTTCGCGCCGGCGGCGGCGAACAGACGGACGGTGTCTGCGCCGATGCCGCGCGACGAGCCCGTCACGACGGCGGTCCTGCCGGCAAGAGATCCGGGGGCGATGGGGTTGGTCACTGGTGACTCCTTGCGGTCGAGGCGGTACGGCGGATGCCGCGAAACAGCGACAACATCCCCGGATGAGACTACCAATCAACGGCATTCGCCCAGCCCCAGCTGATAGCGTCGAACGGACGACGCAAAGGGGGCGCACATGGACGACGGGGTCTTCGCATACGCATGGATCGTGTGGCTGGCGCTCATCCTGATCTTCGGAACGATCGAGACGTTGACGCTCGAACTCACCTTCCTCATGATCGCGATCGGCAGTCTCGGCGGCCTCGCAGCCAGCCTCATCGGCGTGCCGTGGTGGGGCCAGATCATCGTCGCCGCCATAGTCTCGGTCGCCCTTCTCGCCTTCATCAGGCCTCCGCTCCTGCGCGCCCTGAAGAAGGGCGGTGATCCGGCACGCAGCAACGTCGACGCCCTCATCGGCATGGGCGCCACCATCGTGGCCTCCATCGGAGTCGGCGCCGGACCCGGTCAGGCCAAACTCGCCAACGGCGAGACCTGGACCATCCGTCTCTCCCCTGTGACCGAGCAGCGCATCGTCGCGGCAGGCGAGCAGGTCATCGTCACCGCGATCGACGGCGCGACCGCCGTCGTCGTCCCGGTTGAAAGGACGCACGAATGACAGACACCCTGACAGGCCAGATCGTGCTGGCCGTCATCATCCTCGTCATCATCATCTTCGTGCTGGTGGTGATCTTCCGCTCCATCCGCATCATCCCGCAGGCCTACGCCGGCGTGGTCGAGCGCCTCGGCCGGTACCACAAGACCTTCATGCCGGGGTTGAACCTTCTAGTTCCCTTCGTCGACAAGGTCCGCCGCCTCGTCGACCTGCGCGAACAGGTCGTCTCGTTCCCGCCGCAGCCCGTCATCACGGAGGACAACCTCGTCGTCTCGATCGACACCGTCGTCTACTTCCAGGTGACGGATGCCCGTGCCGCGACGTATGAGATCGCGAACTACCTGGGCGCCGTCGAGCAGCTCACCACGACCACCCTGCGCAACGTGGTCGGTGGCCTCAACCTCGAGGAGGCCCTCACCAGCCGCGACAACATCAACGGCCAGCTGCGCATCGTGCTCGACGAGGCGACGGGCAAGTGGGGCATCCGCGTCAACCGTGTCGAGCTCAAGGCGATCGACCCGCCCCACTCCATCCAGGACTCGATGGAGAAGCAGATGCGTGCCGAGCGTGACCGCCGCGCACTCATCCTCACCGCAGAGGGCACGAAGCAGTCCGCGATCCTCACGGCGGAGGGCGCTCGCCAGGCCGAGATCCTTCGGGCCGAGGGTGACGCCAAGGCCGCCGTGCTCCGCGCCCAGGGTGAGGCCGAGGCCATCCGCACCGTCTTCACGGCCATCCACGAGGGCGACCCCGATCCGAAGCTGCTGGCCTACCAGTACCTGCAGACCCTGCCGCAGATCGCGCAGGGAGAGGCGAGCAAGCTCTGGATCATCCCGAGCGAGTTCACCGAGGCGCTCAAGGGCTTCAGCTCCGCGTTCACCCCGGGAAAGGGCGGGATCACTCCCCCGGCCGATCCGCCGGTCTCGTCCTGATCCACCCGGGCCGTCTCGTGCAGCCTCCGGGTTCCTACCTCGACACGGCGTGGCCGCGCGTCCTCGCGCATCGCGGCCTCGCATTGTCGGCCCCGGAGAACACCCTCCTCGCCTTCCAGCGAGCCTTCGAGGTCGGCGCCACCCACCTCGAGACCGATGTCCACACGAGTCGCGACGGCGTCGCGATCATCAGCCACGATCCCGATCTCGCGCGCCTCGTCGGGCGCCGTCAGCGCATCGGCGATCTGTCGTCCGAGGAGCTGCTCGAGATCGACCTCGGTCACGGTCAATCGTTCTGCACCCTCGAGGACGCCCTCACGACGTTCCCGACAGCCCGCTTCAACATCGACGTGAAGGATGCCGGCTCCATCGGAAGCGTCGCATCGACTGTGCAGGCGACCGAGGCCGTCGGCCGGGTGCTGATCACCTCGTTCTCCGAGCGGCGCCGGGCCGCCGCCGTCGCACTCCTGCCCGGAGTCGTGTCGTCGGCATCCGCATCGATCGTCGTCCGGGCCGTGCTCGGTGCCCGCACCGGGCTCCGCAGCAACGCGATCAGGAATCTGGCCGGGTTGGTGGCCCTTCAGATCCCCGAGCGGAGTGGTGGCATCCAGCTGGTCACTCCTCGGGTCATCGATGCTGCGCACGCTGCAGGCCTCGAGGTGCACGTCTGGACCGTCAACGACCCGATGGCCATGCGCAGGCTCTTCGCACTCGGCATCGACGGCATCGTCACGGACCGCGCTGACGTCGCGGCTCACGTGCTCCGGCGAGACGGCGCATCCCCAGTCTGACCGCCAGCTGTGAATCGTTCGATCGGCCCCGTTGTCTGGGAAAGCGCTGTGCGAACAGGAGCTCATGGCAAGGGAACGCCCAGCTTGGCCCGCTATAACTGATCAGGCAGTGAGAGGAGATCACCATGGCTGATCGTAGTTTGCGTGGAATGCGTTTGGGCGCACAGAGCCTTCAGAGTGAAGAGGGCGTGGCTTTCGCACAGCGCGTCAATCACACGTACCGGTGCGAGCACTGCGGTCACGAGTCCGTGATGACGTTCTCGGCTGACGCCGAGGCTCCGCAGAGCTGGGAATGCAAGCAGTGCGGCCTCGAGGCCATCCTCATCGTCGACTCGAAGCCGGTCGTCATCGACCGCTCCGACGAGAAGGTCGCCCGCACGCACTGGGACATGCTGCTCGAGCGTCGCACCATCCCCGAGCTCGAAGAACTGCTCGAGGAACGGCTGAACATCCTGCGCGCCCGTCGTGGCCAGCAGAAGATCGGCGCCTGAGCGTCGAAGCTCCACCGAACGCGATCGTCTCACTGAGACGGTCGCGTTTCTGGTTTAACGCTTCCCGTCATCCACGGGACCGCAGGCGGGGTTAGCGAGCGGGCGAGCGACGGATGCGACGGGCCTGCCCGGCGGCGATGCAGGCCAGAAGCAGACCGGCCAGGCCCACCCCGGAGACCAGCCACTCGAGACCCCGGCCGATGACCATGGCCGGCGTCGTGGTATCGCTGAGCGGCACCTCCTGCACCATCGCGCCGGCGGTGAACGCCGGGAGGGAGTCGATGGTCGAGCCGTCTGGCGCGACGATGGCGCTCTCGCCCACCGTCGAGATGTTCACGACAGTGCGGCCGGTCTCCACGGCACGGAGGCGGGCGATGGCGAGCTGCTGGGCGCTCTCGTCCGTCGGCTGCTCGGCCGTGCCGAAGTCGGCGTTGTTGGTCTGGGCGAGGATGATCTGCGCGCCCTGGCCCATCAGGTTCGAGATCAGCTGGTCGTCGGCGATGTCGAAGCAGATTGAGATGCCAGCGATGACGCCATCGATGTCGAAGACGCCGTCGGTCCTCCCCATCTGGTAGTCACGGCCGACCAGGTCGATGAGGTCCGGTGCGAACGGCCGCCAGAACGCGCGGTCCGGCATGTACTCGGCGAAGGGAACCGGATGCCCCTTGTCGTAGTAGTCGACGATGCCCTGGCCGGGCTCCCAGAGGAACGAGGTGTTGTAGTAGAGGCCGTCGCGTTCGGTGACGGTGCCCGCAACCAGGGGGGCGTCGAGGGCCGTGGCGACCTCGTCGAGCATCCGGCCGGCCTGTGCCGACCGAGTGGGGTCGACGTCCGACGCGTTCTCGGGCCAGACCACCATGTCGATGTCCTCACCCTGCACCGGAAGCGTCGCGGCCACGTGGTCCATGAGGATCTCGCCCGCCGGACGATTGGCGAACAGGCCGGCATCCGCATTGCCCTGCACGGCAGCGACGGTGGTGGTGCCCGACACGATGGTCGGCCACGCCGGCAGCACCATGAGCACGGCGACGGCGGCGACGATCGCGCCGACGCGCCGGAGGGCTGCGGCATCCGTCTCGAGGATCAGGAAGAAGGCGAAGGCCGCGATCCACGCGATCACGAAACTGAGGCCGGCCATGCCGAGCCAGGCGGCGAGGTCCGTGAACGGGCTCTCCGACTGCGAGAGCGCGAGGCGCCCCCAGGCGAAGCCGCCGTACGGGGCGACGGCCGTGAAGCCTTCGCGGGCGGTCCAGAGGCCGGCCACGACGATCGGGAGCATGCCGAGGCGGCCCAGCCGGGTCGGCCACACTGCCGGTCCCCATCCGAGCACGACCGCGATCATCGCGCAGCCGATGGCGAAGAAGATGGCCTGCAGGATGCCGAGGGCCAACCACGGCACGGGGCCGAGGTAGCGCGTCAGCCAGATGATCTGCACGAGCCAGAACGCGGAACCGCTCACCAGGCCGACGAGCAGGCCGGTTCCGAAGCTCCGGCCACGGAGCGCCACGAGCAGCAGCAGCATGGCGATGGGGGCGAGCGGCCACCAGCCGCGGTCGGGGAACGCCGCGTCGAGCAGGTAGCCGGATCCTGCGGCGAGGAGGACGGCTCCCCAGAACGGAACGAGCGGCGTCGCACGCTGAGTGGGGACGCCGAGATGCACCCGTTCAGCCTAAGCGAGCGAACGCGGCGTTTCGTTCAGGCGGGCTCGGCGCAGGGGAACCCCTCAGGCGACCGTCGAGTACGCCACGATCCCGCGGCGCACGCCATCGATCGCAGCGCGGGCGTTGCCGGCCACGGGGTTGTCGGCCACGACGGAGAGCTGGTCGAGCAGGTCGATGGTCTGCTTGGTCCAGCGCACGAAGTCGCCGGCAGCCATGTCGGCCTCCTTGAGCACGTCGGGCAGCCTGCCACCTCTGGCCCACTTGTACATCGCCAGGCAGAGGCCGGTGGCGATCGGGCTCGACCCCTGCAGCTTGCTGTCGCGCTCGAGATCGTCGAGATCGCTCCAGAGCAGCTGCGTCGCCTCCAGCGCGGCCGGGAAGGCGCCACGTGGCAGGTAGCGCTCCACGGTCTCGCTCTCCTCGCGACGCGGCTCGAAGACGAGGGCGCAGGCCATGGCGGCGAGGGCGGCCGGATCGAGTGAGTCCCAGAGTCCGCGCCGCAGTGCCTCGGCTGCAAGCAGGTCGCGGTCGCCGTAGATGCGGCGCAGCATCCGGCCGGCTGATGTCGCCGCCAGGCGCCCGTGCTCATCGCGCTCGAGGTAGTCGAGGCGCAGCAGAACGTCGGTCACGCGGTCGAAGATGCGGGCGACGGCTCCGGTGCGCGCACGGATCTGCTGCTGCAGGGTGTCGTTCTCGCGCTTCAGGCGGTACCAGCGCTCGGCCCAGCGCGAGTGGGCCTCACGTTCGTTGCAGGCATGGCACGGATGCGACTTCAGTCGGTTGCGCAGCTTCGTGAGCTCGCGCTGGCGCTTCTGGCGCGCGGCCTGCGGCTGGCTCTCGGCACGCGCGCCCTGCTTCTCGAGGTCGCTGAGCTGGTGGCGAATCGACGCGTACTCGCGGAAATCGCCGAGGTGGCAGGTCATGGCCTCCTCGTAGCCGGTCAGGGACTCCTGCTGCTGGCGCACAGTTCTTGCGAGATCGACGACGGAGCGGTCGGCCTGGAACTGCGCGAACGAGGACTCGAGGATGTCGCGGGCCCGCTCTCGGCCGAACTGCTCGATGAGGTTGACGGCCATGTTGTACGTCGGCCGGAAGCTCGAGTTGAGAGGATAGCTGCGCCGCGAGGCCAGGGACGCGACGGCCTGCGGATCGAGGCCCTGCTGCCACTGGATGACCGAGTGCCCCTCGACGTCGATGCCGCGGCGGCCGGCACGGCCGGTGAGCTGGGTGTACTCCCCCGGCGTCACCGGAACCCTGGCCTCGCCGTTGAACTTCTCGAGCTTCTCCATCACGACGGTGCGGGCGGGCATGTTGATGCCCAGGGCCAGCGTCTCGGTGGCGAACACCACCTTCACGAGCTTCTTCTGGAACAGCTCCTCGACGACCTCCTTGAAGGCCGGCAGCATGCCGGCGTGGTGGGCCGCCACGCCCCGCTCGAGGCCCTCGAGCCACTCCCAGTAGCCGAGCACCGCCAGGTCCTCGTCGACCATAGTGCGGCTGCGCTCCTCGGCGATGCGGCGGATCTCGCTGCGCTCTGCAGCATCCGTCAGCCTGATCCCGCTGCGCAGGACCTGGCGCACGGCCTGATCGCAGCCGACGCGGCTGAAGATGAAGAAGATGGCCGGAAGCAGGTGCTTGCCGTCGAGCAGGGCGACCAGGTCTTCGCGCGGCATGCGGCCCTCGTGCGGCGGCGGACGGTGGAACCCCCCACGGTCGCGTCCGCGTCGGCCCGCCGTCGACCGGTTCTGGATGGACCGTCCTCCGGATGCAGCCAGCTGCACGAGCTCCGGGTTCACGCGCGTCGTGGTGATGACGCCGGACGAGTCGAACAGATCGACGAGCTTGGTGCGCACGAGCACATGCTGCTCCAGGGGAACCGGGCGGTCCTCGGAGACGATGACGGCGGTGTCGCCGCGCACCGCCTGCAGCCAGTCCCCGAACTCCTCGGCGTTGGAGACCGTCGCACTCAGCGACACCATGCGCACGCTCTGCGGCAGGTGGATGATGACCTCCTCCCAGACGGCCCCGCGGAAGCGGTCGCCCAGGAAGTGCACCTCGTCCATCACGACGAACGCGAGGTCCGTGAGCAGGTCGGAGTCCGCGTAGAGCATGTTGCGCAGCACCTCTGTGGTCATGACCACGATGCGCGCATTCGAGTTGATGTTGGTGTCGCCTGTGAGCAGGCCGACCTCCGAAGCGCCGTACTCGTCGACGAACTCGTTGAACTTCTGGTTCGAGAGCGCCTTCATAGGCGTCGTGTAGAAGACCTTCGCCCGCCGCTGCTGCATCGCCAGGAAGACGGCGAACTCGGCGACGACGGTCTTGCCGGCGCCGGTGGGGGCTGCGACCAGCACGCTGCCGCCGTCCTCGAGGCTGGCGCAGCTTCCGCGCTGGAAGTCGTCGAGATCGAAGCTGAGCCCGGCGCGGAACGCTTCGAGCTGCGGATGCGTCGAGCTGGTCTTGAAGGCTGCGTACCGCTCGGCCGGGGAGGGTGTGCTCACTCCTTCAGCCTAAGTCGTGCGTGGCGCTCAGAGCGCGAGCTCGGCCTCGAACGCCCGCGCGCGCCGTTCGGCGCGACGATCGTGCAGCCACGCGATGCCCCAGGCCGCGAAGTACAGCACGACCATCGGAATCGCGAGCATGAACATCGACACGACATCGGCGGCAGGTGTGGCGATGGCGGTGAACAGGCAGATCACGAGGATCGCCCAGCGCCAGGAGGCGATGATCGACTTCGCGCTGATCACCCCGGCGAAGTTCAGCAGCACGAGGAAGACCGGGAGCACGAAGGCGATGCCGATCGCCAGCACCAGCTTCAGCACGAACTGGAAGTAGTCCTTGGCGTTGATGAAGGCTGCGTCGTCAGCCGGGGCGAAGCTGGTCATGAGATCGACGACGTGCGGGAGGACGAACCAGCCGGCGGCGCAGCCGGCGAGGAACAACGGAACGGCCGTGAAGAAGAAGCCGAAGGTGTACTGCTTCTCGGTGCGACTGAGCGCCGGCATGAAGAAGGCGAAGATCTGGTACAGCCACATGGGGCTCGAGATCACGAGACCGATGTAGAAGGCGATCTGGAGCTTCAGGTCGAAGGCCGAGGTGATGTCGGGGTAGTTGATGACGGCGTTGCGGTGCTGTGCTTTCGCTATCTCCAGCACCGGAACCCGCAGGGCCTTCCAGACGTAGTCGGAGAGGAACCAGCCGATGATGGCGCCAACCGCGATGCCGCCGGCGGCCAGGAAGAGTCTCTTGCGCAGCTCCAGCAGGTGCTGGCCCAGGGACATCCGACCTTCGCTGTTGCTGCGCTTCGATGCGCGAGCGGCCACGCTAGTTCTTGGCGGCTGGACCGGTCGAGCCGGCATTGCCGGCGTCGGCGGGACGGATTGTCGTCGTCGTGGTGGTGCCGTCGGGGTTCGTGACGGTGGTGCTTCCGTCGGCGTTGATGACGGTGGTCGGCTCTTCGGGCTTCTTGTCCGACGCGACCTCGGTCTTGAGGATCTTCATCGACTGGCCGAGGCTGCGGGCCAGCGCCGGGAGCTTGGGAGCGCCGAAGAGCAGAAGGATGATCACGAGGATGATCAGGAAGTGCCATCCGGTGAGGTTCTGAAGCATGTCAGCTGGTCCAATTCTGCGTGGAATGTGTGAGTAGTCTACCTCGCGCGACGCGGGCATCCCGGCGGGCCTGACGGCGATGCGCCCGCTCAGCCCTGCGCATGCCCCACGCGAAGGAGAGGTCGTCCCGATCGCCGAACACGCCGTACTCTCGCGCCGCGGCCTTCGCGGTCGCGTCGTCGAGCTGGTCGAGCGCTCGCTCGAGCTCCGACGTCGTCCGACTCAGCTCCCCGTAGGCGTCGAGGGCTGATCGCCCCCTGCGCCAGGCGCGACGGCCGAGGATCACGACGACCAGCACGAGCGCCACGAGGAGCACACCCCAGATGAGGAACCACGACCAGCCCGCCATCCCTCGCCCTAGCCCTCGACGCCATCGGCGGCGTACTGCTCGGCCCCGGCGGCGGCCCAGTCGGCGATGACCCGCCGCGCCTCGGGCGGGGAGACGACGGTGATGATGCCCGCGTACCCGGCGACGATGCGCTTGAGACCGTGGTGGTGGGCGACGCGGAGGGTCGTGCGCGCGAGGCCGGGGGCAGAACCCGGCTCCTGGCCCTCCGGCCTGAAGTCGGCCAACAACGGCAGGGCGTCGACGGGCACCTCGATGACGACCTCGAGATCGTCGGGCGAGCCCTGGAAGATGTCGTCGGACAGCGAGAAGTCATCGATCGTTCTGGTCGCCGGTACGTCCCGCACCTCGACGGCGTCCATCCGGTCGAGCCGGAAGGTGCGCAGGGCCTCGCGGGCGTGGTCCCAGGCGCGCAGGTACCAGTCACGATCGATCGACTCGAGGCGCAGAGGATCCACGACCCGCCGCTCGACGTCGCCGCGCGATGAGCGGTAGTCGAATGCCACCCTGGTGCCCGCCGACGCAGCAGAGCGCAGCAGGGCACGAGTGGCATCCGGAACTCCGGCCTCGACGCCCATCTCGGCCGGCGTCGCGGAGGACCCGCGGGCCAGCTTGGTCAGCAGCACGCTGATCGCGTCGCTGTCGGCGTTCTCGGGCAGGGAGGAGAGGTAGGTGAGGCCGGCGATGAGGGCGGCGGCCTCACGCGCCGAGAAGCGGGGAGCCTCGTCGATGACGATGTTGCGCGTGAGGATGACGGTGCCCTCCTCGAGGGCGTCGTAGTCGATCTCGAACAGGTCGTTGTCGAGGTAGGCCTTCGACTCGCCCGGGATGCCCGTCATCGGCAGCAGGGCGATGGTGCGCCGAACCAGGTCGGGCGTGACATCGAAGTGCTCGGCGACCTCGTCGACGGAGACGGCGCCGCGGTCGAGCAGATAGGGAACGACCGCCAGCATGAACAGGGTGCGGTCGGCTCCGAGGAGGGTGCGTCGACGTTCAGCCACGATCGGCCCCTTCCTGGCGCGTGTCGGACGCGTCGTGCTGGGCTGCGACCTGCAGCAGGCGCCGATGCACGGCGGTCCGGAGCGCCGGCGGCTCGTGCACGAGCACTTCAGGGCCGTACCCGGCGAGTTCGTCGGCGAGGATGTCGAGGTCGGTGAAGTGCAGCACGACGCGGGCGCCGTCATTCTCGACGGATGCGGCACGGCGGCCGAGGCGCATCGCCGCATCGGTCTCGGGCCTGGTCTCGATCACGGCCCGATTGCGCAGCGAGACGGCGGCGAGTTCGGCCTGGGACCGTTCGACGGCTCCGGTGGTGTCGATCTCGGGGGCCACGACGTCCGGCCGCTGCACCACCGTCGCGACGATGCGCGACAGCAGGAAGGTGCGGGTGGCACCGGCGTCGATGTCCTGCGCGTAGAGGTGCCAGCGTCCCTCGTGCTGCACCAGGGCGAGCGGGAGCACGGTCCGACGACGCGGCGCCGACTCCCCCGGCTTGAGGTACGGGAATGACACGACCATCTTCGCGGTCTGCGCTGCCTGGAGCGGAGCGAACGCCGCCTCACGCACCCTGATGCGCGGGGCATAGCCGACCAGCGGCTCGCTCGCCTCGATGCCGCGGGAGCTCAGCTTGAGCAGGGCACGGCGGGAATCATCGGAGAGGGAGCCCTCGCGCCAGACGGCGGCGGCCAACGCGAGCAGGCCGATCTCCTGCGGGGAGAACTCGATGTCGCTCGGGAGGTCGTAGAGGCGCTTCGGGATGAGGTAGCGCAGAGCCGTGTTGTCACCGGGCCGATCGGGCGAGTCGATGGTCTCCAGGGGAATGCCGAGCTCGCGCACCGCGTCCTTGTCGCGCTCGAACTTGCGCTCGAGGGCGCTGTTGTCTCCCCCGGCCCTGTAGTCCCGGCTGTAGCCCTGCACCGTCGAGAGGATGTCGGCCTTCGTCAGGCCGTTCTCGCTCGCCATGAGGGCGAGGGTGAGGCTGAAGAGCCGCTCTTCGACGGAGGTGGGAGGACTGGCAGGCACGTCTGCGATCTTACTGTTCCGCGTGTGCCGCCGACGCGAGACGGGGCCGGATGCTGCTGCATCCGA
Source organism: Leifsonia stereocauli (assembly GCF_038432415.1). NCBI lineage: Bacteria > Bacillati > Actinomycetota > Actinomycetes > Micrococcales > Microbacteriaceae > Leifsonia > Leifsonia stereocauli. The sequence goes on from NZ_JBCAUN010000001.1 coordinate 981,370, forward strand.
CCCCGTCTTCCCATCGCGTATGCGGCTAGCCGATGCCGAGGACGTCGACCACGAACACGAGGGTCGAGTTCGCGGGGATGGTGTCCTGAGCTGTGTCGCCGTAGCCCTTGTCCGGCGGGATGACGGCGATGAACTGCGAGCCGACGGTCTGGCCGACGAGGGCGTCGGCGAAGCCCTCGATCACGCCGCCATCGACTCCGGATGCGGCCGTGAAGGTCGCGGGGGCGCCGCGCTCCCAGCTGGAGTCGAAGACCGTGCTGGGCTTGGTTCCGTCCCAGATCACGCCGGTGTAGTGCACTGTGACGCTGTCTCCCTGGGCGATGGCGTCGCCGGTGCCCTTCTTGAGCACGGCGACCTTCAGGTCCTTCGGCGGAGCATCCGACCCGATTGTGATGCCGGGGGCGCCGTTCTCGGCCAGCACGACCGACGGGAAGCCGTTCTGCGGCGTCTGCTCGGCACCGTTCGCTCGCGTCAGGTAGGTCTTGTCGACGTCGATAACGAAGACCAGGTTGTCCTTCGGGCCGATGTTGATGCTGGTGTTGCCCGCTTCGCCGAAGGCGTCCTTCGGCGGCACGACGACGGCGATGCGCGAGTCCTCGGTGGCGCACAGCAGGCCCTTGCGCAGGCCCTCCTGCACCTGATCCTTGGCGACGACGAGCGAGAGCGGCGTGGTGTCGTCGGCGCCGTACTTGGTCTTCTCGATGAGCTCGCCGTCGGTTCCGTTGTAGACGGACATCTCGATGGTCACCTTCTGGCCGGCGACGATGCCTGCTCCGGTGCCTGCTGTGATGACGCTGGACTGCGTGCCACTGGCTTTCAGCGGTGTCGGGAAGTCGACAGTGGGGGCCGATCCGAACTCCCCCGTTGCCGTGACGAGCTTCGACGCGTCACCCGACGGGGCGCCACCGGTGCAGTCGGCCGCGGCCGGGTTGGATGAGCAGGCGGTCAATGCGACCGCGATCAGGCCGGCGGCCGCGATGAGCGCGGGAAGCTTGCGCACGGGTCCTCGTTTCGATGCTGAATTCTGGGGAGTATGGGGATTGCGGTGACGGATGCCGGCAGACGGCTGCCGTCGCGCCCGAACAGTGATCTTAGTCGGCCTCGAGGTCGCGGGCCTTCGACGCCGCTGCACCGGCTCCGGCCGCCCGCACGCGCTTGCGCATGCTCTTGGGGCTGACAGTGCGCTCGCCGAGGGCTCCGGGAGTCCAGAGCTCGACGTCCTCGTCGCTGAAGTCGGTCTTCGACGGGCGACGCTTGAGCTCCGGAAGCACGGTGTCGGGGGCGAGGCGCCGCGCCGTGAGAAGGAAGCCCGTGTGACCGATCATGCGGTGGTCCGGACGCACCGCGAGACCCTCGACGTGCCAGCCGCGCACCATCGTCTCGCTGGACTGCGGGTTGGTGTATTCGCCCGTGGCGCGGATGGCCTCCGCCACCCGCGAGAGCTGGGTGACAGTGGCGACGTAGCAGAGCAGCACGCCGCCGGGCTTGAGCGCGTCGGACACCGCCGGCAGGCACTCCCAGGGCGCCAGCATGTCGAGCACGACCCTGTCGGCTCCGTCGGTCTCCACCTGCTGCGGGAGCTCCTCGGCGAGATCGCCCAGGGTGATCGACCAGTTCTCGGGTTCGTAGCCGAGGAAGGTCTCGGCGTTCCCGCGAGCGACGTCGGCGAACTCCTCTCGGCGTTCGAATGAGGCGAGCCGGCCTGCCGGTCCGATCGCGCGCAACAGCCAGAGGGAGAGCGCCCCCGAGCCGACGCCGGCCTCGACCACGGTCGCTCCGGGGAAGATGTCGGCCAGCGCGAGGATCTGCGCTGCGTCCTTCGGGTAGATGATCGCGGCGCCGCGGGGCATCGACATGACGAAGTCGGCCAGCAGCGGGCGGAGTGCGAGGTGCTCGACGCCGGCGTTGTTGGTGACGACGGAGGCGTCGGGCAGTCCGATGATGTCGTCGTGCGGGAGGATGCCTCGGTGCGAGTGGAAGTCCTTGCCCGACTCGAGCGTGATGGTGTTCATCTTGCCCTTGGGGCCCGTGAGCTGCACGCGATCGCCGATGCGGAACGGCCCGCTGTTGGCCGGGCGGTGGTCTTCTGCGGTCATCGGGCGATGCCTTCCGCTGATGCGGCGTCGAGGTCGACGCCGGAGTGGGCACTGCGGTCTCGAACACTGTGGTCATGCACGCTGAAGAGATCGGAGATGGTGCGTCCCTCGAGCGTCGGCCAGAGCACGTCGGCAGCGGATTCGGCGAGGGGCACCATGTGCGGAACACCGAGGGTGCTGCATCCTGCGGCGCGAGCCGACGCGAGTCCGGGCACCGAGTCCTCGATCGCGAGGCACTCGGATGCCGCCACTCCGAGCTGGTCGGCCGCGGAGAGGTAGGCGTCCGGGAACGGCTTGGGGTTCTCGACGGAGTCGCCCGTGACGATCACGTCGAAGGCCGGGAAGCCGATCAGGGCGGCGACCTGTTCGGCCATCCGCTTCACGGACATGGTGACGAGCGCGGTCTTCACGCCGTTCTCGCGCAGTTCGGCGAGCAGTTCGCGAGCACCGGGTCGCCACGGCACTCCGTCGGTCTCCAGCTGCTGCTGCACGCTGGTCGTGAGGTAGTCGACGATGGCGTCGGCGTCGAGATCGGCACCGGCCGCCTGGAAGATGCGGGCCGACTCCCAGAGTCCGAGACCCACGACGCCGAGGGCGTCCTCGTGGGTCCAGACGCCGCCGAACGACTCTATGAGCTCGGTCTCGGCACGCATCCAGTACGGTTCGGTGTCGACGAGGGTGCCGTCCATATCCCAGAGGACGGCTGCCGGAGTGTCTGTGGTCACAACGGTCAAGTCTACTTTGCGCGTCCTATCCTTGAGGTCAGGGCCGGACTGGCCCCGGACGGAATCGAGGTCGCCCCCGGTGGCAGAACGCAACGGCATCCTGAACGGTCGCATCCTGGTCGTCGCCTTCGAGGGCTGGAACGACGCCGGTGAAGCGGCATCCGGAGCCGTGCGCTCCCTCAAAGACGAACTCGAACTCGTCGAGATCTTCACAGTCGACCCCGAGCTGTACTTCGACTACCAGTTCAACCGCCCGATGGTGGCGACGGACGAGGATGGCCAGCGCACGCTCACCTGGCCGAGCGCCGATCTGTACGGGCCGGCCCGGCCCGAGGCCGAGGTGGCCTCATTGGCGGCGGATGCCGACCTGCAGGTGAGCGGAGCGAACACGGGCAACATCTACCTGCTGCTCGGGACGGAACCGTCGCGCAGCTGGAAGAGCTTCGCGGCCGAGGTCATCGACGCGGCCCTCGCCGCCGACATCGGCGGCATCGTGTTCCTCGGCGCCATGCTCGCCGATGTTCCGCACACCCGTCCCATCTCCCTGATGTCGGCCAGCGACAACGCCGACATGCGTGCCGCCCTGCACCTGGAGCGCTCGACCTACGAGGGTCCTGTCGGCATCCTGAGCGTGCTTGCGGATGCCGCGGAGAAGGTGGACATCCCGACCCTCACGATCTGGGCCTCGGTGCCGCACTACGTGCACAACGCGCCGTCGCCGAAGGCGATGCTGGCTCTCATCGACAGGCTCGAGGAGGTCATCGATGTGACCATCCCCCGCGGCGACCTCGTGAGCGAGGCCGCGGCATGGGAGGCCGGCATCGATGCCCTCGCGGCCGATGACGAGGACATGGCGGCGTACATCGTGCAGCTCGAGCAGGCGCGCGACACCGTCGACTCCCCCGAGGCGAGTGGCGAGGCCATCGCCCAGGAGTTCGAGAAGTACCTGCGCAAGCGCGGCGACCGCCCCGACGGGCGCAACGACGACCCGCGGCGGCACTGAGCGGCGATTCCGCCCGCCCCGCTTGCTGAGGCCCGGTCGGAGTCCGCCGGCCCAGCTCGCTGAGGCCCGGACGAAGTCCGCGGCCGAAGCGTCAGAACCCGCGCCCGAGGCGCGCTTCGGGCGGTCGCTGCGCTCGGCCCTCAGCGAGCGGGCGGGTGCGAGCGGCTGAGACTACGGAACGAGCACGCCCGTCGCGAGCATGATCATCAGGGCGACGCCGAGCACCAAGCGATAGATCACGAACGGCAGGAAGCTGCGGCGCGAGATGTAGCTCATGAAGAATGCGATCACGACGAGCCCCACGGCGAAGGCGACGACAGTCGCCGCCAGGGTCTCGAACGGCCCGAAGACCTCGGGCGTGCAGTTCGTCGCGGCCTCGAGGCACGGGTCGGCGATCGACTTGTAGACCTGGTAGAAGCCGCTGCCCAGGACGGCCGGGATCGCCAGCAGGAACGCATAGCGCGCGGCCGCCTTGCGCTCGTAGCCGAGGAACAGGCCCATCGTGATGGTGCCGCCCGACCGAGAGACGCCGGGGATGAGTGCCAGCGCCTGAGCGAAGCCGTACAGGATTCCGTGCGGGTACGTGAGGTCCTTGAGACGCCGGCGCTTGGCTCCCACGGCATCCGCGATGCCCAGCAGGATGCCGAAGACGATCAGCATGACCGCCGTGATCCACAGGTTCCGGAGAACGGTCTCGATCTGGTCCTGGAACAGCAGGCCGAGGACGACGATGGGGATGGAGCCGATGATGATCAGCCAGCCCATGCGGGCGTCGGGATCGTTGCGGGGCGCCTTGCCGACCAACGACTTCGCCCACTGCGCGATGATGCGCACGATGTCGCGCCAGAAGAAGATGATGACGGCGAGCTCGGTGCCGATCTGCGTGATGGCGGTGAAGCGGGCTCCGGGGTCAGCGCCTGTTCCGAGGAACTGGCCGACGATCAGCAGGTGGGCGCTCGAGGAGATCGGGAGGAATTCCGTCAGTCCCTGGACGAGTCCGAGGATGATCGCGTTGATGAGATCCAATGGGCTGCTCTCTGGTTCAGTAGCTCAACAGAAGGTCGCGGAGAACCGCTCTACCGAAGACTAATGCGTCGAGCGGCACCCGCTCGTCGACCCCGTGGAACATCGCGGGGAAGTCGAGTTCGGCCGGCAGGCGCAGTGGGGCGAATCCGTAGCCGCGGATGCCGAGCTTCGACAGCGCCTTGTTGTCGGTGCCGCCCGAGAGCAGGTACGGCAGCACCACGGCCTCCGGGTCGTGTTCGGAGATCAGGGCAGCGACCTTGTCGACGAGCGCCCCGCTGAACGGATTCTCCAGCCCGACGTCGCGGTGGGTCACCACGATCTCGATGTCATCGCCGATGATTCCGCGGATGGTGGCGAGCACCTCGTCCTCATCACCGGGGAGGGTGCGGATGTCGATCGCGGCCTCGGCCCTGTCGGGGATGACGTTGTGCTTGTAGCCGGCGCTCAGCATGGTCGGGTTCGACGTCGTGCGCAGGGTCGCCTGGATGAATCCCGATGCCGAACCCGTGGCCAGGGCGAGGCCGTCGGGGCCGAGGTCGGTCGGCTCGACCTCGAGGATGCGGGCCACCTCGGCGAGGAGCTGCTCGGTGGTGTCGGTGAGGCGAATGGGCCACTCGAGGCGACCGATGGCCGCAACGGCCTCTGCCACCCGCGTGACGGCGTTCTGCGCCACCAGGCGCGACCCGTGCGCCGCGGGGCCGCGGGCGACGAGCTTGATCCACATCAACGCCTTCTCGCCAGTCTGCAGCAGGTAGGCACGCTGGTCTCCCACCATGGTCGAGTAACCGCCGACCTCGCTGATGGCCTCCCCTGCGCCCTCGAACAGCTCGGGGTGGTTGTCGACGAGCCAGTGCGCCCCGTAGACGCCGCCGTTCTCCTCGTCGGCGAAGAAGGCGACGATGCTGTCGCGCTCCGGCTTCTCGCCAGCCGTCAGGATGTCGTCGAGGGCGCCGAGGATCATGGCGTCCATGTCCTTCATGTCGACGGCACCACGACCCCAGAGCATGCCGTCCTTGATGACGCCGCCGAAGGGGTCGACGCTCCAGTTCTCGGGGTCGGCCGGAACGACGTCGAGGTGACCGTGCAGCACCAGCGCCGGCTTCGAGCGGTCGCGTCCCTCGACACGGGCGATCACGCTCGCGCGACCCGGCGCCGACTCGAACGTCACGGGCTCGAGGCCGAGGCGCTCGAGGTACGCCGAGACATATGCTGCGGCATCCGCCTCCCCGTTGGACCGGCCCTCACCGTGGTTCGTGGTGTCGAAGCGGATGAGGTCGCGCGCGATGGCGGCAGTGCTCTCGAGCTCCTCGGGCGTGTCGTCGTGCGAGCGCGTTGCGGAGGATGTTTCAGGCATGCCGGTCACGTTACCTTGCCCCCTCGCCATGGTGCCCACGTGTAAAAGCACCCTCTCGAATCGTGCTAATGTCTTACCTCGGGCCGGGGAAACCATGGCTCGCAAACAACACGCGCGGATGGCGGAATTGGTAGACGCGCTAGCTTGAGGTGCTAGTGCCCGAAAGGGCGTGGGGGTTCAAGTCCCCCTTCGCGCACACTGTGTTGAGACAGTGAAGGCCCCGGTCGATGACCGGGGCCTTCGTCGTTTCCCGAACGAATGTTTTCTCCAGTTTCAGGGCATCGCGCCAGACGGATCTCGGGATGCACTGCTCACCCGACACTCAGCTCCTTTCGCTCACAGCGAGCCGACGGGGATCACCGCCGGCTCGATCAGGCTCGGGCCGTTCTCGCGCACCGGAGCCACCTCATGGAACTCCAGGCTCGCTGCCGTCGGACGCGCAGCCTCCACGGCGGCGTCGACGAACTCCTGGTCGGCCTCCTCGTCGGGGTCGAGCCAGGTGTCCCACATCCAGTCGGGTAAAACGACCGGCGTGCGCGGATGCAGGGCGTCGAGCGGAGCGATGGCGTCCATGGTGAGGATGGTCGCCGACAGCACCCACCGCGCCGGGTCGGTCTCGGCCTTGGACGGGTCGCGCCACCACGAGTACAGGCCGGCGAAGGCCATGCGCTCACCCTCGGGCGGATGCACGAAGTACGGCGTCTTGGCCGTACCGTCGGTGTGCCACTCGTAGTAGCCGTCGGTGGGGATGAGCGCTCGTCTCGTGGCGACGGATGCCGCGAAGCTGGTCTTCTCGGCCACGTCCTCCGAGCGCGCGTTGAACGTCGGATACGGCGAGGCCAGCTCCTTCGCGAACGACGGGACCAGCGACCACCGGGCGGACTCGAGACGGCGCACGGCCGGGCCGCCCTTGGTCGACTCGAGAACTATCGGCACCTGGTCGGTCGGCCGGATGTTCCAGTTCGGACCCGGCAGGTTCTCGCCGACGATCTCGATGTCGAATAGGGCCACGAGATCGGGCTGGGTGTCGGAGATGACGAAGCGACCGCACATGGCTTCAGGCTACCCGCGGGCGAGGACAGCACCGGTGCGACCCGCGCCGCCGACCTCGAGGCCACCGTTCTCAGAGTCGCGCCTCTGCCCGGCCGATCGCATCCGCCGCCCGCACGAGGGCGAGGTGGGAGAGCGCCTGAGGAGTGTTGCCCCAGTGGCGCCCCGTCAGCGGGTCCACCTCCTCGGCGAGCAGCCCGACGTCATTGCCCAGGCCCACGAGACGGTCCATGAGTGCGAGGGCATCCCCCAGGCGCCCGGACTCGGCGTACTGGTGCGCGAGCCAGAACGAGCAGGCGAGGAACGGGTTCTCCCCCGGCGGCAACCCGTCGACTCCGGCCTCGGTCCTGTACCGCTGCGCGAGGCCGTGGTGGAGCAGGTCTGACTCGATCGCCGCGACCGTCGCCAGCATCCGAGGGTCGTCTGCCGCGCAGAAGCCCACCTGCGGGAGGAGCAGCAGCGACGCATCGACCTCGGCTGAGCCGTAGTGCTGGACGAAGCAGCCGCGTTCGGGGTCGACGCCCTTCTCGTCGATCTCGGCGCGCAGAGCGTCACGGAGAGTCCGCCAGGCGTCGACCGGCCCCTCGGCTCCGAACTGCTCGATGGCAGCGACACCGCGATCGAACGCTGCCCAGAGCATGACCCTGGAGTGGGTGAAGAAGAGCGCATCGCCGCGGATCTCCCAGATGCCCTGGTCCGGCCGCTGCCAGTTCTCCTCGAGGAAGCCCAGGAGCGCCCGCTGGAGAGGCCAGGCGTTCTCGAGGTCGCCGTGGCCGTTCTCCCTCGCGACGTGCAGCGCCACCATGACCTCGCCGATCACGTCGGCCTGGTACTGGTCGACGGCGCCGTTGCCCACCCTGACGGGGAGCGACTCGGCGTACCCGGGGAAGCTGTCGAGCTCTCGCTCCGGCAGGTAGCGCTCGCCGGCGATCCCGTACATGATCTGCACGTCGCCCGGATCACCGGCGATCGCGCGCAGCAGCCAGGACCGCCAGTGCGCGACCTCCTCGTTGTAGCCGTGATCAGCGAGGGCCTGCAGGGTGAGGGACGCGTCGCGCAGCCAGACGTAGCGGTAGTCCCAGTTGCGCGGGCCGCCGGACTGCTCGGGCAGCGAAGTCGTCGCAGCAGCCACGATTCCGCCAGTGCCCTCGTGCGTGAGCGCCCGCAACACGAGCAGCGAGCGCTCGACGGCGTCGCGGTAGGGGCCGCGGTGCTCCCACCGGCTGGCCCAGTCGACCCACCAGGCTCGGGTGTCGGCGACGGCTCGCGCATGGTCCAGACGCTCGGGGGTGTTGCGATGCGACGGGTACCAGGTCAGCGAGATCGGCACCTGCTCCCCCGCCGCGACGGTGAAGGTCGCGCGGTGGGCGTTGTCGACGGCCTCCAGCCTGGGCTTCCCCCGGACTATGGCCGCGTCGGGTCCGGCGATCGCGAGCAGCGCCTGTCCGGTATCGCCGTCGATCCGTCGCACCCAGGGCAGTGCCGTCGAGTACCCGAAACGGATGCGCAACTCCATCCCCATCTCCACCGATCCCCGGATTCCGCGCACTTCGCGCAGCACGTCGACGCGGCCGACGCCGCGCGCGATCAGGTCGATGACCTCGACCTCGCCCGTGGCGGTGGTCCACGTGGTCACGAGGATGAAGGTGTCGCCGTCGTAGGCGCGGGTGACGGTGGCTGCGGCATCCGTCGGCCGCAACGACCATGCCCCGTTCTCCTCGGTGCCGAGGAGGGCTCCGAAGGTGGACGGCGAGTCGAAGCGCGGGAGGCAGAGCCAGTCGATGCTCCCCTCCGAGCTGACGAGGGCGGCTGTGCGGCAGTTGCTGAGGAGCGCGTAGTCCTCGATGGGTCGGCTGGCCATGGGCACAGGATAGGGGCACCGGCTGCGAACAGCACGGTGCCCCTCTGGTGCGCTTCGGGCGGTCGCTTCGCTCGGTCCTCAGCGAGCGAGAATCGCGAGCTGGCTGACTACTCCTCGTCGGCGAAGGCGAGAAGGTCGCCGACTGTGGCGAGCCTGCGCCCGTGCACCTCCGGCTGCCAGTTGGGACTCTGCGTGAGGTAGGAGCCGCCGTCAGCCGCGATCATGCCGATCAGGGTCTCGGCGACGATGCGTCCGCCGACGGGGCCGAGGTGCATGGTCGCCGAGGCATCGCCGGCGGCCGTCCAGATCTCCTGCGACTCGGCGAGGATGTAGTACCAGAGCGGCGCGTTGTTCGCGAAGCTCTCGTGCACCTCGGTGATCGGCTTCCGCTCCTCGCCTTCCGCGGCCTTGCCCACCCAGAGTCGCTCGTCGGGGATGCGCGCGATGCCCATGGCGTCGGCGACGGCCTGACCGCTCGGCAGCTCGAGTGCCATGCCGCGCAGCAGATTGCGCACGGCGAGGTTGGCCGGGTCGCGCGACGGACGCGTCGGAGCGGCCTGCAGGTGATCGATGGTGAGCGGCGGCTCGTCGACGCCGGCCTTGGAGAACTCCGGCAGGAATCCCAAGGGGTTCACCAGCGAGGTGTCGAACTTGTACGAGGGCTGCACGCGCCTCTTTCCGCCGACGGGGACCTGCCCGGTGCGGTCGAAGTACAGGCTCCAGTCGATCGCCCAGGGCGACGGGAAGGTGTCGAAGCCGTTGAGCCCTCGGCGCTGCACGCCGGCGAAGATGAAGAACCGGCCGTCGAGTCCGCGGCGGCGCTCGTCATCGGTCGCCGCCCGCACGTTGTCGCCGCCGTCGAGATGGGTGTTGAGCCTGTAGATCGGGCGGATCATGGAGTGGCCGAACCTGTAGGCGGCGACGGAGAACTCGATCGGCATGTAGGGCGCCTTGCGGAAGCGGTAGAACCCGAGCTTCGGCTTCTGGTCCTGGGTCGGCAACGCCTGTCCCCGACCCGGCAGGATGGCGTCGATGAGCTCGGAGCCGCAGATGCGCACCAGGTAGTCGTTGATCACGAGCCACTGGTAGTGCCAGCGCACCTGCTGCTGCACGTCGGCGAAGCTCGCCCCGGGGTACTCGTCGACGAGCTTGTTGTGGAACTGCATCATCGACGCGTGCAGCTGCGCGACGATCACGTTCTCGTCGTTGCGCTTGTCTCCGATGAGCGCCCGATGGGGCGCCTCGGGGTCCTGCACGTCGATGTAGCGCGGCAGGTCCTTGCGGGGGCTCGGCACGGTGAGCTCCGTCAGGGTGCGGCCGAGGCGGAACTTCTTGCCGTCGAACAGGTAGGGCTGGTCGTCCGGCCCGCGCCCGTACATCGAGTCGAGGTCGAGGCGAGGGGTGCGGAAGTCCACGAGCGCATCGGGGTCGTTGATCTTCTGCATCACGGATGCCGGATCGAAGGTGATGTCGTGGTCGACGAACTGTCCGAAGTAGGTGTAGCCGGACGGAAGGCCGGGGTTCTCCTCGGGATCCTGCACGATGTCGTCGGTCTCCGGCGCCGCGAACGGCTTGGTCGGGTCGAGCGGGTCACGCTCCGGCTCGGCCGTCATGGCCTCGCCGAGGCGCCGGAGCGCCGTCGCGGGCCAGGCCGCGGGTGGGAGGTCACGGAACATGCGGCCGAAGCGGCCTTCGAACAGCGAGGAGCGGCGGGTCATGTTGTCGCCGCGCACCCCTCCTCCATGGCCGCCGGCGGGGTTGGCGGTCGATCTCAGCAGATTGGTCATGACGGGTCCTTCGCAGATGGCGAACCCGGGGTGCCTCGTCGTTGACGGCGCGGTGCGCGAGGGTTCGCGGCAGGGTGTTTTCGGGTGGGGTGCGGCCTGAGGCCTGACGACACGATGGTGCGGTGTCGTGATGCGGCGACCCTACGCCGCGCTCGCCGCTCGAGGCATCGGGGCCATCCCCGGCTGGCTGTCTCCGTGGAGCGGATGTCGGTGGGCAGAGATTGACTAGTTCGAAGATGTGTTCGAAACTAGAGAGGTGCTCGTGGCCGCTGCTCCGTACTCCCCCAGTGTCGCCTCCGCCCCTGACATCGATCGGGCTGAGGACGCCCTGTCGCGCGTGCAGGAGCTCCAGGCGCGCATCCGGGGCATGCAGGCGACCAAGCTCGAGAGCCCGGCACTGCCCACCTCCGCGGCCATGGCCGCCGTGCTGCCCAGCGGTGCGTTGCGTCAGGGATCCGCGTACTCGGTCGACGGGTCGCTGACCCTGGCGATGGCCCTGCTCGCCGGCCCGTCTGCCAGCGGCGCCTGGTGCGGCGTCGTGGGGGTTCCCGACTTCGGGGCGGAGGCCGCAGCCCGGTTCGGGGTCGACCTCGAACGACTGGTGCTCGTTCCCGATCCCGGGGAGCACTGGCTCACAGCGACGGCTGCACTCGTCGACGTGCTCACGGTCGTCGTGCTGCGCCCGCCGGCGCGGGCGAGCGACACCGACGTGGCCCGCCTCGGGGCCCGGCTGCGGCAACGCGGTGCCGCCCTCGTCGTTCTCGGACCGTGGCCTCAGGCAGAGGCGCGCCTGAGCATCAGCAGCAGCTCGTGGACCGGCCTCGGCGACGGGCACGGACTCCTCGGGGCCCGCGAGGCCACAGTCACCGCCATCGGGCGACTCGGCTATGACAGGCCGCGCAGCGTGCGTCTCTGGCTGCCCGATGGTCGCCAGCAGTTCAGCACGGTGGAGCTGCAGGATGCCGCTCCGCTGCTGCAGGCGGTGACGGCCTGATGGGCGCGGCAGCGGTGTCGGTGCGCGCTGGTGGAGCGGCATCCGGAACCACCGCGGCACTCGGTCGCACCATCGTGGTGTGGCTGCCCGACTGGCCTGTGACCGCGGCCATGCGTGCCGGCGGGATCGCGCCCGATGCGCCCGTCGCCCTCATCGAGCACGGGCTGGTCTACGCCAGCTCGGCCGCCGCCCGCAGCGACGGGGTGATGCGAGGCCTCAAGGTGCGCGAGGCGCAGGCGCGCTGCACAGGCCTCACCGTGCTGCCCTACGATCCACTGCACGACGCCAGGTCGTTCGAGCCCGTGCTCGCCCGCCTCGAGCAGGCGACACCCGGCGTGCAGCTCATCCGCCCGGGCACCGCCGCCATCAGGGCCCGCGGCCCGGCGCGCTACTACGGCGGCGAGGAGCGCACGGGGGCGGCGCTGCTCACCGCCCTCGCCGAGGCCGGACTCGCCGATGCCAGGGTGGGCGTCGCCGACGGCCCGTTCGCGGCCGAGCAGGCTGCGCGCCACAGCGGCCAGGAACGGCTGCGGCTCGTCGACGCCGGCGGCACAGCGGCCTTCCTCGCCGACTTCCCCGTCGGCATCCTCGTCGACGACAGGCTCGCCGTGTTGCTGCGCCGGCTCGGCGTGCACAGGCTCGGCGACTTCGCCGCGCTGCCGGCCGTCGACGTGCAGCGCCGCTTCGGGGCCATCGGCGCCCACGCCCACTCCATCGCCGGGGGTTACGACGGTCGGGTCGTCGTCGCCCGCACCCCGCCGCGCGACTTCGACGCCGTCATCGAGTTCGAACCGCCCCTCGACCGCATCGACCAGGTCACCTTCGGCGTGCGGGCAGCCGTCGACACCTTCATCGACACCCTCACGCAGGCGAAGCTGGTCTGCACCGGCGTGCGCATCGAGGTGCGCGCCGAGTCCGGCGAGCTGTCCGAGCGCAGCTGGCTGCACCCGCGCTGGTTCAGCGCCTCCGACGTCGTCGACAGGGTGCGCTGGCAGTTGCAGGGCGGCGGATCCGTCGACAGCGGGCTCAACTCGGCCATCGCGAGCGTGCGCGTGCGCCCGGAGCGGGTCGACGGGACGGGCAATCACGAGGAGGGGCTCTGGGGCTCCGGCCCAGATGAGCGCGTGCACCACGGCCTCACCAGGGTGCAGAGCATGCTCGGCCACGAGGGCGTCGTCACGGCCGTCATCGGGGGCGGCAGGCTGCTCGCCGAGCGCCAGATCCTGGTGCCGTGGGGCGATCGAGCTCCCGACGAGCGCGTGCGCTCGGCCGAGCGACCCTGGCCGGGCAGCCTGCCGGAACTCGCACCGTCGACGGTGTTCCGCGAGCTGCATCCGGTGAGCGTGCTGACCGAGGCAGGCGAACCCGTGGCCGTCGACGAGCGCGGCATGCTCACCGGCGCCCCGCACTCCTTCTCGGCCACGGCACGCCCCGGCGACAGGCGCAGTCCGGGTGAGCTGAACAGGGTCGTCGCGTGGGCAGGGCCCTGGCCCGTCGTCGAGCGCTGGTGGGATGCAGCGGCCAGCCGTCGGGTGCACCGGATGCAGCTCGTCGACGACGTCGGCGACGCCTGGCTCGTGATGCTCGACGGTGGCAGCTGGCAGGCCGAGGCGCGGTACGACTGATGGGCTTCAACAATCCCCCGATCCCGTGGTCGGAACTCGAGCGCACCCTCTCCGCCAGCAGGCGGCCCGGAGCGCCCGTCGCCGGCGACGGCGGCGACAGCCCCGCCTGGTCGCACAAACGCCAGCCGTACCGGCCGCGGCCGCTCGAGCCGGCCAGCGTCGAGCCGGTCGTGCCATACGCCGAGCTGCACGTGCACTCCACCTTCAGCTTCCTCGACGGCGCGAGCCCACCCGAGCAGCTGCTCGAGGAGGCCAAGCGGCTGGGGCTCGTGGGCATCGGCATCACCGACCACGACGGCCTCTACGGCGTGGTGCGCCTCGCCGAGACCGCCGAGAGCCACCCCGAGGTCAAGACCATCTTCGGAGCCGAGCTCTCGCTCGACCTCACCATGCCGCAGAACGGAATCGCCGACCCCGAGGGCAGCCATCTGCTGGTGCTCGCCCGACGCGAGGAGGGCTACCACCGCCTCGCCGGAGCCATCACCACCGCGCAGCTCGCCGGCGCCGAGAAGGGCAGGCCGAGCTACGACCTCGAGCAGTTGGCCGAGCAGGCCGATGGCCATTGGCTGGTGCTCACCGGATGCCGCAAGGGACTCGTGCGCCAGGCCCTCGCCGCGAGCGGCCCCGAGGCGGCGGCCGCTGAACTCGCCAGGCTGGTCGACCTGTTCGGCCACGACAACGTGGCGGTGGAGGTGTTCGACCACGGCCACCCTGAAGACAGCTCCATCAACGACGAGCTCGCTCGGCTCGCGGCATCCGCAGGCCTGCCCGTGGTGGCGACGAATGCCGTGCACTACGCGACCCCCTCGGAGCATCGGCTGGCGAGTGCCCTCGCCGCGGTGCGCGCCAGGCGCAGCCTCGACGAGATGGACGGCTGGCTGCCGGCGGCGGATGGCGCGCACCTGCGCAGCGGCGCCGAGATGGCCGTGCGCTTCGCCCGGTTCCCCGGCGCCGTCGAGCGCACAGTGCAGTACGCCGACGAGCTGGCCTTCACCCTGCGGAGCGCTCGGCCGCGGTTGCCGAAGCAGGAGGTGCCCGATGGTCACACCCCCATGAGCTGGCTGCGCGAGCTGGTCTGGCGCGGGGCGGCCGAGAAGTACCCGGGCATTCCGGCGAGCGTGCGCGACCGCCTGCAGAAGGAGCTCGACGTGATCGAGCTGAAGGACTTCCCCGGCTACTTCCTCATCGTGCACGACATCGTGCAGGAGGCCCGTCGGCTCGGCATCCTGTGCCAGGGGCGCGGATCGGCCGCGAACTCCGCCGTGTGCTTCACCCTCGACATCACGGCCGTCGACTCGATCTTCTACGGGCTGCCGTTCGAGAGATTCCTCTCGAGCCTGCGCGAGGAGGAGCCCGACATCGACGTCGACTTCGATTCAGATCGTCGTGAGGAGGTCATCCAGTACGTCTACCGCAAGTACGGGCGGCTGAACGCGGCCCAGGTCGCCAACGTGATCAGCTACCGCCCCAAGGCCGCCGTTCGCGACATGGCGAAGGCGCTGGGGTTCAGCGGCGGGCAGCAGGACGCCTGGTCGAAGCAGGTGGAGCGCTGGGGCGCCGAGATCACCAGCGGCGACCACGACATCCCCGAGTCGGTCATCGAGCTGGCCGGCCAGGTGCTCACGTTCCCGCGGCACCTCGGCATCCACTCGGGCGGCATGGTGCTCACCGATCGGCCCGTCGGCGAGGTGTGCCCCATCGAGCACGCCCGCAAGGAGAACCGCACGGTGCTGCAGTGGGACAAGGACGACTGCGCCTGGATGGGGCTGGTGAAGTTCGACCTGCTCGGCCTCGGCATGCTCGCCGCCCTGCAGTACACCTTCGACATCGCCCGCGACGTGATCGGAGAGGAGTGGACGCTGGCGACGATCCCGAAGGAGGAGCCGGCCGTCTACGACATGCTCTGCCGCGCCGACTCCATCGGCGTGTTCCAGGTGGAGAGCCGCGCCCAGATGGGCACTCTCCCCCGGCTGCTGCCGCGCTGCTTCTACGACCTCGTCGTGGAGATCGCGCTCATCCGTCCGGGTCCGGTGCAGGGCGGGGCCGTGCATCCGTACATCCGGCGCCGGACCGGCGAGGAGAAGGTGACGTACCTGCATCCGAAGCTCGAACCCGTCCTCGAACGCACCCTCGGCGTTCCGCTCTTCCAGGAGCAGCTCATGCAGATGGCGATGGCGGTGGGCGGATGCACGGCTGAAGACGCCGACAGGCTGCGGCGTGCCATGGGGTCGAAACGGGGCATCGAGAAGATCTCGACGCTGAAGGCCACGCTCTACAGGGGCATGGCCGAGAACGGCATCGACGAGGAGACGGCCGACGTCATCTACAAGAAGATCGAGGCCTTCGCCAACTTCGGCTTCGCCGAGAGCCACTCCATCAGCTTCGGCCTGCTGGTCTACGCCAGCTCGTGGTTCAAGCTGCACTACCCGGCCGCCTTCCTCGCTTCGCTGCTGCGCGCCCAGCCCATGGGCTTCTACTCTCCGCAGACCCTCACGGCCGATGCCAGGCGGCACGGCGTCGAGGTGCGCCGCCCAGACATCCTGCTCTCGGGGGCCAATGCGGTGCTGGAGCCTCTGTCTCCTTCTTCGGCGACGGATGCGGCTCCTTCCGCGCCGCCCGGGCCCACGGGCCGCGACTCCTGCATCGCCTCCTCGCAGCCGCCTGTCGGCACCTTCGATCGGAGCGGACCCGACGAGTCGGAGGCCCACCGTCGCGACGGCGCCTTCGCCGTGCGCCTCGGGCTCGCGGAGGTCGGCGGCATCGGCCTCGCGCTGGCCGAGCGCATCGTGGCCGAGCGCGAGACGTACGGGCCGTATCGGAGCATGGCCGACCTGTCGCGGCGCATCGGGCTGAACACCGAGCAGCTCGAGGCCCTCGCCGCCGCCGGTGCGTTCAGCGGGCTCGGACTAGAGCGTCGTGAGGCGCTGTGGAGCGCCGGGGATGCCGCTCAGGATCGCGCGAGCTTCCTCGAGGGCTCCGTCGTGGTGGTGCAGCCTCCGCTGCTGCCGATGCTGAGCGAGGTGGAGCAGGTGGTCTACGACCTGTGGTCCACGGGCATCTCCCCCGACGACCACCCCATCAGGCACGTGCGCGATGCGCTCTCCGCCCGGGGCGCCCGCGCCATAGATACCCTGCGCACGGCAGAATCCGGCCGGCGCATCGAGGTGGGAGGCGTCGTCACGCACCGCCAGCGCCCGGCGACGGCCGGCGGCATCACCTTCATGAACATCGAGGACGAGACGGGCACCCTCAACGTCATCGCCGGAGTCGGCGTCTGGACCCGGTACCGGCGCATCGCCCGCGAGGCGCCGGCCATGGTCATCCGCGGCATCCTGGAGCGCAGCGAGGAAGGCGTGATCAATCTGGTCGCCGACAAGTTCGAGCCACTCGCCGTCGCGGTGCACGGCCGCTCGCGCGACTTCCGTTAGCGTCGGATGGTGACTCCAGATCGATACAGCCAGGACGTGCTCGCCGGCGACTGGCGGGCAGCAGGACGCAAGGTCATCCCCGAGCAGGAGGCGGTGCGCGACCTCGTGATCGAGGAGGTGGCCACGGGCTTCTGCGGCGCTGTCGTCGGCCTCGAGAAGGGCATCGTCACCCTCGAGGACCGCTTCGGCAAGCACAGGCTGTTCCCGCTCGGCCCCGGCTTCCTCCTCGACGGCGAACCCGTCGTGCTCGTGGTGCCGAAGGCCACGCAGCCGGCAGGGCGCATGCGCACGGCATCCGGATCCTTCGCCGTCGCGAACACCCCGGCGCGCGTGGCGCTTCCGAGCCGGATCTTCGTCGAGGGCCGACACGACGCCGAACTCGTGGAGAAGGTCTGGGGCGCCGACCTGCGCGTCGAGGGCGTCGTGGTGGAGTACCTCGAGGGAGTCGACGACCTCGACGCCATCGTGCGCGACTTCTCGCCCACCCCCGACCGCCGCATCGGCGTGCTCGTCGACCACCTGGTCGCCGGCTCCAAGGAGAGCCGCATCGCCGAGGCCGTGCAGCGCGGACCGCACGGACGGAACGTGCTCGTGGTGGGGCATCCGTACATCGACATCTGGGCCGCCGTGAAGCCGGCCAGGGTCGGGCTCGAGGCCTGGCCGCAGATACCTCGGTCCATCGAGTGGAAGCACGGCATCTGCCAGGCACTCGGATGGCCCCACGACGAGCAGGCCGACATCGCGCGGGCCTGGCAGAGGATTCTCGGGCAGGTGCGCAGCTATGCCGACCTCGAACCGGCGCTGCTCGGCCGGGTGGAACAGCTCATCGACTTCGTGACGGCGCCGACGCGGCTGTAGCGCACCCGCCGGGACGCTTCGGCCGCGGGCTTCGTCGGGGCCTCAGCGAACGGATCCGTCACGCTCGCTGAGGGCCGAGCGCAGCGACCGCCCGAAGCGCGCACAGAGCCGCTCAGGCGACGGCGCCGCCGAATGCGAGGCCCAGCACGTAGGTGACCGCAGCTGCTCCGAAGCCGATCGCGAGCTGGCGCAGCGCGCGCTTCAGGGGCGGCGCGCCCGACAGCAGGCCGACGACGGCGCCGGTGATGAGCAACGCGATGCCCACCAGCACGGAGGAGACGATGATCGCCGGCAGCCCTTCCATTCCGAAGAGGAACGGAAGGATCGGGATGAGTGCGCCTGAGGCGAAGAAGCAGAAGCTCGACGCTGCGGCGGCGAGCCCGGTGCCGATGGACTCGTAGTCGTCGGCGGTGCCGAGCGGGCCCGTCGCCGGAGCCGCCTCTGAGGCGTGCATCGCGGCCAGCACCTGCGTGGCGTGCACGATGGCCCGCTCCTCGGTCATGCCGCGGGCGCGGTAGACCAGGGCGAGCTCGTTCGCGTTGACATCGAGGTCCGGAAGCACGCCCTGGGCGTCGGGGTCGGGAGTGGAGGCCTCGAGCAGTTCACGCTGCGACCTCACCGAGACGTATTCGCCCGCCCCCATCGAGAGGGCTCCGGCGAGGAGACCCGCGATGCCGCTGAACAGCACGAATCCCGTCGAGACGCCGGTGGCGGCGATGCCGAGAACCAGTGCCAGATTGCTCACGAGTCCGTCGTTGGCGCCGAACACCGCCGCGCGGAAGGTACCCGAGAGTCGCTTGCGACCGCGGGCGGCGAGCCCGCGCACGACCTCGCCGTGGATGCGCTCGTCGGCAGCCATCGCTGCGGTGGCGTGAGGGTCTGAGTCGTACGGGGAGCGCCCTTCGGCGCGCTGCGCGAGTGCGAGCACGAACACGGAGCCGAAGCGACGTGCGAGAACGGCCAGGAAGCGGGTGCGCGCATCGGCGGCGACGGGCTTGCCCGCATCCGTTCCCAGCAGATCCGCCCAGTGCGCCTCGTGGCGACCTTCGGCGTCGGCCAGGGCGAGCAGGATGGCGCGCTCCTCGCCGGTGCGTCGCTGTGCGAGCTCACGGTAGACGGCGGCCTCGGCGCGTTCGTTGGCGAGGTACTGCCGCCAGCGTCTGAGCTCCTTCTTGCCGCGCTCGGGCGCTGAGGCACCCGAGCGTTCTGGCGCCGTCACTTGAGCAGCTCCTGCCAGCCGTCGCCGTCAGCGTGCTCGAAGATGAGGTTGGTCTCGGTGTGGGCGACCGCCGGGTGGCCGGTGAGGTGCGTCAGCACGAAGTCGCGCAGTTCGTTCGCGTCATGAGCGGCGACGTGGAGCAGATAGTCGTCGGCGCCGGCCATGTGGTACAGGCTGATGACACCGGGCAGGTGAGGGGCCGCGGCCCTGAAGGAGTCGATCTCGTCGCGCGCGTGCTTGGCGAGTCGAACAGCGATGAGGGCCTGCAGCGATGCTCCGAGAGTGGCGAGGTCGATGTTCGCGTGATAGCCGCGGATGTGCCCGAGCGCCTGCAGGCGACGGAGCCGTAGCGACACCGTCGACTCGGCGACTCCGACCTCGGCGGCGAGCATGGATCCGGATGCCCGGGCATTCACCGACAGGGCTCGCAGCAGGCCACGGTCGATGCGATCGAGGTCGGTTTTCTTCGAATCCATGTCGAACAGCCTTTCGCGTCGTGAAGATGCTGCAACAACCCTAAGCGGGGTGGAATCATCTGCGATGCCGATCCCACCCCTCGGCGCAGACCGAAACAGAGCTGTAACCAGAATCTTCAGGCGCCGAACCTCACGCACGGATCATCGGTCCGTCGCGAGGTCAGGAGTCGGATGCCTCGGCATAGGCGATGCTCAAACGTTCGAGGGGCCCCGGGCCGGCGGTCTCGCGCGGCGCTGCATCGAGGTGGCGCACGCGCAGTTCGTCCATGAGTTCCTCGACGAACGCAGGTCCCCCGTCGCGCATGAGGTGTTGGCGGGCCCGGAGCTGGTCATCTCCGGCACGCCAGTCGAGGCCCCAGTTCCCCAGGGCGTAGATGATCGGCACGGTCTGGATGCCGGCCTCGGTCAGGCTGAAGCGAGCGCGCTGACCCCTGGCGGCCGTGCCGCGCGTGAGGATCCCGGCGTCGATGAGCCGCTTGAGGCGGTCGGCGAGGATGTTCGAGGCGATGCCCTCGATCGACCCGGTGAGCAGCGCACGGAAGTATCGGCGGTCCCCGAAGATGACGTCGCGCAGCACGATCAGCGACCAGCGATCGCCGAGTACTTCGACGGCGGCGTTGATCGGACACCCGGATCGTGGTTCCACGATTCCTCCTTGACAGTCATGTGCCCATCACTATAGTGGTTGCAAATCGCAATCACTATTGGAGGAACCGATGGGCCGCTTCATCTACGGCATGAACGTCTCCCTCGACCTGCGGATCGAACAGGTTCCCGGTGACAATGGTGCAGGCGAGTGGCTGCGCATCGGCGAGGCCCTCCACCGGGAGCTGAATGCCCGAACCGAGCAGCTCGCGCTCCTCGTGCACGGACGGATCCACTACGAGACCATGGAGGAGTTCTGGCCGCAGGCTCACGCCGATGAGTCCCTGCCCGACTTCCTCCGCGAGTACGGCGAGATCTGGACGACCAAGCCCAAGGTGCTCGTCTCCCGCACCCGGCACGAGGCGGATCACAACACGCGAGTCATCGGCGACGATGCGATCGCGCAGCTCGCCGCGATCTGTGCCGAGACCGATGGCGCGATCGGAGTCGGCGGCGCCGACCTGGCGACGCAGCTCCTGAAGGCGAGGCTGCTCGACGAGCTGCTGCTCGCCACGCACCCCACGATCCTGGGTTTCGGCAGGCCGCTCTTCGATGACTACGACGTCCCGATCGAACTCGACCTGCTCGAGCAGCTCTCGTTCGAGTCGGGCGTCACGCTGCACCGGTACGCCATCCGCTATGACGGCGGGGCTCGCTGATGCTGAAGCAGGTCGCCGAAGGCGTGCTGGTGCACGAGAGCGAGTGCATCCAGAGCAACGCCGTCGCCGTGGAGGGTGATGCCGGAGTACTGCTCGTCGACCCCGGAATCACGCGTGCCGAGATGTCGACCCTCGCGGCCGACCTCCGAGATCGTGGCAGGCCCGTCGTTGCCGGCTTCGCGACGCATCCGCACTGGGATCACGTTCTCTGGCACCCCACGCTCGGCGACGCGCCGCGGTACGGCACAGCTGACTGCGCGGCATCCGTTCGCGACCTTCTGGCGACTCCGGACTGGGAGGCCGACGTGGCCGAGGGCTTGCCGCCCGAGTTCGCCGACGACATTCCGATGGAGATGCTCGGCCTCATCACTGGTGTACCAGCGGGCGCATCGCTGATTCCATGGGACGGCACCGATGTGCGGATCATCGAGCACCGAGCGCACTCCGAGGGACATGCTGCGCTCCTCGTCGAGCAGCCTCGCGTGCTGATCGCCGGTGACATGCTCTCCGACGTCCTGGTTCCCATGCTCGACATGGCAGCCGAGAACCCCATAGACGACTATCTGGCCGCCCTGATGATGCTCGACCGCGTGGTCGGGGACGTCGATGTCGTCGTCCCCGGACACGGTTCCGTGGGCGGAGGCGATCACCTGCGCGAGCGCATCGAGCGGGATCGGGCGTACGTGCTCGCCCTCCGTGACGGGCGGACCCCCAGCGACCCTCGCATCGGTCCAGCGGCTCAGCCCGGCTGGGAATGGGTGAGCGACGTGCACGATTGGCAACTCCAGGCTCTCGCCCGGAGAAGTGAACACTAGAGAAGGGAACGAGCCGTGACGAATCCCTCGGCTGACCTCATCGATGGCCGCGCCTGCGTGCACACGGGCGACTGGATGCCGTGCTGATGGCCTCCTCGGTTCTCGCGGACGCGAATCTCGACGGGCGGGTCGTACTGCCCGGCGACTCGGACTACGACGACGTCCGGACGGTCTGGAACGCGATGGTCGATCATCGGCCGCAGGTGATCGTGAGGTGCGCGAGCGTTGCCGACGTCCAGGCGGCGGTGCGTGCTGCGCGCGAGCACGACCTCGAGGTCGGCATCCGGTGCGGGGGTCATAGCGTGCTCGGGCTGGGCGTGCCCGAGGGCGGACTGATGATCGATCTCACGCCGCTCGACGGAGTGCGCGTGGATCCCGTCCGTCGAAGGGCTCGGGTGCAAGGCGGAACGCTTCTCGGCGCCCTCGACCGCGCAGGTCAGCAGTACGGACTCGCCACCACGGCGGGGAACGTCTCCCACACGGGAGTCGGCGGGCTGACGCTGGGCGGAGGCATGGGGTGGCTGGCGCGCCAGTACGGCCTGTCCTGCGACAACGTCCGCTCCTTCGACGTGGTCACGGCCGACGGCGACGCTGTCGCCGCGTCGCGCGAGGTGAATGCCGATCTCTACTGGGCGCTGCGCGGCGGAGGAGGCAACTTCGGCATAGTCACGTCGTTCGAGTTCGAGCTCCACGACGTGGGCACGCAGGCGCTCAGCGTCGAGCTCGACTTCCCCCGCGAGAACGCTGCTGGGGTGCTCCGCCGCTGGCGCGATCTGAACGCCGGGGCGCCCCGGGCCGCGACCTTCTCGGCCACGGTGATGGGCGCGATTGCGACCATCGGATTCGTCTGGGTCGGTGACATGGATGCGGGCGCCAGGTACGCACGCGAGCTCGATGCCCTCGGCCGCCCCCTCGCCCGGCGCAGCGACGAACTCTCCTACGTCGATCTCCAGCGACGCGACGACACGATCAGGGGCCACGCTCAGCGCCGTTACTGGAAGGGGCACTACTTCCGCGAGCTGCCCGACGCCGCCCTCGACGCGCTCCTCGAACACGATCCCGACGTGGGAGCGAGCCTTCAGGCCTACGGCGGCGCGATCGCCGACGTTCCAGACGACGAGACCGCCTTCAGCCAACGGGACACTCTCTTCGAGTACGTTGCTGGCACGCGCTGGACGGACCCTGCCGAGGACGGCGATCGCATGGAGCGCGCCCGCATTTCGGCGGCCCGGTTGGCCCCGTTCGCCAGTGGCGCCTACGTCAACGCGCTCACCGATGAGGGCAGTGCCGGCATCCGGGCGGCGTACCCGCCGGCCAAGCTCGCCCGCCTCAGTGCCATCAAAGCAGCGTGGGACCCGAGCAACGTCTTCCACTTGAACCAGAACATCATCCCCGCACGCTGAGGAGTCACGGCGAACGGGTCAGACGGAGAGTGGATGCCGCGGCTTCCGCCGAGACCATCGATTGAGCGCCGCCATCCCCGTACTTGGCGCGATACGCCGCATCGATCGCGTCGGCATTCGAGTCGCCCGTCGCCTCGACGACCACTCCGACGCTCTCCCCAGCGATTCGGATCGACGCGTGCGCCGTGTCGACGGCGCGTCCGTACCACCCCGTGTCCCGACGAAGCCAGGTGCGAACGAAAACATCGTCATCGACGACGACCACCCAGATCGGGGTCCACCGCTCGGAGCCCCCGTGAGCACGCGGTGCGGCGATGGCCAGCTCGCGGATGCCGACCAGGTACTGAAGAGCCTCCGACGTCCACGCTCCGCCAGATGCGTTCTCGGTCATGAGCGCCATTCTGGCCCGCCGACAGCGCCTCCGCCACCGCGGCATCCGTTCTAGGCTGGCGGCGTGAGCAACGCGCTGGACGAGGGTCCGTTCTTCCACGGCACGAAAGCCGACCTGCGAGAGGGCGATCTCCTCACGGCCGGTTTCAGGTCGAACTATCGACCGGAGGTCGTGATGAACCACATCTACTTCACTGCGCTTCCGAACGGGGCCGGACTGGCAGCTGAGCTCGCTCCCGGCGACGCTGCTCCGCGCGTCTACACAGTCGAGCCGACCGGAGAGTTCGAGGACGACCCGAACGTGACCGACAAGAAGTTCACCGGCAACCCCACCAGGTCGTACCGCAGCACTGCGCCTCTCAGGGTCGTCGGCGAGGTGACCGACTGGACCAGGCTGACGGCCGAGGAGCTTCAGGCGTGGAGAGACCGTCTGGCGGTGCTGCGCGCGGACCAGCGAGGCGAGATCATCAACTGACGAGGCGATACGCAGCTTCAGCCCATCGCCGAGGGGCCCTGCACGAGAGCTTCAGCTCGTCAAGGGCGTTCTCCGACCAGTCATCGACGTCCACACTGATGACAGAGAGCGGAGAGACGATGTTGCTCATCAGAATCAAGATCGACGGTCGGGAGTACACCATCCCGTCCGAGCTCGACGCGCAGGCGATCATGGAATCCATCACAGGGCAGTTGCGAGCCGGCGGCGGTTTCGTGGAGATCGTGCGGACACCCGACCGGTCTGTGAACGTTCTCGTGTCGCCCGGCATGTCCCTCACTGTGGAGACCACGGTGATCGACGAATACGTGAGCATTCCGGGCGAGCGCGACGACTCGTGGCCGGCGCAAGCCTGGATCGATCCACTCGACACGTTCTGAATCGGCCGATCAGGCCCAGCAGCCGTTCGCCCGCCCGATCACGTCCGGTTGGCCGGAATCGCTCCACGCTTCTCCGACACCGCGACGCGTTCGTTCGTTTCCGGGACGATCTGCAAGCGGCCGTCACGATGGGCGGTTCTCATGAGGCTCTCGGCCCATTCGCGGTTCAACGCCGGCAGTGCGCTCGTCGAGAAGTCGAAGACGATCGGGATTCGTCGATCCAGCCACACGCTGGTCCTGCCCCCGCCCGAGTCGTCGGCCGTGGTCCAGCTGAAGGAGAATGACTCGTCGCGCCGCAACTTGTTCGTGATGACGAACTGCAGGTGGGCGAGAAGCCGATCCTCGAAGTCCACCGTGAGAGTGCCGTTGTAAATGAAGGTGCCCATGTCATCTCCTCAGAGAGAAATCAGGGCTGCTCATTCCGACAATGGTCTAGGTCGCTCGCCGACCGGCGAGTGAATAGACAGCTATCCACATTGTAACCCGGTCGGGGCACATTGCGCCAGAGATCTGCGCCCTGGCCCATCGCCTTCACCGGCCGAACGCCGCAGCGGCGGGACAGTCGAATGGATCGCCGTCGGCCGCGAGGCCGACCTTGTTCAGGTGACGAACCACGATTCCGTACGATTCCAGAAGACCGGTCTCGGTGTAGCGGATCGAGTGGCTCTCGCAATAGGCCTTCGCCAGCAGTTGAGCCTGCTTCAAGTGCGGGCGCGGCATGTTCGGGAAGAGATGGTGCTCGATCTGGTAATTGAGCCCGCCCATGAAGATGTCCATGGACCTGCTTCCCCGGATGTTGCGGGATGTCAGCACCTGACGTCGGAGGAAGTCCACCCGCGCGTCCTGCGGCAGGATCGGCATTCCCTTGTGGTTGGGGGCGAAGGATGCGCCCATGTAGACCCCGAACACCGCAAGTTGTACCCCGATGAAGGCGAAGGCCATTCCGAGCGGGAGGAAGGTGAAGACGACGGCCAGGTAGACGGCGATCCTCGTCAGGAGCATCGAGGCCTCGACCCAGCGCTTGTCGACCCTGCCCCGGCCGAAGACCGTCCGCAGCCCGTGGGCGTGGAGGTTGATGCCCTCGAGCGTGAGGAGAGGGAAGAAGAAGTAGCCCTGACGTCGCGTCATCCACCCGTAGAAGCCCGTGGCGCGCAGTGCGTCATCCTTCGTGAAGGAGATGACGTCACGCTCGATGTCGGGATCCTTGCCCAGCACGTTCGGGTTGGCGTGGTGACGGGAGTGCTTCGTCATCCACCAGGAATAGCTGATTCCGACGATCAGGTTCGCGATGGTCCGCCCGGCGATGTCGTTCGCCCTGCCGGATTCGAACACCTGCCGATGGGAGGCTTCGTGGGCGAGAAAGGCGTACTGCGTGAGGAGGATGCCCAGGATGCCGGCGACCACCAACTGATACCAGCTGTCGCCCAGAAGGATGGAGCCGCCGATCGTTGCGACGAGTGCGGCGGTGATCGCTGCGAACGTGACGACGTAGAAACCGGTCCGGCGCCGGAGCAGACCCGCATCACGGACCGTCCGCAGGAGCGCCGAGTACTCGGTCGTGGGGTTCGAGCGGTCGCCGCCCGGTTTCGTTCTGGTGATCCTGACAGCGGGCGTGGCAGCGGCGAGAGACATTCGTGATCCGTTCGGCGAGTGCGGGAATCCGACCGCAGGAACGGTTCGGATCGACATCGCCGAGGACCAGGGCAACTGCCCCGAGTGTAGGGGTCCTACCTCGGGCATGGCTGAACGTCCGCCGGGACTCGCGGAGCATGCTCGTCCAGATCGCCTTGACCGGCGTCAGATCCGGAGATCGCCGGAGATCACGCGCGCGGCGACGTCGCCCAGTCGTGCCTGGTTCGACCGGGCGTGGGACCTCAGACGGGAGAACGCCTCATCCATGCCGATGTTCTGGGTGTGGGCGATATAGCCCTTGGCCTGTTCGATGATGACCCGGCTGTCCAAGGCGCGTTGAAGCTGTGCTTGGGCGATTCCGCTCTCTTCGACGAGGCGATGCTGCAGGATGCTGATCGTCGCCACGTCGGCCAGCGCCTGGGCCGCGACGGCGTTCTGGGTGTTCAGCTCGCCGACTCCGTCACGGAACAGGTTGAGCGAACCGATCGTCGACGAGCGGAGACGCATCGGAATCGCGTGCATCGAGGCGAAGCCGGATCGGGCGGCATCCGCAGCGAAAGCCGGCCAGCGATCCATGATGTCGTGAAGGTTCGAGACGGATACGACCTCGCCGCGAGTGACTGCTTCGACGCAGGGGCCTTCGCCGGCCCGGAGTTGCATCAGCCCGATGAACTCGCTCCGCTCGCTTGTGGAGACGATCACCTCGAGTTCCTGCGTGGAACTGAGGAGGAGGATGCCCGCAGCGGAGACGTCGAAGAGGGTGATGCACTCGTCGACGAGAACCTGCAGCAGGTCGACGATGTCGAATTCAGCGACAAGGGAGTCAGCCAGCGTCACGAAAGTGTCTACGAGCTTGCTTTCACGTGTTCGTGTGCTCATGCCTCATCCTAAGTCGATCAGCGTTCGGCGGAGCCGAATGTCAGATTCCGGTTGACGATCTCGGCAGCGACTTCTCGCACCGTGCGGTCCTCGGCGAATGCGTGGCCACGAATGACGAGGAGGGCGTCATCGACCGAGATGGACATCTGCGCCGCGACCATACCCGAGGCCTGGTACACCTCTCGCCTGGAGTACCTGCCTGCAACGGGTTCGTCCATCGGCAGGTCCAGCCCGTCGAGGGCGCGGCGCAACACCTGACGCGCGGCGATCGAGGCCAGAGCGGTCGCATCGTGGACCTGCGGCGCTGACAGCCGACGGGCCTTCATCGAGTACAGGTCCAGAGAGCCGACGCTCAGATCTCCCACGTACAGGGGGAACGCGTACAGCGCGCCGATACCGAGTCCCTGCAGCGACTCGAGTGCCGTCGGCCAGTCGCCCCCGCTCGCGTGTTGAACGTCGTTCTCCATCACCGGTACCCGCGATCGGAACGCCTCCCAGCATGGGCCTTCGCCCAGGTCGATCTGGATCTCATCGATGCGCTCGGCGATGACGCTGCTGGCGCAGATCGTCTGCGTGCCCAGTGGTTCGCCCAGGCTCGAGATGACGGCACCGGACGTCGCGGTCGCACAGACCAGCGGCGCGCAGAGGTCGTCGTCGGGACCGACGGCAGCAGTGAGCCTGGCAGCGGCGACGGCGAAGTCGCGGCCATGGGGGGCGTCGGGCGAATCGGCGCCCGCAGGATTGCTCTCCATCGACTAGCCGCCTTCATTGTCGTCGAAACGATGTGGCGCTGGGTCTCGGAGCCGTGGTGACGACACTACAGTGCGCAGATGTGGGCACCCTGATGGCGTCGTCGAAACGCCGCGATCGGACTGGCGCGGTCCGACGAGCCTGCGCGGTTGTCGCTCACGACGATGACGTCATCGCAGTTCGCCGACTCCCACGAGCGCCTGCGAGTCGCGGATGAAGTCCTCCGCCTCGCTTTCACTCATCAACGTCATCCCTCGGTCCGAGTCAGCGGAGGCGTTGAGGGCCATCAGCCACGTGCGATTGAGTGCCAGAGGATGGGACGAAACGAAATGGAACTGCAACGGAATCGACGGCGAGACCCAGATGGTGATGCGGCCGGATCCGTGCTCAGGTGGCACGCTCCACGACAGGTAGAAGGATTCGTGCCGCCGCAGTCGTGCGCCCGTGGCGACTCTGAGGTGCGCGAGAGTCCTGTCGTCGAGTGAGTACGTCGTCCCGGCGCCGTAGATGAGGGAGCCCATCAGCTCGCCCATCCGGTGTCACCGGCGTGTGCGATCGACAGATGACGAGACATCCTGTGGCGCGAATTCCCTCGGAGGATTCCGACGCTCGATATGTGTGTGCCCATGTCGTCTCCTCAGACAAACCGGGCTGCGCGTTCTCGACGAGGTCTGGGTCTCCCACTGGGACGCGGGTGAACCGACAGCTGATCTCAGGATATCGCCATTCAGGTGCGGACGGGAGTGCTGATTCTCATGATCAGGCGTCGAACCAGCGGGTGCGTTCACCTCAGCCCCACCCGCGACGAGATGCGGCGCACCCGACCGAGTCGGGTGCGCCGTCGATCACGTCTGTCGAATCAGTCGTTGTCGCGCTCGCGACCCTTGGTGCCGGCTTTCGCGAGTCCGCGGCTGATCATGTAGCCGACCGAGACCAGAGCCACGTACGACCATGCCTGAGCAGCGCCGAAGCCCTGTCCGTCCTCACCGTTGTCGGTGACGGCCGCCGCGATCAGAATGGCCACGGAGACGACGACGAAGACCCAGAACTCGGTCGTCTTGAAGGCGGCCTTCGTCTCGGTGAAGACCCGAGAGACGCCGGTCCGGCCGTTCGATGAATTGTTGTTGGTCATGGATGACTCCTCTGCTGTGGACGGGAACCGTTCCCGCTCAGCCCAGCAGGACTGGGCCTCGGCAACGTTAGAGAGCACCCCCAGATGCTGTTTCGGGGTTGACTTCCTGACGGATGCCTGCCTAGGACATCGGCTGCGTTGCAGCATCCGGGGGCCGCGAACTCGCTCCTGTCAAGCCCATCTTGCGGGCGGGACCGGCCTGCCTACTGTTGCGGAACCTCTGCACGAGTCAACCCGCGGAGCTTCCCGATCAGGAGACACCATGTCGCAACGCAACACTCTCGTCCGTTCCATGCACGACATCGGCCTCGCAGCCTGGTTCGGTGGTTCCCTCATGGGTGCCGTAGGCCTGAACGGAGCCGCCTCCAAGGCTGAACCGGCCAGCCAGAAGTTGAAGATCTCCTCGATCGGCTGGGGCCGCTGGGCTCCCGTACAGCTCGCAGCCATCGCGGTGCACGGCATCGGCAGCGTCGGCCTCATCATCGGCAACAAGGGGCGCATCGCCGCCGACAGCGGAACGCAGGTCAACACCGCCGTCAAGTTCGTGCTCACAGGGGTGGCATGCGGAGCGACTCTCTACTCCGCCGTCCTCGGCGGCGTGATCGCGAAGCATTCCGACGAGGATGCTGAAGGCGTCACGGAGCCGGGAGCGCGGACCTCGAAGGAACTTGCGGCAGCCCAGACGAAGCAGCGCTTCGCGCAGTGGGTGCTGCCGGCAGTCACGGCTGCACTCATCGTGCTCGCCGCACAGCAGGGTGAGCAGCAGCGACCGGTCGCCGGCTGGCTGAACCGCGTCTTCAGCTGACCAGTCGACTGCGCGTGGTCGATGCTCGCCCGTGGTCAGCTGGCAAGTTCACCGGCGTGCCAGTGAGACGCGAACGACGTCGCCCATCTCCTTGCCGAGTCGTCTACGCACCTTCACACTGATCTCGCCGTTGATATCGACCCCGATGGGCGCCTCGAAGAGCAGCTCTTGCTGTGTCATGACGCCCACTGTAACGATGAGTGATGGCGCGAGGTCGACCGACCGGCGTCGCATGCAATCGCAAGCACGATCGAAGGGTCCCGGATGCCGCTCACCACCTGCCACATGTCGATCTCGCTCGACGGATTCGTCGCCGGTCCCGACCAGAGCATCGATCAGGGCCTCGGTACGCGCGGAATCGAGCTCCACCGGTGGCACATCGGCGACGCACGGGCGAACGACGCCGACGAGACCGCGACAGGCTGGCTGATGCGCCCCCGCGGCGCCTACGTGATGGGTCGCAACATGTACGGCCCGATCCGCGGCGAATGGGACGGCGCCTGGCGGGGGTGGTGGGGCGATGAGCCGCCGTACCACGCACCGGTGTTCGTGCTCACCCATCACGCGCACGAGCCGATCGAGATGGAGGGCGGCACGACCTTCCACTTCGTCACCGACGGCTTCGACGCCGCATACGCCCTGGCCCGCGAGACGGCCGGCGGCGTCGACATCGCAGGCGGCGCCTCCACCGTGCGGCAGGCGCTCGCGGCCGGAGTGATCGATGAACTCACACTCGACATCGCGCCAGTCCTGCTCGGGGCAGGCGAGCGGATCTTCGACGGCACGGGTTCGTTCGACTTCGAGCCCGTCGAGGTTCTGCACTCCCCGCTCGCCACGCACATCCGCTACCAGCTCAACCGCTAGAGGCAGTCGCCCGGTGGCCCCGAGCCGGCTCGCGGCTATCACCTGCGCCCGCTCGCCTGCGGCGATCGCGAGAGCACAGCGAACGACAGCCGCGTGGATTCGGTCGACGAGCGCCGCGATCAGTGCGAACGACCGAGCCTCTTGCGCAGCACCTCGATGCGGGCCTGCAGCTGCGTGACGCTGGCCTGCGGTACGGCTGGCCCGCCGCAGAGCCGCCGCAGTTCGGTGTGGATCATCGCGTGCGGCTCCCCGGACAGCTTCGACCACATGCCGACAAGACTCGAGAGCAGGGTGCGCTGCTCCTTGATGGTGCGGTACAGCGGAACGTCTTCCGGTTCTGCATCCTCCGGCGCGTTCCTGCGCCGGTCCGTCGCCCGTCGGGCTTGGCGCGCCTGACGGGTGCGCAGCAGGTCGGAGACCTGCTCGGGCTCCAGAAGCCCCGGGATACCGATGAAGTCGAGTTCTTCGAGGCTGCCCGGCTCCGCCAGATCGCCGTACTCGTGGCCGTCGAAGAGCACCCTGTCGAAGTCCGCGCTCGCCGCCAGCGCCTCGAAGCTGAACTCGTCGGTGAGCGCCTCCGAGGCCCGGTCCTCCTTGTTCGCCGAGGCCACCATGGCGTCTTCGGGGTTGTACATGTCCCCTTCGGCCTCGTCATCACGACGCCGATCGAGGGCGTGATCGCGTTCGAGTTCGAGGGCGGAGGCGAGGGCCATGAGAATCGGCACGTTCGGCAGGAACACGGATGCCGTCTCTCCCCGACGGCGGGCCCGCACGAAGCGGCCGATGGCCTGGGCGAAGAACAGCGGGGTCGACGAGCTCGTCGCATAGACGCCCACGGCGAGGCGTGGAACGTCGACGCCCTCGGAGACCATGCGCACGGCGACCAGCCAGCGGCTGGTGTTTCCGGCGAACTGCTCGATCCTGTCGCTGGCCTCCTTCTCGTCGGAGAGCACGACCGTCGGCGGCTGGCCGGTGATGTCCTGCAGGATCGCCGCATATGCTCGCGCCATGGTCTGGTCGGTCGCGATCACCAGGCCGCCGGCATCCGGGATCGTGTGACGCACCTCGGTGAGACGGCGATCGGCCGCGCGGAGCACCGCTGGGATCCACTCCCCCTTCGGCTCGAGCGCCGTGCGCCAGGCCTGCGAGGTGATGTCCTTGGTGTTCCCTTCGCCGAGCCTGGCCTCCATCTCGTCGCCGGCGCGCGTACGCCACTTCATCGAACCGTTGTAGACCATGAACATCACGGGGCGCACGACGCCGTCGGCGAGTGCGCGGCCGTAGCCGTAGTTGTAGTCGGTCAGCGAGGTGCGGATCCCGTGCTCGTCGGGCGCGTACTGCACGAACGGAATGGGCGCGGTGTCGGAGCGGAACGGAGTTCCGGTCAGGGAGAGCCGGCGCGTGGCCGGCTCGAAGGCCTCACGGATGGCATCGCCCCAGCTGAGGGCGTCACCGCCATGGTGCACCTCGTCGAGGATCACGAGGGTGCGGCCCGACTGGGTGAGCTCGCGGTGCAGGGCGGCGCGGGCAGCGACCTGCGCGTAGGTCACGGCGACGCCGTGGAAATGCCTGCCGTAACTGCCGTGGGCATTGCGGAAGTACGGATCCAGTCGGATGCCGGCCCTGGCCGCGGCATCCGCCCACTGCTTCTTGAGGTGTTCGGTGGGCGCTACGACGGTGATGCGGTCGATGATGCCGCGACCGCGGAGTTCGGCCGCCAGACGGAGCGCGAACGTGGTCTTGCCTGCGCCGGGCGTCGCGGCGGCGAGGAAGTCGCGCGGCTGCCTCTCGAAGTAGGCGTCGAGGGCCTCGGCCTGCCAAGCACGCAGCTTGGTGGCGGTTCCCCAGGCGGCGCGATCGGGGAAGGCCGGAGAGAGATGCTCTGCTGCTGCGGTTCCCGGGATGGGGCCTTCCGGCAGCGGTGTACTCACTGGCCCAAATCTACCCGAGTCGGCTGACACTCGACTGCGCGGGGCGTCTTCCGGGGTGGCTCCAGACCGATCTCGGGCGTGTCACGGCGGGAGGAGAGTCTGACGGACGGGTCGGGTCGGCGCTGCCGCGGTCGTCGCGCAGATCATGCGTGCGCCGCGAGAGCGAAGATGTGCAGAATGGAGAAGCTATGACGAGAGAATCAAGTTCCGGTCCCCTGCATCCCTGGTCGCGCTATGTGGCGTTGGGCGACTCGTTCACCGAGGGCATCGGCGATCCGGAGCCCAGTCGGCCCGGGGGCAATCGGGGCTGGGCGGACCGCGTCGCCGAGGTACTGGCTCAGGGCTCCGACGACTTCGCGTACGGCAATCTCGCCGTGCGCGGCAAGCTCATCCAGCAGATCCTCGACGAGCAGGTCGAGCCCGCTCTGGCGCTGCGGCCCGACCTCATCACCATCTCGGCAGGCGGCAACGACGTGATCCGCCCGGGCTCCGACCCCGATCTCGTGTCCGGCAAGTTCGAGCAGATCA
Source organism: Leifsonia stereocauli (assembly GCF_038432415.1). NCBI lineage: Bacteria > Bacillati > Actinomycetota > Actinomycetes > Micrococcales > Microbacteriaceae > Leifsonia > Leifsonia stereocauli. The sequence continues at coordinate 1,014,178 of NZ_JBCAUN010000001.1, forward strand.
TCGAGCGCCTCACCAGCGATCGCGCGACCGTCGTGATCTTCACGGCTACGGATGTCGGCTTCTCGCCCGTGTTCCGCGGCATCCGGGGCAAGGTGGCCATCTACAACGAGAACATCCGCACGATCGCCACGCGGTACGACTGCATCGTGGCCGACCAGTGGGGCTTCACTCCCATCCAGGACACGCGCATGTGGGCGCCCGATCGCCTGCACCTGAACCCGCTCGGACACCACGAGGTGGCGCGGCTCGTGCTCTCCTCGCTCAACGTCGAGAACTCGCTCGAGCCCATGAAGCCCGAGCCGCTGCCGACGGCATCGTGGCGCCAGGCTCGCGGCGAGGACATTCAATGGGCGAGGGAGTACCTGGTGCCGTGGGTGGTGCGCCGCATTCGTCACCAGTCGTCGGGTGATCACGTGCTGCCGAAGCGACCGGATGCCGTTCCCTACGAGGTGCTGGACGTCGACTCCCTCAGCTGACGCCCCAGCCGCTCGCTGGGGGCCGAGCGGAGCGACCGCCCGAAGCGCACCTGAGACGCGCTTCGGCCGCGACTGCGTCGGGCCTCGGCGAGCGACAGGGTGGCGAGCGTCGCGCTACAACTCCCCCGGGTGGCTCAAGCGCCAGCCGGCATCCGGACCACTGATCGAACCCATCAGCACGAGCGGCACCTCGATGGTCTGCGCGCCGACGGTGAAGGTGAGCGAGCCCACGGTGTCGCCGTCCTCGGCTGCCTGAACCGACTCGGCCTTCGCGACGCCGCTGACAGCCGTGTCCGACCATGTCAGAACCGACGCATCCTTCGCACTCACGGCCGTCGCCGTGTCACCCCACAGGGATTTGTACGTGGCCGCCGGCGCTCCCGCGGTCGTCAACTGCACCTCGTGGAATCCGGCGGCGACGCCGTCGAGCACGGTGCCGACGGCAGCGTCGAGCACGTCGTGGTCTCCCATCGACGCTCCGCCGAGCATGGTGCCGACCACGGTGACGGTCTGCGTGCCCACGGTGTACTTCGCCGAGAACAGCAGCGTGGCGCCCGAGTTGTCGTTGGTGCCGGTCTTGATGCCGTCGACGCCGTGGGTTCCCAGCATGTTGTTGGTGTTCTGCACGACTCCGACGCCCGGGATGTCGGCGGTCTTCTGCGACACGATCGAGGTGAGGGTCGGGTCGGCCACGGCGATCTTCGCCAGGGCGACGAGGTCTGTCGGGCTGCTCGCGCTTGAATCCGAGAGCCCGCTGGTGTCGGCGACGGTGGTGTTGGTGAGGCCGTGGTCGGCCACCCACTTCTGGGCGGCATCCAGGTACGCGTCCACCGATCCGAAGGCCCAGATGGCGAGCGACTGGCTGTAGTTGCCTGCCGACGGAAGAAGCATGACCGTCAGCGACTGCCTCTCGCTGAGCTTGAGGCCGGCCGAGACCGGGGCCACCGAGGCGTTCTCCGCTACCTGCTCGTAGTAGATGTCGACGTCGGCATCGGTGTACGTGATCGTCGGTCCCTCCTCGCCCGCGGCTATGGGCTTGGCGTCGAGCAGGACGAGGGCCGTGATCACCTTGGTGATGCTCGCGATCGGCACGGCGGCATCCGGGTCCCCGTGCGAGCCGAGAAGCCCGTCGAAACCGACGGCACCGACTGCTCCGCTGCCGAAGTCGGGCCACGTCAGCTGGGCGGCCGGTTGCGCGGCGACGGTCGGCTGGGTGACGGATGCCGCTGTCGCGGGAACCGCCGCCGTGAGCGTGGTCGTACCGTAGATGACAGCGGCGAGAACGAGGGCGAGAGCGCTGAACACGAGGATTCTGCGACGTCGATAGACCTGGCGTCGGGAGAGGGGCATCGGATCAGTCTAGGTCGGCTGACCTGTGCTCCCGGTCGACGCGCAGGGCATACGCGACGACAGCGCTGGCCGAGGCGACGTTGAGCGAATCGACTCCGTGCAGCATCGGGATCGTGACGACGGTGTCGGCCGCCGCGAGGGCCGTGCGACTCAGTCCGTCGCCCTCGCTGCCGAAGACGAGCGCGATGCGCTCGGGAGCGTTGGCCGCATAGTCGGGCAGGCTCACCGCGTTGTCGGCCAGAGCGAGGGCGGCGATCTCGAAGCCGGCGTCGTGCAGCAGCACTGTCGCCTCGTCCCACTCGGGCAGGCGCGCCCACGGCACCTGCAGTACCGTACCCATGCTCACGCGCACGCTGCGGCGGTAGAGCGGATCGGCGCATCGCGGGGTGACGAGGACGGCGTCGACGCCCAGGCCGGCCGACGAGCGGAAGATGGCGCCGACATTGGTGTGGTCGACGATGTCCTCGAGGATGACGACACGTCGGGCATCCTGCAGGAGCTCCGCGACGGATGGGTTCTCCGGCCTGTGCATGGCCGCCAGCGCGCCACGGTGCAGGTGGTAGCCCGTGAGCTGCTCGAGCAGCTTCGCCTCGCCCACGAACACGGGAACGTCGGGGAAATCGGCCAGCAGGGGCTCGACATCCGCCAGCCACTTCTCCTGAAGCAGGACTGAACGCGGTACGTGCCCGGCCGCCAGCGCGCGGGTGATCACCTTCGTCGACTCCGCGATGTAGAGGCCGCCCTCAGGCTCGGTGACACGCCGCAGTGCGACGTCGGTGAGACGCGCGTAATCGGAGAGGCCGTCGGCCTCGAGGTCGGTGATGCGGATGACGTGCACGGGTTCCCCTCGTTCGGTATCCCCATCGTCGCAGCCTGCGAGACGATCCGGAAAACTGCAGTGCCTAGACTCGATACACCGGCAGAGGAGTGGGATGACCGACACGGTTCTGGAACTGACCGACGAGCAGCGCATGGGAGTGAGCGCAGCCGTCGACCTCATGCGCGGTCGCTCGACCCTGGTGCTGACCGGCGCCGGCGTCTCGACCGACTCCGGAATCCCCGACTATCGCGGGGCTGGGGCACCTGTGCGAAATCCGATGACGTTCCAGCAGTACCTCGCCGACGACCGCTACCGCCGCCGCTACTGGGCGGGCAGCCACCTCGGCTGGCGTCGTTTCGCCCAGGCCGGACCCAACGCCGGGCATCGACTGCTCGCCGAGCTCGAGGCATCCGGAGCCGTCAGCGGCATCGTCACGCAGAATGTCGACGGCCTGCACACCCGCGCCGGATCCACACGGGTGGTGCCCCTGCACGGCTCGATGGACAGCGTGGTCTGCCTGCACTGCGGGCAGTTCTTCGCTCGGTCCGACATCGCCCAACGGTTGACGGATGCCAATCCCTGGCTCACTGAGGACGAGGCGGCGCGGCTCGCCCCAGACGGTGACGCCGATGTGACCGAGATCGATGCGTTCATCGTGCCCGAGTGCACTGTGTGCGGCGGGATGCTGAAGCCCGACGTGGTGTTCTTCGGCGAGTTCGTGCCGCGCGAGAGGTTCCGCGAGGCGCAGGCGATGCTCACCGCATCCGATGTCCTGATGGTCGCCGGATCGTCACTGGTCGTGAACTCCGGCATCCGTCTCGTCGAGCAGGCCCGCCGTCAGCGCACGCCGATCATCGTGGTGAACCGCGGTATCACCAAGGGCGACGGCCGTGCCGCCGTGAAGATCGACGCCGGCACCACCGAGGTGCTGCGCTCGATCGCCGATCAGCTCGCCGTCTGACCGCGGGCCGCGGCCCGCCGCCCGCCGCACGCGCTGATCTCAGGCCGGATCGGCGTTTCGGGGCGGGAACAGGCTGATCTGGCCTGATCTCAGCGCTCCGGCCTGTTCTCGCGTGCTGAGGAGCCGCTGTCAGCGTCGTCGCCGACGCGCCACGGTCTCCTCGAGCACACCGAGCAGGGTGCGAGCTGATGCCGCCCAGGTGAAGGTCGCTGCGCGCTCGAGGGCGAGCGCCGACCGTCGCTGCCACTCCCCCGGCTCGTCGAGTCGCTTCACGGCAGCGGCGAGGGCCTTGGCGTCGTCGACGTCGAAGTAGAGGGCCGCGTCCCCGCCGATCTCGCGGAAGATCGGGATGTCGCTGACGACGACGGGCGTTCCGACGCTCATGGCCTCGACGAGAGGGATGCCGAAGCCCTCGTCGCGCGATGCCGTGACGAGCGCCGTCGCCGAGCGGAGCGTCTCGGCGTACTCGGCATCCGTCGCGCCGTCGTGGAAGACGAGCAGTGCGGCGGGGGCGAGCTTCTGCAGTCGCGCGCGCTCGGCATCGCTCACCCGGCTCATCAGGTGCAGCTCGGTCCCGGGCAGCGCCGCCACGCCGCGCACCAGGGTGTCGACGTTCTTGTACGGCATGTACGAACCCATGTAGACGAGTCGGCGCACGGCAGGTGTCTCGCGCCGCACGAGCGCGGCGTCGCTGTCAGCGTCGAGGGCGGCGAGCGGCGCCGCGGCGTTCGACACCACGGTGACCGGCTTGCGGGTGAGGTCGTGCTCGGCGATGAGCGCTGCCGTCGTGTTCGACACCGTCACCACGCCGTCAGCGCGGTTCAGCAGCATCCGCTGCGGCCACCAGGCCAGGTGGTAGAGCCGCCACAAGAGCCTGACGGGAGCGGCGAGGTCGCGCGGGGGCGTGCGATTCCGGTAGTAGATGAGGTCGTGCACCGTGAGCAGCAGTGCATAACGGCGACCCCACGACCCCATGGTCTGCATCGGCGTGAACACGACGTCTGGACGCAGCTTGTTCACGGCGCGCGCCACCAACGGCTCGGCCGCGCTCGTCGGTGACGAGATCAGCTGCCACGGCAGGTCGGGCAGCATGGCGAGCTGGCGGTGATCGCTGATGAGCATGGTCACCGGATGCAGCTTCGCGAGCTCCGTCAGGAGGTTCGCCGTGTAGCGGCTGATGCCGTCGTGGTGGTCGACCCGCGTGTAGCGGGCGTCGAAGACGATCTTCACGATGCCGCCGGAGTCGCCGGGTCGGACGTGCCGGGTGCGTCGGCAGGCACGGCGAGGAACGCCGCGATCTGCTGGGCGGCTTCGCCGGGCGTCTCGTAGTGGATCAGGTGGCCGACGTCGGGGATGACGTGCAGGGCTGCATCCGGGAACAGCTTCTGCACGTCGTGCTGCGCCGAGACCGAGGTGATGTCGTCCTTGTCCGCGGCGATCAGCAGGGTGCGCGTCGGAATGGCGGCGGCGTACTCGCTGACGTCGTGGCTGACCGAGGCGCGGAACGCCTCGAGCACCACATCGCGATCGCTGAACGCGGAGAAGTACTGGTCGTGCTGGTCGTGAACGAAGCGTCGCAGATTTGCATCGTGGGTCTTCACCATGGTCACGCTCATGATGCGCACGATGGCACGGTTGCGGAGAAGCGCGAAGCCCACCTTCTCGGGCAGGGCGGCCGAGGCCTGGTAGTAGAACACCGCGAGCCGCGTCATCACGCCGCGCGGGCCGCGCAGGGCTGGGGCGGCGATCGGGTTCACCAGGATCACGTCGTCGACGACGAGTCCGGCGGCGAGGGCGGCCGAGGAGATGATCGAGCCGAAGGAGTGGCCGAGAAGCACGACGCGGCCGGTGAGCTTCAGCTCGGCGATGAAGGCCGTGAGCCAGGCCGCGTAGCCGTCGATGTCGTGTGCGCTCAGCAGCGGAGCCGACGCCCCGAAGCCGGGCAGGTCGGGCGAGATGATGTGGCGGCCCGGAAGCTGCGCGACGACGGGTTCGAGGCCGTGGTGGTCACCGCGGAAACCGTGCACCAGCACGATGGTCTCGTCACTGGCGGCGTCGCCGTACTCCCAGTAGCGCGTCTCCGATCCGAGCACCCGGAGCGTGCGTTCGACGACGGGAATGCGCTCGAGTTGCGCGGCGTAGGGCGAGGAGACTGACATCTCCCCCAGTTTAGGCCGCGCCCCCGCGGCGGGCTGGACGTGCGCTGAGCGCGCCGACCTAGACTCTGCTCATGAGGTCCGAGGCGCACATTCCACTCATCGTCGTGCTCGGCGGAACAGGACGCGCCGGGCGCGCCGTCGTCTCGGAGGCGCTCGCGCGAGGCGTGCGCGTGCGCGCCGTGAGTCGTGCGCCGGTGGCGACGGATGCCTCCATTCCCGGCGCGGAATACGCCAGGGCCGACATCGTCTCAGGGGTCGGTCTCATCGAGGCGCTCAACGGCGCCGACGCGATCATCGACGCGACCGATGGAGTCACCGGCCGAGCCCAGGACACGCTGCGGCGTGGACCACGCGTCGTCGCGGCCGCGGCGCGCGTCGCCCGCATCCGTCGCCTCGTCCTGCTCTCGATCATCGCGGTCGACAGGGGCGTCTCGGGCTACTACGCCGCGAAGACGGCGCAAGAACTCGCGTACCGCGACTCCAGCCTCGACGTCTCCATCGTGCGGGCGACCCAGTTCCACGATCTCGTCGACCGACTGTTCGGCCTCGCTCCGTTCGGCTGGACGACCGAGCTCCTGGGCACCACCTTCCAGCCGATAGCCGTGCGCGACGTCGCAGCCCGGCTGGTCGACGAGGCGCTGGTACCGTCGGGCCGCGAACGCCTGCACTCCATCGCCGGTCCGGAGGTGCTCTCGTCGCGCGTCATCGCCTCGCTCCGGCGCTCGGCCCATGACGGTCGGGGGCCGATCATCCCGCTCCCCGCGGCCGGGGCGATCCTGGGCTTCTTCCGCACCGGTCTGAACCTCGCGCCCGAGCTCGCAGCCGGAACCGAGACCTTCGCGGAGTGGCTCACAGGCGATGTCGGCGGCCCTGCATACTCTGACCCTGTGACCACCACAACCACCGCGACCTGGGCCTCCACGCTGGCCGTCTTCGACCTCGAGACCACCGGGATCGACGTCGAGACGACGCGCATCGTCACTGCGACGCTCGCTGTGCTCGACGCCGATGGCGTTGTGGTCGATCGCACGGACTGGCTCGTCGATCCGGGCATCGTCATCCCCGACGGCGCCGCCGAGATCCACGGCATCACGACCGAGCACGCCCGCATCTACGGCCGCGTCGCCTCCGAGGCCATCGCCGAGATCGTCACGGCGATCCGCGCCCAGCTCGCCGGCGGCATCCCGCTCGTCGCCTACAACGCGGCCTACGACCTGTCAGTGCTCGACCGTGAGGCGCGGCGCTACGGCATCCCCGCGCTCGTCTCCCCCAGCCCCGTCGTCGACCCCCTCGTCATCGACAAGGCCGTCGACACCTACCGCAAGGGCAAGCGCACGCTCACCGCCGCCGCCGAGCACTACGGCGTCGTGCTCGACAATGCGCACGACGCCGGAGCCGATGCCATCGCCGCCGGCCACGTCGCGCAGGCCATCGCCCGCCGCTACCCGCATGCGCTGACCATCACGGCCGAAGAGCTCCACGCGCGCCAGGTCGACTGGAGCCAGGCTCAGGCCGAGAGCTTCCAGAGCTACATGCGCCGAACCAAGGACCCGGAGTTCACCACCTCGGGTGCGTGGCCGGTGCGCTGACTCACGGTGCCGTGCTGGCAGCTCCACGCCCGAACGTGAACGCGCGAATGACCTGCATCACTCCGAGCACGATCAACGCGATCCCCGTCACCAGGAACAGCAGTTGGGCGCCCCAGACCGGTGCGAACAACAGGGCGGCACCGGCGATGATGCTCACGATCGCGATGAAGATCGCCCATCCCCTCGATGGCGCGTCGCCGAGCTGGGCGAGGGTGGCGATCCCCTCGATGATCCACAGGATGCCGATCACGATGCCCAGGAAGACGGCGAGGAACGCCACCGTGCCCGACAGGTTCGCGAATGCCAGCCATGCCCCGATCAGGAACAGCACGCCGAGGATGATGTCGAGCGCCCTCGCTCCGCCCGCGATGCCGCGGGCGAAGGTTCCAATGCCCACGTAGACGAGACCGGCGACGACGAAATAGATCCCCAGAAGGATCGCGATCGTCGTCGCCGCCGCCTGTGGTTGGAATGTGATCAGCAGACCGATGATGAGGGCGATCGCGCCGCCCACACCGAGCGCGACGCGGATGGTGTTGACGGCAGCGGGGGCGAGTTCCGCTGAGTCGAGGGAGAACACGCTCAGAGCCGAACCGGATTCATTGGACATCAGATACCTCCTGAAGTGGTCGGTGGTCCACCTGCTCCCGGGGCGAGAGCACTTAGGGCCGTTCCGTCAGTCGTCCAGCATGGCGATTTCACGTCCGTGGGCGGTGATCGCGTAGATGACGAGTACGTCGACTGCTATGACGATGAGTGCCCACCACGGCTGGGCCGGAACGAGGAGCATCTGCCCGATCGCGCTGAGGGAGGCGACGATTATGGCCACGACCCGCGCCCAGGTCGCGCCGGTGAACAGTGCGAGGCCGGTCAGGACGAGCAGCGCACCGATGATGAGGTTCCACCATCCCCAGCCGGTCAGATCGAACAGGAATAGGCTCCCGTTCTCGACGGCGTAGTAGTAGTTGGATCCGATCAGTGCGACGAAACCCTGGATGAGGCTGAACACGCCGCTCAGGATCAGGATGATGCCGGCGAATCCGACCCACCCCACCCATCCACTCGTTGTCTTGACGTCAGTCATGATGGTCACCGTTCCTTTTCGATCACCGACCGGCGGGACTGCCGGTCGAGGCAGCGAACTCTCGGACGAACAGGGTCTGCGCGACGATCATGCGTTCGATCTCCGCTGGATCGACCGATTCATCCGACGCGTGAATGCGTGACTTCTCCGTGTCCTCGACACCCCACAGCACGATCGCGGCATCCGGAGACACCTTCTTGAGTGAGGCGACCAGAGGGATGGACGCGCCACTGCCGATCGACTCGACGTCGGCACCGTAGGCCTGCGCCAGAGCGTCCTTCGCGGCGATGATCGCCGGATGCGACTCTTCGACCTCGAATGGATTGCCGACCTTCACGCGCTCGACGATCACCTCGCAGTTCCACGGTCGCTGAGCACGCAGATGTCCCATCAGCGCCTCGAGTTGAGCCTCGGCATCCGAGCCGGGGATCACCCGCATGGACAGCTTCGCCGTCACTTCCGGGAGGAGGACGTTGGACGCCTCAGCCGTGTTCGGCAGGTCCATGCCCAGCACTGTCACCGACGGCTTCATCCAGATCCGGTCGGAGAGCGAGCCCGTGCCGAGGAAGTCGACGCCGGGGAGTATCGACGAGCCGTCGCGATAGACGGCCTCGTCCATGTCGGCACCGTTCCACGTTCCGCTGGCCACGCCGGGGATGACCGTGTCCCCATGCTCGTCATGCAACGTGTCGAGGATGCGCACCATCGCCGTCACCGCGTCGGGCGCTGCACCGCCGAACATGCCGGAATGAACCGGGTTCGCCAGCGTTCGCACTGTCACGGTGCAGGCGACGTCTCCGCGGAGCGCGGTGGTCAATCCGGGCCTGCCCACGCGTTGCGGCCCAATGTCGGCTATCACGAACGCGTCTGCGTCGAACAGTTCGGGGTTCGCTTCGACGAACCCCTCGAGGTGGGAGATGGTCTCTTCCTCACCTTCCACGAGGATCTTGATCGTGCAGGGCCAGGAGGAAGCGAGCAGTTTGAGAGTCGCCCAGTGAATCACCAGCCCCGATTTATCGTCGGCGGCACCGCGCCCATAGATGCGGCCATCCTCCTTCGTCACCGGTTCGAACGGCTCACTCGACCAGCCTTGGCTCTCCGGTGCCGGTTGCACGTCGTAGTGCGCGTACAACAGGACGGTCGGGGAGCCCTCCGGGCCGGGGATGGTCGCGTACACGCACGGGTACCCGTCCGGAACCTGGAGCAGCCTCGCGTCGGTTGCGCCGGCCGAGGTGAACAGATCGACCACCGCGTCGCCCATGCGGTGCACCGGGTCCGGGTCGAATCCGGGAAACGCGACGGAAGGGATGCGGACGAGCTCTTCGAGTCGTCGGATCACCTCCGGCATCAGGGATGCCGCGTCCACGGTGGATGCATCAGACATGTTTCCTCCTCCTCACCGCCTCAACGGGCGAGACTGGGCCGATCATTATCAGGCGGGCACTACGAGCTGGATCAGGAGACCGGCCAGTACGACGGCGACCCACGACACCAGCATCGGGATCGTGAACGAATGCCAGACGGGCACCTGTGTGAGTTTCGTCGATCCGGTCAGGTCGGTCTCGACCGAGGCGATCTGGGAACCGTTCGCCGGGAACAGCCAGACGCCGATGAGGGACGGCCACATCGCGGTGATGACACCGGGGGCGAGGCCGGCGGCCAGCGCGATCGGGATCAGGGTGTTCGTCGTCGCCGACTGGCTCGTCGTGAGACCGCAGACGACGAAGAGTGCGACAGCGAGCAGCAGGGGGTTGGCCTCGATCATCGCGCCGAGAGGTTCGATGATGGTCTCCTCGTTGGCTGAGATGAACGTGTCGGCCATCCACGCGATTCCGAACAGCGCCACCGCTGCCACGAACCCGGCTTTGAGCAGAGGCTGCTCGACCACCAGGCTCGGCTTCACCCGCCGGGCGAGGATGATCGCCAGGGCGACTGTGAACATGACCATCTCGATGATCGTCGTCATGCCGATGGCGACGACCTCGCCCTCCTCGTCGGGGAACGCCGGTCGCAGGTCGGGGAACAACCCGAACAGCACGATCAGCAGCGTCCCGGTCACGAATATGTAGGCGGAGATCGCCCCTCCCGGGGGCACGGGGTGCTCGATCCGCGCGGGAGCCGTCCCAGCCGCCTTCACGCGGCCAGCACCGGAGCCGGAGTCACCGGTCGCCTTCGTGCTCGCGGTCGTGGTCGTGGTCGCCGAGCCTGCCGACGCCCCGACCCTCGCCTCGTAGCGCGCGGCCAGAGCGGCCGGCATCTCGACGGTGCCCGCCTCCACCCTCTTGAGGTACACCGGGTCGTCGAGCAGATCCTTTCCGATTCGCTGCTGTACGAACGAGGTGACGATGCAGGCCACGATCGCCGCCGGAATAGTGATGAGCAGGATCTGCGGAAGCCCGTAGCCGGTGCCATCCATCAGCACGATATAGGCGGCCATGGCGGCCGACACCGGGCTGGCCGTGATCCCGAGGCCCGAGGTGACGGTCGACGCGGCAAGCGCGCGTTCAGGGCGCTGACCGTTCCGGTACGACGTCTCGTAGATGACCGGGATGAGGGCGAGGAAGATGTTCGACGTACCGGAGAGCACCGTGAACACGAATGCGACGATCGGCGCCACGTACGTGAGCCTCTTCGGGTTCCGCTGGATGATCTTCGATGCGATCGCCACGAGGTAGTCGATGCCGCCTGCGGCCTGCATCGCAGACGACGCCGTGATCACGGCGATGATGATGAAGAACGCATCGACAGGGATGGACCCTGGCGGCAGACGGAAGCCGAATACCAGGATCACGGTGCCGACGACACCCCAGAGCCCCAGCCCCAAGCCCCCGGTCCGGACGCCCATGGCGATCGCACCGATGACGACGACTGCCTGAAGAATGATCGATACGGTTTCCATGACAGTCCCCCTGCTTCGACGGAACCTGCACCTGCGTGGAGCGACACTGCACCTGCTGGGATAAGAATGCACCCATTGAACTATCGAAGGGAAGAGCAGAACAGAGGGCGTTTTCGTCCGCCTCTTGCAGAACGCGGACTGCGTGGAGCATCATGGGCGACGTCGAGGGGAGACGTCATGGTTGCGGATGCCAAGAAGCGGATGACGGTGCTCCAGGCGACGTTCATCGGGGTCGGCTCAATGGTCGGTGCGGGCATCTTCGCGCTGCTCGGCGCAGCCGGCGCCGTAGCCGGCTCAGCCGTCTGGCTGTCTTTCCTCATCGCCGGCGTGATCGCCGGCCTCCAGGGCTACTCCTTCGCGAAGCTCGGCGCGAAGTACCCGTCCGGCGGTGGGCTGCTGACGTACCTCTCGAAGGGGTTCGGCGAGGGGCACATCGCTGGAATCGGAGCCTGGCTGTTCTTCACCGCCGGATCGATCGTCGTCGCGATGATCGCATCGTCGTTCGGCGGGTATGCCAGCTCGGTCGTCGCCGGCGGTGACGCGGGATGGGCGAGAGCGCTGGGTGTGCTGCTGATCGTGGTGATGACCTGCCTGAACGCCGTCGGCTCGACGGCTGTCGCGCGAGTGCAGTCGGTGTTGGTCACGGTGGTGCTCGCCATCCTCGTCGTGTTCGCCGCCGTCACCATCGTCAACCTCGACCCGGCCCTTCTCGCCCCGGCCGACTACCCGGGCTTGCAGGAGATCATCGCGAGCGTCGCCCTCACGTTCTTCGCCTTCCTCGGGTTCGGTGTGATCACGTTCACGGCGAAGGATCTCCCGAATCCGTCTCGTCAGCTGCCCCGTGCCATCTACCTGGCGCTGGCGATCGCAACGACCGTCTATGTGGCCGTCTCACTCGGAGTGTTCGGCACCCTCACCGCCGACCAGGTCGTGAAGTATGGGGCCACTGCGATCGCCGAGGCCGCCAAGCCGACACTGGGGCAGGCAGGCTACGTCCTCATGGTGATCACCGCGCTGCTCTCCACCACCGGCGCTGTGAACGCCGGTCTCTACCCGTCCATCGGGATGACACGTCACCTCGCGTCGATCGGGCAGTTCCCGCCGGTGTTCGGCCGGTCGGTCGGACGGTTCCCCGTCGGTCTCCTGGTGATGGCCGCTTTCGCCAGCATCCTCGTCGTCGGTTTCGACCTGACGAGCATCGCCTCGATCGGAAGCGCGGTCGCCCTGCTCGTCTTCTCGACCGTCACCGTCGGACACTTCCGGCTCTACCGGGAGACCGGCGCCAGCATCATCGTGCTCGTCATCGCACTGATCGCGACGCTGGGCACGTTGATCGTCTTCTGCACGACGACTCTGGTCAACGAACCCGCGACGGCGATCGCACTCGTCGTGATCATCGCACTCGCCGTCCTCGCCGACCTGCTGTGGAAGCGGGTGCGAACCGGACGCGAGACCGGTGATCCGCGCGAAGAGATGGTTGCCTGAACGCGCGGATCAGCCGCGGATCGTCATTCGTATGCTTCGTCGACCTCGTCGTCGAGTTCCTTGTCGTCGATGGACAGGTCCTTCTTGGTCACCCGCGCCGCGCTCGGCAGGAGATTCTCCACTGCCTCGACGTCGTCGGGTTCGAGGACGAGCACGATGCCGCCACTGCCAGCGTCCAACGTCTCGCTGATCGCTTCCAGGTTCTTCGACGGGGTCTTCCGTCCGATATGACCAGCGACCGCGCCGACACCCGCCCCCGAGCCGCCGGCGACGACGAGGGCACCACCGAGCGCGACCGCCGGGAACAGGGCGACGGCGAGGCCGGTCGCGAGGCCGACCCCGAGGCCCTTCTTGGTTCCGCGGTGCTTTCCGCTCTCCTCCCGCTTGACGATGGAGACCTCACCGTCCAGCCCTCGCCTGATCAACGCGGCATCGAAGACCTCGCGTTTCGGAGTCTCCTTGAAGTGAGCACTGACCGCTTCGAAATCCGCCGCTGCTGCGTCCTCATCGTCGTACTGCGCAGCGATCGCGATGTAGTTCTGGTCAACCATCTCTAGCTCCCATCTCACGCAGCGGCTCCAGTGCCGGGCTGGCAGGGTGTGGTCCGCCGTCGACCGCAGTCTAGGACTGGCGGATCACCCTTGGCTATCGGCGACGGGCGGAGCCACGACGGTGGCGGTTCCGGGTTCGCCGCGTGCGTGCGTCAGACACGACGACGCTGTGCCGATGCCGGGTGCGCGGCCGAACGATCACCGCCACCCGCATCCGTTAACCGGATGTTCGCTTGCACGCGCCCGCGCGCGAGCGTTGACTGCTGAAATGAACGCCGACGAAGAGAACGCAGCAGTCGAGAAGGTCGTCGAGCGACTCGAGGACCGCTTCCCCGAGGTCGACCCCGATGTCGTGGAGCAGGTGGTCGAGGAAGAGCACCACAACCTCGACGGAAATCCCATCCGCGACTTCGTGCCCGTGCTCGTCGAGCACGAGGCCCGCGATCGCATCCGCTCCGAGTTCGCGAATGCCTCGGACGGCACGCTCTACGTGCCGCCGGGCCTCGAGCCCTGATCCGAGTCCAGGGCCCGTCGAGTTGCCGGTTACGAGGGGTGCCTGATGCTCCGCACCCCCGTAACCTGGCAACGCGGGTCGAGGCCGCATCCGTCAGCGCGGGTTAACGGAAAGAGGCCCCCGCCTATGGCGAGGGCCTCCTGTCCGGGCTGAAGCTGGTGCTTACTTGCCGAAGTTCTTGAAGCGCTGGTTGAACTTCTCGACACGACCGGCCGAGTCCATGATGCGCTGCTTGCCCGTGTAGAACGGGTGCGACTCCGAGGAGATCTCAACGTCGATGACGGGGTAGGTGTTTCCGTCTTCCCACTCGACGGTCTTGGCGCTGCCGACGGTCGAACGGGTGAGGAACGACTTGCCCGACGCGAGGTCGCGGAAGACGACCGCTTCGTACTTGGGGTGAATGTCAGTCTTCATTGAAGAGTCCTTGTGTTTCGAATGGAACGGAATTGTGTTGAGATCGTGGAAACCACGGGTAACGCCGCGCACGGCGAAAAACTCAGGCCACGAGGGCCAGCTACCGAGTCTAGCAGAGATCGCCCTGTGAGCTGTCTCCGTGCACCGGATGTCAGACGGCGCGTGCCGCGTAGCGCCCGTCGATCTCGGTGACCTCGATCGGCAGGCCGAACGTCTCGGTGAGGTTCTCCGAGGTGAGGGCCTCGCTGAGGGGTCCGGATGCCGTGACCTTGCCGTCTGCGAGCAGCATCACGTGCGTGAACCCGACCGGGATCTCCTCCACGTGGTGCGTGACCATGACGAAGGCGGGCGACGTGGCCTCGCGGGCGTAGCCGCCGAGCAGCTGCAGCAGCTCCTCGCGGGCACCGAGGTCGAGGCTCGCCGCAGGCTCGTCGAGCAGGAGGAGTTCGGGATCCGTCATCACGGAGCGGGCGATCTGCACGCGCTTCTGCTCGCCGTCGCTCAGGGTTCCGAAGGTGCGATCGGCCAGGTGATCGAGCTTCCACTCGGCCAGCACGCGCTGCGCGCGGCGGGAGTCGATCTCCTCGTACTCCTCGTTCCAGCGGCCGGTGACGGAGTAGGCCGCCGTCATGACGACGTTGAGCACGGTCTCGTTCCGCGGCAGCTTGCGTGCCATCGCCGTGGAGGCGAAGCCGATCATCGGCCGCAGTTCGAAGACGTCGACGGCGCCGAGGCGCTCCTCGAGGATCTCGGCGGTGCCGCTCGTCGGGTGCAGCATGGCGGCGATGATCTGCAGGAGCGTGGTCTTGCCTGCTCCGTTAGGGCCGAGGATGACCCAACGCTGATCGTCGTCGATGGACCAGGTCACCGAGTCGAGGATGGGCTTTCCGTCACGGATGACGGAGACGTCTGACAGCTGCACAACGTTCGGCATACAGCCCATGCTATCCGTCAGCGGGAGGCGTTCAGGTCAGCTGATGAGGCTGGCGTAGATCTCTCGCGTGCTCGCGGCGATGCGATCCCAACCGAACTCGCGCTCTGCCCGATCGCGGCCTGCCGCACCCATGCGTGCTGCCGCCTCCGGGTCGCTGACGACGGCCGTGAGCGCCTCGGCGAGGTCGGCCACGAAGCGCTCGGGATCGATCGGGGTGCCGGTGCCGTCCTGGAGCTGCTCGATGGGGACGAGGCGCCCGGTGACGCCGTCGTCGACGACCTCCGGGATGCCGCCGGTGGCGGTTCCGACCACGGGGAGCCCGCAGGCCATGGCCTCCAGGTTCACGATGCCGAGGGGCTCGTACACCGACGGGCAGACGAAGGCAGTGCCGGCGGTGAGCACGGCTGACAGCTCCGGCTGCGGCAGCAGGCGGTCGATCCACACGACGCCCGTGCGCTCCTGCTGGAGCTCGCGCACGAGGCCGCTGACCTCGTCCATGATGGCCTGGGTGTCAGGAGCGCCGGCGCACAGCACCAACTGCACCTCGGGAGGCAGCATCCGTGCGGCACGCAGGAGGTACGGCAGGCCCTTCTGCCGGGTGATGCGGCCGACGAAGACCACCGATGGCCGATCGGGATCGATGCCGAGCGCGCGCACCGTCGCCTCGTCGTGCACGGGCTTCCAGCGGTCGAGGTCGATGCCGTTGTAGACAACGTGCACACGGTCGGGATCGATCGCCGGGTAAGAGCGCAGGATGTCGCGACGCATGCCCCCGCTCACGGCGATGACGGCATCCGCAGCCTCGAACGCCGTGCGCTCGACCCAGCTCGAGACCGCATAGCCGCCGCCGAGCTGCTCGGCCTTCCACGGACGCAGCGGCTCGAGGCTGTGCGCCGTGACCACGTGCGGGATGCCGTGCAGCAGCTTCGCGATGTGGCCGGCAGCATTCGCGTACCAGGTATGCGAGTGCACGAGATCCGCCCCTGCGGCATCCTGCGCCATGGCGAGATCGGTGCCGAGGGTCGTGATCGCGGGATTCGCGGAGCTCAGTTCGACGGGCGTGCCGTACGCGAAGGCGCCGGGCTCGTCTCGGGGTGCGCCGAAGCAGCGCACGAGCACCTCGGTGTCGCCCCGGAGCGCCTTCACCAACTCGGCGACGTGCACCCCCGCTCCTCCATAGACTTCGGGCGGATATTCACGGGTGAGCAGGTCGACGCGCATGCTGCAACGCTAGGGCATCAGTCGGCCTTGATACAGATGTCGCCGCGCATCGGCAAGGGCATGCCGCCACCCGCCGCGCCACACTACTGTGGAGCCATGAAGTCATCGAAGATCTTCGGCATCGTGCTGGCCGGCGGAGAAGGCAAGCGGCTCATGCCCCTCACGGAGGACCGGGCCAAGCCCGCTGTTCCCTTCGGAGGGCACTACCGCCTCGTGGACTTCGCCCTCTCGAATCTCATCAATTCCGGGCTCACGCAGATCGTCGTCCTCACCCAATACAAGTCGCACAGCCTCGACCGCCACGTCTCGCAGACCTGGCGCCTGTCGGGCATGCTCAACTCCTACATCGCCTCGGTGCCGGCCCAGCAGCGCCTCGGCAAGCGCTGGTTCAGCGGATCGGCCGACGCCATCCTCCAGAGCCTCAACCTCATCCACGATGAGAAGCCCGACATCATCGTCGTCGTCGGTGCCGACCACGTGTACCGCATGGACTTCTCCCAGATGGTGCAGGCGCACATCGACTCCGGTGCCGAAGCGACTGTCGCGGCCATCCGTCAGCCCATCGAACTCGCCAACCAGTTCGGCGTGATCGAGGTCGACGAGGACGACGCCACCCGCGTGGCGGCGTTCCGCGAGAAGCCGAGCGACCCCATCGGGCTCGCGGATGCGCCTCACGAGGTGCTGGCATCCATGGGCAACTACGTCTTCAACACCGACGCCCTCATCGACGCCGTTCTGCGCGACGGTGAGAAGACCAACTCCAGCCACGACATGGGCGGCGACATCATCCCCGACTTCGTGGCCCGCGGCACGGCCGGCGTCTACGACCTGAGGCGCAACGACGTTCCGGGCTCCACAGATCGCGATCGCTACTACTGGCGTGACGTGGGAACGATCGACTCGTTCTTCGAGGCCCACCAGGACCTGATCTCGGCGTTGCCCGTCTTCAACCTCTACAACGAGGCCTGGCCCATCTTCACTCAGCAGCTGAACGCCCCGCCCGCGAAGTTCGTGCGCGACGCGCGCGGCTCGCTCGGCACGATGATCGACTCGATCGTCTCGCTCGGATCCGTGATCTCGGGTGCCCACATCGAGCGCAGCGTGCTCGGTCCGTGGTCGACCATCGGATCCGGCGCCAAGGTCGTCGACTCGATCATCTTCGAGCGGGCGCACATCGAGTCCGACGCCCAGGTCATCCGCGCCGTGCTCGACAAGGACGTCGTCGTCGAGGCTGGCGCCCAGATCGGCGTCGACCATGAGAAGGATGCCGCCCGCGGCTTCGCGGTGACGGACTCCGGCATCACCGTCGTCGGCAAGGGAACGCGGGTCTCCGCGGAATGACGGATGCCGCACCTCGCGTCGCCGACGCGCGCTTCCTCGTGGTGCTCGACGCCGATTCCACCCTCATCCAGGACGAGGTGATCGAGCTCCTCGCAGATGCTGCGGGCTCACGCGCACTCGTCGCCGAGGTCACCGAGCGGGCGATGCGCGGCGAGCTCGACTTCGCCGAGAGCCTGCGGGAACGCGTCGCGACCCTCGCGGGGCTGCCCGAGAGCGTGTTCGCCGAGGTGGGAGCCCGCATCCGCCCGACCGACGGCGTGCACGACCTCATCGCCGGAGTGCACACGGCAGGGGGCGTCGTCGGCGTGGTGTCGGGCGGGTTCCACGAGCTGCTCGATCCGATCGGCGCATCGTTCGGGCTCGACGAGTGGCGCGCGAACCGGCTCGAGGTCACCGATGGGCGCCTGTCCGGCGGCCTGGTCGGCCCGATCATCGACGCCGACGCCAAGGCCGCGGCTCTGCAGGAATGGGCATCCGCTCACGGAGTACCCCTGAACCGCACCATAGCCATCGGCGACGGCGCGAACGACCTCGCGATGATGGACGTCGCAGGACTCTCGGTGGCCTTCAACGCGAAGCCTCTCGTGCGCCTGCGCGCCAACGTCGCCGTCGACGTGCCCGACCTGTCGCAGGTGCTCGCGCTGCTGGGGTTACGGGGCTGACAAGCACGCTCGCTGAGGCGAACCTGAGGGGCTAGTGCCCCATCCCGAGGCCGCCGTCGACGGGGATGACGGCACCCGAGATGTAGCCGGCGTCGTCGCTCGCGATCCAGGCGACCACCTTCGCGACCTCGGTGGGCGTGGCGAAGCGGCCGGCCGGAATCGACTTCTTGTAGTCGGCCTGCGTGGCCTCGGGCAGTTCGGCCGTCATGTCCGTCTCGATGAAGCCCGGAGCGACGACGTTGGCGGTGATGCCGCGGGCACCGAGCTCTCGCGTGATCGAGCGCGCGAAGCCCACGAGTCCGGCCTTCGAGGCCGAGTAGTTCGCCTGGCCGGGGCCGCCGTAGAGGCCCACGACGCTCGAGATCAACACGATGCGGCCGTAGCGCGCCTTGAGCATCCCCTTCGACGCACGCTTGACCACCCGGAACGAGCCGGTGAGGTTGGTGTCGATGACGGTCTCGAAGTCCTCGTCGCTCATGCGCATGAGCAGGGTGTCCCGCGTGATGCCGGCGTTGGCCACGACGACCTCGACCGGGCCGAGCTCGGCTTCGATGGCGGTGAAGGCGGCGTCGACGGATGCCGAATCCGTCACGTCGGCCTGCACTGTGAGCGTGCCATCGGGGCCGGCGCCAGAGCGGGCGGTCACGGCCACACGATGACCCTGACGCACGAACTCCTCGGCGATGGCGAAGCCGATGCCGCGGTTTCCACCGGTGACGAGGACTGTACGGGGAGTGCTCATGGAATGGTTCCTTCTCTCGCTGACAACTCCCCCAGCCTAGGACGAAAGCACTCGCGAGCCCGCGTAGGCTGGAGGCAGCGGCGACACTCGGGTCCCGCGGTTCGGCCAGGAATGAAACAGCCCTCCTCGATCACCAGCCTTCCGGCCTCCCCGGATGCGGAACGTCGCGCTCGAGTCATCAAGTACTCGATCATGATGTCGATCCGTGTGCTCTGCGTGGTCGCACTGCTGTTCGCCCGCGGGCCGTGGCTGTGGGTGTTCGCCGCCGGAGCCATCGTGCTTCCCTACATCGCCGTCGTCGTCGCGAACGTGAAGATCAGCCCCCGGTCACGCACAGTGCTGCGCCCGGGCAGCATCGAACTCGCCCCGCGGTCCGACGACGGTACGACACGACCCGGAGACGACGAGTGATCGGATTGGGCGGTGCACCCGAGGTGCACGCGTGCTCCCGCGCGGGCTGCGACGAGACCGCAGCCTGGCGAATCGACTGGCGGAACCCCCGCATCCACACCGGGGACCGCAGCAAGACCTGGCTGGCGTGCGACGAGCACGTCGACTATCTGCGCGAGTTCCTCGCGGCCCGCGACTTCCCCCTGACCGTCACCGCCATCGAGATCGGAGCCGACGCATGACCGGCTGGTCCTTCGCCTTCAGCAGACGATGGATCGGCTACCTCGCCCTCGTCGTCGTCTTCGCCCTGGTGTGCGTGTCGCTCGGGTTCTGGCAGATCGCCCGCCGAGCCGAGGCACTGGCCGAGATCGACCGGGTCGAGAGCAACTGGAGCGCTGAGCCCGTGCCGCTCGATGACGCACTGCCCGAGCTGGACTCCTTCGACATCTCGCAGAAGTACCTGCCCGTCACGATGACGGGGGTCTACCTGACGGACGACCAGCGCCTCGCCCGCAACCGACCACGCGACGGGAGCCCGGGCTTCGAGGTGCTCACCCCGCTGCAGCTCGCCGACGGCACGGTCTTCATCGTCGACCGCGGCTGGCTGCCGACCGGATCGCAACAGGATGCACCCGACGAGGTTCCCGAGGCGCCGTCGGGTGAGGTGACGGTCGTCGCGCGGCTGAAGGCCGGAGAACCGCGTCTCGCCGGGCGGAGCGCATCCGGCAACGAAGTCGCGACGATCGAACTCACCGACATGGCCGAACTCGTCGGTGAACCCACCTACACCGGTGCGTACGGGCTCCTGGACTCCGAGGTGCCCGCTGCGGCCACCCGTCCCTCGGCGGCGGAGAAGCCGGCGCTCGACGAGGGCCCGCACCTGTCGTACGCGTTCCAGTGGTTCGTCTTCGCGCTGCTCGGATTCATCGGCTTCGGCTGGGCCGTGCGCAACGAGTATCGGATGCTGAACGCCGACGATCCCGAGGAGCGCGAGCGCGCTCTCGAGCGGGAGCGGCGCCGGGCGAAGAAGGCGAAGACCGACGCCGCCGTCGAGGACGAGATCCTCGATGCGGAGCACGTCTCCGGTCGCTGACCACTGCCCGCTCGAGCGGGAGTCCGTCCGGTCGCTGAGGGACCGACGAAGTCCGCGCCCGAAGCGCTCCCTACGCCAGCGCGATCAGGTCGGCGTACTCGGCGTTCCAGTGGTCCTCGACGCCATCCGGGAGGATGAGCACGCGCTCGGGGTTCAGCGCCTCGACGGCTCCGGGGTCGTGCGAGACCAGCACGACGGCACCCTCGAAGTGCGCGAGCGCATCGAGGATCTCGGCCCGGCTGGCCGGGTCGAGGTTGTTCGTGGGCTCATCCAGCAGCAGCACGTTGGCACCGGAGACCACGATCATCGCGAGGGCGAGACGGGTCTTCTCGCCACCGGAGAGGACTCCGGCGAGCTTGTGGGAATCGTCGCCGGTGAACAGGAATGAGCCGAGCACCTTGCGAGCCTCGGTCTCGGTCAGGCTCGGCGAAGACGACACCATGTTCTGGAGAACCGTGGCCTTCACGTCGATGGTCTCGTGCTCCTGCGCGAAGTAACCGACGCGCAGTCCGTGGCCCGGCTCGACCTGGCCGGTGTCGGGTTGGTCCACGCCGCCGAGGATGCGCAGCAGTGTCGTCTTCCCGGCACCGTTCAGGCCGATGATGACGACCTTCGAGCCGCGGTCGATCGCGAGGTCGACGGCCGTGAAGATCTCGAGCGAGCCGTAGCTCTTCGACAGGTCGGAGGCCTGCAGCGGCGTGCGACCGCAGGGGGCCGGTGTCGGGAAGCGCAGCTTGGCGACGCGGTCGACTGCACGCACCTCCTCGAGACCTGAAAGCAGCTTCTCGGCGCGGGCGACCATCTGGTGGGCCGCAGCTGCCTTCGACGCCTTGGCACCGAACTTGGCTGCCTGCATCTGCAGGACGCCGGCCTTCTTCTCGGCGTTGGAGCGCTCCTTCTTGCGACGCTCCTCGTCGGCGGCACGCTGACGCTGGTAGTGCTTCCAGCCCATGTTGTAGATGTCGATGACGGTGCGGTTGGCATCGAGGTAGAAGACGCGGTTCACGGTCTCCCCCACGAGCTCGACATCGTGGGTGATCACGATGAAGCCGCCCTTATAGTTCTTGAGGAAGTCGCGCAGCCACACGATGGAGTCCGCGTCGAGGTGGTTCGTCGGCTCGTCGAGGATCATGGTGCCGGCATCCGAGAACAGGATGCGGGCCAGCTCGATGCGGCGACGCTGTCCGCCCGAGAGGGTCTTCAACGGCTGCTCGAGGATGCGATCGGGCAGATTGAGGTTCGACGCGATCGAGGCGGCCTCTGCCTCGGCCGCATAGCCGCCGAGTGCCTGGAACTGGTCGGTGAGAGTGCCGTACTTCTTCATGCCGGCCTCGCTGACGGTGGTGTCCTCGCTGGCCATGGCCAGAGTCGCCTCGTGCATGCCCTGCACCAGCGAGCCGAGGCCGCGGGCGTTCAGGATGCGCGTGCGGGCAAGCTCCTCGGGGTCGCCCGAGCGCGGGTCCTGCGGCAGGTAGCCGATCTCGCCCGTGCGGTCGATGCGTCCGCCTGTGGGGAGGGTCTCCCCGGCGAGCGTCTTCGTCAGTGTCGTCTTGCCCGCTCCATTGCGACCCACCAGACCGATCTTGTCTCCGTCGGAGACCCGGAAGTTCACGTCCTGCATCAGCACGCGCGCCCCCACGCGGATCTCGAGGTCGTGTACGGCGAGCACGGGGGAACCCTTCGGTCGGAGAAAGTTGGGGAAGTCGCGCGAGAGGCGCAGCCACCCAGTCTAAACGCAGCAGACCCGCCGCCTGTTCCGCTGTCGGTCCCCTGCGCGATACTGGGGCACTATGGCGGCGGATTCCCAGCAACGCGAACTGCTCAGGCTGCGCCTCGGGGCGCACGGCATCGGCGGCACCGACACCCCACTGGGCGTGCTCGAGCGCATGCTGGCCGTGCAGGCGCAGGACTTCGCTGCGGCCCGTTGGGGTGTCGGCATCCGCTCAGGGGTGACGGATGCCG
Organism: Leifsonia stereocauli; assembly: GCF_038432415.1. Lineage (NCBI taxonomy): Bacteria > Bacillati > Actinomycetota > Actinomycetes > Micrococcales > Microbacteriaceae > Leifsonia > Leifsonia stereocauli. The sequence continues at coordinate 1,036,825 of NZ_JBCAUN010000001.1, forward strand.
CCGTGATCGCCGCATTCGACAGTGGCGACCTGGTGCGGGCGTGGACCATGCGCGGCACCCTCTTCGCCGTTCCGGCTGCCGATCTCGGCTGGATGCTCTCGCTCACCGGCCCGCGGATGCTCGCGCAGGCAGCGACCCGCCGGGTGCAGCTCGGCATCGACGACGCTCTGCTCGACAGGGTGCGTTCGGTCTTCGCAGACGCCCTCGACGCCGCCGACGATGTCTCCCGCGAGGAGGTCATGGCGCTGCTCGTCGAGAACGACGTCGACCCGACGGGCCAGCGCGGCTACCACCTCATCGCCCACCTCGCCCAGACGGGGTTCTGGTGCTGGGGTCCCGTGCGCGACGGCGTGCAGCGGTTGGTGCCGAGCGGGCGCTGGATTCCCGAACCACGTTCCCTCGAACGCGAGGAGGCCCTGGCCGAGTTCGTGACGCGCTACCTGCGCGGGCACGGTCCGGCCACCGTGCGCGACTTCGCCGGCTGGAGCAAGCTCACGCTCACCGACTCCCGCCTGGGACTCGAGGTCGCGCGCTCCGATGGGCGCATCGCCTCGTACGACGACGACGCAGGCCTGTGGGTGTCGTCCGACGCCGAGATCACTGCGGCGACGGATGCCGAGAAACGTGCGTTCGCGGCATCCGTGCACCTGCTCCCCGGCTTCGACGAGTACTTCCTCGGCTACACCGACCGCCGGGCGTTCATCGATGCGGAGAACGAGGATGCCGTGGTGCCAGGCGGCAACGGGGTGTTCCAGCCCACCATCGTGGCGGCCGGCCGGGTGATCGGCACCTGGCGACGCTCGGCGACGCGTCGGGGCATCGGCGTGGAGCCGAGACCATTCGTCGAGGGTTCGATCACGGCCACGCGTTCACGGGCGATCACCCGCGCCTCGGCCGCCTACGCCGACTTCCTCGGCAAGCCGCACGTGGCGGCGCAGTAGCCTGACAGAGTGACCGGCCCCGCACGCTTCACCGCACGGCTGAGGTCGAGCGCGCGCATTCCGCTGCTGCAGGTGGCGAAGTCTGCCATAGCCACCGTGCTCGCCTGGTTCGCGGCCGTGCTGGTTCTTCCGGGAACCCTGCCGGTCTTCGCCGCTATCGCCGCACTGCTGGTCGTGCAGCCGAGCGTCAACCAGTCCGTCGGGCGCGCCCTCGAGCGCAGCTTCGGGGTGATCGCCGGCGTCATCATCGCCTTCGGCATCGGTGTGGTCTTCGGCCAGGACAGCTGGGTGGTTCTCACAGCCATCGTCGTGGCGATCTTCGTGGGCTGGGCCCTCCGGCTCACGCCCGGCTCGGCGAACCAGATCCCGATCAGCGTGATGCTGGTGCTCACCATCGGCGCCGCGACGCCCGACTACGCCTTCGCCCGCATCATCGAGACGCTGATCGGCGCGGCCGTCGGGCTGATCGTCAACATCCTGGTCGTGCCACCGGTGCTGCTCGCGCCGGCGCACGCTGCCGTCACAGCTCTCGGCACCGAGATCGCCGCCACCTTCGAGCGCCTCGCCGATGCCCTCCGCACCCCGAAGACCGACGCCCAGCTGCAGGAGATCCTGCTGACGGCGAGGCTGCTGCGGCCGATGCAGGCCAAAGCGCAGGAGTCCCTGGAAGACGCGGACGAGTCGCTCGCCTTCAACCCCCGGCAGCAGCGCTACAGGGTCGCCCTCGACGCCGACGACGCCCTGTTCGCCCGGATGGGCCCTCTCGTCACCCGGTCGCTCAACATGACGCGGGCGGTGCACGACCACTACGACGCCGCCCTGCCCGACGAGCCGACGGTCGAGCCCATCGTCGACGAGCTCGAGCGAGCGGCGCACGATCTGCGCCTGCTGGTGCGGGCCGACGACAGCACCCCCGTCGAGGCCGACCCCCAGACCCAGGGCATCCCGTTGCTCACCGCACCGCTCCGCATCCTCACCCCGCACGCCGAGCACTGGGTGCTCATCGGGTCGCTCATGGAGGACCTGCGCCGGGTGCACGAAGAGATCGTGGGCGCCGAGTGATCCGCAGACGCCGTCGTGAGAGCACGGCAACAGTGTCGACCCGTCGCCTCGAGGCGTTCACCGACGGTGTTTTCGCCATCGCCGCCACTCTTCTGGTGCTCGATCTCACCGTCAACGACCTCGCCGGCGCGAAGACCGACGCCGAGCTCTGGCGCGGACTCGTCGACATGTGGCCGGCCGTCTCCAGCTTCGCGATCAGCTTCTTCCTGCTGTGCCTGCTCTGGAGCATCCACGTGCGGCAGTTCGAGTACATCGTGCACGTCGACACCCCGATGCTGTGGCTGAACACCCTGCGCCTGTTCGGCGTCGTCCTCATCCCCTTCACGACCAGCCTCGACAGTCGCTTCGGTGGTCTCACCCTCGGCCAGACACTGCTGCCGATCAACTTCTTCTGGGTGGTGCTGTTCGGCTACCTGCTCTGGGTGCGTGCTGCCGCGCCGGGCAGCGGTCTCATAGAAGGTCTCAGCCCGCTCGAGGCCGCACGCAGCCGACGCGACGCGCTGAGCGCTGTGATCCTCGGTGCCGTCGTCGTCATCGCGGCACCCTTCATCGGCTCGTGGGCCTTCATCGCCTATGCGTTCGACACGCCACTCTCGCGCCTCCTCAGCGGCCGCATCGAGGACACCACCGTCTCAGGAGTCCCCGAGACCGATCCGCGCCCGGAGTAGCTTCATGGCCGCCCGGTCGATCGTCTCGGCCGGGATCCGACCCGCGCGCACTGCGGCGGCCACGTCGGCGACCACCGCGTCGGGATCGAAGGCGCCGGCCGCCCCTGAGGCGTCCGGAGACGGCACGTAGAGAACCATCGTCGAGCCGGCGGCGATGACCGCGATCGCGTTCTCGCTCCGATCCGCCAGCGCCGGAACGCCCGAGTGGTCGAGCATGCCCATGTCGTCGCTGATCGCGATGCCGTCGAAGCCGAGTTCGTCGCGGAGGATGCGGTGCCACGCGGGCGACAGCGATGCCGGTCCGGGATCGACGGCCGAATACTCGAGGTGGCCGAACATGACCAGCTCGGCGCCGGCGGCGATTCCGGCTCGGAACGGAACGGCATCGGTCGTGCGCCAGTCGGCCAGCGACTCGGCGGTCGTCGGAATCGAGCTGTGCGAGTCGCCGGGAGCAGCGCCGTGACCCGGGAAGTGCTTGAGCGTGCTGAGCACCCGACCCTGTTCGCCTGCGACTGCGGCGGCCACGTGCTCGGCGGCCGAGGCCGGATCGGCGCCGAGCACGCGCCCGGCGAGGAAGGAGTTCGGGTCGTCGGTCTCGTCGGCGACGATGCCGAAGTTCACCGAGATCCCGGCAGCGGCCAGCACGTCCGCGCGCGCCGCGAACGCCTTCTCGGTGACGGATGCCGCCTGCCCGCGCAGCACGTCGGCACCCGGCGACGGGTCCTCCGCGATGCGGCTGACCTCGCCGCCCTCCTGGTCGACGGCCACCAGCAGCGGGAGGTCGGTGGCTGCGTCGGCGGCAGCGGTGATGGCTCGCACGCCCTGTGTGCCACCCGCAGTGTTGTCGCCCATGAGGATGATGCCGCCTGGCGAGTACTGCACGGTCTGCGCCGCGATGGCCGCGGCATCCGTGCCCGGAAAGTGCAGCATGAGCATGCTGGCGACGCGCTGTTCGAGGCTCATGGCGGCCAACCTCTGGCGTGCCTCGACTGTGACGGCATCCGGAGCGACCCGCCGAGGGACTTCAGCCGCGATGCTCCCCGACGGTGTCGGTGTCGGTGCTCCCGAGGGTGCGCAGCCGATGAGGCAGACGGCGACCGCGAGAGCGAGCGCCGTCGTCCGTACCAGCTTCCCGACCACCGGGGAATTCTAAGCGCGCGGAATCCGAACACCCTGACCGCGTAGCGTTGGAGCATGCCAGCGGATGCGACAGACCTGCCCCGCTTCGCAGGCGACGGCGTGCTCATCGCCGGCGGAGCGCGCGCCATCCTGCTGCAGCTCGCCTATCCGCCGGTCGGGCGTGGCGTCGTGGATCATTCCGACTTCGCCGGGCGACCGCTCGACAGGCTCTGGGCCACCCTCGCCTACGCCTACGCGATCGTCCACGGCACCGAGAACGACAGGGTGCGGGCTGTGCGCATGGTGAATCGCGCGCACTCCCCCGTGCGCGGTGCCGCCCGCGGTGATGCTCCGGCGTACAGCGCCTACGACCCGGAGCTGCAGCTCTGGGTGGCCGCGACCCTCTACGACACGGCCGTCGTCGTGCACGAGCAGCTGTTCGGGCCGCTCGAGACCGAGCAGGCCGACGCCCTGTACGCCGCCTACGCCGCGTTGGGAACCAGGCTCCAGCTGCCGCGGGGACGCTGGCCGGCCGATCGGGCAGCCTTCTCCGACTACTGGGCGGGGATGCTCCCCCGTCTCTCCGTCGACGCCGACGTGCTGGCCGTCTCACGCGAGCTGATGTTCGCCCGCTCCCTGCCGGCCCCGCTCGGGCTCGCGATGCCACTCGCCAGGCTCGTCACGGCCGGACTCCTGCCGTCGTCAGTACGCGCCGCCTATCGCATCCACTGGACGCCGCGGGCGGAGAGGCGCTTCCGTCGTGTCCTCGCCATGACTGGCGCGGTGTGGCCGTGGCTGCCGCGCTCGCTGCGCGAATGGCCGCAGCGCCGAAGCCTGGCGCAGATCAGGCGGGGCTGATCTGACGTAGGCGGATATCAGAAGAAGTCGGGATCGACCCCAGCCGCCTTCTCCACGTCGTCCGTGCGCAGGCCGGCGGCCTCGAGCTTGACCTTGGCCACTCGCAGGCCCGACTCCATCTGCGCGGCCCAGACGTCGGCCTCCTGCGCAGCGGTCTCGGCATCCTCGGCGCGCTGCACTGCAGCGGCGCGCTCCAGGCGCTCGTCCCGCACCTGCTGCATGCTCAGGGTGATGCCGTAGTAGGCCGCGACCATCGAGGCGACAGGGGTGGCGATCACGGCGAGTGCCGAGACCGCGGCGGAGCTGGGGCTGAAGATGATGAGCAGGCCGAAGGCGAAGAACAGCGCGACGACCCCGATGATCACGACGAGGGTGAGACGCATCGGCTGGTCCTGGAACCACGAGAAGGTCTTCCTCGCCGGCTTCGCCTCGCCGACGGATGCCGCAGGGACAGCGACGACCTCGGTGGGCGCGGATGCCGCTGACGACTCGGAGTCGAAGGTCGGAAGCGCAGTCGTCTCGTCGAGCGAGCGGCTGCCGACCGAACTCGACGCAGCGATGGGCGCCCCGGTCTCGGAGGTGGCCTGCTGGGTGTCTGACATGGTGACCTTTCTCGTCGGATGCGCTCGGGTCGCCTTGCCATTGTGTGCCCCGCACGGGGGGAGGTCAAGGACGCCTCGTGGCATGTCGGCGGCCCGGGTTACGCTGCCCGCATGACCCTTGTGAGCTTCGCCTGCGGCCATGGCGCACCGCCGACCGAACCCGGTTCCATCGCGCTCAGGCGCTCCTGTCCCCTGTGCATGCTTCTGCACGAGACGCACCGCACTCGAGGCGAGCTGGTGTCGCGCGCTGCCCCTCCCGCACGGGCATCCGTCGCCGTGGAGACCCGCCTCGGAGCTGAATTCCAGTGGCAGTGCGCCCGCGGTCACGACCGCTACGAGGCGAGCGTGATGGACGTCCTGACCGGCCCGAGCTGCCCGAAGTGCATCCGCAACGCCGAGGCGCCGACGGTCGCTCGCGACGGTGGAGTCGCCTCGATGAACGGCGGCCTGCGCACCCGCACCTCGCTCACCGAGCAGCGGCTTCGATCACTGCTCGAGGAGCGCATCCGCGTGCCCCGCGGCGTGAACACAGTGCGCGTCAACCGCATGTTCTACGGCAAGCAGGAGGTGTGGCCCGACATCCTCGTTCCGGCGCTGCGGATAGCCATCGAGTACGACGATCCCGGCCGATCCCGGCGCGCGCACCTCGGCCTGAAGGAGGCATCGGACCGCGAGAAGGACGACGCCCTCGCCGAGGTCGGGTGGGAGGTCATCCGGGTGCGGGCCGCGGGACTGGAGTCGATCGGCCCGAACAGCATCGTCTGCGCCTCGCTGACACCCCAGGTCGCGGACAGCATCGTGGCGCGCATGGCAGAACTCCGCGGTGACGACGCCGTCGACGCCCTGCGCGTGCGGCCGGCGTCCTAGTACCAGTTCCAGACGACCGAGTGGTCCCAGGCCCCGCACGGCGAGCCGTAGCGCTGGGCGATGTACGACAGACCCCAGTTGATCTGCGTCGCAGCGCTGGTGCGCCAGTCGACGCCTGCCGACGCCATCTTCTCGCCGGGAAGTGACTGCGGAATGCCGTATGCACCACTCGACGCGTTGTACGCGTCGGCGCGCCAGCCGGACTCCTTGTTCCACAGGCGCTGGAGGCAGCCGAACTGGTCTCCACCCCAGCCGTAGGCTCCGATGGCACCGGCGGCGTACGCCTGGGCCGCGCCGGGGTCAGAGTCCACATCCCCTGTGTAGATCGGGGTCGCTCCGCCCCCGCCCCCGCCGTCGCCGGCCGCCTCAGCGGCGGCCGCTGCCGCCGCTGCTGCTTCAGCCGCGGCGGCTGCGGCGGCGGCCTCAGCCGCCTTGCGGGCCGCTTCACCATCGGTGTAGCGCTTCTCGACGTCGGCGGCCTCCGCGGTGAGCGAGGCGAGTTGCGCCTGCAGCGTGGCGCTCGCCTCCTTCTGCGCGGCGAGTCTGGCGCCTGCCTCCTGCTCTGCTGCCTGGGCCTCCCCGAGTGCTGTCTGCGCGGCGGCGGCGAGCTTGTCGCGCGCCTTCTCGGCAACGGCGGCCTGCGCGCTGAGGGCGTCGGCCTCGTTGCTGCGGCTCTCGGCCCTGTCCTCCAGCCCAGCGGCCTGCTGGGTGAGCTTGGTCATCGCGCCGAGCCTGTAGAGCAGGTCGGTGTCGGAGGAGTGATCGAGCAGCAGTTGAACGGTCAGGCTCTCCGTGCCGCCCGACACCACGAGCTGCGATACGATGGCGCCATAGCGATCGTGCGCCTCCGCCGCCTCGGTGACAGCGATGTCGCGCTGGGCCACCAGCACGTCCGCGCGCTGGGTCGCGGCATCCAGCTCCGCCTTCGCCAGCGTGTACGCAGCGGCCTTCTCGATGGTGATCCGGCCGAGGCGGGCCGACTCCGCGGTGAGCGAGCTGATGAAATCGGAGATGCGGTCGACCTCGGCACTCGTGGCCGCAGCACTCGAGCGCGCTGCCTCCACCTCGTCCCAGGTCGGGTAGTCCTCGGCTGATGCTGCAGGGACGACGGCCAGCGCGAGGAGGCCGGCGGCAGCCAGGACGGCGATGACACGCGTTCTCAGACGCATCGCTCCCCCTCCCACGGTCCCGTCGACACTCGAGGCGCAACCGACGTGCGGCCGCCGCTCTGATCGAGGCTACGTCGCGCCCGCGCAGGGCTCCGCAGATCGAGCGGCGCGGCGCGAGTGGGCTCCTCTCACCTCGCGGTGCCTGGTCCTGCCGGATCGTCCTCCGCCGCATGCGGCGGCACCGGTCGCAGCCGGAAGAGCCGCACGGTCCGGCCGGAGCCGCGCTCGTAGGCTCGGTACCCGGGCCACTGCTGCTCGATGCGCGCCCAGACCGCGTCGCGCTCGTCGTCCCCGACGAGCTCGGCGTGCACGGGCATCCGTCGTCCCCTGATGCTCACGGCGGCGTCCGGATGCGCGATCAGATTGCCGGTCCACGCCGGATGCCGCTCGCGCGCGAAGTTGCTTCCGGCCACGATGCAGATCTCGCCGTCGGGACAGTACATGAGCGGCACGTCGCGCTGGAGTCCCGATGCCGCGCCCGTCGTGTGCAGCACCAGCGACGGCACCAGCAGGCCGCTCAGCTGCACGTGGCCGCGACTCAGCCAGGCCGTGGCACGCTCGAGCGGCGGCAGCAGTGTCGGTGCGGTGCGCCGGAACAGACCGGTGCGGGTCAGCGGTGCGACAGCGGCCCGCGTGACGTCGAGGAGACTCGCCATTCTCACATTCTGCTCCGGATAGGCTCGAACCATGACCTCTGCGCCCACCCGTTTCCTGCTCGTGCGTCACGGTGAGACCGACTGGAACAGGGCGGGCCGCGTGCAGGGCCACACCGATGTCCCCCTCAACGAACTCGGACGCTCCCAGGCTCTCGCTGCCGCCGAGCTCCTGAGCGGCGCCGAGCCGAGCCGCATCATCACCAGTCCGCTCGGTCGCGCCGCCGAGACCGCGGCCATCATCGCGGCAGCGATCGACGGTCCGGCCGTCGAGACGGAGGGCGACTTCATCGAGATGCAGTACGGCGAGGCCGAGGGCGCGGTCTGGCAGGAGATTCGTCACCTCTACGCTGACGGAGTCGTTCCCGGTGCCGAACCCCGCCCGGCAGTCCTGGAACGGTCGACGGCAGCGCTGCGCAGGATAGCCGCCGAGTCGACTGGGACTGTCATCATCACCAGTCACGGCGGTGTGATCAACGGTCTCACCCGCAACACCACATCGCCCGACGTCTTCCCCGGGTCGGCAGGCAACGGCTCGATCACCGAGTTCGCCGTGATCGACGACGACATCAGCTTCGTCAGCCGCACCCCGATCGAGGTCACGGTCGGCGCCGACGCCTGAGGCGACACCAGCGTCGACGCGCGAGTCAACGCCCCGTTCTGGGGTCGAGAGCTGAGGGCGCCTCAGCTATAGCGTGGCGACATGACCACCGAACCCGAATCGGTGCCGGATCGTGCCGCCCTGGCGGCAGCCGCCGCGCTCGGATTGATCTTCACCATCACCGGCGTACTACTGCTGGCGGCAGCATCCGTCGCCTCGCACCTCGTTCCGTCCATCCCCGAATGGCTCACGCCCACCATCGGCGCTGTGCTTCTCGCCGTCGGCGTTCCCGGGCTCCTGTACGGCCTGATCGGCATGCTGAGACGGCCGGAACGCCGCCGCATAGACCCGTTGGCCACCCGCATCCGCTGATCGAAGTATCCGAGCAGCGTCGGCGGCGACGCCTAGCGTGGTCGCCATGGAGCACCCCCGAACCTGCGGCATCACGCTGCACGACGGCTCGAACTGCTCGAGCATCGTGCCGGCGGATGCAGAACTGAACCTCTGCGACCAGCACCTGCTGGCAGCAGCCGACATCGCCGCGCGCGAGGTCGGCGTCACCGATCTGCTCCCCAGCCCCTGTCTCGCCTGCGGCTCGAGGCTCGGGGTGCACTACCCGTCGGGGTGGCTCTGCGCGGTCTGCGAATGGCGCCACGGCGAATTCCCCGATGGTGAGCTCGCTCCCCCGCGGCTCGACGTCGTCTACTACATCCGCTTCGGTGGGCTGATCAAGATCGGCACGTCGGCCAACCCCCGCAGACGCATCGCGAGCCTGCCCCACGATGAGGTTCTGGCGTTCGAACGCGGCGATCGCCGCCTCGAGCAGCGACGCCACGCCCAGTTCGCGTCGCAGCAGGTGAACGGCGGCGAATGGTTCCACGCGCACGAGGCCCTGCTGCGGCACATCGAGGTCGTGCGCGGAGGCATCGATCCGTGGGATGCCCACGCCCGCTGGCTCAGCTCGCTGCTCGCCCTGCGCGGCTGAATCGCAAGGGTCACGAGCCCAATGGATGCGCCGCGACGCCATCACACCGGACTCGCGCCCCCATGCGCTTCAGTCCATCTTCACTTCACGGCCGTGCGCACTGATCGCGTAGATCACGAGGACGTTCAGGGCGATGACCAGGATGGACCACACCGGCTGAGCCGGAACGAGGAGAAGCTGGCCGATGGCACTCAGCGACGCGAAGATGATCGCGACCACGCGAGCCCAGGTGGCTCCGACGAAGAGCGCGATCCCCGTGAAGATCAACACGAGGCCGATGAGGAGGTTCCACCACCCCCAGCCGGCGACGTCGAAGAGGAAGAGCCCGTCGTCCGTGACGAGGTAGTACGAGTTCGGGCCGATGAGCGCCACCGTTCCCTGCACTGCGCTGAAGATGCCGTTGAGAATGAGGATGATGCCGGCGAAGCCGATCCATCCCACCCAACCGGTTACTACTCTGCTTTCACTCATGATCCACCCGCTGTCATCGAGGTCCACCGCCGATCAGCCGGAGACGACCGGAACGGGAGGCGGGCGTCCGATCCCGCTTCACGCTGAAGGTACCGAGCCACGACGAGGCGACGCATCACCCGGATGGGATGAGTCGTCGCGCCCGGCAGGCGGACGGCGATCGGCTTCCACATCATCCGTATCGGGTGATGCGCGCCACCCGACGCCGGTCGTAGCTTCAAGGCGACGAGGAAGTATTCAGCTTCCCGCTGTGAAAGGACATGCCATGACCATCTGGGACTTCTTCGTCTGGTTCTTCTGGTTCTACATCGCGGTCTCGTGCATTGTGATCTTCATCCGGGTGTTCGTCGACCTCTTCCAAGACAAGGACCTCAACGGCTGGGCCAAGGCCCTGTGGGTCATTTTCCTCATCATCGCCCCGTTCCTCGCCGCCCTGATCTACCTGATCGCCCGTGGCCAGGCGATGGCGCAACGCAGCGCGGCGCGCGCACAACAGGCATCAGCAGCGTCCACCGAGTACATCCGTTCCGTTGCCGGCTCGTCCACCTCGGCGGCGTCCGAGATCGAGGCGGGGAAGAAACTCCTCGACTCCGGCGCGATCACGCCGGCCGAGTACGAGCAATTGAAGGCCAAGTCGCTCGCGAGCGCATAGGAGGCGTGAAGTCATGAACCCCGATCGTCACAGCCGCTCGATGCTGCCGATCCCCGACCGTCCAGCGCCGGGGCTGACGACATACGATGCGAAGGACCCCGACACCGCCTACCCGCCGATCGAGCCGCTGCTCCCGCCGGACGGCGCACCGAACGTGCTCGTGATCCTCCTCGATGACGTCGGGTTCGGCGCCTCGAGTGCGTTCGGCGGCCCGTGCGCGACGCCGAACGCCGAGAAGCTCGCGGCCGGTGGGCTGAAGTACAACCGATTCCACACGACCGCGCTCTGCGCTCCGACCAGGCAGGCCATGCTGACCGGCCGCAACCACCACTCGGTGGGAATGGGCAGCATCACCGAGACGGCGACATCCGCCCCCGGCAACAGCTCGCTCCGGCCGAACACGAAGGCGCCGTTGGCGATGACGCTGAAGCTGAACGGATATTCGACCGCGCAGTTCGGCAAGTGCCATGAGGTGCCCGTGTGGCAGTCCTCGCCGATGGGACCGTTCGACGCGTGGCCGTCTGCAGGAGGCGGTTTCGAGACGTTCTACGGGTTCATCGGAGGCGAGAACAACCAGTGGGAGCCGGCGCTCTACGACGGCACGACACCGGTGGAGCCTCCCGCCACATTCGAGGAGGGCTATCACCTCACCGAAGACCTTGCCGACCGGGCCACGAGCTGGATCCGCACGCAGAAGGCGCTCATGCCGGAGAAGCCGTTCTTCGTGTACCTCGCACCCGGAGCCACCCACGCTCCACACCATGTGCCCGCGGAATGGGCCGACAAGTACAAGGGCAAGTTCGCCGGCGGGTGGGACGCGCAGCGGGAGCAGACGTTCGCTCGACAGAAGGAGCTGGGTGTGATCCCGGCTGACGCCGAACTGACGCCCCGGCACGCCGAGATTCCGGCCTGGGAGGACATGCCCGACGAACTGAAGCCTGTTCTCGAGCGCGAGATGGAGGTGTACGCCGGGTTCCTCGAGCACACCGATCACCACGTCGGACGCGTGATCGACGCGATCGACGACCTGGGGATCCTCGACAACACGATCATCTACTACATCATCGGCGACAACGGTGCATCGGCCGAGGGCACCGTCAACGGCGCATTCAACGAGATGGCGAACTTCAACGGAATGGCAGCTCTGGAGACGCCCGAGTTCCTGGTGTCGAGGATGGCTGAGTTGGGCACCCCGTCGTCGTACAACCACTATGCCGTGGGCTGGGCCTGGGCGATGGACACTCCGTTCCAGTGGACGAAGCAGGTCGCATCACACTGGGGTGGCACCCGCAACGGCACGATCGTGCACTGGCCGAGCGGCATCGAGGAGAAGGGAGGGCTGCGCACCCAGTTCAGCCACGTCATCGATCTCGCCCCCACCATCCTGGAAGCGGCCGGCCTTCCAGAGCCCACGGTCGTCAACGGCGTCCAGCAGTCGCCCATCGAGGGCACGAGCATGGTGTATTCCTTCAATTCCCCCGACACTGCCGAACGACACGACCTGCAGTACTTCGAGATGTTCGGCAATCGGGGCATCTACTTCAAGGGCTGGAGTGCTGTCACGAAGCACCGCACCCCGTGGGTCATGGTCGGGGGAACGCTTCCGGCTTTCGATGACGATGTCTGGGAGTTGTACGACGGGTCAGTCGACTACAGCCAGGCGCGCGACCTCTCGGCCGACGACCCGGAGCGACTCCACGGTCTGCAGCGACTCTGGCTCATCGAAGCGACGAAGTACAACGTGCTTCCAATCGATGATCGCGGGGCCGAGCGGCTCAATCCCGAGATGGCAGGCAGGCCGACGCTCATCCACGGCAACAGCCAGACGCTGTTCGCGGGGATGGGGCGGCTCTCGGAGAGCAGCGTCGTGAGCATCAAGAACAGGTCGTTCTCCATAACCGCGGAGGTGGAGGTGTCGGCGTCCGGAGTGAACGGCGTCGTCATCGCCCAGGGTGGCCGGTTCGGGGGTTGGAGCCTGTACGCCAAGGCCGGGAAGGCGAAGTTCGTCTACAACGTCCTCGGCATCCACGAGTTCGCCACGGAGGCGACTGATCCGATTCCAGCCGGCACGCATCAGGTGAGGATGGAGTTCGCCTATGACGGCGGAGGACTGGCCAAGGGAGGCGACGTCACGATCTACTACGACGGAACCGCCGTCGGCACTGGGCGAGTCGGTGCCACACAGGCCATGATCTTCTCCGCCGACGAGACCACGGACGTCGGCTACGAGTCGGGTACGACCGTCGCGTCCGACTACACGGCCGAACGCAGTCGATTCACGGGCAAGATCCACTGGGTGCAGATCGATGTGGGCATCGAGGACAACGACCACTTCATCGATCCCGACGAACGCCTGCGCGTCGCGATGGCCCGCCAGTAGTCAGCCGATCGTGGTCACGTTTTCACCGGTTCGGGCCCGTGCCGGATGCGCTGCCCGGGCCGGGAGAAGACGTGACGCGGTGTTACCGCGTGAGCCGTCGAGAGGCATCGCGCCCGACTCCTCTCCGATGCCATACTGAACGAAAGCGCGTTCGGGAGTGCCTCGGGAGGCGCATGTGGTCGGACAATCTCCATCTGATTCGATGGTGGATCGCCCCCTGCTCAAGCGCCGCCTCGACGCTGCGCTCACCGTTCCGTTGACGCTCCTGGTGGCACCACCCGGCGCGGGGAAGACGGTCCTCCTCGACCAGTGGGCCGCCGATCATCCCGAACTCGCCTTCGTGCGGATCGACCTCGACTCGCTGGATGACGACCCTGTGCGCTTCGCCAGGCGTCTGTCGACCGCCATGACGACCGTGCACCCCGACATGGCGCAGCTGTCTCGGTTCGCAGCGCTGAGCGCCGGCGGCCTGGGCGGGCCGCTGCTGGCCGCCCTGTCCGCGGAACTGGAGTCGTTCCCCGAGACCGTCGTCATCCTCGATGATCTCCATCACCTGTCGAACGCCATCCTCTTGGCTGATCTCGGGCGCTTCATCGCGGCACTCCCGATGAACGTGCACGTCGTCATGTCGACACGTGTCGATCCCGCGATCCCCTGGAGTGGTCTGCGTCTGAGGAATCATCTCCTCGAGATCCGTCAGGACGCCCTCGCCATGACAAGGGAGGAAACCGCAGAACTGCTCACCAAGATCACCAACAACGTCACTTCACCGGCCGTGCTCGATGTGCTGGTCAGCCGTACGGAGGGATGGGCGGCCGGGGTCCAGCTCGCGGGGATCACCCTCAAGTACCACGACCGGCCAGACGAGTTCGTCGCCGAGTTCGGCGGAAGCGACCGATTGGTGGCCGAGTACCTGACCGAGGAGGTTCTCGACGCGCTTCCACCGAACGGCCGGGCGCTCCTGCTCAGGATGTCGCCGCTCGACACTATGACGGCCGACCTCGTCAATCACGTGCTCGGACGAGAAGACGCGCAGAGGCTCTTCGAACAGCTGCGGCACGAGTCCATGTTCTTCGTGCCGATCGACAATCGCCAGGAGCGGTTCAGGTTCCACCATCTCTTCCGCGATCTCCTTCGCTACAGGCTCCGGGCGGAGCGCGCCGATGAGGAGGCGGTGATCCTCGGGCGAGCGGCCGAGTACCACCTCAACCGCGGAGAGTTCGACGCCGGAGTCGAGTACCTGCTCCGGGCCAGGGACTGGGATGGCGCGATCGACGCGATCATGACCCGCGGCAGCGACATCTTCGAGCGCGGTGAGATGCGAACGGTGATCCGCTGGCTCACGACAGTGCCGGAGACTGCCCGCGCCCATCGACTCGATGTGGCACTCGAGCTCGGAATCCTGCTCGGAATGCAGGGAGCGGCCGCCCGCACGATCGACATCCTGGGTCGAGTGGCCGAGGACTCGAGGGCCTCGGTCGGCGAGAGGGCCATCGCGTACGCCTGGATGTCGGCGACGGTACAGTGGAACCCCCGGCCAGAGGATTCCATCCGAGCGGGCAGGCGCGCTCTCTCCCTCCTCGACGAACATCCCCACGCGTCAATTCCGAACGTCATGAGATTGAGCTCCCGCGGCCTGCTCTCCACCATTGCGACAGCATCCGTCGGGCGCGCACATTTCCTGAATGGCGACATGGCACAGGCCGACGCGTGGCTGAGCCGGGCTCTGGATACCGAGGGTGTCGCGTACCCGCCGTTCCGCGTCGGCCTGCTGGGCTCTCTCGCCCTTCTGCATGCGTGGTGCGGCCGGGCATCCGAGGCCGAACGACTGGCCGTGCAGGCGCTCGACGTGGCCGCAGTGACCGGCCTCGTCCTCCACCCGATCAGTGCTGACGCGCACTTGGCCCTGGCGATGGTCGCGGTCGACCGAGGACTGGAGGATGCCTCTGCCGCGCACCTCCAGGCGGGAGAACTTCGCGCTGAAGCGAACCACCGCACGCAACTGGCGTGGTTGGCCCTGTATCAACGCGCCCAACTGGCCGCCGGCGATGGACGCCTCGAGCAGACGCCCGATCCCGCGGACCGGTCGACACCGGGACCCGTGTCGAGTCCAGCCCCGGCTCTTCGAGATCGCCTCATGGCCATCCACATGAACGGGCTCCGGCGAACTGGTCGGGCCGCCGAGGCATTGCACTCCGTGGGAGACCCCATCCCGACGACACCCGCCATCTGTTTCGAGACGATCGCGGCCCACCTCAGTCTCGGCGACACCACGACAGCCGCCGGCATTCTGGACGCAGTGGCGGGGGTGATCGCGAGCGACGGACTTCGAGGCGAGATCCAGCTCCTCCTCCTGCGTGCATGGGCGGCCGAGGCAGAAGACGCGCATGACGAGGCGCTGGAGTTCATGGCGGAGGCCCTCGACAGGGCGGAACCGGAGCGGCTGGTGGCACCCTTCACCGCCGACGGCGGCCCGGTCGTACTGCGGCTCATCGACGAGCTCGCCGTCGACCGCGTCGGACTGGCCCAGGTCATCATGACGAGAGCACGACGCCTCGACTCGGGAAACACGAACGCGAAGCTCGCAGACCCCCTCACCGAGCGGGAGCTGGAGGTGCTCCGGTACCTCCCGGATCGAACGACCAATGCGGAGATCGCCGAGCTGTGCTTCGTGACCGTCAACACGCTGAAGACCCATATGGCGCACATCTACAGGAAGCTCGGCGTCACCGGCCGCAGCGCCGCGATCGATCAGGCTCGCCAGCTGGGACTTCTCGATCCCGTATCGGCACGCGCCGATCAGGTCAGGGTGACGCTTCGCTGACGTGCTTGACGGCCTCGATCTCGATGTTGAACGAACGCAGGAGGTCGAGGAGGCCGACCAGGCGAGCTTGATCGGGCACCACCCCGCGTAACCGGGTCGAACCGGCACTGCTCTCGATCACCTCGAAACCTGCGAGCTCATCAGTGATGAGTTGACCGACCTCTCCCCTGACGAGAATGTCGAAAGTCTCGGCGATCATGGCCGCTCCCGATTCCCTTCCCCGTCGTCCGGCCGATGCGGCGTGCTAGATGCGCCGACGCCGGCCCGGCGTCACCGCTGCGCCGACGACGGCCGCCTTCGCGACGGGAGAGGGCCCTGGGCGGACGGCCGCGCTGACGACGGCGGCCTTGGCGACCGGCGCGCGCACGACGCCGACCCGGCCGATTCTGGCTGGTCTGAGTGGCATGTCAAGCTCCTTCTGTATCGAGTACTCCATCAGCCTCGAGCGAGGCGATGATGGCCTGGATGGGGATGCGCCCGTTCGCGATCAGCTGTCCGCCGGCGCGACGCGCTGCTGAGGCGAAGGGCGCGGCCCAGAGATTCTCGTACACGAGGACCCCGGCGACACTGCCCGGCTCCATGGCGGCGGCGAGGTTCACGACGTCATCAGCGGCGAGGAGTTCTGCCAACTGCCCCTCGATGGCGACGAGGGCGCCGAGATCAGGGACGTCGGAGAGTTCCATCGCGTCGACCTCGCCGTCGGCGTCTTTCGTCAGGATGATCGCATCGATCACCCTGATGATGCCGGCGTCCACGAGCTTGACCAGCTCCTCCGCCATCTCCCCCGTGAAGTTCGCCTGACCGGCCGGGAACTCGATCACGTAGAAATCGACGGGGCCGAGTTCATTCAGATCCTCAGCAGGCATGTCGGGTGACTCCTTCACTTTTCGTTGACCATGTCGGGAACGGTGGTCCCCGGTTGATGTGGTTCAGCATGCTCTCGATCGATCTGGGCTACGTCATCCGATCAGGATGATTCGCTGACCGCAGGAGCGTCACCTGCCTGCCTCGCTGTCAGTGGGTGGCAGAGGGGGCGCCGGTCCGTCTGCGGAAGCCGGCGCCGCCGGCGCGACATGACGCGCTCTACGATCCGAGCGATCCTGCTGGATCTCGGCCTCCATGAGCTCGCGTGTTGCAGCGGTCGGTCCGAGAGCCGGCTGCCAGCGATGGGCGCCCGGGTCCGCGTCGATCAGTACGGCCTTCGCGAGGAGTGTCAGCGGGATGGCGAGGATCGCCCCGATCGGGCCGATGATCACCGCCCAGAACAGAACCGAGAAGAAGGTGACCGTCTGGCTCAACGAGACTGCCTGGCCGACGACGCGCGGCTGGATGATCGACTGGACCACGGCGTTGATGACCGCGTAGACCACCAGCACCGCGAGAGCCGTGCCCCATCCGCCCTCGAGGAACCCGAAGACGAGTGGCGGGATCAGCGCCAGGAAGTAGCCCACGTTGGGAATGAAGCTGCAGAGGAAGGCCAGGAGTCCCCAGAGCAGGGCGGCCGGAACGTTCAGGAGCGCCAGCGCGATGGCATCGAGAGTTCCCTGGGCGATGCCGAGCACCGTGGTCACCACCATGTAGCGGCGCACGTTCGACGCGTACTGTCCGAGAGCCGAGACGAGATCGGGGCTGGTCTCGCGCAGTTGGCCCAGGATGACTCGGGAGTAGACGGCATCCGCGGCCATGAGGATCATCATCGTGAGCACGATCACCAGCGCCGCGGTGAAATTCGCCAGCCCGCCGATGGCCGTCGTGAGCGATGCGATGACGTTCTGCGGATCGAGACTGTGGACGATGGACTCGACCTGCGCCTCTCCGAAGCCCAGGGATTCGAGCCACCCGGAGATGGCGGCTCCGATCGCAGCGAACTCCTCGGAGTAGGTCGGCAGCATCGCGGCGAACTGCCCCACGGCGACCACGATCGCGTATCCGAATGCGGCCAGGACGCCGAACACGACGATGATCACCGAACCCGTCGCCAGTCCCCGCGGAACCCCCCGGTCGATGAGCTTCGCGCGGACAGGGGCCGCACAGATGGTCAGGATCAGGGTGAGCAGCGTCGGTGCGAGAATGCCCCGGATGCCGCTGATACCGATCGCCGTGATCGTCGCGGCCGCCAATCCCACGAGGATGATCGTCGCGCGCGGGTACCTTTTCATGGCGCAACGTTAGGGCGCCAGACGCACGACGCGCGTCACCCTCAGGGGATGATCCCGCTCGCCTGGCGGCACGTCGCACGGGCGGACCGCGGCGTCCGCGGATCATCCCATTCGGATGATGCATCGTCCACCAGTGCGCGACACGATGAACTCTCCATCATGACGCGAAGGGACCCGGATGGAATCGAGTGCGACCATTCAGATCGTCGGGGAGATCGTCGACATTCTCGGTGTCGCCGCCATCGTCATCGGCGTGGTGTACGCCATCCTCGACGCCGGCATCCGGGGGCTCCGGCGACTCAGCCCGGTGTACACCCGATTCCGTCGCGTGCTCGGACGGGCCATCCTGCTCGGCCTCGAGCTGCTGGTCGCAGCTGACATCATCAAGACCGTGGCCGTGGAACCCACCCTCGAATCGGTCTCTGTGCTCGCACTCATCGTGCTCATCCGAACCTTCCTCAGTTGGTCCCTGGAACTCGAGATCTCGGGACGATGGCCGTGGCAGAAGAAGGGCGTTTCGTCCACGGAATCGGCCGTGGAGTCCTGACCCGGCCAGGTCGACTGCGGCGGGAATGCGGTGCCCGCGATCAGGCGTTGCCTGTTCCCGAACCGCGGTCGACCTCATCCCAACGGGGTGATGCGGCCCGGTTTCACCCGGCGTAGCCTCCGCAAGCAGACGCCTCATCGACGAAACGGAGCGGCATGTTCATCTGGGACTTCGTCAGTTGGTTCTTCGGCTTCTTCGTCACCTTCTCGTGCCTGATCCTCTTCTTCGTCGTCTTCGTCGACGTCTTCCGGGACGAGACCCTCGAGGGATGGGCGAAAGCCCTCTGGGTGCTGTTCCTCGTGTTCGTCCCCTTCCTCAGCACGGTGGTCTACCTGATCGTTCGGCGCAAGAGCATGGCCATGCGCCAAGGTCGTGGAGAGGAAGTCGTTCACGACGACTTCGACTTCGTGAGGCCCTAGGTTCGAACCCCTCGCCGACGCGCGATGTCGGTGGTGCGTGCGACGATCCCCGAAACGGACGATCGGCGGGAGGCAGGAGTGCGAGGCGAGGCGACGGTACTGCACGCCGATCTCGACGCCTTCTACGCCTCGGTCGAACAGCGTGATGCGCCCGAGCTGCGCGGTCGGCCCGTCATCGTCGGCGGCGGTGTCGTGCTTGCTGCAAGTTACGAGGCGAAGGCCCGCGGAGTGCGCACCGCCATGGGCGGGCGCCAGGCACGCGAGCTGTGCCCGGATGCCGTCGTCGTGCCACCGCGAATGGACGCCTACTCCGAGGCCAGCCGAGACGTGTTCGCGATCTTCCGCGATACGACGCCGCTCGTGGAGGGACTGTCCATCGATGAGGCGTTCCTGGAGGTCGGTGGTCTCCGACGCATCGCGGGCACGCCCGAGCAGGTTGCGGTGCGCCTCCGGGAGCGAGTTCGTGAGGAGGCCGGACTGGCGATCTCGGTCGGAGTCGCGCGCACGAAGTACCTCGCCAAAGTCGCCAGCGCGGTCAGCAAGCCCGACGGGCTGCTCGTGGTCGAACCTGACCGGGAGGAGGCATTCCTGCTCCCGCTGCCGGTCGAACGGTTGTGGGGAGTCGGTGCGGTCACCGCCGAGAAGCTGCACCGACTCGGCATCTCCACCGTGGGGCAGCTGGCTGAGCTCGAGGCCGCGACCGCCGAGAGGTTGCTGGGCAAGGCGACCGGCGCACACCTCCACGCGCTGGCCCGCCTGCGAGACCCGCGCCCCGTCGACACCACGCGTCGCCGTTCTTCCATCGGTTCCCAACGCGCGCTCGGCAGCCATCCGCGCTCCGTCGACGAACTCGACGTCATCCTCAGTCAGATCGTCGATCGGCTCGCCCGCCGCCTGCGCGACGGCGATCGCGTCTGCCGCACCGTGGTGCTGCGGCTTCGCTACGGTGATTTCGTGAAGGCCACCCGATCGCGCACAGTGGGCGCGGCATCCGACCGCACCGCAGTGCTCCTCGCCGTCGCGCGAGAGCTGCTTGCCTCCGCGCAACCCGAGATCGCAGAGCGCGGCATCACCCTCATCGGCGTCTCACTTTCGCAGCTGGCACACGTCGGCAGCCTCCAGCCGGAGCTGCCGATCGACTGGAACGACAAAGCGCGCCTCGACACAGTGCTCGACGCGGTACGCGATCGCTTCGGCGCGACATCGGTCGCCCGAGCCACGCAACTCGATCGCGATCCGGGCTGGTCGACGCCGCTGCTACCTGAACACGAGTGACCACTTCTCGGATCAGTCCTGCAGCGGTACGCTCCGAATCAGTCAGTGCGGTCGCGGCCGATCGCACCGGATCAATCGGAGGTCTTGGTGAGTCAGTCGACGTCGCTCTCTCGCATCGTGCGCAACCCGATCGCGGATGCCGAGGCGCGTGAATCCGCGGCCCTCCTCGTCGGGGCCGTCGGCTTCGTCATAGGGGTGGTTCCGGCGCTCCTCGTCTTCTGGGACAGGGAGGTACCCATCTCCGGGCGCGGATCCCTCGGAGACTTCGCGGCGGTCGGGTCGGCCATCACGGCTCTCCTGGCCTTCCTCTACGGCGGAGTGCTGAGACGAGCGCAGCGCGGTTCTGCTCCCGGTTGGCGTCGGCTCCGCTGGTTCGATGTCGCCGCTTTATGCCTGGCGCACGCGATCATCGCCCTCCTCGGCTGGGTCGGCCTCGCCGCGGTGTTCAGCGCCGGCTTCGAGGGCGCACACCTTTACGCCGCGTCGGCTGCGGTCCTGGCCGGGGTGACCATGGCCATATCGGCCTACGCGGCGTTCCTCTCAGCTGTCAATCTCACTCCGATGCTGCTGTCGCTCGTGCTGGCCGTGTTCCTCGTCGTCGGCGCCCTGGCGAGCATGTTGAGCGCCAGCGATCCGCTCTGGTGGCAGAAGAACCTCAGCACTCTCGGCATCAGCGACGACATCTCCGCCCTCGCCTTCAACGTCACGCTCATCATCGCCGGCGTCATGGTGACCACGATCTCGCACTACGCGACGCTCGGGCTTCCGACGACGACACATGCCGAACTGCGCGGACGGAACCTGGTGCGGCTGGCGCTCATCCTCATGGGCATCCTCCTCGCCTGCGTGGGCATCTTCCCCGTCGACGAGAACCTGCAGATCCACAATCTCTCGGCAACGGGCATGGCGATCATCTACGTCGTCACTGTTCTCTCGCTGCGCGCGCTGGTCCGGTCGATGCCGCGGGTCTTCCTCCTGCTGGGATATGTCTTCGTGGGCGTGATCGTCGTGCTGGCGAGCTTCTTCGTCACCGGCTACTACAACCTGACCGCGGTCGAACTCGTCGCCTTCGTGCTCATCTTCGCCTGGGTCATCGTCTTCCTCCGCAGTACCGGCTCGATGGCACCGGTCGCGGCAGCAAATGACTCTCCGCTCGCGTCCGTCGATGACGATCTCCAGCCGGTGTAGTCGTCCGGCGCACGCTCAGGAGTCAGCAGGCTCACACCACCGCCTCAGGCCACAAAGCCGATCGCCGTCGTCTCTGCCGGAGTGCGCAGCCGGTCCTTCCCGCACCAGCGGTATTCTGGAGTGTCAGCGAAAGGTGTCGCAATGACCGATGACATGATCTGGCTTCCTCCCGCGTCGCTGGCCCGCCTGACTGAGGAACTTGCTCAGCTGGGGTCACGCTTCGACCCAGACCAGGACACCGTTGATCGGATGCGCGATCTCCGCCGGACTTTGCGGCGCGCTGAGGCGTCATCGAAGCCGGACGA
This sequence comes from Leifsonia stereocauli, assembly GCF_038432415.1. Taxonomy (NCBI): domain Bacteria; kingdom Bacillati; phylum Actinomycetota; class Actinomycetes; order Micrococcales; family Microbacteriaceae; genus Leifsonia; species Leifsonia stereocauli. The sequence goes on from NZ_JBCAUN010000001.1 coordinate 1,058,570, forward strand.
CGGCTTGGTGGAGCCTGGGATGAGAGTAACCGTGTTGGTTTCCGGTGACGCCGTACCTGCCGTGTTCCTCGTCGGTGAGCGCAAGCTGGCCGTGCTGGATCCCGCCGTCGCCCACGACGTGCTGTCTCCGTCGTCGCCGCTGGGTGCGGCGGTCATGGGGTCGCACCCGGGAGACACCGTTACCTACGTGACGCCGGCGGGCGAATCGCGCAGAGTCGAGGTCCTAGCGGCGGTGCCGTACAACCCGTGAAGGCGCTGGGGCTGTGCCCGCTCGCAGGCGATCGGCGAGTTGTATCGCTACGTGCCCGCCTGCTCGAACGGATGACCGGCCAGTTTCCCCAGCACGCCCTGCGTCACGAGTCGATGCGCTGACGTATGCGGCTTCCTGGCCGCCTGAGCGCTGACGTCTTCACCGAACTCAACGGCCAAGTCGAGGCGCGGATACGCGTCGAGGACCGCACTGACGTAGACCGTCGGGAGAGCGTCGGCGCGGGCACCGGCGATATCCAAGGCCGTCGCGCTCTCCAGCAGGTGCCCCTCCACGTCCATCGCCGGGTCGACGGACGGCCAGTTGTGCCGGACGATCACCTCGAGCGCGCGGCGGCGTCGGCCTTCTGACCATCCCGCTCCCGCCGTCAGCGCGACGGCAACGTGACCACCCGCCTCCTCATACGACAAGTTGACGTTGTCGAACGCCGGAACGAGGCCGATGTCGTGGAGCATGGCCGACACGAAGAGAAGCTCATGATCGATCTCGGTGCGGCCCTCGATCGTCGCGAAGGCCTCCGCCCATAGCCACGACCTCGTCACGTGGTTCACCATCGCCGGAGAATGATAGCTCGCAGCGATCGCCTGGGCCGCGCGAGCAGCCTGCGTCTCAGGCGGGGATTGATCTTCCAGGCGCATCGGTCATCCCTTCGGAGGTGTGATCGACTCGCGGACTTGGTCTGCGGGATCCAGATCGCCGAGCCGTCTGAACAGAGGATCACACGTGGCCGTCGAGGCTGCAAGGCTCTCGCGACTCGGGAGCAGTCGCCAGGTGCACCGGGCCACATGAGGCCCAAGGGGTTCTTTCAACGAAAGAACCCCTGAGAACTTGCAGTTCGTCAGGGGTTTTGGTGGATCTGAGGGGACTCGAACCCCTGACCCCCTGACAGACGTTGAAGTATGAGTCTGCGCCGTGTTTGGTTGTGGATGCGAGCAATTCTAGGCGAACGGCGCACCTCGCGTCGAAGTCACGTCTGGCGTTGGGTGTAGGTATTTCTGTATATCTGTGATCAAAAGAGCCCCAAAAGAGCCCCGTCCGTACAGAAACTGGCCGCGTGCCTTAAACCCGAAAAGTGTCATGAGATATCTCCTGCGTCGTTGCCCTCTGTCTGTGCTCGGCGTTCGATTCGAACGTCCGTGCGCGAGTGACCACAAAACGGCACATCTGACTGACATGCAGTCCGATAGGGTCGGCTCGACACGCAACGAACGGAGCCAAAAAATGGACTTGCCCCTCGGACTGGCGGGTGCGTTAGAAACCGGCAACGTCGTTCTTTTTGTCGGATCGGGACTCGGGCATTACATGTTCAACGCTGCGGGTGACAGCATGCCCGACGGCGCAGAATTGGCAGACCGTTTAGCGTCAAAGCTGAAGCTTGACGTCACCTCCGACACCTCGCTCGCGAAGGTTGCACAGCTTGCTGAAATTCGGGTCGGACGTAAACGGTTGGTTCGAGCTGTCGCCGAGCTACTGGAGGGTTACACGCCGAATGACGACATCCGCTGGCTATTCTCACTGACCTGGCGAGCCATCTACACAACGAATTACGACAACAACATCGAGCGCTGCTACGAGCTAAGCGCAGATGGCCTGCAAAACCCTGTGGTGATGTCGGCAAATTCGCAAGCGCGGAGTTGGCTGCCGACCCATGAGGTTCCTCTCGTGCACCTGCACGGATCACTTAGCGATGCGAGCGCCGAATCGATTCTGTTGACGCAGAAAGACTACGCAACCCATCGAGAGCAGCGCTCCATGTTGTTCAACTTGTTTCGCACTGAGTATCCGGATACCCCAATCCTCTACGTTGGCTATAGCAACGAAGATCCAAACTGGCTCGAAGTAACGACCGAGCTCCGGGCCCAGTTCGCGCCTGGGGTCCCTCCGCGTTCTTATCGCTTGGCTCCGACAACCGCTGACATTGACCGCGAAATCCTTGAGCACGACGGCATCGAGACGATAGACGGGACAGTAGCGGACCTTCGCGGCGCAGTCTTTGCCCGTTTCGGGGACCTACGCGTTCAGCCTGGCGGCCTTGACTCACTGAGAGCGCAGGTTCCAAGTCAACTACACGACGTATTCGATTCCCACCCTGCCCCGTTGGCCCGTTTGCTCGTCTCATGGGAGTACGTAAACCAAGCCGACTTCTCTGTTTCACCAAATACGGCCTCATTCCACCTTGGAAACCGACCCAACTGGGGCGTAATCGGTAAGGGCATAAACTTTGAGCGTGACATCGAAGGCGCCGTGCTCGACGACATCAGAGACTTCTACACATCCTCGCCGACCGGAGTGCGAATCGCGACCGTCTTAGGCTCGGCAGGCTACGGAGTATCGACACTTCTCCTCGCGGTTTCCGCCTGGTACGTGCGCGATCAGGCATCAACGGTACTCCTACTCAGGCCAGGTGCGGACATAATCAGCGGTGACGTAGAGTTTGCCGCGCAGCATCTTGCTGGCCCAGTGATCTTCGTGGTCGACAACGCGGCCGACCACCTCCAAACCCTCGTTACTGCCCGCCAAACCCTCAGGTCGCTACAACTTCCGGGGTATTTCCTTCTCGGCGAACGCCTCAACGAATGGCGCCGGAGCCATTCGTCAATCAGTACCGTGGAGTTCGGCATCGATCCGTTGTCGGATGCAGAGATTGAGCGTTTACTCGCATCCTTGGAAGGAGCATCCAGCCTTGGCAAGCTCGCTGAACTGACGCCGGCACTTCGCACGAGTGCGATTAAGACGAGGAACCAACAAGAGCTTCTGGTCACAATGCGAGAAGTGACCGAGGGAAAGTCGTTCGATGCCATCATCGAGGACGAGTTCCGAGCGCTCGGAGACGAGACGGCCAGCGACATATACGCGCTTGTCTGTGCGTTCTCTCGCGTACGGGCGTTGACACGAGACACGCTTGTCAGCGATGCTCTCGGTCTCGGCCACGCAACGATGTATCGAGTCCTCGCTGACTACCTCGAAGGAACGACGATATGGGAAACGGTCGACTACACGAGAGGTATTGAAGCACTTCGCGCTCGACACCAAATAATTGCGGAGATCGTTTGGGATCGATGTATCGATCGGGTCCGACGCGAGCGGATACTCATTGGCGCAGTCAAGGCTCTCAACCTGACGTACGGAGTTGATGCCAAAGCGTTCGAGCAGTTCACCCGTGACGACGCAGCAGTCGACAGCTTGCAATCGATGGAATCCAAAACCAAATTCTTCGAGGAAGCGTCTCGGAAGGCTCCCGGAAATCCCTTTGTGAAGCAACACTATGCACGAATGCTCCGTCGCGAAGGAAAGTTAGACCTTGCGTTGGCTCAGATCGACAGCGCCATTGTCTCGGCTCCACGCCAACGAAGTCTCCATCACACCCGTGGAGTCATTCTTCGCGATCTCGCGGTAGGGACAACCTCGCACGAACTGGCTCGAAGGTGGTTGACGCAGAGCGAGGCGGCCTTCGAATCCGCGATCGCCATGAATGCGCGCGACGAATACGGATATCAGTCGCTCGCAGAGCTCTATTTGGACTGGGCCCAGAGCATCGGGGACGCGACCGAAAGCGTCGACTATCTAAAGAAGTCTCAGGAAACCGTGCTCCGCGGACTCTCGAACGCGTCCATTCTGGAGGGCCTCTACATTGTCGAAAGCAAGATCCAGAAGGTGCTTGGGGACACCCCAGCCAGGATATCCGCACTCCGCACGGCACTTGAAGAGTCCCCGTCGAGCGCGATCGTGCGATTCATGCTCGGAGGTGCGCTCCGTGCAGACGGCCAGATCGCCGACGCCGAATCGGTCCTCCACGACGGTCTGGCGTTACACCCCGACGATCCCAAGTTGGCGATGTCGTACGCCCTCGTATTGCAGGATTCCGGTCGAGACTATGGCGCCTCTGTCGCAGCTATGCGGCTTGCGTCGTTGAGAGGTTCAAGAGACCCCGCATTTGTGGCTACCTACGGCGGGCTCTTGATGCTTGATGGGCAGTTTGATGACGCCGAGGCCGTGTGGCGCGGCGCTCAACAACGGGGCTTCTCACCCGTGGATCAGAAGCGCCCCTTCTACAAGCCTCGCCGAGAGGGCGCAATCTTGACTATAAAGGGGAGCGTGGAGACCTCCAATGCCACATATGCGTTCATCCGCACCGGCTTGCTCGGTGAAGTGTTTTGCCCTGGAAATCGGATCGGAGGCCGTCGCCTAGCGAAAGGACAGGAAGTGGAGTTCGAAGTCGGATTCAACGCGATGGGCCCGACCGTCTCAGCTTTGCTCTAAAGGAACCAGACCGGCTATGCGCCGATAACGCCTCATATGTCCAGAGAACATGAAGCACGCGCCGTGGTTCCCACGGATCGCAACCGGACTCGAACCAAGAACAAACGATGAGTCCTCTCGCCTTTTTCTGGTCGCACTGGTGGGGCAGAATCCGCGGATTTCCCCGGTTCTTTTCGCATCAGCGTATGACCTACTACGGACACGCGCTGATCCGGGGCCTCCGGCAGCCTTATCGGTGCGTTTTGGTCACGTCCATCGGGGAACGCAGGCCAGTTTCCCGTCATCGAGAAAGTCGACCGGGGCCGCATCAGACCCCCGCTTGCGTCTCGTCGGCGAAAACTTGAGTCTGGACAAGGCACAGGGGCGGTGATCATGATCGAACATGCACGAATCGGACGTGGCTCGCCAGCTTCTCGATAGCGCCGCATGGGATCAGCAGGCAGCTCACCGAATGCGGCTGGAGGTAGACATCGGCCGAGTTCGAGTCGAGATCCGCCGACTCATTCGCAGTCAATCGATCCGAACTTGTACCGAAGTGATAAGCGACATGCTCGCTTTCGTGCGACTGGCCACCGGCCAGCGGAGCGGCCCAACCGGCATGATGAACGCGAACTTGACCCCGCGTGAGCCGGGCAGCAGGACCGCATGAGTGCGATCTTCGTGACAGGCGCGACGGGACTGGTCGGTTCTGCCGTGACGAAGCATCTGCTCGACCGAGGCGAGACCGTCGTCGGTGCCGTGCGCAGCGACGCGGATGCTGCTCGCCTCCCCGACAGCGCGACAGCACGTCTGTTCGACTTCGCTGGGACCACCCAGCAACTGGATGCAGCCCTAGACGGGATCGATCGGGTCTTCCTCATGCGACCGCCCGCGATCGAAGATGTGCAGCGCTACCTGTTCCCATTCATTGACGCTTGCCTGAACCACGACATTCGACAGATCGTGTTCCTCTCATTGCAGGGGGTCCAAGGCAACCGGAAGACCCCGCACTACGCCGTCGAGCAGTACCTGAAGTTGACGGATGCCCCGTACACAAGCCTGCGCCCGAACTTCTTCATGCAGAACCTTTCGGGCACGTACGCCGACGAGATCCGCGAGCGCGGCGAGATCATCGTGCCAGCCGGCCGGGCCTTCACCGCCTTCATCGACGCCCGCGACATCGGCCGCGTCGCAGCCACGGTGCTCACCGAACCCGGACACGAGCGCAAGGCCTACACGCTCTCAGGCGAACAGTCGCTGCGCTACGCGCGGGTCGCAACGATCATGACCCGCGTCCTGGGCCGGCCGATCCGCTACACCCGGCCGAGCGAGAACGACTACCTCGCCCTCCTCGCCGACAAGGGCTACCCCGACGACTACATCGCCGTGCAGAAGATGATCTACCGCGTCGTGCGCCTCAACATCTCGGCCTTCCCCAACCGGATGATCCGCAAGCTCACCGGGAGACCGGCAACCAGGTTCGAGCAGTTCGTCCAGGACTACAGCGATTCCTGGCACGCGTAGCAGTCACGCCGGACCAGCCGCCCGCAAGTATCTGAGCAGACGGGACGAGCTCATGCCCGGGCACGATCCAGGTAGGTCCTCCCTCGATTCCACCGCAAGGCGCCGCAGCCCCTCGATGCCATTGCCGCCCGGCACCCCGCCAAGGCTGCCTGGCCGGTCTACCTTGATCTCATGACCAACGATCCCGCCCCCTTCAACGGCTGAGCCGCACCATACCTGGAGCCGCGTGCGCACCCACACCATAGTGATCGCTGCCGCCACACTCACCTGTGCGGCGGTAGTCGCTGCGATCATGGCGGCTTCACTGCTGGGCGATCGCACACCAGCGCCAGTCCAGACGATGGCGGCAACCCGCCCTGCTGAGCCAGTCCCGACCGCCGAGCCCGATCTCGGCAACGAGGCGGTCACCTCGATGTGGGTCTGGCACAACCCGATCGCCAGTGAGGATGACACGCGGGGCAAGGCGTACGAGCCGGCAAACGCGGAACGGCTGGCCAGCTTCGCGGAAACCAACGGACTGCACATCGTTCATCTGTCGGCTCCCTGGAAATCTGGCCAGGGATCTTTCGCCGACTGGCTCGACCAGAGCACCCGCGCGCTGGCCGATGAAGGAATCGAATCGAGCATGCTCGGCGGAGACCCCACGTGGGTGGATCATCCCGACTTCGCCGTGGAATGGATGAAGGACGCGACCGACGCCCGCGACGTCGCCCAGATCCAGCTCGACGTCGAACCCTGGACGACTCCAGCATGGGAGAGAGACAAGGAGGCGACCATCGTCAAGTGGCTCGCAGTGCTCGATGCGGTGAAGACGGAGCTGCCCCCGGGCGTTCGACTCGCCATCGACGCTCCGTGGTGGTTGGTGAACGAAGCCGCGCCGGGCGGTGGCAACACCCTGATGGATGCCGTCCTCGATCGCGTCGATCGAGTCGAAATCGTCGCGTTCTCCGACCACGCCGGTGGAGCCGAGGGCATCATCACCCTCGCCACCAGCGCGGTAGCCGCCGCCGCCAAGGCGAACGTTCCATTCGGAATCGGCGTTGAGACCGATTCACCGTCGGTCGCCGGCGGAGAGCAGTACACCTTCAGTGACGACGGCCCGACCGTGTTCGAGACCGAGATCAACTCGGTGGAACGGGCATTTGTCGAAGTGCCTGGTTACCAGGGCATCACCGTGCAGCGTTATCAAACCTGGCGCGAGCTGCACGACCTGTAGCGGCGTTGCCCTCGAAGGCTGCGGCGGCGGCCGGCGCAGCGGTTCGTCGTTCATGCCGTCGACGAGAAGGTGTGTCCCTCCGCGCCGCCGACTACCCCGTGGACGCGTGAACCTCGCGTGATCTGCGTAACGCGGTCGTCCCCTCGCCGAAAAGTTTGCTTGCCCAGATATGACAATTCCTTGAGTATGGAGAAGGGGGACAAAATTATGCGCTACCTCCCGCGTTTCCGGCACCGCCGCGGTGTGTGCCCGACCAGGAGAGGTACACATGTCCATCACTCAGAAGAATGGCAAGCGCCGCACGATTGTCGCGATCGCCCTCGGATCTATCGCCGTGCTCGGCTTCGGCGCCGCACTCACGACCGCAGCCTGGACCGACGACGTGTGGTTCAGTGCTGAGGCCGACACCGCCAGCATCGACCTCTACGGCGCCGTCGCCGATACCCAGCCCGCACTCGACGTCACGAACTGGGAGGATGCCGACACGGAACCGGACGCGATCACCATCCCGGTCGACTCCTTCGGTGACCTGATGCCCGGTGAGACGCGCTCGGTCCCGATCTGGCTCTGGAACGAGTCGACGACGGATCTTTCGGTCTCGCTTCCCTCCCTGAACCTCACCGGCGACCCGGTCTTCGATGGCAACGTGACCGACCCGTCGGCTCCCGCCTCGATCGGCGTGTACACGGATGCCGCCGGTACCACTCCGTACACGACGACGACCATTCCCGCGAACGGAACGGTCAACCTCTACGTGGTGGTGAGGACTCCGGAGTGGGTGTCGCCCGCCGACGATGGCATGCAGGGCGTGGCCTCGGACGGGGTCGCGATCCAGTTCGGCGGCACCACGATCTGACGTGACGGCGACAGAGCGGGCGAGACCGCCCGGGGGCACGGCCCCCGGGCACTTCGCGCGCCGCGCGAGAGGCTTCGCTGGACGCGCCGCCGGCCTGTTCGCAGTACTCATCGGAGGAATCCTTATGTCGATCGGCTTCGGGACGGCGCCGGCTGGCGCCGCAGAACCGCTCGACTTTTCGGTGACATTCTCAGACCTCGCCCCCGGCGAGACCCGCACGAAAGTCGAGGCTGTGACCCTCGAGCGCGACTCGACGATTGAGGCGGCAGAGTGGGAGGAACGCACCGGTCTCCTGGCTGACAGCCCGCTCGGCATGACCGCCTGCAGAGGCGAGGCCTGCGTCGATGCCGCGACCTTCGTCGCGACTGCGATGACGGCCGGGACTATTGAGGTCCGGGTCACGGTGACGGTCGCGGATGATGCACCACCCGCGGCGTCCGGAACAGCTCTGGGGCGCCTCACCTTCGTGGCCGCTGACGACGAGCTGGCATCAACGGGCGTCGGCTTCTCACCGTGGGTGATCGGCGGCGGCGTTCTGGTGATCATCGGTATCCTGCTGGCCCTGACCGCGCGCGGCAGGCCTGCGCGGGGTGCACCATGAGGGCTCTCCGCACTGTCGGTCTCGTGATCCTGTACGCGTTCGCCGGCCTGGGCGTTCTGTCCGGGGTGGCATGGGCAGCGCACTCCGCGGGCCTGTTGCATCCGCTGGTCGTCGTCTCCGGGTCGATGTCCCCCGGCATCCGCACCGGCGACCTCGTCGTCAGCATTCCGAAGCCGATCGCCGACGTCACCGAGGGAGATGTGATCACACTGTCGAGTCCCGTGACCCACCGCCTCGTGACGCACCGGGTCATCGCAGTCAGGCAGGATGGCGCCGATGGCTACGCCGTGACGCTTAAGGGCGATGCCAACTCCTCGGCCGACAATGGCGAGTACCTCGTCGCGGCGAATGCCTCACCGCCCACGCCGTGGTTTATCGTGCCGGGGGCCGGCCGCGCCGTCGAGACCGTGAGTCGTCCTACTGTCGCGATTCCCCTCGTCATCGCCCTCGCAGCACTGGTCGGCCTCGTGGCTCTTCCGTCGCGCCGCGACGCGGAGGAGGACCAGAAGCAGGACGACGGTCCGGCGCTCACCCCGGCAGAGCCGGCGGCTGTCGGGACGACAGGCAGCGGCGGTGCACCTCGATGAGCCGTCGTCTAACGTTGTTCTCGCTCTCCGCAGTCGCCGCCACTGCGGTGGCGGTCTTGCTCGGAGCCGGGATCACCACCACCTCCGCGCAATGGACGGATGACGCACGCTTCTCCGCCGGTGCCGACGTCGGGTCATGGCCGCCCGCGTCGGGGCTCGGGACCTGCGAGCTCCTCGATGCCTCCGGTGCTCCTGTCCCCGGAGCATCGTGCACCGTGAGCTCCATCACCCTGATCGAGCAGGGCGGGCTGAACGCGGGCCAGCTCCTCCGCGAATACGAAGTCGCCACTGCCACATCGTCGACCGACCCCACCGACCAGGTCTCGTTCCGGGTCGACCTGTCGGCGCCTGAAGTCATCTACGGTGGCCAGCCGGTCAATCCGAGCTGGAGTTGGAACGACGCCTCGACATCGCCCGAGATCTCGTACACGCCGATCGCCGGGTACACCTGTGGCTCGCTCCCCCTCGTGAATGGAGTCAGCACGGCAGGAGTCTCGGGTCCGGTGCGAGTCACCGTGCACGACCACCCCGTGGCAGATCAAACCTGCGCCGGCTAGCTGCGGCCGCGTCGCCAGCCTTCCCTCAGCCCACTGACGGAACGACACCGACGCGCACGTGCCTGCCGGATGCTGCATCCTCAATGGCGCGGTCGAGCTCGGAGAGCGGGTAGGTCTCGCCGACGAGATCCGCCAACGGCATCTCCCCCCACGAACGCTCGAGGAACTCAACGGCGCGTCGCAACTGACTCAACGTGTAGTTGTGCACACCGGTCAGGGTGACCAGCCCACGCACCATCGACTCCGGGTCGATGGCGACCGATGGCCCGGGCGAGACGCTGCCGACGAGCACGACGGTGCCGCCGACGCCGATCCGGCTGATGACCGTCTGCAAGGCGGCCGGAGCCCCGGACGCCTCGATGGCGACCAACACCTCGTTGAGGCCGCGGCGCGCTCGCACGGCCAGCACCTCGTCGAGATGCTCCGGGGCTCCGGGGGCGGTAGTCGGGTCGGCCGCGATCGCGCCGAGCCGACGGGCGAAGGCTCGGCGGGAAGGGTCGGGATCGGAGACGATGACGTCCGCACCCGCTTCAACGGCCAGGGCTGCTGCCGACAGCCCGACCATGCCGCCGCCTGTGATGAGCACCAGTGCGCCGTCGAGGTCGTTTGTGATGGATGCCGCGTCGATGGCGGCGACCGCCGTCGCCGTCGCGCAGGAAGCGGCGGCCGCCACGGCTGCCGGCATCTCCTCGCTGACGAGGACGATGGGGGTTCCCGCGCGGACGTGCACGTGGGTGGCGAATCCGCCGGTGAGTTCCCAGCCCCGGGTGATGCGCTCGTGGCCGTACTTGGCGAGGCTGCGGCACTTCTGCGGGATCCCGCGGCTGCAGCGATCGCAGGCTCCGCAGCTCACCGCCAGAGACCAGACCACCCGATCGCCTACCGAGAGCGGACTGCCGTCGGCCCGAACCGCGCCGTCCCCGACGGCGACGACACGACCGACCTGCTCATGCCCGAGCACGAGGGGCGTTGGGGCGGGGCGGTCGCCACGCACGGTATGCACATCGGAGCCGCAGACTGTCGCGAACTCGATCTCGACGAGCGCGTCACCCGGCGCAAGATGCACGTCGGGTGACGCGATGAGCTGATGCGGACGACCGGGCTCGTTCCACACCATCGCCAGAGGTGATGGTGTCAGGGTGAGGTCCAGCACTGGGGCAGTAAGCAGCGTGGTCATCGTTGCCTACTCGCCGCGCAGGCCGAGAAGGGCGGGCAGGTCCCGGATGCTGGCGATCACGGCATCGGCACCGGCATCCGTCAGCGCAGCACGATCGTGCGCGCCCGTGAGGACGCCCACGACGAGACCCGCGCCGGCGCGCTTGCCCGCTTCGACGTCGCTCCGGGTGTCGCCGACGACGACCATCGCCGCCACACTCGGGGCACCCGAGCGGAGGAGAGCCGTCAGCGGAAGATCGGGGTGCGGGCGGCCACGGCCGGCGTCGACGGGCGACAGCGCCACCTCGACGAGGTCCTGCCAGCCGAGAGCGTCGAGCACGGCGTTCCGGGTGGCGGGTGCGAAGCCCGTGGTGAATGCGACGGATGCTCCGGCGTCACGCAGCTCGCGGATGACGTCGGCGGCGCCGTCGATCTCGCTGACGCCCTCTCGCGCAACGATCTCGGCGTAGGCGCCCTCGAAGGCGGCGTTGCCTCGTTCGGCTGCCTCTTCGTCACCGTTGGCGAGGTGGCGGAAGACGTCGATCTTCGACTGGCCCATGGTGTCGCGCACGTACTGCAGCGACGTCTCGAAGTCAGCACCGGCTCCGATGCCGCTGCGCTCGGCCGCGAGGGCGAAGGCCTGCTCGACGGCGCCGTCGTCACCGACGGTCGTTCCGGCCATGTCGAGCACGATGAGCTCGACATCGGCCCAGGCTCGTCGCGCCTCGACGGGTGATCCGGACGAAGCGGAGACGGGGGTGGTTGTTGCGGTGATCATGCTGTTCCTTTCAGGGTGGATAAGACGGCGGTCTCGCCGAGAAGCCCGGTCACGAGGTGTTCGGCGAGGCCGAGCCCGGTGGTCATGCCGATGCCCGTCGTCGCGGCGATGACGCTCACGCCGGGTTCGGGTTGGTCGATCAGGAAGTCATTCGGGCCGCTCGCGTACACGCCCTGCCAGCGCTCGAGCACCCGCAGCTCGCTGACGCCGAAAAGCTCCCGGGTGATCGCGAGAAGGGACTCGAACGCCGCTTCGCTCTGGAACGGTGCTATCGCGGTGCCGCGGTAGTGCGTGTCGCCGACGATGAGGGACCCGTCGGGCAGCTGCGTGTACATCTGGTTGAGGTCGAGCGCCGCCAGCGCCGGGTCCTCCGAGTGCAGACGATCGCGCAGGGACGCCGCCGCCTGCGTCTGCGCGAATCCGGCGTAGCGCACGAGGGACCATCCGGTCAGGAGCGGCGCCGCCAACGGCGTGCGCAGCGTGGTCGAGACGCGCATCATGTCGAGCCCGCACCTCTCGATGCCCCGCTGCTCGGCGAGCTCGGGAAAGAGCAGATCGAGGTCGTGGTTCGCGGCGACGACGATCTCGCGCGCGTCGATGGGGCCGCGGCTCGTCTCGACTCGGCCGGCTCGCACGGAGCCGACGGAGGTGCGGTAGCGGAACTCGACCCCCTGCCGAGCGAGGTGAGCGGCAATCGCGGCCACGGCCTGGCGCGGGTTCACCTGCAGGTCGAGCGGCAGGAAGGCTCCGCCCAGGGCGGTGCCCGGGGCGAGCGGCATCCGTTCGGCCGCCTCGGATCGGCGCAGAAGCTGCACCTCATCACCGCGCGCAGCGGCGAACTCGGCGAGAACGGCGAGTTCATCTTCGTGGCGAGCGGCCACGAGGGTGCCCGACCGTCTCAGCCAGACTCCGGCGTCGCTCGCGAGCTGCAGCCACAGTTCGCGCGAGGTGGCCGCGAAGTCACGGGCGAGGCCATGCTGCGGCGTGAAGCAGAGGTGGCCGAAGTTGCGAACCGAGGCGCCGGTGGCCTCGCTCCCCCGCTCGAGAACGATCACGCGCTGCCCGCGGGCGGAGGCCGCGAGAGCGACGCCCAACCCGACGATGCCCGCTCCGACGACGGCGACGTCGTAGCCGCGTTCAGCTGCAGCGCTCATCGGAACACCCGCCGCATCCACACTGCCAGACCCTCCACGATGAGCACTGTGGCGAGGATCATCAGCACGATCGTCGTGACCACGGCGTAGTTCGAGCCCTGTCCGGCGTTCAGCAGGTAGTACCCGACTCCTCCACCGCCGACGATCCCGAGGATGGTCGCGCAGCGGATGTTCGAGTCGAGCAGGTAGAAGGAGTGACCGAGCAGGGCGCGCCTGCCCTGCGGCAGGGTCGCGGACGCGTACACCTGACCGCGGCTGGCTCCGGCTGCCCGGAGCGCCCGCTCCGGACCTGAGTCGACCTCCTCGAAGGAGTCGGCGATGAGCTTGCCGAGAAGGCCGATGCCTCCGAAGGCGAGCGCGATCGTTCCGGCCTGGCTGCCGAGGCCCGTGATGACGATCAGGACTATCGCCAGGATCAGCTCTGGAATACCGCGGATGATCACCAGCAGGAAGCGCATCGTCGAACGCACTGCGCCGTTCGGAGCGACGTTCCGGGCGGCGAAGGAACCTATGAGCAGCGAGAAGCCGAACGAGAGCAGGGTGGCGGCCAGAGCGATTCCGACTGTCGCGCCCATGGCGCCGAAGAGGGTGGCCGCCTCGTAGTTGCCGAAGCTCGGCGGCCAGAACTGTGCGGTGATGGCAGGCACCTTGGCCCAGAACGTGACGAGCTCGCTCCAGTGGATGTCGCAGATCAGCACGCTGCCGATCACCACGGCGACAGCGATCCAGCCCCAGGCGGTGTTCCGGATGCGAGACCCGGTCCACGGTCGACGCAGGGCCGCCTCGAGGCTTCCGGATGCCGCAGCGGAGGCGGGCGCCTGCCTCGCGGCAGCGGCCCCAGGGACGGCAGACTCACGGCGAGCCGTGCGCGCGGCTCGGGCATCCGTCACGCCGCGCACGACCCTGTCGCCGAGTCCGCGGGAGCTGGGCTGGATGCCGAGCATGGCCCGGCGCACAGTGCTCGAAACGATCTCCATGACCACGCACAGCGCGAAGATGACCAGGGCGATGCCGAGGCCGAGCGAGTAGTTCAACGACTTGAAGGCGTACGACATCTCCAGGCCGAGGCCGGCGACGCCGACGTAGCCGAGCACGACCGAACCGCGCAGGTTGATGTCGTTGCGGTGCAGTACCGTCGCCACCCAGGAGGGCAGCACCTGCGGGAGAACCCCGCTGGTGAACTGCTGCAGCTTCGATCCGCCGGCCGCGCGAATGGCCATGCGCGGGCCCTCGTCGATCTGCTCGATGGCGTCGGCGAAGAGCTTAGAGATCATTCCGATGGAGTGGATGCCGATGGCCAGGATGCCGGGCAGGGTGCCGATCGAGAACATGAGCACGAAGACCATGGCCAGAACCACGTCGGGCACCGCGCGGGTGAGCACGGTGATAAATCGTCCGATCGCCTGCCAGGCCGGGCCCGGCGTCGTGTTCGAGGCGGCGATGTAGGCGACGGGCACGGAGATGACGGCGGCGAGCAGGGTGCCGCACAGCACGAGGCCGACGGTGAGGGCCGTGAGGTAGAGCAGCTCGCCGGGCTCGGGGAAGGTGATGCTGCCGACGCGGGCGAAGAAGCGCTCGGCGTGGCCCCAGCTCTCGATCATCGCCGGGAGGGAGATACCCGATTCGGCGACGGCGACGACGGCAAGGCCGACGATCACGAGGAGAGTGACTGCGGCGGCAATGCGCTCCGGCGAGATGGGGCGCTTCGGTGCCCGCTCGGCGACGGAGGGCGCTGGGCTCGGTGTCAGCGGCGGCGAGGCAGGGGCGGTCGCCGAGAGGGTCGACATCAGCTGACGACCGTCTGCTGCTGAGCCGATTCAGCGAGCTCGACGGTGATCGCCTCGAGTTCGCTGGTCGAGGTGGCGACGCGTCCGTAGACCTCCATCACCTGTGCCTTCGAGAGTCCTTCCACGGAGGTGTCGAGGACGACCTCCCCATGGCGTAGCCCCACGATGCGATCGGCCCACGACAGGGCGAGATCGACCTGGTGCAGGCTGCATACCACGGTGAGTCCGGCCTCCATCGCGATCTCGCGGATGAGGCTCATGACCTGGTCGCTCGACTCGGGGTCGAGCGAGGCGACGGGCTCGTCAGCGAGGAGAATCTGCGGGTTCTGCATCAGCGCCCGGGCTATCGCCACGCGCTGTTGCTGCCCTCCGGAGAGGGTGTCCGCCCGCTGGTAGGCCCGGTCGAGCAGCCCGACCCTGTCGAGGTGGCCGAGAGCCGCGAGCTTCAGCCGTTTGGGGTAGGCCCACAGGCCGAGCCGCGGCCCGTGCAGTTCGGCGAGCGCACCTGTGAGCACGTTCTCCAGCACCGTCAGCGATGGCACGAGTTCGAACTGCTGGAAGACGAAGCCGATGCGGCTGCGCAGGGCGCGGAGGCGCCGTCCACCGAGGGACGACACCTCCTCGCCGAGTACGCGAACGGAACCGGAGGTTGTGGTCTCGAGCCCGACCAGCTGCCGCAGCAGCGTCGACTTGCCCGAGCCCGACAGGCCGAGGAGCACGACGATCTCGCCGGGTTCGACCCTGAGCGCGACATCGTGCAGTGCGACGGTGCGGCCGAACTCCTTGGTGAGTCCCGCGACTTCGATGACTGATGCCTTGTTCATGACCTTCTCCGGTTCCGTGCTCATTGACCGTCAGTACTCAGTGATCGGGCGTCAGCCCTGGCACTGTTCCGCGTTGGTCTTCTTGCAGATGTCGCGGATGGTGTCGTAGTACTTGTCGTCGACGGGTGACGTGGCGTAGAACACGCTGCGGAACCCGTCGCTGTCTGCGCTCTTCACGCCCGACGCGATGATGTCGTCGATGGTGACCTGGCTGAGCACGTCGGTGAGCTTGGTCTTGAGTTCCTTGGGGAGCGTGTCGGACACCACGATCGGTGCACCGGGAACCATCGTCTCGGCGATGACCTTCACCTTGTCGCTCTTGGCGACCTCGCTGTCCTCGGCGAAGCCGGCCTCGCACTCGACGCCTTCTCCGACCTTGGTGACGCTCACGTCGTGCTTGCCGGCGAAGACCGGGGTGACGTCCTTCTCAGGGTCGATGCCTTCGTTCAGCAGGTTGTAGGTGGGGAAGAGGTAGCCCGACGTCGACGACGGGTCGACGAAGCAGACCTTCTTGCCCTTGAAGCCGGCCAGGTCGGTGATGTCGCTGCCCGTGGGCACGATGGCCTGCGAGAAGTAGCCGGGCTCCTGTCCCTTCTCGGTGATGATCGAGGAGATCGGGGTGATCGCGGCGCCGTTGTTCTTGGCCGTGACGTAGGTGAAACCAGAGAACGAGGCGACGTCGATCTTGCCGGCGACCGCAGCCTCGATGAGTGCTGCGTAGTCGGTCGACTCGTGGTAGTCGACCTTCTTGCCGGTCTCCTGGGCGATGTAGTCCATGAGGGGCTGGTAGTTGGTCTCGGTGTCGACGGAGTCGGGCACGACGCCGAACACGATGGTGTTCTCGTCGACGGCGTAGGAGACGGTGTCAGCAGCGGCGCCGGACGTGCTGTCGCCGGTTGCGGCGGTGCCGGAACATCCGGCGAGGGTGGCGGCGAGAGCTCCGACGCCCACGAGGGCGAGGATGGAGCGGGTGAATCGCGTGGACATGATGGCCTTTCAGGCAGGAGTTCCGGTGTGGGGACGTTGCAATGGTGCCATCCGGAAATTGAGTTATATACCGAACTCTGTCGAGATTCACTGTCTGTTCACCCTACTTAGGCTTATATGAACAGCAGGTGGCGTAGCCCGCTGGCGTCATCTGTACATGTAGTGTGCCTATGTGACCTTCGGTGTATACAAGCAGATCGCGGATGACCTCCGGCAGCGCATCTCCACGGGCGAACTGGCCCCCGGCGACGACGTTCCGACTGAGGGCGAACTCGCGCAGCAGTGGAACACCTCGCGCGGCCCCATCCGCAACGCACTGGCCGAGCTCCGTCGCGAAGGCCTCATCGAGACCACTCGGGGCCGGCCGAGCAAGGTCGTTAGGCGCAAGGCCCACCAGGCCGTCGACGTGTCGATCCCGTTCACGAAGTGGGCGCGCGAGATGGGTGCGACTCCTGGCGCTCTGACCCAACAGGTCGCTCTCCGCCGTGCCGACGAGGACCAGGCCGAGATGCTCGGCATCGAGACCGGCGACATCGTCGTCGAGGTCATCCGTCTTCGACTCCTCGATGGCCGTCCGACGATGCTCGAGCGGCTCATGTTCATCGAGGAGGTGGGCCGGGTGCTCTTCGACGTCGACCTCGACACCGTCTCCATCACCGAGTACCTCGCCGAACGCGGCCACCCGTACTCCGAGGTCGATCACGAGATCGACGCGGTGGCTGCCGACGAGCTCGACAGCAAGCTCCTCGAGGTCGAGGCCGGCTCGCCGATCCTGCGCCTGCGCCGAGTGACGCGGCGCGCCGACGGCCGCGTGTTCGAGGCATCGGACGACAGGTACCGCAGCGACATCGTGCGCTTCACGGTGTCGGCGTCGGGCCGTGCGATCTCCGGCGAGCACTTCATCCGCCCCGTCGGCGAGTGACCGACGAGTAGGCGGCGGGCTGACGCTCACGCCCCGATCAGCACCACCCCGGCGACGACGATGACGGATGCCGCGACCCGCCATCCCCCGCGGCCCTCTCTCAGCACGAGGGCGCCGAACGCGCTGACGATCACCACGCTGACCTCGCGCATAGGAGCCACGAGGGCCACGGGAGCGAGCGTCACGGCGAAGAGCACCAGGATGTACGACAGCGGCGACAGCAAGCCGAAGATCAGGATGCGCACCCAGTGCGCCCGCCAGACAGCGCCGAGTTCTCTCGCCCGCCGGCCGAGCAGCGCTGAGAACAGCACGATCTCCCCGGCGGTGCATCCGACCATGAAGGCGACAGGGGACACATCCCACGCCCGCACCACGTTCGCGTCCCAGAGTGTGTAGGCCGCGATCGCGACCCCGGTCGCGATGCCCCAGGCGACCGCGGGGTCGAGCCGGTGCCGCCGCACCGGGATTCGCGCGCCGACGCGCTGATCCGCGACCGGTCGATCGAGGAGCCCGATCGCCACGACGCCGCCCAGGATCGCTGCGATGCCGACAAGCGCCCACCCCGACGGCCGCTCCCCCAGCACGAGCACGGCCACGACGACGGTAACGAGGGGTCCTGTCCCCCGGGCTGTCGCGTAGACCGTCGAGAGCATCCCGGTGGAGTAGCCGCGCTGCAGCACGAGCATGTAGACGCAATGCAGCACGGCAGACACGACCACGCCGAGCACGAAGCCGCCGACGCCGCCAGAACCGATCCCGCCGGTGATAGGAACCAGTGGCAGCCAAATCACGGCGCTGGCGAGAGCGCCCCACCAGAGGAACGGCAGGCCGATGCGGCTGACGCCGTGGGCGAGGATGTTCCACGCCGAATGGCAGACGGCTGCGGCGAGAACAAGGACGAGAGCGAGAGACGACACGAGAGACCCTTCGGTGCGTCGCGGGCGCGACGAACGGGGTCCTCCGGGCTTTTGTCCTGTCAGATGACGGCCCCCACTGGCGGCGACCGTGGCGCCGCTCGGACCAGTCGGACCTCTCGATCCCGGAACCCTAGGCGCTATCGGCACCTACGCTAACACGTTGCCTTACCGTCGCTCGCTCTGCCGCAACTTCGACGATCCAACCCCCGGTGACGCTGCGACCGCCCTCACCCCGCCAGTGTGCGCACCAGCGCCACGGCCTCCTGCGGCGAGACGTTCGGCACGTAGGCCCGGCCGATCGCCACGCCGATCGCCGGCAGTGCCAGGGGATCGGGGTAGGCCATCGAGATGGTCTCGTAGCGCGGGTTGAACTTCGACTTGAACCGGAACAGCGTCGAGAAGCCGTAGGCCGGCTCCAGGGTACGGGCGAGCAGGTCGAGCATCCGCGTCATCGCCGTCGGGGCCGGCGGGTTCTCTCCTGCGGCCAGCGGCTTGGTCGCGAGCGGCGCACCAGACAGGCTGAGCAGCGTGGCGCCCTGCTCCTTCATGTGCAGTGCCGCCGAGGCGATGAGGAACTCCATGGTTCCGTTCATGCTGCCGTCGGCGCGGCGCATGAAGTCGAGCGTCCAGCCGATCGGCACTCCATCGCGGTACGTCGGCATCCAGCTCGTCACGGCCTGCACGCGCTCGTCTGTGTCGACGGCGAGCATGAGCTTCACGTCGCGGTCGCGCAGCTCCTCGACGCTGCCGAGGGTGAAGCCCATCTCGGGCAGGCTCTTCTCCGACACCCACGCCTCCGAGATGGCGTTGATCTGGGCGCTGAAGGCGAACGGCAGCTCGTCCCACGACGTCCAGACCGCCGTCATGCCCTCCTTCACCCCGCGGTTGAGAGCCTGCCGCACCTTCTGCCACGGCTTGCCGGCGAGCTCGAAGCGCGATGGATCGAGGATCGTCTCCTCGCCGACGGGCATGCTCTGCCAGCCGCGTGCCTCGAAGAGCGGCATGACTCGCGGATGCACCGAGTAGAACACCGGTGTCCACCCGTTCTCGTCGCAGAACGCGACGAAGCCGTCGATGGTCTCCTCGTCGTGCTCGGGCAGGCTGATCGGATCGGCGAGGGTGATGGCCACGTCGTTGATCACCCGGTACGCGACGGCGCCACTGCCCGATGGGGTGAACCAGTAGGTGTTGCCGGGCCAAGTGGCCATGAAGCTGAGGCTGCCGCCGCCGCCGCTGTGCAGCAGGGCGCGCAGTTTCGCGTGGTCCGTCGCCCGGTTGCGCGTCTCGGTGTCGCGCATCAGCAGGATGCATCCGCCGATGAACACGATCCAGAACACCACCCCGACCGACTGGTACGGCACATAAGCGATGTCGCTGCGCGGCACGACGACGGGGTCGATGCTCGCCACGAACTGGGTCGGCAGGAAGCGCTTCAGAGTGTCGATTCCGAGATCGAGAACGGATGCCGCCGGCTGGTAGCTCGCCAGCCCCACAAGTCCCAGCACGAAGTACACGGTCGCCAGCACGGCGAGGGCGAGCAGCGTCCAGAGCGTGAACTTCACGTACGCGGCATCCGACGCCCTCACCGTGAACAGGTGGCGCGAACGCCACAGCACCACGAGGATGCCGATCGGGAGCAGGAGGGCCGCGGCCGCCCACACGATGAGTTCGCCCAGGTCCCAGCCGGCGATCCCGGCGGCCTCGGCATCCTGCAGGCTCGTGACGATGTCGAACGAGAAGTAGGCCATGAGCACCAGCACGACGTTCACGGCGATGGCCAGCCAGAGGGCGAAGCGGCGGCCACGGCGGAGGCCCCAGGCTGCGACGAGGAGCAGGGCGAGGGGGACGAAGGTGAGGAGGAACGGACCAGGCCCGCTGGCGCTGGCGTCGATGAACGCGTCCTTGCAGGCCGCGGTGATGTCCGTCGTGGTCGCGGCCGTCGAGGCGCAGTCCGAGAGCTGCGACTGCGTGACCGGGGCGCGCTGGTCGAACAGCGTCGAGAGGAGGGAGAACGGGGTGAGGCCGTTGGGGTTCACGATCCCGACGATCGGCCCGATGGCCGTGACGGCCACGACCGTGGCGATGAGCGTGCGCGCCTCGGCCTTCGAACTTCGCCGGGCGCGCAGCGTCGAGGCATCGCGGGTGAGCAGGGCACCGAGGAACAGCCCGAGCACGGCGGCGTTCAGCCTGTACACGTTCGACGAGTCGCCGTCGTAGAGCACGAACACGAGGATGAACGCGAAGCTGACGACACGGATGCGGCGACGCCAGAACACCCCGGCGAAAGCACTCGCCGTGAGCAGCGCGCCGGTGATGCCGGTGAGCGGGTCGAGGGTGAGATCGATCGAGGTTCCGAGCGCCCACCACTCGCCGGCGAGGCTGCCCGCCCATTGCAGCAGCACGCCGATGCTCACGCCCAGGGCGCCGGTCACGAGGAAGGCGAGCACGACGCGGCGGCTGCCCATCAGGCGTTCCGAGATGCCGAGCAGTGTCAGCGAGGCGATCACGCCGGCCACGAGCTGGAACGGATCCCACGGGATGAACAGAGCCGTGACGGGAGACCACCAGTGCGCCTGGCCGATCGTCGTCAGCACGCCGGCAGCCCACGCATCAAGCGTCGCCTTCGACGGGTGGCCGGCGATCGTGCCGGAGATGATCGCAGTGGCGATCAGCAGGACGGCGAACGCGATGCTGACGGGCACTCGGGTGAAGTAGCGCCGGGCCAGGCGTCCTGCGGCGGGGAGGCGCCCGATCGGCGAAGCCGCGTCGCCGGATGCGGCATCCGTGGGTCTGCTCTCATTCATGGGTCGTCATCCTCTCGCGGCGGCCAATCCGAGTCTGGCGGCCAGCAGGTCGAATCCGGCAGTCAACCCGCCGACGATGCCGCTGCGGCCATGATCGGCGTACGGGATCGTGACGAAGGTCGTGTCCATGCCGGCTCCGGATGCCGCCCGCGCGAGCCTCTTCGTGTCGTCGACGTAACCGGGGTCGTCTGCCCCGACCGTGAAGATCGCCCTCGTGTCCGGATAGTCACCCTCGCCCATGATCGTCGTGGTCTTCACGGCGTCGTACGCTTCCCGGTCGCCACCGAACACCTCGTCGAGCACTGCAGCCCGGTCGCTCTCGCCGGCGAACTCCTCAGGCGACACCGCCAGGATGCTGCCGAAGGTCTCGGGGTACTTGGAGCCCAGGTAGGCCGCGCACTGGCCGCCGTTCGAGTAGCCGGCCACGACCCAATCCGTGCGCTCCCGCAGCACGCCGAGGGTGTCGCGCACCCACGGAACGACGTCGTCCATGATGTAGCTCTCGGCCTGACCTCGGCTCGAGTCGAGGCAGAGGGGGTCGGCGAGCGGGTCCCCAAGTTGGTCGATGACGACGGCGATCGGGGCGAGCCCGTCGTGCTGCGAGGCGAAGCCATCGAGCACCGAGGCGATGATGGCGGCATCCGGGCTGCCCGGCTGGCCCATCATCATGATGACGACGGGCAGGCGTGGCGCATCCGCGACGAGGGCGGCCGGCGGGTAGTAGACCTGGGCTCCGCGGGCGTCGAAGCCCGACACGTCGTTCGGGATCGGCGGGTCGATCACGCCGTAGCGGCCGTGCTGCGGGAGGTCGGCCGGTGCGGTCCAGGTCTCGACGACGGGTTCTGCCGGATCGTCGGCCGAGGCATCCGTCGGCGGGATCACGGCGATGCTCGGGGTTGTGATCACGAAGAACACCGCGCCGACCGTGGTCGTGATGCCGTAGGCGGCGTTGATGATCAGCCCCGTCGTCAGCACGAACAGCGGGATGGCGACGATCGCGACGACGCGGCGCCAGAGCGGCGGCCGGGCGATGCTGACGATGGCCAGCAGGATGCCGCCGAAGCACGCGGGCACCCACGCCCAGGTGGCGGTGTTCACCGGGCCGCCGAAGGCGCCGAGCACACCGACGGCGAGCCAGACCAGAAGCAGGCCGAGCAGCACTCCAATCAGCAGAGCGGATGCCGCCGTGATGACCCAGCGTCGGGTCGGGCGTCGCACCAGCAGAACGAGCAGCGCTGCCGCCGACAGCAGGCACGGCGCCCAGAACGCGACACCGCCCACGATGTCGACGTCGAGCAGCCAGTCCACGCGACCCACCTTCACGAGCGGTCAGTGCGACCGGCCGGCCGCGTGTTCTCACTGTATGGGTATCATTCGGAACTCGCATAAAGTGACCACCACCCAAGATCACGACCACGAATAGGGTCTGGCTGAGGCGCCTTGGCCCCGATCGTTATGCGTCCCATCCCGTCCGAGTGCGCTAGAAAAGACGGAAGGGGGCAGCGATGTCGAGAAAGCGGAAGAGGGCGAATCCGGAACCGGCGCCCGCAGGTGACCCGGGTGCCGACGACCCGCGTGGAACCAGTCGAAGGTCATTCCTCAAAGCCGGAGGCGTAGCGGCCGCCGGCGTCGTCGTGGGCGGAGCAGCCGGCGGCGCGGTCGGCGGCGCCGTGGGGCATCAGGCTGGCGTCGACGAGACGTTCAACGACTTCACCGCCTACGACCCGCAGCAGAAGGCCGGTTTCGAACATCTCATCGTCGTGATGGGCGAGAACCGATCCTTCGACAACCTGCTCGGCTACCTCTACAACGCAAACGACCTTCCGGACGGCGAGCAGTTCGACGGGCTCGCGTTCGGGGACTACTCCAACGCGAGCCCCGACGGCACAATCATCCCGGCCCACCCGTACACGGGCACGACCGACGAGATCATGGGGATGCCCAACCCCGATCCCGGCGAGCACTTCCCGCACGTGAACACCCAGTTGTTCAACACGATCCTGCCCGCTGCGAACGCCGACCTGCTCGACAACGAGATCCAGGCGCCTTTCAACGCGCCGGAGCACACCGGAAATCCCACAATGGACGGCTTCGTGAGCGACTACATCGTGAACTGGAACACGATCAAGAAGGGCGCGTACCCGACCATCGAGGAGCAGGGCCGGGTGATGGGTTCCTTCACCCCCGACATGCTGCCGGTGCTGTCGACCCTGGCGAAGAACTTCGCCGTCTTCGACGCCTGGCACTGCGCAGTGCCATCGCAGACCTTCTGCAACCGTTCGTTCTTCCACGCCTCCACATCGCACGGGTTCGTGACGAACAAGGATCACGGCGGCTATGACAAGTGGCTCGATTCTGAGCAGTCCGACACGATCTTCAACCGCCTGGAGGACAAGAAGATCGGCTGGCGCATCTACTTCGATGCGATGCAGCTCGTCTCGTTCACCGGAGTGCTGCACGCCCCTGTGCTCGAGAAGTACTGGAAGACTGGGCACTTCGCGTTGATGGAGCAGTTCTACATCGACGTCGAGAACGGCGAGCTGCCCGAGTACTCCTTCATCGAGCCGCGCATGACCTACAACCACAACGACTTCCACCCGCCGTTCGGCGAATTCCGTCAGAGCAGCGTGAACGGCGAGACGATCATCGACAGCGCGATCTCCGACGTCAGGGCGGGAGAGGCGCTCATCCACCAGATCTACATGGCGGTGAAGGACAGCGCGACGAAGGGCGGCTCGAACGCGCTCAACACCATGCTGCTCATCACCTTCGACGAGCACGGTGGCACGTACGACCACGTGCCACCGCCATCCGCCGTTCCGCCCGACACGAACGGTCCCGGGGAGATGGACTTCGGATTCGACCGCCTCGGATGCCGCGTGCCGGCGATCGCCATCTCGGCCTGGACCCGCGCCGGCACCGTCATCCACGACGAGATGCACCACGGCTCGGTGATCGCGACCCTGTCGAGGCTGCACGGACTCCGCCCGCTGACGCGTCGGGATGCCGGAGCCAACGACCTGTTCAGCGCCGTCAACCTCTCCCAACCGCGCGACCCGCGGACGTGGCCGTCGACGATCCCGCAGTACATCCCCCCGAACCCGCAGGCGACGGAGCCGCATCCGGGCAACGCGCACAGAGACAAGCCGCTGAGCCCGCCAGCCCGCGGACTGCTCGGACTGCTGCTCGCGAAGTACGGCAGGCCCGACGAACTCGATCCGACGAACTTCGGCGAGGCCTTCGAGCTGCTGCAGACCTATGGCGTCGGCTTGTTCGGCGAGGGCGGCGACTAGCTTCGGAAGAGCTCACTCGCTCGCCTGGTGAAGGACGTGCTACTCCCGACAGGGCGATGATCCCCGGAGGGATCCCATTCCGCACGAGGCTTTCCAATCGCGACCGGCTGTTGGCGGAGTTGATCGGGTGGCTATCGGAGCAAGGACGTGCACCGGTCAGGACCGTTATTCCTGCGACTGCATATCGTCGGTTTGACCGACCTCATGGACATCGAGGTCGGGGCCGTGGCTGAGAGCGCAGCCGCCGATGACAGGGTGCAGGCCGGAGCGGTTCCTGCCGGCGGCTACGCGGTGCTGGCCTATCGAGCCATGTCGATGGCGGCGAACAAGCGATTGCACGGGTGCAAAGGGCAAGGACTCACCCTGGACTCCTGTCCGGACGCCCGCGGGGAGGTGTTCGCGTCGCGCTGTGAGTTCTACCTGACGGACCCCGCACTGAGAAGCGGAAGACACGCTGGGTCGTCGAACTCGCGTTCATGACGCAGGCCTAGCCGCCATGCCGCTCCCTCAGGGACCGGGTATGCCGAAGTTGGCCCGAGGTTCAGGTCAAGTTGCTGCACCTTTGGACGCTCTTGTCTGTAAAGTTCTGGGGACGAGACGCGGGGGACGTGACGTTCGAGTCGCAAGCCCAATCACTGAGTTGAATGGAGTTGCGATGACCGAGCAGTCCTCCGGATGGAAACGTTTTTGGGATCGCGGCGGCTTTTGGCGGGCAGTACTGCTCGCGGCCGTCTACCTGGGCGTGTACGAGCTGATCGGCTTCCTGCTCGGGCTCGTCTTCACCGACGACATGCGCGGGGAGAAGGGCGGCGCGACCGACGTCTTCCTCGACACGGCACTCCCGATCATCATCACCAGCGTCCTCCTGGTTCTCTTCGCTGCGTCCGTGGGGTGGCTACGAGAGTTGTTCGCCCGGCAGAAGCTACCTGGACGCAGGTGGATGTGGATCGCACTGATCGTGGTTCTGCTCATCAACGTCGCCGCGCTGCTGAGCATCGACTACGCCAAGGCCGGGCTGCCGCTTGTGTTCACCTGGCTCTTGACCGGATTGTTCGTCGGCTTCGTCGAAGAGCTCGTCACGCGCGGGTTCGTCGTCAACATGATGCGCAAAGCCGGACACCGCGAAATCGCCGTCGCTGTGGCCTCTGCAGGCATCTTCGCCGCACTGCACTTCACCAACCTGTTCACGTCCACTCAAGGCCTCGGAGTCACACTGCTGCAGATCGTGTACACATTCGCGTTCGGCATCTGCATGTACCTGATCCTCCGGGTCACCCGCACCCTGATCGCCCCGATGCTGGTCCACGCCAGCACCGACCCGACCATCCTCCTCCACGGCACCTACCCATCCGACAGCCTTCTCGGCCTGCTGCCCACCCTGAGCACATACATTGTGATCGCGACAGGATTCATCCTCCTCATCGTGCTCGCTATCAGCGAACGGAGACGAGCCAAGGAGAATGCGGTTCCCCGCCCCATCGGCGTGACTGCATGAGCAGGCCCTTTGGGGCACAGCTCCGAGAATCGCGATGCGTCGGCGGAATAGCAACAACACCCGTCCAAGCGAACAGCGCTTACGGCGCATGCATGAACCTGGAGGTCTGAGACGGATGTCTGTTCGCGATACCCCGTTCGTGCAGGATGCGACGACCGGCAAGCGGGTCACGCGATGGTGGTTGTCCTACGTCCTCGTACTGGTCGTGTTCATCCTCGTCCTTCCCGGAATCGTTGGAGCGGTCTTCCTGCAGACGTGGAAGGTGGGGCCGGGCACGCCAGAGGCGCAGCTGCAGGAAGCGGTGACGTTCGGGGCCGGCCTCCTCGGTCTGTTCGTCTGGGTGTGGCTGTTCGAGCGACGCCGCATCACGTCTCTCGGATTTCGACGCTCGGGGCGAGGCATTCTCACCCTGCTCGTCGGTCTCGTCGCCGGAGTGGTGCTGAACTCGATTCCGACGCTGTTCCTCTGGTCGATCGGGGCGTACCAGCTCGCCAGTCCTCCCACCGGGGCGATTTCAGGGCTCGCTGGCCTGCCGATCCTGCTCCTCGTGCTTGTCTTCGTCCTCGTACAGAGCGGCACCGAGGAGACGCTCACCCGTGGATTCATGCTTCAGAGCAGCGGGGTGGCGCTGCCAGGATGGATTGCCGTCCTCCTTCCCGCCGTGGTGTTCACGCTCTTCCACGGGGTCACGACGAAACCGTTCGCGTTTGCGAGCATCTTCCTCTTCGCATTGCTCGTGACGTTCGTCGTGCTCCGCCAGGGTGGCCTCTGGATCGCGATCGGCATCCACACCGGCTGGAACTTCGCAATGGGCAACCTGTACGGCATTCCCGTCAGCGGGCTTCCCCCGCACACCGCCTCGGCGATCTTCCTGGCACCCAGCGAGGGAGCGCCCGACTGGCTCACCGGCGGCGAGTTCGGAACCGAGGCGAGCCTGCCTGCCGATCTCGTGCTCGGGCTCGCCGCTGTCGCCGCTTTCCTCGTCTATCGGGGTTGGGACCGAACACGAACGGCTCGCCCTGAAGGCGTGCTCGAGCAGGAAAGCGCGAAGCACTGAAAGGGAGCCCGCGCACCTGCTGTCGTCAGGAGTTGTTGCCTGAGTTCGACGAACGGTCGGGCAGGTAGGGCTCGATGGCTGCAGCGAGCTTCGCCGGAGACATCGACTGCAACCAGATCCGGCCGGGGCCGCGGATCTCGGCGAGGAAGAGCGAATCACCGAAGAACTTGTTCTTGATGCCCTTGACAGAGGTGAACTCCAGGTTCATGCCGGCCTCGAACATCGCCAGGTGTCCGGGGTGGATGAGCAACGACTGACCGGCAGGCAGCTCGTACTCGGTGATCTCACCGGCCAGCTGCACCCACGCCGTGCCGCTGCCGGCCAGCTTTTGGAAGATCACGCCCGCACCGCCGAAGATGCCTGCCCCTAGTTTCTGCTGCAGTCCCACGGACACCTCGATACCGGCGGTGCTTGCCGAATACGCACCCTGCTGCACCATGAACGAATCGGCCGCGTCGATGTCCAGCTGCCGGATCGTGCCCGGCAACTGCGCGGCGAACGCGAGCAGACCGCCCTGCGCCGGCGCCGTGTATTCGGTGAGGAACAGCTGGGCACCACCGAGCACCCGCTTCAGGCCGCTCATGAATCCGCCCTGGCCACCGGTGCCGTGCACGGTCGAGGTGTCCAGGGCGAAGCCGGGCGACATCCAGGCCACGTCACCACCCTCGGCCACGATCTTCTCCCCCGCCTCAAGCGTGAGCTCGAGGATCGGCATGGTCGTACCCGCAATAGTCGACTTCATGCGATACAACATAGACGCCATCCCGCAACTTGAGCCACACGTTGAGTTCCAGGAAGGTGACTCCCACAATCACGTCAAACAGCTCTGACTCCCTGGTTAGTTGCATGGGGCTACCTCGCTATGGATGAACCTCGCCGCTAGACGCCATACCGAGACGAGGTGCCGGGTGACCACCTCAGCCGAACCAGTGCCCTCGCTCACTGACCGCCGGGTTCTCAATCATCCACTGCTACTACTCGCCGATGGCCGCCCGCAGGCGGGTTCGACTGGATTCAAGACGGCTGACTCTTCGACTACAGCGACGTACTCCTTCGAGATGATCAATCGATGGCCGTACGGACGTTTGTCGCCGGCCACCTGTCGTGTTCCTAGCGGTCCTGTTCATCGGCTTACCCAAAGTTGCCGAAACCGTCAGCGACGCAAAGCGGGTACGGCTTCAAGAGCCCCAAGCACTCACTCAGAGATCGCCTCCACCGTTTCGGCCGTCTCCGTCGCTGACAGGGAAAGTGCGATATCGGCTTGGCTGATCATTCCGACGAGTTCCCGGCCGTCCATCACAGGTAGACGGCGGACTTGATGGTCCTGCATCGTCGTCAGCGCGTCGCGGATATCCTCATCGGCTCGTACTGTCACTGGCATTCCATCTGCGAGCTCGCCAGCTGTCACCTGCGTGGGATCACCGCCGCGGGCGATGCACTTCACCACGATGTCACGATCCGTCAGCATCCCCTTCAACTGGTCGTCGGCACCCCAAATCGGCAAGGCGCCCACGTCCAGTTCTGCCATCAGGCGAGCCGCCTCGGCCAGTGTCTCGTCTTCGCCGATGTGTGTGGGGTCGGCAGACATGATGTCGCGTGCTGTGGGCATAATCGTTCCTCTCGTGATCCGGTCACGTTATGCCCCGCTCCTGCAACTCTCCGAGGGCTTGACAAGCACTAGCAGCGCGTCGACTCAATCGAGCTACGAGCATGGTCCCGTCCTTTCTCGCCGCGTCCTTGCCTTCAGGTTCGCGGGAGACCGGGGCCCACTCCGCCCACTCGTCGAGGCGGCGGAAGCGTACTGTTCCGCGCACGCGACCATCTGGCAAGTGTTGATAGCTGATCTCGCCGTGCGAGCCGGGCTCTAGTTTGCTGCGTGTCATTGCGATCGTCCTCCGCTGGAGGAGACGAGCGCGGCCGAGCCGATCACCGTCGGTCCGTTCGCAACGTGAGCCAGGCCTCGACGTTCGCTCGGCTGTAGCGGAGTTACTTGCCGAGCTTCGTCGCCTTCGGTCCTGTGCCCTCGAGACGCCAGTGGTAGATCGTCTCCTTGGAAGGCTGCAGGTACTCCGCAAGCTCGTCGACGGTGAGGTAATCCCCGAGGCTTTCGATGAAGCGAGCGGGCGGATAGGTGTTCGGAATGGATGTGCTCATACTCCTTATGAGTGCGGCACAGATTCTGTTTCGTGTCTGTCTGATGTGATCCGATGTGGATCGCATCGAGGACCGGGACCGATTTCAAAAAGGCCCCAAAAAGGCCCCACAGGCCAGTTCTTAACGAAAAAGCCCCTGAGGAACTAGACGTTCATCAGGGGTTTTGGTGGATCTGAGGGGACTCGAACCCCTGACCCCCTGCATGCCATGCAGGTGCGCTACCAGCTGCGCCACAGACCCGTTCGCCTCCGGAATCCTCCGGAAGCAACTTGATTAGATTACTACACTCGCGAGGCGGTGTGAAATCGAGCGGGCTCAGTCGCGCGTGTCGTGCACGGGGAGTTCGAGGGGCACGACAGGGCAGTCCTTCCACAGGCGCTCGAGCGCGTAGTACTGGCGATCCTCCTGGTGGAAGACGTGCACGACGATGTCGCCGAAGTCGAGCAGAATCCAGCGTCCATCGGAACGGCCCTCGCGGCGGATGGTCTTCACTCCGGCGGCGAGCAGCTCGTCCTCGACCTCGCCGGCGATGGCGACGACGTTGCGCTCCGAGTTGCCGGTGACGATGAGGAAGGCGTCGACGAACGGAAGCGGGCCGGAGGTGTCGAGACCGACGAGGTCTTCACCCGACTTGGAATCGGCCGCGCGGGCGGCGATGTTCAGGAGCTCGATGGCGCGTTCGGTGGCAGGCATGAAGAGGTTCCTTGATGAGAAGAGACGCGCTGTCGGCGCATCAGAAGATGCCGGACACGAGTCCGGCGATGATGAGGGCCACGACGCCAACGGCGAGGACGCCCGCAGAGATGGAGAGGATGAAGGGGACGGTCCAGCGGCTCTGCTTCTGCGGAGGCTGGATGACGTCTCGCGTCGAGGTCTGGCCGCTCACGGCGCGAGAGGCGCGGATCGGCTGGGCGCCGGTCGCGGGACCGGCATCCTCGAGTTCGAAGAGACGATCGATCTCGGACGAGTCGACGCGGTCGGGGTGGGCGCCCGTCGAGCCGAGGCTGCGCGGGAGGTCGAACGATCCGGTGACCAGCACCTCGCCGGTGGTGAGTGCCACGGCGCCGTCGCCACTCTGCGGGATGGACGGCAGGATGAGGGCGCTCGTGGTCGTGGGCACTCCCCCGGCCGACACGCCGCCGGCGGCGATGCCCCGGGAGAGCAGCTGGTCGAACGACGGCTGCGCACCGGTCACGTCTCGGTCGTCTTCATGGTCTGCGTCGATCGACCAGTGGCCGACCGGCTTCGGCGGCAGCACGTCGTCGGTATGACCGAAGTCGAACGGCGAGGCGACGGGAGGCGCGACGACGACAGCCGGAGCGGGGGCCTCGGCGGCCGGTGCGGGGACTTCGGCGATCAGCGCGCTGGGCGCGGGCGCGGACGGAACCACGGGCACGGCGACTGTGGGAGGAAGCGAGAACCCAGTCTGCGCCGTCTCCCACACGGGGCGATTCTCGGCCTCGGACTCTGGGACCGGCGGCGACCAGGTGACGCGACGTCCGGTGTCGGATGCCGTCGGCTCGGCTTCGGGCTGAGCGGTCGGCGTCGACACCACGACCTCGATGGCTGACTCGGCTGCGGCTGCGGCCTCCTGCTCGGCGAGCATCGCGCGCAGCTCGCGTCGAGTGAGGGTGCGCATCGGAGTGCCGTCGGACTCGACTGCGGCATCCGTCTCGGCGTCGATCGAGTCGGCACCGGATGCCGGAGCCGCCGTCGCAGCCTGCAGGCCTGCGGAGCCACCCGGAGCGTAGGAACGCTGACGGAACTCGGGTGTCGTGGCTGCGGCCGGGGTGGTGAAGGAGGGCGCCTCGCTCGGAGCGACCTCGGCGGGAGCCTGAGGCGGCGCGGGCGGAGCACTCGTGAGGCTCCCCGCCGCGAACGACGAGCCGGAGTAGTTGGGGACTGCGGGGCGACCGGACAACAGCGCGTCGTAGTCGCTCTTCTCGTCGGCGGCGTCGGTGCTGTCGCCGCTGCCGTCGGCGTTATTCGTACCGATGGTGTCGATGGTGCCCGTGTAGGGAGTGACGAGCTGGGGGGCTTCGCCACCGGCTGTCGGCTCGGTGGTGACCGCGCGGCGAGTCAGTGGGCTCGGCGAAGCAGCGCTCTCCTGCGAACGCTCCGCTTCACGCGCCTGTCTGCGCGTCAGTGGCGGTTGATCCTGCCACGTCGTCATGCCGCACTCCGATACAGATGGTGCTTCGAGATGTACTGGACCACGCCATCGGGTACCAGATACCAGACCGGGTAACCCCGGTTGACCCGTTCCCTGCAGGCGGTCGATGAGATCGCAAGTGCGGGAACCTCCAACAAGCTTACGTCCGCCTGTGGCAATCCAGAAATGCTCAGGTCGTGTCCCGGGCGACTCACAGCGACGAAATGCGCGAGCTCCCACAGCTCGTGCACGTTCTTCCAGGTGAGGATCTGCGCGATGGCGTCGGCTCCGGTGATGAAGAACAATTCGGCCTCGGGACGTGCCGCACGGATGTCGCGCAGGGTGTCGATCGTGTACGTCGGGCCCGTTCGATCGATGTCGACGCGGCTCACTGTGAAGCGCGGATTGGATGCCGTCGCGATCACGGTCATGAGGTAGCGGTGCTCTCCGGTCGAGACCGCGGCCTTCTGCCAGGGCTGCCCGGTGGGCACGAAGACGACTTCATCGAGGTCGAAGGACTGCGCCACTTCGCTCGCAGCCACCAGGTGACCGTGGTGGATGGGGTCGAACGTTCCGCCCATGACGCCCACCCGGCGCCGGCGCGAAGGCTCACTCATGAGTCGGCTTCAGCCGATTCCGGTCAGTGCCCGCCGCCGTGAGCGTCGTGGCCGCCACCATGCGCCGCAGCGTATGCGTCGGCCTTCACCGCGTGCCGGTTCGCCACGTCGCGGAAGCTCCACACCACGAAGCCGAGGGCGGCGAAGACGACGAGCGCGATCGCGCCGAAGATGATCGTCGGGAAGCTGCTCGACGCGGCTTCGGTCTCAGCGAGAACTGTGGTCAGGAACGTCATGTGTTTCTCCTTTTGCGGACGAATCGGCCTTTTTCGCCCCGTCCGAGAGCTTAGTACGGCTAGCCGCGCACCTGTCCATCGCCACGCACGATCCATTTCGTGCTCGTGAGCTCGGTCAGTCCCATCGGTCCGCGAGCGTGCAGCTTCTGCGTCGAGATGCCCACCTCGGCCCCGAAGCCGAACTCCCCGCCGTCGGTGAAGCGCGTCGAGGCATTCACCATGACGGCCGCGGAATCGACCTCGTTGAGGAAGCGCTCGGCATTGCCCAGATCGTTGGTGATGATCGACTCTGTGTGCTTCGTCGAGTAGCGACGGATGTGGCCGATGGCATCGTCGAGGGAGTCGACGACGCCGACCGTCACGTCCAGGCTCATGTACTCGGTGCCCCAGTCCTCGTCAGTCGCCGGGGTCGCATCAGGCCAGATGGCGCGGGTGCGCTCGTCGGCGTGCACGGTGACTCCGGATGCCGCGAGCCGGTCGAGCACAGACGGAAGCAGTCGCTCGGCGGCATCAGCGTGCACGAGAACCGTCTCCACCGTGTTGCAGACGCTGGGGCGTTGCGTCTTGGCGTTGTGCACGATCTCCACGGCCCACTCCTGTGCCGCGCTCTCATCGAGGAAGATGTGAACGACGCCTGCTCCGGTCTCGATGACCGGCACCTTCGACTCGGCGACGACGGTGTTGATGAGGTCCGCGCTTCCGCGAGGGATGAGAACATCGACGAAGCCGCGGGCCTGCATCAGAGCCGTGGCGCCGGCACGACCGAAGTCGTCGATGGTCTGCACCGCCGTGCGCGGGAGGCCGACGGACTGCAGCGCGTCCTGGATGAGGCCGACGAGCGCGCGATTGCTGTTCTCGGCGGCCGAGCCCCCACGGAGAACGACGGCGTTTCCGCTCTTCAGCGCGAGTGCCGCGATGTCGACGGTCACGTTCGGCCGGGCTTCGTAGATGACGCCGACGACGCCGAACGGCACCCGTACTTGGGAGATGCGCACGCCGTTGGGCAGGGTGCTGCCCCGCACGACCTCGCCGACGGGATCGGTGAGCGACGCGATCTGCTCCACAGCCGCGGCCAAGGCCTCGACCCGCCTGCCGTCGAGGGCGAGCCTGTCGAGCAGGCCGTCGGTCAGTCCGTTCTCGCGACCGGTGTCCAGGTCGCGCGCATTGGCCGCGATCACCTCGTGCGCGGCACCGCGGAGGTGGTCGGCGACGGCGTGCAGAGCGGAGTTGCGTTGCGCCGTCGTGGCGACGGCGAGGGCGAATGACGCCGTGCGGGCGTCCTCGAGGCGCGCCTCGAATCCGGGCAGGGCGGCATCCGTCTCAGGCATGCGTCAAGCCTAGGGCAGCTACGGAATCGTTACGCCGCCGGCGAGAACCAGGTGCCGACGTCGACCCCGGTGAGGGCCTCGTGCACGAGCGCCGTCGACGTGACGAGCACGGCCGTGCCGGATTCGGCGGCGAGCCTCGCGGCAGAGGCTTTCGTCGAGGCTCCCCCGGTGCCGACGCTGTTCACTGTCGTCGACCCGAAGACGACACCCTCGAGGCCATCACCGTAGGCGACGTTCGCGATGCGCTCGGCACCGGGCTCCTGCGGCGGCTTGGTGTACAGCGAGTCGACGTCGCTCAGCAGCACGAGCAGGTCGGCATCGAGCAGCTGCGCCACCAGGGCGGCCAAGCGGTCGTTGTCGCCGAACCGGATCTCGTGGGTGGCGACGGTGTCGTTCTCGTTGACGATGGGCAGGATGCGCAGGTCGAGGAGACGCGCCATCGCACGCTGGGCATTCGACCGGTGCGTCGGGTTCTCGAGGTCGCCGGCCGTCAGGAGCACCTGGCCTGCGACGATGTCGTAGCGATCGAGGCTGTCCTGGTACCGGAAGATGAGGAGGTTCTGGCCGACGGATGCCGCAGCCTGCTGTGTCGCGAGATCGGAGGGCCGCTCGTCCAACTGCAGGTACGGCATGCCGGTGGCGATGGCACCCGAGGAGACCAGGACGACCTCGACGCCCCGCCCGTGCGCTGCGGCCAGGGCGTCGACGAGCGGGGGGATCTGTCCGGCGTTGTCACCGCTGATCGACGACGAGCCCACCTTCACGATGACGCGCTTGGCGCGCTGGACGTCTGCCCGCTCGGTGATCCTCACCGTTCCTCGGTCTCCATCGCGGTTCCGTCGGTGTGGTCGCTGTCCTTCCAGAGACCGGCCTCGCGCTCGCGTTCGAGCTCGGCGCGGGCCTCGGCCTTGGCGTCCATCCGCTCGAAGTACGTGCTGCGACGCTCGTCGCTGGTGCGGCGACGGTCTCCGTCGAGACGGGCGTCCGTTCCGCGAGGGGCGGTGATGAGTTCGGCAGTCGACGTGAGCGTCGGCTCCCAGTCGAAGATGATGCCCTCGCCCTTGCCGATGACGACGGTGGATCCTGCGATGGCGCCTGCCTTGAACAGGCGCTCTTCGACGCCCAGCTTGGCGAGGCGGTCGGCCAGGAAGCCGACAGCCTCGTCGTTGGCGAAGTCGGTCTGGGCGACCCAGCGCTCGGGCTTGACGCCGAGGATGCGGTAGATGTCTCCGTAGGAGCCGCCCTCCACCTTGACCGTGTAGTCCTGCTCGTTGACGGCGCTCGGGCGCAGCACGATGCGCTCGCGCGGCGGCTCGGCTGCGATCTCGGCGCGACCCTGCTCGACGAGCTCGGCCAGCGCGAAGCTCAGCTGGCGCAGGCCCTCGTGGCTCACCGTCGAGATCTCGAAGACGCGGTAGCCGCGCTCCTCGAGGTCGGCGGTGACGAAGTCGGCGAGCTCGCGGCCCTCCGGCACGTCGATCTTGTTGAGGGCGATGAGCTGCGGGCGCTCGAGCAGCGGCTTCTGGCCATCAGGCACAGGGTAGGCGGCCAGTTCGGTGAGGATGATGTCGAGGTCGCTGATCGGGTCGCGTCCGGGGTCGAGGGTGGCGCAGTCGAGCACGTGGAGCAGCGCGGTGCAGCGCTCGACGTGGCGCAGGAACTCGAGCCCGAGTCCCTTGCCCTCGCTGGCGCCCTCGATGAGACCGGGAACGTCGGCGATCGTGTAGCGGACT
The DNA here is from genome assembly GCF_038432415.1 of Leifsonia stereocauli. NCBI lineage: Bacteria > Bacillati > Actinomycetota > Actinomycetes > Micrococcales > Microbacteriaceae > Leifsonia > Leifsonia stereocauli. The sequence continues at coordinate 1,093,811 of NZ_JBCAUN010000001.1, forward strand.
TCGCCGGCCTGCACGACTCCGAGGTTGGGGTGCAGCGTGGTGAAGGGGTAGTCGGCGATCTTGGGGCGTGCAGCGGACAGCGCAGCGACGAGGCTCGACTTGCCCGCGGAGGGGTAGCCGACGAGAGCGACGTCGGCGACTGTCTTCAGCTCGAGGACGACATCGCCCTCGTAGCCGGGAATGCCGAGCAACGCGAAGCCGGGGGCCTTGCGCTTGGTGGTCGAGAGGGCGGCGTTGCCGAGCCCGCCCTGACCACCGGGAGCAGCGATGAAGCGCATGCCCGGCTCGCTCATGTCGGCGAGTTCGTTGCCATCGCGGTCCTTGACGACGGTGCCGAGCGGCACGGGCAGCTCGAGGTCTCCCCCGTTGGCTCCGGCGCGGTGGTCGCCCATGCCGGGACCGCCGTTGGCACTCGACCGGTGAGGCGCTCGGTGGTAGCCGAGCAGGGTCGTCGTCTGCGGGTCCGCGACGAGGATGATGTCGCCACCGTGGCCGCCGTTGCCGCCGTCGGGGCCTGCCAACGGCTTGAACTTCTCACGACGGACGGAGACGCATCCGTTGCCCCCATGACCGGCACGCAGGTGGAGCGTGACGTTGTCGACGAAGGTGGTCATGCTGGATTCTCCTGAACATCGGGGGCGCCGCGTCCGGGTGGACGTGCGCTGGAAAGACGGAAGGGCGAGCCGAAGCCCGCCCTCGCGTCCATCGAATCGTGCGGTGCCTACTCGGCGGCCGCCACGATGTTGACGACCTTGCGGCCGCCCTTGTTGCCGAACTCGACCGAACCGGCCGAGAGGGCGAACAGAGTGTCGTCTCCGCCACGGCCGACGTTGGCGCCGGGGTGGAAGTGGGTGCCGCGCTGGCGGACGATGATCTCGCCTGCGCCGACGACCTGGCCGCCGAAGCGCTTCACGCCGAGGCGCTGTGCGTTCGAGTCACGACCGTTGCGGGTGGAGCTTGCGCCCTTTTTGTGTGCCATCTGTCAGTCTCCTCAGGGCTTACTTGATGCCGGTGATCTTGACGCGCGTGAGCTCCTGACGGTGGCCCTGACGCTTCTTGTATCCGGTCTTGTTCTTGAACTTCTGGATGACGATCTTCGGACCACGGAGGTCGTTGAGGACCTCGGCCGTGACGGTCACCTTCTCGAGCGACTTGGCGTCCGAGGTGATCGAGTCGCCATCGACAAGCAGCACCGGAGCGAGCTCGACGTTGCCGTTCTTGTCAGCCTTGATGCGGTCCATCGTGACGATGGTTCCGACCTCGACCTTTTCCTGGCGGCCACCGGCGCGCACAACTGCGTAAACCACTTTACGTACCTATTCTCTGGGGGGCTCCGAGAAGCCCCGATTCGTTTCACGGGAAATTTCCGCTGGGTTGACCGATCCAAGCCGACCTGGCCAACCAGAAAACCGTGGTGAGGGTGAGGACGAAGAATCCAACACACACCAACGGTCGAGTTTAGCCGAAGGATCTACCTCGGTCAAACACGGCCACCCGGCGCGTCGCCCGGTGGTCCGCCTTATGATCACGTACATGACCGTGCTCATCGACCAGCCGATGTGGCCGGCCCACGACACGATCTGGGCCCATCTCGTGAGCGACGCCTCACTCGATGAACTCCACGCCTTCGCTGCCGCGAACGGCATTCCCAGGCGTGGCTTCGACCGGGACCACTACGACGTGCCACTCGAGCGCCATGAGGCTCTCGTAGCCGCCGGGGCGGTCTTCGTGTCGAATCGCGAGCTGGTCACCCGGCTCCGCGCGAGCGGACTCCGGGTGACTGCCCGCGAACGGCGGGGCTTGTAGGGGTCTACTCGCCCGCACCGGTGGTGACGATGGGCTCGACCGGGGTGGTCGAGAGGCCGGCCGTCGTGACTCGTCGACTCCGCGCCCGACCCTGACCAGCCTGCTTCGGCTGAGGCAGGGAGTCGAGCACCGAGTCGAGCAGGTGCTCGGCCTCGACGGGGTTCACGCGCTTGGGCTCTCGCACGGCCTTCGCCACCACGGGGATGTCGAGGATCGCGACGGGAGCTTCGGCCGTGACGGGCTTCTCCTGGCGGGCACGACGCGAAGCCGGGCGCTTTTCTGCCGGACGATTCCCAGCTTCGGATGTCGCCGAGACGCTTGGAGCAGCCTCGGCCGCGACCTCTGCCTCGGCGGCGGGCCGGGTGGACGACTGCTCGGCCCGCTCGGCCTCGGCCGCTGCTGCGACATCAGTCGACCGTGACCGGCCCTCGGCCACCTCGCTCTTCGGCTGCTCGGTGTTCGACTGCTCGCCGGCGACCTGCTCGGAGCTCGACTGCTCGGGATTCGCCTGCTCGCCCTTGCCGTGACGTCCCCGACGACCACGACGCGACGACTTGCGATCGCCGGATGCGGCCTCGGTCGAAGCCTCGGTGTTCGACTGCTCCTGCGCCTCGGCGGGCTCCGAGACGACGGCTGCTGCTGCGGCTTCCTTCTCGTGAGGGTGCAGGGTCGATGCGGCGATCATGGCGAGGGCGTGCTTGGCGTCCTCGGTGATCCCGTGCGTTCCGTTGCCCGACTTGGCGGCATCCGTCGGCGCTGCCGACTGCGAGCTCGGAGCCGACTGGCCGCCACCGCGACGACGGTTGCTCGAACCGGCGATGGCCGGCTGAGGCGTCTGCTGCTGCTGGCGGTGACGCACGACGGGATCGTGGTGCACGATGATGCCGCGGCCGGCGCAGACCTCACAGTTCTCGCTGAACGACTCGAGCAGGCCGAGCCCCAGCTTCTTGCGGGTCATCTGCACCAGTCCGAGCGAAGTGACCTCGGCGACCTGGTGCTTGGTGCGGTCACGGCTGAGGCACTCGACGAGACGGCGCAGCACGAGGTCGCGGTTCGACTCGAGCACCATGTCGATGAAGTCGACCACGATGATGCCGCCGATATCGCGCAGGCGCAGCTGGCGGACGATCTCCTCGGCGGCCTCGAGGTTGTTCTTGGTGACGGTCTCCTCGAGGTTTCCACCGGAGCCGACGAACTTGCCGGTGTTGACGTCGACGACCGTCATGGCCTCGGTGCGGTCGATCACGAGCGAGCCACCGGACGGCAGCCAGACCTTGCGGTCGAGGGCCTTCTCGATCTGCTCCGAGATGCGGAACTCGTCGAAGGCGTCCTTGTCGCCGGTGTAGGTCTCGACGCGCTCTACCAGGTCGGGGGCGACTGCACGAAGGTAGGCCTCGATGGTCTCCTGGGCCTCGTCGCCGGCGATGACCATCTTCTGGAAGTCCTCGTTGAAGACGTCGCGCACGATCTTGATGAGCAGGTCGGGCTCGGAGTGCAGCAGGGCAGGAGCCTGCACGGTCTCGAGCTGCTTGGAGATCGACGCCCACTGTTCGATGAGGCGGTTGACGTCGAGCGTCAGCTGCTCCTCGGTCGCACCCTCGGCGGCGGTGCGCACGATGACGCCCTGGTTGTCGGGAAGGACCTCCTTGAGGATCTTCTTGAGGCGCGCGCGCTCGGTGTCGGGGAGCTTGCGGCTGATGCCGTTCATCGAGCCGTTCGGCACGTACACGAGGTAGCGGCCGGGCAGCGAGATCTGGCTGGTCAGGCGGGCACCCTTGTGGCCGACGGGGTCCTTCGTGACCTGCACGAGCACCTTGTCGCCGGGCTTGAGCGCGAGCTCGATGCGACGCGGCTGGTTGCCACCGGGGTTCTCCGCCGCAGCGGCCTCCCAGTCGACCTCGCCAGAGTACAGCACGGCGTTGCGGCCGCGTCCGATGTCGACGAACGCCGCCTCCATGCTGGGCAGCACGTTCTGCACGCGGCCGAGGTACACATTCCCGATGAGGGAGGCGTCCTGGTTGCGGGCGACGTAGTGCTCAACGAGCACGCCGTCCTCGAGAACGCCGATCTGGATGCGGGCGCTCTTGGAGCGCACGACCATCGTGCGGTCGACCGACTCGCGGCGGGCGAGGAACTCGGCCTCGGTGATGACGGCACGACGACGACCGGCGTCGCGGCCGTCGCGACGGCGCTGCTTCTTGGCCTCGAGCCGGGTCGAGCCCTTGATGCGCTGAGGCTCGGTGATGAGCTCGGGCTGGCGCGGGGCGCGCACCTTGACCACTGTGTTCGTCGGGTCGTCTGACCCACCACGGCTCTCGTCACCGCTGCGACGACGGGCGCGGCGACGCAGAGTCGACTCCGACTCCTCGAAGTCGTCGTCCTGGTCGCGGTCGTCGCGCTCCGAGCGGTCGGGGCGTCCGCCCCGGTTCGGCCGCGGCGGCAGGGCTGCGATCTCGGGCGCGTGGAAGATGAGCGACGTCGTCGTCAGCGCTGCGGGGAAGAGCGTCGGGGCGACGGATGCCGCAGGCTCGCCCTGCGACTCGGCTGCGGCGTCCTCCACCTCGACGTCAGCCGGCGCGGCGTCGGCGGGCTCTGCGTCAGCGGTCTGCTCGTCAGCGCTCGACTCCGCGGCGGTCGGCTCCTCGACGGTCGGCTTCTCGACGACCGGCGCGGCCTTGGACCTCGCGGCCTTCGGCTCGGGGGTGGCCGGCACCTCGACTGCGGCATCCGGGGCCGCGGCCTGGGCGGCATCCGTCACCTCGGCCGTGGGCTCAACTGGCGCCTGCTCCGCCTTCTTCTGGCTCTTGCGAGCCCCGAAGATGCGCGTGCGCTTGCGGCCACCGGTCTCCCCGACATTCTTCGTCGGGTCAGTGTTCTCGTTGTTCTCCACCATTGCTGGGGCACTCCTCGACCGGTGCGACTGGCCGCGCCATCCGCGTTCCGGGTACTCTCTCACGCGAGTCTCCGCCGATGCGGAATCTCGCTAATCCTCTGTCGTCTGCAGCCGGCACATTGGCTCTGGCTGCCACTTCTCTCGGTCTGGGACCGAATGTTCGGGTGCACCGCACCCATCAAGCCTTCTTGGCGTCGGACTGAGCGCGGCTCAGTCGACACATCCGATTATCGCACGGCTTCACAGATCGGCGGTGATCAGCCATGCCATAATCGCCAATCATGAGCGAGACCACCCCTGCCGGCACAGTGTCCAGACCCGCCTACGCCGTCGGAATCGTGTTGGCAGTGCTCGGCGCATTCGGTCTGCTGGCTGCATTCGAACTCACCCTGGAGAAGTTCCATGCCCTCGAGTTCCCGGGAACAGGGGCCTCGTGCGACTTCAGCCTGATCGTGCAGTGCTCGGTCAACCTGGCCTCATCGCAGGGCGCGGTGCTCGGGTTCCCGAACCCCGTGATCGGCCTCATCTGCTGGCCGGTGGTCATCACGATCGGCGTGGCGATCCTGGCTCGGGCGCGGTTCGCCGCCTGGTTCTGGATCGGCCTGAACATCGGCGTGATCGGAGCCCTGGCGTTCGTCATCTGGCTGATGTACCAGAGCATCCACATCCTCGCGACGCTCTGCCCGTGGTGCATGCTCACCTGGGCCGTCGTGATCCCGTTGTTCTGGGTGGTCACGATCGACAACCTGCGCACGGGCCGCATCCCCACGAACGAGCGGTTCCGACGGTTCGCAGCATCAGCGTTCGGCTGGATCCCGCTGATCACCCTGGTCTGCTACCTGATCGTCGCGGTCATCGCGCAGCTGCGTCTCGACGTGCTGGGGTACCTGTTCTGAGGCTCATCACCGCTGAGGGTCGGACGGAGTCCGCGCCACACCCGTTCGGTGAGGGCCGACGGAGTCCGCGCCACACCCGTTCGCTGAGGGCCGGACGGAGTCCGCGCCCGAAGCGTCACCTGTCATGCGCGGTGCGCTTCGGGCGGTCGCTCCGCTCGGCCCTCAGCGAGCGCGAGACACTCAGGCGAACCAGAGGGCGAGCTCGCGCGCGGCCGACTCGGGCGAGTCGGAGCCGTGCACCAGGTTCTGCTGCACCTTGAGGCCCCAGTCGCGTCCGAGGTCGCCGCGGATCGTGCCGGGCGCGGCGGTGGTCGGGTCGGTGGTGCCGGCCAGCGAGCGGAAGCCTTCGATGACGCGGTTGCCCGCGAGACGGATGGCGACGCTCGGGCCGGACTCCATGAACTCGATGAGCGGCTCGAAGAACGGCTTGCCCTCGTGCTCGGCGTAGTGCTGGGCGAGCAGGTCGCGGTCGGCCTCGACGAGGCGGAGGTCGACGAGCGAGTAGCCCTTGGCCTCGATGCGGCGCAGGATCTCCCCGGTCAGGCCGCGGGCGACGCCGTCGGGCTTGACGAGGACGAGGGTCTCTTCGATCGTGGTCATGCGTTCTCCTTGTTGTGTCGGTCGATACGTCCGCCGCTGATCATGGCGTAGGTCCACATGGCGGCGAAGATGGCTCCTACGAAGAACATTCCCGGGTTGAGCAGTCCGGCGAGCAGGATCAACGCCTGCACGATCCATCCGAGCACGTAGGCGAACGGATGCCGCAGCAGGCCGAGCGTGATCACGATGAGCAGGCAGACGACACCACCGCTCACGAGAGCCGCGACGGGCCCGATGCTGACGAGACCGGCTGTCGGCAGCCCGAAGTTCACGAGGGCGGCGAGGAACACCACGATGAGCTCGAAGCCGAGCACGATCGAGGCGAGGCTGCGCTTGATGGAGCGGGGTGCCGGAGTGCGACCGGCCGGCGCGGATGCGGCATCCGGGCCCTCCGCGTCATCGGGCAGACCGGCGCCGGACGCGCTTGGGGCCGTCACGAGGCCATCCAGTCACGATCGGCCGCGTAGTCCATGGCCTCTGCGACGAGGGTGATCGACCCGGTCACGACGACCGCCCGACGCGGGGCGGCAGCCGCCCACTGGCGCGCCTCGTCGAGGGCGTCGGCCACCGAGTCGAACGGGAACACCATGTCCTGGTTCGCCCACTCCACCATGGCGTTCGCGAGTTCGGAGGCCGGGATGGCGCGCTCCGACGACGACGCCGTGACGTTGAAGTGGTGCACGGCCGGGACGAGCGCCTCGACGATGCCCCGGGCATCCTTGTCGGAGAGGATGCCGACCACGGCGACGATCTCGTCGAAGTCGAAGAACGATTCGAGCGAGGTGACGAGCGCTGCCGCTCCGTGCGGGTTGTGGGCCCCGTCGACGATCACGCTCGGCTCGATGCCCACGAGCTGCAGGCGGCCGGGGGACGTCGCCGTGGCGAGGCCCTCTTCGACGAGTGCTGTGGTGAGGGGCTGCGCTCCCCCGCCGATGAACGCCTCGACGGCCGCGATCGCCACGGCGGCGTTCTGTGCCTGGTGCGCACCGTAGAGGGGCAGGAACATCTCGTCGTAGCTGCCGGCCACCCCGCGAACGCTGATGAGCTGGCCGCCCACGGCGACGCGGTTCTCGGTGAGGGCGAACTGCGCGCCCTCGACGGCGAAGGTCGACTCGGTGAGCTCGACGGCACGCTCGAGCTCACCGAGGGCCTCCGGTGCCTGCGCGGCAGAGACGACGCTCGCGGCCGGCTTGATGATGCCAGACTTCGTGCGGGCGATGGCAGCGACGGTGTCGCCGAGGCGTCCGACGTGGTCGAGGGCGATCGGCGTGAACACGGCCACCTGGCCGTCGGCGACGTTGGTGGAGTCCCACTCCCCGCCCATGCCGACCTCGAGCACGACGACGTCGACCGGAGCGTCGGCGAAGCACGCGAAAGCGAGCACAGTGAGCACCTCGAAGAAGCTGAGCGGTGCGTCTCCGGATGCCTCGAGCTCGGCATCCGTCATCGCGATGTACGGCTCGATGTCCTCCCAGTTGCGCACCAGCGCCTCATCGGTGATCGGCTCGCCGTCGATGAGGATGCGCTCGGTGAAGCGTGTCAGGTGGGGGCTGGTGAGCAGGCCGGTCTTGAGCCCGTAGGCACGCAGGATGCTGTCGATGATGCGGCTGGTGCTGGTCTTGCCGTTCGTGCCCGTGATGTGGATGACCGGGTAGGCGCGCTGCGGGTCGCCCAGCAGCTCGACGGCGCGCCGGGTTGCTGACAGCCGCGGCTGCGGGTTGGACTCGCCGATGCGGGCCAGGAGGCCCTCGTAGACGGCGTCGGCAGGCTGGCGCCAGATGTCTTCGTCGTTCATGCCTTCTCCAGAGCGATGGTGAGGGTGGAGTCGCGACCCACCGAGAGGGCCTCGGCCGGCAGCTCGGTGCCACCGAACGCGGCGATGTCGAGGCCGACGGCGAGAGTCTCGGCGCCGATGAGCTCGGCGTGCACTCGCGCGGCCGTGGCGGCGGTCTCGTTCAGGGTGAGACGCAGACGGATGCGGTCGCTGACCTCGAGCCCTGCCGCCTTGCGGGCGTCCTGCACGGCGCGGATGACGTCGCGAGCCAGCCCCTCGGCCTCGAGTTCGTGGGTGATCACGGTGTCGAGCAGCACGAAGCCGCCGCCGGGGAGCAGCGCGAGCGCCACCCCGGAGCCGGCCTCGGCCGTCGCCTCGAGCACGAGGTCGTACTCGCCCTCGACGAGTGCGATGCCGCCGGCGGTGACGACGCCGTCGGTCTCGGACCAGTCACCGGTGCGCGCACCCTGGATGGCCTTCTGCACCTCCTTGCCGAGACGGGGGCCGGCGGCACGTGCGTTCACGGTCAGACGGCTCGAGACGCCGTAGTCGGCTGCGCTCGACTCGGCGAGCTCGACGACGTCGACGGCCTTCACGTTGAGCTCCTCGCGCAGGATGGCCTCGAACGGAGCGAGGGCGGTGGCGGATGCCGACACCACCGTGAGCTTCGCCAGCGGAAGTCGCACGCGCAGGCCCGACTGCTTGCGCAGCGAGAGAGCGGTGGAGCTGATCGCCCGAACCTCGTCCATCACGGCGACGAGGGCGTCGTCGGAGGGGAACTCCGCGGCGTCTGGCCAGTCGGCCAGGTGAACGCTGCGCCCGCCGGTGAGCCCCTGCCAGATGCGCTCGGAGACGAGCGGCAGCAGCGGAGCGGTGAGGCGGGTGTAGGTCTCGAGCACCGTGTAGAGCGTGTCGAACGCCTCGCTGCCCGCGCCGTCCTCGCCGACGCCGGCCCAGAACCTGTCGCGCGAACGACGCACGTACCAGTTGGTGAGCACGTCGGCGAAGTCGCGGAGCTTCGCGGCCGCGAGCGTGGAGTCGAGCTGCTCGAGGTCCGTCGTGACTGCACTGACGAGGTCGCCGAGTTTGGCGAGCAGGTAGCGGTCGAGCACGTCGGTCGAGTCCGTGCGGCGACTCGCCTCGTAGCCGGCATCCGACGATGCATTTGCGTAGAGGGAGAAGAAGTACCACGTGCTCCAGAGCGGGAGCATCACCTGGCGCACGCCCTCGCGAATGCCCTCCTCGGTGACGACGAGATTGCCGCCGCGCAGCACCGAGCTCGACATGAGGAACCAGCGCATGGCGTCGGAGCCGTCGCGGTCGAACACCTCGGAGACGTCGGGGTAGTTGCGCAGCGACTTGCTCATCTTCTGGCCGTCGCTGCCGAGCACGATCCCGTGGCTGACGACGTTGGTGAACGCCGGTCGGTCGAACAGCGCGGTGGAGAGCACGTGCAGCATGTAGAACCAGCCGCGCGTCTGACCGATGTACTCCACGATGAAGTCGGCCGGGTTGTGGCTGTCGAACCACTCCTGGTTCTCGAAGGGGTAGTGCACCTGGGCGAACGGCATCGAGCCGGAGTCGAACCAGACGTCGAGTACGTCGGGGATGCGGCGCATCGTCGACTTCCCTGTCGGGTCGTCGGGGTTCGGGCGGGTGAGCTCGTCGATGTACGGGCGGTGCAGGTCGGGCTCGCCTGCAGCGTTCCGAGGCTGCGTGCCGAAGTCGCGCTCGAGTTCCTCGAGCGAGCCGTATACGTCCATGCGCGGGTATTCGGGGTCGTCGCTCTTCCACACGGGGATGGGTGAGCCGAAGTAGCGGTTGCGGCTGATGGACCAGTCCCTGGCGTTGCCGATCCACTTGCCGAACTGGCCGTCCTTGACGTTCTCGGGCACCCAGGTGATGTCCTGGTTGAGGTCGACCATCCGGTCGCGGAAGTCGGTGACGCGCACGAACCAGCTCGAGACGGCCTTGTAGATGAGCGGGTTGCGGCAGCGCCAGCAGTGCGGGTACGAGTGCACGTAGCTGGCCTGGCGGAGCAGGCGCCCCTCGGCCTTGAGCAGCTGCGTGAGCGGCTTGTTGGCGTCGCTCCAGAGCTGGCCCGCGACATCCGTCACGTCGGAGAGGAACTTGCCGCCGTCGTCGAGGGAGATGATGACGGGGATGCCGTTGGCCTCGGAGACCTTCTGGTCCTCCTCGCCGTAGGCGGGCGCGAGGTGCACGATGCCGGTGCCGTCCTCGGTGGTGACGTAGTCGGCGACGAGGATGCGCCAGCCGTTCTGCATGCCCCACGCGTCGACATCGGCGTAGTAGTCGAACAGGCGGTCGTACGTCACGCCCTCGAGCTCGATGCCGAGCACCGTGCGGGATACCGCTGCCATCGCGTCGGCGGCCGACTCGTAGCCGAGGTCCTTGGCGTAGTTGCCGACGAGGTCGATGGCGATGAGGTACTCCGCGCCCAGGACTTCGGTGCCGTCGTTGCCGCCCGAACGCTCACGCAGGACGGTGGCATCCGGAGTCCCGTTCGGCCCCGCGGGAACCACGGCGTAGGTGATGGCCGGACCCACAGCGAGTGCGGCGTTGGTCGGGAGGGTCCACGGCGTGGTGGTCCAGGCGAGGGCGCGCACGGCGGTGAGCCCGAGAGACTCCGCCTTGGCCCCGGTGAGCGGGAAGGTCACCGTGACTGTCTGGTCCTGGCGGTCCTTGTAGACGTCGTCGTCCATGCGCAGCTCGTGGTTCGACAGCGGCGTCTGGTCGCGCCAGCAGTACGGCAGCACGCGGTAGCCCTCGTAGGCGAGGCCCTTGTCGTGCAGGCGCTTGAAGGCCCAGATGACGCTCTCCATGAAGGTCACGTCGAGGGTCTTGTAGTCGTTCTCGAAGTCCACCCAGCGGGCCTGACGGGTGACGTAGCCCTCCCACTCCTTGGTGTAGCGCAGCACCGAGTCCTGGGCGGCGCGGTTGAACGCGGCGATGCCCATCTCCTCGATCTGGCTCTTGTCGGTGATCCCGAGCTGGCGCTCGGCCTCGAGCTCGGCCGGGAGCCCGTGAGTGTCCCAGCCGAAGCGACGGTGGACCTGCTTGCCGCGCATGGTCTGGAAGCGCGGGAAGACATCCTTCGCGTACCCGGTCAGCAGGTGGCCGTAGTGAGGGAGGCCGTTGGCGAATGGCGGGCCGTCGTAGAACACCCACTCTGCAGCGCCGTCGCGGTTGTCGATGGAGGCCTGGAAGGTCCCGTCGTTCTTCCAGAACTCGAGCACCTCCCGCTCGATCGAGGGGAAGTTCGGCGACGGCACGACTCCGTCGGAAGCGTGCTGGGGATCCTGACCCTTGGGGTACAACGCGTGGCTCCTGGATGCGAGAGAGACTTCTCCACGAGGACGGCGAGCCCGTCGAGCTCCACCGCGGTACCACCCCGCTTGCGCACCGACCCCGTGAGTTGCCCGGAACCGCTGCACCGCTTGTTCATTGGCTGTGACGGGCCAGACCCGTTCGGCTCTACTGGGCTCTCGCCGTTCTTCCGAAGACTCCCCGGTGATGGCCGGATCGATGTCGTTGCCCTCAGTCTACGCGAACACGGTGCTCGAGTGACCGTCACCCGCACCTCAGCGATAGGCCTCGTCGATGAGCGCGTGCAGCGCCGCCGGGGCCACCCTGTGCTCGCGTGCCTCAGCGACCAGGTCGTGGATCAGCCCGGCCAGGACCATATGCCCTCCGACGCGCACCGTCACGACTGCTCCCCTGCCCCGGTGCAATTCCACCAGGCCCTCGTCGCGCAGCACCCTGTAGCCGTGCAACACGGTCTGCACGTTGATGTCGAGCTGCTCGGCGAGCGCCCGAGCTGACGGGAGACGCTCACCGTCGACGAGACGACCGTCGACGATGGAGCCACGGATGCCCGAGGCGAGCTGCTCGAACAGGGGGCGTGGGCTGGACGGATCGACGCGAATCTGCATGAATTGAGTGTATTGAGGTAGCCCAACTGGTTCAATCAGGCGCGATGTTGCTCGCAGTGCTGTCAGGATGAATCATGCCCTCCCGCCACGAGCTGGGGGGCTTCACCCTTCCCCCACGTGCAAGGACCTCGATGCGCAGCGCTCCCGCCTCGGTTCGGATGAACCGGCGTCTTCTCACCCTGTTGGCCGCCGCGAGCGGCGCCACCCTCCTGCTCTCCGGCTGCACGGCCGCTGCCCCCGAGGCGGCGTCCACTCCGACCGCCGGCGGCACCCTCGTGTACGCGAGCGGGGATGCTGAACCCGACTGCCTCGACCCGCACGTCGGAGGCAACTACCCGCAGGCCCTGGTCGCCGGCCAGTTCCTCGAGTCGCTCGTGTCGCTCGACGATGACGGCGCCATCATCCCGTGGCTCGCCACGGAATGGACGGCATCCGACGACGGACTCACCTGGGACTTCACGCTTCGCGACGACGTCGCCTTCACCGACGGCACCCCGCTGAACGCCGAGGCGGTCAAGGTCAACGTCGAGCACCTCAAGGATCCGGACACCCAGTCGTCGACGGGCTATCTCGCCCTGGGCAAGGTCGAATCGGTCGAGGTCGTCGACGACACCAGGGCCCGCTTCCACCTCAGCACGCCCGACAGTGCGCTGCTCGAATCCCTCGCCCAGCCCTGGGTCGCGATCGAGTCGCCGGCCGGTATCGCCCGTGGCATGGACGAGAACTGCCTCGCCCCCATCGGCACCGGTCCGTTCGTGGTCGAGGAGTGGGTGCAGCAGGATCACCTCACCCTGATGCGCAACGACGACTACGACTCCGCCCCGGCCGACGCCGCCCACGAAGGTGCTCCCTACCTCGAGGGCATCGAGTGGCGCTTCATCCCCGACTCGGCATCGCGCTACGCCGCCCTGCAGTCGGGTGAGGTCGACGTGATCGACAACGCCCAGCCCGACACGATCGCCCAGGCCACGAAGAACGGCTCCCTCGTCGAGATCGACGCCCCCAGACCCGGGGCCTCCAACCGCATCGAGCTCAACTCCTCGCGGGCGCCGTTCGACGACGTGCGCGTGCGGGAGGCGTTCATCCGCGCGGCCGACGTGAACGACGGCATCGACTCGCTGTTCTTCGGCACGGCCACGCGGTCCTACTCCGTGCTCTCCAGCGTCGAGCCCCTCGGATACTCCGACGAGAAGCTCTTCACGACGGACCTCGACGCGGCGAACAGCCTGCTCGACGACGCCGGCTGGACCACGCGCGACTCCGACGGCTACCGCACGAAGGACGGCAAGCGACTGACCCTGCGCTTCCCGGTGTCGACCAACCAGTCCATCCCGGCCGAGCAGTCGCTGTTCGAGCAGATCCAGGCGACCGCCAAGGAGGCCGGCTTCGAGGTCGTCATCTCGCCGCTCGACATCTCGGGCTGGTACGGCGCCCTGTTCTCGGACTCCTACGAACTCGTGAGCGCCCCGTACACGAAGATCGGCCCCGACGTGCTGCGCACGCTCTACGACTCCGCGGGAATCACCCCGGCGCCGAGCGGGTACTTCGCCAACCTCGCCCAGCTGAACGACCCCGAGCTCGACGAGCTGCTCCGCTCCGCTGCGAGCACGAGCGACACCGACGAGCGTGCCTCGCTCTACGAGCAGGCGCAGAAGATCATCCTGGGCGGCTTCTACGCCCTCCCGCTCTACGACCAGCAGAACCACTTCCTGCTGAGCACGAGCGTGAAGGGTGCACGGGCGATGCCCACGGTGTCGACGCCGACCTTCGCCGACGCCTGGCTCGCCGAGTAGTCGATGGGAAGCGCCGTCCGCCGCACGCTGGGGCGCCTCGCCGGCGCGCTGTTCGTGCTGTGGGCTGTCGCGACCCTCACGTTCTTCGCGATCCACCTGGTTCCGGGTGACCCGGCACAGGCCATCCTCGGCGGCCCCGGGTCCCAGGCATCTCAGGAGGCCCTCGACAGGGTGCGCGCCGACTACGGGCTCGACCAGCCGCTTCTCGTGCAGTACTTCGCCATGCTCGGTCGACTGGTCACGGGGAACCTCGGGGACTCCTATGCGCTGCGGATGCCCGTCGCCGAACTGATCGGAGGCCAGCTGGCCGGCACCGTGGTGCTGGCACTGCTGGCTCTCCTCGTCGCCTGGCTGCTCGCGATCGGTCTCGCCCTCTGGTCGACGGGACCCGGGCGTGCCAGCCGTGCCGTCGCCCAGGGAGTCGAACTCACGGCGGCCTCGCTGCCGCAGTTCTGGCTGGCGACGGTGCTCATCGCCGTCTTCAGCACGGCGCTCGGCTGGCTGCCTGCGGTGTCGACCGGAACCCCGACGGGGATCGTGCTGCCCGTGGTCACGCTGGCGGTCCCGCTCGCCGGGTTCCTCGCCCAACTCATGCGCGAGCACCTTCTCATCGCGCTCGAACAGCCGTTCGCCCTGTCGGCGCGGGCCAGGGGCGAGTCGGCCACTGGGATCCGGCTGCGGCATGCCCTGCGCCATGCGGCCCTGCCCGGCATCAACCTGTCGGGCTGGGCTGTCGGCTACCTCATCTCGGGAGCCGTCGTGGTCGAGACGATCTTCGCTCGTCCGGGCCTCGGCCGCACCCTGCTGCGCGCCGTGGAACTGCGTGACGTCCCGGTCGTGCTGGGGGTGGTTCTGCTGGTCGCCCTCGTCTACGTGGTGATGACCTTCGTGACGGATGCGCTCTCGCGCGTCGCGGACCCGCGGCTGCGTCAGGAGGCGCGTCCATGAGCGAGCTCGAGGTGCGCAGCACCGTCACCGTCGAGGCCGCCGCCCGTCCGCTCCCCCGGTTCGGAACCGTGCTGGCCGGCCTGTTCGTCGTGTTCCTGGCCGTCGCCGTGATCTGGCCCGGCCTGATCACCCCCTACGGCCCCGACGCCATCGCACCCCGCGACGCCTTCCAGCCGCCGTCGGCCGAGCACTGGTTCGGCACGGATGAATCCGGGCGCGACATCTACAGCCGGGTGATCTGGGGCACGGCGACCTCACTGCTCATCGGCGTCACGGCGACGGCCATCGGCCTGTCCCTCGGGCTGCTGCTCGGTGCCATCGGCGGTCTGGGCGGCCGTGCCCTCGACTTCGCCGTCGGCCGGGTGAACGAGGTGCTGTTCGCCTTTCCCGGACTGCTCCTCGCCCTGCTCGTCATCGTGCTGTACGGCCCCGGCCCCGTGACGGCCACGATTGCGGTCGGCCTGTCGACGGCCCCGGGTTACGCGAGGATCATCCAGGGCGAGCTGCGCGGCATCCGTTCCTCGGGCTTCGTCGAGGCCGCCAGGGTGCTCGGCCACAGCTCATCCGGGATCATCCGTCGGCACATCCTGCCCAACGCCCTCGCACCGATCGCCGTGCTCGCGACGCTGGGTGTCGGTCAGGCCATCGTGTGGGCCTCGGCGCTCAGCTACCTGGGCCTCGGAGCGCAGCCGCCTGCGCCGGAATGGGGCGCCATGCTGTCGGCCGGGCGCACCTACATCACGACGGCCTGGTGGATGACGGTCTTCCCCGGCCTCATGATCGTGCTCACGACCATCGCCACGACCGTGCTCGGTCGAGCCATCACCAGTCGACGAGGGGGCGCGCGATGACCGGCGTCGCTGTTCCCCCGGCGCCCGTGCTCGACGTCCAAGGGCTGGGGGTCTCCTTCGGGACCGGTCGTGCGCGCCGCGCCGTCGTGCAGGGCCTCGACCTGCGCATCGAGGCCGGGCAGTGCGTCGCGATCGTCGGCGAGTCCGGCTCCGGCAAGTCGGTCACGGCACGCAGCCTGCTCGGCCTCGCCGGGGCCGACGCAGCCGTGCGTGCCGATCGACTCGACGTCGGCGGGTCCGGCATGCTGGGAGCCGGTGAGCGGGAGTGGCGGCGCCTGCGCGGGGTGGGCGTCGGACTCGTGCTGCAGGACGCGCTGGTCTCTCTCGATCCCCTGCGCACCATCGGCCGTGAGATCGGAGACTCCCTGCGCCTGCATCGACGGATGCCGCCGGCCGCCGCCCGCGCCAGGGTGCTCGAGCTGCTCGAGCTCGTCGGCATGCCGGACCCGGCCCGAGCGATCGACCGCCGGTCGGGCGAGCTCTCGGGAGGAATGCGGCAGCGAGCCCTGATCGCGTCGGCCATCGCCCTCGATCCCCCGCTCCTCATCGCCGACGAACCGACGACGGCCCTCGACGTCGGGGTGCAGGCCCGGGTGCTGGCGCTGCTCGCCGAGGCTCGCGACCGCGGCACGGGCATCCTGCTGATCAGTCACGACCTGGCCGTGGTCTCCGCCCTCGCCGACAGGATCATCGTGATCGACGACGGCGTCGTGGTCGAGGAGGGACCGACGACGGATGTCATCACCAACCCGCGGCATCCGACCACCAGAGCCCTCGTCGCCGCGGTGCCGACCGAGGTTCCGCGGGGCCACCCGCTCACGCTCATCGGCCGCACCGACCCTCCGGTGGGCCTGAGTGCCACCCCATCGGCGCCGCAGGAGATCGTGCTCGAGTGCCGATCACTGACCAAGACCTTCTCCATGCGAGACACCAGCACCCTGGCCGTCGACGACGTGTCGTTCGCCCTCGAACGCGGACGCACCCTCGGGCTCGTCGGCGAATCCGGATCGGGCAAGACCACTGTGGCGCGCCTGATGCTCGCTCTCGCCGCCCCAGACAGCGGCGACGTGCTGCTCGGAGGCTCGGCGTGGTCGAGCCTCACCGAACGGGAACGGCGTCCTCTGCGGCCGCGCATCGGCGCGATCTACCAGGACGCCCTCGGCTCCTTCGACCCTCGCTGGACTGTCGAGCGCATCCTGCGCGACGCCATCGGCCCCCCTGCCACGGGTACGGAGGTCATCGAGCTGCTCGAGCAGGTTCGGCTGGCACCGGATGTCGCCACCCGGCATCCGCTCACCCTTTCGGGAGGCCAGCGCCAGCGGGTCTCGATCGCACGCGCCATCGCTGAGGCGCCCGAGATTCTGGTGTGCGACGAACCCGTCTCCGCCCTCGACACCACGGTCCAGGCCAGGGTGCTCGATCTGCTCGACGAGCTGCAGCGCGAGCGCGGGCTGTCGCTGCTGTTCATCTCGCACGACCTCGGCGTCGTTCGCCACATGAGCGACACCGTCGCCGTGATGCGAGACGGACGCATCGTGGAGCACGGCGACGCCGAGAGGGTGTTCACCGACCCGCAGCACGAGTACACCCGGTCGTTGATCGCGGATGCGCCCCGACTGCGCTCGCTGGGCTGAGCCATCCGGTGCCGGTAAGCTCTCTGGAGACTAATCAGGCACTTCACCACTGACACGGTGCCGTCCATACCGATCGGAGCATCATCATGTCCGCTGCCATTCCCGACAAGCCGGCCCTCGAGGGGCTCGAGTCCAAGTGGGGAGCAGCGTGGGAAGCCGACGGTACCCACCGCTTCGACCGTGAGCGCGCCACGCGCGACAACATCTACTCGATCGACACCCCGCCGCCGACGGCGTCAGGGTCGCTGCACATCGGCCACGTGTTCTCGTACACCCACACCGACGTGATCGCCCGCTTCCAGCGCATGCGTGGCCGTAGCGTCTTCTACCCGATGGGCTGGGACGACAACGGCCTGCCGACCGAGCGCCGCGTCCAGAACTACTACGGCGTGCGCTGCGACCCGTCGTTGCCCTACGAGGCGGACTTCACTCCGCCGTTCGAGGGCGGCGACGGCAAGAGCACGAAGGCCGCAGACCAGAAGCCCGTGAGCCGACGCAACTTCATCGAGCTCTGCGAGCAGCTCACCCGCGAGGACGAGGTGCAGTTCGAGAAGCTCTGGCGCGACCTCGGCCTCTCGGTCGACTGGACCCAGACCTACCGGACCATCGGCGAGGAGGCGCTGTTCACCTCGCAGCTCGCCTTCATCCGCAACGTCGAGCGCGGCGAGGCCTACCAGGCCATGGCGCCCACGCTGTGGGACGTCACCTTCCGCACCGCCGTCGCCCAGGCCGAGCTCGAGGACCGCGAGCAGCCCGCCGCGTACCACCGGGTCGCGTTCCACAAGCCCGACGGTGGAACCATCGAGATCGAGACCACCCGGCCCGAGCTCCTCCCCGCCTGCGTCGCCCTCGTGGCGCACCCCGACGACGAGCGCTACAAGCCCTACTTCGGCACGACCGTCACGACACCGGTCTTCGGCGTCGAGGTTCCCGTGCTGGCCCACCACCTCGCCCAGAAGGACAAGGGATCGGGCATCGCCATGATCTGCACCTTCGGCGACGTGACCGACGTTGTCTGGTGGCGCGAACTCGACCTGCCGAACCGCGCCATCATGGGCTTCGACGGCCGCATCATCTCCGAGGCTCCCGACGTCATCACGAGCGAGGCCGGCCTCGCCGCCTACGCCGAGCTCGCCGGCAAGACCGTCTTCTCGGCCAAGCAGGCCATGGTCGACCTGCTGCGCACCTCGGGCGAGCTCATCGGGGAGCCCAAGAAGATCACGCACCCGGTCAAGTTCTTCGAGAAGGGCGACAAGCCGCTCGAGGTCGTCTCGACCCGCCAGTGGTACATCTCCAACGGCGCCCGCGATGAGGCGCTGCGCGCCAAGCTGCTCGAAAGCGGTCGCGAGCTCGCCTGGCACCCCGACTTCATGCGCGTGCGCTACGAGAACTGGGTCGGCGGCCTCACCGGCGACTGGCTCATCTCGCGCCAGCGCTTCTTCGGTGTTCCCATCCCCGTCTGGTACCCGCTCGACGCAGACGGCAACCCCGTCTTCGACCAGCCGATCGTCGCCACCCAGGACCTCCTGCCGGTCGACCCGTCGTCGGATGCCGCTCCCGGCTACGACGAGGCCCAGCGCGGTGAGGCCGGCGGCTTCGTCGGCGAGCACGACGTGATGGACACCTGGGCGACATCGTCTCTCACCCCGCAGTTGGCCGGCGGCTGGGAGCGCGACCCCGAACTGTTCGAGCTGGTGTTCCCGTTCTCGCTGCGTCCGCAGGGCCAGGACATCATCCGCACCTGGCTCTTCTCCACGATGCTGCGAGCCGAGCTCGAGCACGGTGAGCGCCCGTGGAACCACACGACGCTCTCGGGCTTCATCGTCGACCCCGACCGCAAGAAGATGTCGAAGTCGAAGGGCAACGTCGTCACCCCCGCCGACATCCTCGAGACCCACGGTTCGGATGCCGTGCGCTACTGGGCTGCATCCTCGCGTCTCGGCACCGACGCCGCCTTCGATCCGCAGAACCCCACGCAGATCAAGATCGGCCGCCGTCTCGCCATCAAGCTCCTGAACGCGGCCAAGTTCATCCATGGTGCGGGCACCGCCGGCGGCCCCGCGGTCACCAACGCAGTCGACCTCAGCATGCTCGCCTCCCTCTCCGAGGTCGTGCACCAGGCCACGATCGCCCTCGACAACTACGACCACGCTCGCGCGCTCGAGGTCACAGAGGCGTTCTTCTGGACCTTCTGCGACGACTACCTCGAGCTGGTCAAGGAACGTGCCTACGGTGGGGAGGATGCCGAGAAGGAGTCGGCCGTCGCCGCGCTGCACACCGCGCTCTCGGTGTTCCTCCGCCTCTTCGCCCCCTTCGTGCCGTTCGCGACCGAAGAGGCGTGGTCCTGGTCGAGTGACGGCTCGGTGCACGTCGCGGCCTGGCCGAACGAGACCGAGATCCCCGGAGCCGAGGACGGAGTGACAGCCGTACTCGACCTCGCCAGCCGTGCACTCACGGCCATCCGCCGGGCCAAGACCGACGCGAAGGTTTCTCAGCGCACACCAGTGATTTCTGCTGTAATTGCGGGAACAGGAGAACAGGTCGCACTGCTTCGGCAGGCAGCCTCGGACCTCGCCGCGGTTGGACGCATTGCGGTGCTCGACTTCGCTGAAGCCGATGAACTCGCCGTCACCGACATCGTCCTCGAGACGGTGCCGGAAAGTTAGGAGCATACGAATGACTGTTCAGGTTCGCCCCATCGTGGATCGCGACTTCTTCGACTGGCTCGGACTGTGGGAGGGCTACAGCGCCTTCTACGAGTCCGAGGTCACAGACACCAAGGCCCTCATCGTCTGGTCCTGGCTCACTGACAAGGCTCACGAGCTCTCGGGCTACGTGGCCGAGGACGACGGCAAGCTCGTCGGGTTCGCCCATGTTCGCGAGTATCCGCGCACCCTCGAAGCCGACCGCGCCATCTTCCTCGACGACCTGTTCGTCGCGGAGGAGGCCCGCTCCCACGGCGTCGGCGGCGCACTGATCGAGGAGGCGAAGCGCATCGCACGCGAGCGCAACGCCGGTGCCGTCACGTGGATCACAGCTGCTGACAACGAGACCGCCCAGCGGCTCTACGACAACGCAGGAACCCGCACGTCCTGGGTCACCTACGAGACCGAGGTGTGACCATGCAACTCGGCACCCGCTGGCCGTTCCGTGGCACGGACCGCCCGGCCAACCTGCCCGAGGTCGTCGGGTTCGCCCTCGACGCCGTCGAGACCGACGACGAGATCACTCCGGATGCCGGAGCCGACTGGCGCTGGACCCTCACCTGGCTCGAGGGCAAGCCGGTGATCGAGCTCGACGACGGCACGGTCATCCGCTACGTCGCCGAAGACGACTCGGCCCAGATCGTGCTGCCTGCAAAGTCCGTCGACGACGAGGACGACTGGTAGCGAGCCCTCACTCCGGCTTACGGGCGAGCACCTCACCGTGCGGCATCTGCATCCAGCCGTCGGCGTCGAGCTTCCACTCACGCCACGCCGAACTGATCGCACGCAGTTCCTCGAGGTCTGCCATCCCGGCCTCGATGGCATGCGCGGCGAAGGCGGACTCGGTGGCGCGCACGGCCCACGATTCGCCCCACCACTCGCGTTCGGCATCCGAGGCGAAGCACCACACTGAAGCCGTGCACTCGAGGTCGGCGAAACCGGCGGCGCGCACCCACGACTTGAGCATGCGCGCGGCATCGGGCTCTCCCCCGTTGTAGCGTGCGACGTCGTGGTAGACGCTCAGCCACTCGGTGAGCCCGGGAAGGGCGGGGAACCAGGTGACTCCCCCGTAGTCGACGTCACGGACCGCGAGCAGGCCACCGGGCTTCAGCACGCGCAGCGCCTCACTCAGTGCGTCGACCGGCCGCACGAGGTGCTGGAGCGTCTGATGAGCGTGCACGACATCGAAGGTGCCATCGTCGAACGGCAGTGCGTAGGCGTCGGCCACGAGGAAGTCGGCGTTGGCGAGGGCGTTGTCGATACCGAGGCCCCGTGCCTGCGCGACGATCTCGGGGGCGACGTCGACGCCGACCACCCGGCCCGGGCTGACGCGTCGGGCGATGTCGACGGTGATCGTGCCCGGCCCGCAACCGAGGTCGAGCACCGCGAGGCCAGGCACGAGGTGAGGTGCCAGGTACGCGGCCGAGTTCTCGACGGTGCGCCACGTGTGAGAGCGCAGCACGCTCTCATGGTGACCGTGGGTGTACTGATCGCGCGGGGCGATCTCCTTCTCCTGCGGATCCGTGCTCATACGCCGAGCCTAGCGAGCGCCCGCGCGTCCAGTGCGCCGCACGCGGAACGGCCCGCCCTCACGAGGAGGACGGGCCGTTCGAGTCGACGAGGTGTCGTCGACGAGGTCTAGATCGCGAAGCCGAGCGCGCGCATCATGTCGCGTCCGTCGTCGGTGATCCGCTCGGGACCCCACGGCGGCATCCACACCCAGTTGATGCGGAAGGCCTCGACGATGCCGTCGAGAGACTGCGCGGTCTGCTCCTCGAGCACGTCGGTGAGGGGGCATCCGGCGCTCGTCAGGGTCATGTGGATGACGAGGGCATTGTTCTCGTCATCCCAGCCGAGGTCGTAGATCAGGCCGAGGTCCACGACGTTGATGCCGAGCTCGGGGTCCATGACCTCCTTGAGCGCCTCTTCGACCTGATCGAAGAGTGCGGGTTCGAGTGTCGTGACCATGGGATCAGCCTACGCCGTCACGCCGGTGAGGAAACGGTCGTATCCCTCGTCCTCGAGGCGGTTCGCCAGCTCACGGCCGCCCTGCTCGGCGACACGGCCGTTGACGAACACGTGCACGAAGTCGGGCTCGATGTAGCGGAGGATGCGGGTGTAGTGCGTGATCAGCAGGATGCCGAGACCGGTGTTGGCCTTCGCGCGGTTGACGCCCTCCGACACGATCTTCAGCGCGTCGACGTCGAGGCCGGAGTCGGTCTCGTCGAGAACGGCGAACTTCGGCTTCAGGAGCTCGAGCTGCAGGATCTCGTTGCGCTTCTTCTCGCCGCCGGAGAAGCCCTCGTTGACGTTGCGCTCGGCGAAGGAGTTGTCCATGCGGAGGTTGCCCATGGCCTCGCGCACGTCCTTGACCCACGTGCGGATGGCCGGAGCCTCGCCGTCGATCGCGGTCTTCGCGGTGCGGAGGAAGTTGGTGTTGGTCACACCGGGGATCTCGACCGGGTACTGCATCGCGAGGAAGAGTCCGGCGCGAGCACGCTCGTCGACGGTCATGTCGAGCACCTCGGCGCCGTCGAACACCACCGATCCGCCCTCGACGTGGTACTTGGGGTGACCGGCGATCGTGTACGCGAGGGTCGACTTTCCCGAGCCGTTGGGGCCCATGACGGCGTGGATCTCGCCCTCGTTGATGGTGAGGTCGACACCCTTCAGGATGTGCTTGGTTCCCTGGTCGGTCTCGACGCTGACGCGGAGGTCCTTGATCTCAAGAACTGACATTGCTCTTCTGTGTCTCTTTCATTCCGTCGGCACACGCGGTGCCGAAGACTGTGGCGCGGTTCAGACCGCGACTGTGATGGTGGGGTCGATGTAGATGTCGCCGTCGCGGATCTCGACCTGGTACACGGGTACCGGGTCGTAGGCCGGAAGCGACAGCGGCTTGCCCGTGCGCAGCGAGAACTTCGAGCCGTGCGCCCAGCATTCGAGCGTGTCCTCCTCGACGAAACCCTCCGACAGTGAGATGTCACCGTGGGTGCAGGTGTCGCCGATGGCGAACACGGCGCCCGAGTCGTCCTTCACGACGGCCATCGCGACGCCGTCGATGTCGACCTTGACGGCCTGGTTCGCCTCGAGCTCGTCGACGGCGCAGATGCGCTGGGCGCTCACGATGCCAGCACCGTTCCGACCAGTTCGGTCTCGAGCGATTCCTGCAGGCGTGTCTCGAGCTCGGCGTCGCCGATCTGCTGCACGATCTCGGTGAGGAAGCCGCGCACGACGAGGCGACGTGCCTCGTCCTCGGTGATGCCGCGACTCATGAGGTAGAAGAGCTGCTCGTCGTCGAAGCGCCCCGTGGCACTGGCGTGTCCGGCGCCGGCGATGTCGCCGGTCTCGATCTCGAGGTTCGGCACCGAGTCTGCGCGGGTGCCGTCTGTCAGCACCAGGTTGCGGTTCTGCTCGTAGCTGTCGGTGCCGGTGGCCTTGTTGCCGATGAGCACGTCGCCGATCCAGACGGAGCGGGCTCCCTGCCCCTGCAGAGCACCCTTGTAGGTCACTCGCGAGCGGGTGTTCGGCGCATCGTGGTTGACGTAGACCTGCTGCTCGAGGTGCTGTCCGGCATCGGAGAAGTACAGGCCGAACGCCTCGACGTCTGCTCCCTGCTCGGCGAGGAGCGTCGTGGGGTTGACCCTCACGATCGACCCGCCGAGCGAGACGACGATGTGCTTGAGCTTGGCGTCGCGGCCGACACGCGAGAAGTGCGTTGCGGTGTGGATGGCGTCATCCGCCCATTCCTGCACCGTCACGACCGAGAGCTGGGCGCCCTCGCCGACCACGATCTCGACGTTCTCCGCGAGGCGGGCCTCTCCGGTGTTCTGCAGCACGACGAGCGCTCGGCTGAACGGAGCGGCCTCGATCACAGTGTGCGCCGCGCGCGGGCCGGAGCCGAGTGCGCCGCGGTTCAGCGTGAACGTCTTCGACTCCTCGCCCGTCACCGAGATGACCAGGGCCTGCTCGAAGCTGGTCCATGCGTTCGCTGATGCGCGCTCCTCGGGGATGCCGGCAGAGCCGATCCTGGCGTCATCGCGGGAGACCCACGCTGCGCTCACGCCGTCGACGCTTGTCGCCGTGTAGTCGTAGCGCGAACCGTCGAGGTCGCCGGCTGTGAGGTCGGTGAGCTTCGCGACGGGCGAGTAGCGCCACTCGACCTCGCGACCGGTGACGGCTGCGAAGTCGGCGACGTCAGTCGACTTGGGTCGAGCGGAGCGGGTCTGGACCGGAACCTTGTTGGCCCAGTCGCCGTCGCTGTGCTTCTTGAGACCGTGCTGCTCGAAAGTGGGAACGGTGGGTGCGTTGGTTACGGCACTCATCTAGCCTACGAGTCCTTTCGACGTGAGGAGAATGGTCATCCGACAGAGCCTTCCATGCCCATTTCGATGAGCTTGTTGAGTTCGAGCGCGTACTCCATGGGCAGCTCGCGGGCGATCGGCTCGATGAAGCCGCGCACGATCATGGCCATGGCCTCGTCTTCGGGCATACCGCGGCTCATGAGGTAGAACAGCTGCTCCTCGGAGACCCGCGAGACCGTGGCCTCGTGCCCGAGCTGTACGTCGTCGACACGGATGTCGATGGCCGGGTAGGTGTCGGAGCGGGAGATGGTGTCGACCAGGAGGGCGTCGCAGCGCACGGTGTTGGCGGAGTGGTGCGCGTTGGCATCCACCCGCACCTCGCCGCGGTAGCCGGCGCGGCCGCCGCCCCGGGCGATCGACTTCGAGACGATCGAGCTCTGCGTGTGCGGAGCCATGTGGATCATCTTGGCGCCGGCGTCCTGGTGCTGGCCGGGGCCGGCGAAGGCCACCGAGAGGGTCTCGCCCTTGGCGTGCTCGCCCATGAGGTAGATCGACGGGTACTTCATCGTCACCTTCGAGCCGATGTTGCCGTCGATCCACTCCATCGTCGCGCCTTCACCGGCGGTGGCGCGCTTGGTGACGAGGTTGTAGACGTTGTTCGACCAGTTCTGGATCGTCGTGTAGCGAACGCGGGCGTTCTTCTTCACGATGATCTCGACCACGGCGGAGTGCAGCGAGTCGCTCTTGTAGATCGGGGCCGTGCAGCCCTCGATGTAGTGGACGTAGCTGCCCTCGTCGGCGATGATCAACGTGCGCTCGAACTGGCCCATGTTCTCGGTGTTGATGCGGAAGTAGGCCTGCAGGGGGATCTCGACGTGCACTCCCGGCGGCACGTACACGAACGATCCACCCGACCACACGGCAGTGTTCAGAGCGGCGAACTTGTTGTCGCCCGACGGGATGACGGTGCCGAAGTACTCGTCGAAGAACTCGGGGTGCTCCTTGAGAGCCGTATCGGTGTCCATGAAGATGACACCCTGAGCCTCGAGCTCCTCGTTGATCTGGTGGTACACCACCTCGGACTCGTACTGGGCGGCGACGCCCGAGACGAGGCGCTGGCGCTCGGCCTCGGGGATGCCGAGCTTCTCGTAGGTGCTCTTGATGTCGTCGGGCAGGTCTTCCCAGGTCTGGGCCTGCTTCTCGGTCGACCGCACGAAGTACTTGATGTTGTCGAAGTCGATCTCCGACAGGTCGGCACCCCAGGTGGGCATCGGCTTGCGTTCGAAGAGCTGGAGCGCCTTCAGGCGCCGCTGCAGCATCCAATCGGGCTCCTGCTTCAGAGCCGAGATGTCGCGAACCACCTCCGGCGAGATCCCACGCCGGGCGGATGCGCCTGCAGCGTCGGAATCCGACCAGCCGAACTCGTAGGTACCGAGCCCTTCCAGTTCGGGGCGGTCGATGAGAACGTCCGACATGTCTCCCTCTTTCCTACCCATGACGACCGGCTATCAATCCGGCTCATTCCCCTTCCGCGTATGTGGATACGAACGGTCACGAGGTCTGATTTGTGCGGGGCAGCTTCTGTGCGTACCTAGAATTGTCGAAGGAACCGAAAGAGCGTGTGCCGACTGATTGACACCGGTGACACGCGGTTCTCCAACCAATTGATTCTACAGGCACCCGCGGTGACGTTGCAGCGGCACCGCCCGTGAGTCTGCCGTACGAAGAACAGGACCTCCCCGACGTGTCGCGATTTCTGAACTGGCTCCCCACGCAGATCGATCGCCGTGTGTGCGTCTTCGCCTGGCTCTCGCTGGTCGCCCAGATCGTGCTCATCGGCACGGGCGGGCTGGTCCGCCTGACGGCATCCGGGCTCGGATGCCCCACGTGGCCCACCTGCACCGCGGACTCCCTCGTGAACACTCCCGAGATGGGCATCCACGGGGTGATCGAGTTCGGCAACCGCCTCATGACCTTCGTCCTCGTCTTCATCGCGATCGCGATGTTCCTGCTCGTCATCCGCATGCGCGCCGAACGCCGCGACCTCTTCCGGCTCTCGCTGTTCATCGGCCTCGGCATCCCGGCCCAGGGAGTCATCGGCGGCCTCAGCGTGCTGACCGGCCTCAACCCCTACGTCGTCGGCCTGCACTTCGTGGTCTCGATCGTTCTCGTCTGCCTCGCCACGGCCCTGGTGCACAGGGTCTACGCCGCACCGGGCGCCCGTGTCCTCGCCGTACCGCGTTGGTACGCGGTCATCGCGCACGTCACGAGCGCCGTCGTCGCGATCACGATCGTGGTCGGCATCATCACCACGGGGTCGGGCCCGCACGCCGGTGACGCGGACGCCCCGCGCAACGGACTCGACCCGGAGGTGCTGCAGCACGTGCACTCCTGGCCCGCCTACGCGACGCTGGCGCTCACTGTGGCCATGCTCCTCGCCGTGCTGGTGGCGAAGATCCCCGGCGGCGGGACCGTGCTCCTCCTGCTCGCCGTCGAGCTCGCGCAGGTCGTCGTCGGCCTGATCCAGGCGCGCACCGGGCTTCCGCCCTTCCTCGTCGGTCTGCACATGGTGCTGGCCGCCTGCCTCGCCGCAGCCATGACGAACGTGGTGCTCTCCCTACGTCGGTCCCAGGCGGCAACGCCGAAGGCGACCGAGCACCGCGACGCTCGCGTGAGCGCATGACAGCGGCGCGTGAGCCCATGTCGCTCACGTCAGAGCGTCGTCTCGCCTCACGACGCGACTGACGCCGCTCTCAGCACGATCGGCGTCGACGGCGCGCCAGCCGTGAATGCGGGCGGTCACGCTCGTAGACTCCCGGCATGACAGCCGGCTCAGTGCCCGCGGACGACAGGCTCGACATCGAGGCGATGGCGAGGCATCAGGCTCGCGCGGCCTGTCGCAGGCTCGCCGACACGCCATACGACAACGGGTTCATGCCGCTGTACGCCGACCTGTACCTCGACTCGCGGCCGTACGCCTCGTTCGCGGTCGTTCCCGACGAGCGAGCCCTCGATGTGCTGCATCACATCACGAAGCACCTGAACGCCGATGCCATCGCCATCACGAGCGACACCTGGATCGCAGTCGGGCTCGACCCCGAGACGCGGGCATCCGCCACGATCGAGTCCAGGTTCGAGGTCGGCGACCCGCGGGTGTCCGAAGCGCTCGCCGTGACTGTCGGCTCACTCGACGACGGCCTGCTCTCGGTGCGCATCCCGTACGCGCGCAGCGTGATGGACGGCCTCGAACTCAGCGAACCCATCATCAGCGGGCTCAGTGGCGACGACGAGTTCCACGGCCCGATCAGCGAGAGCCTCGTCGATGCGCTCAACGGCGCCGAGGATGAGGCTGCGGCATCCGTTCGCGATCGGATCATGGCACCGACGGATGTCGAGGTCGCGATGCTGCTCTTCGACCACGAGGGCTGGGGCGGATTCGACAGCCTCGATCCGGGATGGGCGCGCACCCGCTTCGGGGTGAGCAACGTCGACGAGACGAATCCTCTCGCCCTGCTGCTCGCCGCCGCAGTGATCGACTGATTCCTAGAAGGGCAGCAGCGGGTCGATGCCGATGGCGAGGAACAGCAGCGACAGGTAGGCGATCGACCCGTGGAACACCCGCATCGGCGACACGTCGACGTGACGGATGGCCAGGTCGTAGAGGCGGTGCGACTCGTACAGGAACCAGCCGCCGACCACGAGTGCCACGGCGGAGTAGACGAGCCCCATGCCCGCTACGGGGATGAGCAGCAGCGAACAGGCGACAGTGGCCCACGCGTACAGGATGACCTGGAGGCCGACCTGGGCACGACCGCGCACGACGGCGAGCATCGGCACCCCTGCGGCCTTATAGTCCTCGCGGTACTTCATCGAGAGCGGCCAGTAGTGCGGAGGCGTCCAGAGGAAGATGATCGCGAACAGGATGAACGGCGTCCACGACAGGCTGCCCGTGACGGCGGCCCAGCCGATGAGCACGGGCATGCAGCCGGCCACGCCGCCCCAGACGATGTTCTGCGAGGTGCGGCGCTTGAGGATCAGGCTGTAGAAGACCACGTACAGCAGGATGGCCCCGAGCGAGAGTGCTGCGGCGAGCCAGTTGGTGAAGGCCCAGAGCCAGACGATGGAGGCGATTCCGAGCGCCCACGCGAAGACGAGCGCCTCGCGGTCCGTCAGGTCGCCCGTCACGAGCGGACGGCTCTTCGTGCGCTTCATCAGGCGATCGATGTCGCGGTCGATGTAGCAGTTGAACGCTCCGGCCGACCCGGCGCTCATGGCGCCGCCGACCAGAGTCGCGAGCACGAGCCACAGTGACGGGATGCCGCCCTGCGCGAGGATCATCGTCGGAGCGGTGACGACGAGCAGCAGCTCGACCACGCGCGGCTTCGTCAACGAGATGTACGCGTTCAGCTTGCGTCGGACTCCGATGGAGGACGCGGCGGATCGTGTCTCAAGTGCGACGTTCATTACTCCCCATAATCCGGGAATAGTCGGCCCGGGAATGCTGCCCCCAGTCTAGGCCATCGGCACCCGACGGAGCCCCACCGCCACCTCACAGCGAGGTCGGCCGACTGTGGGGATCATGCAACCGGACTGTAACGGCGCCCTGCCTCTTCGTCCGTAATAGACAAACACCCTGTCTCTATACTGGGAAGGCTCGCCTATCAGCCTGTGCGCTCGGCGCGATCCGCTCTCATACCGGATCGTTCCGTCATGTCAAGGGCTGTGCCAAGGATGACGACGGCGTGCTCCGATAACAACGGGGCCCTGCACTTGCGGTGGCTCCTGACGCATTGAGAAGGGTCAGTTACCAGTGCCAGCTCTGCAATGGGAACCCATCGACGACAAGGCCGTCGACACCGCGCGAATCCTCGCAGCGGACGCGGTCGAGAAGGTGGGCAACGGCCACCCCGGGACGGCCATGAGCCTCGCCCCCGCGGCCTACCTGCTCTTCCAGAAGGTCATGCGCCGTGACCCGTCCGACAACGAATGGATCGGTCGCGACCGCTTCATCCTCTCGGCCGGCCACAGCTCGCTGACCCAGTACGTACAGCTCTACTTCGGCGGCTACGGCCTCGAACTCGACGACCTCAAGGCGCTCCGCACCTGGGGCTCGCTCACCCCCGGCCACCCCGAGTACGGCCACACCGACGGCGTCGAGATCACCACCGGCCCACTCGGACAGGGACTCTCCTCCGCCGTGGGCTTCGCATACGCGCAGCGCTTCGAGCGCGGCCTGTTCGACCCCGACGCCGCAGCGGGCACCAGCCCGTTCGACCACAACATCTACGTCATCGCCGGAGACGGCGACCTCCAGGAGGGCATCACCAGCGAGGCGTCATCGCTCGCCGGCCACCAGGAGCTCGGAAGCCTCGTCGTGATCTACGACAGCAACCAGATCTCCATCGAGGACGACACCAACATCGCCTTCACCGAGGACGTCGCCGCTCGCTACGAGGCCTACCACTGGCACGTGCAGACAGTCGACTGGAAGAAGACCGGCGAGTACGTCGAGGACGTCGCCGAGCTGCACCGCGCGCTCGAGGCCGCCAAGGCCGAGACCGACAAGCCGTCGCTCATCATCCTCAAGACGATCATCGGCTGGCCGAGCCCGAAGAAGCAGAACAGCGGCAAGATCCACGGATCCGCCCTGGGAGCCGAGGAGCTGGCCGCCGTCAAGGAGGTTCTCGGCTTCGACCCCGAGAAGAACTTCGACGTCGCCCCCGAGGTCATCGACCACACCCGTCTCGCCCTCGAGCGCGGTGCGGCCGAGCACGCCGAGTGGCAGGTGTCGTTCGACGCCTGGGCTGCGGCCAACCCCGAGCGCAAGAAGCTCCTCGACCGCGTGCTGACGGGTGAGCTGCCCGACGGCGTCGAGGATGTCCTCCCCGTGTTCGAGGCCGGTGTCGAGGTCTCGACCCGTGCGGCATCCGGCAAAGTCATCAATGCCATCGCCGGCGTCGTGCCCGAGCTGTGGGGCGGATCGGCCGACCTGGCCGAGTCCAACCTCACGACGATCTCGAGCGCAGCGTCGTTCGTGCCCAGTGAGCACTCCACCCACGAGTGGACGGGCAACGAGTACGGCCGCGTACTGCACTTCGGAATCCGCGAGCACGCGATGGGCGCCATCCTGAACGGCATCGTGCTGCACGGCAACACGCGCCCGTTCGGCGGCACCTTCCTCATCTTCAGCGACTACATGCGCCCGGCCGTCCGACTCGCCGCGCTCATGAAGGCGCCGGCGATCTACGTCTGGACGCACGATTCCGTCGCCCTCGGCGAGGACGGCCCCACGCACCAGCCGGTCGAGCAGCTCTCGACACTGCGCGCGATCCCGGGTCTCGACGTGGTGCGCCCCGGCGACGCCAACGAGGTGTCCTACGCCTGGCTCGAGATCCTCAAGCGTCGCCAGGGACCTGCAGGAATCGCCCTGACCCGCCAGAACATCGCCGTGTTCGAGCGCGGCGACGGAGAGGCATCCGGAGACGTCTTCGCCTCGGCGAAGAACACGGCCAAGGGTGCCTACATCCTGGCCGAGGCCGCCAACGGAACGCCCGACGTCATCCTCATCGCCACGGGCTCCGAGGTGCAGCTCGCCGTGCAGGCGCGCGAGACGCTCAAGGCCGAGGGCATCAACGCCCGGGTCGTGTCAGCACCCAGCATCGAGTGGTTCGAGGAGCAGTCGGCCGAGTACCGCGAGTCGGTGCTCCCGGCATCCGTCACAGCCCGCGTCTCCGTCGAGGCCGGCATCTCGATGAGCTGGGACAAGTACGTGGGAGACCGCGGCCGCAGCATCTCGATCGAGCACTTCGGTGCCTCGGCCGACTGGAAGACGCTGTTCCGCGAATTCGGCATCACGGCTGAAGCCGTCGTCGCCGCCGCCAAGGAGTCGCTCGCATCCGCTTGATGCGCAGCATGAAGGAGAACTGAACACATGACCGGAACCACCCCCCTCGCCGAGCTCTCAGCAGCCGGCGTCAGCATCTGGCTCGACGACCTCTCGCGCGAGCGCATCACGTCGGGCGGCCTCAAGAAGCTCATCGAGGAGAAGAACGTCGTGGGCGTCACCACGAACCCGACGATCTTCGCCGGAGCCCTCGCCAACGGCCACGCCTACGAGGCGCAGGTCGCCGAGCTCGCCGCTCGCGGCGCATCGGTCGACGAGGCCGTCTTCGAGATCACGACGGATGACGTGGCCAACGCCTCCGACATCTTCCGTGCCGTGTACGACGCCACGGACGGCGTCGACGGCCGCGTCTCGATCGAGGTCGAGCCCGGCTTCGCCCACGACGCCGCGAAGACCATCGAGCAGGCCAAGCAGCTCTGGGCCAAGGTCGACCGCCCCAACGCGATGATCAAGATCCCGGCAACGGTCGAGGGCCTCGAGGCCATCACCGAGGTCATCGGGTCCGGCATCAGCGTCAACGTCACCCTGATCTTCAGCCTCGAGCGTCACCAGGCCGTCATCGCGGCCTACATCGCCGGACTCGAGAAGGCCCAGGCCGCGGGCATCGACCTCTCGACCATCCACTCCGTCGCCTCCTTCTTCGTGTCGCGCGTCGACACCGAGATCGACAAGCGCCTCACCGCCATCGGCACCGACGAGGCCCTCGCACTCAAGAGCAAGGCCGGCGTCGCCAACGCCCAGCTGGCGTACGAGCTCTTCAAGGACGAGTTCGCCACCGACCGCGCCCAGAACCTGCTCCGGGCCGGCGCCAACGTGCAGCGCCCGCTGTGGGCGTCGACCGGTGTCAAGGACCCGTCGCTGCCCGACACCCTCTACGTGACGAACCTCGTCGCACAGGGCGTCGTCAACACGATGCCCGAGAAGACGATGGAGGCCACCTTCGACCACGGAGTCATCGAGGGCGACACCGTCAGCGGCTCGTACGACGCCGCCCGTGACATCCTCGACCAGCTCGAGGGACTCGGCGTCTCCTACGACGAGGTGACCGCCCTGCTCGAGAAGGAGGGCGTCGAGAAGTTCATCGTCTCGTGGGGCGAGCTGCTCGAGACCGTGAAGGCAGCTCTCGAGGCCGCGAAATGAGCTTCCGCATCTCGGTGAGCGGAGCCGCAGCCGAGGCCGTGCGCGCGCACGTCCCGACCCTCGTGAAGGATCTCGTCGCCTCGGGCATCACCGGCTTCGACGCCGCCCTCTGGGGACCGGATGCCGAAGCCGAGTCCGCGAAGCGTCTCGGCTGGACCGAGTCGGTCGCGGTCTCCCGCCCGCTCGTCGAGGAGATCAACGCCCTGCGCGATGAGCTCCACGCCGCCGGTGTGCGCCACATCGCCCTCGCCGGAATGGGCGGATCGTCGCTCGCCCCAGAGGTCATCACCAACACGGCCCGCGTCGACCTCACCGTGCTCGACTCCACCGAGCCCGGCCAGGTGCTGAGCGCCCTCGGCGACCGCCTCGCCGAGACCGCCCTCGTCGTGTCGTCGAAGTCGGGATCGACCACCGAGACCGACAGCCAGCGCCGTGCCTTCGAGCAGGCGTTCACGGCCGCGGGCATCGACCCGCTCACCCGCATCATCGTGGTGACCGACCCCGGGTCGCCCCTCGACAAGAACGCCCGCGAGACCGGCTACCGCGTCTTCAACGCCGACCCCAACGTGGGCGGCCGCTACTCGGCGCTCACGGCCTTCGGCCTGGTGCCGAGCGGCCTCTCGGGCGTCGACATCGGCGAGCTCCTCGACGAGGCCGAGACCATCTCGCTCAGCCTCGCGATCGACGACGAGTCGAACCCCGGTCTCATCCTCGGGGCCGCCATCGCCGGCACCTCTCCCCTGCGCGACAAGCTGGGCATCATCACCGATGGCACCCACATCGTCGGCTTCGGCGACTGGGCCGAGCAGCTCATCGCCGAATCGACGGGCAAGCTCGGCAAGGGCATCCTGCCCGTCGTGCTCGAGAAGGACGCGCCCGAGCTGAAGGATGAACTCGCCGACCTGCAGCTGGTGCGCCTAACCGACGACGCCGGAGACGACGTGTTCGTCGACGGCGCCGACGAGATCCGCGTGAGCGGCACCCTCGGCGCGCAGTTCCTGGTCTGGGAGTACGCCACGGCCGTCGCCGGTCGTCTCCTCGGCATCAACCCCTTCGACCAGCCCGACGTGGAGTCCGCGAAGATCGCCACCCGCGCCCTGCTCGACGCCCGTCCGGCTCCCGAGCCCGCAGCGTTCGTGACCGGCGGCATCGAGGTGCGCGGCACGCCCGACGTCATCGGCGCATCGAACGATCTGGTGTCGGCCATCGAGGTCCTCCTCGAGGAGGTCGGCGACGACGGCTACATCGCCATCCAGGCCTACGTCGACCGTCTCGCCCTCCCGCAGCTCACCGAGCTGCGCGCGATCCTCGCCGAGCGCTCCGGCCGCCCGGTGACCTTCGGTTGGGGACCGCGCTTCCTGCACTCGACCGGTCAGTTCCACAAGGGCGGTCCGGCCGTCGGCGTCTTCCTGCAGATCACGCAGAACCCCGTCGAGGACCTCGAGATCCCGGGCATCCCGTTCACGTTCGGCGAGCTCATCCAGGCGCAGGCCATCGGTGACGCCAGCGTGCTGGCCGACCACGACCGGCCCGTGCTGCGCCTGAACCTGACGAACGCCGCCGCGGACACCGCAGCGCTGTTCGACGCGATCCGCTAGTCGCGAAGGAGCAGTATGAACCCCGCTGACGTGTCAGCCGAGCACAACCCCCTGCGCTCGCCCAACGACTACCGCCTGAACCGCATCGCCGGTCCGAGCGCGCTCATCATCTTCGGCGTGACGGGCGACCTGTCGCGCAAGAAGCTGATGCCGGCCGTCTACGACCTGGCCAACCGCGGCCTGCTTCCTCCCGGATTCGGTCTCGTCGGGTTCGCCCGGCGCGACTGGGAGGACCAGGACTTCATGGAGATCGTGCATGAGTCTGTGAAGAAGTACGCGCGCACGGAGTTCCGCGAGGAGGTCTGGACGCAGCTCGCCCAGGGCATCCGTTTCGTGCCGGGCACCTTCGACGACGACGCGGCATTCGAGACCCTGAAGGAGACCCTCGCCGAGCTCGACACCGAGCGGGGAACGATGGGCAACCACGCGTTCTACCTCTCGATCCCGCCGAATGCCTTCCCCAAGGTGACTGAGCAGCTTCGTCGCTCCGGGCTGGCCAAGCCGGCGGACGGCGAGTGGCGACGGGTCGTCATCGAGAAGCCGTTCGGTCATGACCTGACATCCGCCCGCGAACTCAACGAGATGGTGGCGTCGGTGTTCCCGGCTGATGCCGTGTTCCGCATCGACCACTACCTCGGCAAGGAGACAGTGCAGAACATCCTCGCGCTGCGCTTCGCCAACCAACTCTACGAGCCCATCTGGAACGCCAACTTCGTCGACCACGTGCAGATCACGATGGCCGAGGACATCGGTGTCGGCGGCCGGGCCGGCTACTACGACGGCATCGGCGCTGCCCGCGACGTCATCCAGAACCACCTCCTCCAGCTGCTGGCCCTGACCGCCATGGAGGAGCCCATCTCCTTCGAGGCATCCGCTCTCCGCACGGAGAAGGAGAAGGTGCTCTCGGCCGTGCGTCTGCCCGCCGACCTCTCGAAGTCGACCGCGCGCGGTCAGTACTCCGGCGGGTGGCAGGGTGGCGAGAAGGTGCTCGGCTTCCTCGAGGAGGACGGGATGAACCCCGAGTCCACCACCGAGACCTACGCCGCCCTCAAACTCGAGATCGGCACACGCCGCTGGGCCGGGGTCCCGTTCTACCTTCGGGCGGGCAAGCGCCTCGGCCGTCGCGTCACCGAGATCGCCGTGGTGTTCAAGCGGGCTCCGCAACAGCTCTTCGCCGACAGCCAGACCTCGCAGCTCGGCCAGAACGCCCTCGTCATCAGGGTGCAGCCCGATGAGGGCGTGACGATCCGCTTCGGCTCGAAGGTTCCCGGCGCCGGCATGCAGGTTCGCGACGTCACCATGGACTTCGGCTACGGCCACGCCTTCACCGAGGCGAGCCCCGAGGCCTACGAGCGCCTGATCCTCGATGTGCTCCTCGGCGACCCGCCCCTCTTCCCGCGTCAGGAGGAGGTCGAGCTGTCCTGGAAGATCCTCGACCCGATCGAGGAGTTCTGGGAGACCCAGGGCCAGCCTCAGCAGTACAACCCGGGCACCTGGGGACCAGACGAAGCCGATGAACTACTGGCCCGCGACGGCCGCACCTGGAGGCGTCCATGATCGTCGACCTGCCCGACACCACCACGAGCGGCATCTCGAAGGCGCTCGTGAAGATCCGTGAAGAGGGCGGCGCCGTCGCCCTCGGGCGCGTGCTCACCCTGGTGATCGCCTCTGACGAGTCGATCACCGAGGAGGCCATCGAGGCCGCCAACGACGCATCGCGCGAGCACCCCATGCGGGTCATCGTCATCTCGACGGATCCGGATGTCGCTCCCGGCGCTACTCCCGGCCTCGATGCCGAGATCCGCGTCGGCGGCGACGCCGGCGCCAGCGAGGTCGTGATCCTGCGCCCGACCGGCGACACGGCGAAGGACGAGCAGAGCCTCATCATGGGACTGCTCCTGCCCGATGCCCCCGTCGTCGTCTGGTGGCCGGGGCGCGCGCCCGAGGTTCCAGGCAAGTCTCCGCTCGGCCTGATCGCGCTCCGCAGGATCACGGATGCGACCCGTCGCCACGCCGATCCGCAGCTCGCCCTCGAGGCCTGCGCGAAGAACTACACGCCGGGTGACACCGACTTCGCGTGGACGCGCGTGACACTGTGGCGTGCCCAGCTCGCCGCCGTGCTCGACCAGCCGCCGTACGAGAACGTCACCGGCGTTCAGGTCTCCGGCTCGGCCGACTCCCCGTCGACGACGCTGCTGGCCGCCTGGCTGCACCTCGCGCTGCAGGTGCAGACCGACTACGAGCTCACGGGTGCCGAGAGCTCGCAGGGCATCCACGGGGTGCGCCTGTTCCGTGGCGACGACTCGATCGACCTCGTGCGCACGCACGGGGGCGTCGCGACGCTCACCCAGCCCGGCCAGCCGACGCACGACGTGGCGCTCGCGCGCCGCAACCTGCGCGACTGCCTCGCGGACGAGCTGCGCAGGCTCGACCCCGATGAACTGTATGGTGAGGTCATCACGGGTGGACTGGCCACCCTGGGCGCCCCGAGCGCGATCACGGAGGGCCCCCTCGCATGACCAACGAACGCCGCGTCCTGGTGCACGCCGACACGGAGTCGCTCGCGGCATCCGTCGCCGCGCGCTTCATCACGAAGACCGTCGACATCCTCGATGACCAGGCCACGGCGAACGTGGTCCTCACGGGCGGTCGCGTCGGCACGGCCGTCCTCGCCGCCATCAACGCCAGCCCGGCGCGTGACACCATCGACTGGTCGCGGGTGAGCTTCTGGTGGGGCGACGAGCGCTGGCTCCCGGCCGGCGACGCCGAGCGCAACGACCAGCAGGCTCGCGACGCCCTGCTCGACCACATCAGCGTTCCCGCCGAGAACGTGCACCCCTACCCGACGTCGGATTCCGGTATCAGCCTCGACGACGCCGCACTGCAGTATGCGGCGGAGCTCGAGGCCAACGGAGACGGGGAGGGTGCTCCCCGGTTCGACATCACCTTCCTCGGTGTCGGACCCGACGGCCACATCGCGTCGCTGTTCCCGCACCGCTCGGGCATCAGCATCGAGGACCGCTCGGTCATCCCCGTGCGCAACTCCCCCAAGCCGCCTGCCGAGCGTCTGAGCCTCACCCGCCCGACCCTCAACTCCTCGGAGCGGGTCTGGATGGTGCTCTCCGGCGCCGACAAGGCGTCGGCCCTGGGCCTGGCCCTCGCCGGTGCCGCTCGCGACGAGGTGCCCGTCGCCGGCATCAAGGGTCGCAAGCGCACGGTGTTCTTCGTCGACGCGGATGCAGCATCCGAGGTTCCCGAGAACCTCATCGCGCCCAGCTACTGAGCCGCCGCGCACCATGCGCATACGAAGAAGGGCCGCATCCGATCGGATGCGGCCCTTCTTCGTGTGCCTGTGCTGGAGCTACTCGGCGGCAGCCGTGCCGCGACGCACGCGCAACTGCTGCAGCGCCTCGTCGAGCAGCTGCTCGGCCTCCTCCTCGGTGCGACGTTCCTTCACGTACGCGAGATGGGTCTTGTAGGGCTCCATCTTGGCGACGAGAGGAGGGTTCTCCTTGTCGCGGCCGGCGGGAAGGCCGGAGGACGGGGAGTCGATCGTCTCGGGGATCTCCTCCGCCGGGAGATTCGCGGCGAAGTGCCGCACAGTCTCGTTTCCGAGGGCGTCCCAGTACGACACGGCCACGCGCTCGGCGTGGAAGCCGCGGTCCTGTTCGCCCATGGGGCCCGCGCCGACGCGAGAGCCGCGGATCGCGCTACCACCTGATGCCATTGTGTGTCCTTAGATCCGTGAAGAGAGTGGTGACGCTCAGGCGCCGGTTTCGAACTTCGTGATGAGGCCGAGAACGACGATCGCCGAGATCCAGACCAAGCCGAGGATGACGGTGATGCGGTTCAGGTTGCGCTCTGCCACCCCGGATGCTCCGAGGTTGGAGGTCACGCCGCCACCGAACATGTCGGAGAGACCGCCACCGCGACCCTTGTGCAGCAGGATGAGCAGGGTGAGCAGGAGGCTCGTCAGGCCCAGGATGACCTGGAGTACGACCTGGAGGATGTCCACGGAAAACCTTTCGAAGATCGGCGCGACGAAGCGCCGGAAGAACTCAGGCCAGTATAACGGCACGCGGCGGGCGGCCCGGGAACCCGGACCGCCCGCCGCGTTCGATCGTTACAGGCCGACGTGCTGCTTGAACCGCGAGATGCTGGCGAACTCGTCGAGGTCGAGGCTCGCGCCTCCGACGAGGGCACCGTCGACGTTCGGCTCGCGCATGAAGCCGGCGATGTTCGCCGCCTTCACCGAGCCTCCGTAGAGGATGCGGGTCTTCGCTGCGACGTCGTCTCCGAGGAGCTCGACGAGCACGGCTCGCAGTGCCGCTGCCACCTGTTCGGCCTGGTCGGGCGTCGCCGCCTGGCCGGAGCCGATGGCCCAGACCGGCTCGTACGCCACGACGATGTCAGCCGCGCTGGTGACGCCGGCGAGGGCTGCACGCAGCTGGGCGACGGGCACGGCGCTGGGGCCGTGGATCTCGAGGTCCTCCGCGGTCTCGCCGACGCAGATGATCGGGACCAGGCTGTGGCGGAGAGCCGCCTGCACCTTGGCCGCGACGACCTCATCGGTCTCGTTGTGCAGGGTGCGTCGTTCGGAGTGACCGATGATGACGTAGCTGCACTCGAGCTTCGCGAGGAAGGCGCCGGAGATCTCACCGGTGTACGCACCGGAGTCGTGGGCGGACAGATCCTGGGCGCCGAAGGCGATCGGGAGCTTGTCACTGGCCACGAGGGTCTGCACGCTGCGCAGGTCGGTGAACGGCGGGAAGACCGCCACCTCGACGCCGGCGAAGTCGTGCTTGGCGTCGTCGAGGCTCCACGCGAGCTTCTGCACGAACGCGATCGCCTGCAGGTGATCGAGGTTGAGCTTCCAGTTGCCCGCGATCAGCGGGGTGCGGTTCAGTGCCATCCGAGTACCTCCAAGCCGGGGAGGTGCTTGCCCTCGAGGAACTCGAGGCTGGCGCCGCCTCCCGTGGAAACGTGTCCGAAGTCGTCATCCGCGAACCCGAGGGAGCGGATGGCGGCGGCGGAGTCGCCACCGCCGACGACGCTGAGGCCGTCGACCTGGGTGAGTGCCTCGGCGACGGTGCGTGTTCCGGCCGCGAAGGGCTCGAGCTCGAACACGCCCATGGGGCCGTTCCAGAACACCGTCTTCGAGTCCCTGATGACCTCGGCGAAACGAGCCGCCGTGTCCGGACCGATGTCGAGGCCGAGGCCGGATGCACCGAACGGTGTCTCCTCGATGGCATCGGCAGCGGTCACGACGTGCTCGGCGTCTGCACCGAACTTCGAGGCGACCACGACATCCGTCGGCAGGACGATCTGCACCCCGAGGCGCTCGGCCTCGGTGAGATAGCCCTTGACCGTGTCGATCTGGTCGGCCTCGAGCAGGCTCGCGCCCACCTGGTGGCCCTGGGCTGCGAGGAAGGTGAAGAGCATGCCGCCGCCGATGAGCAGCGAGTCGACACGGGGAAGCAGGTGCCCGATGACGCCGAGCTTGTCTGAGACCTTGGAGCCGCCGAGAACGACCGCGTACGGCTTCTCGGGCGTGCGGGTGAGCTTCTCGAGAACCGTCAGTTCGGCCTCGATCAGCGTTCCGGCAGCGCTCGGCAGCAGTTCGGCGAGCTCGTAGACGCTCGCCTGCTTGCGGTGCACGACGCCGAATCCGTCTGAGACGAAGACGGAGCCGAACGCGGCGAGCTTCTGGGCGAAGACGACGCGGTCGGCGGAGTCCTTCGCCGTCTCGCCGGCGTTGAAGCGGAGGTTCTCGAGGACGGCGATCTGACCGTCCTCGAGGGCGTCGACGACTGATGCCGCCGACTCCCCCACAGTGTCGGTGGCGAAGGCGACCGGCCGGCCGAGCAGCTCCGAGAGCCGCTCGGCGACCGGGGCCAGGCTGTAGCGCGCGTCGGGGGCACCGTCGGGACGACCGAGGTGGGAGATGACGACGACCTTCGCGCCCTGCTCGAGCAGGGCGGTCAGGGTCGGCACCGACGCCCGCACGCGGCCGTCATCCGTGATCGTTCCGTCCTTCAAGGGGACGTTCAGATCGCAGCGGACGATGACACGCGTGCCGGCGAGCGGCCCGAGTTCCGAGATGGTGCGAAGCGACACGCCAGCCCTTACAGCTTCTCGGCGACGTACTCGGCGAGGTCGACGAGACGGTTGGAGTAGCCCCACTCGTTGTCGTACCAGGAGGCGACCTTGACCTGGTCGCCGATCACCTTGGTGAGCCCGGCGTCGAAGATCGAGGAGTGCGGGTCGCCGGCGATGTCGCTGGAGACGATCTCGTCCTCGGTGTACTTGAGGATGCCCTTGAGGGGGCCCTCGGCCGCAGCCTTGTACGCCGCATTGACCTCTTCGACCGTGACGGGACGCGAGGCCGTGACCGTGAGGTCGGTGATCGAACCGGTCGGAACCGGAACGCGCAGCGCGTAGCCGTCGAGCTTGCCGACGAGCTCGGGCAGGACGAGGCCGAGGGCCTTGGCTGCACCGGTCGACGTGGGGATGATGTTGAGCGCGGCGGCGCGGGCACGGCGGAGGTCGCTGTGCGGGCCGTCCTGCAGGTTCTGGTCGGCGGTGTAGGCGTGGACCGTGGTCATGAGACCGCGCTCGATGCCGAACTCGTCGTTGAACACCTTGGCGAGCGGCGCGAGGCAGTTCGTCGTGCAGGATGCGTTCGAGATGATGTCGTGGACCGAGGCGTCGTAGGTGCCCTCGTTCACGCCGAGCACGATCGTCGCGACGTCGGAGCCCGTGGCGGGAGCCGACACGAGGACCTTCTTGGCGCCGGCGGTGATGTGCTTGCGCGCATCCTCCGACTTGGTGAAGCGGCCGGTCGACTCGATGACGATGTCGACGCCCAGCTCGCCCCACGGGAGGTTGGCGGGGTCGCGCTCCTCGAAGACGCGGATGGACTTGCCGTTAACGATGATGTTCTCGTCGTCGTACTCGACCGTGGCGTCGAGGCGACCCGTGATCGAGTCGTACTTGAGCAGGTGTGCGAGCGTCTTGTTGTCGGTGAGGTCGTTCACCGCCACGAGCTCGAGGTTGCTTCCCTTGGCAAGGGCGGCGCGGAAGTAGTTACGGCCGATGCGGCCGAATCCGTTGATTCCGATCTTTACGGACACGAATGACTCCTGTTGCAGATGGCGCGAGATGCGCGTATTTGATGGTGAACAGAACCGGACTACGGTGTCCCGGGTCGCCAGGACGACCCATCCGCTATGACAGTAGCAGCAGGCCCGAGGTCTTCTCTCGCGCGGTCACGAAGCGCTGCTCGACGTTCGCCCAGTCGGCGATGTTCCAGAACGCCTTGACGTAGTCGGCGCGCACGTTCTTGTAGTCGAGGTAGTAGGCGTGCTCCCAGACGTCGAGCATGAGCAGCGGAATCGTGCCGGCGGGGAAGTTGGCCTGCTGGTCGAAGAACTGCACGATGATGAGGCGCTGGCCGATGGAGTCCCAGGCGAGAACCGACCATCCGGAGCCCTGGACGCCGAGCGCCGTGGCGGTGAAATGGGCCTGGAACTTGTCGAAGGAGCCGAAGTTGTCGTCGATCGCTGCAGCGAGCTCGCCCGTGGGCTTGTCGCCGCCGTCCGGCGAGAGGTTGGTCCAGAAGATCGAGTGGTTCACGTGACCGCCGAGGTTGAACGCGAGGTCCTTCTCGAGCTTGTTCACGTTCGCGAGGTTGCCGCTGTCACGGGCCTCGGCGAGCTGCTGCAGGGCGGTGTTCGCGCCGGTCACGTAGGCCTGGTGGTGCTTCGAGTGGTGCAGCTCCATGATGGTGCCGCTGATGCTCGGCTCGAGGGCCGAGTAGTCGTAGGCGAGTTCCGGCAGCGTGTAGTCAGCCATGTGCGTTGTTCATCCTCCTAGTGGAGCCACGCGCGTCGCGCGTGGCGATCGAGGTGCCCGTGAGGGCGACTTTTCCAGTCTAGTGACGGCAACCATCGTGGCCCGCGAATGCTTCCCGGGGTTGACACATGCCGACGTCTGCGCGCCGACGTCGACCGTCTGACGTTCCGTCGTCCTGAGGTCAGTCGTCGAGGTCGGCGGGCAGGTTGGCCTCGGTGTCGGGAATCCCGAGATCGACGGCCTTCTTATCCGCCATGGCCAGGAGCCGGCGGATGCGGCCGGCCACGGCGTCCTTCGTCATCGGCGGTTCGGCGTGGTGGCCGAGCTCGTCGAGGCTCGCGTCGCGGAACCGCAGGCGCAGGTCTCCGGCGTACTGGAGGTGGTCGGGCACGTCGTCACCGAGGATCTCGAGCGCACGCTCGACGCGCGAGCATGCTGCGACGGCCGCCTGGGCCGAGCGGCGCAGGTTGGCATCGTCGAAGTTCACCAGGCGGTTGGCCGTCGCGCGCACCTCCCGGCGCTGGCGCAGCTCCTCCCAGTTGCGCACGGTGTCGGTGGCCCCCATGGCGACGAGCATCGAGCTGATCGCCTCGCCGTCGCGGATGACGACGCGGTGCACGCCGCGCACCTCACGGGCCTTGGCCGGGATGCCGAGCCGGCCAGCGGCGCCGACGAGGGCCATGGCCGCCTCGTTGCCCGGGCAGGTGACCTCGAGGGCCGCTGAGCGACCGGGATCGGTCAGGCTGCCGCTGGCGAGGAACGCGCCGCGCCACACGGCCGAGATCTCCTCGCGGGATCCGGTGGTCAGGCGGTTCGGGAGGCCGCGGATGGGCCGACGACGGGCATCGAGCAGACCGGTCTGCCTGGCGAGGGTCTCACCGCCGTCGAGCACGCGCACGAGGTAGTGGCTGGTGCGGCGGAGGCCGGTGGCCGCGACCACGGAGACGTCGCTGCGTACCCCGTAGAGCTCGGCGAGATCCTTGCGCACCCGGCGTGCGATGAGCGCGGAGTCGAGCTCGGACTCGACGGCGATGCGGCTCGAGATGAGGTGCAGGCCGCCGGAGAAGCGCAGGATCGTCGCGAGCTCTGCGGCACGCACCGTGGTGCGGTTGATCTCGGTGCGTGCGAGTTCCTCTTTGACGTCGGCTGTGAGAGCCAATCGATGTTCCATTCTGTTGCGTTCTGTCGTCGTACGTCGGGTTCGAGGCGAAGCTATTCGCGACCGAGGTCGCGGTTCCTCACGCTCACGCCGATCCCGGGGATCTGCTCCAGCTCGTGGGCGAGCTCTCTGGCGAGGGCGACCGAGCGGTGCTTGCCGCCCGTGCACCCGATGGCGATGGTCGCGTGGCGCTTGTTCTCGCGGCGGTAGCCGGCGAGTACGGGCTCCAGTGCTGCGGCGTATCGTTCGATGAATTCACGAGCACCGGGCTGGCCGAGCACGAATTCCTTGACCGGAGTATCGAGGCCGGTCTGCGCCCTCAGTTCCGGCACCCAGAAGGGGTTCGGTAGGAAGCGCGCATCGGCGACGTGGTCGGCATCCGCCGGCACCCCGTACTTGAAACCGAAACTCACGATGGTGACCCGCACCTCGGCGGCGCCCTCCTCGGCGAAGAGGTCGGTCACCGTCATGGCGAGCTGGTGGATGTTCAGCTCGGAGGTGTCGATGATGATGTCGCTGGCCTCGCGGATGGAGCCGAGGCGCGTGCGCTCCTCCGCGAT
This sequence comes from Leifsonia stereocauli, assembly GCF_038432415.1. NCBI lineage: Bacteria > Bacillati > Actinomycetota > Actinomycetes > Micrococcales > Microbacteriaceae > Leifsonia > Leifsonia stereocauli. Next base: position 1,137,183 of record NZ_JBCAUN010000001.1, read on the forward strand.
GCCGTCGAGCAGCGTGCCGTCGGCCTGCAGGGGGTGTGGCCGGCGGACGGACTCGAATCGCCGCACGAGGGCGGCATCCGTCGCATCGAGGAAGACCACCCGGAGCTCGGTTCCCCCACGCAGCACGCTGATCATCTCGCTGATCTCGTCGAAGAAGTCCCGGCCGCGGATGTCGACGACCGCGGCGATCTTCGGGAGGCCGGATGACGCCCGCTCGACCAGCTCGACCAGAGGTCGCAGCATCTGCGGAGGCAGGTTGTCGACCACGTACCAGCCGAGATCCTCCAGCGCGTCGGCTGCGGTGGATCGGCCAGCGCCGGACATCCCCGTGATGATGAGGACTTCCTTCTGCTCGACGTCCGTCATGGCTTCGAATGCGCCTTCGTTCTAGGGGGTGGGAGGTTACAGCCTATCGACCCGCGGACGCTCAGGCGTCGAGATGGGCGCGAATGGCCCCTGCGAGGGTCGCACCGATGCCGGACACCTCGGCGATCTCCTCGGGTGTCGCGAGCTTGAGACGGGCCACGGATCCGAAGTGCCGCAGAAGTTCGCGCACGCGTGCCGGTCCGAGACCCGGCACCTCGCCGAGCACCGACGCGATGTCGCGCTTGCGCCTGGTGCGCTGGTGGGTGATGGCGAATCGGTGGGCCTCGTCGCGGATGCGCTGGAACAGGAACAGGGCCTCGCTGTTGCGCGGGAGGATGACCGGGAAGTCGGAGTCCGGCAGCCAGATCTCCTCGAGGCGCTTCGCGATGCCGCAGAGCTGGATGCCGGTGACACCGGACTCCAGCAGCGCCCGCTGCGCGGCGGCGACCTGCGGTTGGCCGCCGTCGACGATGAGCAGGTTGGGGCTGTAGCTGAACTTGCGCCGTTTCGCCGGCTCGACGACGCCGTCGGCCGTGACGACCTCGATGGGGTCGGGCTCGGACTCGGGGTCGGTGAGGTAGGCCAGCCGTCGCGTCAGCACGCGGTGGATCGAGTCGGTGTCGTCGGTCGTCTCGGGGATGTTGAACCGGCGGTACTCGTCCTTGCGCGGCAGGCCGTCTTCGAAGACGACCATCGAGGCCACGACGTTGGTTCCACTCAGGTGGGACACGTCGTAGCACTCCATGCGAAGCGGGGCGTCGGCCATGCCGAGGGCCTCCTGGATGTCCTCCAAGGCCTTCGAGCGCGAGGTGAAGTCGGCGCTGCGACGCGTCTTGTAGAGCATGAGCGCGTGACCGGCGTTCTGGTTCGCGGTGTCGAGGAGGGCTGCCTTGTCGCCGCGTTGGGCGGCTCGCAGCCGCACCTTCGTGGGGCTGCGCTCCTCGAGCCAGCTCTCGAGCGCGGGGGCGTCCTCCGGCAGTTCCGGCACCACGATCTCGCGCGGCGGCGTGAGCCCCTCTGCATAGACCTGCGGCACGATCGAGTCGACCAGTTCGGCCATCGACATGTCGAGTTCCTTGTCGACGACCCACCCGCGCACACCGCGGATGCGACCGCCCCGCACGACGAAGAGCTGCACAGCCGCGGCCAGCTCGTCGTGCACGATGCCGAACAGGTCGATGTCGACGGAGTCCCGGAGCACGACGGCACTCTTCTCGAGCACGGCCTCGAGGGCCACCACCTGGTCGCGCCGGCGGGCGGCGAGCTCGTAGTTCTGCTCCTCCGATGCCGCTTTCATCTCCTGCGTGAGCTCTGCGACCATGCGACGATCCTGGTTGGCCATGAAGGAGACGAACCTCTTCACGGCCTCGCGATGCTCCTCGACGGTGACCTTGCCCGAGCACGGCCCGAAGCAGCGGCCGATCTGGCCGGCGAAGCACGGCTTGCCCGACTGCATGGCGCGCTTGTAGTCCGAGTCCTTGCAGGTGCGGATGGGGAACGCCTTGATCATCAGCTCGATGACCTCGTCGACGGCCCACTTCTTCGGATAGGGCCCGAAGTATCGCGCCCCGCGGATCTTGGTGTTGCGGGTGACCAGCACCCGCGGCGCCTCATCGCCGAGGGTCACCGCCATGTAGGGATAGGACTTGTCGTCCTTGAACATGACGTTGAACGGCGGATCGAACTCCTTGATCCAGGTGAACTCGAGCTGGAGCGCCTCCACCTCGTTGCCGACGACGGTCCACTCGACGCCGGCTGCGGTCGTGACCATGCGGCGGGTGCGCTCATGCAGGGTGTGCAGCGGCGCGAAGTAGTTGCTGAGACGCGCGCGGAGGTTCTTCGCCTTGCCGACGTAGAGCACCCGGCCGGTGGCGTCACGGAAGCGGTAGACGCCCGGCTGCGTGGGGATCTCCCCCGCCTTCGGTCGGTATGACAGGACGTTCGCCATGGGCCTCAGCCCGCGACTCGGGCGATGACGCCGTGGTTCTCCGCATCCGCTTCGAGCACCTCGCGCAGGAACTGGCCCGTGTGGCTCTTCTTGCTGCGCGAGACAGCCTCGGGCGTACCTGTGGCGATGATCTGGCCACCGCCCGAGCCGCCCTCCGGTCCGATGTCGATGACCCAGTCGCTCGACTTGATGACGTCGAGGTTGTGCTCGATCACGATCACGGTGTTGCCCTTGTCGACGAGTCCGTTCAGCACGATGAGGAGCTTGCGCACGTCTTCGAAGTGCAGACCCGTGGTCGGCTCATCGAGAACGTAGACGCTGCGCCCGTTGGACCTGCGCTGCAGTTCCGTCGCCAGCTTCACGCGCTGCGCTTCTCCCCCCGAGAGCGTCGTGGCGCTCTGGCCGAGGGTGACGTAGCCGAGGCCGACGTCGACGAGGGTCTTGAGGTAGCGGTGGATGGCACTGATCGGCTCGAAGAACTCGGCTGCCTCGCTGATCGGCATCTCGAGCACCTCGGAGATGTTCTTGCCCTTGTAGTGCACCTGCAGGGTCTCGCGGTTGTAGCGCGAGCCGCCGCAGACCTCGCACGCGACGTAGACGTCAGGCAGGAAGTTCATCTCGATCTTGATGGTGCCGTCGCCGGAACATGCCTCGCAGCGGCCGCCCTTGACGTTGAAGCTGAACCGGCCGGGCAGGTACCCGCGGGCCTTCGCCTCATTGGTCTCGGCGAACAGGTTGCGGATGCGGTCGAACACACCGGTGTAGGTTGCCGGGTTCGAGCGCGGAGTGCGGCCGATCGGAGCCTGGTCGACGTGCACGACCTTGTCGAGGTGGTCGAGCCCGGTGACGCGAGTGTGCTTGCCGGGGAGCTTGCGGGCACCGTTGAGCTTGTTGGCCAGCACTCGGTAGAGCACGTCATTGACGAGTGACGACTTGCCGGAGCCGCTCACGCCGGTGACGGCTGTGAAGGTGCCGAGCGGGAAGTCGACGGTGACCTTGCGCAGGTTGTTCACCTCGGCGCCCACGACGGAGATCATGCGCTCCTTGTCGATCTTGCGCCGGGTGTGCGGCGTGATGATCTCCTTGCGGCGCGACAGGTAGTCGCCGGTGAGCGAGCGCTGGTTCGCGAGCAGGTCATCGTAGGACCCGGAGTGCACGACCTTGCCGCCGTTGACGCCGGCGCCGGGTCCGATGTCGACGATCCAGTCGGCGGTGCGGATGGTGTCCTCGTCGTGCTCGACGACGATGAGCGTGTTGCCGAGGTCGCGCAGCGCGAGGAGCGTCTCGATGAGGCGGCGATTATCGCGCTGGTGCAGGCCGATGCTGGGCTCGTCGAGCACGTAGAGCACGCCGGTGAGCCCCGACCCGATCTGGGTTGCCAGACGGATGCGCTGGGCCTCGCCGCCCGACAGGGTCGCTGCGGCGCGGGACAGGTTGAGGTAGGTGAGCCCGACCCTGATGAGGAAGTCGAGGCGCACCTTGATCTCGCGCAGTACCTGCGCTGCGATGGTCTGCTCACGGTCGGTGAGCACCATCTGGTCCATGAAGCCGCGGGCGTCGGTGAGGCTGAGTTCGGCGACGTCGGCGATGCTCGAGCCGTGGATGAGCACCGAGAGCACCTCGGGCTTCAGCCTCTTGCCGTCGCAGACGGGGCACGGCACCTCGCGCAGGTACTCCGACCAGCGAGCACGCTGGACGTCGGTCTCCGCCTGCAGGTACTGACGCTCGATGTAGGGCACCACGCCCTCGAAGCCGGAGGTGTAGCTCATCTCGCGGCCGTAGCGGTTACGCCACTTGACGCGCACCTCGAAGTTCTCGCCCCGCAGCACGGCGTTGCGCGCGTTCTCGGGCAGCTCGCTCCAGGGCGTCTTCAGCGAGAACTTGAGGTCTCGGGACAGGCCCTCGAGCAGCTTCTCGTAGTAGTTGTAGAGGCTCTTGCCCTGCGAGGTCCACGGCAGGATGACGCCCTCGGCGATGCTGAGTTCGTGGTCGCCGAGCAGCAGGTCCTCGTCGACCGACATGCGCGTGCCGAGGCCGGAGCACTCGGGGCAGGCGCCGAACGGGGCGTTGAACGAGAACGTGCGCGGCTCGATCTCGGTGAGCTGGATCGGGTGGTTGTTCGGGCATGACAGCTTCTCGGAGAAGTTCTGCCAGGCGTCGGGGCCCGTCGCGTCGACGTAGTTGATGCTGACGAGACCGTCGGTGAGCCGCAGGGCGGTCTCGAGTGAGTCCGTGAGACGGCCGAGGATCTCGGGGCCCGCGACGAGGCGGTCGATGACGACGGAGATGTCGTGCTTGACCTGCTTCTTGAGCACGGGAGGCTCACTCAGCTGGATGGCCTCGCCGTCGACGATGGCACGGGAGTAGCCGGATGCGGCCAGCTCCTTGAACAGGTCGACGAACTCGCCCTTCTTCTGGGAAACGACGGGGCTGACGATCTGGTAGCGGATGCCGGCATCGAGCTCCATCAGCTGGTCGGCGATCTGCTGCACGGTCTGGCGCTGGATGGTCTCGCCGCAGATGGGACAGTGGGCGACGCCGATGCGCGCCCAGAGCAGGCGCATGTAGTCGTAGATCTCGGTGATCGTGCCGACGGTGGAGCGCGGGTTGCGGTTCGTCGACTTCTGGTCGATCGAGACGGCTGGGCTCAGGCCCTCGATGAAATCGACGTCGGGGCGGTCGACCTGGCCGAGGAACTGACGGGCGTAGGCCGACAGCGATTCGACGTAGCGACGCTGCCCCTCGGCGAAGATGGTGTCGAACGCGAGCGACGACTTGCCAGAGCCCGAGAGGCCGGTGAAGACGACGAGCGAATCACGCGGAATGTCGAGGTCGACGTTCTGGAGATTGTGCACGCGGGCACCGCGAACGCTCAGTTGGGAGTGGTTTTCGACCTTTGACACAGACACCCCAGAAGTCTACGAGGCCCCACTGACACTCTCCCCCGGGTGGCACGTGCCCACAGCGAACGGGACCGAGCTGGGAGGTGACGCGGGGGTCGTGTCGAGGGCGGGATCCTCGAGGTCCGCCCAAGGATGCCCGCCGAACCCCGACCTCGACGATCCCGCCCTCGACACTCATGTGCTCCGATGGGCAAAGTGTCAGTTTGAGTTGACAGATCGCATCTGTCAGTTCAGACTGACAGCATGGACCATGAAAAGAAGACCGAGGCGGTGGATCCCGCCACCGGCCTGCGGGCCGTGCTGGCCCTGCATCGACTTGCGGAGCGCGTCGAGGCCACCCACGTCGCCGCAGCGCGCGCGGCCGGATGGTCGTGGGAGCAGATCGGGGACGCGCTCGGCGTCACCCGCCAGTCCGTGCACACGAAGTACGCGAAGGAGGAACGCCATGTTCGAGCGATTCGCAGTTGAGGCCAGGAACACCGTGGTGCGGTCCGTCGAGGTCGCTGGCCGTCGGGGCGACCGACGACTCGGAACCGAGCACCTGCTCTTGGCCGCACTCCACGACGACGGGATCGCGTCAGCGCTCGGCGTCGATGCAGCAGCAGCCGAGGCCGCGGCCGACGCGGCGGACCGAGAGGCACTGTCCGAGATCGGCGTCGATGTCGCCGCCTACGGGCCACTGGTGCACGCCGTCGGAACGCCGCGGCCGCGCCTCACGGCCGGCGGGAAGGTCGTGATGAAGCGGACACTCGAGTACGCGGTCGTGGAGCGGTCACGGCGGATCGAACTCCGCCACCTCGTGCTCGCCCTTCTCGAGCGGCCCGAGCCAGACCCTGCCGCCGCACTGCTCTCCAGACTCGGCATCGACCCGGCCCGGGCCCGCTCAGCCCTGCAACCCCGGTGACGGAGTAGGCGCCAGTCGCAGCGCCACTCCGGAAGAGCCAGCCCCACACCATGCGCATGAGGGACAAGGTCAGATGTGGCCGGCCTTCTCCATCTGACGCAACTCGCGCTTCAGATCGGAGAGCTCGTCGCGGAGGCGCCCGGCGAGCTCGAACTTGAGCTCACCGGCAGCCTCGAGCATCTGCGAGTTGAGGTCTGCGATGAGATCCTCGAGCTGATTCGCTCCGGCGGCGGCGATGCCCTCGCGCCGCAGGTTCGGTGTCGGCGCCTTCTTGCGGGCATCGCGGCCACGCAGGAGCTCCGCGGTGTCGGCCTCCTCGCGCTGGAGCACGTCGGTGATGTCGGCGATGCGCTTGCGCAGAGGAGTCGGATCGATTCCGTTGAGGGTGTTGTACTCGACCTGACGCTCGCGGCGCCGCGTGGTCTCCTCGATGGCCTTCGCCATGGAGTCCGTCATCACGTCGGCGTACATGTGCACCTCGCCGGAGACGTTGCGGGCGGCGCGACCGATGGTCTGGATGAGCGAGGTCGACGACCTGAGGAAGCCCTCCTTGTCGGCGTCCAGGATCGCCACCAGGGACACCTCGGGCAGGTCGAGCCCCTCACGCAGCAGGTTGATGCCGACGAGCACGTCGTAGACGCCGGCCCGGAGTTCGGTGAGCAGTTCGACGCGACGCAGGGTGTCGACATCCGAGTGCAGATAGCGCACGCGCACCCCGGCCTCGGTGAGGAAGTCGGTGAGCTCCTCTGCCATCTTCTTGGTCAGCGTCGTGACCAGGATGCGCTCGTCCTTGGCCGCACGCAGGCGGATCTCCTCGAGCAGGTCGTCGATCTGGCCCTTGGACGGCTTCACGACGATCTGCGGGTCGACGAGTCCTGTCGGACGGATGATCTGCTCGACCACGCCGTCGGCGATGCCCATCTCGTACCGGCCGGGGGTGGCCGAGAGGTAGACTGTCTGGCCGACGCGCTCCTTGAACTCGTTCCACTTGAGCGGCCTGTTGTCGAGAGCGCTCGGCAGGCGGAAGCCGTGCTCGACCAGAGTGCGCTTGCGCGAGGAGTCGCCCTCGTACATGGCGCCGATCTGCGGAACCGTCACGTGCGACTCGTCGATGACGACCAGGAAGTCGTCGGGGAAGTAGTCGAGCAGGCAGTGCGGGGCCTCCCCCGGCGCGCGGGCATCGATGTGCCGAGAGTAGTTCTCGATGCCCGAGCAGAAGCCGATCTGCTCCATCATCTCGAGGTCGAACGACGTGCGCATGCGCAGGCGCTGGGCTTCGAGAAGCTTTCCCTCGCGCTCGAGCTCGATGAGCCGCTCGTGCAGCTCGGTCTGGATCGTGCCGATGGCGCGCTGCATGACGTTCGTCGACGCCACGTAGTGCGATCCGGGGAACACCGCGACGGCATCGAGCTTGCGCACGATGTCGCCGGTGAGCGGATGCAGGCTGTAGAGCGCCTCGATCTCGTCACCGAACATCTCGATGCGGATCGCCAGCTCCTCGTACATGGGGATGATCTCGATGGTGTCGCCCCGCACCCTGAAGTTTCCGCGGGAGAAGTCGACGTCGTTGCGCTGGTACTGCATCGAGACGAACTTGCGGATGAGCCAGTCGCGGTCGACCTTCTGCCCCACCTGCAGCGCCATCATCGCGTTCATGTACTCGTCGGGGGTGCCGAGGCCGTAGATGCACGACACCGTGGAGACCACGATGACGTCGCGCCGGCTCAGCAGCGAGTTCGTGGTGGAGTGGCGCAGGCGCTCGACCTCGGCGTTGACCGACGAGTCCTTCTCGATGAAGGTGTCCGTCTGCGGAACGTAGGCCTCGGGCTGGTAGTAGTCGTAGTACGAGACGAAGTACTCGACGGCGTTGTTCGGCATGAGCTCGCGGAACTCGTTCGCGAGTTGCGCGGCGAGCGTCTTATTGTGCGCGAGCACGAGAGTGGGCCGCTGCACCTGCTCGATGAGCCAGGCCGTTGTCGCCGACTTGCCGGTTCCGGTGGCCCCGAGCAGCACTACATCGGTCTCGCCCGCGTTGATCCGGCCGGCCAGTTCGGCGATGGCTGTCGGCTGATCGCCGCTCGGCGTGTACTCGCTGATGACCTCGAAAGGGCGCACGGAACGTGTCGGTTGCATGGTTTCAAGTCTAGGTTCGCCCACCGACACTTCGACGGGGCGGGGTCCGCTGACGGCGGACAGGTCTCCGCCGCCGAGGCGCTCTAGGCCCGGGTGGCCAGCTCTTCGCGCACGCGCGCCCAGAGTGCATCCGTCTGGCTGACGGTGTGACCCAGCGTGCCGTCGGTGTCGATCACGACATCGGCGATCGACAGGCGCTGGGTGTCGGACGCCTGGGCGTCGATACGCGCCTGCGCGTGCTCCTCGGAGAAGCCGCGGATGTCGACGAGGCGCTCCGCCCGGGTCTTCTTCGTGGCGTGGGCCACGACGACGAGGTCGAACGGATGATCCACCTCGGCCTCCACGAGCAGGGGGACGTCGTAGACCACGACGGCGTTGGGCCTCGCGGCGTCGGCCGCGGCGAACAGACGGGCAGACAGTGCACGCACCAGAGGGTGCACGATGCCGTTCAGCCGATCGAGAGCCGCGGCATCCGAGAACACCAGCTCACCGAGAGCCGCCCGATCGAGGGATCCGTTCGGGGCGATAACCGCGTCGCCGAAGGCCTCGCGGATCTGGGCCAGCCCTTCGGTTCCCGGCTCGACGACCTTGCGCGCCAGTTGGTCCGCATCGATGTGCACGGCACCGTGCTCCACGAGACGCCGTGCGATGGTGGATTTCCCCGAGGCGATTCCGCCTGTCAGTCCGATGAGGTACACAGTGGTGATCCTACTCGCAGGGCCGCCTCAGCGGACTGAGGTCAGCATCCGGGAAGCCACGGTTCGGCGATCCAGGCATCTGTGACGTACGGCAGCTGGATCTCGGGCGCCCGGGTCTCTGGGTGGGAATCGAGTACGCGCTCGATGCGTTCCAGCATCGCCGAGCGGTCGGTCGCGGCGGCTGTGAGGTAGTAGCTGCGCGTCGTCGCGAGCTCGAGCAGGCCCTGCCGGGTGGTGCGGGAGGTCCAGCGCTCCTCCCGCTTGGCCGTCAACTCGAGTCCGGCCCCGAGGGTCGGGTGGAAGGCGGTCGCCTCGTGCAGCCCTCGGTGCATCGCTGCGGACAGCGCGTCGACCCACGGGATCGTGTCGTCGCGGGAGTTCCAGATCAGCGCCAGCCGTCCGCCGGGTCGGAGGACACGCAGGACCTCACGTGACGCGGCCTCGGGGTCGACCCAGTGCCAGGCCTGGGCCACCGTGACGAGGTCGACCGAGTCGTCGGCGAGCGGGATCGCCTCGGCCGAGCCGACGAGAGTGCGCACCTGCGGCATCCGCTCGCCCAGGACCTCGAGCATCTCCGGCGAGGGATCGACGGCGGTGACGGATGCCGCGAGCTCGACGAGCCGCTCGGTGAGCTTGCCGGTCCCGGCGCCGAGATCCAGCACCTCGAGATCGCCGGCGGCTTCGTCCGACGCATTCGCCGAGCCGCCTATGAGCCAGCGGACGGTCTCAAGCGGGTAAGACGGCCGATGCGCGTCGTAGCCGCCGGCGTTCGCGCCGAACGACGCCGCGTGGTGTGAATCACGAACCATGCCGCACAGCCTAGGTGCAGGCCGTCACGACCTGCGTCTCGCCGACCTTGGTTCCGGAACTGGTCCAGCCCTCGTTTCCCGAGCCGGTGTAGGTGGTGCCGCTCCGCGTCACTGCCATGGTGCCTCCGCCGCGCGGCCCGGTGGCGAGCCACGAGCCCAGCGGCTTGGCGATGAGCTTCTGGTACTCGGTCGATCCGCGGCCGTACTTCGCGGCAAGCACGGCATCCCAGTCGACAGTCGCGGTCCAGCCGACGTAGAACTGCGAGTACCCCGTCACTGTTCCGCGGATGCACGCGTACTCGAAGCCGTTGTAGCTGGTGATCTCGAAGGGCCCGACGGTATAGGTGGACGGGCCGGCAGCGGAGACCGCCGGCGGCTTGCCCTCGACGTACACGCAGATGGAGACGTCCTGCGCCTGGCTCCCCGAGAGCGAGTTCAGCCCGGTGATCGTGAGGATTCCGCTCGCGTTCGGTCCGCTGGTCGTCGCGCCGGGTTCGATCTGCGTGGGGACGGCACCGTTGAAAGGTGCCCGCTTCGTGTCGATGGTCAGAACCCAGGGAACGGGAGTGCTCGAGGTCGTGCCGACCTTCAGACCGGAGGTGCAGAACTGCACGGGGCTCCCGAGCTGCCAGTTCAGGGCCACGATGGTCGTCGGACCCGAGCCCGAGATGATCGGGTTCCCGCTGGTGGGCGGAGTCGGCGTCGGCGTGGGTGTCGACGACCAGGTCCCGGCCGAGACCCCTGCGGTCACCGGAGCGGTCGCGTTCCACGCCGCATAGCTGGCTCCAACGACACCCGGAAGCGCGACGGCGGCCGCGATCACGCCGACCACGAGGGCTGCGGTGATGAGGATCCAGCGCTTCACACGAGGTCCTTCGGGTGGTGTTCCGAGGCTGGTTCGCCTGGGTGGGGAGCATGGGACGAGTCACGCTAACACGGAGCGGATGCCCGAAGGCGAGCATCCGTCACCCCAAAGGCGGCCACACCCGAGGACTGCTCACCGGCCAGGAACGATGAAACGGCCGGGTCCAGAAGGACCCGGCCGTTCATTCCGTCAGACGGATCTAGTTGTTGCTCGAGAGCTTCTCGCGAAGCGCGGCGAGCGACTCGTCGTCAGCGAGCGTGCCGGCGGAAGCCGACTCGCTCGTGAACGAGGAACCTGCAGCGGCAGGAACCGCGGCGATCTCGTCGTTGGCCGTTGCGACCTGCTTCTTGTGAGCCTCCCAGCGAGCCTGGGCAGCTGCGTACTCCTGCTCCCACTTCTCGCGCTGGGTCTCGAAGCCCTCGCGCCAGTCGTTGGTCTCCGGGTCGAAGCCCTCGGGGTACTTGTAGTTGCCCTCGTCGTCGTACTCGGTGAGCATTCCGTAGAGCGCCGGGTCGAACTCGGTGCCCTCGGGGTCGACACCCTCGTTGGCCTGCTTGAGGCTCAGCGAGATGCGGCGACGCTCGAGGTCGATGTCGATGACCTTGACGAAGACCTCTTCGCCGACGGACACGACCTGCTCGGCGAGCTCGACGTGCTTGCCGGAGAGCTCGGAGATGTGGACGAGGCCCTCGATGCCGTCTGCGACGCGCACGAACGCACCGAACGGAACGAGCTTGGTGACCTTACCCGGAGCGACCTGACCGATCGCGTGGGTACGGGCGAACACCTGCCACGGGTCCTCCTGGGTGGCCTTGAGCGAAAGCGACACGCGCTCGCGCTCGAGGTCGACCTCGAGGATCTCGACGGTGACTTCCTGACCGACCTCGACGACCTCGCTGGCGTGCTCGATGTGCTTCCAGCTGAGCTCGGAGACGTGGACGAGACCGTCGACGCCGCCGAGGTCGACGAACGCACCGAAGTTGACGATCGACGAGACGACGCCCTTGCGGACCTGGCCCTTGTGGAGGTTGTTCAGGAAGGTGGTGCGGCTCTCGGACTGCGTCTGCTCGAGCAGGGCACGGCGCGACAGGACCACGTTGTTGCGGTTCTTGTCGAGCTCGAGGATCTTGGCCTCGATCTCCTGGCCGAGGTACGGCGTGAGGTCGCGCACACGGCGAAGCTCGATGAGCGATGCCGGGAGGAATCCGCGGAGTCCGATGTCGACGATGAGTCCACCCTTGACGACCTCGATGACCGAACCGGTGACGACACCGTCGGCCTCCTTGATCTTCTCGACGTCGCCCCACGCACGCTCGTACTGAGCACGCTTCTTCGACAGGATGAGCCGGCCTTCCTTGTCCTCCTTCTGGAGAACGAGGGCCTCGACGGTGTCGCCGACGTTGACGACCTCGGAGGGGTCGACATCGTGCTTGATGGAAAGCTCGCGCGAGGGGATGACACCCTCGGTCTTGTAGCCGACGTCGAGGAGAACCTCGTCGCGGTCGATCTTCACGACGGTGCCCTCGATGAGGTCTCCATCATTGAAGAACTTCAGTGTCTTCTCGACCGCGGCAAGGAAGTCTTCGGCTGAGCCGATGTCGTTGATGGCGACCTGCTTCGTTGCCTTCTCGGTCGTTGCGGTTGTCATGTAGTAGTTGCTCCAGTACGGACAGGATCAGGCCGCTCGCGGTGATGTTGCAGAGTTTGGTTTTCCGCGAGAGGCGTGCGGATAGATGTCACAAATGTGACAGTCCAGACTACCCGTTTCGAGGGGCCGATCGCAAACCGTCCGCCGCAGGCCCGGCCGGCAGCAGGATGTCGCGGAGCGCCGGCTCCAGATCAGGCCAGATGAAGGCGTAGCCGGCGTCATCCAGACGCTCCGGCACCACCCACCGGCTCTTCAGGACGAGCTCGGTCTCGGTGCGGATGACGGCGGATCCCACCTCGAGCATCCAGCGGTGGGCGGGCAGGGCGAAGCGCACGCCCAGCACGCGCCGCAGGGTCGCCATGAACGTGCGGTTGTCCGACGGATGCGGCGAGCTGGCGTTCACGATGCCGTCGACGTCGGGATGCTCGACCAGGAAGTCGATGATGCCAGCGACGTCGTCGATGTGGATCCAGCTGAACTTCTGCGCTCCCCCACGGGCACGAAACGCGTGCTGTGTTCCGTTCCGCTTCCGCGCGCGCGTGGCGAACCAGCGGCCGTCGACCTGCGGGCCGCCGAGGCCGAACCTCGCCAGCATCACGAGCGGTGGCATGACGCTCCCGTCGCCGAGCACGATCGCCATGCGCAACGCGACCCTGCGGGTGCCGGGCAGGGCGTCGGCGAAGAGTTCGGCCTCCCAGGCCTTCGCGACGGCGACGGAGAATCCCGTGCCGAGCTCGCCGGTACTCTCCGTCATCGGTCGGTCCTCGGCGTGCCGGTAGACGGTCGCCGTCGACGAGTTGACCCAGAGGGCCGGAGGCGCGGTCGTCGCCGCGATCGCGCGGCGCAGCTCGGCCGTGGTCTCGAGACGCGAGCGGAAGATCTCGGCCCGGTTCGCTTCCGTGTACCGGCAGTTGACGCTCTTTCCCGCGAGATTGATGAGCAGTTCGGAGCCGTCGAGCATGGCCGTGATGCCGGCAGCGTCACCCCACCGCGCATCGGCACCGGAGCGGCCGATGGTGCGCACCTCCCACCCGGCATCCTCGTAGCGTGCGATCAGCACCCGCCCGATGAAGCCCGATGCTCCGGCGATGACGACTCTCCGCGTCACTTCTCCCCCGCGGTCACTGCGATCTCGGTTGCTGCGATGGTGATGGCGTAGGCGAACGAACCCGAGTACTCGTACAACCGCCCGACGACGGGCAGGTCGATCGCCACGGCCACATGCTGCCGTGCGCTGGCATCGTCGAAGCGCTCGACCAGCGTCACTCGTGGCGCGAGGAGTCGGGGAAGCTCGAAGCGCAGCCATCCGAGCCGCACGCCCACCCGGGTCGAGTCGAGGACCAGTGCGCCGTCGACGACGGCGGCCCGGAACGCAGCCCGCACCACTCCCCCGCGGCGGCCGTGGCCGAGCTCGTCGATGAGGCCGATGGGGGTCATCGAGACCCTGTCGACCATGGTGCGCTCGCCACCGTCGAGGTCGAAGATCCTGCGGGCGACGACGGCCCCATCGGGAGTGCAGCGATTCTCGACGGTGAACGGCACATCGCGCTGCCAGACCGGGAACACCACCCCGGAGCGGGCGAGCACGGCGAGCACGGGCCAAGTCCATCGTCGCGGGGTGCCGACGACGTCGAACACGCCGCTGCCCCGCCCGACCGAGCCGGCCGGAACCGGCGCGAAGTAGGCATGGAGACGCGGATGCAGCTCCGCGACCGCGTCACCGAGCGCGCGCTCGTAGGGAGAGAGCGGATGCCCCACGCTCAGCCGAGCAGGCTGGAGCGGAGGGTGTCGAGGCCGACGCCACCCAGGTCGAGGGCGCGCCGGTGGAACTCCTTGATGGAGAACGCCGACCCCTCGCGGGCGGCGGCGTCGTCGCGCAGCTGCTCCCAGATGCGCTGGCCCACCTTGTAGGACGGCGCCTGGCCCGGCCAGCCGAGGTAGCGGTTCACCTCGAAGCGGATGAACTCGTCGCTCATGTTGACGTTGGCGCGCATGAACTCCAGTGCGTACTCCGCGGTCCACGGCCCGTTGCCGTCCGGACGCTGCTTCTCGAGGTGGACGCCGATGTCGAGCACGACGCGGGCGGCCCGCATCCGCTGGCCATCGAGCATGCCGAGGCGGTCTGCGGGGTCGTCGAGGTAGCCGAGCTGCTCCATGAGTCGCTCGGCGTAGAGAGCCCACCCCTCGGCGTGGCCGGAGGTGCCCGCCAGCTGACGTCGCCAGGTGTTGAGCTTCGCGCGGTTGTAGACGGCCTGCCCGATCTGCAGGTGATGGCCGGGAACACCCTCGTGGTAGACGGTGGTGAGCTCGCGCCAGGTGTCGAACTCTGTCACGCCGACGGGCACGGACCACCACATGCGGCCGGGGCGGGAGAAGTCGTCGGTCGGCCCGGTGTAGTAGATGCCGCCCTCCTGGGTGGGGGCGATCATGCACTCGAGCGTGCGGATCTCCTCGGGGATGTCGAAGTGCGTGGCACCGAGTTCGGCGACCGCGCGGTCGCTGGTCTCCTGCATCCAGCGCTGGAGGGCATCCGTGCCGTGCAGCTTGCGGCTGGCATCGCCGTCGAGGAACTCGATCGCCTCCTGGACGGATGCCCCGGGCTTGATCTCGCGGGCGATCGCCTCCTGCTCGGCCACCATGCGGGCGAGCTCCTCGATGCCCCACTCGTAGGTCTCGTCGAGGTCGATGGTGGCGCCGAGGAAGTGCCGCGACTGCAGCGCGTAGATGTCGCGGCCGACGGCGTCACGGTCGGTTGCTGCAGGCTCGAGTTCGTTGGCGAGGAACTCGGCGAGTTCGCCGTAGGCGGTGGCCGATGCTCCGGCGCAGGCGGAGAGTTGCTTGGCGAGGGAGGCGGGGAGGTCGCCATCGGCGAGTTCCGCGTCGGCGACGAAGCTGGAGAAGAAGCCGTCGTTCGCGGCGAGCTTGCGCGCCTGGGTGAGGACCTCGCGTACCTGGCGCTTGGCTGGAGTGACACCCTCTCGGATGCCCTGGCGCAGTGTCTCGATGTAGCCGTCGAGAGCCTCCGGAAGGGCGCCGAGGCGCGTGTCGATGGTCTCCCAGTCCTCCACGGTGTCCGTGGGCATGAGGTCGAAGGCGTCACGCAGGTCCTGCACGGGGCTGGCGATCACATTCAGGTCCCGCAGGTGCAGGCGGGCATCGTGGCTCTCGATGGCCAGCCGCAACTCGCTCGCCAGGTCGGCCTGGGTGACGGTGTCGATGTCGTCGACGGGAGCGGCCGATTCCAGCGCGGACAGCACCTCTCGACCGGCGTCGACGACGGCATCGCGGCCGGCCGGAGACAGGTCCGCGAAGCGGTCGTTGACCTCGGTGCGTCCGATGTAGGTACCGAGGGTCGGTTCGAGCACCACGAGGGTGTCGACCCAGTCCTCGGCGATGCGGTCGATGGCAGTGGGGGTACGCGGGGTGTCAGCCGTCATTCTTCGAGCCTATGGGCTGGGAGCGCCCCCGTGCTCGAACCGGTCAGTGCGCCGCGGAGTCCCAGTCGTCTCCGCGGCCGACCTGCACCTCGAGCGGCACCAACAGGTCGGCGGCGCCGGCCATGCGACCGCGCACGATCTTCTCGAGCCGCTCCCACTCGCCGTCGACGACCTCGAAGATGAGCTCGTCGTGCACCTGGAGGAGCATGCGCGAGCCCAGTTCGGCTTCGGTCACGTCCTGCTCGATGCCGATCATCGCGATCTTGATGATGTCGGCGGCCGAGCCCTGGATCGGCGAGTTGAGCGCCGCACGCTCAGCACCCTCGCGCAGCACGCGGTTGGGACTGGCGAGTTCGGGGAACGGACGACGGCGACCGAAGATCGTCTCTGTGTAGCCGTCGACCTTGGCCTGCTCGACGACCTGGCGGAGGTAGGCGCGTACGGCGCCGAAGCGCTCGAAGTAGTCGCCCATGAGCTGCTTGGCCTGCGCCGTGTCGATGCGGAGCTGCTTCGACAGGCCGAAGGCGCTGAGGCCGTAGGCCAGGCCATACGACATGGCCTTGACCTTGGTGCGCTGGAGTGCTGTGACGTCCTCGGGCTCGACGCCGAAGATGCGCGCGCCAACGAACCTGTGGAGGTCCTCACCGGAGTTGAAGGCCTCGATGAGTCCGGGGTCACCCGACAGATGTGCCATGATGCGCATCTCGATCTGCGAGTAGTCGGCGGTGAGCAGTGTCTGGTAGCCGGAGCCGGCCTGGACGGCCGCACGGATGCGGCGACCCTCCTCGGTGCGCACGGGGATGTTCTGCAGGTTCGGGTCGTTGGAGGAGATGCGCCCGGTGGCCGAGCCCACCTGCACGTAGGTGGTGTGGATGCGGCCCGTCGCGTCGATCGCCTTGTCGAGCGTCTCGACGATCTGGCGCAGCTTCGTCGCGTCGCGGTGCTGCAGCAGCAGGTCGAGGAAGGGGTGCGGGTTCGACTCCTGCAGGTCGGCCAGGGCACCGGCATCCGTCGAGTACCCCGTCTTGTTCGCGCGGGTCTTCGGCATGCCCAGCTGGTCGAACAGCACGTCCTGGAGCTGCTTCGGCGAACCGAGGTTCACCTCCCGGCCGATCTCGGCGTAGGCGGATGCCGCGAGGCCAGCTGCCTTCTCGCCCAGCTCGCTGGAGAGGGCGGAGAGCTGCTCGTGGCTCACGGTGACGCCGCGGAGCTCCATGTCGACGAGGGCGAGGAGCACCGGGATCTCGATGTCGGAGAGCACGCTGCGGGAGCCCTCGGAGAGTTCGCCGAGGATGACCGGAGCCACCCGCAGCGTGTACCAGGCCTGGATGGGCGGGCCGGCGACAACGGAGTCGTCTGGCACCAGCTGATTGGCGTCGGCCTCCGGCATGACCTCGTGCAGGTAGCGCTGCACGAGCTGGGCGAGGTTCTTCTCCTGCAGGCTCGGGCGCAGCAGCCAGCCGGCGACCAGGTTGTCCGTGCGGAGGCCACCGAGGACGAGGTCGCTGCGCTTCAGGGCCTTCAGCTGCGGCTTGGCGTCGGTGAGGATCTTGGGGGCGTCGCTGGCGAGCCAGGTCTCGAACGGCAGGTAGTCGGCTCGGCCGGCCTGCCACGGGATGTCGAGCACCTCGGTGGCGCTCGCGACGCCGAAGCCGATGACCTTGCCGTCGAGGGTCTCGACCGAGAGGCCGAGTCCGTCGGGGTGGGCGGCTGTGGCCTTCTCGAACCAGGCGCGCAGCTCCTCGTCGAGGAGCTGGCGCGGGGTCGGAGTGGCCGGAACGCCCGGGGCGGCGGCCGCGATCTCGGCGGCACCCTCGGCACCGGCGGTCGTGCCGCTGCCCTCGAGCTTGTAGACGCGGTCGAGGAGTGTGCGGAACTCGAGGCGGCCGAAGATCTCCCGCACCGCGTCCTCGTTCATCTTCTGGCGCGTCAGGTCCGTCGGGCCGACGGGGAGTTCGACGTCGTCGACCAGGCGGTTGAGGCGTCGGTTGCGCACGGCGTTCTCGCGGTTGTCGCGGAGGTTCTGGCCGACGACGCCCTTGATCTCGTCGGCGTTGTCGAGGATGCCCTGCAGCGAACCGTAGAGGCCCAGCCACTTGACGGCCGTCTTCTCTCCGACCTTGGGGATGCCGGGAAGGTTGTCGCTGGTCTCTCCGACGAGCGCAGCGACCTCGGGATACTGCTCAGGGCGGATGCCGTAGCGCTCCTCGACCGCCGCAGGGTCGTAGCGCTTGAGCTGCGAGACCCCCTGGGAGTTCGGGTAGAGCAGGGTGACGTTCTCGTTCACCAGTTGGATGGTGTCGCGGTCGCCCGAGACCAGGAGCACGTGGAAGCCCTGCTCGACACCCTGCTTAGCGAAGGTGGCGAGGATGTCGTCGGCCTCGTAGTCCTCCTTCTCGACCGTGACGATGTTCATCGCAGCGAGCGCATCCTGCAGGAGCGGAATCTGCCCGATGAACTCGGGCGGGGTCTCGCCGCGGGTGCCCTTGTACTCGGCGTACTCGCGGGTGCGGAAGGAGTGCCGCGAGATGTCGAACGCCACGGCGATGTGGGTCGGCTTCTCGTTCTGGAGCAGCAGCAGGAGCATCGACAGGAAGCCGTGGATGGCGTTCGTGTGCTGCCCGTCGCGGGTACGGAAACTGTCGACGGGGAGGGCGTAGAAGGCCCGGAAGGCGAGCGAGTGGCCGTCGATGACGAGGAGGGTAGGCTTTTCGGCGTCTGACACGACCCCAGACTACAAGCCGCATCCGACACGCTCCGGCACCGCGGATGCCCCGACCGACAGGCGACGATGAGCGACGAGACCCCCGACCGGATCGACTGGGTTCAGACCCGGGGCATGGGAGCCCTCGCCGAGAAGATGGGGATCGAGTTCACCGAGTTCCGCGTCGAGCGATCGGTGGCGCGGATGCCGGTCGAGGGCAACACGCAGCCCGCGATGCTGCTGCACGGCGGCGCCTACGTCGTGCTCGGCGAGTCGCTCGGATCGATGGCCGCGAACCTCTTCGCCGGCGAGGGCAAGCTCGCCGTCGGCATCGAGATCAACGCCACGCACACGCGCTCCGCCACGAGCGGCTGGGTCACGGGCGTCTGCACGCCCATCCACCTCGGGCGTACGCTGACGACGCACGAGATCGCCATCTCGGACGATCAGGGGCGGCGCTGCTCGACCATCAGGATCACGAACCTGATCAAGGACGTCTCCGGCCGCTGAGCCTTCGCTCGCTGAGGTCCGCGCGAAGGGCGCGACCGAAGCGAACGCGGTGCACGCCACAATCGGCGCTTCGGCCGCGGACCTCGTCCGGTCCTCAGCGAGCGGGTGAGACCGCTACGCCTTCTTGGGCGCAAGCTGCTCGATGATCGCCTGGGCGACGTCGTGCATGGTGAGACGGCGGTCCATCGACGCCTTCTGGATCCAGCGGAACGCCTCGGGCTCCGACAGGCCCATCTTCTCGTTGAGCAGGCCCTTGGCGCGATCGACGAGCTTGCGGGTCTCGAAACGCTCGACGAGGTCGCCGACCTCGGCCTCGAGGGCGATGATCTGGGCATACCGGGCGAGGGCGATCTCGATGGCGGGCAGCAGGTCGTTCGGCGTGAACGGCTTGACGACGTAGGCGAGGGCACCGGCCTCGCTGGCCTGCTCGACCAACTCCTTCTGGCTGAAGGCCGTGAGGAGGACGACCGGGGCGATGTGGTTCTTGGAGAGCTGCTCTGCAGCCTGGATGCCCGTCATCTTCGGCATCTTGACGTCCATGATGACGAGATCGGGGCGCAGCTCGGTCGCGAGGGCCACTGCCGTCTCGCCATCTCCGGCCTCTCCGACGACGTCGAAGCCGTTGTCGCGGAGGATCTCGACGATGTCGAGACGGATGAGGGACTCATCCTCTGCGACGACGACGCGCCGAGGGGGAACGGTGGAGGTATCTGCGTCAGTCACGTCGGAAAGCCTACGGTATCCTGATGCAGGCTCGTGCGCCGGTGTGGCGGAATGGCAGACGCGGAGCACTCAAAATGCTTTGTCGAGAGACGTGTGGGTTCGAGTCCCACCACCGGCACGATACACAGAGAGAACGGCCCGACCCTGCAGGAGTCGGGCCGTTCATCATGCAGGGCAGGACCCCTCAGCGAGCCCCGCGGCTCCAGGGCCTGCGGCGCGCACGTTCGGCCTTCACGATGCGGGCGGCATCCGCGAAGATCGCCTCGACCGCCGAGCGATCACTCAGGTCGGGCGTCTCGATGCGGGTGTGGTTGCTCACGCGCACGCGGCCGATTGCACTGGGCAGACCGGCAATGGACACTGTGCTCATGTTCGTGCTCCTACCTTTCGCCCCCTGGCGGGAGCCCGTCGTTCGCTCTTCGGGAAGGCGAGAGCGAATGCTATGGCGAGTATCTCCGCAACCACCGACACGATCTGCTGTTCGGTGTCCTGGAACATCTCCTCGCTGGGCGAATCGACGTTCAGCATGCCGTACGCGAAGCCGTCGTTGCTGACGACGGGCACCGACACGAAGGACCGCCACTCGGCACTCTCACGATCCCAGCCCGGCGGCGGATCGCTGCGTCGATCATGCACGATCAGCGGCGAGCCGTCCTTCACCCGTTGCAGGGCGAGATCGGCACCGGGGCGCCCGGCGAGGAACTCACCGGGCTTCTCTCCTCGTCCGCCGTACCCCACTATGCGCAGGGCACTCCCGTCACCGGACATCCCGTAGACGCCCACCCGCGCCCGATCGACGTGCCGCAGGAGCAACGTGGCCAGAGCCCACGAGGCGTCGGAGGCCACGACGGCCAGGTGGGCGGCTCGGCCATCGGCATCGAGGTCGGGCATCTCCGACACCTTCGCCAGCACGGGCTTCAGCGCGTCCTTCATCGAGACGCGGATCTGGGCGACGTCGTTGGTGTTGCGTGCCTCGATGAGATCGACCCGCCACCCCCACACGACCTGCGACACGATTCCGAGCAGGATCAACGCCCAACCGGCGACTGTGTAGAACCACTGCCAGCTGAAGCCGTCGAGGAAGTCGCCCACGGCGTCCTGCCTCGCTTCGAGAACCAGCCCACCGGCCGCGACGACGGCCAGCACGGCTATCCGCAGCGTCGTCAGACCGACCCGTTTCCATCGTCCTGGGGTGCGTTCGGTCATACACTCACGCTAGGCGGAGCCACCGTCACCGGACCCGGCTCCGCGACCGGCTCGGCCAGCCGACGGGCTGATCAGAGCGACTGCACCAGGCCGCCGTCGATGGCGAAGCCGGCACCGGTGATGTTCGCCGCGCGATCGCCGGCGAGGAAGACGACGAGGTCGGCCACCTCCTCCGGTGTGGTGAAGCGCCGGGTGGCTGCATCCGCCACCGCACCGTTCTGCACCTGCTCGCGGCTCAGTCCTGTCGCGCCGCTCACAGAGCTCGCGATGCCGCCGTCGCCGAGCCAGAGCGCCGTCTTCACCGGCCCCGGATTCACGCTGTTCACTCGAATGCCTGACGGGCCGACCTCTTTCGACAGGGACTTGGCGAAGTTCGCGAGGCCCGCCTTCGCTGCCGAGTAGTCGATCACTGCCGGGTCGGGCAGGTAGGCGTTCACCGAGGCGACGTTGACGATCGAGCCGGAACCAGCCGCGATCATGCCGGGCAGCACGGCGCGGCAGGCCCGCACGGCGGCCAGGAGGTTGAGGTTCAGCGAGGCGACCCACTGCTCGTCGCTGACGGAGAGGAAGCCGTCGGTGCGGGCGGTGGCCAGGCCGACGTTGTTGACCAGGATGTCGACCTGCCTGTCGGTGGAGGCGATGAGACGCCCGGGGCCATCGGGCTCGGAGAGATCGACGGCGACGACGTCGACGGATCCGCCGGCGGCGAGCTCGTCGAGTTCGGCCGACGACGATCGCGCACCCGCGATCACGTGCACGCCCTCGGCCACGAACGCCCGCACCACGGCGAGACCGATGCCCTTGCTCGCCCCGGTCACGACGGCTGTCCTGTCGGTCAGTCCCAGATCCATGATGCTCCCCACTGTCGGCCTGCTGCCAACAGTAGGGGTGCGGCATCCGTGGTGGAATGGCTGATGCGCATCCTGCGCGGAATCGGGGCTCCCATGAACGAATCGATCGTCCTCATCACCGGAACGTCCTCGGGGATCGGCCTGGCCACCGCGGTGGCCGCCGCTTCGGATGGCGCCACCGTCGTGGCGACGATGCGCGACGTCGCCAAGGCGGGTCCGCTGCGGGATGCCGCGCGCGAGGCCGGGGTCGAACTCGACATCCGTGCTCTCGATGTGACGGATGCCGTTGCCGTCGTCGCCGTCGTCGACGCCGTCGTGGCCGACCACGGCCGCCTCGACGTGCTGGTCAACAACGCCGGCGCCGGCCACGTCGGCACCATCGAGCAGGACTCGCTCGAGGAGTACCGAACGGCCATGGAGGTCAACTACTTCGGAGTGGTGGCGCTGACGAAGGCCGCACTCGCCCACCTGCGTGCCAGCGGCGGCCGGATCGTCACGGTCTCGAGCGTCGGGGGCATCGTCGGGCAGCCGTTCAACGAGGCCTACTGCGCCGCGAAGTTCGCCGTCGAGGGATTCCTCGAGAGCCTCGCGCCGGTGGCGGCATCCGTCGGCGTCTCAGTGACCATCGTGGAGCCCGGAGCCGTGAACACGGAGTTCGCCGGGAACGCGGGCATCGGCGCCGCACTGGAGCGTGTCGCCGGAACCGACTACGCGCCGGCCCTCGATGCGTACGTGCGGCACGCCCGCGCGACCTTCGACCCGGCGGCAGCGCAGAAGCCGGGCGACATCGCTGCGGTCATCCTCGAGGTCATCGGTGCCGACTCTCCCCCTACGCGCGTGCAGACCTCCGCCGCGGCCCAGCGTTTCGTCGGCGTCACCCTGCGCGATCTCGACGGCTCGGCGGTGCAGGCGGTCACGAGCGGGTGGATCGCGCCCGACCGGACCGAGGACGCCGCCGGCTGATCTCGGCCATGGCGACCATTCCCGAGATGACCAGGACGACGGCCGCGACGACGACGCCCGCATCGGCGAGGGCCGCCACCGCGAACAGCAGGAACGGCAGCAGCACCCCGATGATCCCCCACCGGGCCACACGACGCGGCGGTTCGCCGTATCGCAGGGCGACGGCGGCGTTGGCCGCGTAGAACAGCGCGATGCCGGCCACTATGCAGGTCGTGGCTCCCACGGGGAGAGGGTGACCGGCCTCGGCCACCGCGGTTCCGAGCCCGGCCGCGAGCATGACGATGCCGACCACGAGCACGAACGGCAGGTACATCACGGTGTCACGGAGCGCGCGCATGTCTCCGACGCGCTGCAGTCGGTGCCATCCGTCCTCCGCGCTCCGGGCCCCGTACTGGAAGAACGCCCACGCGAGGCCGGAGATGGCCGCGAATGCGAGGATCGCCGTGATCCCGGATGCCGCTGTCCAGTGCTGGTCGATCTCGGCGATGATCGAGAGGATCGTCTCGCCGAACACGATGACCACGAAGAGGCCTACCCTCTCGGCGATGTGGTCGATGTCGAGGTTGTCGCGCAGCCAGGTGCGTTGGTTGCCGAGGAAGGCGAGGAGGAGCACCTCGACGCCGATCGCGACGCCCCAGAGCACGAACTGCGCAGGCTGCGGAACCACGATCGAGACAGCCCAGATGAGAGCCGTCAGGCCGTTGTAGGTGAGTGAGCGATACCAGGGCACTCCGCCTCGCCGCCTCGCCATCCACCACGGGATGAGGATCACCAGACGGATGACGGCGTTGCCTGCCGCGTAGGCCCAGGCGCGCTCCCCCAGCCCCTCGGACACCGCAGCGGCCATGATCCCCACCGAGAGCATGACCACGCTCACCATGACCCAGATCCTCGGGGTGACGACGGCCCCGTAGAGGTTCATCGTGATCGTGACATTCACCCACACCCACCACGCAGGGAAGAAGAGCACCACGAAGGTCGCGAAGTCGAAGGCGGACGGTTCCCCGTGCAGGCGGTGCGCCAGTACGCCGACGAAGGCGACCATCACGAGGTCAAAGAACAGCTCCAACCACTGCGCGTGCCGTGGGGTGCGGACGAGACCTTCGGGCGCTGTCTGCTGCTGGCTCACGCCGCCCAGACTAGACGGTACATTGCTAGAGCCGACAGAGCTGAACGAGCCGACGGAGCAGAAGCGGGAGTGACCATTCCCGACAGAGATCGGGAGCATCCGTGACGCAGGACCAGACGCGTGCCATCGACGAGGACGCCGAGCCCTCCGGACCCCAGGACCTGCGCCGGGAGACGTGGCAGTACATCCTCAAGCGCACCACCCGTGAGTTCGGCTTCGACGACCTGCCCGACGCCGCAGCCTCGCTCACCTACTACGGCGTGCTGTCGATCTTCCCCGCCCTCATCGCCGTCGTGGCCGGCTTCGTGGTCTTCGGCGACGGGGACAGCTCGATCACCTCCGTGCTCGGCATCCTGAAGGAGGCGTTCCCCGACACCGACCTCGGCGAGATCGAGGATGCGCTCGGCCAGCTCGCGAACTCGTCCGGATGGTTCGCATTGGTGTTCGGTGTCGCCCTGACCATCTGGACGGTCTCGCGCTACGTCGGCGCCTTCAGCCGCGCCATGAATCGCATCTACGAGGTCGACGAGGGTCGCGGCTTCACGGTCCTCAAGCCGCAGCAACTGCTCATCAGCCTGGTCTTCACCCTGCTGCTCGGCATCATGGGCACGATCCTGGTCTTGTCGGGCTCCGTGGCCGACGCCGTCGGCGAGGCCGTGGGCATCGGCGAACCGTGGCTCGGCATCTGGGCGATCGTCAAGTGGCCCGTGCTCGTGCTGCTCGCGATCGTCGTCATCGGCCTGCTCTACTACTCGACCCCGAACGTGCACCAGCGCCGCTTCCGCTGGCTCAGCATGGGCGCGCTGCTGGCGCTCACGACCATGGTGGTGTCTTCGGCGCTGTTCTTCCTCTGGGTGCTCAGCTTCTCGAACTACGGCCGCGTCTACGGGTCGCTCGCCGGCGCCCTCATCTTCCTGGTCTGGCTCTGGATCGTGAACCTGGCGCTGCTGTTCGGCGCCGAGTTCGACTCAGAGGTCGAACGCGGCAGGCAACTGCAGTCGGGCATCGCCGCCGAGGAGACGCTCCGGATGCCGCCACGCACGACGGCACTCGCCGAGAAGCGAGCCGCCCGCGCCGACGGCGACGAGGCCGATGGGCGCGCCATCCGGTACGGCAGCGCTCCCCGGGCCCCCGAGCGCGTCGACCCGCGCGACTGACTCAGTCGTTGTCGCCGCCGGTCGAGAACGGACCGGCCGGAGTCGATCCGGTCCACGACCACTCGGCGACCTCGGGGATGTCCTCACCGTGCTCCCGGGTGTACGCCTTCGCCCTGATGCGGGCATCCTGCATCTCCTGACGCAGCATCCCCTCCCGGGCTGAGAGCCCGGGAACGCGGTCGATCACGTCGGTGACGAGGTGGAACCGGTCGATGTCGTTCAGCATCACCATGTCGAACGGCGTCGTGGTGGTCCCCTCGTCCTTGAAGCCCCGCACGTGCAGGTTCGCGTGCCCGGTTCGGCGGTAGGTCAGCCGGTGGATGAGCCACGGGTACCCGTGATAGGCGAAGATCACCGGCTTGTCCGGCGTGAAGACGGCGTCGTACTCTCTGTCGGACAGCCCGTGCGGATGCTCGCCCTCGCTCTGCAGCCTCATGAGGTCGACGACGTTGACCACGCGTACCCGCAGCGTCGGCACCCGTTCGCGGAGGATCTGCGCTGCAGCGAGGATCTCCACCGTCGGCACGTCGCCTGCGCAGGCGAGCACCACATCCGGTTCCTCCCCCGACACCTCGGTGCCGGCCCAGTCGAACATCCCGAGGCCGCGCGTGCAGTGCTCGATGGCCTCGGGCATCGCGAGCCAGTTCGGACTCGGCTGCTTCCCGGCCACCACGACGTTGACGTAGTCGACCGAGCGCAGGCAGTGGTCGTACGTCGAGAGCAGCGTGTTCGCGTCGAACGGCAGGTAGACCCGCACCACGTCGGCCTTCTTGTTCACGACGTGGTCGATGAAGCCGGGGTCCTGGTGCGAGGCTCCGTTGTGGTCCTGCCGCCAGACGTGCGAGCTCAGCAGGTAGTTGAGCGACGACACCGGGCGACGCCATGGAAGAGCGCGCGAGCCTTTCAACCACTTGGCGTGCTGGTTGAACATGGAGTCGACGATGTGGATGAACGCCTCGTAGGAGTTCACGATGCCGTGCCGCCCCGTGAGCAGGTAGCCCTCGAGCCAGCCCTGGCACTGGTGCTCGCTGAGCATCTCCATGACCCGCCCCGAGCGGGCGAGGTGGTTGTCGTCGTCGATCGGCCAGCGCTCGGCGTTCCACTGCTTGTCCGTCACCTCGAACACGTCGCTCAGGCGGTTCGAGGCCGTCTCGTCCGGCCCGAAGATGCGGAAGTTCGACGGGTTGTCACGGATGACGTCACGCAGCCAGGTGCCGAGCACCCGCGTCGCCTCCCCGATCGTCGCGCCGGGCTCCGGCACGTCGACCGCGTAGTCGCGGAAGTCCGGCAGGCGCAACGCCTGCCGCAGCAACCCGCCGTTGGCGTGAGGGTTCGCGCTCATCCTTCTCTCCCCGACCGGCGCCAGAGCGACGACGTCGGGCTCGGGGGCGCCTGACTCGTCGAACAGCTCCTCCGGCCTGTAGGAGCGCATCCACTCCTCGAGCACACGCGTGTGCTCCGGGGTGTCCCGCGCATCAGCCAACGGAACCTGGTGGGACCGCCAGTTGCCCTCGGCCGGATGCCCGTCGATGGCAGGTGGGCAGGTCCAGCCCTTCGGAGTGCGGAGGATGAGCATGGGCCAGGCCGGCCGGCCCTCGAGGGTGCCGTCGGCCGCGCTGCGCTTGATCTCGGCGATGCGGTCGAGGATCTCGTCGAGGATCCACGCCATGCGCTCGTGCACGGCGATGGGGTCCTCGCCGTCGAAGCCGCCCGAGACGAGGTAGGGCGTATAGCCGTACCCGCGCATCAGCTCGAACAGCTCCTCCTCGGGGATGCGCGCCAGCACCGTGGGGTTGGCGATCTTGTAGCCGTTCAGGTGCAGGATCGGCAGCACGACGCCATCGGTGGCCGGATCCAGGAACTTGTTCGAATGCCAGGCGGTGGCGAGCGGACCGGTCTCGGCCTCGCCGTCGCCCACGACGGCGGCCACCAGAAGGTCGGGGTTGTCGAAGGCCGCACCGTAGGCGTGCGAGAGCGCGTAGCCCAGCTCCCCGCCCTCGTGGATCGATCCGGGGGTCTCGGGAGCCGCGTGGCTCGGGATGCCACCGGGGAACGAGAACTGACGGAACAGCTTGCGCACTCCCTCGTCTGACCTGTCGATGTCGTTGTAGATCTCGCTGTAGGTTCCGTCGAGGTAGGCGTTGGCCACCATGCCCGGACCGCCGTGGCCTGGGCCCGCGATGTAGATCGTGTCGAGGTCGCGCTCGCGGATGACGCGATTGAGGTGGGCGTAGATGAAGTTCAGGCCGGGCGTCGTGCCCCAGTGCCCGAGGAGGCGCGGCTTGATGTGCTCGCGCGTGAGCGGCTCGCGCAGCAGCGGATTGGCCAAGAGGTAGATCTGCCCGACCGAGAGGTAGTTGGCCGCCCGCCACCACGCGTCGATCTCGGCGATGGTCTCATCGGTGAGCGGAGAGTCCGCCCGGCTGTTCCAGCTCTGATCGGATGCTGCACCTGCGGCCATCGTGTTCCTCCGTCGCGTTGCGTACCTCCATCCTAGGAACGCACGACGGGCCGGTGCGGAATGATCCGCACCGGCCCGTCGAACGTCAGGAGAACGATCCCCTAGAGAACTTCACCGACGATGTGCACGCGCACGTCGTTGGTGGTGCCGGGGATTCCGGGAGGGGATCCGGAGATGATGACGACCTTCTCGCCGATCTGCGCCTTGCCGGTCTTGGCCAGGAGCTCATCGACCTGTCCGACCATCTGGTCGGTGTGGGTCACGCGGTCCACCACGAAGGACTCGACGCCCCAGTTGAGCGCCATGCGGCGACGGATGGCGGGATCCGGTGTGAAGGCCAGGATCGGGATCTGCGAACGCAGACGCGACATCCGTCGCACGGACTCACCGGACTCGGTGAACACGCAGAGGTACTTGGCCTCGACGAAGTTGGCCACGTCGACCGCGGCGAGGGTGATGGCGCCGGCCTGCGTGCGCGGCTTGGTGCCGAGGGGCTGGATGCGCTCCAGGCCGTGCTGCTCCGTCGACTCGACGATGCGTGCCATGGTCTGCACCGTGATGACGGGGTACTCGCCGACGCTGGTCTCTCCGCTGAGCATGACGGCGTCTGCACCGTCGAGCACGGCGTTGGCGACGTCGGAGGTCTCGGCGCGGGTGGGAACCGGGCTGTGGATCATCGACTCGAGCATCTGCGTCGCCACGATGACCGGCTTGGCCAGGCGGCGCGCGATCTCGACGGCGCGCTTCTGCACGATCGGGACGGCCTCGAGCGGGAGCTCGACGCCGAGGTCGCCACGGGCGACCATGATCGAGTCGAACGCCTCGACGATCTCCTCGAGGTGGTCGACGGCCTGCGGCTTCTCGATCTTGGCGACGACGGGGACGCGGCGTCCCTCCTCGTCCATGATCTCGTGCACGCGCACGATGTCGTGGGCGTCGCGCACGAACGACAGCGCGATGATGTCCGCGCCGAGCTTCAGGCCCCAGCGCAGGTCGGCCTCGTCCTTCTCGGACAGCGCGGGAACGTTGACCGCGACGCCGGGCAGGTTGATGCCCTTGTTGTTGGAGACCGGGCCCGCGACGATCACCTTGGTGGTGACGACGGTGCCGTCGGTCTCGACGACCTCGACGCGCACCTTGCCGTCGTCGATCAGGAGGAAGTCGCCGGGGGCGACATCCTGGGGCAGGCCCTTGAAGGTCGTGCCGCAGATGTCCTTGTTGCCGATGATGTCTTCCGTGGTGATCTTGAAGATGTCGCCTTCAGCGAGCTCGTAGGGTCCATCCTCGAACTTGCCGAGACGGATCTTCGGGCCCTGCAGGTCGACGAGCACGGCGATGGCCTTGCCCGAGTCGTTGGCCGCCTTGCGGACGTTCTGGTAGATGCCCTCGTGCACGTCATAGCTGCCGTGGCTCAGGTTCATCCGGCAGACGTCCACGCCGGCGTCGATGATCGCCCGGATGTTCTCATAGCTCGACACTGCCGGGCCGAGTGTTGCGACGATTTTCGCGCGTCTCATGTGCGTTTCTACTCCGATTGTTGTGCAGCCCTTGTGGGGCCTCGTGAAAAGTCTTAGATGGTGAAGCCGCGGTCAGTCGGGCGCACGGGCGACGGCAGTTCCGTCGTTCCTTCAAGGTACCGGTCGACGGCCGCAGCCGCAGCCCGTCCCTCGGCGATCGCCCAGACGATGAGCGACTGCCCGCGACCCGCGTCGCCTGCCACGAAGACGCCGGCGTGACCCGTCGCGTAGTCGCCGTCGCGCTCCACGTTGCCGCGGCCGTCGAAGGCCACGTCGAGCTGCGAACCGAGGTCCTGCTGCTCCGGGCCGGTGAAGCCCATCGCGATGAGCACGAGGTCGGCGGGGATCTCGCGCTCGGTGCCGGCCTTGGGAACGCGGCGTCCGTCGAGGTACTCGGTCTCGGCGACGCGCAGGGCGCGCACCTCACCGGCCTCGTTCGAGAGGAACTCGACCGTCGAGGCGAGGAACTGGCGGTTGCCGCCCTCCTCGTGTGCGCTCGAGATCTCGAAGACCGTCGGGTCCATCGGCCAGGGCTGGTGCTCTGGACGCCCGGTGGACGGCTGCTTGCCGATGGCGAGGTTGGTGACGGATGCGGCACTCTGGCGGTGCGCGGTTCCGATGCAGTCGGCACCGGTGTCCCCGCCGCCGATGACGATGACGTGCTTGTCCTCTGCGGTGATCTGGTCGGACACCTTGTCTCCGGCGCCCACGTGGTTGGACTGGGTGAGGTACTCCATGGCGAAGTGCACGCCTGAGAGGTCACGGCCGGGGATCGGGAGCTCGCGCGGGATCATGGCGCCGGTGGCGACGATCACGGCGTCGTAGCGGCGACGCAGTTCGTCCCAGGTGATGTCGACGCCGATGTTCACTCCGGCGCGGAAGCGGGTGCCCTCCGCGGTCATCTGCTGGAGGCGCTGATCGATGTGGCGCTTCTCCATCTTGAAGTCGGGGATGCCGTAGCGCAGCAGACCGCCGATGCGGTCGTCGCGCTCGAAGACGGCGACTGTGTGGCCGGCACGCGTCAGCTGCTGGGCCGCGGCGAGGCCGGCGGGGCCGGAACCGACGACGGCGATGGTCTTGCCGGTCAGGCGTCCGGGCGGGTGCGGCTGCACCCAGCCGCTCGAGAATGCCTGGTCGATGATCGACACCTCGACCTGCTTGATGGTGACCGCAGGCTGGTTGATGCCGAGGACGCAGGCCGACTCGCAGGGCGCCGGGCACAGACGGCCCGTGAACTCCGGGAAGTTGTTCGTGGCGTGGAGTCGCTCGATCGCCGCATGGCCCTCGCCGCGCCAGGTGAGGTCGTTCCACTCGGGGATGAGGTTTCCGAGCGGGCAGCCCTGGTGGCAGAAAGGCACGCCGCAGTCCATGCAGCGGCCGGCCTGGCGTCGGAGCTGGGTGGCGTCCCCCTGCTCGTACACCTCTTTCCAGTCCATGAGCCGCACCGGAACCGGGCGGCGGGCGGGCAGTTCGCGATCCGTGGTCTTCAGGAATCCCTTGGGGTCAGCCACCGGTCACCTCCGAGTCTTGAATAAGCACAGCCTTGTCCAGACGAACAGCTCTCTCAGCCACCAGTGACCTCCAGAATGCGCGTCCAAACGATTTCCCCGTCGGGGTCGAGCCCCTCGGCGACGGCCGTGTTGCGAGTTTCGAGCACCGCGGCGTAGTCGCGCGGGAGCACCTTCGTGAAGCGACCGAGGGTCGCCTCCTCATCCGAGAGCAGGCGCTCGGCGAGCACCGATCCGGTCTCGGACGCGTGCCGGCGCAGCAGATCGAGCACGATCTCGCGATCGGCGCTGCCGAGCGGGAGCAGGTCGAGCTCCCCCGATGCGAGGGAGTCAGTGTTGACGCGCTCGGGGATGAGGTCGAACACGTAGGCCGTGCCTCCGGACATGCCGGCGCCCAGGTTGCGGCCGGTCTCCCCGAGGATGAGCGCGAGGCCGCCGGTCATGTACTCGAGCGCGTGGTCGCCCACGCCCTCCACGACGGCTGTGGCTCCCGAGTTGCGCACCAGGAAGCGCTCGCCGACCATGCCGCCGATGAACATCGCACCCTGGGTCGCGCCGTAGCCGATCACGTTTCCGGCGATGACGTTGTGCTCAGCTTCGAAGGTCGACCCCTCAGGGGTGCGCACGACGATCTGGCCGCCGGACAGACCCTTGCCGACGTAGTCGTTGGAGTCGCCGACGAGCCGCAGCGAGATTCCGCTGGGCAGGAATGCGCCGAACGACTGTCCGGCCGATCCCGTGAGGGTGACCGAGATGGTGCCGGACGGCAGTCCGTTCTCGCCGTGGCGCACCGTGACCTCGTGACCCAGCATCGTGCCGACGGCACGCTCGGTGTTGCGGATCGGCAGGGCGATCTCGACGGGCGATCCGTGGTCGAGGGCGTCGGCGCTCAGCCTGATGAGCTCGTTGTCGAAGTGCTTGTCGAGCTCGTGCTCCTGGCCGCGCGCGTTCTTGCGCGGCTCCGAATCGGAGAAGTCGGGCCCGACGAGGATGGGCGCGAGGTCGAGGCCGGACGCCTTCCAGTGCTCGACCGCGTGGTCGACGTCGAGCAGGTCCCGGCGTCCGATGGCCTCGTCGAGGCTGCGGAGGCCGAGCTCGGCGAGGTACTCGCGCACCTCCTGGGCGATGAACTCGAAGAAGTTCACCACGTACTCCGCCTTGCCGTTGAAGCGCTCGCGCAGCACGGGGTTCTGCGTCGCGACGCCCACAGGGCAGGTGTCGAGGTGGCAGACGCGCATCATGATGCAGCCCTCGACGATCAACGGGGCCGTCGCGAAGCCGAACTCCTCGGCGCCGAGCATGGCGCCGATCAGCACGTCGCGGCCGGTCTTCAGCTGGCCGTCGACCTGCACCACAACGCGGTCGCGCATGCCGTTCAGCATGAGGGTCTGCTGGGTCTCGGCGAGACCGAGCTCCCACGGCGTTCCCGCGTGCTTCAGCGAGTTGACGGGGCTGGCGCCGGTTCCACCATCGTGGCCGGAGACCAGGATGACGTCGGAGAGCGCCTTGGCCACTCCGGCTGCGACGGCACCGATGCCGGACTGGCTCACCAGCTTGGTGTGCACCCGCGCGCTCGGGTTCGACCGCTTGAGGTCGAAGATGAGCTGCTTGAGGTCCTCGATCGAGTAGATGTCGTGGTGCGGCGGCGGCGAGATGAGGCCGACACCGGCGGTGCCGTGGCGGGTGCGGGCGATCCAGGGGTAGACCTTGGTCGACGGCAGCTGCCCGCCCTCACCGGGCTTGGCGCCCTGGGCCAGCTTGATCTGCAGGTCCGTCGCGTGGGTCAGGTACATGCTCGTGACGCCGAAGCGGCCCGAGGCGACCTGCTTGATGGCGCTGCGGCGCTCCGGGTCGAGCAGACGGTCGAGATCCTCGCCGCCCTCGCCGGTGTTCGACTTGCCGCCGAGGCGGTTCATCGCGATGGCGAGGGTCTCGTGCGCCTCCTTGGAGATGGAGCCGTAGCTCATCGCCCCCGTGGAGAAGCGCTTCACGATCGAGGCGACGGATTCGACCTCGTCGATCGGAACGGGAGTGCGCTGGG
Source organism: Leifsonia stereocauli (assembly GCF_038432415.1). Lineage (NCBI taxonomy): Bacteria > Bacillati > Actinomycetota > Actinomycetes > Micrococcales > Microbacteriaceae > Leifsonia > Leifsonia stereocauli. The sequence goes on from NZ_JBCAUN010000001.1 coordinate 1,169,664, forward strand.
CGCCGTTGAACCTGAACATGCCGCGCAGGGTCATGAGCTGCTCGGCCTGGTCGTCGACGAGTTTGGTGTACTCGCGGAAGATGTCGTAGCGGCGCGTGCGCGTCGAGTGCTGCAGCCTGAAAACCGTCTCGGGGTTGAACAGGTGCGGGGCGCCGTCGCGGCGCCACTGGTACTCGCCCCCCGTCGCGAGACGCTCGTGCGCCGTGGCAGCTGCGTCCTCGGGGTAGGCGGCCGTGTGGCGCGCCAGGTTCTCGGCAGCGATCACGTCGATGCCGATGCCCCCGAGCTTCGACGTGGTTCCGGTGAAGTACTCGGCGATGAAGTCGTCGGAGAGGCCGATCGCCTCGAAGGCCTGGGCGCCGGCGTAGGACGCCATGGTGGAGATGCCCATCTTCGACATGATCTTGAGCACGCCCTTGCCGAGGGCCTTGATGACGTTGGCCACGGCCTTCTCGGGAGTGACGCCCTGCAGCACGCCGGAGCGCACGAGGTTCTCGCTGGTCTCCATGGCGAGGTAGGGGTTGACGGCGGATGCCCCGTAGCCGATGAGCAGCGCCACGTGGTGTACCTCGCGCACATCGCCGGCCTCGACGAGGAGTCCGACCTTCATGCGGTTCTGGGCGCGGATGAGGTGGTGGTGAACGGCAGCCGTCATGAGCAGCGAGGGGATGGGCGCGAGCTCCTTGGTGGAGTCGCGGTCGCTCAGCACGATGTACTCCGCGCCGGCTGCGATGGCCTCGTCGACCTCGGCGCACATCTCGGCCAGGCGGTCGCGCAGGGCCTCGGGGCCGGCATCCACCCGGTACAGGCCCTTGATCGTCGACGCGGTGCGCGCCCCGGGGTCTGGATCGATGTGCTGGATCTTGGCGAGCTCGTCGTTGTCGATCACCGGGAAGGTGAGGACGACCTGGCGGGCGTGCTCCGGCCCGGCGCTGAGCAGGTTGCGCTCGGGGCCGACGGAGGTTCCGAGCGAGGTGACGACCTCTTCACGGATGCTGTCCAGCGGCGGGTTCGTCACCTGGGCGAACTGCTGCGTGAAGTAGTCGAAGATGAGGCGCGGACGATCCGAGAGCACGGCGATCGGGGTGTCCGACCCCATGGCGCCGAGAGGCTCGGCTCCGTTCCTCGCCATCGGCGAGAGGAGGATGCGCACCTCCTCCTCTGTGTAGCCGAAAGTCTTCTGACGGCGCACGACCGATGCCGGCGGGTGCACGATGTGCTCTCGCTCGGGCAGGTCGGAGAGCTTGATCCGCTCGTCGGTGAGCCAGTCGCCCCACGGCTGGGCGGCCGCGAGCTCCGCCTTGATCTCGTCGTCCTCGATGAGCCGCCCGGCCTCGGTGTCGACGAGGAACATGCGTCCGGGGCGCAGACGCCCCTTGCGCACCACCTTGGACGGGTCGACGTCGATGACGCCGATCTCGCTGGCGAGCACGACGAGACCGTCATCGGTCACCAGGAACCGACCGGGGCGCAGGCCGTTGCGGTCGAGGGTGGCGCCGACGAGCGAGCCGTCGGTGAAGACGATCGCCGCCGGGCCGTCCCACGGCTCCATGAGCATCGAGTGGTACTCGTAGAACGCCCGACGCTCCGGGTCGATCTCGGTCTGCTTCTCCCACGCCTCGGGGACCATCATCATGACGGCGTGCGGAAGCGAGCGGCCTGTGAGCTGCAACAACTCGACGACCTCGTCGAAGGAGGCCGAGTCACTGCCCCCAGGGGTCACGATGGGAAGCAGCGGCTGGATCGGGCCGAGCACCTCCGACTCCAGCTGCGACTGGCGCGCGCGCATCCAGTTGCGGTTGCCCTGGATGGTGTTGATCTCGCCGTTGTGGGCGATCATGCGGAACGGCTGCGCCAGCGGCCAGGACGGGAAGGTGTTCGTGGAGTACCGCGAGTGCACGAGGGCGAGCTTCGAGGCGAAGCGCTCGTCGGAGAGATCTGGGTAGAACGGCTCGAGCTGGAGCGTGGTGACCATGCCCTTGTAGACGAGGGTGCGGCTGGACAACGACGCGAAGTAGACCTCGAGATCGCGCTCGACGCGCTTGCGCAGCCTGTAGGCCTGACGCTCGAGGGCGAGGCCGCTGAGGGCGTCTCCGTTCTCGTCGGTCTGGGCGCTGGAGAGGAAGAGCTGCTGGATGGCCGGCATGGCCGCGCGGGCGAGCGAGCCGACCTCGTCGGGGCGCACGGGGATCTCGCGCCAGCCGAGCACGACCAGCCCCTCCTCCTGCGCGAACTGCGCGAGGCGGCGCTTCACGTTGCTGCGGGCCGTGGGGTCCGTCGGGAGGAACGCGTTGCCGACGGCGTAGCGCCCGACCTCGGGCAGGCCGAAGCCGGAGACGGCACGGAGGAAGGCATCCGGGATCTGGGTGATGATGCCGGCACCGTCGCCGGTTCCGGCGTCGGAGCCGACGGCGCCACGGTGCTCGAGGTTGCGCAGGGCGTTGAGCGCTGTCTCGATGATGTCGTGACCGGCCGTGCCGCGGAGCGTCGCGACCATCGCCAGACCGCAGGCGTCCTTCTCGGCGGCGGGGTCGTAGAGACCCTGTCGCGCGGGGACCGCACTGAAACGTGAGAACACGGGTGTTACTGCCATGGAGACCGCCCTCAGGAAGCTATCGGAGGCGGGACGACGTCGGCCCGAAAGGAAACAAGTCGCGTACGTCCCCGGTGGGGATCCTGTCGCGAAGAGGACTGCGGGGTTGCCCGGACCTAAGCGCGCGAGCCGGTCGTGCTTGTGGCACCGGCATCGCTCGAATCGATCACAGAGGCATCGTCGCCAGGCTCGATCTCATCGGTTCCCTGCGAGTCTACCTCAGCGTCATCAGCGTACTCGTCGCTGTCCACTGGCGCGTTCCACTCCCGGCCGGGGCTGTAGGGAGAGAGCTCGGCGCCGACGTGACGGCGGTTCTGCACGAGGATGATGATGATGCCGAGCAGGATCGCTCCCCAGGCCGCCCAGACGTTGACGCGCACGCCGAGGAAGATCTCGCTCGGGTCGAGACGGATGGTCTCCAGCGGCCAGCGGCCGAGCCCGTACCAGACGAGGTAGAAGCCGAAGGCCTTGCCCCAGCGCATGTTGAAGCGTCGCTCGAGGAAGGCGACCAGCACGATGATGCCGAGGATGTTCCAGAGCATCTCGTACAGGAAGGTCGGCTGGAACAGGGTGCCCTCGGGGAGACCGGCCGGCCACGCGGGGTTGGTCGACTCGATCTCGAGGCCCCACGGCATCGTCGTCGGCTGGCCGAACAGCTCGTGGTTGAACCAGTTGCCGAGGCGGCCGAGAGCCTGAGCGGCCAAGAGTCCGGGGGCGAGCGCGTCGGCGAAGGAGAGGAAGCGGACGCCGGTGATGCGGCAGGCGATCAGCACGCCGACGGCGCCGCCGATCAGTGCGCCGAAGATGGCTCCGCCGCCCTCCCAGATGGCCCAGATGGAACCGGGCTGGAACGGATTCCAGATGTTGGCGCCCTCGTAGAAGTAGTCGCTCGGGTGAGTGAAGACGTGGTAGAGCCTCGCGCCGACGATTCCGAGGGGCACGGCCCACAGGGCGATGTCGAGAACGATGCCGGGCTCGGCGCCGCGCTTGGTGAGGCGGCGGCTGGTCCAGATGGTGGCGACGATGATGCCGGCGAGGATGCACAGCGCGTACGCGTGGATGTTCAGGGTGACGAACCCCAGCGGGATCTCGAAACCATCCCAGGAGGGGCTGGGGATGCTCAGGGGTGCAGACACCGGACGACGTACCTTTCGTTGTGTTCTCTCGAGCGCGCTCCCCGCAGGGGGCCGCGTCGCTCGGTCACTTTACCGCAGCGGGCTATGCCGGGATCCGCGTGCCGCTCGACAGCTCCGCGGCGAGAGCGCCGACGGCCTCGATGCCACCCTCGGAGAGGGCCTTGACGAGCGCGGATCCGACGATGGCGCCGTCGGCGTACTCGAGCACCTCGCGCACCTGGGCTGCGGTCGAGATCCCGATGCCCACGCAGGTGCTGGTGGCTCCGGCATCACGCAGGCGTCCGACGAGGGTGCGCGCCGCGGCGTCGACATCGGAACGCGCTCCGGTGATGCCCATCGTGGAGACGGCGTAGACGAAGCCACGGCTGACCTCGACGGCCTGCCGCAGGCGAGCATCCGTCGACGACGGGGCGGCGAGGAAGACCCGATCGAGGCCGACGCGCTCGGATGCGCTCAGCCACGGAGCCGCCTCGTCGGGGATGAGGTCGGGCGTGATGAGCCCTGCTCCCCCGGCCGCGGCCAGGTCGTCGGCGAACCTGTCGACGCCGTACTGAACGACGGGATTCCAGTAGGTCATGATGAGCACTGGCGCAGACACCTGCTCGGTGATCGCCTTGACGGCCGTGAACCCGTCGCGCAGGCGGAAGCCGTCGGCCAGGGCGCGCTGGGTGGCGGCCTGGATGACGGGACCGTCCATGACGGGGTCGGAGTACGGCAGGCCCATCTCGAGCACGTCGACGCCGTTCTCCACCAGCGCGACGGCCGCGTCGACAGAGGCTCCGAGGCTGGGGAATCCGACGGGAAGGTAACCGATCAGGGCGCCGCTGCCGGCATCGACCCGGGTGCGGATGGCGGATGCGACGGTGCTTGTGGTCATGACTGCTCCGCTCCGGCGTCGATGAGGTCGAAGTAGCGGCCGGCCGTCTCCATGTCCTTGTCCCCGCGGCCCGACAGGTTGACGAGGATGACGGCGTCGGGACCGAGCTGCTTGCCGAGCTCGATGGCGCCGGCGAGGGCGTGGGACGACTCGATGGCGGGGATGATGCCCTCGGTGCGGCTGAGGAGGCGCAGGGCGCTCATGGCGTCGGCATCCGTCACCGGACGGTACTGCGCCCGACCGATGTCGGAGAGCCACGAGTGCTCAGGACCGACGCCCGGGTAGTCGAGGCCGGCCGAGATGGAGTGCGACTCGATGGTCTGGCCGTCCTCGTCCTGCAGCATGAAGCTGCGCGCTCCGTGCAGCACGCCGGGCTTGCCCTTCGTGATCGTGGCGGCGTGACGGGGCCCGTCGACGCCTTCTCCCCCGGCCTCGAAGCCGTAGAGCGCCACGTCGGTGTCGTCGAGGAAGGCGTGGAAGATGCCGATCGCGTTCGATCCGCCGCCGACGCAGGCCGCGACGGCGGTGGGCAGGGCGGCTGTGCGCTCCAGCACCTGCGCACGGGCCTCCTCGCCGATGATCTTCTGGAAGTCGCGCACCATCGCGGGGAACGGATGCGGCCCGGCGACGGTTCCGAAGATGTAGTTGGTGTGTTCCACGTTGGTGACCCAGTCGCGCATGGCCTCGTTGATCGCGTCCTTCAGGGTGCGCGATCCGGCCGTCACCGGGATGACCTCGGCGCCGAGGAGACGCATGCGGGCCACGTTGAGGGCCTGGCGCTCGGTGTCGACCTCGCCCATGTAGACGACGCAGTCCAGGCCGAAGAGGGCGGCCGCCGTCGCCGTGGCGACGCCGTGCTGGCCCGCGCCGGTCTCGGCGATGACGCGCGTCTTGCCGATGCGCCGGGTGAGCAGGGCCTGCCCGAGCACGTTGTTGATCTTGTGCGAGCCCGTGTGGTTCAGGTCTTCACGCTTGAGGATGATGCGGGCACCACCGGCGTGCTGGGCGAACCGCGGCACCTCGGTGATGAGCGACGGGCGGCCGACGTAGTTCACGAGCAGGTCGGTCAGTTCGGCGGTGAAGTCTGGGTCGAGCTTGGCCAGCTCGTAGGCCTCTGACAGTTCGTCGAGAGCGGCGATGAGCGACTCGGGGACGAAGCGTCCGCCGAAATCGCCGAAGTATGGGCCTTCTTCAGTACGGAGGGACATCGTTTTCACACCTGCAGGAAGTCGTGGAGCGTGGATTCCGGGTCGCCATGGGTGACGAGGGCTTCGCCGACGAGAACAACGTCGGCGCCGGCAGCACGGTAGTGCGCGACGTCGTCGACGGTCTTGACGGCGGATTCGGCGACGCGGATGACGCCGTCGGGGATGGATCCCGCGAGCCGGCCGAAGAGATCGCGGTCGAGCTCGAAGGTGGAGAGGTCTCGGGCGTTGACGCCGATGAGGCCGGCGCCGATGTCGATCGCGCGGGACAGTTCGTCGGCGCTGTGCGTCTCGACGAGGGCTGTCATACCCAGCTCGCCGATGAGGGCGTGCAGCTCTGCGAGGACGGGCTGGTCGAGGGCTGCGACGATGAGCAGAACGAGGTCGGCGCCGGCGGCGCGGGCCTCGAAGACCTGGTAGGCCGTGCCGATGAAGTCCTTGCGGAGCACGGGGATGCGCACGGCTGCCCGCACGGCCTCGAGGTCGGCGAGGGAGCCGCCGAAGCGACGTTCCTCGGTCAGCACGCTGATGGCCGAGGCTCCGCCGCGTTCGTAGGAGAGCGCGAGGGCGGCGGGGTCGGCGATGGCGGCGAGGGAGCCACGGGACGGGCTCGCCCGCTTGACCTCCGCGATGATGCGCACGGCATCAGCGGGGGCGAGGGCGGTCAGGACATCGAGGGCCGCAGGTCGCGCGAGAGCGGCCTGCTCGACCACGGCGAGCGACCGCTCGCTGCGGCGCGTCTCGGAGTCCTCGATGGATCCGCTCGTGAGGGCGGTCAGGAGGTTCAGTGTTCTCTCACCGTGGTCTTCGAGCCGCCGACGCCGTAGCCGGCGCGAGCGAGCGCCCATCCGACGATGGCACCGATGACGAGGAGCACGGCCGAGGCCCAGACGAGCCAGACGAGTTCGAAGAAGAAGGCGATCGTGCCGATCGTGAAAGCGACCAGCATGATGATGACAGCGGTCCAGGCGGCCGGCGAATGTCCGTGCCCGAGCTCGGCGGTCTCTGTACTCATGGTTCTCCTGAGGGTTGGGGTGCTGTGGAAGTCTACCGGTTGGCCGGACCGGCGTCGGGCTCGGCGGTCGGGTCGTCGCCACGCGAGAGCTCGTCCCATTCGTCGACGGCGCGGTCCTTCGCGCTCACCTCGGCGCTCTCGAGTCGCACGGCCTGGTACTTGCGGGCGGATGCCGGCCACCGGCGGGTCGTGACCAGGACGCCGATGGCTCCGATGGCGATGACGATGCCGGCGACGAGCGCCAGCACCGGCCACGCGCTGCCCGCGACGGAGCTGACGAGCTCGTGCACGGAGTCGGATCCCGAGACTCCTGTCGCCGCAGTGACGACGGAGGCTCCGGCCGCGACGGGATCGCCGAGGGCGAGAGTCGTGGAGAGGATCACGCTGCCGCCGAGAAGCACCCCGAGCGCGCCGAGCACGACCCGGATGAAGGGCCCGGCGATGGCGAGGGCAGCGGCCAGCGCCAGCGCCGCGAAGGCGAGGGCGCTGAGCGCCGGTGCCGCGACGGCTCCGCTCACTTCGAGCTCGGTCGAGCCGCCGGCTCCCGACGTCACGGTGAGTGTGAACCACTGCTGGGTCGCCGCGAGCAGCGCCAACGCCGCCCCCACGACGATGACCAGGATGACCTTGTACTTGGGCTTCTGCACTACGGGGTCCTCATCGGTGCGCGACCCGCGATCACTGCGCGACCCGCGTCATGGCGTTGGCGATGGCGACAGCTCGCAAGGGCGCCGCGGCCTTGGTGCGCGACTCCTCGTACTCCGTCGCCGGGTCGGAATCGGCCACCAGGCCGGCGCCGGCCTGCACGTGAGCGACACCGCCGGCGATGACGGCCGTGCGGATGGCGATCGCCAGGTCGGCGTCTCCCCCGAAGCCGAAGTAGCCGACGACGCCGCCGTAGACGCCGCGCTGGGCCGGCTCGAGCTCGTCGATGATCTCCAGGGCGCGCGGCTTCGGAGCCCCGGAGAGAGTGCCGGCCGGGAAGGTCGCGCGGAAGGCGTCGATGGCCGTGCGTCCGGGGGCGAGGTCACCCTCGACCGAGGAGACGATGTGCATGATGTGGCTGAAGCGCTCGACGCGCATGAACTCCGTGACCTCGACGGTTCCCGCCGTGCAGACCCTCGAGAGGTCGTTGCGCGCGAGGTCGACGAGCATGAGGTGCTCCGCGCGCTCCTTGGCGTCGGCGAGCAGCTCCTTCTCGAGGTCGGCGTCCTCCTCAGGGTTCGCACCTCGCGGGCGGGACCCTGCGATCGGATGCGTGAAGGTGCGGCCGTCCTGCACCTTGACGAGCGACTCCGGCGACGACCCGACGATCCAGTACGCCTCGCCGGCCACGTCCTCGAGGCTGAGCAGGTACATGTACGGGCTCGGGTTGAGGCTGCGGAGCACGCGATAGACGTCGAGCGGATGCGCTTCGGCCGGGTGGTCGAATCGCTGGGAGACGACGACCTGGAAGACGTCGCCCTCGCGCACGTAGTGCTTGGACTTCTCGACGGCGTCCTCGTAGTCCGACCGCGGTACGCGGTGGGTCGGATCGGCCGGTGTCGACAGGTCGACGATGGCCAGAGCGGGCTCCGAGGGCGCCGCGAGGGCTGCCTGCAGCGCGTCGAGCCGGGCCTGGGCGTCCGCCCAGGCGGCATCCGTCGTCGTCTGCCCGTCGTTCAGCACGCTCGCGATCAGCGACACCGTACCGAAGCGGTGGTCGAGCACCACGAGGTCCGCGACGAAGGCGAACGCCTGTCCGGGCACCTCGTAGTCTGCCGGCGGCCGGTTCGGCAGGTGCTCGAGCTGGCGCACGGCCTCCCAGCCGATGAACCCGACGAGTCCGCCGGTGAGGGGCGGATGGCCGTCGACGGGGGCCGTCTGCCAGCGCGTGTAGACCTGGCCGAGCACCTCGAGCGGGGCGAGTCCGGCGATGTCGCCGAGGATGCGGTCTGCGCCCTCGGTGGCGCCGATCCAGCGCACGGCGTCGTCGTGCTGGGTGAGCACGCCGAAGGAGTTGACGCCGACGAAGGAGTAGCGCGACCAGATGCCGCCCTGCTCGGCGGACTCCAGCAGGAAGCTGCCGGGGCGTCCGCCGGTGAGCTTTCGGTAGATGGCGACGGGCGACTCGGCGTCGGCGAACAACTCGCGGATGACGGGGATGACGCGGTGGTCTGGGGTGAGGGCGTCGAACGCCTCACGGGTGGTCGTGGCGGTGGTGGCCGTCATGATCCCTCCGGATTCTCGTCCTGGTTCACTGTCTGGGGTGCTGATGCCGTCACGGGCTGCAGCGGATCGACGTCGAAGCAGCTGCGCTCGCCCGTGTGGCAGGCCGCACCGATCTGCTCGACCTGCACGAGCAGGGTGTCGGCGTCGCAGTCGAGGGCGGCTCCGCGCACGTACTGGGCGTGGCCGGACGTGTCGCCCTTGCGCCAGTACTCCTGACGCGAACGCGACCAGAAGGTGACGCGCCCCTCGGTGAGGGTGCGGCGCAGAGCCTCGGCGTCCATCCAGCCGAGCATGAGCACCTCGCGGGTGTCCCACTGCTGGATGACGGCGGGCAGCAGGCCGTCGCTCCCGAACGTGGCGCGCGCCAGGACGGCGTCGACGTCGGTTGCTGCCTCGGAGTCGCCCTGTCCTGCAACGCCCTGTCCCGTGGTGCTCATACGCGGACCACCGCTCCCTCTCGTGCGAGTTCCTGCTTGACCTGGCCGATGGTGAGCAGTCCGTCGTGGAAGACGCTCGCGGCGAGCACGGCATCCGCCCCGGCCTCGATCGCCGGAGCGAAGTGCTCGAGGGCACCGGCCCCGCCCGAGGCGATCACGGGAACGCTGCTCAGGGCACGCATGGCGCGCACCAGCTCGAGGTCGAAGCCCGCCTTGGTGCCGTCGGCGTCGATGGAGTTGACGAGCAGCTCGCCTGCGCCGAGCTCGATGGCCTGCCGAGCCCAGTCGAGGGCGTCGAGGGTCGTCTCGGTCCGACCGCCGTGGGTCGTCACGACGAAGCCGGATGCCGTGGACGGACTGCGCTTCACGTCGAGCGAGAGCACGAGCACCTGGGCTCCGAAGCGATCGGCGATCTCGCCGATCAGTGCAGGGCGACGGATGGCCGCGCTGTTCACGCCGACCTTGTCTGCGCCGCACGCGAGGAGCCGCGCCACGTCGTCGGCACTGCGCACGCCGCCGCCGACGGTGAGGGGGATGAAGACCTGCTCGGCGGTGCGCTCCACGATGTCGTAGGTGGTCGACCTGTCGTCGACCGTCGCCGTGACGTCGAGGAAGGTGATCTCGTCCGCGCCCTGCTCGTAGTAGGTGCGGGCGAGTTCGACGGGATCGCCGGCGTCGCGCAGGTTCAGGAAGTTGACGCCCTTCACGACACGGCCGTCGGCCACGTCGAGGCACGGGATGACGCGCACGGAGAGTGACATCTCTCGCTCCCTAGAGACGCGCGGCGTGGATCGTCGTGACGAGGATGGCGCGGGCGCCGAGCTCGTAGAGCGCGTCCATGACGTTGTTCGTGTCGTCACGCGGGATCATGACGCGCACGGCGACCCAGTCGGGGTCGTGCAACGGCGAGATCGTCGGCGACTCGAAGCCGGGGGCGAGCGCCGTGGCCTGCACGAGCAGGCGGGCCGGCACGTCGTAGTCCATGAGCACGTAACGACGGGCGACGAGCACTCCCTGGAGGCGGCGCAGCAGCGTGGCCGTTCCCGGCTTCTCGTCGGGCGAGCTGATGAGCACGGCCGTCGACTCGAGGATGACGGGCCCGAAGACCGAGAGACCGGCCTTGCGCAGCGTCGTGCCGGTCTCGACGACGTCGGCGATGGCGTCAGCCACCCCGAGACGCACGGCGGACTCGACGGCCCCGTCGAGGGTGACGAGCGTGGCCGAGACGCCGTGGCGCTCGAGGAATTCGCCGACGAGGATCGGGTAGCTCGTCGCGATGCGCACGCCCTCGAGGTCGGCGAGGTCACTGAAGCGCTCGGCCGGACCGGCGAAGCGGAAGGTGGATCGGGCGAACTCGAGCTCTGCGGTCTCGGTGGCGGCGGAGCCGGAGTCGATGAGCAGGTCGCGGCCGGTGATGCCGACGTCGAGCGCGCCCGAGCCGACGTAGGTGGCGATGTCGCGTGGGCGCAGGTAGAAGAACTCGACGCCGTTGCGCTCGTCGACGATGTGGAGTTCCTTGGCATCGCGGCGACCGGCGTACCCGGCCTCCGAGAGCATGTCGGCGGCGGTCTCTGACAGCGAGCCCTTGTTGGGCACTGCGATTCTCAGCATGGTGATGGGTCTTCCGATGGGTCAGGCGAAACGTGGCTGGACAACTGGCGAACTCTCGTTCACAGATGTCGGTACACGTCGGCCGGGGTCAGACCCTTCGCGACCATGAGCACCTGGAGGTGGTAGACGAGCTGCGAGATCTCCTCGGCGGTCTCCTCGTCGGACTGGTACTCGGCGGCCATCCAGACCTCGGCCGCCTCCTCGACGATCTTCTTGCCGATCGCGTGCACGCCGGCGTCGAGCTCGCGCACGGTGCCGGAGCCCTCGGGGCGCGTCTGCGCCTTCTCGGAGAGCTCGGCGAACAGTTCGTCGAATGTCTTCACAGCATCAACGGTACTAGTGACCGTGCACGTGTGACGCCGCGGCGGCGCGAAGTCCGGCGATGGCATCGTCGGGCACGTCGGCGTTGAACACGGCGGAGCCCGCCACGAAGGTGTCGGCCCCGGCCTCGGCGGCGACCAGGATCGTGTCCGCCGTGATGCCGCCGTCTACCTGAAGCCAGACGTCGGCGCCGGTCCGACGGACGGCATCCGCGAGTCGGGTGAGCTTGGGCATGGTCGACGGCATGAAGCTCTGGCCGCCGAATCCGGGCTCGACGGTCATCACGAGGATCTGGTCGAACTCGTCGAGCATCTCCAGGTAGGGCTCGACGGGCGTCCCCGGCTTGAGGGCGAGGCCGGCGCGGGCGCCGCGCTCGCGCAGGGCGCGGGCGAGGGCGATGGGCTCCCGTGCAGCCTCGATGTGGAAGGTGACCGAGAACGCTCCGGCCTCCGCGTAGCCCGGGGCCCAGCGATCGGGGTCGTCGATCATGAGATGCACGTCGAGGGGCAGCGGAGAAACCTGCTGCAGGCGCGTGGCCATCTGGAGCCCGAAGGTGAGGTTCGGCACGAAGTGGTTGTCCATGATGTCGACGTGCACGGCGTCGGCACCGCGGATTCGGCCGAGTTCGCTTTCGAGGTTGGCGAAGTCGGCGGAGAGAATGCTCGGGTTGATCCTGGCGGGCATGGTGTCCGATCTGGCTAGCGGCGCTGGAACAGCGCGATGAACATGGCGTCTGTGCCGTGGCGGTGCGGCCAGAGCTGCACCGTGTGCGGGTCTCCGGCGAGGTCGAGCGGATGCTCCACCACGTCGGCGAGCACGGCCCTGGTGTCGAGGGGCTCCAGTTCGCCGCTCCAGCGCGAAACTGCGGCTCGGACGGCGCCCAGGGTCTCGCCGGTGTGCGGCGAGCAGGTGACGTAGGCGAGCACTCCGCCGGGCTTCAGCGCCACGACTGCGGCGTCGAACAGCCGAGCCTGGAGCGAGCTCAGCTCGGCGACGTCGCGCGGCGACTTGCGCCAACGCGCCTCGGGGCGCCGCCGGAGGGCGCCGAGTCCTGTGCACGGAGCGTCGAGCATGATGCGGTCGAAGGCTGCAGGATGCATCTCCCCCACCTCGGTGCCGTCGAACTCGGCCACCTCGATGTCGCTGGAGACTGCCGAGAGCGCCGATCGGACGAGCTCGGCGCGCGCAGGCACCAACTCGTTGGCGAGGAGCTCGGCTCCGCCTGCCAGCGCCTCGGCCGCCAGAAGCGCCGCCTTGCCGCCCGGGCCGGCGCAGAGGTCGAGCCAGCGCTCCCCTGCCTCGATGGGACGAACGCGGCTGAGGGCCAACGCGGCGAGCTGAGAGCCCTCGTCCTGCACGCGCACAGTGCCGTGCGAGCGCTTCGTGATGGCCGTCGGGTCGCCGCCGCCGAGATCGTGACCGACCGGCGAGTAGCGGTTCGCCTCCCCGAGCGACGCGGCGATCTCGGGATCGACCAGGTGCGGCAGCGCCACGAGATTCACCCGGGGGGCTGCGTTGTCTGCGGCGAGCAGGGCCTCGAGCTCCTCGGCGCGCCCCTCGGCGTCGAGCCCCTGACGGAGCGCCCGCACGATCCAGGCCGGGTGCGAGTAGAGCAGGGCCAGCTTCTCGTCGGGGTCGGACTCCTCGCCGACGACGGCTTCGCGCCACTCCTCGAGCGTGGAGCGGGAGATCGTGCGCAGCACGCCGTTGGCGAATCCGGAGGCCGAGCGCGAGCCGTACTCGCGAGCGAGCTCCACCGATTCATTGACAGCAGCATGGTCCGCCGTGCGCATGGAGAGCAGTTGGTGCGCGCCGAGTCGCAGGGCGTCGAGGACCGGGCCGTCGATCTTCTCGACCGGGCGGCCCGCCGTGAGCGAGATGACCCTGTCGTAGAAGCCGCGCATCCGGAGCGTTCCGTAGGTGAGTTCCGTGGCGAGGGCGGCGTCGCTCGTCGAGAGCTTCGCGCGATCGATCCGCACGGGCAGCAGCAGGTTGGCGTAGGCGTCGCTCGTGCTGACAGCCGAGATCACGTCGTAGGCGACTCGTCGTGCAGGTTGGATGCGGGAGTTCATCCGGCGATCACCTCGTCTGTTCCGGCGCCACGCCACCAGTCGGCGGCAGCCATGGGGGTCTTGCCGGCTGGTTGCACCCGGCGGAGTTCGAGTGGGGCATCGGCGGTGCCGGCGAGCACACGGCCGTCGACGCTGCGGATGGCGCCGGGCGCCAGCGGGGCGGCATCCGGAGCCGGACGCGCCTCGAGAACCTTGAAGCGCGCCCCGTCTATCTCGGTGAAGGCGCCGGGTTCCGGCGTCATGCCCCGGATGCGGCTGTCGATGCTCGCAAGTGGGAGCGTCCAGTCGATGCGGGCGTCGTCGATCGTGAGCTTGGGGGCGAGGGTCACCTCGCCTGTCTGCGGAACTGCCACGGCTGTTCCCGCCTCGAGCTGCCCCACGACGTCGACGAGCAGGGCGGCGCCGTCGACGCTCAGTGCGTCGAGCATGGTTCCGGCGGTGTCGTCGGCCGCGACGGGGCGTTCGATGCGGCCGAAGACGTCTCCGGCGTCGAGCGCCGGGACGAGCTGGAAGACATCGGCACCCGTGACGGCGTCGCCCGCGGCGATGGCGCGCTGGACGGGGGCCGCTCCACGCCAGCGCGGGAGCAGCGAGAAGTGCAGGTTGACCCAGCCGAGCCGGGGAGTCGAGAGCAGCGGCTCGCGCACGAGTCCGCCGTAGGCGACGACGACGCCGAGCTCGGCGCCCAAGGAGAGCAGCTGCTCGGTGACGGTGGCGTCGAGGCGGTTGGCCTTCACGACGCTGAGTCCGAGTTCTTCAGCCGCAGCAGCGACGGGAGACGGCGTGAGTACGCGCTTGCGCCCGACGGGCGCGTCTGCGCGGGTCACGACGGCCGCGATGGTGTGGCCGGCGGCGTGCAGGGCACGCAGCGACGGCACCGCGACCTCGGGGGTCCCGGCGAAGAGGATTTTCATGGCGTTACAGGATCTCCGGGTCGTCGAATCTGATTCTGAGTGTAGGCGCGACCCGGCGCTTGTCCCCACGTGGGCCCGAGCGGGTGCGGCTCGCTATGCGCACGACCACGGCTCGCAACTCGCCCGCCACAGCGGTTCCGGCCGCGTAGTCGAACCGCACGATGGCGCGCACCTGGCCGTCGGCGACGGGCACCGGTCCGAGCACCTCAGCGGCCTCGATGGGTTCGATCGCGGCGAGGGCCTCTGCCACTCCTGCCGCGGATCCGGTGACGGATGCCGCCCGCACGGCGGGCGGGAACCGCAGGGCGCGCCTGTCGGCGAGTTCGGACGCGGCGAAGGAGTCCTGACGCCACGACGACAGGGCGTCGGACACCGGGCCTGTGGCGCCGGCCAGGAGGACGGGGGCGCCCGGGGCGGCGAGGGCGGCGGCGTTCGACCACCAGCGCAGGCAGTCCTCACCGACGCGGAGTGACTCGCGGGCCAGCATCCGTTCGCCATCGAGCAGCAGGACCGCGTGGTAGCCGCCTGCCGCGATGGGTTCGGCGCCGCGCGTGGCGATGACGAGGGCGGGCTTCTCACCGACCGTGAGGACCTCGTGATCGCCGTCGGAGAGCACGACGAGTGCCCCGGGGAAGGCCCGACCGAGCTCGTCGGCCGTACGTCCGGAGCCTGCGCCGATGCTGCGGAAGGTGCGGCCCTGGCAGTTCGAGCAGCTCCAATCGGCTGCGACGGAGCCGCACAGCCTGCAGGCCGGGATGGCTCCAGGCTTGGAGACGCCGAGGGGCCCGCCGCAGCGGGTGCAGCGAGCAGGTTCGCGGCAGGTGGCGCAGGCGATCCACGGGGAGTAGCCGGGGCTGGCCACCTGGACCAGCACCGGGCCGGTCTCGAGTGCCGTGCGGGCCTCGCGCCAAGCCGTCGACGGGATGCGGGCCGCCTGGGCAACGGGATCCTCGCTCGACTGGCGTCCCGTGGGGATCACCCGGGGTCGCGGAGCGCGATCGGGGTCGACGGCGCGCATCCAGCCGATCTCGATGAGCCGCTGCGCCTCGACGCTGCGGGCGTTGCCGGCGAGCACGAGCGCGCAGCCCAACTGCTCCTGCCGCACGAGGGCGGCGTCGCGGGTGTGCACATAGGGCGCCAGCTGCTCGGCGTACAGCGGGTCGCCGTCGTCCCAGACCACGATGAGTCCGAGGGCGGCGGCAGGAGCGTAGATCGATGCGCGATTGCCGACGACGACCACGGGCTCGGGCTCGAGGCAGCGCAGGAAGGCCGCGTAGCGCTCGGCGTCGGGCTGCCTGGCGTCGAGGCGCACGACGGCCTCCGCCGGAAGGGCCGCAGCCAGCGCTGCCTCGAGCTGAGCCTGGTCGCGGTAGTCGGGAACGGCGAGGATGCTGCTCCGACCCGACGCGAGCATGGTGACGGCGAGCTCCGCGAGGGTGATGGCCCAGTGCCCGACCCAGGCTCCGCCCGGCAGTTCCACCAGCCGGGGAATGGCCCGGAGGGCTATGCGCTCGCCGACGGAGACTGCGTTGGCGAGGGCGACGGGATACCCGGTGACCGCGACGGCCTCGACCGTGGACTCGGCGGCGGGTGCCGCGGCATCCGCTTCGGTGGCCTCGGTTGCCTCGGTTGCCTCGAGTGCAGCGATATCCGCCCGCCGAGCCAGCCACCTCTTCTCGACCCGCACCTGCCGCGGCGGCACGGCGAGACGCACGATGTCGCTCGCGGTGCCGCCGGAGCGGTCGGCGACCCGGCGGGCGAGGGTCCAGACCGCCGGGTCGAGCACCGGCGCCGACGACACCACGGAGTCGAGGGCGCTGAGCCTGCCGCCGAACTCAGCGTCATCGGCATCGACGAGACCGATGACGTACCCGCTCGTGAGCCGTGTCGCGGAGCGGAACGGCACCTTCACCCTCACTCCCACGCCGATTCCGTCGACGAGGTCGTCGGGAACGCTGTAGTCGAAGGGGTGATCGAGTTGCGGAAGCGGAGAATCGATGAGCACCCGGGCGATGAGTCCCGGCACCGTCCGCTACAGTCCGGCTGCGCTGCGGAGGTCGTCGACGCGGTCGAGTCGCTCCCAGGTGAAGTCGGGCAGCTCACGGCCGAAGTGGCCGTAGGTCGCCGTCTGGGCGTAGATGGGACGCAGCAGGTCGAGGTCGCGGATGATGGCGGCGGGCCGCAGGTCGAACACCTCGCGGATGGCGGCGCTGATCACGTCGTCGGGCAGGTGTCCGGTGCCGAAGGTCTCGACGTAGAGCCCGACGGGCGCCGCCTTGCCGATGGCATAGGCCACCTGCACCTCGACCCGGTCTGCGAGCCCTGCTGCAACGGCGTTCTTGGCCACCCAGCGCATGGCGTAGGCCGCAGAGCGGTCGACCTTCGAGGGGTCCTTGCCACTGAAGGCTCCACCGCCGTGCCGGCTCGCACCGCCGTAGGTGTCGATGATGATCTTGCGGCCGGTGAGGCCGGCGTCGCCTTGGGGGCCGCCGATCTCGAAGCGGCCCGTCGGGTTGATGAGCACCTTCAGGTCGGCGCTGCTCAGCTCGACGGAGTCGAGGACCGGGCGGATGACGAGCTCCTCCACCTCGCGGCGGAGGTCGTCTGTCGAGACCTTCGGGGAGTGCTGGGTCGAGAGCACGACGGTGTCGATGGTGCGCGGCACGATGCCGTCATAACCGACGGTGACCTGGGTCTTGCCGTCCGGTCGCAGGTAGTCGACGAGCCCCTCCTTGCGCACTGCGGCGAGCCGCTCGGAGAGCCTGTGCGCGATCCAGATGGGAATGGGCATGAGCTGCGGGGTCTCGGTCGTGGCGTAGCCGAACATGATGCCCTGGTCGCCGGCGCCCTGCTGGTCGAGGGCGTCTCCACTGGCCTGCTCACGCGATTCGAAGGCGTCGTCGACGCCCTGAGCGATGTCGGGCGACTGGGCCCCGATCGAGATCGAGACTCCGCAGGAGCGGCCGTCGAACCAGACGTCGGAGGACGTGTAGCCGATGGAGGTGATGCGGTCGCGCACGATCGCGGGGATCTCGACGTAGCCCGAGGTCGTCACCTCACCAGCCACGTGCACGAGCCCCGTCGTGACGAGGGTCTCGACGGCGACGCGAGCATGAGGGTCGACCGCGAGGAGGGCGTCGAGGATGGAGTCCGACACCTGGTCGCAGATCTTGTCTGGGTGTCCTTCGGTGACGGATTCGGATGTGAACAGGCGGAGATCGCTCATGGTGCCCCGTTTCTAGTGTGACGAGCGTCATGGATCGGCGACCGCATCGGGTTTCGACGCCGGCGCCGCAGCTCAGTCGAGTGCGACGATGGCGTCGAGAATACGGTCGGCCACCGACATCTTGCTGCCGGCGGCCTCGCTCACTATATCGCCGGCCCCATCGAGCACAACGACGGAATTGCCGTCCGTTGCGAAACCCTGCGTCCAGCCCACGCGGTTCACGACGAGGAGGTCGGCGCCCTTGCGGGCGATCTTCGCGCGACCCATCTCGAGCAATGCGGCCTGGTCGGGTTCGGTCTCGGCGGCGAAGCCGACGAGGCGCAGCCCGGGGTACTCCCCTGCGCGCCGGGAGGCGCCCAGCTCGGCCAGGATGTCGGGGTTCTTCACGAGGGAGAGTTCGAGCGTGTCGCCCTGAGCCTCCTTCTTGATCTTGGAGTCGACGACTACAGCTGGTCGATAGTCGGCCACGGCCGCTGCCATCACGAGGATGTCGGCGTCGGCCGCGGCATCCGTCACCGCATGCTGCAGCTCGCGGGCGGTGGATGCCTCGACGAGGGTGACGCCCTCGGGAGGAGCCACCTCGAGATGGGCTGCGATGAGGGTGACCTCGGCTCCACGCGCACGGGCCGCCGCCGCGATGGCGACGCCCTGGCGCCCGCTCGAGCGGTTGCCGAGGAAACGCACGGGGTCGAGCGGTTCGCGGGTTCCGCCGGCCGTGACGACGACACGTCGACCGGAGAGGTCGCCGGATGCCGCGAGCCTGGCAGCGTGCTCTGCCTGCACGGCGAGGGCGGCGACCACGATGGTCTCGGGTTCCTCGAGCCTGCCCGGGCCCGAGTCGCGGCCCGTCAGTTGGCCGACGGCCGGACCGACGACGGAGACGCCGCGGCTCCGCAGGGTCGCGATGTTCGCGACCGTCGCCGGGTTCTGCCACATCTCGGTGTGCATGGCCGGGGCGATGACGAGCGGGGCCGTGCTGGCGAGCACGGTGTTGCCGAGCAGGTCGTCGGCGATGCCGGCCGCGAGTTTGGCGATCGTGTTGGCCGTCGCTGGGGCGATCACGATGAGATCGGCCGCCTGGCCGATCGCCACGTGGCGCACCTCGGCGACCCCCTCGTACAACTCGGAGTGCACCGGGTTGCGCGAGATGGCCTCGAGAGTTGGCCGCCCCACGAAGCGCAGGGCGGCATCCGTGGCCACGACATGCACGTCATGGCCGGCGAGCACGAGCGAGCGCACGACGTTGACGGCCTTGTAGGCCGCTATGCCGCCGGTGATGCCGACGACGACGTTGAGCGCCACGGTGTCGATTGCTGTGCTGTGAGCGGGTGCTACTCGACGATCGGGCTGAGCTGGAGCTTGTCCTCGTTGATCTCTCGCATGGCGACGGAGAGCGGCTTGTCCTCGATGGACGAGTCGACCAGGGGGCCGACGTTGTCGAACAGGCTGCCGTCGTGCAGGTCGGCGTAGTAGTCGTTGATCTGGCGCGCGCGCTTGGACGCGAAGATGACGAGGGCGTACTTGGAGTCCACCTTCGACAGCAGCTCGTCGATGGGCGGGTCGATGATTCCGGTCAGCTTGTCAGCCATGTGAGAACACTCCTCAGTGCGATCGTGCGTTGCGTTCCGAAGGCGTCGGATGAACGCGTGAAAAAGATGGGCAAGCGGCGAACGGGTCAGCGCTTCGGCTTGCGAGTCTGCATCAAGTCTACGACCTCTTGAGCGGCGGTGCTCACGTCGGTGTTCACCACCTCGAAATCGAACTCGTCGATGGCGGCCAGTTCGACCTTCGCGGTCTCCAGCCGGCGCTGCTGTTCCGGGCCGTCTTCCGTGGCCCGCCCGATGAGCCTGCGCACCAGTTCCTCCCACGATGGCGGGAGCAGGAACACGAGTGACGCCTCCGGCATGGCGCGGCGCACCTTGCGCGCACCCTGGATGTCGATCTCGAGCAGCACGCTGCGACCGGAGTCGAGCGCTTCCTCGACGGGACCGCGGGGCGTGCCGTAGCGGTGGGCGTTGTGCACTGTCGCCCACTCGAGGAGTTCGCCAGCCTCGATGAGGCGGTCGAACTCCGCGTCGTCCACGAAGTAGTAGCTGACCCCCTCGGTCTCGCCGGGGCGAGGGGCTCGGGTCGTCGCCGACACCGAGAGCAGGACGTCGGGGTAGTGCGTGCGGATGTGACCGGCGACGGTGCCCTTGCCGACGGCCGTGGGCCCGGCGAGCACGACGAGTCGATTGTGGCGCCCGGTCTGGGCAGCCAGCCTGTCGGTCAGGAAGCCGCGCAACCGGCGGCGCTGGTGACGGCCGAGGCCGCCGAGGCGCTTCGCCGGCGAGATGCCGAGCTCCTCCATGAAGCGGTGCATCTTGGTGACGCCGATGGACGGGATGCTGGTGAGGTACTCGGTGACGCGGATGCCGCCCTCTACGCTTGCCGGATCCTCCCCAGCGACCCGCAGCACGTCGAGCGGATTGCGCTCTCCGGCGGAGATGGCCGCCTTGACCGCGGCACGTGCCCGTCGAGCGGCGACGGCGGCACGGGATGCGGCGACGCGATCGACCTCGGGGGGCGTGCCGTATTCAGCCACGATGCGACTCCACTTCCTCGGAGCGACGGGCGATCGCGTCCGCGACGCCCTCGGGTCCCGCCTCCAGTATGGTGCGTGACTCCGACACGATGACACCCGGAGTGAGATTCCCGAAGATCCTCCGGGTGTCTCGCGGGTCTGCTCCCTGGTGTCCGAATCCCGGCGCGAGCACCGGCAGGGTCGCCGTCGGCTGCTCGGCGCCGATGTCGATTCCGAAGTCGGCCAGGGCGACGGTGGCCCCGATCACGACACCGGCTGAGCCGAATCGTGAGCCGCCCTGCTGCGCGTTCCACCCCGTGAGGGCGCCGATGACGTCGTTGGCGACAGTCGTGCCCGTTGCCGTGACCCGAGCATCTTGCACGCGAGCGGCCTCGGGGTTCGAGGTCGCGGCGAGCACGAACACACCCTTGCCGCGCGCTGCCGCGTAGTCGAGGCTCGTGGCGAGAGACCCGACCCCCAGGTACGGGCTCGCCGTGACGGCATCCGCTTCGAGGGGAGACCCCGGCCGCAGCCAGGCCTCGGCGTACGCCTCCATCGTCGAGCCGATGTCGCCGCGCTTCGCGTCGGCGATGGTGAGGATTCCAGCTGAGCGGGCTTCGGCCAGCACCCGCTCGAGCGCCGCGAACCCGGCCGAGCCGTGCCGCTCGAAGAACGAGACCTGCGGCTTGACGATGCCCGCCCTCCCGTGCGCGGCGCCGATCACCCGGAGTCCGAACTCGCGGGCGCCGACGGCGTTGTCCTCCAGGCCCCAGCGGTCGAGCAGCCAGGCGTGGGGATCGATCCCGACGCACAGGTGTCCGAAGCGGTCGAACGCGGCTCCGAGCCTGTCGCCGAACGGGGTCACGCTCATGCGATGGCCGCCGCCCGCTGCAGCGCGTACTCCTGCAGCGAGGTGACCTCGAAGCCGCCGCGCACCGCCTCGAGCGACCCGACCGCGGCCGAGAGCTCGGCGATGGTCGTGAACAGCGGGATGTCGCTGGCGACGGCCGCCGCTCGGATCTCATAGCCGTCCGCACGCGCCGAACGACCGCTCGGGGTGTTGATGACGACCTGCACCTCTGAGCGGTGGATGAGCTCGACGATGGAGTCCGCCTCCACGTCGGCCTTCTCGCTGAACTTTCCGACGACGCCGGCAGCGATGCCGTTGCGACGCAGCACCTCGGCTGTTCCCTCAGTCGCGATGATCCTGTACCCGAGCTCCTGCAGCCGCAGCACGGGGAGGATGATGGCGCGCTTGTCGCGGTCGGACACGGACACGAAGACTGTGCCATCGAGCGGCATCCCGCCGTAGGCGGCCAGCTGGCTCTTGGCGAAGGCGCGGGGGAAGTCGCGGTCGATGCCCATCACCTCGCCGGTGGAGCGCATCTCGGGCCCGAGCACGGAGTCGACGATCTGGCCGTCCTTGGTGCGGAAGCGCCGGAACGGGAGCACGGCCTCCTTCACGGCGACCGGCGAGTCGAACGGAACTCGGGATCCGTCGACCTCGGGCAGCATGCCCTCGGCCTTGAGGTCGGCGATGGTGCGGCCGACCATGATGAGCGAGGCGGCCTTCGCCAGGGGGATGCCGAGGGCCTTCGCCACGAACGGGACCGTGCGCGACGCACGCGGGTTGGCCTCGAGAACGTAGAGGACTCCGGCGCCGATGGCGAACTGCACGTTGAGCAGGCCGCGAACGCCGATGCCCTTCGCGATGGCCTCGGTCGCCTCACGCACGCGGTCGATGACGCCGCGGCCCAGGGTCACCGGCGGCAGGGTGCAGCTGGAGTCGCCCGAGTGGATGCCGGCCTCCTCGATGTGCTCCATGACGCCACCGATGTAGAGCTCCTCGCCGTCGTAGAGGGCGTCGACGTCGATCTCGATGGCGTCGTCGAGGAAGCGGTCGACGAGAAGCGGATGCGACGGGCCGACGATGCCCTGACCCTCGATGCGCTCGAAGTAGTCCGCGAGCGACGCGCTGTCGTAGACGATCTCCATGCCGCGGCCGCCGAGCACGTAGCTGGGGCGCACGAGCACCGGGTAGCCGATCTCCTCGGCGACGGTGACGGCGCCCTGGAAGTCGAACGCCGTGCCGTTGCGCGGGGCGAGCAGGTTCGCCTCGTCGAGGATGCGCGAGAACTCCCCGCGCTCCTCGGCCAGGTCGATCGCCTCGGGCGTGGTGCCGAGGATGGTGATGCCGGCCTCCTTCAGGCCCTTGGCGAGCCCGAGCGCGGTCTGGCCGCCGAGCTGCACCACGACGCCCACGAGCTCGCCCGACTGCGACTCGGCGTGGATGACCTCGAGCACGTCCTCCAGGGTGAGCGGCTCGAAGTACAGCCTGTCGCTGGTGTCGTAGTCGGTCGAGACGGTCTCGGGGTTGCAGTTGATCATGATCGTCTCGAAGCCGGCGGCCGAGAGTGCGAACGATGCATGCACGCAGGAGTAGTCGAACTCGACGCCCTGGCCGATGCGGTTCGGGCCAGAGCCGAGGATGACGACCTTGCGGCGGTCGCTCGGGACCACCTCGGTCTCCTCGTCGTAGCTCGAGTAGTGGTACGGCGTGAGCGCAGGGAACTCGCCGGCACAGGTGTCGACGGTCTTGAAGACCGGGCGCACACCCAGGGTGTGGCGCACCTCGCGCACCCCGTCCTCGCCGAAGCCGCGCAGTTCGCCGATCTGCACATCCGAGAAGCCGTGGTCCTTCGCGTAGCGCAGGGTGTCGAAGTCGAGGGTGTCTGCCGCCGCGATGGCGTCTGCCACCTCGTTGATGAGCACGATCTGGTCGATGAACCACGGGTCGATCTTGGTGGCGTCGAAGACCTGGTCGACGGTGGCTCCGGCCCGGAGTGCCTGCTGGACCGTCACGATGCGGCCATCCGTCGGCGTCTTCGAGATCTCGAGCAGCTCGTCGAGCGAGCGGGCCTCCTCGCCCCAGTGGAACGACGAGCCCTTCTTCTCGAGCGAGCGCAGCGCCTTCTGCAGGGCGGAGGCGTAGTTGCGGCCGATGGCCATGGCCTCGCCGACGCTCTTCATGGTGGTCGTGAGGGTGGGGTCGGCCGCGGGGAACTTCTCGAATGCGAACCGTGGGACCTTGACGACGACGTAGTCGAGCGTGGGCTCGAAGCTCGCCGGGGTGACGCGGGTGATGTCGTTCGGGATCTCGTCGAGCCTGTAGCCGATGGCGAGCTTGGCCGCGATCTTGGCGATCGGGAAGCCCGTCGCCTTCGATGCCAGCGCCGAGGAGCGCGAGACGCGGGGGTTCATCTCGATGACGATGATGCGACCGTCGGCCGGGTCGATGGCGAACTGGATGTTGCAGCCGCCCGTGTCGACGCCCACGGCGCGGATGATGTCGATGCCGATGTCGCGTAGCTTCTGGTACTCGCGATCCGTGAGGGTGAGCGCCGGCGCGACGGTGATCGAGTCGCCGGTGTGCACGCCGACGGGGTCGACGTTCTCG
This sequence comes from Leifsonia stereocauli, assembly GCF_038432415.1. Classification (NCBI taxonomy): domain Bacteria; kingdom Bacillati; phylum Actinomycetota; class Actinomycetes; order Micrococcales; family Microbacteriaceae; genus Leifsonia; species Leifsonia stereocauli. Next base: position 1,193,302 of record NZ_JBCAUN010000001.1, read on the forward strand.
ATCGAGCAGACGACGACGGTGTTGTCGGCCGTGTCGCGCATGAGTTCGAGCTCGTACTCCTTCCAGCCGAGGATCGACTCCTCGAGGAGCACCTCGTGCGTGGGCGAGTCGTGGATGCCCTGGCCGGCGATGCGCACCAGGTCGGCCTCGTCGTAGGCGAAGCCCGAGCCGAGGCCGCCCATCGTGAAGGAGGGGCGAACCACGAGCGGGTAGCCGAGGTCGAGGGCGAACTCCTTCGCCTCGTCGAGGGTCGTGGCGATGTGGCTTCGCGCCACGTCCGCCCCGGCCTCGATCACGAGCTCCTTGAAGATCTGGCGGTCCTCGCCCTTGTTGATGGCCTCGAAGCTGGCGCCGATGAGCTCGACGTCGTACTTCTCGAGGATGCCGTTCTCGTGCAGCTGGATTGCCGCGTTCAGGGCGGTCTGTCCGCCCAGGGTCGGCAGGATCGCATCCGGTTTCTCCTTGGCGATGATGGTCTCGATGACCTCCCAGGTGATCGGCTCGACGTAGGTCGCGTCGGCGAAGTCCGGGTCGGTCATGATGGTCGCCGGGTTGGAGTTCACGAGGATGACGCGAACGCCCTCCTCGCGCAGCACGCGGCAGGCTTGGGTGCCGGAGTAGTCGAACTCGCAGGCCTGGCCGATGACGATCGGGCCCGACCCGATGACGAGGACGCTGGTGATGTCTTCACGCTTGGGCATCAGTTCTGGTCTCCATCGGTTGCTTCGGTCTCGTCGGGTGCTTCAGGTGCTTCGGTCGCCTCGCTCGTCGAGGTCCTCGCGAGCACCATGTCTCGGAACCTGTCGAACAGGTAGTTGGCGTCGTGCGGGCCTGCAGCGGACTCGGGGTGGTACTGCACGCTGAACGCGGGGATGTCGAGGCAGTTGAGCCCCTCGACCACGTTGTCGTTGAGGTCGTAGTGACTGACCTCGACGCGGCCGAAGCCCTCGGCGGAGTCGCTCACCTCGTGCAGCGGCGCGTCGACGGCGAAGCCGTGGTTGTGCGCGGTGATCTCGACACGACCCGTTGAGACGTCGATGACGGGCTGGTTGATGCCGCGGTGACCGAACGGCAGCTTGTAGGTTCCGAAGCCGAGCGCACGGCCGAGCAGCTGGTTGCCGAAGCAGATGCCGAAGTAGGGCACGTCGGCACGCAGCACTGTGCGGAGCAGTTCGACATGGTGGTCGGATGCCCCGGGGTCGCCCGGGCCGTTCGAGAAGAACAGCGCGCTCGGCTCGAGCTCCAGGATCTCCTCGGCCGTCACGGTCTGGGGCAGCACGACCACGTCGAAGCCGCGCTCAGCGAGGAAGTTCAGCGTGGAGGTCTTGACGCCGAGGTCGAGCACGGCGACGGAGCCGATGCGCTCCCCCGTGGCCGGAACGTCGTAGCGCTCCTGCGTGGAGACGGCGCCGGACAGGTTCTGGCCGGCCATCTCGACGCCGCCGCGCACCAGTTCGAGCTGCTCGCCGTCGCTGAGGGCGGCATCCGCTCCCGAGAAGATGCCGGCACGCATGGCACCGGCGGACCGCAGGTGCCTGGTGACGGCGCGCGTGTCGATTCCGCTGATGCCGACGACGCCCGACGCGACGAGGTCGTCGTCGAGGCTGCGCTCAGACCGGAAGTTCGACACCACGCGGGAGGGGTCGCGCACGATGTAGCCGGCGACCCAGATCTTGGAGGACTCCATGTCCTCGTCGTTCATCCCGGTGTTGCCGATGTGCGGAGCCGTCTGCAGAACGATCTGGCCGGCGTAGCTCGGGTCGGTCAGCGTCTCCTGATAGCCGGTCATGCCGGTGGAGAAGACGGCCTCGCCGACTGTGCGGCCCTCGGCGCCGTAAGCGCGGCCGCGGTAGCGCGATCCGTCCTCGAGGACGAGGACGGCCGGACTCGGAATGGATGCAGCCATGTTCAGGCCTCGCTTTCTTCAATGGCTTCCGCAGGAGCGGAGCTGAGGATGTGGGCGAGAGCGTCGAGGACGCGCTCGCGGTCGGAGGAATCGGAGACCCGCAGGTAGCTGTCGGCGAGGTCGCCGGAGCCGGCCAGGGCCCAGGTGATGCAGACCAGTCCGTCGCGCTCGACGACCCGGTCGATGGCGAAGGTCGCAGGCCCTGCTCCCCGGATGGCCTCGCTCGGGATCCAGGCCGTCTCCTCGCCCGGGATCTCGAGGGCGACGCCGTCGGCGCCGACAGTGACGCGTGCCTTGGCCCTGAAGCCGAGGCTGCGGATGTTGAGACGCTCCAGCGGCTTCTCGTGCTGCGTGGTGGCGACGTAGAAGCCGTCGGCTCCGACGATGGGGGCCGCGACGGATGCCGGGAGCGGGTAGGCGCCCACCTGGACGTCGCGCCGGCTGCGTCCGCGCCAGCCCAGCCACATGGCGAGCAGGATGAGCGCGGTGATGGCGATCACGATGATGGCCGGGACCGTGTAGTCGGTCATGCGCGCGCCTCCCCTGCTGCCGCGGCGATCTCGGCGGTCTCCAGCACGGCACCGTCGAGCACCGTGGCGTAGCCGTGGTGGAAGGTCGCGACGACCCGGCCGGGAAGCGTTCGGCCGAGGTAGGGCGAGTTCACGCTGCGACCGGCGAGGTCGGCGGTGCCCCATGAGCGGCTGGCGCTCGGGTCGTAGAGCACGATCTCGGGAGCTGCACCGACGGCGATCGCCTCGCCGTGGCCGCGGATGCGTCCGATGCGGGCCGGCGTCTGCGAGAGCACCCGGGCGACATCGGTCCAGTCGAGCAGTCCGTTCTCCACGACAGAGGCGTGCACGACCGAGAGGGCCGACTCGAGCCCGACCATGCCGTTGGCTGCGGCATCCCACTCGCACTCCTTCGATTCCGACGGATGCGGTGCGTGATCGGTGGCGACGATATCGATGGTGCCGTCTGCCAGGGCCGCACGTACGGCCTCGACGTCTTCACGGCGCCGGAGCGGAGGGTTCACCTTGAAGCGAGCGTCGTAGCCCGAGATCAGGTCCTCGGTGAGCAGCAGGTGGTGCGGGGTGACCTCGGCTGTGACTTGGATGCCGCGGGCCTTGGCCCAGCGGATCACGTCGACCGAGCCGGCCGTCGAGACGTGGCAGATGTGCAGGCGCGAACCGACATGCTCGGCGAGCAGGACGTCGCGGGCGATGATCGCCTCCTCGGCCACGGCCGGCCAGCCTGCCAGTCCGAGCTCGCCGGAGAGGGCGCCCTCGTTCATCTGCGCACCCTGCGTGAGCCGCGGCTCCTGCGCGTGCTGGGCGATGACGCCGTCGAACGCCTTCACGTACTCGAGCGCGCGGCGCATGAGGAGGGCATCAGACACGCAGAATCCGTCGTCGGAGAAGACCCGCACGTTCGCTCGCGACCGGGCCATGGCACCGAGTTCGGCGAGACGCTCACCCTGCAGGCCGACGGTGACGGCGCCGATGGGCTGCACGGTGGCGTAGCCGGCTGCGTCGCCGAGGGCGAGTTCCTGCTCGACGACGCCGGCGGTGTCTGCGACAGGGGCCGTGTTGGCCATCGCGAAGACGGCGGTGAAGCCCCCGGCTGCTGCGGCGCGGGTGCCGGTGAGGATCGTCTCGCTCTGCTCGTAGCCGGGCTCGCGCAGGTGCGTGTGCAGGTCGACGAGGCCGGGCAGGGCGATCAGCCCGTCGGCGTCGATGACTCTCGCTCCCGCGGCGCTCAGGCCTGTGCCGACCTCGGCGATGATCCCGCCGTCGAGGAGGATGTCTGACGTGGTGCCGTCGGCGAGCGACGCGCCACGGATGAGATAGGACTCGGCCATGTCGCCTACTCCCCCTTCTCGCCGGAGAGCAGTAGATACAGGGCGGCCATTCTCACCGAAACTCCATTCGCAACCTGCTCGAGCACGCTCGACTGCGGAGAGTCGGCTGCTCGGGAAGAGATCTCGAGGCCTCGATTCATCGGGCCAGGGTGCATCACAATGCTATCCGCCCTGAGGCGTGCGAATCGCTCGTCGTCGAGTCCCCACGCTCGGGAATACTCCCGGCTGTTGGGGAAGAACGCGGCGTGCATGCGCTCGAGCTGGATGCGCAGCATCATGACGGCGTCGGGCTGGGCGTCGATGGCGTCGTCGAGGTCGTAGCCGACGCTGACCGGCCAGTTGGCGAGGTCGACGGGCAGCAGTGTGGGCGGCGCGACGAGGCTCACCTCGGCGCCCAGGGTCGAGAGCAGCCAGACGTTGGAGCGCGCGACCCTGGAGTGCAGGATGTCGCCGACGATCGTGACCCGCACGCCGTCGAGACCGCGGCCACGCGATGCTGCGCCGTGGATGCGGCGGCGCAGCGTGAACGCGTCGAGCAGCGCCTGTGTGGGGTGCTCGTGTGTCCCGTCGCCGGCGTTCAGCACACCGGCGTCGATCCAGCCGCTCTGCGCGAGCACGAGGGGGGCGCCGGAGGAGCCGTGCCTGATGACGACGGCATCCGCGCCGATCGCCGCCAGGGTCTGCGCCGTGTCCTTCAGGCTCTCGCCCTTCGAGACGCTCGAGCCCTTCGCGCTGAAGGAGATGACGTCGGCGCTCAGGCGCTTGGCGGCGGCCTCGAACGACACCTTCGTGCGGGTCGAATCTTCGAAGAACAGGTTGACCACCGTGCGTCCGCGCAGCGTCGGGAGCTTCTTGACCTCGCGCAGCTGCACGTCTGCCATGTCCTCCGCGATGTCGAGCAGCTCGATGGCCTCGTCGCGGCTCAGGTCTCGCGTGGAGAGCAGGTGTCTCATTCCTCGCCTCCCTCGATCGAGACGAACTCGGCGCCGTCGATCTCGCTCAGGTGCACGTTGATGCGCTCGGACGTGGCGCTGGGCAGGTTCTTGCCGACGAAGTCGGCCCGGATCGGGAAGTCCCTGTGGCCGCGGTCGACGAGCACGGCCAGGCGCACGGCTCTGGCCCGGCCGAGGTCGTTGAGGGCGTCGAATGCTGCGCGGATGGTGCGTCCGGAGAACAGCACGTCGTCGACGAGCACCACGGTCTTGCCGTCGATGCCGACGGGCACATCCGTCGGCGACGGGGTGCGCGTTCGGGTGCGCGACAGGTCGTCGCGGTACATGGTCACGTCGAGCGACCCTGCGAGCTGCACGGGCGCGTCGGGCTCGATGCGCTGGATGATCTCGGCGATGCGGCGGGCCAGGACGGTGCCACGCGTGGGGATGCCGAGGATGACGAGATCGGACGAACCGCGATTCGATTCGAGGATCTCGTGCGAGATGCGGGTGAGTGCCCGCGAAATGTCAGAGTGATTCAGCACTGTACGCGCCATCAGACCGACTCCCTTCTCCGTCTCACAGGACGGCATTAAAGGTTGCCAACCTCTCCAGCATAGCGAACACGGAGCGCCGGCCGAGCGTCAGGCCAGGTCACCTCAGGGTGGCGCCCGTCCTCAGGGAAGACACGAATGCGGAGTCGACGGAATTGACGGCAGCCCCCGACGGCGCCAGTCGCTTGAGCACGGCGGGAGAGCTCACAGCCTGCTTCACCCCTCCAGACACCAGGTACACCCGGGCGGCGCCCGTGGCCCTGATGAACAGACGGGCCCCGTCGGCCGCATGCGATGAGGGACGCGCCTGCTGAGTGCACAGCCAGGTCGAGAGGTTCGTGACTGGAGCCGAACCGGCAGCGGCTGCTCGCATGGGGAGCAGCGCCCCACCACTTGCGAGCCACGATGCGCCGTTGCATCGCACGAAGTTGCTGAGCACGACCGGCGCTTTCGCGGTCTGCCCCACCACCGCCGTCGGGAGGGTGGTGACTGAACGCTGCAGTCCCATGTCGAGAACAGACTGGAATGCGCGCACCGGGACGAACGAGCGAGGCGTGTCGACAAGGTAGACGGTCGCGTGCGCGGGATCCTTCACCAGCGTGCCGATCGCTGGCACGGGTTCGCCCGCAGGGAAGGTCGCCAAGGCCGTCGGAGTGACGACGGTGGTCGGCCGTCCGGAGCGTATCGACGCGAGCGTCGCAGGATTCGGGACACTGCGCAGAGCACCGCCCTCCAGCAAACTGACCACGGGCGAGTTGCTCCCCTTGAGGAAGATCGGTGTCGGCAGCGGGACCGGCACGCCCGGGAGCGCTGCGCAGATCTCCGGGGGCAGCACAGTCACCGGTCTCCCGGTGCGGCTTGCGGCAGGGATCAGCCGACGGATGCCGCCCGATGAGAGGAAGACCCCGTCTCCACACGTCGCAAGCCCCGTCAGCGATGCCGGCGCGATCGTGGCCGCACGCAACTGCGACACCGTGATCAACGACACCGCTGTCGGAAAGCCCAGATCGGAGACGGAACCGTAGTTGGCGATGTGGATGAGACCGTCGAGTCGATCGGACAGGTAGACCTCTGGTTGACCGGCCACACGCACGAGGCGGCCTGCCGGCCCCTGGATCGCGTAGAGCTTGAGGTCCAGGGTCAGGACCTCGGTGGACTGCCAGCGCGGATGCGCGCTGATGTCGAAGGGAGCAGACACGGCACCGCGGAGCCTCCCATCGACACTGGAGTAGTTGATCCGCATCCGATAGGTCCCCGGATACAAGCCGTTCGCTGAGAAGCCGCCATCACGGTGGTACCCATCGGGATCGGTGGATGGGTTGCCGACAGAGGCCGGGAGCAGTGGCCTCACACCGATCCACTGCCCCGTCGCGGGGTCGAACAGGTCTGCGCTCACAGAGGAGATGCCATCGATGGTCTCGCAGGTCGGACAAGTCCAGCTCCCCGAGACGGAACCACCGCCAACCAGACGAACCATGCCGAGGGACCTCACGGTGCCGGCCGTGACCATGACTTCGGTTCCGTATGGGCGCACCGCCGAGCCACCGAAGTACTGCTCGATGATCGTGTACGGGTGATCGTTGGCGAAGCCGGCGTCGTCGAATTCGACCCTGTAGGAGCCAGTCGGCAACCCGTCGACCTCGAAGGATCCGTCATCCGCGGAGGTGACAGGGAAGTGCTGGACGACGACGCCGCCCTCGAACTTCTGGACCACGACGTCAACCGGACCACCCAGCGGTCTCCCTGTCGAATCGGAGATGGCCCCGGAGATCGACCCTTTCCGACTCGCGGCCGTGTCGGCGACAGCGGCGCTCTGGCGTGTCGTGACCACCAGGGTGCAGACCACGACGAGGCAGGTGAAGACGGCGATACGCTGCAGTACTCGGGACAGAACGACCACGGTGACCCCACAGAACCGAATGAGCGAGACCGTCCCACCCCCAGTCGGAAAGTAGCAGCGACGATCACCCTGTCGGCGGTTCACGCTGGAAACGTAACGTCCACGAAACACCGTGAAACAGCGCCGGTGTGCTTGCATGGACCATGGCCGACGTGATGATCGCCGTGATGCCCTTCATCGGGCATGTCGCACCTGTCGCCGCCGTCGCCCGCGCCTTTCTCGCCGACGGCCACGCCGTGCGCGTCTACACGGGCTCGGCCCACGCCCCGGTCTTCGCCGGGCTCGGAGCCGAGATCGTTCTCTGGAACGCCGCTCCGGATTTCGACGAGCACGACCTCGCCCCGACGTTTCCGGCGCTGCGCGGCCGCAGGGGTCCGCGCCAGCTGCTCGCGAACGTCGAGCACGTGTTCATCCGCACGGCGGCCGCGCAGAGCGACGATCTGGTGGCGGCCTGGGCCGAGCGCCCCTGGGACGTGATCGTCGCCGACAACCTCAGCCTCGGCGCCCGTCTGGCGTCCGAGCGCACGGCTTCGCCCTGGGTGACCGTGGCGATAGTACCGCTGGCCATCCCGAGTCGAGAGCTGCCGCCACCGTCGCTGGGGATCCCCCCGGCGCGCGGACCCGTCGGTCGGCTGCGGGATGCCGCCCTCCGCCGACTGCTGCCCCTGGCCACCCGCGGCATGCGCTCGGCCTACCGCGAACAACGCGAGCTCTGCGGCCTGCCAGTCGTCGAACGCAGCTTCGACGACGCCTGGTACTCCCCCGACCTGGTCTGCGCCAGCGGAGCGCCCGAACTCGAGTACCCGCGCGCCGACCTGCCCGAGCAGGTCGTCTTCGTCGGGGCGCTCGCGACGCCGCCACGGGCGACCGGGGAGCTGCCCGCGTGGTGGCCCGAGCTCGTCGAGCCTGCGGCATCCGTGGTGCACGTGACGCAGGGAACGCTGAACGTCGACCCTCACGACCTCATCGAGCCGGCCATGAGCGCCTTGGGCAGGCAGGACGTGACGGTGGTGGTGACGACAGGACGGCCGGATGCGCCGGAACTGCCGTTCCCTGTGCCGCCGAACGCGCGGGTCGCCGGCCTGCTCCCATACGGAGAGCTGCTCCCCCATGTCGACGTGATGATCACGAACGGCGGATGGGGCGGCGTGCTGGCGGGCCTCGCGCACGGCATCCCCCTCGTGGTCGCCGGCGGCGACCTCGACAAGCCGGAGATCGCGGCCCGCGTGGCCTGGGCTGGAGCCGGAGTGAGCCTGCGCACGGGAACGCCGTCAGCTCGCCGGGTGCTCGATGGCTGGCGCCGCGTCACGTCCACGCCGTCGTACCGGGAGAACGCCCGGCGCATCGCGGCGAGCCTCGCCGGTCACGACGGACCGGCCGAGGTGGTCGCGCACACGCTCGCACTGCTGGCGACGCGCTCCGGAACAGGCCGGAACGACGAGAAGCCGTGAGAACAGGCCGGACTGGCCCGTTCTCACGGCTTCGGCCCTTTGCCACGTTCGGATCGGCGCGCCGGATCCGAACGCAGCATCAGGCGACGCGCTGAGGCTCTACGCCTTGACCTGCGAGATCTTGGCGAGCAGGCCGTTGACGAACCCGGCGGAGTCGTCGGTCGAGAGCACGGTGGCAGCCTCGACGGCCTCGGAGATCGCGACGCCGTCCGGCACCTCGTCGTTGAAGACGATCTCCCAGATGCCGATGCGGATGAGCGCACGGTCGATGGCCGGCATCCGCTTCAGGGTCCAGCCCTGAGCGTAGGTCTCGATGAGCTCGTCGATCTCGGCCTGGTTGTCGACGACGCCGTCGACGATCTCACGCGCATAGAGCCAGCTCGCCTCGCGCGCGGGCTCGCTGGCAGCGCGCTCCGCCTCGACCGCGAGGGCCTGCGGAACGCTGATCTGCCGCATGTCGGCCGAGTACAGGATGTCGAGGGCGCGTTTCCGCGCCTTGGTGCGCGCGCTCACTAGTCGTTGACGCGACCGAGGTAGTCGCCCGTGCGGGTGTCGACCTTGACCTTGGTGCCGGTCTCGAGGAACAGCGGAACCTGGATCTCGTAGCCGGTCTCGACCGTGGCCGACTTGGTGCCACCGGTGGAGCGGTCGCCCTGCAGGCCCGGCTCGGTGTAGGTGATCTCGAGCACCACGGATGCCGGGAGCTCGACGTAGAGCGGGTTGCCGTTGTTCAGCGCCACGGTCACGGCCTGGTTCTCGAGCATGAAGTTCTTCGCGTCGCCGACGACGGTGTCGGTGACGGTGATCTGGTCGTAGTCGGCGGTGTCCATGAACACGAACCCGTCGCCATCGGCGTACAGGTAGGTGAAGTCACGACGGTCGACGTTCTCGATCTCGATCTTCGCGCCGGCGTTGTAGGTGCGGTCGACGACCTTGCCCGTGACGACGTTCTTCAGCTTGGTGCGGACGAACGCCCCACCCTTGCCGGGCTTCACGTGCTGGAACTCGATCACGCTCCAGAGCTGCCCGTCGATCGAGAGGACGACGCCGTTCTTGATGTCAGCGGTAGATGCCATGCGAAAGTGATCCGTTTCAGTTGGGGAAGTTGCGCGGCCGATGGCGCGTAACGCGCGGGCCATCAGGGAAGTTTAGACTCTCACGCCTGCGAACGGAGAATCTGATCGACGGCCAGCCTGTAGGAGTCGAATCCGAATCCCGCGATGACCCCGGATGCCACCCCGCTGATGACGCTGGTGTGACGGAAGCTCTCACGCGCGTGCGGGTTGGTGATGTGCACCTCGATCAGCGGTAGCCCGGCGCCGGTGACGAGGGCCGCAGCGTCGCGCAGGGCGTAGCTGTAGTGCGTGAATGCGGCGGGATTCAGCACGACGGGCGAGCCGGAATCGACGGCACCGTGCAGCCAGCGCACGAGCTCGGACTCGTCGTCGGTCTGACGCAGCTCGAGCGTTGCATCGGTCGCGGCATCCGTCAGCTGCTGCGTGATGGCGCTCCGCAGGTCTTCGAGGTTCGCCGAGCCGTACACCTCGGGCTCACGCGAGCCGAGCCGACCGAGATTGGGGCCGTTGAGCACGAGGATCGTCGTCATGAGAGGTCAGCCTAGCTGCCGATCTCCTGGTAGGCCGCGAAGAGCAGCGACGTCTCAGGGGCCGTCAGCACGCTCGGTCGCGCGAGGTCGTCGAGCACGATGAAACGCAGCATTCCCGCTCGCGCCTTCTTGTCGCGCTGCATGGTCGCCAGCAGGGTGCTCCAGCGGCCGACGGGGTAGCTGATCGGCAGGCTGAGGGAGTCCAGGATGCTCCGGTGCCGGTCGACGACCTCGTCGGAGAGCGAGCCCGTGAGACGGCCGAGTTCGGCGGCGAAGACCATGCCGATGGAGACGGCCGCTCCGTGGCGCCACTGGTAGCGCTCGGCGTGCTCGATGGCGTGGCCGAGGGTGTGGCCGTAGTTGAGGATCTCGCGGAGTCCCTGCTCGGTGAAGTCCTCGCTCACGACGCGCGCCTTCATGGCGATGGCGAGTTCGACCACCCGGCGGAACTGCGGAGTCGACGGGTCGGTGACGGCTTCGACATCGGCCTCGATGATGTCGAGGATCTCGGGCGAGTCGATGAAGCCGGCCTTCACGATCTCGGCGAAGCCGGCGAGGATCTCGTTCCTCGGCAACGTGTCCAGGGTCTCGAGGTCGCAGAAAACCGCAGCCGGGGCGTAGAAGGCGCCCACGAGGTTCTTGCCCTCGGCGGTGTTGATGCCGGTCTTGCCGCCGATGGCGGCGTCGACCATGCCGGCGACCGACGTCGGAACCTGGATGAGCTTCACGCCGCGCAGCCACGTGGCTGCGACGAAGCCGGCCAGGTCGGTGACGGCTCCGCCGCCGAAGCCGATGACGGCATCGGAGCGGGTGAAGTCGGACTGGCCCATGACCTGCCAGCAGAAGGCGGCCACCTCGACCCGTTTCGCGGTCTCGGCGTCCGGCACCTCGGCCAGCAGCACCTCGAAGCGGTCCTGCAGGCTCTCGCGCAGCTCGTTGGCCTTCGCACCGAGAGTGGGCGCGTGCACGATGAGCACCTTGCGCACGTTCTGGCCCAGCGTGTCGGCGAGCCCCGAGAGCACTCCGCTGCCCACGACGATGTCGTACGGGTCTGCTCCGGTCACGGAGATGACGGTGTCGGTCACTTGTCCCTCTTTCAGCCAGGTCACGATGTCGTCGGCGAGCTCGGTGAGCGAGCCCGTCGAGGTGTCGAAGGTCGCTGCGGCCAGATCCTCGTAGATCGGGCGACGCTCCTCGAGGATGCGCTCCCACGCGATGATGCCCTCGTCGGCGACGAGGGGACGCTTTCCGCCCTGGATGCGCTTGGCCACGGCTGCGCTCGTCACAGTGAGCAGCACCACCGTCGCACCGCGCAGGTCGTCCTGCGTCTGCGGATCGAGCACGGCTCCCCCGCCGAGCGAGACCACGGCGTGCTCCGCAAGGGACTCAGCCACGGCCTGTCGCTCGAGCTCCCGGAACCGCTGCTCGCCATCGCGCTCGAAGATGTCGCTGATGGCACCGTGGCCGGCGACCACGACGCTGTCGGTGTCGATGAACGGAACCCCGATGGCAGCGGCCACCTTGCGGCCGATCCGCGACTTGCCGGAACCCATCGGTCCGATGAAGACGACGGGCAGTCGGGATTCGAGCGTCATCGCCGCGAGGTCGTGAGGTTCGCCGGCATCGAAGCGAGGTACGACTCGAGGTTGCGCCTGGTCTCGGGCAGCGAGTCGCCGCCGAACTTCTCCAGCACCGAGTTCGCCAGCACGAGCGCGACCATGGCTTCGGCGACGACGCCGGCGGCGGGAACTGCACACACGTCCGAGCGCTGGTGGTGTGCCGCAGCAGCCTCGCCCGACGCCACGTCGACCGTGCGCAGGGCGTGCGGCACGGTCGCGATCGGCTTCATGCCTGCGCGCACGCGCAGCACAGTGCCCGTGGACATGCCGCCCTCGGTGCCGCCGGCCTTGTCGCTCTCGCGTTCGATGGCGCCGTCGCTCATGACGAGCTCGTCGTGGGCCTCTGAGCCGCGGCGGGTCGTGGTGAGGAATCCGTCGCCGACCTCGACGCCCTTGATGGCCTGGATCCCCATGAGGGCGGCGGCGAGCTGCGAGTCGAGACGGCGGTCCCAGTGCACGTAGGAGCCGAGACCCGGCGGAACCCCGTAGGCGAGCACCTCGACCACGCCGCCGAGGGTGTCGCCGTCCTTGTGGGCGGCATCCACCTCGGCGACCATGAGGGCACTGGTGGCGGCGTCGAAGCAGCGCAGTGGGTCGGCATCGAGGGCGTCGACGTCGTCCGGATGCGGCAACGCCGAGTCCTCGGGAACGCGGACAGGACCGATGGCGATGGTGTGGGCGACGAGGGTGATGCCGAGCTCGGCGAGGAAGGACCGGGCGACGGCTCCCAGCGCCACGCGGGCGGCGGTCTCGCGTGCGCTCGCACGCTCGAGCACGGGCCGGGCCTCGTCGAAACCGTACTTCTGCATGCCCACGAGGTCGGCGTGACCTGGACGCGGACGGGTGAGCGGAGCTCCGCGACCGCGCCCGAGGGAAGCAGCGTCGATCGGCTCGGGGCTCATGACCTCGGACCACTTCGGCCACTCGGTATTGCCGATGCGGAGCGCGATCGGGCTGCCGAGCGAGAGACCGTGACGGACGCCGCCCGAGATGGTGAGCTCGTCCTGCTCGAACTTCATGCGTGCGCCGCGACCGTAGCCGAGCTTGCGGCGCGCGAGATCGGCGCGCACGGTGTCGAGAGAGACGGGCACGCCGGCGGGAAGACCCTCGAGCATGGCGATGAGTTCGGGGCCGTGAGACTCACCCGCAGTCAACCAACGAAGCATGGAACCATCTTTCCACAGGGCGACTCGGCGCCCGACCGTGTGACGCCGCGCCCGAGACGGGAGGTCAGGAGATCGCGGTCCGCATGGCGGCGAGCACCGCGGCCTCGTCCGGAAGCGGGATGAGTGGGTCGCCTGACACGAAGATGCGCACTTGCACGAGCGCCTGGTGCAGCAGCATCCCGGTCCCGGAGGCGACCCGTCCGCCGCGCTTCAGCCAGCTCATCGCCAGCGCGCTCGGCCACGGGTCGTATGCCACGTCGAACAGCAGGGCGTCGCGCTGCAGGTCCAGCGGAATCCCGGCCTCCAGGACGGTCCCTCCGGGCAGCGTCGAGATGACGAGCTCACCGGCGACGCCGTCGAGCTCGTCGAAGGTGCTCACGGCGTGCGTGAGACCGAGCGATGCGCTGAGTCCGTCGAGCTCGTGGCCGCGTACGGGATTGCGCGCGGCGAGGTGGACATGTTCGGCGCCGAGGTCGGCTGCGGCCACGATGGCCGATGACGCGGTGGCTCCGGCGCCGAGGATGACGACGTGCCGCGCCGAGTGCACGCCGGCCTCGGTGATCGCGGCGACCAGGCCTGCGACATCGGTGTTGTAACCGGTGCTGCGGCCATCGGCGGAGAACACCAGCGTGTTGACGGCGCCGGTCTGCTCGGCGATCATGTCGAGCTCGTCGGCACGGCTCAGCGCCCTGGCCTTCAACGGCATGGTGAGCGAGAGCCCGCGCCACGCGCCGGCCGAGCCGTCGAGGAGGGCATCGAGGCCGTCGGCGTCGACCTCGTGGCGTTCGTAGCTCCAGTCCAGGCCGAGGGCGGCGTAGGCCGCCGCGTGCAGCGCCGGGGACTTCGAGTGGGCGATGGGCGAACCGAGGACGGCGAGTCGGTCACCCACGGGCACCGCCGCGTCAGCCACCGTACTCCGGGTGCTCGTCCATCCACGCCAGCCACTTGGCGACGGCGGCGTCGTGCTCATCCGCCGTCTCCGAGAAGATGGTCTCCCCGGTGTCGAGGTTCCAGGTCACGAAGAACATCCACGGTCCGTCGGCCGGATGAAGCGCCGCATCGATCGCGAGATCGCCGGGGTTCGAGATCGGGCCGATGGGCAGGCCGTCGTACACGTAGGTGTTGTAGAGATTGCCCTCGTCGGCGCGCTCGGCATCCGTCGTCGTCACCACGTGCGTGTTGCCGGTGCCGTAGGCGACCGTCGCATCCGACTGCAGCTTCCAGCCCTGCTCGAGCCTGTTGAGGAAGACCCTGGAGACCTTGTAGTAGTCATCACGCAGGCCGGCCTCCTTCTGCACCAACGAGGCGAGGCGGATGGTGTCCCAGCGCTTGTCTGCGGCCACGCCTGCCTCGTCGAGCGCCTGGAAGGAGCGGTCGACCATGGTCGTCAGCACCTCGGGCGCCGTCACCCCCGGATCGAAGGTGTACGTGGCCGGGAACAGGAAGCCCTCGAGGGTCTTCGCCTCGGCCGGCAGGCCGAACGATGCGACGTCCTTCGCGGCGGCCTCGACATCCTCGAGCGGGAGTTTCGTGCCCTCGCTGATCAGCGAGTAGACGTCGACGGCCGCTGTGCCCTCGGGGATCACGACGGTGTTCTCGAGTCTGTTCGCAGGGTCCTCCAGCGCCGTGAGGGCGGATGCGGCGCTCATCTTCTCGTGCATTGCATAGGCACCGGGCTGGAAGACAGGCGCAGGAGTCTGCTTCAGCAGGAGATCGTAGAACGCCCCGAACGACGCCGTGATTCCATCGGAGTGCAGGTTCTGCGCGATGTCGGCCCCGATGTCGCCGTCCTTGATGACGAAGTTCACGTCGCCGGTTCCGTCGCCCTCGTAGTCGGCGGGAGGCTGGGTCGACGCGATGAAGTCCTGGATGGGGCCCTGCAGGGCGAACCAGCCGCCGACGGCAGCTCCGACCAGCACCAGCACGATCACGAGGCAGCCGATGGCAGCGCCGCGACCGCGGCCTCTCTTCTCCCGCTCGGGGTAGAACTCGGTGCGCTGCGACCGGCGCTGCGACCGCGAGGTCCCGGCCGGCTGCAGGGCGACAGGTCCTGTGGCCTGCACGGGCGTGGTCGGCGGGATCGCCGGCGCCGCGGCGACAGCGGCGGCCTCCCTGGCCTCGCGACGTGACTGCGGCTGCACAGGGGGAACCTGTACGGCGGGGTCGTGCAGTTCGGGATCGGGCGAGACGGGAATCCCGGCCGCCGGGGTGCGTCCGGCGAGGAGGTCGTTCCAGTTCAGGCCGCCGTCACTGGGGGCCGCTGGCTCCTGCGCGTCATCGCGCGGGCCACGATCTCCGTCCGAGGGGACGGGAGTGTCATTCGACAAGTCTTCAGGATCCTTCGACGGAGGAGACGACGGTGCCGGGAGGCTGACCGGTGCCGCGCTCGCTGTCGAGCGCATGTTGCACAATGATAACGGCGGCGACCTGGTCGATCACGGGACGCTGCGTCCGCGAGCCGCGACCAGACGATCGCAGGGCCGACTGCGCCGACACCGTGCTGAGCCTCTCGTCGACCATGCGGACGGGCACGTCGACGGCGGCCTGCAGCGCTCGGGCGAAGCCGAGGGCATCGGCCGTCGAGGCCGTGTGACCGCCCGACATCGCCAGCGGCAGCCCCACGATCACCTCGAAGGCCTCGAGTTCATCACGGAGCGCCACCAGGCGGGCGATGTCCGCTCCCCCGCCGGCCACGTCGCGCTGGACGGTCTCGACGGGGGTCGCGAGCATGCCGTGCAGGTCGGAGCGGGCGACGCCGATGCGCACCTTCCCCACATCGACTCCGAGCCGCACTCCTGTCCGCACGGGGACTACCGGATGGCCCGAACGGCGTCGCGAGCGGCGTCGAGAGCAGCCGGAACGGCCGAGGCGTCGGTTCCACCGCCCTGGGCGAGGTCGTCCTTGCCGCCACCGCGTCCGCCGAGCGCACCGGCCATGGCGCGCACGATGGCGCCGGCACCGAGGCCGGCGTCGCGGGCTGCCGGGTTGGTCGCCACGATCACGGCGGGCTTCTCGTTCACCACGGCCGTCAGGGCGACGACGGATGCCGCACTGCCGAGGCGCTCGCGCGCCGCAGTCACCAGTGCGCGCAGGTCGTCGCTCGATGCGAGGTTCCCGACGTGCTCGGCGACGACGGTGACGTCGCCGACCGTCGTCGCGTTCTGCACCAGGGCGGGAACCCGGTCGCTGAGAGCGCGTGCCTCGAAGGCCGCGATCTTCTTCTCGGCAGCCTTGAGGTTCGCCATCAGCTCTGCGATGCGCTCGGGGATCTTCTCGCGCGGCGTCTTCAGGTTGGTGGTGAGCTCGGACACGATCGCGCGTTCGGCCGCGAGGTCCTTGAAGGCCTCGAGGCCCACGAGTGACTCGACCCTCCGGTTCGTCGAGCCGACGCTCGACTCGCTGACCAGGTTGATCATGCCGATCTCGGAGCTCGTCGAGACGTGAGTGCCGGCGCAGAGCTCGCGCGACCACGGTCCGCCGATGTCGACCATCCGCACTGTGTCGCCGTACTTCTCGCCGAAGAGGGCCATAGCGCCGAGCGACTTGGCCTCGTCGACGCTCATCTCGCGAGTCGTCACCTCGAGGTTGTCGCGGATGGCGTTGTTCGAGATCTCCTCGATCTCGCTGCGGGTCTCGGCGGAGAGCGCCTTGTTCCACCCGAAGTCCAGGCGGAGGTAGCCGGCCTTGTTGAACGATCCCGACTGGTGCGCTGTCGGGCCGAGCACCTGGCGCAGCGCCGCGTGGATGATGTGCGTTCCGGAGTGCGCCTGACGGGCACCGCGGCGGTTGTCCTCGTCGACGACGCTGGTGGCGACGGCGTCGACCCCCACCTCGCCGACGCTGACCCGCACCGTGTGGCTGATGAGACCCTTGACGGGCTTCTGCACGTCGAGAACCTCGAGCTCGAAGCCGGCGCCGACGATGAGGCCGACATCCGCCGCCTGACCGCCGGACTCGGCGTAGAGCGACGTCTCGGCGAGGATGACCTCGGCGGTCTGACCCTCGGTCGCCTTCGCCACGGACTCGCCGTCCACGATGATGCCGAGCACGCGGGACTGCGTCTGCAACTCGGTGTAGCCGGTGAACACGGTCTCGCCCAGGGCGCGGAACGGGCTGTAGACGGTGAGGTCGGCCAGCACTGACTTCTTCGAACGCGCGTCGGCCTTGGCGCGGGTGCGCTGCGCGAGCATGAGCTCGTCGAATGCCGTGCGGTCGACGGTGAGGCCGGCTTCGTCCGCCATCTCGAGGGTGAGCTCGATGGGGAAGCCATAGGTGTCGTGCAGGAGGAAGGCGGTGTCGCCGGGCAGCGCTGCAGCCTTCTCGGTCTTCGTCTTGGCCACGGCCAGGTCGAGGATGCTGGTGCCGGCCGTCAGCGTGCGGAGGAAGGTCTCCTCCTCGGCGTTCGCGAGCTGGGCGATCCGCGAGAAGTCGGTCGCGACCTCGGGGTAAGCCGCCTTCATCGCATCGCGCGACGCCGGGAACAGCTCGCCGAAGGTGGCTGTGTCGACGCCGAGCAGGCGCATCGCCCGCACCGTGCGGCGCATGAGACGGCGCAGGATGTAGCCGCGGCCCTCGTTCGACGGTGCGACGCCGTCGCTCATGAGCATGAGGGACGAGCGCACGTGGTCTGCGATCACGCGCATGCGCACGTCGTCCTCGTGGTCGGCCCCGTAGCGGCGGCCGGAGAGCTCGGCTGCACGATCGAGGACAGGCCGCACCTGGTCGATCTCGTACATGTTGTCGACGCCCTGCTTGATGAACGCGACGCGCTCCAGGCCCATGCCGGTGTCGATGTTCTTCTTCGGCAGCTCGCCGACGATGCGGAAGTCGTACTTCGAGCGCACATCGTCGATGAGGTACTGCATGAAGACGAGGTTCCAGATCTCGACGTACCTGTCGTCATCCGTCGCGGGTCCACCGTCGATGCCGTAGGCAGGACCCCGGTCGAAGAAGATCTCGGAGCAGGGGCCCGCCGGTCCGGGAACGCCGGTCGACCAGTAGTTGGTGTCCTTGTCGAGACGCTGGATGCGCTCGTCGGGCAGGCCCGCGACGCGCTTCCAGATCGAGATTGCCTCGTCGTCGTCCTTGTAGACGGTGACCCACAGGTCCTTCGGGTCGAAGCCGTAGCCGCCATCGGCCTCCGAGGAGGTCAGCAGCTCCCACGCGTACGTGATGGCGCCTTCCTTGAAGTAGTCGCCGAAGGAGAAGTTGCCGTTCATCTGGAAGAAGGTGCCGTGCCGCGGCGTGCGGCCGACCTCCTCGATGTCGCTGGTGCGGATGCACTTCTGCACGCTCGTGGCGCGCGGGTACGGAGCCGGGACCACTCCGGTGAGGTACGGCACGAACGGCACCATGCCCGCGACGGTGAACATGAGGGTGGGGTCGTCGCTGACGAGCGACGCTGATGGCACGACGGTGTGGCCGCGCTCAGCGAAGAACTCGAGCCAGCGCCGGCGGATGTCTGCAGTCTGCATGGGTTCCGTACTCGGTGGGGAGCGCCCGTGGGCGCGTTCAGATGGACAGTGGTCGGAGGCGACCGGATGCTGCTCGCGAACTCAGTCGGCGTCGATGGCGTCGCGCAGCTCGGCCTCACGACGGCGGTAGCCCTCGCTCACGGCCTCGCCGAACTCACGGGCCCTGGCGTCGATGGTCGAGAAGAACTGCTTCCCCTCCTGGGTCTTGTTGACCTGGTGGGCGACGGCGAATCCGGCCGCGATGCCAATGATCAGCCACAAAACGTTCTTCATATTCGAACCGCTCCTCGTGCTCTCGTGGTGCTTGTCAACAGTACTTCGTCAGCGCTTCGCCGGGGAGCGCTCTGCCCCGCGGGCGAAGCCGAAGGCGGCCACGACGGCCGCCGAGAATCCGGCGAGCTTGATCAGGGGTCCGCCGACGGTCGCGGCGAACAGCGCGATCAGCGCCGAGACGTTGCCCGTGACATCGGCCACGTCCTTGGTGATGGTGTCGACCCTGGCCAGTTGCGTGTTCGTCGAGCGCACAGTCTCGGTGACCTCGCCGACGAGCGGCGTGAGGCTGGAGTTGGCATCGACGATGGAATCGCGGATGGCGTCGAGCACTCCGCCGAACTTGAACAGCAGGATGCCGATGAGCACGACCAGCACGGCGAACAGGGCCGTCGCCACCAGACCGACGATGTCTCCAGCTGACACGATGCTCTCCATTCCCGAACCGGCATGCTTCCCGACGTCGAGCTATATGACGAAGGGCGGACCATCCGAAGATGATCCGCCCTCCAGCGTACTGATGATCAGCGAGCTGCGTAGTACTCCACGACGAGCTGCACTTCACAGGTCACGGGGACCTCGGCGCGCTTCGGGCGGCGGACCAGCGTGGCCTGCAGCTTGTCGAGCTCGACCTCGAGGTACGCGGGCACCTTCGGGAGCACGTCGACGTGACCGCCGGCTGCTGCGACCTGGAAGGGCTCGGTGCCCTCGGAGCGGGCCTTGACGTGGATGAGCTGACCCGGCTTCACGCGGAAGGAGGGGCGGTCCACGATCTTGCCGTCGACGAGGATGTGACGGTGCACGACCATCTGACGGGCCTGCGCGCTGGTGCGGGCGAAGCCGGCACGGAGCACGAGGGCGTCGAGACGCATCTCGAGGAGCTCGACCAGGTTCTCACCGGTCAGGCCCTGGGCCTTGCGAGCCTCCTGGAAGGCGATCTTGAGCTGAGCCTCACGGATGTTGTACTGGGCGCGAAGACGCTGCTTCTCGCGCAGACGAACCGCGTAGTCCGAGTCGGCCTTGCGCTTGGTGCGGCCGTGCTCGCCCGGAGCGTAGGGACGCTTCTCGAGGTACTTGGCAGCCTTGGGGGTGAGTGCGATTCCGAGCGCACGCGACAAGCGCGTCTTGCTACGGGTACGTGACTTGGTAGACACGGTTTCCTTTCGATGAAGAAGATCTCAAACAGTCGTTACCGGCGCACAGGAGTGCCCGGTGAAGTCAGAGGGATCGGCTGCGGGAGAAGACCGGCTACAGGTCGTGTTCCCTCGGGCTCCGGGTTCCTCGCAGCCGCGCTTGGAATTCCGGGCCTTTGGCCTCCGAAAGCTTAGCACAACGACCGCCTGCTGCCTGAGCGTCGAATGGACGTCGCGGAGGACCTACTTGCCGCGGATGATCCGCAGCAGCTTGGTCAGTCTCGCGCCGACCTCCCGCTCGTTCCCGTGCTCCGTCGGCACGTAGTAGCGCGTGCCCTTCAGCTCATTCGGCAGGTACTGCTGCTCGACGACGCCGATGGCGTCGTCGTGGGGGTACTTGTAGCCCTTGCCGTGCCCCAGACGCTTGGCGCCGGCGTAGTGCGCGTCGCGGAGGGGCTTCGGCACCCGGCCGATCTTCCCGGCCTTGACGTCGGCTATCGCGGCGTTGATGCCGTTGTAGGCTGCGTTGGACTTCGGCGCGGTCGCCAGGTGCACGACGGCCTGCGCCAGCGGGATGCGTCCCTCGGGCATGCCGATGTACTGCACGGCGTCAGCAGCGGCGATCGCCACCACCAGGGCCTGCGGATCGGCCATGCCGATGTCCTCGGATGCCGACACGATGATGCGTCGCGCGATGAACCGTGGATCCTCCCCGGCCTCGATCATGCGGGCGAGATAGTGCAGGGCCGCATCGACGTCGGAGCCGCGCACGGACTTGATGAACGCGCTGATCACGTCGTAGTGCTCGTCGCCGTTGCGGTCGTAGCGCAGCAGCGCGCGGTCGACGGCCAGCGCCACCAGCTCGGCCGTGATCACGGGCTTCTTCGCCGTCTTCTTGGCGGCTCCGGATGCCGCCGGACCTGCCGGGGTCGATCCGGCCGAGACCGACGCCGCCTCGAGCGCCGTCAGCGCGCGTCTGGCGTCTCCGGACGCCAGCCTGATGATGGAGGATCGCGCCTCGTCGTCGAGGGTGAACTTCCCGTCGAGCCCGCGCGGATCGGACACGGCGCGGTCGACGAGGATGCCCAGGTCGTCGTCGCTCAGGGTCTCGAGGGTGAGCAGGAGCGAGCGGGACAACAGCGGCGAGATGACGGAGAACGACGGGTTCTCCGTCGTGGCGGCCACGAGGATGACCCAGCCGTTCTCGACGCCCGGGAGCAGTGCGTCCTGCTGGGCCTTGGTGAATCGGTGGATCTCATCGAGGAAGAGCACTGTGGCGATGCCGTAGAGGTCGCGTGTAGACATCGCCTCGTCCATGACCTGGCGCACGTCGCGCACGCCGGCGGAGACCGCCGAGAGCTCGACGAAGCGCCGGCCGGAGCTGTGCGCGATCGCCTGGGCCAGCGTCGTCTTGCCCGTGCCGGGCGGACCCCAGAGGATGATCGAGACGCTGCCGCGCTCCCCCGTCTTGTCGCTCGCGAGGGCGACGAGCGGGGAACCCGGCGTGAGCAGGTGGCGCTGTCCAGCCACCTCCTCGATGCTGCGGGGTCGCATGCGCACGGCGAGCGGCGTCGCGCCGCCGCGCAACCCGAGGCCGGCATCCGTCATCCCCTCAGCGTAATCGGCCCGGATGACACTGCTCGGCACGTCGGTTTTTCCACTGATGGGCGGCTCCCGTAGAGTTCAGCGGAGTTCGCCTATCTCGAGGAGCACCGTGGCATCGAACAACCGTCCGGACCGTGAGACCCGCGAGGCCCGTCAGCGGCTTCGCGCCTACCAGGCCCGGCAGAAGGTTCACCAGCACAGGGTGACCCGGCGCCGTCGCGACAACATCATCGCGAGCATCGTCGTCGTGGCCGTCGCCGTCATCGCCGTCGGTGCTCAGCTCGCCTACTTCAACGGCGGCCCGGGCACCCCAGTGGCCGAGCCCTCCGCCAGCGCCACCCCGACACCGACGCCCACAGCGGCTGCCGGCGAGAACTCCGGCGACGTGCCGCCGGTCTCCGTCGCCGAGGACCGGAGCTGGACCGGCTCGATGAAGCTCAACGACGTGACCCTCGGCTTCACCCTCGACGGCGCAGCGGCACCGCAGGGCGTCGCGTCGACGGTCAGCCTGATCGAGAGCGGCTTCTACGAGGGCGTCACCTGCCACCGCCTCACCACGGGAGAGGGCTTCGAGGTGCTGCAGTGCGGCGACCCCGAAGGCACCGGAGCCGGTGGCCCAGGCTACAGCTACGGCCCGATCGAGAACGCACCGGCCGACGGCGTCTACCCGGCCGGCACCATCGCCATGGCCCGCCAGGGTGGCAATGCCTACAGCATGGGCAGCCAGTTCTTCATCGTCTACGGCGACACCACCATCCCGGCGGATGCCGCGGGCGGCTACACGGTCATCGGCACCGTCACAGGCGGGCTCGACGAGCTGAAGTCGCAGATCACCTCGAAGGGCGTTGAAGGCGGCGCCAGCGACGGCAAGCCGGCCGTTCCCGTGACGATGTCCGACCTGACGGTCAAGTAGGCGCTCCACGGGCGGCGAACCCGCCGCTTCCGATACCCGCGCCCCGAGGCGTGGAATAGGCTTATGCCGCTGTGGCCGTCGTCGGCGGCCGATCGAACGTGCGGCATCCGCGGGGCGAACCCGTGTTGCGCATCACAAACAAGGTGGAACTCGTGGTAACTGAGAAAGAGCACCCCTGGGGTCGCGTCGACGAGACGGGCACGGTCTTCGTGCGCGAAGCTGACGGCGAACGGGAAGTGGGTCAGTTCCCCGACGGCACACCGGAAGAGGCCCTCGGCTACTTCGAGCGCAAGTACACCGACCTGGCCGGTCAGGTCACCCTGCTCGAGCAGCGCGCCAAGCGCGGCGGCCCCGCCGTCGACATCTCGAAGGCCGTGTCGACGCTGAGCTCGACCATCTCGACGGCGAACGCCGTCGGCGACCTGGCCTCGCTCACTCGCCGTCTCGACGCCCTCGGAGGCACCGTCTCCGAGCTGACCGAAGCGCAGAGCGCCGAGGAGAAGGCGGCGTCCGAAGCGGCCGTCGTCGAGCGCACGGCCATCGTCGAGGCCGCCGAGGCCCTCGCTGCAGCCGACCCGGCGAAGACGCAGTGGAAGCAGGCCACGGCCGAGCTCGACGCCCTCTTCGCCCGGTGGCAGACCCATCAGCAGGAGGGTCCGCGCATCCCGAAGGCGGCCGCCAACGAGCTCTGGAAGCGATTCCGTGCGGCTCGCACGACCATCGAGCAGCACCGCAAGGCGTTCTTCGCCGATCTCGACTCCGCCCACCGCGACGTGCGCACCCGCAAGCAGTCGCTCATCGAGCAGGCCGAGGCGCTCGCACCGAAGGGTGCTGACGGCATCCCCACCTACCGCAACCTCCTCGAGGACTGGAAGACGGCGGGTCGGGCGGGCAAGAAGCAGGACGACGCCCTGTGGGCCCGCTTCAAGGCGGCCGGTGACGTGCTGTACGGAGCCAAGGCCGAGGTCGACGCGCAGGAGAACGAGGAGTACTCGGGCAACCTGACGCTGAAGCTGGCCCTGCTCGACGAGGCCGAGCCGATCCTCGCCGAGACCGACCGCACGAAGGCGCGCACGGCCCTCACCTCCATCCAGCGCCGCTGGGACGAGATCGGCAAGGTCCCCCGCGACCAGGTGAAGGTCGTCGAGGAGCGCCTGCGCAAGATCGAGGCTGCCGTGCGCAAGCTCGACGATGACCACTGGAAGCGCAACAACCCCGAGACGAAGGCCCGCACCGAGGGCCTCGCCGGACAGCTGAACGACGCCATCGCCAAGCTCGAGGCCGACCTCGAGAAGGCCACGGCCTCGAAGGACGCTAAGGCGATCGCCGACGCCACCGAGGCGCTGGAGACCCGCAAGGCCTGGCTGAAGGCCATCGGCCAGTAGTCCACAGCCCGAACGACCGCCGGCCCCGACGCACAGAATCGCGTCGGGGCCGTCGGCGTTCCGGGCGGGCGACCATGCTGGACGGATGCCGCGACTCCCCGACGTCCTCTCCCCAGCCGACCTGCCCCTCGCCGAGCTCCACGCCGCCAGGCTCACCGGTGAGGTCTATGCGATCGGCGGATGCTTCGCCCCGGTCGACCTCCCCGAACTGCGCGCCGTCCGAGCCGAGGTCATCTCCCGGCAGGCTCCGGCCCGCTTCGTCGCCGACAGGCTGACGGCCGCCTGGGTATGGGGTGCCGTGGCCGCTCCCCCGGTGCGGCTGCAGTTCTGCATCGACATCCGCTCCAGGCATCGGCAGACGACGACGCGGTTCGACCTCCGAGAGGTCGTGATCGACGGCAGTGAGATCGCCGTCGTGGAAGCGGCTCTCGTCACGTCGCCGGCACGCACGATGCTCGACCTGGCCCGTGACGGAGCCGTCGACGACGAGGCTGCCGTCGGCCATCTCCTGGCACTGGCGGAGTGCACGGACACCACGCTCGATGCCGTGCTTGCCAGAGTCATCGGCGCGGGCGCCCGGTCGCACATGCGACGAGCCCGCTCACGCCTGGAACGCGCTGTGTCAGCCGTCGCTGACGCGGTAGACGTCGTAGACGCCCTCGATGCGCCGCACGGCGTTCAGCACGCGGTCGAGGTGGGTCGTATCCCCCATCTCGAAGACGAAGCGGCTGAGCGCCAGTCTGTCGCGTGAGGTCGAGACGTTCGCCGAGAGGATGTTCACGTGGTGCTCCGAGAGCACCCTGGTGACGTCGGAGAGCAGGCCGGCGCGGTCGAGCGCCTCGATCTGGATCTGCACGAGGAACAGGCTCTTCGAGGTCGGAGCCCACTCCACCTCGATCATCCGCTCAGGTTCCTTCATGAGACCGGCGACGTTGTGGCAGTCGGCCTGGTGCACTGACACGCCCTGGCCGCGCGTGATGAAGCCGACGATGGGGTCTCCGGGCACAGGGGTGCAGCAGCGAGCGAGCTTGACGAGGATGTCGGGCGCACCCCGCACGAGCACGCCGGAGTCGCTGTCCCGCAGCATCTGCGTGCGCCCCTTGGCCGGCAGCGCGAAGTCGTTTGTCTCGACCTCGGTGTCGGCCTGCACACTCGCGACGACCTTCTCGAGCACAGACTGCGTCGAGACGTGGCCCTCGCCGACCGCGGCGTAGAGAGCCGATACGTCGACGTACTTGAGCTGGGCGGCCACCTCGGCGAACGAGTCCTGGCTCATCAGCTTCTGCAGGGGAAGGTTCTGCTTGCGCATGGCCCTGGCGATGGCATCCCGGCCCTGCTCGATGGCCTCGTCGCGGCGCTCCTTGGTGAACCACTGGCGGATCTTGTTGCGCGCTCGCGGGCTCTTGACGAAGTTCAGCCAGTCCTGGCTGGGGCCGGAGTCGGGGTTCTTCGAGGTGAAGACCTCGACGACATCGCCGCTCGAGAGTGTGGACTCGAGGGGAACGAGTCGGCCGTTGACCTTCGCCCCCATGGTGCGGTGGCCCACCTCGGTGTGCACGGCGTATGCGAAGTCGACAGGGGTCGCATCCGATGGCAGGCCGATGACCCTGCCCTTCGGAGTGAAGACGTAGACCTCTTTCGCGCCGATCTCGTAGCGCAGTGAATCGAGGAACTCGCCCGGGTCGTCGGTCTCGGCCTGCCAGTCCGAGATGTGCGCGAGCCACGCCATGTCGTTCTCGCTCTGCGGGCCGGGTCCGTTCGATTTCCCGTTGACCTGTTCCTTGTACTTCCAGTGCGCCGCGACACCGAACTCGGCGCGTTGGTGCATCTCGTGGGTCCGGATCTGGATCTCGACAGGGCGACCGGCCGGACCGAGGACCGTCGTGTGCAGCGACTGGTACAGGTTGAACTTCGGGGTGGCGATGTAGTCCTTGAAGCGACCGGGCAGCGGAGTCCAGCGGGCGTGGATGGAACCGAGGACCGCGTAGCAGTCGCGCACGGAGTTCACCAGGACCCTGATGCCCACGAGGTCGTAGATCTCGTCGAACTCGCGACCGCGAACCACCATCTTCTGGTAGATCGAGTAGTACTGCTTGGGCCGACCGACCACGTTGCCGCGGATCTTGCCCGCCTTGAGGTCGCCGTTGACCGCGTCGATGACGTTCTGCACGAACTGCTCGCGCTCGGGGGTGCGCTGGCGCACGAGGGACTCGATCTCGGCATAGATCTTCGGGTAGAGCACCGCGAACGACAGGTCCTCGAGCTCCCACTTGATTGCCTGGATGCCGAGCCTGTGCGCGAGGGGCGCGTAGATCTCGAGCGTCTCGGTGGCCTTCCGGGTGGCCGACTCGGCGGGCACGAAGCCCCAGGTGCGGGCGTTGTGCAGGCGATCCGCGAGCTTGATGATGAGCACGCGGATGTCCTTGGACATCGCGACGATCATCTTGCGGACGGTCTCGGCCTGCGTCGAGTCGCCGTACTTGACCTTGTCGAGCTTGGTGACGCCGTCGACGAGCATCGCGATCTCGTCGCCGAAGTCCGCCCGCACCTGGTCGAGGGTGTACTCGGTGTCCTCGACGGTGTCGTGCAGCAGCGCGGCAGCCACGGTCTTGGCGCCGATGCCGAGGTCGGCGAGGATCTGCGCGACGGCGACGGGATGCGTGATGTACGGCTCGCCGCTGCGGCGCTTCTGGCCGGTGTGGGCCTTCTCGGCGACTGTGTACGCGCGCTCGATGATCGAGAGATCGGCCTTCGGATGATGCATCCGGACCGTGCGGATCAGGGTGTCGACGGCGCCGACGGGCTGCGCCTTCGAGAAGATGCGCGGCACCAGACGGCGCAGCGACGCCGTGGATGACGTGTTCATGTCCGTCATGGCATCGCCTCCCGTCCGATGTTCAATTATCCCGCTACCGGGACCCTGAATTGACCAGGGTCCCGGTGTTCGCGGGCAGCGTCAAACCGTGAGCTCCTCGGCGGGGGCGGCATCCGTCGCTGCCCGCTCGCGGATGGAGCGCACCTTGGCGTCGTGCTTCTTCACGTTCTTCTCGCCCTCGCGCAGCAGCGAGTACAGCGGGGCGGCGAGGAAGACCGTCGACCATGTTCCGACCAGGATGCCGATCAGCAGCGCGAGCGAGATGTCGCGCAGCGTGTCAGCACCGAGGGCGAAGGCGCCGATGAACAGAATCGACGCGACCGGGAGGGCCGCGATGACGCTGGTGTTGATGGAGCGCACCAGGGTCTGGTTCACCGCGAGGTTCACGGACTCGGCGAAGGTGCGTTTGGTCTCGACCGCGTCCTCCTGCGTGTTCTCGCGGATCTTGTCGAAGACCACGACGGTGTCGTAGAGCGAGTACGCGAGGATCGTGAGCAGGCCGATGATCGCCGCGGGCGTCACCTCGAAGCCGGAGGCCGCATAGACCCCCGACGTGACCACGAGGTCGACGAGCAGGGCGACGATGGCGGCGAGGGACATCTTCCAGGTGCGGAAGTAGAGCGCCATGCCCACAGCGGCCAGCAGCAGGAACACGAGCAGGCCCTGGATGGTCTGCCGTGTGATGTCGGCTCCCCACACGGGTCCGATGAAGGACGACGAGACGTCGGCTTCCGTGACGTCGTAGGCGTCCTCGAGCGCCGTCGCGACGTCCTTCGTCTCGGCCGTCGTGAGCTGGTCGGTCTGCACGCGCACGCCGCTGCCGCCGCCCACGATGGTGACGTGGGCCACGGCATCGGGAACCACGGATGCCACGGCATCCGTCGCCGGCTGGGTCTCGGCGTCGCTGACGCCGGTGATCTGGAACTGCGAACCGCCGCGGAACTCGATGCCGAGGTTGAACCCTCCGCGCACCACCGGGATGAGGATCGAGATCAGCACCAGGGCGCCGACGATGATGAACCAGAGCTTGCGCTTCGCGACGAAGTCGAAGGAGCGCTTGCCCGTGTAGAGGTCGTTACCGAACGTTGTCAGACGGCTGGCCATCAGGACTCCTTCCCGTTCTTCGAGATATCGCCGGTGGTCGACGGTGCTGATGCTGCGGACTTGGCGGGCTTGGACCCGCCCGAGGCGTCGAGCGCTGCCGCCTCGGCGGCCTTGCGCTCGGCGATGGTCTGGCGCTTGGCGGCCTCACGCGAGCTGCTGGCGGCCTTGGCCGCCGTCAGCTGTGCGGAGGTGCGGAACTCCGCGCGGCCGCGGTAGACGGCGCCGAGGGCCGACGGGTCCAGGCCAGAGAGCGGGTGGCCACTCGAGAAGAACCGGGTCTGCGCGAGCAGCTGCAGCATCGGATGCGTGAACAGCACCACGATGATGACGTCGATGACGGTGGTGATACCAAGCGTCACGGCGAAGCCCTTGACGCTGCCGACGGCGATCACGAACAGCACGATCGCCGCGAGCAGGTTGGTCGCCTTGGATGCGTACACGGTGCGCAGCGCCCGCTTCCAACCCGCCTCGACGGCGGAGCCGAGCACCCGACCGTCACGCAGCTCGTCGCGCACGCGCTCGAAGTAGACGATGAAGGAGTCCGCCGTGAAACCGATGGCCACGATGATGCCGGCGATGCCGGCGAGCGACAGGCGGTAGCCCTGGTACCACGACAGGATGCAGAGCGTGAGGTAGGTGATGACTCCGGCCACGATCAGCGACACGATCGTGACGGTGCCGAGCAGGCGGTACTGGAACAGCGAGTAGCCGAACACCAGCAGGAGGCCGATGAGACCGGCGATGAGGCCGCTCAGCAGCTGGGAGGAGCCGAGGGTCGCGGTGATGGTCTCGGAGGATTGCACGGTGAAGCTGATCGGCAGCGCACCGAACTTCAGCTGGTCGGCGAGGGCCTTCGACGACTCCTGGTCGAAGCTGCCCGAGATGGAGGGCTTTCCGTCGGTGATGACGCCGTTCATGGTCGGTGCCGAGAGCACCTGGCCGTCGATGACGAAGGCGAACTGGTTGAGCGGCGGCGTGGCGGTCAGGCCGTAGAGGCGCTGGCTGACCTCGCCGAAGTCCTTGGTGCCCTGATCGTTGAAGGTGAGGTTGACGACCCAGCGACCGGTGGATGCACCCTGCTGGTTCGTCTCCTGACCGTTGGTGGCGTCCTTGATGTCGGCGCCGTCGACCTCGACCGGGCCGAGGAGGTACTTGACCGTCCCCGTCGTGTCGCAGGTGACGAGGGGAACGTCGGCGGGTGCCGCGTTCGTCGTGGCCGCCTCATC
The DNA here is from genome assembly GCF_038432415.1 of Leifsonia stereocauli. Classification (NCBI taxonomy): domain Bacteria; kingdom Bacillati; phylum Actinomycetota; class Actinomycetes; order Micrococcales; family Microbacteriaceae; genus Leifsonia; species Leifsonia stereocauli. Next base: position 1,222,279 of record NZ_JBCAUN010000001.1, read on the forward strand.
GGACGAGCAGGTGAACGCGTCGTACTCCGCCTGCAGCGCGGGGGTGATCCAGTTGGTGTCCGAGCCGTTGGTCGGGCTCACCGTCGGCGTGGCCCTCAGCGACTCTGTCGGTGACGGCGTGGGAGACGCGCTGGCGTCACCGCCGACCGAGGAGTCCGACGGTGCGCCGGCGAGCAGCACCGGACGCAGCTCGAGCTTGGCCGACGACTGGATGCGGTTCTTCGTCTCCTCGTCGAGCTGGCCGGGGATGGCGACGACGATGTTGCTGCCACCCTGGGTGCTGATCTCGGCCTCGCTGACGCCGGAGGCGTCGACGCGCTGGCGGATGATCGACACAGCCTGAGTGAGCTGCTCATCGGTGACCGTCTGCCCCGTCTCGAGCTTGGGCGCGAGGATGATCTGCGTTCCGCCCTCGAGGTCGAGCGCGAGCTTGGGGGTCCAGGCCCCTCCGCCCCACAGCACGGCCGCGGTGTTGATCGCGACGAGGGCGATGACGATCGCTCCGAGCCACGAGAGGGAACGCCACGCCTTCTTGACGGGTGTCGACTTTGCCACCGAGGGAACTCAGCTTTCTACGCGCGCACTCGCGCCGCCGTCGGCGCGAGTGCGAAGGGGAGGGAGGGTGTCAGTCGTTCGACTTCTTGGGGTCTTGCCCGTCGACGTCGATGTCTCCGACGACCGTGTTGTCGGTGTTGGCGGACTCGTCGATGCGCTCACCGAACTCGGGCTCGGTGGAGAGCTCGTCATGCGGGGCGTCGACGGCGGTCGACTCGGCGCCGACGGCCGGCGTGACGACACGGGCGACGGTCTGGCGGTGAACGGTCAGGACCGTGCCCGGGGTGGTCTCGAGGAGCACCTCGTTCTCCTCTTCATCGATGGAGAGAATGGTGCCGAAGACGCCGAAGTTGGTCATGACCTTGGCGCCGGGGACGATCGTGGACTGCAGGTTGGCCTGATCCTTCGAGCGCTTGCGGCTGTTGCGGAACATGAAGAAGATGAGCAGCGCCAGGACGGCGAGCATGATGAGTGTGATGGGATCCAACGGGGAAAGCCTTCCGGAATGGGCCCCTCAACCACGCCCGTCTGGCGCGGGATACAACGTGGGCCAAGAGGAATTATAGGTCATCGAGTGTGACGCCGACTCCCGGCTGCCTGAGGCCGAAGTGTCGCCATCCCTCCGGGGTCGCCATGCGGCCCCGGGGAGTGCGGGTGATGAGCCCGATGCGCACCAGGAACGGCTCGACGACGGCCTCGATGGTCTCGGCCTCCTCGCCGACCGAGACGGCGAGCGTGTTGAGACCGACGGGTCCTCCGCCGAAGCGCTCGAGCATCGTCGTCATGACCTGCCGGTCGAGGCGGTCGAGGCCGAGCGAGTCGACCTCGTAGAGATCGAGAGCCGCGCGCACCGATGCGACATCGGCTCGCGCCATCTCGGAGCCGTCTGTGGGCCGGCCGTGCACGAGCGTGTAGTCGCGCACGCGGCGGAGCAGGCGGTTCGCGATGCGCGGCGTGCCCCGGCATCGGCCGGCGATCTCGGCGATGGCGTCACGGTCGATGCGCAGGTCGAGCAGCCTGGCGGCGCGCTCCAGCACCTGCTCGAGCTCGGAGTCGGCGTAGAACTCGAGGTGGGCCGTGAAACCGAAGCGGTCGCGCAGGGGGTTGGGCAGCAGCCCCGAGCGTGTGGTGGCACCCACGAGCGTGAACGGCGCGAGATCGAGGGGAACGGATGTCGCTCCTGCACCCTTGCCCACCATGATGTCGATGCGGAAGTCCTCCATGGCGAGGTAGAGCATCTCCTCGGCCGAGCGTGCCATGCGATGGATCTCGTCGATGAACAGCACCTCGCCCGGAACGAGCGAGCTCAGCACCGCGGCCAGGTCGCCGGCGTGCTGGATGGCCGGCCCACTCGACATGCGCAGCGGGCGTCCGGCCTCGTGGGCCACGATCATGGCGAGGGTGGTCTTGCCGAGGCCGGGAGGGCCCGCGAGCAGGATGTGGTCGGGAGTGCGCTGCTGCATGGTCGCCGCCGTGAGGAGCAGCTGCAGCTGGCCGCGCACCTTGGTCTGTCCGACGAACTCGCCGAGCGACCGCGGACGCAGGGCGCCCTCGAAGGCGAGCTCGGACTCGCTTTCCAGTTCGGGGTTGGTGAGATCGAGATCCGTCATGATCGGCTCCCGCTCTGGGTGGCCGGGCCGAGGCGCGACAGGGCCTGGCGGAGCGCGACGGGAACCGTGATGCCGGGCGTCTCGCCGATGATCTCCTCGACGGCCGTGGCTGCGACGCGCTCCGACCAGCCGAGGCCGACGAGGGCGGCGACCACGCTCTCACCCGTGCTCGACACGGGAACGGATGCCGGAGCCGGAGCGGCCCCCGGCGCGACGAGCAGCTTGCCGGTGAGCGAGAGCACGATGAGCTTCGCGGTCTTGGGGCCGATTCCGCTGACCTTGCGGAAGGCCGCGTCGTCCTCGGTGGCCACCGCGCGGGCGATCTGGTCGGGTGAGAGCGCGGCGAGCACGCCCAGCGCCGACTTCGGGCCGACGCCCGTCACGCCCATGAGCACCTCGAAGACGCTGAGCTCCTCCCCCGTCGGGAATCCGAACAGGGTGAGCGAGTCCTCGCGCACGACGAGAGTGGTGAGCAGACGTGCCTCGTCTCCGATGCGCACGGCCAGGGCGGCGACGGGAGTGGTCAGAACCGAGAAGCCGACTCCCCCGACCTCGAGGACGACCGTGCCACCGAGTGCCGAGAGGACTGTGCCGCGAAGGGAGGAGATCACCGACTCAGCCTACGGGCGCCCGCCGACGCGGAGGCGCTGCGCTCCGCGGCGCGCCACGCCTCCTGCGCCGGGGTGAGCGCGCCGCCGCCTGCCGGCGCCCTTGGCGTTCCGGAGCGCCAGGCGTGGCAGAGCGCCAACGCCAGGGCGTCAGCGGCATCCGCCGGCTTCGGAACGGCGTCGAGACCGAGGATGCGGGCGACCATGGCTCCCACCTGCGCCTTGTCGGCGCGGCCGTATCCCGTGATGGCCGCCTTCACCTCACTCGGCGTGTGCAGCGACACCGGCAGCGCGCGCTTGGCCGCGAGGTACATGGCGACGCCGGAGATCTGGGCCGTGCCCATGATCGTCGAGACGTCGCTGCGGGCGAAGACCCGCTCCAGCGCGACCGTCTGCGGTCGGTGCTCATCGAGGATCGCCTCGAGCCCGGCCGCGACATGGGCGAGCCGCTGCTCGATGGGCAGGTCCGGCGACGAGCGGATGACCACCACGTCGACGAGCTTCGCCGTGCGGTCCGGCGCCACGTCGATGACGCCGACACCGCACCGGGTCAAGCCGGGGTCGACGCCGAGCACCCGCACGGCGGGCTACTCGTCTGCTTCGAGTTCGGCCTGCGCCTCGGCGCTCAGGTCGAGGTTCGTGTAGATGTTCTGTACGTCGTCCGAGTCCTCGAGGGCGTCGATGAGGCGGAACACCTTGCGAGCGGTGTCTGCGTCGACCTCGATCTTGAGGCTCGGCACGAAGGCGACGTCGGCGGAGTCGTAGTCGATCCCGGCATCCTGCAGGGCCGTGCGCACGGCGACCATCTGCGACGGGTCGGTGAGGATCTCGAAGGTCTCGCCCTCATCCGTCACCTCTTCCGCACCCGCCTCGAGCACGGCCATCAGCACGTCGTCCTCGGTGAGGCCGTCGGCGTGGGCCACGACGATGAGGCCCTTGCGGTGGAAGTTGTAGGCCACGCTGCCCGGGTCGCCCATGGTGCCGCCGTTACGGCTGACGGCGGTGCGCACGTCGGCTGCGGCGCGGTTCTTGTTGTCCGTGAGGCACTCGATGAGCATCGCGACGCCGTTCGGGGCGTAGCCCTCGTACATGATCGTCGTGTAGTCGACGGCCTCGCCGGTGAGGCCGGCACCGCGCTTGACCGCGCGGTTGATGTTGTCGATCGGGACCGACGTCTTCTTCGCCTTCTGGATGGCGTCGACGAGCGTGGGGTTGCCCGCCAGATCGGCACCGCCCATCTTGGCGGCGACCTCGATGTTCTTGATCAACTTGGCGAACGACTTGGCGCGACGCGAGTCGATGATCGCCTTCTTGTGCTTGGTCGTTGCCCACTTGGAATGCCCTGACATGCCTTCGATTCTACCCAACACGAACGCTCACGGCGCTCAGGCGCGAGGCGAGGACTCACCTCCGGCCCGTCATGGCCGCGGTGGCTCGGGAGGCGGGGCCCGGCATCGGCTCAGGCGAGCAGCTTGCGGAGCGTGCGCAGGTTGCGGTTCGTCGTCGTCGAGCGGTACTTCACCTTGCCTGCGATCTTCGAGAACGCGCTGTCGACTCCGACGTCGCGGCGATTGTGCCAGTAGATGACGTGCGTCCCCGGGGCGATCACGTCGTCGGCGGGGTCGAGGTCGGCGCCGAGGCTGCCCAGTTCGGCGAGCACGGCGTCATCGGAGCCGAACAGCACGTACGGGTGCCAGCCGTCGCGCTCGGCGTCGAACGGGAAGGCCTCGACGACGGCCTCCAGGTCGGCGAGGCTCACCAGCACGATCCAGGCGTCGTAGCCGAAGCGCTCCCCCAGCGCCTTCTCGATCGTCGCCTTCAGCGTTGCGGCGTCAGTGGCGGCGGCATCCGTCGTGTCGGCATCGAATCGCACGTTGCCACTAGCGAGCACCGTCTTCACCTCGCTGAAGCCGAGGGTGCGGAACAGCTCGGCCAGATCGACCGAGAGGATCTTCACCCCGTTGACGTTGATGCCGCGCAGCAGCGCGACGTATCTCTTCGCAGCCATGGGCTCATCATGCCCCACAGGACCGACGCGGACGGCGACAGCCGGGTCAGGCCGCCGCGCGCACCTTGCCGAGGAAGTACTCGTGGATGCGGTAGTCGCCCGTCACCTCGGGGTGGAACGAGGTACCGAGGAGGTTGCCCTGCTCGACGGCGACGCAGCGGCCGTCCTCCAGCGTGGCGAGAGCCGTTGCGGTCGGCCCCACCGACTCGACGATGGGCGCGCGGATGAAGACGGCGTGCATGGGCTCTCCCCCGAGCACGGGCACGTCGAGGTCGGTCTCGAAGGAATGCGTCTGCGAGCCGAAGGCGTTGCGGCGCACCGAGACGTCGAGGCCGCCCAGGCTCTCCTGGCCCCGGATGCCGTCGAGCACGGTGTCCGCCAGCATGATGAGCCCGGCACAGGTGCCGTACACCGGCAGCCCGCCGCGGATGGCGGCGCGCAGCGGCTCGGCGAGTCCGAAGGTGCGCGCGAGCTTGTCCATGACGCTGGACTCGCCGCCCGGGATCACGAGGCCGTCGACGGCCGCGAGCTCCTCTGGGCGACGCACGAGAGTGACGTCGGCCCCGAGGGCACGGAGGACGTGGGCGTGCTCGCGGAAGTCGCCCTGCAGGGCGAGGACCCCGACCCGCCGTGTGGCGACGTGAGGTGCTACCACCCGCGCTCGGCGAGGCGGTGCGGGGCTGCGAGGTCGGAGACGTTGATGCCGACCATGGCCTCGCCGAGCCCGCGCGAGACCTCGGCGATCACGGCGGGGTCGTCGTGGAACGTCGTGGCCTTGACCACGGCCGCAGCACGCTGGGCGGGGTTGCCCGACTTGAAGATGCCGGATCCGACGAACACGCCGTCGGCACCGAGCTGCATCATCATGGCCGCGTCGGCGGGCGTCGCGACGCCGCCGGCGGTGAACAGCACCACCGGGAGCTTGCCGGTCTCGGCTACCTCGACGACGAGGTCGTAGGGTGCCTGCAGCTCTTTGGCTGCGACGTACAGCTCGTCCTTCGACATCGAGGACAGCGCGGCGATCTCGCTCTTGATCTTGCGGATGTGCTTGGTCGCCTCGGAGACGTCGCCGGTGCCGGCCTCGCCCTTCGAGCGGATCATGGCTGCGCCCTCGTTGATGCGGCGGAGGGCCTCACCCAGGTTGGTCGCACCGCAGACGAAGGGGACGTTGAAGTCCCACTTGTCGATGTGGTTCACGTAGTCGGCGGGGCTCAGCACCTCGGACTCGTCGATGTAGTCGACGTCGAGGGCCTGCAGCACCTGCGCCTCGACGAAGTGGCCGATGCGGGCCTTCGCCATGACGGGGATGGAGACCTCGGCGATGATCGCCTCGATGAGGTCGGGGTCGCTCATGCGTGCGACGCCGCCCTGCGAACGGATGTCGGCGGGAACGCGCTCGAGGGCCATGACGGCGACGGCGCCGGCATCCTCGGCGATACGGGCCTGCTCGGGGGTGACGACGTCCATGATGACGCCGCCCTTCAGCATCTCGGCGAGTCCGCGCTTGACGCGGCTCGAACCGAAGTGCTGGGAGGAAGTGCTATCGGTCATGAACGCCAAGTGTATTCGCCCGGCGGGGGTCTTCGAGACGCAGGTCGTCTCGCGCTGACTTCCGGGTGGGACAATCTGATGGTGAAGATCCTCTCGATTCAGTCCGCTGTCGCCTATGGCCACGTCGGGAACTCGGCCGCCGTGTTCCCGCTCCAGCGCATCGGGGTGGAGGTGCTTCCCGTGTACACGGTCACGTTCTCCAACCACACGGGCTACGGAGCCTGGCGCGGTCCGCTCATCAGCCCCGAGGATGTCGCCGCCGTCATCACGGGGATCGAGGAGCGCGGTGTCTTCCCCGCGATCGACGTCGTGCTCTCCGGATACCAGGGCGGAGCAGGCATCGGCGACGTCATCATCGACGCCGTCGCGCGCATCAAGGCCGCCAATCCCGCTGCGATCTACTCCTGCGACCCCGTGATGGGCAACGCCAGGTCGGGATGCTTCGTCGCGCCCGAGATCCCTGTGCTGCTGCGAGAGAGGGTCGTCCCCGTCGCCGACATCATCACGCCCAACCAGTTCGAGCTCGGTTACCTCACCGGAACCGAGCCCGACACTCTCGAGTCGACGCTCGCGTCGGTCGATCTCGCCCGCGCGATGGGCCCGAGCACGGTGCTCGTGACGAGCGTAGAGCGCCCCGATCGCGAGGAGGGCACCATCGAGATGCTCGCCGTCGACGACCGAGGCGCCTGGATCGTGCAGACGCCGCTGCTTCCGATGAAGGCGAACGGCTCGGGCGACGTCACCGCTGCGCTGTTCACCGCTCACTACGCGCGTACCGATGATGCTGCCGATGCCCTCGCCCGCACTGCGTCCAGCGTCTTCGACCTGCTCACCCGCACACACGAGTCCGGTGAGCGCGAGTTGCAGCTCGTCGAGTCGCAGGAGGCCTACGCTCACCCGCGGATGCAGTTCACGACACGGCAGGTGCGCTGAGACCGACTACCTTCGTTGGTCGAGTAGCGCCCGAGCGCAGCGAGGACGCGTATCGAGACCATCACCGCCGCCGGATGCGGTCTCGATACGCCGGCTCCTTCTTCGCAGGCTACTCGACCAGCAAGGTCGGCCAAGCATCGGCAATCGCCTGCCTCGTCTCGCCCAGCAGGCGAGGGATGGCCTTCGTCTCGGCGATGATCGGGAAGAAGTTCGCGTCCGTCGCCCAGCGCGGCACGATGTGCTGGTGCAGGTGGTCGGCCACGCCGGCTCCTGCGACCCGGCCCTGGTTCATGCCGATGTTGAAGCCGTCGCAGTTCGAGACCTCGCGCACGACGCGCATGGCGATCTGCGTCAGCTCGGCGATCTCGGCGACCTCCTCCGCCGTCGCGTCGTCGTAGAGGGCGACGTGACGATACGGGCAGACCAGCAGGTGCCCGCTGTTGTAGGGAAACAGGTTCAGCAAGACGTAGGCGTGCTCCCCGCGAGCGACGATGAGCGCCGTCTCGTCGTCGAGCTTCGGGGCGGCGCAGAACGGGCATTTCTCCTCGTGCGGCGTCGGCCCGCCCTCGATGTAGACCATCCGGTGCGGTGTCCACAGCCGTTGGAAGGCATCCGGAACCGCGGCGAAGTCCGCCGAGCTCTCCAGCCCGGCGAACGCGCCCTCCTCTTCCGCCATCAGATCTGGCCGGCGCTCGTCACCTGAGCGTGCGAGGCGATGGCGGCACGGATGCGACTGATCGCCTCGTCGACGGGAACGCCGTTCTCCTGGGTGCCGTCACGGAACCTGAAGCTCACCGAGCCGGCTGCGCGGTCCTGCTCACCGGCGATGAGCTGGAACGGCACCTTGAGCTTGGTGTGGTTGCGGATCTTCTTCTGCATGCGGTCGTCGGATGCATCGAGCTCGGCGCGCACGCCTGCAGCCTTGAGCCGTCCGATCACGTCGCCCAGGTAATCGACGTAGTCCTCGGCGATGGGGATGCCGACCACCTGCACCGGAGCGAGCCAGACCGGGAACGCGCCCGCGTAATGCTCGAGCAGGATGGCGAAGAAGCGCTCGATGGAGCCGAGCAGCGCGCGGTGGATCATCACGGGCTGCTGGCGCGTTCCATCGTTGGCCGTGTACTCGAGCTCGAATCGCTCGGGCTGGTTGAAGTCGAGCTGCACGGTCGAGAGCTGCCAGGTGCGGCCGATCGCGTCGCGGGCCTGTACCGAGATCTTCGGGCCGTAGAAGGCGGCGCCGCCCGGATCGTCGACGAGCTCGAGACCGGACTCGATGGCGACCTGACGCAGCGTCTCGGTGGCTTCCTCCCAGGCGGCGTCGTCGCCGACGAACTTCTCGGGATCCTTGGTGGAGAGCTCGAGGTAGAAGTCGTCGAGTCCGTAGCCGCGCAGAGTCTCGAGCACGAACTCGAGCTGGCTGGCCACCTCGCCCCGCACCTGCTCGGGCGTGACGTAGACGTGGGCGTCGTCCTGGGTGAGGCCGCGCACGCGGGTGAGGCCGGAGAGTGTTCCGCTCTTCTCGTAGCGGTACACCGTTCCGAATTCGGCCAGACGCAGGGGCAGCTCGCGGTAGCTGCGGCCGCGCGCCCGGAAGATCAGGTTGTGGAAGGGGCAGTTCATGGGCTTCAGGTAGTAGTCCTGGCCCTGACGGGTGACGTGTCCGTCGGCATCCGTCTCCTGGTCGAGATGCATGGCCGGGAACATGCCGTCCTTGTACCACTGCAGGTGGCCGCTGGTCTCGAAGAGCGAGCCCTTGGTGATGTGCGGCGAGTTGACGAGTTCGTAGTCCGCGGCGAGCAGGCGCTCCTGCATGTACTTCTCGATCTCGTGACGGATGATGCCGCCTCGCGGGTGGAAGACGGCCAGTCCCGAGCCGATCTCGTCGGGGAAGCTGAACAGGTCGAGTTCGGCGCCGAGCTTGCGGTGGTCGCGCTTGAGCGCCTCCTCCATGCGGGCCTGGTAGGCGCGCAGTTCGTCCTTCGTCGCCCACGCCGTGCCGTAGACGCGCTGCAGTTGCTTGTTCTTCTCGGAACCCCGCCAGTACGCGGCAGCCACACGCGACAGGGCGTAGCCGTTGCCGATCATGCGGGTGTTCGGCAGGTGCGGGCCTCGGCAGAGGTCCTTCCAGACCGTCTCGCCCGTGCGCGGGTCGACGTTGTCGTAGATCGTCAGTTCGGCGCCGCCGACCTCGACGGACTCGCCGTCGTCGTGGCTGCCTGCTCCCTCGGTGGGGTGACCCTTGAGCCCGATGAGCTCGAGCTTGTACGGCTCGTTCGCGAGTTCGGCACGAGCCTCGTCCTCGGTCACGACGCGTCGCACGAAGCGCTGGCCCTGACGGATGATGCGGTCCATGGCCTTCTCGAGGGGCTTGAGGTCCTCGAGGGCGAACGGGGTCTCGACGTCGAAGTCGTAGTAGAAGCCGTCGGTGACGGGCGGGCCGATGCCGAGCCTGGCCTCCGGGTTGATGGACTGCACGGCCTGGGCGAGCACGTGGGCAGCCGAGTGGCGCAGGATGGTGAGTCCGTCGGGAGAGTCGATCGTGACGGGCTCGACGGTGTCGGCATCCGTCACCGTCGTCGCCAGGTCCTTGAGCTCACCGTTGACGCGCATCGCGACAACGGACCGGTCGGTGAAAAGCTCGAAGCCGTCAGCCACTGTCGTTTACTCCCTTAGTACGTTTCGGAACCCCTCAATCATAGAAGTGTCACTGTCGCCCGCCGGCACACGGGGCTATCCTGCAGACGAGACGCCCGAGTCGCCGACACCGCCGTCGGCACCCTCCGCCTTGACACGAACCCGACCCGACGTGCAAGGAAGCGCAATGAGTGCAATGAAGTCGTTCACCGCCGGATTCGCCGGCGTCATCGTCGCGGCGGGGTTCCTCGTCGCCACCGGAGTGCAGCCGACGGCCGTAGCGCCGACAACGGCGAGCGTCGTCTCGTTCACGGCATCGGGTGACTTCAACTCGACGACCCAGACCTCCGCCGTTCTCAACGACATCAAGACGATCGGCCCCGACCTGCACCTCGCTCTCGGCGACCTGTCGTACGTGACGACGCCCGAGCAGAACTGGTGCGACTATGTGACCGCCCGGGTCGGGGCCGGCTTCCCGTTCGAACTCGTGTCGGGCAACCACGAGAGCGACGGCGCCAACGGGAGCATCAACAACTTCTCCGCCTGTCTGCCCAACCAGTTGCCCGGCGCTGTCGGCACCTACGGGCGCCAGTACTACGTCGACGTGCCGCAGCAGACGCCACTCGTGCGGTTCATCCAGATCTCGCCGGCGCTGCAGTTCCCCGACGGCGCGTGGTCCTACGCTGCCGGAACCCCGCGCTACGCCTGGACCTCCGCCGCGATCGACTCGGCGCGCGCCTCCGGCATCCCGTGGATCGTCATCGGCATGCACAAGCCCTGCCTGTCCGTCGGGCAGTACAGCTGCGAGATCGGAGCCGACCTGCTCAGCCTTCTGGTGGACAAGCGCGTCGACCTGGTACTCAGCGGACACGAGCACCTCTACGCGCGCAGCAAGCAACTCGCGACCGGCGGCGCATGCTCCGCCATCGTTCCCGGCTCATTCACGGCGGCCTGCGTGGCAGACGGCGACAACGCCCTGAGGAAGGGAGCCGGCACGGTCTTCGGCATTGTGGGAACGGGGGGAACTCCGCTGCGCGACGTCTCGGCGAGCGATACCGAGGCCGCCTACTTCGCCGCAACCTCCGGGCTCAACGCGTCACCGACGTGGGGATCGATGCAGGTCACAGCGGATGCGACCCAGCTGAGCGCCCGGTTCGCCCCGGCGGCCGGAGCGGGCTTCACCGATGCCTTCACCATCACCGCCGGCGGGCCTCCGCCCAACGCTCCCCCGACGGCTGCGTTCACGGCCTCCTGCACCGATCTCTCGTGTTCGGCCGACGGTTCGACCTCGACTGACTCGGACGGCACCGTGACCGGCTACGCCTGGTCCTTCGGCGACGGCGACACAGCCGTCGGCGCGACCACGACGCACAGCTATGCGGCATCCGGCAGCTACCAGGTCACTCTGACGGTGACGGATGACGACGGCAGTACAGGATCCGTCACCCGGACCGTCTCCGTCACGACACCCGGCGGCCCGACCGTGTACGCAGCCGACACCTTCACCCGCAGTGTCGCCGTGGGATTCGGAACGGCTGAGACTGGGGGGTCGTGGACGACCACGGGGACGAGCAGCTACTACTCGGTGTCCGGAGGGTCGGGTCGCATTCTGCACTCGGCAGCCGGGCGAACCCTCAACGCCTACCTGACGGGCGCCACCTCGACCACGACCGACCTCAGCTTCTCCATCTCCCCCGACAAGCGGCCGACCGTCGGGGACATGACAATCCTCGCTTTCGGGCGTCGCATCGTCGGCGTCGGCGCCTACAAGGCCAGGATCACGGCGCGACCGAACGGCGACGTCGCCATGGCCCTCGTGCGCGAGAGCCCGGCGGGCACCGATGCCATCGTCGCGTCGACGCTGACCGTGCCCGGCCTCACCTACGTGGGTGGAGACGCTCTCCTGGTTCGCCTGCAGGTGACGGGGACCAGCCCGACCACGGTCCAGGCGAAGGTCTGGAAGAGCGGCACGACCGAGCCGGCCGGGTGGGTGCGGTCGGTGACGGATGCCACGCCGTCCCTGCAGACGGCAGGGTCGACCGGAGTCAGCACCTACCTGTCCGGCAGCTCGACCAGTGCTCCCGTGGTCTTCAGAATCGACGACGTCATCGTGCGCGCTCCCTGAATGCGTCGTACGCCTCAGCGACCGGTGAGGTCAGCCCCTACGCCGCTCGCCTAGGCTGCCGTCATGGCCTGGTGGAACCTGCGACACCCGATCGAGACGCTGCGCCGGGCCAGGGTGCTGCCTCCGTGGGTGCGACGCGTCGATGAGCTCACGGCAGCACGCATCAACGGACGACACACCATCCGGGGCGTCGACGGGGTCTATGTCGCACTGTCGAGCGCGGCGAACCGCGGAGTGCTGTGGTTCGCCATCGCCGGTGTGCTCGCGCTGCTCGGCCATCGGCAGGCTGCTGTCCGTGGCGCCGCGTCGCTCGTCGTCGCCAGTGCGACGGCGAACCTGGTCGGCAAACAGCTGTTCGGAGGCGACCGCCCAGCACTCGACGCCGTCCCGCATGGGCGGCGTCTGCGGACCACCCCGACCTCCGGATCCTTCCCGTCCGGGCACTCGGCGAGCGCTGCGGCCTTCGCGGCGGGCGTGGCCGTGCAGTCCCCAGTTGCCGGAGCCGTCATCGCGCCCCTGGCCGGCGCAGTCGCATACTCCCGCCTGCACACGGGCGCACACTGGCTCTCGGATGTCGTCGCAGGGGTCGGCATCGGGCTCGGTGTGGCCGCCGGCGGCGCCATCCTGGTGCCTGCGCATCCTCACGACAGGCCCGGGCCCGTCGGGGCGTCGGCTGCCGTGCGTGACGATCTTCCGGCATCCGTCGACGGGGACGGGGTCTTCGTCATCGTCAACCCGGGCTCCGGTCGGCGTGGGGAGGGCGAGCACATACTCGACCTGCTGCGACGGCGTCTCCCCGCGGCCACGGTGCACCCGCTCGCCGAGGGCGAGGACGTGGGGTCGGTGCTCCGCTCGACGCTGGCGTCGGGCACCCCTCCTCGCGTGCTCGGCATCTCGGGAGGAGACGGGACGGTCGCCAGCGTCGCCCACGTCGCGCGCGAAGCCGATCTTCCCCTGCTGGTGATCCCCGGCGGCACCTTCAACCACTTCGCGAAGGCCATCGGCGCCCTCACCCCCGAGGCTGCCCTCGACGCTCTGGCCACGGGCACGGGTCTGCGCGTCGACGTCGGAGAACTGCGGGTCGCGGATGCCGCACCCGTCACCGTGCTGAACACCATGTCTATCGGCCTGTATCCCGAGTTCGTGCAGCGACGCGAGAAGGTCCAGAAGGCGGTGGGGAAGCCCCTGGCGACCCTCGTCTCGGCCGTCGGCATCCTGAACTCGACCGAGCCCGTCGAACTCACCGCTCGCGGCGAGCGCGGTCGCGCGTGGTCGCTCTTCGTCGGCGTGGACCGCTACGAGCCGTCTGGCTCGGCCGCCCCGCTCCGGCGCAGCGGCGTCGACGACGGCGTGCTCGACGTGCGCGTGCTCCGGGCCGGCTCCCGGGCCCGTACCCGCGGAGCCGCCGCCCTCATCCTCGGTCGCCGCTCCGACAGCGTCCTGCATTCGCTTTCGCTGTGGTCGCCGCGGCGCTCCATCGCCGCGTACTCGGTGACCGAGCTGGAGGTGGAGGTCCACGGCGACCCCGGGGCTCTCGGCTACGCCCACGACGGGGAGGCGACGGATGCCGCGGCGGCGGCCGACGGCCGCTACACGGTCGCCATGCGCCTGATTCCGGCGGATCTCACCGTCTACAGCCCGCAACCCACCACCACCGAACGGAGAGCGAGCGCGCGATGACCGGCGGATCGATGACGGAGAAGACTAGCCAGGGACTCTCAGCCAGCGAGGTGGCTGCCCGCCTCGCCGATGGCAGGTCGAACGCCTTCGTCGAGGCATCCAGCCGCAGCGTGTGGAGCATCGTACGGGCGAACGTCTTCACCCTCTTCAACGCCATCATCGGCGCCTGCTTTCTGGTCCTGCTCTTCCTCGGCCGGTGGCAGGACGCCCTGTTCGGCCTGAGCGCCGTCGCCAACGCCTTCATCGGCTCCGGCCAGGAGTACCGCGCCAAGCGGGCACTCGACCGTCTCGCCCTGCTCAACGCTCCCCTGGCCCGCGTGCTCCGCTCCGGGGTGGAGAAGGAGATCCCGTCGGCCGAGGTCGTCCTCGACGACGTCCTGGTCCTCCGTGCAGGCGACCAGGTGCCGGCCGACGCCCGCGTGCTCCGCTCCACCCGGCTCCAGCTCGACGAGTCGATGCTGACGGGCGAGTCGGATGCCGTCGACAAGGACGCCGGTTCCGACATCCTCTCGGGTTCAATCGTGGTCGCCGGCGACGCTCACGCCCAGGTGCAGCACGTCGGGGCCGACTCCTTCGCCAATCGCTTCGCGAGCGAGGCCAAGCGCTTCTCCCTGATGCACAGCGAGCTGCGTTCCTCGATCAACCGCGTACTCACCTGGGTGACCTGGCTCATCGGTCCCGCCGCCCTGCTGGTGCTGAACGCCCAGATGGTCGCGGCCGGCGGGTGGGAGGAGGCCATCGCGTCCGGAGCCTGGCGCGATGCCGCCGTCGGAGCCATCGCGGCAATCGTCGCCATGATCCCGCTGGGGCTCGTGCTCATGACCAGCATCACCTTCGCCGTCGGAGCCGTGAAACTCACCCGGCGGCAGGTGCTGGTGCAGGAGCTGGCGGCCGTGGAGGGTCTGGCCCGAGTCGACATCATCTGCCTTGACAAGACCGGAACGCTGACCGAGGGCGACATCGTCTTCGACGGCTCGCATCCCCTGCAGACGGATGCGGCACGGAGCTGGGAACAGGTGCTGGCCTGGTACGGAGCGCAGCCCGACGCGAATGCGACAGCCCGGTGCCTCGCCGAGCCCTACACGCGGCTGCCCGACGCCGAGCCCTCGCAGACCATCGAGTTCTCGTCAGCCCGCAAGTGGAGTGCTGTCGCCTTCGCCGACGGCCCGGCGGGTACCTGGGTGCTCGGCGGTCCCGAGATGGTCTTCCCCGCGGCATCCGGAGGCCGGGACCCGGCTCTCGACGCCATGGCGCAGCAGGTGCGCACCCTCGCATCGTCCGGTCGGCGCACCCTCGTGCTCGCGCGCAGTGCCGCCGTCCTGAACGCGGCCGACGCCGAAGCCGAACGTCTGCTTCCCGACGTCGAACCCGTGGTGCTGCTCACCTTCCGCGAGCAGGTGCGTGCCGATGCACGCGAGACGCTTGACTACTTCGCATCCCAGGGGGTCGCCGTGCGCGTCATCTCGGGCGACAACCCGGACACCGTCGCCGCCATCGCCCGAGAGGTCGGCCTCGACGCCCCGCACGGCTTCGACGCGAGGCAGCTCCCTGAGGACGACGATGCTCTCGCCGAGGTGCTCGAGCAGAACGTGGTCTTCGGCCGAGTCACCCCGCAGCAGAAGAAGCGCCTCGTGCTGGCGCTCAAGGCGCGTGGTCACGTGGTGGCGATGACGGGCGACGGCGTGAACGACGCTCTGGCCATCAAGGAGGCAGACATCGGCATCGCCATGAACTCGGGATCGGCTGCGACCAAGGCCGTGGCCAGGCTGATCCTGCTCGACGGGAAGTTCTCGCACCTGCCGGGCGTCGTCGGCGAGGGGCGCCAGGTCATCGCGAACATCGAGCGCATCTCCATGCTCTTCCTCACCAAGACCGTCTACGCCAGCGCCCTCGCGATCGTCTTCGGGGCGCTGCTGCTGACCTTCCCGTTCCTGCCGCGCCAGCTCTCGGCGGTCGACGGCCTGACGATCGGCATCCCGGCCTTCTTCCTCGCCCTGCTGCCCAACCAGAGACGCTACGTCTCCGGGTTCCTGAGACGGTCGCTGATCTTCTCGGTGCCCGCCGGACTGGTGATCGCAGCGGCCCTCACCGTGTACACCCTGGCAGCCAACGCCATCGGCATCGACGAGGCTCAGCTGCGCACAGGGGCCACGCTCATCCTCACGCTGGTGGGGCTGTGGGTGCTCATCGTGCTCTCCCGGCCGGTCACCGCGCTCAAGGCCGTCGTCATCGGCGCCATGATGATCGCCCTCGTGCTGATGTACACGATCCCGATCGTCACCGACTTCCTCCAGCTCGTCGATCCGGGTCCGGATGCCGCCCTCCTCGTCGCGGTCATCTCGGCGCTCTCCATCGCGGGGATCGAGATCGTGCGCTTCGTCTACCGTCGCGTCATCCGTTCGTCGATCGCGCCCGTCACCCCCTCCGCCTCAGCGGCTGCCGACGCAGGGCCTCAGAACTCGTCGACGGTCGGAGCGACCGATTCCCGGAAGTAGCGACGGCCGCGTCCCGTCCACAGCACGAGCAGGATGGCGATGGCGATCAGGCCGTCTATGACGGTCCACCACGGCTCCCCCGCGCCCACGATCAGCGTCACGACGTTCGCCGACAGCGAGAGGGCGAGGAGTGCCGTGACGATCCACCGGGAGAACCTGCTGCCTCGGGCGATTCCCGACGCTACAGCGATGAGGAACAGCCCGAACAGGATGACCGCACAGCCGAGCAACGTCACGGCGAGCACAGCTCCCGAGTCGCTCGGGTCGACCCCGTAGCGGGCGAGCACCAGAACGGTACCGGCGATCACCTCGAGCACGGCCTGCACGTAGATCAGCACGACGGCGATCGTCACGCCGACGGGGCGGCGGGGGCGGCGGGCAACGACATCCATGCAGCCATCCTGTCGGTCGACCGCGCGAGACGCGACCCTCCGCGCCCGGCGCTGCCGGATGTCAGAGCAGGATGCGCACCGAGCGACTCGGGCTGGTCGATCCGAGGAGGCTGTCCCCACCCTCGAAGACGGCGACGATCGCGTGAGAGCCTCGCCCGAGCTTCGGCAGTCGGATCGTGGTGGTCGCTTCTCCGATCCCGGTGATGGCGGCCTGCGAACTCGGCTTCCCATCGATGAACAGGGACACTCTGCCGGCGATCGTCTCGGTGGGCCCCGCGGTGATCGTGACGTGCGCGCGCACGGTAGCGCGACTCGTCAGGGCGAGAGTACGGTCGAGGCGCAGGGCGGCGCTGGTCGCGGCCTTGTCGACGACGACGAGGCGGGTGGACCAGCTGCGCACCGTCGTGGTTTCCGGCGTCGTGGCGGTACCGGCGACAGTCGATCGCGCACGTGCGAAGACACGAATGGCGGTTCCTGCAGATGCGGGAAGCGACTCGGGAATCGTCAGCCCGACCACGTCGCCTGACGCCGTGGCGGCCTCCTCCTCTGCGGGTCCGCTCCAGAACGGGAAGTCGCCATCCGGCACCTCGATGCTGGTCGCGAGGTCGTAGCCCGCTCCCGCCGGGAACCAGGTGCCTGCGCTCCCGCGGATGCGCACGCGCTCGCCGAGAGCCACGGGGGTATCGAGCGCATAAGACCCGCCATCGAGCGGTTCGAACTCGGTGAGCCGAACGTACGTGATCGGGTCGTGCTCGAGGACGACCGCCGCCGGTGCTGCGGCATCCGCTGTCAGCGTCCACTGCACCCGAGACGTGCTCTCGGCCTGGGAGGAGCAGTCGACGAGGTAGGGGCCGCCGCTGGTCGTGATGGATGCTGACGGCACGGGCATCACGAAGGGCGGTGCCTGATCCACGTCGCCCTCCCCCCAGTAACGCTCGGCCACGAGCGTGCCCGCCGCGTCCTCGAGCGAGCAGGCGAGCTCATAGAAGGGGTCGAACGGCGGGCTGATGGCCAGCGACGTGGTCGCCGGCCCGATCGGGATCACCCGGGCGGCCGGACTGGTCGCCCCGTACTCGCTGAGGAAGCTCGAGTCGCCGCCGACTCCGGCGGGCAACTCGATCGCCGGCACCGTCGGAGGGACCGCCTGCGCCGGTACGGCCGCGACGAGCGAGACAGTGAGTTCGGCGGTCGTCGCCATGCCCACCGCGATCAGTCGAGAACGTGACTTCATGGAGTCCCCCGCAACGCGAATCCAGCTCGGATCGATCGGTCGTGCGCCAGTCTCCGCCCATACGCGCTGCACGACAAGGGGGCGGAGTGCGTCCTCCACGCGATGTTCACGGACCCGAAATGCGCAGACAACATCCGGCTCGATGTCAGCGCATCATTCGGGGGTGACGGATGCCGCAGGAGCACCCACCCTGTAGAACAGGAACGGGATCACCGAGATCAGGCAGCTCGCGGCCGGAACCAGCGTGATCGCAGCGAAGACCGTGTTCTGCATCGACTCCGTGACGTCCACGCCGGCCTCGTAGCCCGCGATGACGACGAACACCCCGAAGACGAGCACCGCGAGGGCGTTCATGATCTTCGAGGCGAACGTGAGCCCGGCGAAGGAGATGCCGTCGTTGCGCACCCCGAGACGGCGTTCGGCGTCATCGACCGAGTCCGCGATCATGGTCGCCTGGGTGACGAGGAAGATGCCGAGGGTGAGCCCAGTCAGGAAGATGAACACCAGGATGGCTACGAGGTTCGAGTAGCCGACGACGTACATCGCGGCGTACAGGACGGCAGCGATCAGGGTGCTCACGACGACGAGCGTGCGGGCCGACATGCGGCGCAGCAGCAGCGGCGTGGTGAAGGAGGAGATCACCATGCCGAGGATGATGGCGGCTCCGACGAGCGTGAAGGTCCCCTCGTCGCCGTAGGCGATCACCACGAACACCGCACCGCCGGCCTGCACGATGAAACGCCCGAAGCCGAGCACCGAGCCGAGCAGCACCATGAGCAGCGGGGTGTTGTGCACCAGCGTCGACAGCAGCTGACGCATGGTGAGGCCTGTGGATGCCGCCGTGGTCTGGCGTTCGCGGGTGAAGAAGAAGGCGAGGAGGAACACGCTCATGCCGAGGATCGAGGTGATGAACACGGCGAGCGACCAGCCGGCACTCGTGGTCTCGGGGCCGAAGCTCAGCAGTCGGGCGAGCCACGGCATCCCGAGCGTCGCGAGCCCGAGGGCGATCGCGCCGAACGCCCGCACCATGCCGATCACGCGGGTGCGCGCAGCCGGGTCGGTGAAGGCCGAGCCGATGAGACCCCAGAACGGAACGTCGCAGACCGTATAGGCGAGGCTCCAGAGCATGTAGCAGACGCCGAAGTAGACCAGCTTGAGCGGCTCGGCGATGTCGGGGATGGTGAACAGCAGCCCCGAGAGCAGTGCGACCGGAGCTGCCGAGAACAGGATGTACGGCCGGAGCTTGCCCCAGCGGGTTCGCGTCATGTCGATGATGCTGCCCATCACGGGGTCGAGGATCGCGTCGATGATCTTCGACACCGTGATGATGATGGTGACGACGGCGAGTCCGGCCGTGCTGATCCCTGCGTACTGCAGCAGGTACACGAGGATGAACGTCGAGACCGTGGTGAGCACGATGTTCTGCCCGAAGCCGGCGGTGACGACGGCGAGGCTCTGGGTGCGCAGCGGAATCGCCGGTGGTGTCGCCGTCTGGTCGGTGGTGACTGTCATCGGGCGGGCTCCAGCAGGACGGTCTTGATCTCGAACGGACGGAACACCAGCCGCTCGAGATCGGCGTCAGCCGTTGGCCGCTCGAGCAGATCGGTCTCGTGGGCGGCACCGTGCGGCAGGCTCACCCGGAGCGCCGTCGTCGTGGCGCGCCCGAGGCTCTCGTAGAGCCGGAGCACGACTCCATCGCCCTGCTCCGCGTGCTTGACGGTCTCGACGATGACTCCGGCATCCGTCACCGTCGCAAGCGGGTCGAAGTCGGCGCCATCCGTGATGCGCAGGGGGTTGTTGAGCCTGTAGCCCTCGCGGACGACCTTCGCGAGATCGCCGCTCTCGAACGGGCAGAACGCGTACGTGAAGCGGTGCCGACCACGGTCGGCGGTCTTGTCCGGGTAGGTGGGAGCGCGCAGCAGGTTGAGGCTGAGCAGGCCGTTCTTGGCCCGATGCCCGTACTTGCTGTCGTTGAGCAGAGCGAATCCGCCGCCGGCGTCCTCGGTGGCGATCCACTTGTGCGCGCACACCTCGAACTGGGCCGTCTCGACCGAGTCGCGCTCCGTCGTCACACGCTCGATGTGGCCGAACTGGATCTCGCACTTCACGGAGTCGCCGTAGTGGGCCGGCCGGAACTCGGCCCGGAGCATCCTGTGCCGCTCCTGCCAGTCGACGATGGTCTCGAAGCGCACGACGTCGCTGCCCGCCTCGAGGACGACGCGCTGTTCGACCGTCACGGTTCGACTGCGATAGAGCTGCCGCCGCACGACGGTGGCCCCGTCGACGAAGCTCTCGACCCTCGTGACCTTCAGCACGCGCGGCGCCTTCTTCACATAGTCGGGGTTGATGTCCCAGGCGTTGAACGGCCACACGTACGGGTCCTTGTGCACGACGAGCCTGTTGAGACCGTCGCCGGCGTGCTCGGAACCGGTGGCATCCAGGCACGACTCGATGGTTCCCGTGTCGTCGAATCGGAGGGTCAGGATGCCATTGCTCAGGGTGTCGTCGGTGAATGCGAGCTCGGGGAAATCTCCGACCGGCGCCAGCGAAGCGGCCGCGTACGGCGGCACTACCGCCCGGTGCCAGGAGCCGTCGAGCTTGACGTGCTCGTCGCGGTGCAGGCTGGTGAGGTTCAGTGCGGCCGGCTCATCGCCCCGGTGAGGGAGTCTGGCGATCAGTTCGTCGGCGTAGGCGTCGAGGTCGGCCTCGATGCGCTCGTAGGTGGCGATCGCCTCGCGGTTCACGCGCTCGATCGAGGAGCCGGGGATGATGTCGTGGAACTGGTTCAGCAGCACCTCGCGCCAATGCTCCTCGAGCACGGGTCGGCTGTCGTCGCCGACGAGCACGGCCAGCGCCTCGACCTCGTGCAGCTTGCGCTCCACGAGCCGATTGTGCCGCTTGATCTGCGCCTGCGTCGTGTACGTGCCCTGGTGCGTCTCGAGGTAGAGCTCGCCGACATGGGTGTGGGCGATGTCGCGCCTCTCGAGAGCACGGAAGAAGTCCCCTGCCGAGGAGTACTCCACCTTCGGAAGCCCGCGCAGGCTCTGCTCGCGTCGGGTCACCTCGTGATGGATCTCGTTGGGCCCGCCACCGCCGTCGCCGGAGCCGTAGACGAGCAGCGCCGTGTTCAGGGCACGCTCTGGGTACCTCGCCAGCCCGGTGAGCAGGTTGTCGGCAGCGCCGCGGCTGTTGTAGTCGCCCTCGGGCGGCATGTGCACGAGCACGCTCGAGCCGTCGATGCCCTGCCAGTGGAAGGTGCGGTGCGGGAAGTCGTTGACCTTGTTCCACGCCAGCTTGATGGTCTGGAACCAGTCCATGCCCGCACCACGGAGGATCTGCGGCAGGTTGCCGTTGTAGCCGAACGTGTCGGGCAGCCAGCACAGGCGCAGCTGCTCGTCCGTCAGCCCGAACTCCTCCTGCAGGAAGCGGCGTCCCACAGTCGCCTGGCGCACCAGAGACTCCCCCGATGGCAGGTTCGTGTCTGGTTCGACCCAGAACGAGCCCTGCAGTTCGAGGCGTCCGGAGGCGACGGCGTGCCGCATCCGTTCGAAGAGTGCCGGATGCCGCTCCTTCGTCCACGCCATCTGCTGCGGCTGGCTGGTGCCGTAGATGTAGTCGTCTCGCTGGTCGATCGTGTTCAACGCCCGCACGTAGGTGCGAGCCGACTTGCGCCGTGTCTCGCGCAGCGGCCAGAGCCACGCCATGTCGAGGTGGCCGTGGCCGACGGCGCTGTAGACGAATTCACTCGTCGACGGCTGCGCCAGCTGATCAGCGAGCACGGAGCGGGAGCCCGCGATATCTCCGGAATCGAAGCGGGCGTATGCGGCGGCCAGGGCCCGACGCACCTCGTTCTCGAGGCCGGTGTCCTCGGTCGCACCGGCGAGCACCACGAGCGTGAGGTAGTCGTAGTAGAGCGCGTAGGCCTCGTCGTCGCGGGTGGCGAGCCGGGCGCCGTGGTACACGGCTCGACCGACCTCGTAGAGGATCCATCCGTTGTAGGTGACGTCCGCGTAGAGCTCGATGCCGCCGGCGCTCAGGTCGACGTTGCGCACGGGGCGGTACTGACCGCCGCTCTGCGGCAGGTCGCCCTGCTGGAACACGGTGCTCACGGAGTCGAGGAGCTCACCCTCCGCGGAGTGCACGAGGCCCTCGCCCCGGATGCCGAGCAGCACGACGGCGTTCTCGGCTCCGATGGGCACATCACCGGTGATGCGCAGCCAGGCACAGTCGAAGACCTTGCCCCAGTGCGTCCCGGTCTTCAGCGGCCTGAACGCCGAGCGATCGAGTTCGTCGAAAGGGATCGGCTCGGGCGAGCGCACGATCTCCGCACTTAGTTCGGTGGCGGTCGTGTAGACACACTCGCGGATCCGTGTGAGCTTCCGGTACTCGGCCGGCTGCTGCACGGGAAGCCCGAACAACATCGACACGAACCCCGTCATGCGTGCCTCCTTCGCCTGAGGCCGCCCACTTCGCGACTCCGCCGCGGCGGTGCGGAAACGGATCGAGCGGCGGCTCGCGGGGGAAAGTCTATGTCAGCCCACTGACGGCCCCAGCCGCCGACGCACCCCACTCCTGAGGCCGCGGAACGCAGCCGGTTAAACGACAACACCCCCGGAGGACCGGGGGTGTGCTGTGGGCGATACTGGGATCGAACCAGCGCGACGGCGGCGCATGCCGTCGCGGGGTCACCAGGGGCGATCCCCGCGCAAACAAAAAGCAGCTCGAACCCGAGGATTCGAACTGCTTGTTGGTGGGCGATACTGGGATCGAACCAGTGACCTCTTCCGTGTCAGGGAAGCGCGCTACCGCTGCGCCAATCGCCCAAGGCTGGGATCTGCGATCTCAACTTGGAGGTGGATACGGGATTCGAACCCGTGTATACGGCTTTGCAGGCCGCTGCCTCGCCTCTCGGCCAATCCACCGTGCGGGTTCACTCCATGAAAATGAACCGGGCTTGCGCCCGATCCTCTTCGAGCGGATGACGAGATTCGAACTCGCGACCCTCACCTTGGCAAGGTGATGCGCTACCACTGCGCCACATCCGCGTAACTGCTCTCGCAGCCTCGCTGCTGCATTTCTGCAACAAGAACGACAATAACCGAAACCGTCGCCGCATACAAAACGAGCAGGCTCCGGGCGTGTCCAAGCTGAGAATCCGTTCAACGGATGCTGCATGCCCCGGCCGGCCGTGCGCCGATGTGCGTCGGCCGCCATCCGTCGGCTAGTATCGGTATCCGCAGCACGGGCAACCCTGCAGCGATGGGCGATTGGCGCAGTTGGTAGCGCGCTTCCTTCACACGGAAGAGGTCATCGGTTCGAGTCCGGTATCGCCCACTGACAAACCCCCGGCCTTCCGGGGGTTTTGTTATTTCGGAGACGGTCCAGTCGGGTTCTGGCGGGCAGAAACGTTGGGCCTGGCGTCCTGCGGCTGCCGTTGCGACGGCTGAAGTGCGGGGCGTACGATGTCGGCAAGTGCGGGGGAAGACGCACGGAGGTGCGGCATGGAAATCGAATACTGGATCCTGGCGATCGTTGTGCTCGCGTTGGTGTCAGTTCTCATCGTGCGAATGGTTCGAAGGCGCTCTGAGCCGCCAGCCGAGGACTCAGCCAGCGAACGCGTCGCGAGACAGCGCACAGCAGAGGAACACCAGCGCCACACGGCCGACAATGGCCCGGGTCAAGGCAGCGCCGATTTCTGAGGCCGACCCGGGTCGCCATTCACGGATGATCATCCCCGGGTGGCGGAGCACTGAACGCTAGCCTGATCGCACACGCGAGAAGGGGCTGACGATGGAGCAGAACGACGGGATCTCACCGGACGGCGCTGAAACGCCTGCAGTACCTCAGGCGCCGGCCGCGACGGACTCCGAGGCCGCGGCGAAACCCAACCTCCCCCGCTGGCTGATCGTGTCCGTCGCCGTCCTGACGGCGTTGGTCCTCGTCGGCGGCGGGTTCATCGCCGGAACTGTCACCGCCTCGGCTCTGAGCTCCGGCCGTGGAGCCTGCGACGCCGAGTCGGTGGCGAACCGGGTCCTGCCCTCCATCGTGACGATCGTCGTCGGCTCGGGCAACGGGAGCGGCCAGGTCATCACGAAGGACGGCTACATCCTCACGAACAATCACGTCATCTCATCGGCGGCCACATCGGGAACGGTCACCGTGCGCTTCAGCGACGGACATGAGTTGCCAGCGACCATCGTCGGCCGGGACCCGAAGACGGATCTCGCAGTCGTCAAGGTCGAAGGTGATGACGACCTCCAGGTCATCGACGAGGGTGATTCCGGATCCCTCTCCGTGGGGCAGCCCGTCGTCGCCCTCGGCGCACCGCTCGGTCTCTACAGCACCGTCACCGCGGGCATCGTGAGTGCACTGGGCCGCAATGTGCCCGTGCCGAGCGACGACGACCGCAACGCCATCCTCGTAGGAGCGATCCAGACCGACGCGTCCATCAACCCCGGCAATTCCGGAGGAGCGCTCGTCGACTGCCGCGGCCGACTCGTCGGGGTGAACACGGCCATCTCCTCCGTCCCCGGAGCCGGAGGCCAGAACAGCACGGGCAGCGTCGGCATCGGATTCGCCATACCGCAGGCGATCGCCATCCCGCTGGCTCACCAGCTCATCGAGGATGGAAAGGTGACCTACCCGAACATCGGAGCCGACCTCATCCCCATTCCGCACGCCGTTGCCGAGCACTTCGGAGTGGAGTACGGACTCTTCGTGCAGGCCACCACCGCCGGCGGTCCAGCAGACGAAGCCGGCATCCGACCGGGCGATGTCGTGACTGCCGTGAACGGGCAAGCAGCCGCGAACCTCGATGTACTCACCCATGTCCAGCTCACCAGCGAAGCGGGTGACACTGTCACCATCGACTACGTCCGAGACGGCGAGAAGTACACGGCCCCTGTGACACTGGCTGACTGAGGGCCGCGAGGAATCCTCCCCAGGCGATCCAGCTTTGCGAGGCCCGAAGACCTCCAGAAGTACACCGATGTCGCCGATCCGCTAGGTTTCGAAGTGCGCCCGCAGTGGCGCGCGAACGGGGGCGATGTGGATCTGGATGTAGGCGGGGTCTCCCAGGAGGCGAGTACGGGTGTGCTGCCTCCTAGTCCGATCATCGATGAACTCCTCGCGGCCGCCTATGGCAGAGCCGAATCCCACCACGAAGGTGTCGTTGCCGACTACATCCCGATCCTGGCAGAGGCCGACCCCGAGGCGTTCGGCCTTTGCATCGTCGATGTCCAGGGGGGTCTCCATGAGCTCGGCGACACCCGCACCCGGTTCTCGATCCAGTCCATCTCGAAGGCGTTCGTCTACGCCCTCGTGTGTCAGGAGTTCGGCCACGAGAAGGTCCTGGATGTCGTTGGGGTGAACAACACCGGACTCGCCTTCAACTCGGTCGTCGCCATCGAACTCAACGACGGGCACCCCATGAACCCGATGGTGAATGCCGGGGCGATCGCCACCACCGCGCTCATGCCCGGAGACACTCCGGGCCAGAAGTGGGACGCCATCCTGGCCGGACTCTCTGCATTCACCGGACGAACCCTCGATGTGGACGACGTCGTCTATCGGTCGGAGGCAGCGACCAACACACGAAACCACGCGATAGCGCGGCTGCTCGAGAGCTATGGACGGATCACGCACGACCCACTCGACGTCGTCGATGTGTACACCCGCCAGTGCGCCATCTCGGTCGATGCCCGCGACTTGGCGGTCATGGCCGCAACCCTCGCGGATGGCGGGGTGAATCCCGTCACAGGAACGCGCGTTGTCTCTGCCGAGGTCGCTCGCGACACCCTGGCGGTCCTCGCGGCGAATGGCCTGTATGAACGCTCCGGTGAATGGCTCTTCGAGATCGGGCTTCCGGGCAAGTCCGGTGTCGCGGGCGGACTCGTCACGATCGCGCCGGGAAAGGCGGGGATCGGCTCCTATTCGCCCCGTCTGGACTCCGCCGGTAACAGCGTCCGCGGCCAGATCGCCACCGCCTACCTCTCCCGATCTCTTGGACTGAATGTGTTCGCATCCGCATCCCACTTCGCGTCGGCGAAGCCGGCCTCACGCACCAGCGAGGAGACACGATGACATCCGTCACGACCCGAACTGAGGTCCGCACCTCGTGGGTGCCGATGATCGGCCTGTTCCTGGCGCAGATCCTGATGTCGTACAACGTGTCGGCCCTGCCGGTGTCGCTCGGGGGCATGGTCGACGACTTCGGTGTGCCCCCCACGGATGTCAGCACGGCGATCGTCACCTACGGACTCGTGGTGGCCGCGCTCGTCATGGTCGGTGCGAAGATCGGGCAGCGCGTCGGCTGGATCGTCGTGTTCCGCATCGTGGTCGTACTGTTCGCGGTGTCGGCCGTGACGATGATCCTCGCCCCGTCCATCGGCTGGGTCATCTTCGCGCAGGCCTTGGCCGGCGCTTCGGCGGCCATCATCGTGCCATCACTGGTCGCCCTCATCGCCGAGAATTACCGTGGTGACCAACAGGCGACGGCAATCGGATCGCTGGGCTCCGCGCGCGCCCTGGCCGGCGTCAGCGCCTTCCTCATCGGCGGCACTCTTGCCACCCTCGTCGGCTGGCGCCAGGTCTTCGTGGTGGTCCTGATCCTCGCCGTCGCGGTCTTCATCCTCAGCTTCTGGCTGCGATCCGACAAGGGAAACCCCGGCGTCAAGATCGATGTGGTCGCTGCGATCCTGATCGGCGCCGGCATCGTCCTGTTGACCTTGGGCGTCAACAACCTCAACTCGTGGGGTCTTCTGCAAGCGACGTCCAGTGCTCCGTTCGACATCGGCGGGATCTCGCCCGCGCCGATCCTCATCGTGCTCGGCGTCGTGTTCGTGCAACTGTTCTTCCTCTGGACCCGCCGACGCACCAGGGCCGGCAAGGTCCCATTGGTGAGCTTGTCCGTCTTCGGCTCCTCCCGGGAACGGGCGGCGGTCTACGCCATGTTCATCGTCGTCTTCATGGAGGCCGCGCTCAACTTCACTGTGCCGCTCTACATCCAGATCGTGCAGGGACGCACCCCGTTCGACACGTCGCTGGCGATGCTCCCGTTCAACCTGACGGTGTTCGTCACAGCCACATTGGTGGTGCGGTTCTACACAAGGTTCCCGCCCCGTACCATCGGCATGTTCTCGTTCGGACTCACCACTATCGCGCTGGTCTGGCTGTCCTTCGTCGTGACCAACAACTGGGAGACCGTCCCGACGATCCTCGGTCTGGTCGTCTTCGGGATCGGCCAGGGCGCACTCGTCACACTCGTGTTCAACGTTCTGGTGACGGCATCGCCGAAGGAGCTCGCCGGCGACGTCGGCTCCGTGCGTGGCACCACCCAGAACCTCGCGTCAGCCGTCGGAACCGCCGTGGCGGGTGCGCTCCTCGTCGGCATCCTCACAGCCAACGTCGTCGGCGCCCTGTCCGGGAGCGTCGAGCTGCCGCCGTCCCTCGTGGCACAGGTCGACCTGGACAGCACGAACTTCGTCAGCAACGACCGACTCGAAGAGGTACTCGACGAGACGGATGCCACACCGGCGCAGGTCGATGCCGCCGTCGCGCTGAACGAGGAGGCCCGCCTCAGCGCCCTTCGCAGCGGACTGCTGATCCTGGCCGGCGTCAGCCTCCTCGCCATCGTGCCCGCCAGTCGACTCCCGAAGTACCGACCTCAGGAGATCCCGGAATCGGTTGCCACCGGAGAGCGCGAGTAGCGTTCCCGTGGGCGGGCTGCGTGAGAGCGAACGCGCGGAGCAGGGTGCCCTGCGCCTGTCGATCGGGCTCTCGGTGGCGCTGGCCGCCATCGCCCTGATCGTGGGGGTCGCCTCCGGCACGCGCATCGTCATCTTCGATGGCGCCTATATGCTCATCGGCCTCATCCTGTCGTGGGCATCGCTGCGGGCGTCGAGCGCCGTGGCTGCAGGCCCCACCCGCCGGTTCCCGTTCGGCCGCGACGCTCTGGCGCCGTTCGTCGTCGCGATCCAGGGCGTTGCCATCGCGGGAACGCTGCTGTTCGCGGCAGGGGACGCCGTCGTGATCATCCGCGATGGCGGCACGGATGTGAACCCCGTCGTCATCGCGGCCTACGGCGCGGTGACGGCAACCATTGGATCTGCTGTGGCCTGGTGGCTGCCACGGGCAGCGGGCAGGTCGGACCTCGTCGCGGCCGAGGCGGCGCAATGGCGCGCAGGAGCTGTTCTCAGCATCGTGATGACGGTTGGTGCGGTCGCCGCGTTGCTTATAGAGATGACCGACCTGCGGGAAGTCGTGCAGTACATCGACCCGGTGCTCGTCCTCATCTCGTGCGTCGTCCTCGTCCCGATTCCGATCCGACTGGTCCGGTCGGGTTTGAACGAACTCCTCGAGGGCGCACCGCCCCCCGCGACCACCGAGGAGATCGCTCGTGTCGTCGACGAGGTTCGGAACCGGTACGGGCTCGGCGAGCCCGCCATCCGCTCAAGCAAGGTGGGTCGGAAGCTCTACGTCGAGGTCGATTTCCTGGTGGCCGCGTCGCAATGGGATGTGAGCGAAGAGGACGGCGTCCGGCATGCAGTCATCGACGGTCTTTCGCATCTGGGGCTCGATGTATGGGCCACCGTGGCTCTCACCACGGACCGCGACCTCGTCGACTAGGAGGCTCCGCGTCCTGCGGGCGGCCCGGTCGACGTACCTGTCACCGGACCGGCAGTGCGGGTTGCACGCGCAGATCGACAGGTCAGGGGCCGGTCAGGTCCAGCCGTACCTGGCGCGCAGAGCGCTCTCGACGAGCTCGTACCGTCGCCGGTCGAGCGCGGCGGCCTCCCGCCGCATCCCGGTACGGCTCACCCGGAAGATGCGATCGATGTTCACCCAGCTCGCCCGCCCCTCGGCGTCCCACGGTCCGACTCCGAGTTCCACGAAGCCGCGCTCGCCCGCGTGGTCCTTGCTGGTGAGCTGGGCCGCCAACAGCGTTCCTGAGGGCTCAGCGGCGACGACCACGACGGGACGGTCCTTGCCGCGCCCGTCGTTCTCCTCGTAGGCACCCAGGTCCACACGATCTCGCCGGGGTCGGGATCGCCGTCCGTGGTCGGCGAGTACGTCATGCGCACAGCTCCGACGCTGCGCGGGTCGAGCTCGACCGTGGCGGAGGCACTGCCCTCCCGAACCGTGTGGGGGGCACCGGATGCGACCGGCACGTCTGAGGTGCGCTGGCCGCGCAGCATCCGCCCCACGCTTGCGAGGAAGGCCGGGAATCCATTCGATGTCGCCACCCCCGCACCATAGCAAGCACACGAAAAGGGGCGGTGGAGTCTCCTCCACCGCCCCGCACCGCCAGGTTCCGTGGCGGTGTCCCGTGTTACACGGTCTCGAGCGCGTAGCCCTCTTCGCCGTGAACGATCGTGTCGACTCCGGCGACCTCGTCCTCGTTGGTGATCCGGAAGCCCATGGTCTTCTGGATGATCCAGCCGATGGCGAAGGCCATGACGAAGGAGTAGACCAGCACGACGAACGCTGCCGCGAACTGCTTCCAGAGCTGCTCGAACGAACCGGTGTCGATGAGGCCGATGCCGGCGCCGAAGATGCCGATGTAGAGCGTTCCGATCAGGCCGCCGACCAGGTGGATGCCGACGACGTCGAGCGAGTCGTCGAAGCCGAGCTTGAACTTGAGGTCGATCGCGATGGCGCAGACGGCACCGGCGAGGATGCCCAGCACGATGGCCCAGCCCGGCGTCAGGATGTTGCAGGCAGGGGTGATGGCGACGAGGCCGGCGACGGCACCGGATGCTGCACCGATGGCCGTCGGCTTGCCGTCCTTGAGCTTCTCGACGACGAGCCAGCCGAGGATGGCTGCTGCCGGAGCGGCGAGGGTGTTGATCCAGGCGATGGCGGCGACGCCGTCGACGGCGGCCTCGGAGCCGGCGTTGAAGCCGAACCAGCCGAACCAGAGCAGGGCGGCACCGAGCAGGGTGAGCGGCACGTTGTGCGGCTTCTGGATGCCCTTCTGGAATCCGACGCGCTTGCCGAGGACAAGGGCGAGGGCGAGGGCTGCTGCGCCGGCGTTGATGTGAACGGCGGTTCCACCGGCGAAGTCGTTGACTCCCCAGACCGGAGCCCAGCCTTCAGCGAGGTTGAACACCATGAATGCGACGGGGAAGTAGACGAGCGTGACCCAGATGGCCGCGAAGACGATCCATGCACCGAACTTCGCGCGGTCGGCGATCGCGCCCGAGATCAGGGCGACGGTGATGATGGCGAAGGTCGCCTGGAAGCCGGCGAATGCCAAGCCGGGCAGGTCGGGGTCCATCGCGCCGCCCTCGCCGAGGCCGAGGAGGCTGGTGAGGCCGATCGAGCCGTCGAAGGGGTTGCCGACGATGCCGGGGATGAGCGGCGTGCCGAACGCGAGTCCGTAGCCGTAGAGCACCCAGAGCACACCGACCAGCGCCATGGCGCCGAAGCTCATCATCATCATCGAGATGACGCTCTTGGCTTTCACCATCCCGCCGTAGAAGAATGCGACGCCGGGCGTCATGAGAAGAACGAGTGCCGCTGCGACGAGCAGCCACAGCGAGTTAACGCTCGTGGCCGCGTCGTAGTCGGCTGCTGCAGTCAACAACATACGAATGGTCTCCCTTGGGGTCTGTGCTCGGGACACCAGGCAACCGCCTGCGGCTCCACCGGTGTGTAGACGTCAGTTTTGACGCGGCACGTTTCGTCGGGGAGGTTCGGATGTTTCGGGTCTGTTACGTGAACGGCCCGTTCGTAAACATCGTGTTTCGTGCCGCCCGGAATCTCCCGACTGATGCTGGTGCTCGGCTGGGAGATCCTGCGACGTCAGTCGTGCGGAGGGAGTTCGCCAGTCGTGAGGGCGATGAGACGCGACATCGCACGCAGGTACTTCTTGCGATACCCGCCGGCGAGCATGGTCTCGTCGAAGACCTCGCTGAGGGGGAACCCGCTGGCGATGATGGGGATCTCCGCGTCGTAGACGCGGTCGATGAATGCCACGAGACGCAGGGCATCCGTCTGGTCGTGCAATTCGTGCACTCCGCTGAGGGCGATGACGTCGAGCGCATCGATGACCTTGACGTACTTCGACGGATGCACTGTGGCGAGGTGGGCCATGAGGCCGTCGAAGGTGTCGAGCGACACGCGCTCGCCCTTCTCCCCCATGCCGGCGACCATGCGGTCGAGCGCATCGTCGTCGACGCTGACGGCGGCGCCCTCGACATCGCGACGGCGGTAGTCCAGTCCGTCGATGCGGATGGTGCGGAACTGCGCCGACAGGGCCTGGATCTCCCGCAGGAAGTCGGAGGCGGCGAATCGGCCCTCGCCGAGGGCGTTCGGCGGCGTGTTCGAGGTGGCGGCCACCTGGGTGCCCGTGGCCATCAGCTCGCCGAGCAGGCGGGTCATGAGCATGGTGTCGCCCGGGTCGTCGAGCTCGAACTCGTCGATGCAGATGAGCTGGGTGCCGGTGAGCAGCTTGACCGTCGGGGCATAGCCGAGTGCGCCGACGAGGGCCGTGTACTCGATGAAGGTGCCGAAGTACTTCCGCCCAGGTGCCTGGTGCCAGAGGGCTGCGAGCAGGTGGGTCTTGCCGACGCCGAAGCCGCCGTCGAGGTAGATGCCGGGCAGGGCGGCCTTGGGCTTGCGGTTGCGGGAGAAGAACCCGCCGGGGCGCTGCGCCCTCCACACGCCGGCGAACTCGTGCAGAGCCTCGACGGCCTCGAGCTGCGACGGGTAGTTCGAGTCCGGACGGTAGGACTCGAACGACGCGTGCTCGAACTGGGGCGGCGGAACGAGCTCAGCAGCGATCTCTGCCCCGGTGATGCTCGGTGAACGGTCGGTCAGGCGGATGACGGGACGAGCCGGAGACATGCGTTCGAGGTTTCGTTTCTGTTCGTTTCGCGACGGGCTGCAGTCGCCTTCGTGCGCCGCGTAGGTTGGAGAGCGGACAGACCACCAGCCTAATCCGCTTCCCCTCATCCCCCGCCTGACCAGGCTCACCCAGGAGGTTCCCCCATGACCGTCGACCCCGACCCGTCGCCGAAGTTCAGCGCCTACGCCCACCCGGAGCGGCTCGTCTCCACGGCCTGGCTCGCCGCGAACCTCGATCGCCCCGGACTCGTCGTGGTGGAGTCCGACGAGGACGTCCTCCTGTACGAGACCGGTCACATCCCTGGTGCCGTGAAGATCGACTGGCACACCGACCTCAACGACGACGTCACCCGCGACTACATCGACGGCGAGCGCTTCGCCGCCCTGCTGGGCTCGAAGGGCATCGCCCGGGACACCACAGTCGTCATCTACGGCGACAAGAACAACTGGTGGGCCGCGTACGCGCTCTGGGTCTTCACCCTGTTCGGCCACGAGGACGTGCGCCTGCTCGACGGCGGACGCGACCTCTGGATCGCCGAGGGACGCGAGACGACGACGGATGCCTCGACTCCCGTGCCCGTCGAGTACCCCGTGATCGCCCGTGACGATGCCACCATCCGCGCCTTCAAGGACGACGTGCTTGCCCACTTCGGCAATCCGCTCATCGACGTGCGCTCCCCAGAGGAGTACAGCGGCGTCCGCACGACCATGCCGGCCTACCCCGAGGAGGGTGCACTCCGCGGCGGACACATCCCGTCGGCGGCATCGGTTCCCTGGGCACGGGCCGCGGCACCCGACGCGACGTTCAAGACCCGCGCCGAGCTCGACGACATCTACCTCGGCGAGGCCGGGCTCGAGGCCGGCGACGAGATCATCGCCTACTGCCGCATCGGTGAGCGCTCGAGCCACACGTGGTTCGTGCTCACCCACCTGCTCGGGTTCGAGAACGTGCGCAACTACGACGGATCCTGGACCGAGTGGGGATCCGCCGTGCGGGTTCCCATCGTCAAGGGGAGCGAGCCGGGCGAGGCACCAGCGGCCCGCGTCTGATCAGTCGGCGCCTCATGCGCCGACGATGTCTGCGTCGGGAAGTGGGAGGATTGAGATGATGAACGAGATTCCCCTTCCCGACCAGCTCGCCGAGATCCGAGACGACTTCCTGGCCCTCGCGGTGCCCGATCGCCTGCAGATGCTGTTGGAGTTCTCCAACGAGCTGCCGGAGCTGCCCGAGCGCTACCGGGATCACCCCGACCTGTTCGAGAGAGTGGAGGAGTGCCAGTCGCCGGTCTTCATCTTCGTGGAGGTGGATGACGGCCTCGTGCACCTCTATGCCACGGCCCCGCGCGAAGCCCCGACCACGCGTGGGTTCGCCTCGATCCTCGCGCAGGGACTCGACTCGCTGACCGTCGACCAGGTCCTCGCGATTCCCGATGACTTCCCGCTGACCATCGGCCTCACCGAGGCCGTCTCCCCCTTGCGCATCCGGGGCATGACGGCGCTGCTCGGCCGCGCCAAGCGCCAGCTGCGCGAGCGCGCCGCGGCCTGAGCCTGCGGCATCCGCCGATCTCAGTCGACCCCGCTGCACCAGCCGCATCTGCTGCCCCTCGCCGTGATCAGCCCTCGAGGCCGCTCAACCACGCTCCGACGCTGCGCTCCCATCGATCGGAGTCGTAGTTCCACAGCCTGGCGTGCCGCGCGACTCCCCACTCGTCATAGCTGACGATGTCGGGGCGGAGTGCGGCCAAGCGGGCTGAGCCGTTGTGCGGAACGAAGCCGTCGTCGCGGCTGTGCAGGATGTGGATGGGCACCGTCAGCCGACCCGCCTGTCGGAGCACGTCGAGACGGGCGAAGTCGATCGGGTTGGCCAGGCCGCTGATGGTGCGCCCCCACCCGTTGCCGAGGGTCCCCACGACGGTGCGCGTGATCGGCTCGGGCAGGCGGTTGAGCGTGCCCTGGAACGCGAGGATGTCGTGCCAGTCCACGGCCGGCGAATCGAGCACGATGCCGGTGACGGATGCCGCATGCTGGGAGCGCAGTACCGTCTGCAGAGAGATGGCGCCGCCCATCGACCAACCGGCGAGCACCACACCTCCGGCGCCGTGGTCCCGAGCGAAGAGCAGGGCACTCTCGACGTCCCGCCACTCGGTGTCGCCGAGGCCGTAGCGGCCGTCGGCACTGTCGGGTGCCTCGCCGTCGTTGCGGTAGGAGACGATGAGGCAGGTGTAGCCGGCGCGATGGAACGTCTCCACGGCGCGCAGGCACTCCGGTCGTCGGCCGCCCCATCCGTGCACCATCACGACCCACCGGTCCGTCGGCTCGGCGGCCGGGATGAGCCAGGCCGGGGCTGGGCCGCGCTCGGTCTCGATGGTGACGTCGGAGTACGGATGCCCGAACTCGCCGGGAGCCAGGTGGAACCAGCTGCCGAGCCTGCCGCGGTCCACACTCCTCAGGTCGCCGAAGTCCACGCCGATGATGTGCCGCGTCACTGCGACGGCGCCGCCGCCGGTGATGTCGCCGACCCTGGCATGCCCCTCGTCGTCGTCGAACCAGAAGCTGTACCGGCCCGGAGTGCGGGAATCGCCGTCGGCGTCGAACTCGATCTCGCCGTGCTCGAGATCGACCCTGCGCACGCGCACCGGCTCCGTGCGCTTGGCTCGGGGCACGACGATCGTCCGCACGAAGCGGGTCACGACCGCCAGCGCTCCGAGCAGCATGACGATCCAGAACGAGACGGCCACGATGCCCGTGACGAGGATTCCGACACGCCGCGCGAACCGGGGCGCGTCGGCGTCATCCTGCGGCATCCGCGGGGCCCCCTTCATCGCCGACGAGCAGTCGGCGTGCCTGAAGGACGCCGATGCGAAAAGACTCTAGTCTGCACACGTGTCCGAAACCCGACCAGTGCCGACTCCCCCGGAGTTCGCCGCGGCCCTCGACGCCGTGCGTCGGGCGCGAACGCGCCCTGAGCTCGTGATCTCCGAGATCGCGGCGCCGTCGAGCCTCGCCCCCTGGGCCGTCGCCCTCGCCGCCGACGTCTCGCCCACCCGCCACGGCGGAGACTCCGAGCTCGGCACAGGTCGTTTCGTGCTGCTCTACGACCCCGAGGAACCCGAGTCATGGGGCGGATCCTTCCGCGTCGTCTGCTTCGCCCAGGCTCCGCTCGAGACCGACATCGGCACGGATCCGTTCCTCGCCGAAGTCGCCTGGTCCTGGCTCGTCGACGCGCTCGACACCCGGAATGCCAAATACACGGCTGCATCCGGAACCGCGACCAAGATCCTCTCGTCGGGCTTCGGTGAACTCGCCCGTCAGGGCGATGGCGCCCAGATCGAACTGCGTGCATCCTGGACGCCGCTCGAGCACGACGTCACCGCGCACGTCGAGGGCTGGAGCGAACTGCTGTGCATGCTCGCCGGCCTCCCGCCTGCAGCCGACGGCGTCACCTCCATCCGCTCCCGTCGGGCGGGCAAGTGACAGACCGCCACGTCATCGAGACGCGTGAGGAATACCTCGCCGCCGTCGATTCGATCTCAGCCGGCACGGGCCCGATCGCGATCGACGCCGAGCGCGCCAGCGGCTTCCGCTACTCGCAGCGCGCCTACCTCATCCAGGTCTTCCGCCGCGATGCCGGCGTCTTCCTGTTCGACCCTCCTGCCATCGGCGCCATGACCGAACTCGACGACGCTGTCGCCGACGTCGAATGGGTTCTGCACGCCGCCAGCCAGGATCTGGCATGCCTCCGCGAGGTCGGGCTCGATCCCGCCGTGATCTTCGACACCGAACTCGCCGCACGCCTGCTCGGCCTGCCGCGCGTGGGGCTGGGAACCGTCGTCGAGGAGCTCCTCGGCATCCACCTGGCGAAGGAGCACTCCGCGGCGGACTGGTCGACGCGTCCTCTCCCCGCCTCCTGGCTCGAGTACGCCGCCCTCGACGTCGAGTTGCTCGTCGACCTGCGAGACGCCCTCGCGGTCATGCTCGACGACTCCGACAAGCGCGGCATCGCCGGTGAGGAGTTCCAGGCCACCCTCGATCGGGAGGTCAAGGCCGTTCGGGCCGATCCGTGGCGCCGGCTCTCCGGCGTGCACGCCCTGCGCGGCCAGCGCAGCCTGGCCGTCGCGCGCGAGCTGTGGCTGGCCCGCGACGCCCTCGCCCAGGAGCGCGACATCGCACCGGGTCGTCTGGTTCCGGATGCCTCCCTCGTCGCCGTGGCCCGCGCCATGCCCACCACCAAACGCGCCCTCGCCGACCTGCGGGAGTTCACCGGGCGCGCCAGCCGCTCGGAGCTCGAGCGCTGGTGGCAGGCCGTGGAGACGGGTCTCACCACGACCGACCTTCCCGTGATGAAGCAGGCCGGCGACAACACCCTGCCTCCGCCCCGCGCCTGGAGCGACAGGAACCCCGAGGCCGACGCACGCCTCAAGGGCGCTCGAGCCGCCGTGGCCGTGATCTCCGAGGAGCGATCCATCCCTATGGAGAACCTGCTCACCCCCGACCTGCTGCGCCGCGTGGCCTGGACTCCCCCGGCCCTCATCGATGCTGCATCCGTCGCCGACGAACTCACCCGACTGGGGGCGCGACCGTGGCAGGTTGCAGCAACCTCACAGGCGATCGCCGATGCCTTTGTGGATGCTGGCCAAGAGCCCGACCAGAGCACGGAAGCCCTTTCGTAGGTTCTGTCAAACGATTCAGTGGCCATCGGCGCCCTGCCTAGGATCTAGGAAGACTGATCCGATAGTGGAGGCGAAGTGGCCGAAAGAGCTGATGTCGTGTTCGTCGACGGGGTACGCACCCCGTTCGGCAGAGCAGGCGAAAAGGGCATGTACTGGAACACCCGAGCAGACGATCTGGTGGTCAAGGCCATCGTCGGACTGCTGGAGCGGAACACCAATCTGCCGAAGGACCGCATCGACGAGGTGGCCATCGCGGCCACGACGCAGCAGGGCGATCAGGGACTGACCCTCGGCCGCACGGCGGCGCTGCTCGCCGGCCTTCCGACCACCGTTCCCGGTTACGCGATCGAGCGCATGTGCGCCGGCGCCATGACCGCCGTCACCACGAGCGGCTCCGGCATCGCCTTCGGGCAGTACGACGTCGTCATCGCCGGTGGAGTCGAGCACATGGGGCGCCACCCGATGGGCGAGGGCGTCGACCCCAACCCGCGCTTCCTCTCCGAGAAGCTCGTCGCGGCAGACGCCCTGAACATGGGCAACACCGCCGAGCGCCTGCACGACCGCTTCCCGTCGCTCACAAAGGAGCGCGCAGATCGCTTCGGCATGCTGAGCCAGCAGAAGGTGGCCGCCGCCTACGCGTCGGGCGACATCCAGCCCGACCTCGTGCCGGTGTCGCTCCGCAGTGATGCCGGATGGGGCCTCGCCACCGAAGACGAGGGCATGCGACCGAACACGACCATGGAGGGCCTGGCGTCGCTCAAGACGCCGTTCCGCCCGCATGGTCGCGTCACGGCCGGCAACGCATCTCCGTTGACGGATGGCGCCACGGCGTCGATCCTCGCCTCGTCCGCCGCCGTAAAGGAACTCGGCCTCCAGACGAAGATGCGCATGGTGAGCTTCGGCTTCGCCGGCGTCGAGCCCGAGGTCATGGGCATCGGTCCGATCCCGTCGACGGAGCGCGCGCTGAAGAACGCCGGTCTGTCGATCGAGGACATCGGCCTCTTCGAGCTCAACGAGGCCTTCGCCGTGCAGGTGCTCTCGTTCCTCGACCACTTCGGCATCGCCGATGAGGACCCGCGGGTGAACAAGTGGGGCGGCGCCATCGCCATCGGCCACCCCCTCGCCGCCAGCGGTGTGCGCCTGATGATCCAGCTCGCCCGCCAGTTCGAGCAGCACCCCGAGGTGCGCTACGGCCTGACCGCCATGTGCGTCGGCCTCGGACAGGGCGGAAGCGTCATCTGGGAGAACCCCCACCACAAGAAGTACGGAAAGGGCCGCTGAGCCGACATGACCGACTACTCGACGATCGACTTCTCCGAGCTGGCATCCCTCAGCGATGACGAGGTCGTCACGCACTCCTATGTGCGCGACATCCCCCTCTCCTCCGGCCGCACACTCGCCCTCGTGACCCTCGACAACGGACGCGACCACACGCGTCCGAGCACCTTCGGTCCGGCGTCGCTGCTGGAACTGAGCGCCACCTACGACGCACTGGCTGACAGGGCGGCGAAGGGCGAGATCCACGCCGTCGCGACGACGGGCAAGCCGTTCATCCTCGCCGCGGGCGCCGACCTGTCGAAGATCGCCGAGATCCCGACGCGCGACATCGCCAAGAAGATGGCCCAGCTCGGGCACCACGTCCTCGGCAAGCAGGCCACCCTCGGCGTTCCGTCGTTCGTGTTCATCAACGGCCTCGCCCTGGGCGGGGGCGTCGAGCTGCCGCTGAACGCCGATTACCGCACCGTGGACTCGTCCGCCGCGGCGCTCGCCCTGCCCGAGGTCTTCCTCGGCCTCATCCCGGGATGGGGCGGAACCTACCTGCTGCCCAACCTGATCGGCATCGAGAACGCCCTCAAGGTGATCATCGAGAACCCGCTGAAGCAGAACCGCACGTTGAAGGCCCAAGACGCCTTCGACCTCGGCATCGCCGACCGCATCTTCTCGCCGGTCAACTTCCTCGAGGACTCGATCCGTTTCGCCGACGGCGTGCTGAGCGGAACCGAGAAGGTCGTCCGCAAGAACGCCCCGGGCAAGCTCGAGCGCATCGCCAAGTGGGACATCGCCATCAAGATCGCCCGCGACACCGTCGCGAGCCGTCTCGGCACCATCCCGAAGTCCCCGTACGCGGCGCTCGACCTCCTGAAGGCCGCCAAGAACGGCACGAAGGAGGAGTGCTTCGCCCTCGAGGACGACGCCCTCGCCGATCTGATCGCCGGAGATCAACTGCAGGCGTCCATCTACGCCTTCAACCTGGTGCAGAAGCGGGCCAAGCGCCCGGCCGGTGCGCCGGACAAGGCTCTCGCCAAGAAGGTCACGAAGGTGGGCGTACTCGGTGCCGGCTACATGGCCAGCCAGTTCGCGCTTCTGTTCCTGCGCCGTCTGCAGGTGCCCGTGGTCATCACCGACCTCGACCAGGCCCGTGTCGACAAGGGCGTCGGGTACATCCACGACGAGATCCAGAAGCTGGCGGACAAGGGTCGAATCGGGTCAGACGAGGCCAACCGCCTGCGCGCCCTGGTGACGGGGACGACCGACAAGGCCGACTTCGCCGACTGCGACTGGGTCATCGAGGCCGTCTTCGAAGAGCTCGGCATCAAGCAGGACGTCTTCGCCGAGGTGGAGCAGTACATCTCCCCCGAGGCCGTGCTGGCCACGAACACCTCGTCGCTCTCGGTCGAGCAGATCGGCGCGAAGCTGAAGAATCCGGAGCGCCTCGTGGGCTTCCACTTCTTCACGCCGGTGGCCGTCATGCCGTTGATCGAGGTCGTCAGGACGCCGCACACCGACGACGCCACGCTGTCGACGGCCATGGTCACAGCCGCGAAGCTGCGGAAGAACGCCGTCATCACGGCAGACACACCCGGCTTCGTGGTGAACCGCGTCCTCGCCAAGCTGCTCGGCGAGGCGATGTACGCGGTCGACCGGGGCACCCCGTTCTCCGTCGTCGACGAGGCCATGGCGCCCCTGGGACTTCCCATGGCGCCGTCGGCGCTTCTCGACCTCGTGGGCCTGAAGGTCGGAGCCCACGTGCTCGACACGCACCACGCCGCGTTCCCCGACCGCTTCTACCGCAGCGAGAACCTGCACGAGCTGGCCGAGTACGGCACGCTGCTCGAGAAGGACTCCAAGGGCAAGGTCAAGGGGTTCGACAAGGGCGCGCTCAAGATCGTGGCCGGCGGCACCGAGCCGATGCAGGCCGAGGAGATCCTCGTGCGCCTGCAGGACGGCCTGGCCGACGAGGTGCACCGCATGCTCGAGGACGACGTCGTGGCCGCGGCAGAGGACATCGACCTGTGCATGATCCTCGGCGCGGGCTTCCCGTTCCAGATGGGCGGCCTCACGCCCTACCTCGACAGGGTCGGCGCGAGCGAGCGGGCCTTCGGCTCCACCTTCCACGACCCGCGGATCGTGGGCGTCGGACAATAACGGCTGCACGGACGAGAAGAGGGGCGGATCACACGATCCGCCCCTCTTCTCGTTTCTGGCCCCGTCGGCTCAGTAGCGCACCTCGTCTGCCGCCTGGAACCACGGCGGGTAGACGGCGACCTTGGGCTTGTGGGCCGCTGCACGCAGGATGCCGCGCACCTCGTCGCGCACCTTGTCGTTCGCGACGCCGATCAACGTGATGCTGGCCAGCGGGAAGACGCCGGGGGCGAGGAGTTCGGCACGGAGCAGGGCATCGGGCTCGTCCTCGTCGCCGAGCGCCACGAGCATGCGCTGCACGTCATCCGACGTGGTGGCGAAGCGAGTGAGGGGACCCGGCGCGTAGCCGTCGGTGACGACGATGCCGGTCGACGAGATGCCGTCATCCGTCACCTGCACCGAGAGTGCCTCGCGGATGGTGCTCACCAGCACCACGAATTCAGACGCCGCGGATGCCGCAGCCGTCGGATCGATGCGGGGATCGTCTATTCCGGCACGGATGCTCTCCCACGCACTGGAGTTCGGCGTGAGGCTGAACGGCACGTGGTCGGCCACGACGGTGTCGCGTCCCGGCACCGGCGTGCTCCGGCGGGCGGCGCGCTCGTCGGCCGAGAACACCTGAACGTCGGTCTCCGCCGTCGCGTCTCCGGCGTCTGGCACGAGCATGTCCTGTGCGATGATGCCGGCGAGGTTCGCCACATGGGTCACGTGGTAGATGCGCCGGTCGCCGACGTCGACGGGCGGGCGACGGAGCGACTTCGCAGACGCCGTGCCACTGCCGCCGACGGGGTCACGCAGCGATGACTTCGGAGCGGTCCTCGCCTTCCGCACCGGGGGTGCGACGACCACCGGAGCCGCCGGATAACACGCCGCGCAATCGCCGCGTCCGAATCCGTGAATGCATTCCTCGTCCAAGTCGAAACCTCTCGCGTGCGTGGCACCCGCCCCTCGAGACGAACGCCTCGAAACCACCTCTCTCTACGTTACGCGCCGCAGCACCGCTCTGCCGACACAGATGGCGTCGATCGGCTACCGATTGAGCGGCGACATGTCCGCGTACCTGTCGCCGACGGGCGCCGGGAGGTCGCTCAGGGTGCCCAGCTGCGCTACGCTCAGCTCCACGGCATCCGCCCCCGCGTTCTCCTCGACCCTGGAGACGCGCTTGGTTCCGGGGATCGGGGCGATGTCGTCGCCTTGAGCGAGCAGCCACGCCAGCGCGATCTGCGCCGGGGTGGCGCCGACCTCGGCCGCGACCTGCTCGACGGCGTCGACGATGCGCAGGTTGGCGTCGAAGTTCTCGCCTTCGAAGCGCGGATTGCTGCGCCTGAAGTCGGACGCGTCGAGCTGGTCGACCGAGCGCAGGGCTCCGGTGAGGAATCCGCGTCCGAGCGGCGAGTACGGCACGAAGCCGATGCCGAGCTCGCGCAGGACGGGGAGGATCTCGGCCTCGGGGTCGCGCGACCACAGCGAGTACTCGGTCTGCACGGCGGTGACGGGGTGTACGGCGTGGGCGCGACGGATGGTGTCGGGCGCGGCCTCCGAGAGGCCGTAGTGGCCGATCTTCCCGGCGGCGACGAGCTCGGCGAGAGCGCCGGCAGTCTCCTCGATCGGGACTCCGGGGTCCATGCGGTGCTGGTAGTAGAGGTCGATGTGATCGGTGCCGAGCCGCTTCAGCGACCCCTCGACGGACAGCCGCACGTTCTCGGCCGAACCGTCGAGGCCCCGCGACCCGTCTCCGCGGTGCAGGATGGTGCCGAACTTCGTGGCGACCACGACCCGGTCGCGGCGGTCGGCCAGAGCCTTGCCGAGGAGCTCCTCGTTGACGTAGGGGCCGTAGATCTCGGCCGTGTCGAAGAAGGTGATGCCCAGGTCGATCGCGCGGTGGATCGTGCGGATCGACTCGGCCTCATCGGTTCCGGCACCCGAGTAGAACGCCGACATGCCCATGCAGCCGAGGCCGAGGCGGGAGACGTCCAGGGTTCCGAGTGTTGCGTGCTTCATGCGTGTGCGACCTTCTCTTCATAGATGGCGATCTTCACGTCGATGGCGGTCAGCGACCGTTGCATGTCCGCGAGCTGGGCCACCACCGTGATGCGGTGGCGCAGCAGGAGCTCGAGCCGCGACGCCGTCGACTCGTCGCCCTCGCGCACGAGTTCGACGTATTCGCGGATACGGGCTATCGGCATCGACGTGGCCCGCAGCTTCGTGAGGAACGACACC
Organism: Leifsonia stereocauli; assembly: GCF_038432415.1. Lineage (NCBI taxonomy): Bacteria > Bacillati > Actinomycetota > Actinomycetes > Micrococcales > Microbacteriaceae > Leifsonia > Leifsonia stereocauli. The sequence continues at coordinate 1,264,262 of NZ_JBCAUN010000001.1, forward strand.
CAGGTGATGTCCTGCTCGGTGAAGCGGCGGTGGGTCGACGATGCGCGGTCGACGGGGGTCAGCATCAGTCCTGTTCGCTCGTAATAGCGGAGCGTGTGGGTTGTGAGGCCCGTGCGCTCAGCGGCTTCCGAGATCGAGAACGTGTGCTCGAGTGTCTCCATACGGCCACGATAGAACTTCGAGCGCACTCGAAGTCAAACGCATCCGGCAGATGCTCAGAGTTCGTTCGAACCCGCGGTGATCGGGGTGGAGCCGGTGTCGATCGGCCTGGCGTGCGGCAGCTTGGAGCCGAGCACCATGCCGACGACGTCGTGGGCGATGTGCTGCGGCGTCATGCCCGTGCGTTCGAGGATGTCGGCCCGGGAACCGTGGTCGAGGAACTCGTCCGGCAGCCCGACCTCGGTGACGGCGGTGTCGACTCCGGCCTCGCGCAGGTCCTGGCGGATGCGCGTTCCGATTCCGCCCACGCGGATGCCGTCCTCGATGCACACGACGAGGCGGTGCTGCGCCGACATGTCGACGACGCTGCGCGGCACGGGGACGACCCAGCGCGGATCGACGACGGTGGCGTCGATGCCCTGGGCGGCGAGCCTCTCTGCGACCTCGAGGCCGACCCCGGCCATGGGTCCGACGGTGACGATCAGCACGTCGCGTCCCGGTCCCTCGTAGAGCACGTCGACGCCGTCATCGGTGCGACGGAGGGCATCGATGCTCGCACCGACACTGCCCTTGGGGAACCGCAGCACCGTCGGAGCGTCGTCCACGGCCACGGCCTCGGTCAGTTCCTCCTCGAGGCGCACGGAGTCGCGCGGAGCGGCCAGGCGGATGCCGGGAACGACCTGGAGGATGGCCAGGTCCCACACCCCGTGGTGGCTGGGACCGTCGGGGCCAGTGACGCCGGCCCGGTCGAGCACGAACGTGACACCGGCCTTGTGCAGGGCCACGTCCATGAGCACCTGGTCGAACGCCCTGTTGATGAAGGTGGCGTAGATCGCCACGACGGGGTGCATGCCGCCGAAGGCGAGACCCGCTGCCGACGTTGCGGCGTGCTGCTCGGCGATGCCGACGTCGATGACGCGTCCCGGGAATCGCTCGGCCATCTTGTGCAGTCCTGTGGGACGCAGCATGGCGGCGGTGATGCCGACGATGCGGTCATCGTCCGCCGCGAGTTCGACGAGACGGTCGGCGAAGACGCTGGTCCAGCTTGCGGCTCCCCCGATCTCGAGGGACTCGCCTGTCTCGGGATCGATCTGACCGACGGCGTGGAACTGGTCTGCGACGTCGCGGAGCGCCGGCCCGTAGCCGCGGCCCTTCTCCGTGATGGCGTGAACGATGACCGGGGCGCCGTAGTGCTTCGCCTGCTCGAGGGCTTCGCGCATCGCCTCGATGTCGTGTCCGTGCACCGGGCCGATGTACTTGATGTCGAGGTTCGAGTAGAGCGCCTCATTGTTGGTGAAACGCGCGAGGAAGCCGTGGAGGCCGCCGCGGAACCCGCGGTAGACAGCCCGCCCGGGGGCTCCCAGCTTGTCGAAGGCCTCGCGGCTGGTGAGATAGAGGCTGCGGTAGCTGCGGCGGGTGCGCACGGTGTTGAGGAAGCGCGCCATACCGCCGATGGTCGGCGCGTACGAGCGCCCGTTGTCGTTCACGACGATGATCAGGCGACGGTCGTTGTCGTCGCTGATGTTGTTCAGCGCCTCCCACGTCATGCCTCCGGTGAGCGCTCCGTCGCCGACGACGGCGACGACACTGCGGTCATCCTGGCCGGTCATCGAGAATGCCCGTGAGATGCCGTCGGCCCAGGACAGCGAGCTGGAGGCGTGGGAGCTCTCGACGATGTCGTGCTCGGACTCCGCGCGCTGCGGGTAGCCGGCCATGCCGTCGGTCTGGCGCAGGGTCGAGAAGTCCTGACGCCCCGTGAGGATCTTGTGCACGTAGGACTGGTGACCCGTGTCGAAGACGATCGAGTCGCGGGGTGAGTCGAAGACGCTGTGGATGGCGAGCGTGAGTTCGACGACGCCGAGGTTGGGCCCGAGGTGCCCGCCGGTCTTCGCGACGTTCAGCACGAGGTGCTCGCGGATCTCCGTGGCCAGCTGCTCGAACTGCTCCTTCGTGAGGGCGTCGAGGTCTCTGGGGCCTCTGATCGTCTCCAGAAGGGTCATCGCAACCGCCTTTCGCTCGCCACCGAGGGTGCCCGGTGGCTTCAATCGAGTCTACGCGGTCGATTCCGATCGGCCCTGAGTCGGCTGGAGGGCTTGCGCTCGGCACTGGCACCGTACGCTGGACTCGGCCGTGGAACGCACGACCTGACGAAAGGGCCACCCCCGTGGACATCACCATGCTCCGCCACTACGTCGCCCTGGCGAGCGAACTCGACCTCGGGCGTGCTGCATCCGTACTCGGCGTCTCGCACTCGACCCTCAGCGGATCGCTGAACCAGCTCGAGGCCGTCGCCGGCGCAGTGCTGATCCGCCGCGGCAACGGGCCGATGACGCTGACGGATGCCGGAGAGCTGTTCCTGGCGACGGCGAACGATGAGATCGCCGCGTTCGATGCCGCGAATGCTCCGCCAGCGCCGAAGACCGGCGGCAAGGCCAAGGCCTCCAAGGGCGTCGGACGCGCGCCGAAGGTCAAGGGCGAGCCCCTTCCGTACAAGAAGCGCCAGTCGCGCTGACGGTCGCTCGAGCCTGCGCATCCGCGGCTCGTCCCCGACGCGAAACCGCCCGCCTCAGTGCCGAAGCACTGGAGACGGGCGGTTCTTCGTTGCGGTGACTACGCGACGAGCGAGCGCAGCACGTACTGCAGGATGCCGCCGTTGCGGTAGTAGTCGGCCTCACCGGGGGTGTCGATGCGCACGACGGCGTCGAACTCGATGGTCTCCTTGCCTGCGGGCGAGTGCTCGCTCGGCGCGGCCGTGACGTGCACGGTCTTCGGAGTGGTGCCGTTGTTCAGCTCCTCGATGCCCGAGATCGAGACGACCTCGGTGCCGTCGAGACCGAGCGACGCCCAGCTCTCACCGGCGGGGAACTGCAGCGGCACGACGCCCATGCCGATGAGGTTGGAGCGGTGGATGCGCTCGAAGCTCTCGGTGATGACGGCCTTGACGCCGAGGAGGCTGGTGCCCTTGGCTGCCCAGTCGCGAGACGAACCGGAGCCGTACTCCTTGCCGCCGAAGATGACGAGCGGAGTGCCTGCAGCCTGGTAGTTCTGGCTGGCGTCGTAGATGAACGACTGCGGGGCATCTGGCTGCGTGAAGTCGCGGGTGTAGCCGCCCTCCACGCCGTCGAGCAGCTGGTTCTTCAGACGGATGTTCGCGAAGGTTCCGCGGATCATCACCTCGTGGTTGCCACGACGCGAGCCGTAGGAGTTGTAGTCCTTGCGCTCGACACCGTGCTCGTCGAGGTAGCGACCGGCCGGGCTGTCCGCCTTAATGTTTCCGGCCGGGCTGATGTGGTCGGTCGTGACGGAGTCGCCGAGCTTGGCGAGCACCCGCGCACCGACGATGTCGGTGACGGGGGTGGTCTCCATGGTCATGCCGTCGAAGTACGGGGGCTTCCGCACATACGTCGACTCGGCATCCCACTCGAAGGTGGCGCCGGTGGGGGTCGGCAGGTTGCGCCAGCGGTCGTCGCCCTCGAAGACGCTCGCGTACTGGTGCGTGAACATCTCCTTGTTGATGGAGGTGTCGATCGTGGACTGCACCTCGGCGGCGTCGGGCCAGATGTCCTTGAGGAAGACGTCGTTGCCGTCGCCGTCCTGGCCGAGCGCGTCGGCCTCGAAGTCGAAGTTCATCGAGCCGGCGAGCGAGTACGCGATCACGAGCGGCGGGCTCGCGAGGTAGTTCATCTTCACGTCGGGGTTGATGCGACCCTCGAAGTTGCGGTTGCCCGAGAGCACGGCGGTGACGGCGAGGTCGTTCTCGTTGATCGCTGCGGACACCTCCTCGATGAGGGGGCCGGAGTTGCCGATGCAGGTCGTGCAGCCGTAGCCGACGGTGTAGAAGCCGAGGTCCTCGAGGTCCTGGGTGAGTCCGGCCTTCTCGTAGTAGTCGGTGACGACCTTCGAGCCCGGAGCCAGCGTCGTCTTGACCCACGGCTTGGCCTTCAGGCCCTTGCGCACGGCGTTGCGGGCCAGGAGGCCTGCGGCGAGCATGACGGAGGGGTTCGAGGTGTTGGTGCACGACGTGATCGCGGCGATCGTCACAGCGCCGTGGTCGAGTGTGAACTTCTGGCCGTCGGCGAGCTCCACGGCGGTCGGCTTCGAGATGTTCTTCGGAGCGTGGCTGTGGTGGTGGTGCGCGTGGGTCGAGTGCTCGTCCTCCGGCGTGTTTCCGGGCGGGTCGGATGCCGGGAACGACTCGGATCCCTCGAGGTCGACGAGGTCGTGGGCGACCTCGGCGTAGTCGGTGAGGTCGCTCTCGAAGTGGCTCTTGGCCTCGGCCAGGATGATGCGGTCCTGGGGGCGCTTCGGTCCGGCGATCGAGGGGACGACAGTGGAGAGGTCGAGTTCGAGATACTCGCTGAAGACCGGCTCCTTGTCGGCGTCGTGCCAGAGGGTCTGCAGCTTCGCGTACGCCTCGACGAGCGCGACCTGCTGCTCGCTGCGCCCGGTCAGGCGCAGGTAATCGAGAGTGACGTCGTCGATCGGGAACATGGCGGCGGTCGAACCGAACTCGGGGCTCATGTTGCCGATGGTGGCGCGGTTGGCGAGGGGCACGGAGGCGACGCCGGCTCCGTAGAACTCGACGAACTTGCCGACGACGCCGTGCTTGCGCAGCATGTCGGTGATCGTCAGCACGACATCCGTCGCCGTGACACCCGTGGGGATCACGCCGGAGAGCTTGAAGCCGACGACCTTCGGGATGAGCATGGAGACGGGCTGGCCGAGCATGGCCGCCTCGGCCTCGATGCCGCCGACGCCCCAACCGAGCACGCCGAGGCCGTTGACCATGGTCGTGTGCGAGTCGGTTCCGACGCAGGTGTCCGGATAGGCGCGGAGCACGCCGTTGACCGGGCGGTCGTAGATGACCTTGGCCAGGTGCTCGATGTTGACCTGGTGCACGATGCCGGTTCCGGGCGGGACGACCTTGAAGTCGTCGAACGCGGTCTGGCCCCAGCGCAGGAACTGGTAGCGCTCGCCGTTGCGCTCGTACTCGATCTCGACGTTGCGCTCGAGCGCGTTCTCGGTGCCGAAGAGGTCGGCGATGACCGAGTGGTCGATGACCATCTCGGCCGGAGCGAGCGGGTTGATCTTCTTGGGGTCTCCGCCGAGGGCCTCGACGGCCTCGCGCATGGTGGCGAGGTCGACGATGCACGGGACACCGGTGAAGTCCTGCATCACGACGCGCGCCGGCGTGAACTGGATCTCGGTGTCGGGCTCCGCCGTGGGAACCCACGAGCCGAGGGCACGGATGTGCGCATCGGTGATGTTCGCACCGTCCTCGGTGCGCAGCAGGTTCTCCAGGAGCACCTTGAGGCTGAACGGGAGCTTCTCGTAGCCGTCGACGGTGTCGATGCGGAAGACCTCGTAGTCCGTCTCACCGACCCGGAGGGTGTCCTTCGCCCCGAAACTGTTTACTGCAGACACGTCGCATCTCCTTAGGTGGTCCGCCCGGAGTGAATCCGGCAACACTTCATCTTCGTGGCCGGGTCCTGCTCTGATCCAGCAAGGCTAACCTAAGCGGTCCGCCCCGCGGCAGTGCTGATCCGGACTGTACCGGCCGTGAAATCTATCTTGATATCAAGATAACTCTAGCACCGGATACGGCAGGTCTCAGCGAGCTGCGGCCGTGTCGGTCTTCGGGTAGACGGTGCGCACGATGAGCCACGACACCACGAGCAGGATCGCGTAGAGCGGTACTCCCATGAGCAGCTTCGTGACACCGAGCGCCTCGACGTTGCCCGCGAAGAAGAGGGGAAGCTGCACCACGAGGCGCAGGCCGAAGAGGGCGAGCCAGCAGACGGTGATGAGCACCATCGCGCGGTACTTGCGCTTGTCGGACTTCCACGCGAGCCCATCGCCCATCAGGAAGCCGACGGCGAGACCCAACAGCGGCCACTTCACCAGCAACGAGGTGAGGAGAGCGACGACGTAGGCGGCATTGGTGATGAGACCCAGCACGAAGTTGTCCTGGCCGCGTCCCGTCCACAGCGCGAGCGCAGCGGATGCCGCCACGGCGATGAGGCCGGCGAAGGCCTGGGTGACGGGCGTGCGGGTGGCCAATCGGATGACCGTGAACACGGCGGCGAGGCCGACCGACGTCACGAGCGCCAGCACGAGGTCCTTCGCGAAGGTGTAGACGATGAGGAAGACGAGTCCGGGGAGGATCGCCTCGGCGAGACCCCGGATGCCGCCCAACGCCTTGAGGATGTCGCCGCTCGAGAGCGTGTCGTCCCGGGCGATCTGCCCGAGCCCTGCCTTCTCGGCCGCTCCGGCGAGCTGGGCTGCGAAGGTCGTCGCGAGCTCCGGCTCGTCACTGCCGCGCTTCGGGTCGGTTCCGCGGGCGTCGCTGCTGGAGGCAGTGCGGGCGGACTCGTCGGGAGCGGATTCCCCGGGCCCGGGGTTCGTCGGTTCAGACACCGGTCGTGGTGTCTCCGGCCGGGTCGGCCGGCATGCGCAGCGGGATCAGGTCGCGCGGGGGCATGGGCGTCGTGCCGCGCACGACGACGATGCTGCGGAACAGGTCCTCGACAGCGGCGGCGGCATCAGCGTTCACGGCACCCTCCCCGGCGATCACCCCGCGCAGGAACCAGCGCGGTCCGTCGACGCCGATGAACCGGGCGAGCCGGGTGGTGCCCGGAGTGGCCGTGGCGCTCGCGACGGGGATCTGCGCCAGCAGCTCTGGCCCGAACGGACCCTCGCGGAGAGTCGTCGTTCCGCCCTGCTTGGCGATCTGGTCACTGATCTGATCGCGGATCTCGTGCCACAGGCCGCTGGAACGGGGTGCGGCGAACGGCTGCACCTGGAGGGTCGAGTTGGCGTAGTCCAGGCCGATGGCCACAACGCGCTTGGACTCCTCCTCGATCTCCAGTCGCAGGTGCAGGCCCTCGCGCGGGAGGATCTTCACACCGCCGAGATCGACGTACGGGCGAACCGGGCTGGCCTCGGCCTCGTCGAACGGGCCGTTCTCTCCGCGGTCCTCAGGGGCCGACTTGGGCTGGTCGACGGGGATGTCGCCGATGGTCTCGATGTCGCTCACGCGTTCACTCCTGCAGTCGAGTCGGATGCCGTGCGGGCGGCAGTGCCCGTGGAACCGAATCCGCCCTCACCCCTGTCGCTTCCGGGGAGGCGTTCGACCTCGACGAAGCGGGCCCGGGTGACGGGCATGATGATCAATTGGGCGATGCGATCGCCGACTGCGACAGAGTACGGCATCGACGAGTCGGTGTTGAGCAGAGCGACCTTGATCTCGCCCCTGTAGCCGGCATCCACCGTTCCCGGTGAATTGACGATGGTGATGCCGTGCTTCGAGGCCATGCCGCTGCGCGGAACGACGAACGCCGCATAGCCGTCGGGCAGGGCGATCGCGACGCCGGTTCCGACCGTGGCCCGCTGGCCGGGTTCGAGGACGAGTGCCTCTGATGAATGCAGGTCGGCTCCAGCGTCGCCCGGGTGGGAGTAGCTCGGGAGGGTGGACGCTGTGATGAGGACCTCGACGGAATCTGCCACGTGTCGAGGGTAGTGCAGATATCTGATCGAATAGAGCCATGCCCCTCTACCGCGAACGCCTCTGGCCGGCTCCGTGGCTGTTCATCTCGACAGCCCTCGTCATCCCCGCCTCGATCCTCGTGCTGGCCCCGATCTCACTGACGGCCGGGATCATCACGGCGGTCGTGCTCTACGGCGGCTGCGTGGCGGGGCTCATCCTGACGGCGCCCACGGTGACGGTGGAGGACGGCGTGCTGCGTGCGGCGAAGGCGTCGATCCCGGTCTCGCTCGTGGGCGAGGCGACCTCGTTCAGCGGGCAGGCGGCCTGGCGTGAGCGGGGGCCGAACCTCGATGCCAGAGCCTGGCTGATGATCCGCGGCTACGTCGACGACGTTGTGAAGGTGCCGCTGCTGCCTGCGGCCGAGGACCCGGCTCCGTACTGGATCGTCTCGAGCCGCCATGGACGAGAACTGGCCGCTGCGATCAATGGATCGCAACGGCCAGTCGAGTCGAACGACGATGTGTCCTAGGCGGCGCACTCCAGGCACACCGGGCCGAGCTTGCTGTCGTGGTCGATCTGCGAGCGGTGCTTCACGAGGAAGCAGTTCACGCAGGTGAATTCGTCTGCCTGGGGAGGCAGAACGACCACGTCGAGGTCAAGGTCGGAGAGGTCTGCACCGGGCAGCTCGAAACCGCCGGGGTTGTCGGCGTCTTCGACGTCGACGACGCCGGACATCTTGTCGGGTACTCGCTCCTTGAGTGCTTCGATCGAATCAGAATCGTCGTCAGTCTTTCGCGGTGCGTCGTAATCCGTTGCCATGCCCATCCATTCAGTTACCGCCGTTCCTCATGAGAACGGCGACGATAGTGTGCCCCAATCGGGCGGGAATAGCAAACGGCCATTCGGCGCCTTCTCAGGTCATCCGAGACAACTTCCGGCACGCGGATGCTATTCCCGCGAATTGGGGACTCGACGTGCGACCCTTGCCTTGAAGTTGCGAGCACGAGAGGGCTATCCCGATGCAGGAATTGAAGGTAATCGGAGTCGAGAACGGGGCTCTGGTCGTCGCCTCTGACGACGGCGACCGCTTCCGGATCGTGATCGACGAGGTGATGCAGTCACGCCTGCGTCGAGCGAACCCCGAGCCGGCAGGCAGCCAGAAGCCGTCGCCACGCGAGGTTCAGGCCTACGTACGCTCCGGCATGAGCGCCGAAGACGTCGCAGCGGTCACTGGCGCCTCGCTCGAGTACATCCAGCGGTTCGAGGGACCGGTACTCGCCGAGCGCGAGCACGTGCTCACGAGCGCGCTGAGCGTTCCTGTTCACCCCACCCAGGAACCCGATCCGGCGGATGACGACTCCAGCTTCGGTGGCGTGATGCGCCAGCGCCTCGCCTCCCTCGGCGCGTTCAATGAACGCTGGGCGAGCTGGAAGGAGCCGGCAGGCGGCTGGATCATCAAGCTCGAGTTCACGGCCGACTCCATCGATCACGACGCCCGCTGGGGATTCGAGCCGAAGAAACTGGCCCTGGCACCCCTCAACAGCGAGGCCGTCACCCTCTCGCAGCAGGGTGAACTCTCAGGTTCGCTCATCCCCCGGCTGCGCGCGGTCGACACGACCGATGCCGATCAGTCGCGCTTCGACAGTGGTGCCTTCACCTTCCGCGACCCGCTCATCGAGCAGGCCGAGGTCGACGTCCCGGCCGAGCCGATCCCGTATGGACGCACCGGGGTCTCCAGCGCCGCCGTCACCAAAGCCGCCATCAACCGGGCCGACGACCCGCCCAAGTCGCTGAGCGAGACGGCCGACCTCCTCGAGGCGCTCCGTCGCCGTCGTGGGGAGCGCGAGACCGCGAACTTCGATGGCGATCCGACCGACGCTCCCAGCGTCGCTCCGGCCCGCTCGGGGAACGTCACCGACCAGCCCGAGCTCCCGATCCCAGCCACGATCGCTCCTCCGGCATCCGCTCCCACGGCGGCATCCGGAGCACGTCGCGACTGGGCGAACCAGACCGGCGGCGTGCCATCGGCTTCCCGTAAGAAGGGCCGCACGTCGATGCCGAGCTGGGACGAGATCGTCTTCGGCGCTCGCACCGACGACGACCTGGCCTAGACCAGACCTCCCACCGGCCCCGTCGCTCACGATGCGACGGGGCCGTTGTCGTGCGCCGGTGCTACAGTCGAACGTACGTTCGAGTGTCCGGTGGAGGCAGCATGACCCAGATCGACGAGGCCGTGGCCGTGTGGACGACCGAGAGTGGAGAACCGCAGCGCATCGTCTGGCGGTCGCGTCGATACCGAGTGAACGACGTGCCGACCGCCCTCGTGGGGCCGTGCGACTGGTGGCAGCCACTCGCCCGCCATGAGCTCGGCTACGGCCGGGCTCCACTGCAGATCTGCGGCTGGCGGTTCCAAGCCAGTGCCGACGACGGGGAGACCCACGTGTTCGACGTCGAGTACGACGGGCGAACGCGCTGGAACCTGGTGCGGGTCTTCGACTAGCTGATGCTGCGGCGGGCTTCGTCCGCCGCCGCCACGAGCTCCTCGATCAGGCGCTCCCGGCTGATACCACGACCTGCACGCAGGGTGTCGAGGCGCTCGGCCGTCACGGACGACACCGGCACGGCCGCACTGTCGGTCGAGTCTGCGGCATCCGGTGTCGCGGCTGAGCCTGCATCGTCTCGGAGGAAGACCGCCAGAACAGGAACGACGACGGTTCCGAGCACGTCGAGGATGGCGACGGTTCCGATCAGGCGCGTGAAGCCGTCGCTGCTGATGCCCCACTCGGTGGCGATCTCGAGCACGAGCAGAGCCGCGAGGAGGGCGATGAGGCCGATCGTGACCCAGAGTCCGATGCGCACCAGCGGGCGCCGGCGTCGGCCCAGGATGAGGAGCAGGTTGGCGTGAGCGGCACTCACGGCGAGGACGGCGGTGATGCCGAAGCTCTGCCAACCGAATGTGGAGCGGAACATCCAGTCGTCGGGAGCCCAGATCATCCCGAGGCCGATCAGCAGTGCGAGGGCGCTGACCAGCAGCCCCGCAGCGGCGATCCATCGGTACGCCCCGGCGACGACGGCCAGATGGCAGAGCGCGAGCACGCTGAACGTGCCGACGAGCGACGTCGTGCCCAGGATGCGCCACTGCACATCGCCGAGACTCCCGAGGAGCAGGGCGAGGATGCCGACGAGGGCGGTGATCGAGAACGACGCCACGATGACGATCACGGCGATGCGCCGCCACCGGCTGACGGCGGCGGAACCGGATGCCGAGCCGCCAGAGGCCGAGCTCGCCGCGGAAGTCGTGGCGGAGGTCGTGCGGCCGTCGGTTGTCGGCTCAGGGGCGGTCTGGCTCATCATGGATCTCCTCGTCGAGGCGTGCCTGCGCCGGCACGTCGGGTACTGAGTCTGCTGGGTGCGCTCCCCCGGCCGTATCCGGGCTGACCCGCTTCCACGGTGACAGCCACGCCATCAGCACCCCGCCGACGATGAGGCCCCAGAACGCGGAACCGATTCCGATGATCGAGATGCCGGATGCCGTGACGAGGAAGGTCGCGATGCCGGTGATGCGGTGCTGAGGCGCCTCGAGCGCCCCGCTGATGGCCGTGACGAAGGCACCGAGGAGCGCGAGGCCCGCCACGGCGGTGATGATGATCGGCGGAGCTGCTGCGACGACGGCCGCCGCGAGCCCGGCGCACAGGCCGAGCACGAGGTACACCACGCCGGAGGTGAAGGTGGCGATCCAGCGCTTCGACCTGTCGGGGTGCGACTCGGGCGACGCCATGAGGGCCGCTGTGATCGCTGCGAGGTTGACCGCGTGGCCACCGAACAGCGCGGCGCCGATCGTGCCGAGACCGCTGCTCACCAGGACCGGGCGGGGAGCCGGCGTGTAGCCGAACGTCGACATGACGGCGAACCCCGGAACGTTCTGCCCGGCCATCGTCACGATGAACAGTGGCAGCCCGAGGCTGACGATGACGAGGGGATCGAAGACCGGCATCACGAACTCGAGGTGCGGGGCCGCCGATGCGCTGGCGAAGACGCCGGGGCCAGCCGCGATGCCGATGCCGATCACTGCCACGAGCATGGCCGCCGGCACGGCCCAGCGTGGTGCGAGCCTGGCCAACAGCAGCCAGACGAGCACCATGGGGATCGCGATGGCGGGTTCGGTGACGGATGCCGTGACGGGGGCGAGGCAGATGGGGAACAGGATGCCGGCGAGCATGGCGCTGGCGATGGGCTTGGGAATGCTGGTGATCGCCCGACCGAGTGCCGGCCACAATCCGGCCAGCACGATGAGCACACCGCACACGAGGAACGCGCCGACGGCTGCCGCGAACTCCCCCGTCACGGCACCGGCGGCGATGAGGAGTGCCGCTCCCGGCGTCGACTACGCGAACGAGATCGGGATGCGCATCACGAGCGGCAGCACGATGCAGGTGATGCCCGTGGCCAGACACAGGGCGAAGAGCCCCGACGAGGCCTGCCCGTCCGTGGCCCCGACGGCTCCGAGGCCCGCGATGACCAGGGCGAAGGAACTGGCGAACCCGGTGATCGCGGCGATGACGCCGGCGAGGACAGTGTGGAAGAGGCCTCCCCCGTCTCTCCTCGGACGCGCGAGGCGTTCCGGGTTCACGGTGCCGGTCAGGCGGATTTCTCTTCGCGGCGCGCCTTGACGGGCACGATCGTGGGAGCCGCGTTCTCGAGGACCGAGGCGCGCGTCACGACGACACCGGCGACGTCATCACTGGAGGGGACCTCGAACATGATGGGCCCGAGCACTTCCTCCATGATGGCGCGAAGGCCGCGGGCGCCGGTCTGGCGGAGAACCGCCAGGTCGGCGATGGCCTCGAGGGCGTCGGTCTCGAACTCGAGCTCGACGCCGTCGATCTCGAACATGCGCTGGTACTGCTTGACGAGGGCGTTGCGCGGCTCGGTGAGGATCTGCATGAGCGCGGCCTGGTCGAGCGGCGTGACGGTGGTGACGACGGGAAGGCGGCCGATGAATTCGGGGATCAGGCCGAACTTGTGCAGGTCTTCAGGGAGGACCTCGCTGAAGAGGTTCTGCTCGTTGCCCTTGATGTGCAGAGGGGCGCCGAAGCCGATGCCCTTCTTGCCCGCGCGAGAGGAGATGATCTCCTCCAGGCCGGCGAAGGCGCCGGCAACGATGAACAACACGTTCGTCGTGTCGATCTGGATGAACTCCTGGTGCGGATGCTTGCGGCCGCCCTGAGGAGGAACCGAGGCGACCGTGCCCTCGAGGATCTTGAGCAGCGCCTGCTGCACACCCTCGCCGGAGACGTCGCGGGTGATCGACGGGTTCTCGGCCTTGCGGGCGATCTTGTCGACCTCGTCGATGTAGATGATGCCGGTCTCGGCGCGCTTGACGTCGTAGTCGGCGGCCTGGATGAGCTTGAGGAGGATGTTCTCGACGTCTTCACCGACGTAGCCCGCCTCGGTGAGCGCGGTCGCATCCGCCACGGCGAAAGGCACGTTGAGGCGCTTCGCGAGTGTCTGCGCCAAGTAGGTCTTGCCGCAGCCGGTCGGGCCGATCAGCAGGATGTTCGACTTGGCGATCTCGATGTCGTCGATGGCGTCGGCCGGCCCGATGGTGGTGCGGGCGCGCACGCGCTTGTAGTGGTTGTAGACGGCGACGGCGAGGGCGCGCTTGGCGGCCTCCTGGCCGATGACGTACTCCTCGAGGAAGGAGAAGATCTCGCGGGGCTTGGGAAGATCGAATTCGTCGGAGACCTCTTCGCCCGCCTCGGCGAGTCGCTCCTCGATGATCTCGTTGCAGAGCTCGACGCACTCGTCGCAGATGTAGACACCCGGACCCGCGATCAACTGCTGCACCTGCTTCTGGCTCTTTCCGCAGAAAGAACACTTGAGCAGGTCGGCGCTTTCGCCTATGCGAGCCATCAGTGCCCCCTTCAGTGCAACTGGAACCGAGCCTAACCTGTGCCACGGACAATTGCGGGAAGCATGCCGCCATTGCAGGGCCGCGCGTCGTTCGCCCTGCGCGAATCACGCGATGAATGCGAGAACGGCGGATGCCGACCGGCGTCGAGCCGGGGCATCCGCCGTTCTCAGGCGTGCAGTGTTCTTACTTGGCGATGGCCGCGAGACCCTTGCGGGAGGTCAGAACCTGGTCGATCAGGCCGTACTCGAGGGCGTCTGCCGCCGACAGGATCTTGTCGCGATCGATGTCCTTGTTGACCTGCTCCTGCGTGCGGTTGGAGTGCTTGGCCAGCGTCTCCTCGAGCCAGACGCGCATGCGGAGGATCTCCTGCGCCTGGATCTCGATGTCGGACGCCTGCCCCTGGCCGGCCTGGCCGACGGCCGGCTGGTGGATGAGGATGCGGGCGTTCGGCAGGGCGAGCCGCTTGCCGGGGGTTCCGGCGGCCGACAGCACGGCAGCAGCGGACGCTGCCTGGCCGAGCACGACGGTCTGGATCTGCGGACGGATGTACTGCATGGTGTCGTAGATCGCCGTCATGGCCGTGAACGAGCCACCGGGCGAGTTGATGTACATCATGATGTCGCGGTCGGGGTCCATGCTCTCGAGCACGAGCAGCTGCGCCATGATGTCGTCGGCCGACGCGTCGTCGACCTGCACGCCGAGGAAGATCACGCGGTCCTCGAAGAGCTTGGCGTAGGGGTCCTGGCGCTTGTAGCCGTAGGCCGTGCGCTCCTCGAACGTGGGCAGGATGTAGCGCGAGGACGGCTGGTGCAGCGCGCTGCCGCCCATCGAGCTCGTTGCGGATCCACCGAAGCTGGGGATGGTCATGTCTAGGTCCTTGTCTCTCTTCGGTGCTCTACTGGGCGTCCGTGCCGCCGCCGCCGAACACGTCGAGCGCCGATTCGCGGATGTGGTCCACGAAGCCGTACTCGAGTGCCTGCTGGGCGTTGAACCAGCGGTCGCGGTCGCCGTCCTCGTTGACCTGCTCGACGGTCTTGCCGGTCTGGGCCGCAGTGATCTCGGCGAGGCGCCGCTTCATGTCGAGGATGAGCTGAGCCTGGGTCTGGATGTCGCTCGACGTTCCACCGAAGCCACCGTGCGGCTGGTGGAGCAGCACGCGGGCGTTCGGGGTGATGTAGCGCTTGCCCTTGGTGCCGGCGGTGAGGAGGAGCTGGCCCATCGAGGCCGCCATTCCGATGCCGACGGTGACGATGTCGTTGGGAACGAACTGCATGGTGTCGTAGATCGCCATGCCGGCCGTGATCGAGCCGCCGGGAGAGTTGATGTAGAGGTAGATGTCCCGCTTCGAGTCCTCGGCGGCGAGGAGCAGAAGCTTCGCCGCGATCTCGTTGGCGTTCTCGTCGCGCACCTCGGAACCGAGCCAGATGATGCGGTCCTTCAGCAGGCGGTCAAAAACACTGGGTCCCAGTGTCGGTTCGGCCATTGTGTCGCTCCTTCAGTTATCGCGTAAGACGAATCTAACCGAGCGGATCACCGGAACCGGGCCATGTTCGCCGTGAGCAGAGTCGGTGTCAGAGTGCCAACTCCGCCGCGTAGGCGTGCACCGAGCGCGTGTAGAGCTGAAGGTGCGGTGCGAGTGCGCTGAGAGCCACGGATGCCGCCCTCTCGGCGTCTCCGCGCGTCACGAGCGCCAGCGCCAGGAACGCCGCGGCCGCGTCGTCGAGCGGCGACTCCGGATGCTGGACGCGCTCGGCCTCGAGCATCCGGATGCTCTCCTCGACCTCGCCGAGATTGCGGAGGGTGCTCGCAAGCTGGATGACGGCCTGCGGACGGTGCACCTCGTCCAAGCCGCCTCCTGCGAGGGCCTCGCGGTAGAGCGGAGCCGCCTCGGACTCGAGGCCGGCCGAGTCGCGGGCTCCGGCCCTCTCGAACAGTGCACGGGCGTCGTCAGCACCCCGCTCGGCTGCGAGGGCGTCGATGCGCTCGATGACGGCGTCGTCACCGAGCTCGTCAGCTGCGGCCCAGACGGCCTCCACGCGGGCGTTCCAGTCGTCGGACGGCGTGGGATGCTGCATCCGTTCTCCCTCGGATACGCGAGAGGGCCGACCGCATGAGATGCGATCGACCCTCTCGAGATGAACTGCTGACTACTCGGCGTCGGACTTCGAAGCTGCCTTCTTCTTGGCGGGAGCCTTCTTCTTCGGCTTCTCCTCCGCCTCGATGACGGCGTCGGCGGCCTCGGCCTCCTCGACGACCTCTTCAGCCTCGGCGACGACCTCGGCCTCAGCCTCGTCCTCGTCCTCCTCGGTGACGACGAAGTCGGACAGGTCGACGGCTGCACCGTTGGAGTCGGTGACGACGGCCTTGCCGAGCACGAGGGCGAGGGCCTTGTTGCGGGCGACCTCTCCGACCATGGCGGGGATCTGACCGTTGCTGCTCAGTGCCTGGACGAACTCGTTCGGGTCCATGCCGTACTGGGCCGCACCCTGGATGAGGTACTGCGAGAGCTCGTCCTGGCTGACCTTGACCTCTTCGGCCTCGGCGATGGCGTCGAGCAGGATCTGCGTACGGAAGGTCTTCTCGCTGGAGATGGCGACCTCTGCACGGTGCTCGTCGTCCTCGAGGCGGTTCTCGTTCTCGAGGTGACGGTGAACCTCGTCCTCGATGAGTCCGGCGGGAACCGGAACCTCGACGAGCTCGGTGAGCTTCTCGATGAGGAGGTCGCGCGCCTGGCCGCCCTGCTCGAAGGTCTTGGAACGGCCGGCCTGCTCGGCGAGGCTGGCCTTGAGCTCGTCGAGGGTGTCGAACTCGCTGGCGATCTGGGCGAAGTCGTCGTCGGCCTCGGGGAGCTCGCGCTCCTTGACGGCGATGACGGTGACAGCGATCTCAGCGGTCTCGCCCTCGTGGTCGCCACCGAGCAGCTTCGACTCGAAGGTCGTGGCCTCGCCGGCGGTGAGGGAGTCGAGGGCCTCGTCGATGCCCTCGATGAGGTCACCGGAGCCGAGCTCGTACGAGATGCCGCTGGCGGTGTCGACCTCGGCACCGTCGATGGTGGCGATCAGGTCGATGGTGACGAAGTCGCCGCTCTTGGCGGGACGGTCGACCGTGCTCAGGGTGCCGAAGCGGCTGCGCAGGGTGTCGAGCTCCTTCTGGATCTCCTCGTCGCCGACCTCGACGGCGTCGACGGTGAGTGCGATGCCGTTGTAGTCGGGGAGGTCGATCTCGGGACGCACATCGACCTCGATGTGCACGAGCAGGTCGCCCGAGAAGTCCTTGTCGCTGGGCCACTCGACGATGTCGGCCGACGGGCGTCCGAGGGTGCGGAGGTCGTGCTCGGCGACGGCGGCGCGGAAGAAGCCGTCGAGGCCCTCGTTGACCGCGTGCTCGAGAACGGCGAGCTTGCCCACGCGCTGGTCGATGATCGGGGGCGGAACCTTGCCCTTGCGGAAGCCGGGGATGTTGATCTCCTCGGCGATATGGCTGTACGCGTGGGTGATGCTGGGCTTCAGCTCCTCGGGCGTCACCGAGATGGTGAGCTTCGCGCGAGTCGGGCTGAGCTTCTCAACCGAGGTGTTCGGCATGGGGGAAGATCTCCTGTAGATGAGGGGGTGTGTCGATGCGGTGGTCGGGGCGACAGGATTCGAACCTGCGACCTCCCGGTCCCAAACCGGGCGCTCTACCAAGCTGAGCTACGCCCCGAGTCATCCGCTCAACTCGTTCTCGATCCAACGCGAGGCGCGCGCCAAGGCACGCGAATAGCGGGGAACCTCGGAAAGTCTACTGCACGGCATCCGTGCGTTCCGTCAGAGCGACGGCTCGGCATCTCGTTCGACGTGCGGCTCGACTCCCGGCTCGACGTCGACGTGGACGGAGCACCCTCGAGTCTGTATTACGATGGTCGAGTTGCCTTTTCACGAGGCCACGGGGATGTAGCTCAATGGTAGAGCCTCAGTCTTCCAAACTGATCACGCGGGTTCGATTCCCGTCATCCCCTCCAGTACGAGGCCCGGACACTCATCGAGTGGCCGGGCCTTCGTCGTTCCCGGCGCGCCGCCGCACGACCGCGCAACCGCGGCCGACGCGGCGCCCGATGCCCCTGGCTCTGGCGGTCGCACGCATCACGGGAGCACAATGTGTCCCATGACGGATGCGGCATCGCCGACCTCCGCGGAGCCGCAGCCGGTTCCGCCCTCGGTCCGAGCGCAGATCCTCGCCACCGAGCACTGGGGCCTCCTCGCGTCGCGCAGCACCTCGCAGGCCGAGGTGCTCACGCGCATCGCGATCTTCCTCACCCTCGTCTCCGCAGCGCTCGTGAGCGTGAGTCTGCTCGGACAGGCGACGGAGTACGGCGGACCCTTCGCCCCGTCAGCGCTGGGCATCCTCGGTCTGCTGTATGTGATCGGCATCCTGACCCAGATCCGCGTGATCAACGTCGCCGACGAGGACATGATGTTCGTGATTGCGATGAATCGGCTGCGAGCCGCATATGTCGATATCGACCCCGGGGTGGAGCGGTACTTCTTCGCATCGGCACACGACGACGAAGCCGGGATGATGAGGACCTATTCATTCCTCCGCCCGCGTGGCTCCACTCAGGTCGCCGGGAGTTCGATGGTGTTCATCATCGTCGTGAACTCGGCGGTGCTCGGTCTGTTCGTGGGCGGCCTGCTGGCCGCTCTCACCGGCCTGTACCCCCTGGCGATCATCCTCGGCGCCGTGCTGACAGTGCTCTCGGTCCTGACCTGGTTGGTACTCGGGTTTCGCGGCTACAGGCGCTCGCTCGCCTCGTTCGTGCCTGTCAGTCCCACGCCGCCGCACGGGCCGACCGACAGGAGTCACCGGTGAAGGATCGGAAGCCGTCCCGACAGTCAGCAGACGCGCGTCGTCGAGAGCGTCGCACTCCGCGCAAACCCGCGTCGAGTCTCGCCGAGCGCTGGACCACCGTCGACGGCATCGACGTCTTCTACCGGGAATCACCGGAGCCGCCCCTGGGCGCACCGGTGATGATGCACCTGCACGGCTTCGGACTGTCAGGTCGCTATCTCCTGCCGACGGCAGCCCTGCTGAGCGACGAGTTCCACACGCTGGTGCCGGACCTGCCGGGTTTCGGGCGCAGCGGTAAGGCGCCGTCCACACTCGATGTACCCGATCTCGCCCACGCGGCCGCTCGATTCCTCGACGACCGCGGCGTCGAGTCGGTCACTCTGGTGGGGAACTCGATGGGCTGCCCGGTGATCCTGGAGTTCGCGCACCACTATCCGGAACGTCTCGACCGGGCGGTCCTGGTGTCCCCCGCCGGCGGAATCCACAATCAACCCCTCCGGCGGGCGGTCGGTCAGCTGGCACGCGACGGTGGCCGCGAACCGACGAAGATGGTCGGCGTCGCCACTCCCGACTACCTGCGCTTCGGCGTTCCGAGCACGGTCAGGATGTTCCGAGCCCTCACGAAGTATCCATCGCTCGAGCGCCTGCTCGCCCTGCAGATCCCCACTCTCGTGGTGCTCGGCACGCGAGACCCGCTGATGCCGGGGCCGCAAAGAGTGCACGACATCGCCGTGCGCACCGACAACCACATCCTCCTCGTCGTCATCGAGGGTGCCGCGCACGCCATCAACTTCAGCCACCCTGGTGAGCTGGCCCACGCGATCCGGCTGTTCATGGACGACAAGCCGATCACCGACGATCCGGACTCCCCGGGCAACGCCGTGACCTACGAGATCCACCGGAGCGAACACCTTCCTCCCATCGGTGCCGAGTAGCCGCATCCCGCGCACGAGCGAGTGCAGGCTCGACGAGGCCTACGGTGGGAGGAGTGACACTCACCATCTGAAGGGGGCTCGATGACTCGGGAGGCAGATCCGCTCACTGCGACGCGTGGCGTGGACCCGGCGACGCGAATCCTGAGCGACGCGGATGCCGACAGGCTGGTCGCGCTCCGGCAGATGAAGCGCATCGCCGGCGGGCTCCTCGTGCTCGCCGCCGTCGTGTTCGCCGTGTCCTTCTCACTGCAGGATGTCTACCCGTGGCTCGCGTACGTGCGCGCCGCCGCCGAAGGCGCGATGGTCGGCGCCATCGCCGACTGGTTCGCTGTGACTGCGCTCTTCCGGCATCCGTTCGGCCTCAGGATTCCGCACACGGCGATCATCCCGACCCGCAAGGACGAGATCGGGGCGAGCCTCGGCGAGTTCGTGGAGGAGAACTTCCTGTCGGAGGAGGTCGTGCGCGGCAAGCTCGCCACCTTCAGCGTCGCCGACAAGGTGGGAACCTGGCTGGCGGATCGGCGGAACGCAGCTCGCGTCAGCGCCGAGGGGGCCGTCGCGGCGCAGGGCATGCTGAAGCTGCTCAGCGACGACGACGTGCGCGACGTGATCGAGCGGCTCGCGCGTCGTCACCTGTTCGAGCCGGAGTGGGCGCCGTCGCTCGGTCGGGTCGGGTCGCAGCTCGTGGCGGCCGACCAGCAGCGGGCCGCGGTGGATGCCGTGCTCGATGCCACCGAGACGTGGCTGGTGGCGCATCCGGATGCTCTCGGCGACGTGGTCTCGGAGCGCCTCCCACGCTGGGTGCCCGGCTTCGTCAGCGGGATCGTCGACGACCGCGCGCACCGCGAGGTGCTGAAGCTGTTGCAGGCGGTGCGCGAGGATCAGCAGCATCCCCTCCGCCTGTCGATCGACCAGTACCTCGCCGGAGTCACCGACAGGCTGCAGCACGACCCCGAGATGATCGAGCGCGTCGAGGCGATCAAGGCCGACTTCCTCGACTCCCCCAGGCTGCGCGAATTCGCCGAGGAGCTGTGGAGCTCGGTGAAGGTGAGCCTGGCCGATTCGCTGGCCGACCCGTCGAGCGAACTCCGCGTCGGCGCTGAAGCCGCGCTCGTCGAGGTGGGACAGCGACTCTCGAAGGACACGGTGCTGGCGGGCAAGGTCGACGCGTGGATCGCGGATGCCGCCACCTACGTGGTGCTCAACTACAGGCACGACCTAGCCGCTGTGATCACCGAGACCGTCGAGCGCTGGGACGCCAGCGAGACGACCGAGAAGATCGAACTGCAGGTCGGTAAGGACCTGCAGTTCATCCGCATCAACGGCACCGTGGTGGGAGCGTTGGCCGGCGTCACGATCTACGCGGTCGCCACAGGGGTGCACGCGCTGTTCTGATGGGTGTCAGGTCGCATCACCGTCCGTGATGCCCGGTCCCTCCGCAACCGCCACGGTGGTGGTTCGCGATGTCGGTGATCTTCCACACCTCACCACCGAGCGTGACGACATAGGCGGTGTCGCCCCTGAAGTCGACGGACGTCGGCAGGTCGAGGCCGTCGACCACGACGGAGAACGTGCCGTTGCGGTTGACCTTCAGCAGCTCACCGCTGTCGGGCAGGGCGGGCGATCCCTCGGGAACCGCGCCCGGCGAGTCGCCCTGTGAGAGCGCGTAGAGCCCGCAGGCGCCGTACTCCACGTCGACGAGCAGGCTGTAGCCGGATGCGACGTCGCGGGGATTCGGGTTCCATCGACCGAAGGAGACGACCTTGCCTGTGGCGGGGTCGTGCGGCACCGGGCCGGCCTCGGCCATGTACACGACGGAGCCGCGGGTCGTCAGGCCGGTCGGAACGATGTTGCCGAATTGGACGAGCTGACTGATCGCCCCGGACAGCGACACCTTGAGCACTCGATTGTGGTGCCCATCCGTCACGAGGAATCCCCCACGTGAAGGCTGCATCGCGAACTGCACTCCACGTGCGATGAAGATGTCGATGTCGGCCGGGGGCGGGTTCTCGATCGACCACTGGCCGATGTCGGCGACGACGGTGAAGCTGTCCGGTCCGTCGACCCTGTAGATGCCGACGGTGTCATTGGTCGTGGCACCGGGCACGTCATCGCCCACCATCGTCACGAGCACGTAGGCGGTGCGACCGATGAATGCCACGTCGATGGCACCGCCGATGCCGATGATCGCGGGCGGGAGCCCTGTCACCAGTGGGGACGTCGCCCCGGTTCGCAGATCGACCCGCGTCACCTGGCCTATCGCGCCTTCGGTGACGTAGAGCGCGCCGTCAGGTCCGATGGTGCTGCCACTGGCACCCTGCAGCCCCGAGACGAGCATGGTCTCGGCGGGGCCGCCATGGCCGTTGCCTCCGCCTGACTGCGTGGTCGCGCTCGCCGCAGCTGGGGCGAGCAGCGACGAGAGGACGAGAGCCGCGACAGCGGCGCCCGAGAGCAGCGTTCTTCTGATTCTCATGAGAGTTTTCCTCCGGTCGACATGCGTCGGTACCGGCCGCCATGCGTCACTCGAGCGACCGGCGTTGGGTGGAGCCGCTCGAGACGAATCAGAACACCGCTGCATGCTCCTT
This sequence comes from Leifsonia stereocauli, assembly GCF_038432415.1. Taxonomy (NCBI): domain Bacteria; kingdom Bacillati; phylum Actinomycetota; class Actinomycetes; order Micrococcales; family Microbacteriaceae; genus Leifsonia; species Leifsonia stereocauli. Next base: position 1,286,165 of record NZ_JBCAUN010000001.1, read on the forward strand.
CGCCACCGCAGCTGCACAACACGCTCCTCCGCTGCGGCGCCGAGGTCAAGGAGTGGGCTCCGTTTCTCATGAAGCGCGTGCGAGTCAGCGGAGTTGAGGGGCCCCGGATGCTGCAGACCGGCGATCCTGGCGCGTTAGGGCGCCGAACTCCGCTGACTCGCAGGGGCGCGCGGGGCTCGCGGCGGAGCTACCGGCGCCGAGCTACCGGCGGAGCGACGCCAGGCCGCGGTTGATCTGACGCGCCCAGAGCGGGCCGCGGTAGAGGAACGCCGTGTAGCCCTGCACGAGCGTTGCTCCGGCCGCCAGGCGCTCTGCGACATCCGCCGCAGTGTCGACACCGCCGACGGAGATCACGCAGAGCGAGTCGGGCACGACCGCACGGATGCGGCGGAGCACGGCCAGCGAGCGAGCCGCGAGCGGCGCACCCGAGAGACCGCCGGCGCCGGCTGCCTCGACGACCGACGCCGCCGTGGCGAGACCCTCGCGGGAGATCGTGGTGTTGGTGGCGATGATGCCGTCGAGTCCGAGCTCGACGACGAGGCCGGCGATGCGGTCGATGGCGTCGTCCTCGAGGTCGGGAGCGATCTTCACGAGCAGCGGAGTCGTGCCTGCAGCAGCCTTCACCGCGGTGAGCAGCGGCGTCAGCAGCTCCAGCTCCTGCAGGCCACGCAGGCCCGGGGTGTTCGGCGACGAGACGTTGACGACGAGATAGTCGGCGAGGGGCGCGAGCAGGCGGGTCGAGGCGAGGTAGTCCTCGGTGGCCTCCTCGACCGGCGTGATGCGGCTCTTGCCGATGTTCACGCCGATGACGGGTCGGTTGCGCCTGCGCCGCAGGGCGACGAGACGGGTGCGCGCGACATCAGCACCGGCGTTGTTGAATCCCATGCGGTTGATCACGGCACGGTCTGGGATGAGTCTGAACAGGCGCGGGGTCTCGTTGCCCGGCTGGGCGTGGGCCGTGATGGTGCCGACCTCGATGTGGCCGAAGCCGAGACGGCCGAGGCCGATCACGGCGTGCGCGTTCTTGTCGAACCCTGCAGCGACACCGAACGGCGTCGGGAAGGTCAGGCCGAGCGCGCGGACGGGCTGCGGCTTCGGTGAACGCGTGAAGCGGGCGACGAGAGGTCCGATGACCGGCCAGCCCAGCATCCGGATGACCACGAAGCCCAGGTGATGGGCGCGCTCAGGGTCCATGCGCGCGAAGAAGGTGCGGAAGATGAAGTCGTACACCGGCGCTACTCCTGCGGGCGGGCCGGGAGGCGGCCGTGCTCGTCGCGGAGCTGCTCGATGGCCGACTCGAAGTCGTCGAGCGACTCGAAGGCCTGGTAGACACTGGCGAAGCGGAGGTACGCGACCTCGTCGAGCTCACGCAGCGGCGGGAGGATGGCGAGGCCGATGTCGTTCGCGTCGAGCTGCGATGCACCGGTCGAACGGATGGTCTCCTCGACCTTCTGCGCCAGCACCGCGAGGTCGGAATCCGTCACCGGACGCCCCTGGCAGGCCTTGCGCACGCCGCTGACGACCTTCTCGCGGCTGAACGGCTCCACGACTCCGCTGCGCTTGATCACCGAGAGGCTCGCCGTCTCGGTGGTGGAGAAGCGTCGACCGCACTCGGGGCACTGACGACGACGACGGATGCTGAGGCCGTCATCGCTGGTGCGGGAGTCGATGACGCGGGAGTCGGGGTGACGGCAGAAAGGGCAGAACATCGTGCCCCCAGCCTAGCGAACGGGCGGGCGGGTTCCGGATGCCGCAGGTCGCTCAGGCCGCGGGGGCCTGGGCGATGCGCACGGTGTTGCCCGACGGGTCGCGGAAGGCGCAGTCGCGCGGACCCCAGCCCTGGTCGATCGGCTCCTGCAGCACCTCGGCGCCCGAGGCGCGCAGGGTCTCGAAGGTGGCGTCGACGTCGTCGGAGGCGAACACGAGCAGCGGCAGCACGCCCTTCGTGAGGAGTTCCTGCATGGCGTCGCCGTCGGCCTGAGAACGTCCGGCGTGCGGCACGGACAGCACGATGCCGAGTCCCGGCTGGGCATCACTGCCCAGGGTGACCCAGCGGTAATCGCCAGAGGCGACGTCGTTCTGAACCTCGAGCCCGAGGGCGTCGCGGTAGAACGGCAGCGACTCGTCGACGTCGTTGACGGTGATGTTGGTGAACTGGAGTGCGATGGTCATGAAGCCGACGCTACGCCGCGCTCGAGACGCCCGCTTCTCCGATCCTGCTCGAATCCGACGTCGCTGCCGGAGCAGCCGGCTCACTGGCACTCGTCGCAGTGCGCTTCGGCCGCGTGTACACCTTCGCGATGCAGGCCGGCATCGCCTCCACGGCGTCGTGTCCCCGGCTGCGGTAGGCCGAGGGCGTCTCGCCCACGATCTCGAGGAAGCGCGAGCTGAACGATCCGAGCGACGTACACCCGACGGCCATGCAGGCATCGGTCACGCTCGACCCGGCACGCAGCAACGCCATGGCCCGCTCGATCCTGCGGGTCATGAGATGGCTGTACGGCGTCTCTCCGTATGCGGCTCGGAAACTGCGCGAGAAGTGCGCCGGAGACATCAGGGCCTTCGCCGCCATGGTCGGCACGTCGAGCGGCTGGGCGTAGTCGCGGTCGATCAGGTCGCGGGCACGGCGCAGGTGAGCGAGGTTCTCGAGCTCCTGCGGCGTCATGATCCCACGGTAGCACCGCGGTTTTCGCAGGTCACGGATGCCGCGGGCGCGACGTCCGGCCGCGGTCGTGGCCGTTCGCAGGCTCGACCTCCGGAGCCGCCGCGCCTCAGCTGAAGCGCGCCACGACGGCGTCGCCGTGGGCCGGCAGCGCCTCGGTCGCCGACAACGCGGCGATCGACTCGGCGACATCGGACAGGCCGTCCTTCGTGTACTCGACGACCTGCTGCGACCGCAGGAAGGTCGCGGCGTTCAGCCCAGCGGCGAATCGTGCCTGTCCGCCCGTCGGCAACACATGGTTGGAGCCTGCGGCGTAGTCGCCGAGGCTGACCGGCGAGTGCGGTCCGAGGAAGATGGCGCCGGCGTTCTGGATGCCGGCGAGCACGGCCTCGGCATCCGTCGTCTGGATCTCCAGGTGCTCCGGTCCGAAGGCGTTGCTGAAGGCGGCGGCCGCGTCGAGATCGTCGACGAGCACCACGGCGGACTGCTCACCGGTCAACGCCGCCGTGACGCGCTCACGGTGGGTCGTGAGAGCGACCTGGCGCTCGACCTCTGCGACGACGGCATCGGCGAGCTCGGTCGAGTCCGTCACCAGCACGGCGGCGGCGAGCTCGTCGTGCTCGGCCTGGCTGATGAGGTCGGCGGCCACGAGCCTGGCGTCGGCTGCGGCATCCGCGATCACGAGGATGTCGGTGGGACCCGCCTCGGCATCGATTCCGGCCTGGCCGCGGATGAGGCGCTTGGCCGCGGCGACATACACGTTGCCCGGCCCGGTGACGAGCTGCACTGGCTCGAGGCCGAGGTCGTCGACGCCGTAGGCGAGGGCGCCGATGGCACCGGCACCGCCCATCGCGTAGACCTCGTCGATGCCGAGCAACCCGGCGGCCGCGAGCACGACGGGGTGCACGTGCGAGCCGTGGTCGCGCTGCGGCGGCGACACGAGGGCGATCGAGGTGACCCCGGCGACCTGGGCCGGCACCACGTTCATGACGACGCTCGACGGGTAGACGGCCTTGCCGCCGGGCACATAGAGGCCGACACGGGCGATGGGCTGCCAGCGCTGACGGATGCGCGCGCCGGGCCCGATCTCGGTGACGGTGTTCGGAGGCACCTGGGCCGTGCTCGCGAGCCTGACGCGGCGGATGGTCTCCTCGAGGGCCCGGCGGACGGCGGGGTCGAGGGTCGAGACAGCTTCTGCGATCTCGGCCGCCGGAACGCGGAGGGCCGGCGGGCGTCCGCCGTCGAAGCGATCGGCCTGGGCGAGCAGCGCCTCCGATCCGCCCACGCGCACCTCGTCGATGAGTGCCGAAGCGGCCTCGCTGGCCACGGCGACGTCGACTGCAGCCCTCGGAACGAGCGCGAGCAGTTCTGCCGACGTGTGGGTGCGGCCTCGGAGGTCGATCGTGTGCATCACGCCTTCGAGTTTATGGGCCGGGCCGCGGCATCCGCGTTCGGAGACGAAGCCTCGCGGCGAATACGTACCCTCGTGACGACCCCGTTTCAGGAATAGCCCCGGCAGGACGATGATTGAAGCATTCGTATGAATGAGTCAGCCCCCGCCTCCAGCTCCATCACGTTCTCCGACGCTGCAACGCCCGAGGACCTGCTCTCGTTCAAGCAGGCGTTCCGCCGTCATGCGGCGGGAGTCGCCGTCATCACGGCGCTCGACTCGTCGGGAACCCCTGTCGGCTTCACGGCCACCTCGCTCGCGTCGCTCTCGGCCGTCCCGCCGCTCGCGACCTTCAACATGGCGCGCTCCGCCAGTTCGTGGCCGGCGCTGGCCGAGACCGATCGGCTCGTCATCCACATGCTCGGGCGCCGCAACCGCGGGCTCGCGCAGATCATGGCGGGTCCTGCCGCCGAGCGCTTCTCGGGCGACCACTGGACGCCCGGCCCGCACGACCTCCCCGTGCTCACCGACGTGACGGCGTGGATGCAGGGCCGGATCATCGAGCGCGTCCTGGTGCACAACAGCGCCGTCGTGGTCGTGCAGATAGAGACCGGCGCCCTCGGCCCGATCGACGCCCCGCTGCTCTACCACGAGCGGTTCTACCACGCCCCGGGTGACGTGCTCTCCGACTGAGCATCCCTCGCTTTTCGGGGGTATTCCCCCGCATTCCTCGGGGGGCGAGCGGATGCCGGCCACGCGTCGACCGTCGCTACCGTGCTCTCGAGACCCACCGGGTCGAGAGACGAGGCGACCATGTCCACGACACTTCCGACCAGGGCGGCCACGACGCCGGCGGGCTCGCCGATGCTGCTTCCGCCGCCCGTCCGCTGGCATGGACCGCTGATCGCCCTCGCCATCGGCATGGTCGTCCTCGGAGTGGTGGCCACGATCGGCCTACTGGTCGACCAGCGCGAACTCGTGGGTGCGCCCGTGTGGGCGAAGCCGCTGAAGTTCGCCATCTCGATCGCGATCTACGCCGTGACCTGGGCGTGGCTCATCGGTCAGCTCACACGGTTCCGACGCACGGCCTGGTGGGCTGGCACGGTGATCGCCGCCACCCTCGCGATCGAGACCGTGCTGATGGTGCTGCAGACGGTGCGCGGTCATCGCAGCCACTTCAACCAGGCGAACCCGTTCGACGAGGCCGTCTGGTCGATCATGGGCACATCGATCGCCGTGCTCTGGATCGCCACCCTCGTCGCCGCCGTGCTGCTGTGGTTCACGCCTCTGGCCGATCGAGCGCGCTCGCTGGCGATCAGGCTCGGGGCGGCACTCTGCCTCGTGGGTCTCGGCCTCGGCTTCCTCATGACGATGCCCCTGCCCGCGCAACTCGACGACTACGAGGGCATCATCGGCGCCCACACCGTGGGAGCCGATGACGGCGGGTCCGGCCTGCTCCTGCTCGGCTGGAGCACCGAGCACGGAGACCTGCGCATCCCGCACTTCATCGGCATGCACGCCCTGCAGGTGCTTCCTCTCGCGCTGCTGCTCATCGAGCTCGCCGCGCGTCGCGTCGCCGTGCTCGCCGACGTGCGCGTGCGGGTCGGCCTGGTCTGGACGACCTTCGCGATCTACGGTGCCGTCATGGCGCTGGTGACGTGGCAGGCGCTGCGCGGGCAGTCCATCATGCTGCCCGACGCAGCCACCCTGCTCGGCGGCGCGGCGATCGTGGGCGTGGCGCTGATCGGCATCGGGCTCAGCCTCCGTCAGGGTGCAGCAGCGCGCCGCTAACGTTGACGCGTGACCGAGATCCGCCATCCGCTCCCCCACGACCTGCCCGGCATCTACGACATCTGCCTGGCGACGGGTGATGCCGGCGCCGACGGCAGGGGCGTGTACGAGAACCCCGACCTGATCGGACACGTCTACGCCGGCCCGTACGCCGTGCGTCATCCGGAGTTCGCCTTCGTCGTCGCCGACGAGCGCGGCATCGGCGGGTACGTGCTCGCCGCACCGGACACCCGTGCCTTCGAGGCGTGGGAGGAGAGCGAGTGGTGGCCGGCCCTGCGCGCCCAGTACCCGGTGGGATCAGCCGCGACGGATGCCGACAACGCCCTCGTCGCGCTGTTCCACGAGCCCGAGCGCATCGCCGACGACGTGCTGGTGCGCTACCCGGCGCACCTCCACATCGACCTGCACCCGCGCCTGCAGGGGCAGGGGCTCGGGCGAGTCCTCATCGGGAAGGCGCTCGACGCGCTGCGGGAGGCCGGCGTGACCGGGCTGCATCTGGCCGTCGACCCTCGGAACGTCGGAGGGCAGGCGTTCTATCCGCGCGTGGGCTTCACGAGGCAGGAACGCGCCGGCGACGGCCCGATCGTGTTCACGGTGGAGCTGGGCCCCGCTCGCTGAGGCCCGGACGGAGTCCGTGGTCGAAGCGCCGTCAGGTAGCGCGTCGACCGCGCGCTGCGCGGGCCTCAGCGAGCAGACATGGTCAGACCAGGCAGTTGGGGCCGAGCAGGCTCTTGAGCTCACCGTAGAGGTCGGCCGTCACGCGCACGGGATAGGGCACCTCGAACACGCGCGCCGTCGAGCCCTTCACGAGCTTCAGCCTCACCTCGGTCTCGCCGGAGTGACGGATGAGGACATCGCCGAGCGACTGCATGATGTCGGTCGTCGCCCGCGACTCCGGCACCGAGATGACGACGGGTGCGCCATCCATGTCGCCCTGACCGAGGTCGGGACTGAAGATGCTGTAGGCGTGCAGGTTCATGCCGTCATCGCGCAGGCTGACGCGCCCGCGCACGACCACGATGGAGTCGCCGACCAGGGCGGGGGCGAACTCCTGGTAGGCCTTGCCCATGAACATCACGGTGATCTCGCCGCCGAAGTCCTCCACCTGGATCATGCCGTACTGGTTGCCCGAGTTCTTCGCCGTGCGGTGCTGCACGCTCGTGACCAGGCCGGCGATCGTGACTGTCTCGCCGTCCTGGGTGTTCTCGTTCGCCATGAGGTCGGCGATCGCGATGTCGGCGTGCTTGGCCAGCGGAACCTCGAGCCCCGCGAGCGGGTGGTCGGAGACGTAGAGGCCGAGCATCTCGCGCTCGAAGGCGAGCTTGTCGCGCTTCGACCACTCCGGGCGATCGGGAACGTGCGAGACGGGCGCGGCCCCCGCGTCCTCGAACAGGCTGTCGAAGTCGAAGCCGACGTTGCCGTTGTCCTCGTCGCGCTTGATCTTCACCGCGGACTCGACGGCCTGCTCGTGGATCTCCACGAGCGAGCGGCGGGTGTTGCCGAGGGAGTCGAAGGCGCCGGCCTTGATCAGGGACTCGATCGTGCGCTTGTTCGTAGCGTGGATCGGGACCTTGCGCAGGTAGTCGTGGAACGACTCGAAGCGGCCCTTCTCCTCTCGGGCGGCACGGATGCCGTCGACGACGTTCATGCCCACGTTGCGCACGGCGCCGAGGCCGAAGCGGATGTCCTCGCCTGCTGCGGCGAAGAAGCCGATCGACTCGTTCACGTCGGGCGGCAGCACCCTGATGCCCATGCGGCGGCACTCGTTCAGGTAGATGGCCATCTTGTCCTTGGAGTCGCCGACGCTGGTGAGCAGCGCGGCCATGTACTCCGCCGGATAGTGCGCCTTCAGGTACGCGGTCCAGTACGACACGACGCCATAGGCCGCCGAGTGCGCCTTGTTGAAGGCGTAGTCGGAGAACGGCAGCAGGATGTCCCATAGCGTCTTGATCGCGGCAGCGGAGTACCCGTTCGCCGTCATGCCGCCTGAGAAGCCCTCGAACTGCTTGTCGAGCTCGCTCTTCTTCTTCTTGCCCATCGCGCGCCGCAGGATGTCGGCCTGGCCGAGCGAGAAGCCGGCCACCTTCTGGGCGATCGACATCACCTGCTCCTGGTAGATGATGAGGCCGTAGGTGCCACCGAGCACGTCCTCGAGGGCCTCGGCCAGCTCGGGGTGGATCGGCGTGATCGGCTGCAGGCCGTTCTTGCGGAGCGCGTAGTTGGTGTGGGAGTCGGCACCCATCGGGCCGGGCCTGTAGAGCGCCAGCACGGCCGAGATGTCCTCGAAGTTGTCGGGCTTCATCAGGCGCAGCAGGCCGCGCATGGGCCCGCCGTCGAGCTGGAACACGCCGAGGGTGTCGCCACGGGCGAGCAGGTCGTAGGAGGGCTGGTCGTCGAGCTCGAGCGACTCGAGGTCGAGCCTGTGACCGCGGTTCGCCTCGATGTTGTCGAGGGCGTCGGAGATGATCGTGAGGTTGCGCAACCCCAGGAAGTCCATCTTGATCAGGCCGAGCGACTCAGCGGCCGGGTAATCGAACTGCGTGACGATCTGGCCGTCCTGCTCGCGCTTCATGATCGGGATGATGTCGATGAGCGGGTCGCTCGACATGATCACGCCGGCAGCGTGCACGCCCCACTGGCGCTTGAGGTTCTCGATGCCGAGAGCCGTGTCGAAGACCGTGCGGGCGTCGGGGTCCGTCTCGACGACGGCCCTGATGTCGCTGGCCTCCTTGAATCGCGGATGCGCCTTGTCGAAGATGCCGGTGAGCGGGATGTCCTTGCCCATGACGGGCGGCGGCATCGCCTTCGTGAGCTTGTCGCCCATGCCGAAGGGGAAGCCGAGCACGCGGGACGAGTCCTTGAGCGCCTGCTTGGCCTTGATGGTGCCGTAGGTCACGATCTGGGCGACGCGCTCGGAGCCGTACTTCTCGGTCACGTACTTGATGACCTCGCCGCGGCGACGATCGTCGAAGTCGACGTCGAAGTCGGGCATGGAGACGCGGTCGGGGTTGAGGAAGCGCTCGAAGATGAGCCCGTGGCGCAGCGGATCGAGGTCGGTGATCTTCATGGCGTAGGCGGCCATCGATCCGGCACCCGAGCCACGGCCGGGGCCGACGCGGATGCCGTTGCGCTTCGACCAGTTGATGAAGTCGGCGACGACGAGGAAGTAGCCGGGGAAGCCCATCTGCAGGATGACGCCGACCTCGTAGTCGGCCTGCTTGCGCACGTCGTCGGGGATGCCGTTCGGGTAGCGCTCGGCGAGGCCGGCGTCGACCTCCTTGGTGAACCACGAGTCCTCGGTCTCCCCCTCTGGCACGGGGAAGCGCGGCATGTAGTTGGCGTTGGTGTCGAATTCGACGTTGCAGCGCTCGGCGATGAGCAGGGTGTTGTCGCAGGCCTCCGGGTAGTCGCGGAACAGCGACCGCATCTGGTCCGCACTCTTCAGGTAGAACTCGTCTGCGTCGAACTTGAAGCGGTTCGGGTCGTCGAGGGTGGAACCGGACTGCACGCAGAGGAGGGCGGCATGGCTGGTCGCGTCGTGGGCGTGCGTGTAGTGCAGGTCGTTGGTGGCGACGAGGGGCATGTCGAGCTGCTTGGCGAGCTTGAGCAGGTCGTTCATGGTGCGCCGCTCGATCGGCAGGCCGTGATCCATGATCTCGGCGTAGTAGTTCTCCTTGCCGAACATGTCCTGGAAGTCGGCGGCGGCCTTGACCGCCTCGTCGTACTGCCCGAGTCGCAGGCGGGTCTGCACCTCGCCGCTCACACAGCCGGTCGTGGCGATGAGGCCGGTGCTGTACTCGGAGAGGATCTCCCGGTCCATGCGGGGCTTGAAGTAGTAGCCCTCCATCGACGCCTTGCTCGAGAGCCTGAACAGGTTGTGCATGCCCTCGGTCGTCGACGACAGCAGGGTCATGTGCGTGTAGGCGCCGGCACCCGACACGTCGTCCTCGCCACCGTTGCCCCACCGCACCCGCGTGCGGTCGCCGCGGTGGGTGCCCGGGGTGACGTAGGCCTCGGTGCCGATGATCGGCTTGATGCCGGCCTCGGTGGCCGTGCGCCAGAAGTCGAATGCTCCGAACACGTTGCCATGGTCGGTGACGGCGACGGCGGGCATGCCCTGTTCGACAGCGGCCTCGATGAGCGGCTTGACGCGCGCGGCGCCGTCGAGCATCGAGTACTCGCTGTGTACGTGCAGGTGGACGAAGGAGTCACCGTTGGAGGGCAGATTCACTCCTGACGAGAGGGGACGAGCGGGTGGTGAGTGTCCAGCTTAAGACCTGCGCGGCCGCGCATCGGCGCGTCGCGAGCGTGTCGGTCAGTCGCCGCGCAGAACGTCGAGGGCGTGCTGCAGTTCTGGCGCGTACGGCGACCGGAAGGTGACCCATTCTCCGCTCGACGGGTGGTCGAAGCTGAGCTGGTGGGCGTGCAGCCACTGCCTGGTGAGACCGAGCTTGGCCGACAGCTTGGGGTCCGCTCCGTACATGGCATCTCCGACGCACGGATGCCGCTGGGCCGCCATATGCACGCGGATCTGGTGCGTTCGCCCTGTCTCCAGGTGGACCTCGAGCAGGGAGGCGTAGGGGAACGCCTCGAGTGTCTCGTAGTGGGTGACGGAGTGCTTGCCGTCGGCGATGACGGCGAACTTCCAGTCGGAGCGCGGATGCCGCCCGATGGGCGCGTCGATCGTGCCGAGGAGCGGATCGGGGTGCCCCTGCACGACGGCGTGGTAGATCTTCTCGACCTCGCGATCGTGGAAGGCGCGCTTTAGGGCCGTGTAGGCCTTCTCGCTCTTGGCGACGACCATGAGGCCGCTGGTGCCGGCATCGAGGCGGTGCACGACTCCGGCGCGCTCTGGAGCCCCCGACGTGGAGATGCGGAAACCGGCGGCGGCGAGAGCGCCGACCACGGTCGGACCCTCCCAGCCGACTGAGGGATGCGCTGCGACGCCTGCAGGCTTGTCGACGACGACGATGTCGTCGTCGTCGTGGACGATGCCGAGGTCGGGCACCGGGATCGGCACGATCTCGAGAGCCTGCTTCGGCGCCCAGCTCACCTCGAGCCAGGAGCCGCCCCGCAGCCTGTCGGACTTGTCGACGGTGCGCCCGTCCACACTGACGCCGCCTGCCTCCGCGACCTCGGCCGCGAAGGTGCGGGAGAAGCCGAGGAGCTTGGCGATCGCGGCGTCGACGCGGGTGCCGTCCAGACCGTCGGGCACGGGCAGGGAGCGCGTCTCCATGCTCAGTCGCGACTCTCGGGAGCAGTGGGTGCTGCCGGAGCTGTGGGCGCCGCCGGCGCAGCGGGAGCTGCGGCATCCGTCACCGTCGCATCGGCGTCAACGGCGCCTGCCGCATCGGGCTCAGCGTCGGGCTTGTCCTTGCTCGGTCGTGAACCGTCGAGGCCGATGCCCCTCAGGGTCAGGATGAGGAACAGGATCATGCTCGACACGATGGCCATGTCGGCCACGTTGTAGATGGCCGGCACGATCCACGGTGTCGAGATGAAGTCGATCACGTGCCCCATGCCGAAGCTGGGCTCCCGCAGGAAGCGATCGGTGAGGTTGCCCAGCACCCCGCCCAGGAGCAGGCCGAACACGACGGCCCACGCCTTGGAGCGGATGCGCGTGGCGAACCAGATGATGAACACGATCACGAGCGAGGCGATGATCGTGAAGATCCACGTCATGCCGCTCGCGAGGGAGAACGCAGCTCCGGAATTACGCACGAACAGGAGCTGCAGCACGGGACCGAGAACCGGTACCGTCTCCCCCTCCGTCAGGTTGCTGACGACGAGGTACTTGCTCAACTGGTCGAGGCCGTATGCGCAGAGCGCGACCCCGGCCAGAAGCGCGAGTGTGGTGGAGCTGACCCTCTTCTTCGTGCCGGCGCTACGCGCCAAAGCCCTGGAAGCTCGGAGCCTGCTGGTCGCCGGAGGCGCTCACCGGCGAACCGAAGGTCTGGCCAGCGGGGGCTGCAGCGGGTGCAGCCGAGGCTCCGCCCGACGCGTCGAGCTCACGCAGCTGACCCTCGATGTAGCCCTTGAGCTTGGAGCGGTAGTCGCGCTCGAAGTTGCGCAGCTCGTCGATGCGGGTCTCGAGACCCTGACGCTCGGCGTCGAGCGCTCCGATCTGGGCGCGCTGCTTGGCCTCGGCCTCGGCGACGACGCGCGCTGCGGTGGCGTGGCCCTCGGCGATGAGCGCGTCGCGCTTCTCGATGCCCTCGCGCACGTGCTCCTCGTGCAGGCGGCGAGCCAGCTGCAGGAGGTTCGTGGTGCTGGTCTGCTCGTCCTCGACCGCTGCCACCGGGGCCGCGACGACGGGTGCCGGGACGGCTGCGACGGGCTCGGCGAAGCTGGGCACCGGAGCGACGGCGGCCGGAGCCTCCTCGCCACGCGAACCGGACGACGCGAGCTGCTGGCGCAGCTCCTCGTTCTCGCCGTTCAGACGGCGCAGTTCGACGACGACCTCGTCGAGGAAGTCATCGACCTCGTCCTGGTCGTATCCCTCACGGAACTTCGTCGGCTGGAACCGCTTGTTGACAACATCTTCCGGAGTAAGCGCCATGGCCTGCCACCCTTTGAACTTGATTCGAACTGGTCTTGGAAACGTTCGACTAACGCTAGCAAAGTCCGCTGGGGATTCGCACGGCGCGCCGACGTCCGACGTCGTATCGACATCGGGCGCCCGCTCAGGCGAAGAGCGGGACGATCCACATCAGGATGATGACGATGAGCATCGTCAGGCTCCAGCCGAAGTCGAACGCCACACCGCCGACCCGCAGCGGAGGAAGCAGACGGCGGAAGAAACGGATGGGCGGTTCGGTCACCGTGTACACGCCTTCGGCGAGCACCAGACCGAAGCCATGCGGACGCCAACTGCGGTTGAAGGTCTTCACCAGGTCGAGCACGAAACGCGCCCACATGACGAAGAAGTAGATCAGCAGCAGGTAGTAGAGGATGCTCGCGAGGAGCGAGACGATCGCCACGTACTGTTACGGCTGCGCGAAGAACGACGCTTCGACGTCGGACTCCGCAGCACCGTTCTCACCGGAGATCATGACGTGCTGCGGCGAGAGCAGGAAGACCTTGTTGGTGACGCGCTCGATCTTGCCGTAGAGGCCCTGAGACAGTCCGCTCGCGAAGTCGATGAGGCGACGGGCGTCGCCGTCCGACATCTGCGAGAGGTTGATGATCACGGGGATGCCCTCGCGGAAGCTCTCGGCGATGACCTGGGCGTCGCGGTACTGGCGCGGGTGCACGGTCAGGATCTCGTTCATCTCGGATGCCACGGGTGCAACCACCTTCGGAGTCGAGGACTTGCGCAGGGGGGTCACCGGTGCGCCACCGCGAGCGGGTGCCGGAGCCGGTGCCGCCGCGACGGGCGCGGCAGGAGCCGCCGCGGGAGTCTCGTATTCGAGCTCCTCGTCGGCCAGACCCAGATAGACCATGGTCTTCTTGAGCGGGTTGGACATCGCTACCTCCGTTGCGTGATCACTACAGGTTCAGATTAACCGGGGGTCAGGACGATTCCCGGTAATGATGGTGCCGATTCGAAGGTGTGTCGCCCCTTCGAGGATGGCGGCTCGGAAATCCTGGGACATGCCCATGGACAGCGAGGTGGCGTGCGGCGCCTGCCGCTGGATTCGCTCGGACAGTGCTCGCACATGGGCGAACGCCCGGCGCGGGTCCTCATCGAGCGGGGCGACCGCCATGAGGCCGAGCAGCCGCAGCCCGGGGGCGGCGAGCACCTCGTCGACGAGCCCGGGAAGCCGGGCCGGCGTAGCCCCGCCGCGGGACTCGTCCGCGGTGAGGTTCACCTGCACGAAGCAGTCGATGCTCGATTCCTCCGACGCCAGTGCGTCGACGAGCGACGACCTGTCTACGGAGTGGATCACGTCGGCGTAGGCCCGCACCTGCCTGGCCTTCTTGCCCTGCACCTGGCCCACGAAGTGCCAGCGGATGGGCAGCCCCGACAGCTCGGCGGCCTTGTCCCTGGCCTCCTGATGACGGTTCTCGGCGATGTCGTGCACGCCGAGCTCCACCAGGTCGCGGATGAGCGCGGCCGGGTGGAACTTCGTGACGGCGATCGTGGTGATGTCGTCGACGGATCGACCCGCCTCCGCTGCGGCGTCGGAGACGGCGAGCCGCAGGGAGCCGAGGCGTTCGGCGAGCGTCGCATCCGTCATCGTGAGTCGCTTCGCCCGCGTCCTATTTCAGGAAGTCGGGGATGTCGATGTCCTCGCTGTCGTCGGCGAACGCAGGATCGGCGACGACCTGTTCGACGACACCGGAGTCGGCGGTCCAGACCGGCGAGTCCACGAGCTCCTCGATGTCGAACTCCCCGTCGAGGGAGTCGGCGGCCGTCGGGCTCACCGCGATGCCGACGGCGGCCGCGGCGGCACCGAGGCTGGCCTTGGTCTGGCCGGCCTTGCGGGCTGCCTCGTCGATCGGCTGCGGTTCTCCGCCGTCGAAGCCTGCGGCGATGACGGTGACCCGCACCTCGTCACCCAGGGTGTCGTCGATGACGGCACCGAAGATGATGTTGGCCTCCGGGTGGACGGCCTCCTGCACGAGGCGCGCGGCGTCGTTGATCTCGAAGATTCCGAGGTTCGATCCGCCCTGGATCGAGAGGAGCACGCCGTGCGCGCCGTCGATGGACGCCTCGAGCAGCGGGCTCGCCACGGCGAGCTCTGCTGCCTTGATGGCACGGTCGGCGCCACGCGAGGAGCCGATGCCCATAAGGGCGGAGCCTGCACCCTGCATGACGGACTTCACGTCGGCGAAGTCGAGGTTGATGAGTCCCGGCGTGGTGATGAGGTCGGTGATGCCCTGCACACCGGCCAGGAGCACCTGGTCGGCCGTCGAGAACGCCTCGAGCATGCTGATGCCGCGGTCGCTGATCTCGAGCAGCCGGTCGTTCGGAACGACGATGAGGGTGTCGACCTCGTTCTTGAGGCTCGCGACGCCCTGCTCGGCCTGGGTCTGACGACGGCGTCCCTCGAAGCCGAACGGCTTCGTGACGACACCGATGGTGAGCGCTCCGATGGACTTGGCGATCCGGGCGACGACGGGTGCGCCGCCGGTTCCGGTTCCACCACCCTCTCCGGCAGTGACGAAGACCATGTCGGCCCCGGCGAGGGCCTCCTCGATCTCCTCGGCGTGGTCCTCGGCGGCGCGGCGGCCGACCTCGGGATCCGCTCCGGCACCGAGGCCGCGGGTGAGGTCGCGGCCCACGTCGAGCTTGACGTCGGCGTCGCTCATCAACAGTGCCTGGGCATCCGTGTTGATGGCGATGAACTCGACTCCGCGCAAGCCCAGTTCGATCATTCGATTGACGGCGTTGACGCCGCCGCCGCCGATTCCGACGACCTTGATGACGGCGAGGTAGTTCTGGTTTGTTGACACGTCCGGCCTCCGGTTGAAACCCTAAACCTCAAGTGGAAGCTTAAAGTTATGCTGGGTATGCATTTCTTGACTTGACGTTAGGTCGACCGGGGCGAAGCGGGTCAGACAAGCGCGGGCGTGTCGGAACACCGGGCCGAAAGTCGCCGCGCTGACACCGATTCCCACGGGAACCGGGCGGATGCCGGACGGAATCCGGAGGCGATCGTCAGCTGTAGACGGGACTCGACGGCGATGAGACGTCGTAGTTCGCCGCACCGGGAGCGACGGCCAGGAGCCTCGCGAGCACCGTCGCCTTGATGACCGAGTCGTCGGCGCTCCCCCAGACTATGGACGGGCCACCGGCGAGCTGCAGCGTGACATCGTCCCGGGTCCCGGCCGTGACGGAGTCCAGGCCCGCGCGGAGGTCGGCCGGGAGCGCCCGGACCACCTCTCCGGCTGCGGCCAGAGCCGTCGGCGTCGGGGTGTCGAGAAGCGGGTAGCCGGCCGGTCGCTCGGGAGAGGACGAGATGACGACGCCGGCGGAGTCGACGAGCTCGAATCCGGCATCAGTGGTCCGCGCACCGATCGGGTCGCGCTCGACGATGCGGATGACGAGGGTGTCGGGCGGATGACTCTCGGTCGAGTAGCTCTGGATGAGGGTCATGCCCGAGAGCTTCTCGCGCACGGCGGCGAGGTCGATGAGGGGCAGCGGCGTGCCGAGCTGGTCGCTCAGTGCCGTGACGATCTGCGTGGGAGCCACGCGCTGGGCACCCTCAACCGTGACGACGCGCAGCGCCATCATCGGCGAGAAGGCCGTGCCGGCGACGACCAGCACCATCGCGAGCAGTGCTCCCCCGCTGATGAGCCAGGTACGGCGACGACGACGGGACGCTGCGGTGAAGCGGCGCACCTCCGCGCGCTCGTAGCGCTTGCGGCCGCGTCTGGCCGCGCGGATGCCTGCGGCCGTTGCCCAGGCGGAGCGAGCGGGCTCGTCCGGTCCTGTGGCTGCGGAGGTCTCGGTCGAGCCTGAGGACGCCTCGGACCAACCGCCGACGGATGCCGCCGTCGACGCACCCTTCGCCGACCGCGATCCGCGTGTCTTCCTGGCCGCGCGGCGCTCGGCCTCGGCGGCTGCGGTGGCTGCCGCCGCCTCGGCGGCCTCCCGATCAAAGAGGATCACCGGCGCGACGGAATCGACGGATGCCGAATGTGCGGCATCCGTCATCGTCTTCTTCTTCTTCGTCGACGTCGTCGACGACTGGGGTGCGTCGGACTGGGGCTGCGCCGGCCGTTTGCCCGCCGGCGGCGGCTCGAAGCCCTGCGGCCGCTTCATCGGGCGGACCGCCTCATTCGCGCTCGGCCTCGAGCGAACCGAGCAGCTGCGGAACGATGCGGTAGACGTCGCCGCATCCGAGCGTGATCACGAAGTCGCCGTCGCGGGCGATCGAGGCCGTGTGGTCTGCAGCAGCCTGCCAGTCGGGCACGAAGGCGACGTGTGAGGCATCGGTGAACCGCTCGCTGACGAGGGCGCCGGTGACTCCGGGCTCCGGGTCCTCGCGGGCTCCGTAGACGTCGAGCACGACGGTCTCGTCCGCGTACTGCTCAAGCACGTCGGCGAACTCCTGGGCGAACAGGCGCGTACGGCTGTACAGGTGAGGCTGGTGCACGGCGATGATGCGACCATCGCCCACGACGGTGCGCGCAGCGGAGAGGGCTGCGGCGACCTCGGTCGGGTGGTGCGCGTAGTCGTCGTAGACGCTCACGCCGCGCACTGTTCCGTGCAGCTGGAAGCGGCGCTCGGTTCCGCCGAACTGGGCGATGGCGGCCAGCGAGGCCGCCGGGTCGAGGCCGACGCTCACGAGCACCGCGAAGGCGCCGGCGGCGTTGATGGCGTTGTGCACGCCGGGGATGCGCAGCTGGGCGCGGTACTCCTCGCCCTTCCACGACAGGGTGAAGGCGACGGGGCCGTCTGTGGCCACGTCGAAGACGCGCACGTCGGCATCTGCGGCCTGGCCGAAGGTGATGACGTTGCCGCCGGTCAGAGCAGCGCCGACGCGCACCGCTCCCGGATCGTCGGAGGAGATGACGACGGTCTCGCTCGCGGCCGAGGCGAAGTCGACGAAGGCCTGCTGGAACGCCTCGAGAGAGCCGTAGTGATCGAGGTGGTCGGGGTCGACGTTCGTGATCAGGGCGACGGAGGTGTCGTAGAGCAGGAATGACCCGTCGGACTCGTCGGCCTCGACGACGAACAGCTCGCCATCGCCGCGGGCTGAACTGACACCCAGGGTGTCGATGACGCCGCCGTTGACGAAGCTCGGGTCCTCTCCGAGGCCGAGCAGTCCGGTGACGATCATGCCGGTCGAGGTCGTCTTGCCGTGCGCGCCGGCGACGGCGATGAGCCGCTGACCGGAGACGAGCCAGGCGAGGGCCTGCGAGCGGTGGAGCACGGGCAGGCCGCGCTCGAGCGCGAGCTGGTACTCGGGGTTGTCCTGCCAGAGCGCTCCGGTGACGACGAGGGTGTCCGCGTCGCCGACGTTGGCGGCATCGTGGCCGATGTGCACCGTCGCGCCCAGATCGCGCAGGGCCTGCACGTTGGCGGAGTCGCGCACGTCGGAGCCGCTGACAGCGTGTCCGGCGCCGAGGAAGAGCCGCGCGATGCCGCTCATGCCCGAGCCGCCGATCCCGACGAAGTGCACGGTTCCGAGGTCGTCGGGGATCGTGATGCCGAGGTCGGGTTTGATCGTCACTGCGCGGTGCTCTTCTCGTGTCTCTGGAACGGGGTCGCCGTCAACGTTACGCGTCCGCGCTGGATTTCCCCGGATCGCCCCGCAGCGCCTCGGCCACCAGAGCCGTGAAGCGCTGCGACCCGTCGAGCACGCCGACGGAGGCTGCGGCATCCGCCATCGCCTCCCGACCCGGCTCATCGTCGAGGATCGGCAGCAGCTCGCTGGTGACCCAGGTCGGCAGGAATCGCGCGTCATCCACGAGGATTCCCCCTCCGGCCTCGACGACACCGGCGGCGTTGAAGCGCTGCTCGCCGTTGCCGACGGGATAGGGAACGTAGACGGCGGGGATGCCGAGTGCCGACAGCTCGCTCACCGTCGCGGCTCCGGCCCGCGAGACGGCGAAGTCGGCAGCCGCGAGGGCGAGGTCCATGCGGTCGCAGTACGGCAGGATCGTGTAGCCCGCTATGCCGGGGTCTGTGATCTCGGCGGCGTCACCCGTGATGTGCAGCACCTGCCAGCCCGCGTCGACGACGGATGCGGCCGACTCGACGATCGTGCCGTTGATGCGACGCGCCCCCAGGGAGCCGCCCGTGACGAGCAGTGTGGGACGGTCGGGGTCGAGACCGAAGTAGGCGACGGCGACGGGGCGGGCCGCCTCGCGGTCGAGTTGTTCGATCTCGGGTCGCAGCGGCATGCCGACGAACCGCGCGTTCGGTAGGCGGGTTCCGGCGAACGCCACCCCGACCTGCTTCGTGTACCGGGCTCCGAGGCGGTTGGCGAGGCCGGGCTTCGCGTTGGCCTCGTGGATGGCGATGCCGATGCCCGCCCGGCGCGCGGCGAGGTAGGCGGGAGTCGACACGTAGCCGCCGAAGCCGACGACGACGTCGATGGAGCGCTCGCGGATGATCGCCTCGACGGCGTCGATGGTGGCGCGGAATCGTCGGGGGAAGGTGACGGCCTGGGTGTTCGGTCGTCGCGGGAAGGGCACCTTCGGGATGGTGAGGAGCTCGTAGCCCCGTGCGGGCACGAGACGCGCCTCGAGGCCGACGGCCGTGCCGAGCACGAGCACCTCGCTCGATTCCTCGGCGGCACTGATGGTGTCGGCGACGGCGAGCAGCGGGTTCACATGGCCGGCGGTACCTCCGCCGGCGAGGAGATAGCGCTTCACGACAGCCGCCGGGCCGGAGCGACGAGGGGCTTGTATCCTGCACGCGCGAAGGACAGCACGATGCCGATGGCGAAGAGTGTGGTGAGCAATGCCGTTCCTCCGGCCGAGATGAGCGGGAGCGGAACGCCGAGCACCGGGATCACTCCGAGCACGACGCCGATGTTGATGCAGGCCTGGCCGATGATCCAGACCATGACGGAGCCGGTGGTGACCCTGGAGAACAGGTCGGGCGCCTGGCGCATGATGCGGAGGAACGTGATCGCGAGGAGCACGAACAGCGCGAGTACGACGATGGCGCCGATGAGCCCGAGCTCCTCGCCGATGACGGCGAAGATGAAGTCGTTGTCGGCTGCCGGAAGCCACGACCACTTGGCCTTGGAGTTGCCGAGGCCGACGCCGAAGATGCCGCCGTTTGCCAGGGCGTAGTCGCCGTTGTTGGTCTGCCAGCAGTCGCCCTGCTCCTTGCCGGCGCAGGACTCGCTGAAGAATGCGGTGATGCGCTTCATGCGGTTCTCGCTCGAGACCGCGACGAAGAGTGCCAGGACGACGGCGACGACCAGCGGGATCGCGATGTGGCGGAGCTTCACGCCCGCGAAGAACAGCGCCCCGAAGAGGATCGAGCCCATCACGATGACAGTGCCGAGGTCGCCTCCTCGCAGCACCAGAGCGGTGGAACCGCCGCCGACGAGGAAGACCGGGATGAGTGTCTGCTTCCAGTCGTCGAGCTTGTCGCGCTTCATCCAGAGGATGTTGCCGAGCCAGATCACGAGGGCGACCTTGATGATCTCCGACGGTTGGAACTGGAACGAGCCGACCGCGAGCCAGTTGGTGTTGCCGCCGACCTCGATGCCGAGCGGCGTCGCGACCACGATGATCTGGAGCACGCAGCCGATCAGGAGCGCCGGCCACGAGACCCGCCGCCAGAAGATGGCCGGCATCCGACTCGCTATGAGCATGAGCGGGATGCCGAGGCTGGCGAACAGCAGCTGCTTCCAGGCTCCGCCGAACGGCGTCTCGTTGTCGAGGTAGGAGCCGACCGACGACGACGAGAGCACCATGACGATGCCGAAGACGACGAGGAAGAGGGTGGTGCCGAGGAGGAGGAAGTAGGTGGAGCCCTCGGCCTGGAAGACACGGCCGAGCGAGATGCGGGCAGAGGAGACCGCGTCCTCGACGGGGGCGAGCCTAGGCGTCGGGTCGGTCCGAGGCGGACTGGTCATCCGCCTCACCTCCCAAGAACTCTCGTACAGCCTGTGCGAACAGATGCCCGCGTTCCGCGTAGTCAGCGAACTGATCCATCGAGGCCGCGGCCGGTGCGAGGAGAACCGTGTCTCCGGCTCCGGCCACCTCGGCAGCCAGTCGGACTGCGCGGGGCATCACCTCTCCAGTGTCATCGACCACGACCTCCACGACAGGCAGGGCGGGGGCGTGTCGTGCGAATGCGGCGACGAGCTCGCTGCGGTCGACCCCGATGACGACGGCGCCGCGCAGGCGTGAGACGTGGCTGCGCACGAGATCGTCGATGTCGACGCCCTTGAGCAGGCCGCCCGCGATCCAGACCACGGACGGGTACGCAGTGAGCGACGCGGCGGCGGCGTGCGGGTTCGTCGCCTTGGAATCGTCGACCCAGCGGATGCCGTCGGCCACGGCCACCGTCGCGATGCGGTGCGCATCCAGCCTGAAGTCGGCGAGGGCGTCGTGGATGACGTGCGCTGGGACTCCGTAGGCCCTGGCGAGGGCGCTGGCGGCGAGGATGTTGGCGACGACGTGCGGCGCATCGAGACCCGCAGCCACGAGCTCGGGAACCGTCGTGAGCTCGATGGCGCTGTTCTGCCTGTCGTCGAGGAAGGCCCTGTCGCAGAGGATGCCCTCGACGACGCCGAAGTCGCTGGGGCCGGGGATGCCGAGGTCGAAGCCGATCGCCCGGGCGCCATCTGACACCTCGGCATCCTCGACCATGCGGAGGGTGGTCTCGTCGGCCTTGTTGTACACGCAGGCGACCTTGGTGTTCGCGTAGACGGTGGACTTGGCGTCACGGTAAGCGTCGAAGGAGCCGTGCCAGTCGATGTGGTCGTCGGCGATGTTGAGGCAGACCGCGGAGTGCGGCACGAGGGCGCCGGGACCGGTGCGACGCAGGTGGTGGAGCTGGTAGCTCGACAGCTCGACGACCAGCACGTCCCAGCCCTGCGGGTCGCGGATGGCGTCGAGCACGGGGATGCCGATGTTGCCGCAGGGCGCGACGCGCCCGCCGGCGGCCTGGATCATCGTGGCCGTCAGCTGCACTGTGGTGGTCTTGCCGTTCGTGCCCGTGACCAGGATCCACTCGGCGGGCTCCCCCACCTTGTCGCGCAGGCGCCAGGCCAGCTCGATATCGCCCCAGACAGGGATGGCCCTCTCGGCCGCCCAGAGCAGCACCGCGTGATCCGGGTGGAAGCCCGGCGAGGCGATGATGACGTCCGGCGCGTGCTCGACGAGTTCGGTCGGCGGCGTCGAGAGGTCGGCGACGACCAGGCGTGCACCGATCACGTCGATCAGTCCGGCTCGCTGGTCGTCGGCCGACGCCGCGACCACGAGGACGTCGGAGCCGAGCTCCGCCAGGGTGTCGGCCACGGCGAAGCCCGTGGCGCCGAGGCCGAGCACGCCGACGCGCAGCCCTGTCCAGTCGGAGTGCCAGCTGGTCAGGCCGTCGAGGCGGCCGGCGGCATCCGTCGTCACTGCGAGAGCCATTCGAGGTAGAACGAGCCGACTCCGGCAGCCACGAGGAGTCCGGCGACGATCCAGAACCTCACCACCACCGTCACCTCGGCCCAGCCCTTGAGCTCGAAGTGATGGTGGATCGGGCTCATGAGGAAGATGCGCTTGCCGTGGGTGACCTTGAAGTACGCCCGCTGCACGATCACGGAGCCGGCCTCGATGACGAACAGTCCGCCGATGACGATGACGAGAAGCTCGGTGCGGCTGAGCACGGCGAGGGCGGCCAGGGCGCCACCGAGGGCGAGGGAGCCCGTGTCGCCGAGGAAGATCTGCGCGGGCGAGGTGTTCCACCAGAGGAACCCGACCAGGGCGCCGGCGATGGCCGTGGCCACGATGGCGAGGTCGAACGGGTCGCGCACCTCGTAGCATTTGTAGACGTTGTCCGGATCGATGCCGGCCGCGCTGCAGAGCTGCTGCGCCTGCCAGAAGCCGATGATGACGTAGGAGCCGATCGCCACGATGGACGCGCCTGTGGCCAGACCGTCGAGGCCGTCAGTCACGTTGACGCCGTTCGATGTCGCGACGGTGATCACGCAGATCCACAGGATGAACAGGCCGATGCCGACGATCGTGCCGAGTTTCATGAAGTCGAGGAACTGGATGTCACGGATGAGCGAGATGTTCGTCGATGCCGGCGTCAGGCCCGTCTTGCTCGGGAACTGCAGCGCGAGCACGGCGAAGGTGCCCGCCACGATGACCTGGCCGATGACCTTCGCCCAGCCGCCGAGCCCGAGGCTCTGCTGCTTGTGGGTCTTCAGGAAGTCGTCGATGAATCCGACGATGCCGAGACCGACCATCATGAACAGCACCAGGAGGCCTGAAGCCGTGGGTTTCACCCCGTCGCTGAGCAGGCCGCCGAAGTAGCCGAACAGCACGCCGGCGATGACCACGAGGCCGCCCATTGTGGCCGTTCCGCGCTTGGAGTGGTGACTCTTCGGACCGTCGTCGCGAATGAACTGGCCCCACTCGAGCTTGTGGAACAGCTTGATGAAGAGCGGCGTGAGGAAGAGCGTGAATGCGAGCGCCAGGACGCCGGAGGTCAGGAGAGCTTTCACGAGAACGATTCTCCCAGTCGATCGCCCAGGAAGCGCAGACCCGCCGAGTTCGACGATTTCACCAGGACGAGGTCTCCGGGACGGATGCTGCCCTCGAGCAGGTCGAAGGCCGCATCGGCGGTCTCGACATAGGCCGACTCCCCGTCCCACGAGCCCTCGTTGATCGTGCTGATGTGCATACGGCGAGCCGCAGCGCCCACGACGACGATCTGCGAGACGTTCAGGCGCACGGCGAGCAGGCCGATGCGGTCGTGCTCCTCACCGGAGTACTCGCCGAGTTCGCTCATCTCGCCGAGGACGGCGATGGTGCGCTGGCCGGGCTCGGCGATCTGCGCGAGGGTCTTGATGGCGGCGGACATCGAGTCGGGGCTTGCGTTGTAGGCGTCGTTGATGATGGTGACGCCGTCGCGGCCTCCCATGACCTCCATACGCCAGCGCTCGGCGATCGAGACTGACTCCAGGGCGTCGACGATGTCGTCGATGCCGACGCCCCACTCCTCGGCGACGGCTGCCGCAGCGAGGGCGTTCATGACGTGGTGCTCTCCGAGCACCTTGAAGTGCACTGAGCGCGATGCGCCCGAGGCGAGGTGCAGGGTGAAGGTGGTGCCGCGTGCACCGACGGACACCTCGTCGGCGCGTACCGAGGCGGCCGGCCCGAGTCCGAACCACACCACGCGTGCCCGGGTGGCATCGGCCATCGCCGCGACGCGGGGGTCATCGGCGTTGAGCACGGCGACGCCCGTCGCCGGAAGGTCGCTCACCATCTCGGTCTTCGCGCGCTGGGTGGCCTCGATGCCGCCGAAGCCGCCGGCATGGGCCAATCCCACCTTGAGCACGACGCCGACGTCGGGCATGGCCATGCGCACGAGGCGGGTGATCTCGCCGATGGCGCTGGCGCCCATCTCGGCGACGAGGAAGCGGGTCTCCTCGGAGACCTCGAGCATGGTGAGAGGAGCGCCGACCTCGTTGTTGAACGAGGCACGTGCGGCGATCGTTGCGCCTTGGCGCTCGAGGATGGCGCGGAGCAGGTTCTTGGTCGTGGTCTTGCCGTTGGAGCCGGTGATGCCGACGATCTTCAGCAGTCCGAGCGAACGGACGCGGCGGATCACCTCGGTCGCGAGGGCACCGAGAGCCTCGACGGTGTCTGCGACGACGATCTGGGCCACGGGCAGGTCGAGGGCGTGCTCGACGACGAGGAGCAGGGCGCCGTTCTCGACGGCGGCCGGGGCGAACAGGTGTCCGTCGGTCTCCTCGCCGCGCTTGGCGAAGAAGATGTCGCCAGTGCCGACCTCACGCGAATCGGTGTGCGAGGCGCCGGAGACCACGGTCTCGGGTCCGGACGCTGCCGCCGTCTCGAGGCGCAGGTCTCCTCCGATCGCCGCGGCGATCTCGGCGAGGGTCATGTCGATCACAGCCAGCCAGCTTCCTGAAGTGCGAGTCGCGCGTCATCACGCGCTGAGTACGGTTCCTTGACCCCGGCGACCTCGTGGTAGTCCTCGTGGCCGGGCCCGGCGTAGAGCACGGCATCGCCGTCTCCGGCCAGTGCGAGCGCGGCGCGGAAGGCTGACCGCGGATCGGCGATCTCGAGGAACTCGCCGTCCGGCACGGCATCCCGGGCGCCGGCCAGCAGTGCCGCCCTGATGGCGGCAGGGTCCTCGAACCGAGGATGGAAGTCGGTGATGACCACGACATCAGCACCGCGCGCCGCGATGGCGCCCATGTCGTGCCGCTTCGTGGTGTCGCGGTCGCCGTCGGCGCCGAACACCATGATCACCTTGCCCTCCGTGGTCTTGCGGATGGCCGCCAGGGTGTTGAGGAAGGCGTCGGGGCTGTGGCCGTAGTCGATATAGACGACGGGACCGCGCTCCCCCGATATGCGCTCGGCCCGACCCGGGATGTAGGCGAGGATGCCGCCGTCGCGCTCCAGGGCGTGGGCGATCGCGTCGAGGTCGTAGCCGGACTCGACGAGCATGGCGATCGCGAGGGCGGCGTTGGCGGCCATGTACCAGCCGAGGAGCGGAACGCTCGTGGTGAGGCTGCGTCCGTCGGGACCCTCGAGGCGGAACTCCGTGCTCTCGGCGGTCTCACTGGTCACCGTGACTCGCCAGTCGGCCTCGATCGCGGGGTCGGAGGTGATGGTGGTGACGGGGATGCGCGAGGAGTCGGCGATGCGTCGACCCCAGTCGCTGTCGACCGTGACCACCCCTCGGCGTGACCGATCGGGCTGGAACAGCTCGAGCTTGGCGGAGAAGTACTCCTCGAAGTCCGCATAGTCGTCGAGGTGGTCGTGACTGAGGTTGGTGAAGCCGGCGACGTCGAAGACGAGACCGTCGACGCGGTGCCGGGAGAGGGCCTGGGCAGAGACCTCGATGCCGACGGCGCGCACCTCAGCCTCCCGCATCCGTGCCAACAGGGCGTGGAGTTCGGTCGCCTCGGGCGTCGTGAGGGAGCTGGTCACGGCGAGGTCGCCGATGCGTCGTTCGGCCGTCGACGTCAGGCCGGCCTCGATCCCCAGCTGGTTGAGCACGGCGAAGAGCAGGTACACGACGCTGGTCTTGCCATTGGTTCCTGTGACGGCGAACAGCGTCGCCGGGTTGTCATCGGTGCGGTGGATCCACCCGGCCACTGCACCGAGGGCCGCACGGGCATCGGGCGTGACGAGCACGGGGAGACCGGATGACGCTGCCTCTGCGGCGCCCGCCTCGTCGGTCAGCACGGCGACGGCCCCGGCCTCGCGCGCGATCGTCGAGAACCTGGCACCGTGGGCGTTGCGGCCTGGCACTCCCACGTAGAGGTCGCCCGGCTGGACCGTCGCCGAGTTCAGGCTCACTCCCGTGAGCTCGATGCCGTCGATGTCACCACGGGCGTCGAGGGCGAACTCGTCGACGAGGCCCGACAGTGCGCGGGGAACGGGGTGCAACGGCCGGAGCGCCGAGGGGGCCGATCCGGTCACGTGGCTCACTCTCATTTCATTGATGCTTGGGTCACCAGTTGGCTGGCAGGTTCGGCGGCGTGCTGCCGGACGGCACGACCCGGTACTTCTTGAGTACCTGGCTCATCACCTGCTTGAAGACCGGCGCCGCAGCTCCCGAGGTGTTCATGTTCACGGGATCAGCCAAGCTTACCGAAACCACGTACTGGGGGTCGTCCGCGGGGGCGAAGCCCGAGACCGACACGAGATATCCGTGCGAGTACCCGCCGTTGCCGTCCGGCATCTGCGCGGTTCCGGTCTTCGACGCGATGCGATAGCCCGGGATGTTCCAGGTGTCGGCCAGCCAGCCCTGCTGATAGACCATCTCGAGGATGTCGCTGGTCTGCTTGGCCGCGCTCGCCGAGACGACCTGCACGCCCTGTGTCGACGGCACGCCGGTGACGGTGCCGTCCTCCTGGGTGCAGCCCTCGACGAGCTGCACGGGCAGCCGCACACCGCCGTTCGCGATGGTCTGGTAAACACTCGCGATCTGCACGGCCGTGGTCGTCAGGCCCTGGCCGAACATGGTGGCGTACTTGGTCTGCGGATCCCAGCTGTCGGCCGTGCCGTTCAGGTTTCCGGGGTCCTGCGCCGGGAAGTCGGCCTCGCTCTCGGCGCCCAGTCCGAACTTCTGGTAGTAGTCGTAGCGCTGCTGGTCGGTCATCCGCTCGCCGATCTGCGACATTCCCGTGTTCGAGGATTCGATCAGCACACCGGTGAGCGTGAGACGCTCATCGCCGTGCCTCTCCGAGTCGTTGATGTCGGCGCCGTTCGGGAAGTTGATCCTGTAGGGAGCGACGACCTGCGTGAGCGGGTCCGCAACCCCGGCGTCGATGGCGGATGCCGCCGTCAGCGCCTTGAAGGTGGATCCGGGCTCGTAGGAGGCGGTGAAGGCGCGCGAGCCTCGGTCGTCGGCATCCGTCGCATCGATGTTGTTCGGATCGACGGACGGATAGTCGGCAACGGCGACCAGCTTGCCGGTCTTGACCTCCTGCACCACCGCCGTGCCCCAGGCGGCGCCGACGGCCTGCGCCTGCTGGGCGAGGGACTGCTGAACATTCCACTGCAGGTCGGAGTCGATGGTGAGCTTGAGCGTGCCACCGTTCTTGGCGGCGACGGAGTCGGTGGTACTGCCGGGGATCTCGACGCCGTCGACGCCGGTCTGGTAGCTGGTCTTGCCGTCCTTGCCGACCAGACAGGCGTCTGTTGCGGCTTCCTCGCCGGCCAGCGCCTCGCCGTCGTCGCCGACGAAGCCGACGATGTTGCCGGCGACGGCGCCGTCGGGATACGTGCGGCTGGGGTGGCCCTCGCCGTAGACCCACTGGATGTCGAGGGCGTCGACGGCCTGCCAGGTGGCGAGGTCGACCATCTTCTTCACGTAGGCGTAGTCGCTGTCCGGATCGTCCTTCAGAGAATCGGCGATGATCGCCTGCACGTTCTCGCCCGACATGCCCAGGGCACGTCCGAGCTCGGCTGATGCCTGAGCGACCGAGACCGTGGCCTCCTTGCCGTCGACCTCGCGTTCGAAGGGCTTGGCGTTCTTCGGGGAGATGACGACGTCGTACCGCATCACCGACTGGGCGAGCACCTTGCCCGACGCGTCGACGATCGAACCACGGGCACCGAGGATGTCCTCTGTCGTCGACCGCGCCGCGAGGGACGCCGCGTTCAGCTCGTCGGCCCGCACGATCTGGATGTCGACGAGTCGCACCACGAAGACCGAGACCAGGGCGAGGAGGGCGACCATCGCGAAGAGGCTGCGCCTCCTACTGGATCGACCGAATTTCACGTCTCGTTCCCTCCCCCGGATGGTGCCGGGCTCAGTGTGTCACAGGGGTCGGGATGCCGGCAGGACCGACACCCGCCCCAGCCGCAGTCGCAGCTTCGGTCGTTCCGGCAGCGCCTGCGGTGGCTGCGGCATCCGTCGTCTTCTGGGTCTTCGCGGCCGGCTTCGCGGCCGGTTCGGCCGCCACAGGTGCGGGGTCGGTCACCAGGGGAACGTCGGACAGGAGGGAGTTCGGAACGGCGTTGCCCGCTCCCCCTGTCGTCGAGTCGGCTGCCTGCGGCTGTCCGAGCACTGCGCCGTCGGAGAGTCGGAGGTAGGCCGGATGCGCGTTAGTCACCATGCCGAGGGCTGCTGCATTCTCGGCGAGGTACTGCGGTGACTTGACCCTGTCCAGGTCTTCGCCGACAGCCTGCGCGTTCTGCTGCAGGTGCTTCAGCTCCGACTCCGCGTGGGATGACTCGTAGGCGCCCTGGGAGAGCGCGACGCTGAGCAGCAGCTTCGCGATGAAGATAGCGGCGACGCCGCTGACTGCGACGATCGCGTAGAAGAGCCTCGGACGGGCTCGACGCTGATCGCGCGTGGGCGCGATGGTGATCGACGGACGCCAGCTCGGAGTCGGTGAAGGTGCCTGAGTCGGCTCAGGTGCCGGCGCCGACTGGGCCAGCGACCCCCATACGGGCATCTGGGGTGCTCGCGCAAGCGGCTCGTTCATGCTGCGCTCCTGACGCGTTCTGCCGCGCGCAGCCGCACGGGCGTGGCGCGGGGGTTGATGGCCTTCTCCTCGTCGGTGGCCAGTTCGGCCCCGCGGATGAGGAGGGTGAACTCGGCCCGGTGCTCCGGAAGCTCGATCGGCAATCCGGGCGGCGCCGTCGAGCTCGACGCGGCGGCGAGGGCGCGCTTCACGATGCGGTCCTCGAGCGACTGGTACGACTCCACGGCGATGCGACCGCCGACGCGTAGCGTCGAGAGTGCTGCCGGGATGGCGCGTTCGAGCACGGCCAGTTCCTGGTTCACTTCGATGCGCAGCGCTTGGAAGACGCGCTTCGCGGGGTGGCCCTGACGCTGCACGGCGACGGGCGTGACATCGGTGATGATCTTCACGAGCTCGGCCGAACGCACCAGGGGGGCATCCGCTCGCGCGGCGACGATGGCCTTCGCGTAGCGCGCCGACAGCTTCTCCTCGCCGTACTCGTGGAAGATGCGCCGCAGGTCCGCCTCGGAGTATGTGGCGAGCACGACCTCGGCCGTCAGTTCGCTGGTCGCGTCCATGCGCATGTCGAGGGGCGCGTCCTTGGAGTAGGAGAAGCCGCGTTCGACGCGGTCGAGCTGCAGCGACGAGACGCCGAGATCGAACAGGATGCCGTCGACCTCGGGAATGCCGAGGCCGTCGAGGGCGTCGACGAAGCCGTCGTAGACGGTGTGCACGAGCTTCACGCGATCGCCGAACGGGGCGAGGCGCTCCCGGGCGATGCCGAGGGCGTCGAGATCGCGGTCGAGGCCGACGAGGGTCAGGTCGGGGAAGCGCTGCAGGAACGCCTCGGCGTGGCCGGCCATGCCGAGAGTGCCGTCGACGAGCACGGCGCCAGGAGCGCCGATCGCCGGGGCGAGCAGCTCGACGCAGCGCTCGAGCATGACGGGGGTGTGGATGCGGTTGATCTCCATGAGAGCCGGGAGGGCTCCTGTCCCCTGATCCCCATCCGGAGTCTGACACCGGGGAAGTGTGTCAGCGTGGCCGGCTGGGAGTCGGGGAACAGGAACTAGAAGAGTCCCGGGATCACCTCCTCGGTGGTGTTCGCGAAGGTGGCTTCCTGCTCGGTCAGGTAGGTCTCCCAGGCTTCGGTGTCCCAGATCTCGACGCGGCTGCCGGCTCCGATGACGGTGAGGTCGCGCTCGAGTCCGGCGTAGGCACGCAGATTCGCGGGGATGGTCACGCGGTTCTGCTTGTCGGGGGTCTCGGCGCTGGCACCCGAGAGGAAGACGCGGAGGTAGTCGCGCGCGGTCTTGCTCGTGACGGGCGCCTGCCGGATCTTGTCGTGCAGGTCCTCGAACTCCCGAGCCGAGAAGACATAGATGCAGTGCTCCTGGCCGCGGGTCACGACGACGCCGGTGGAGAGCTCGTCGCGGAACTTGGCGGGAAGGATGACGCGTCCCTTCTCGTCCAACTTCGGTGCATAGGTTCCGAGGAACACGGTCTTCACCCCCACTCATCCGGCCACGGTTGCGGTGTTGCTCCACTTTACTCCACTACACACCACATCTGCTCTACATTCCTACCTTTTGCCCCGAAACGGGGTATTTCAGGCGCGAAAAACCGGGCCAGACGAAGGTGGAGGGAAATGGAGCGCCAGAGCGCGACCAGGGAGCATCCGGGCATCAAAAAAGGGCCGATCCGTGAGGATCGGCCCTGAAGGGTGGAGGCGAGTGGGGAGGGGAGGCGACTGGCGGGAGCCTAGTCCTGGCCCTCCTGGCGGTGGTCCCAACGATCGTTGAGCCTGTCCATGAATCCACGATCGGCGGATGCCGCCTTCTTGGGCTTGGACGCGGAGTCGGGAAGCTCCTCGGGAGCCGGGGCGCGCTTGCTCGGGGTGATCGCCACGAGGACGCCCACGAACATGAGGACGAAGCCTCCGATGCCCAGGATGAGGAGGTTGATCGCGACGCCGGCGATCAGCGCTGCGAGGCCCGCGACGGCCAGCAGCACACCGAGCACGATGGCTCTGTAGTTGGGTCGACCGCGGGGAGCCCCCACCGTCGCCACGAAATCGGCGTCGTTGTGATAGAGACTGCGCTCCATCTCATCGAGGAGTCTCTGCTCTTGCTCTGAAAGCGGCATCTCATTCCCTTCGCACTCGGGATCAGTCGAGATACGTTCAAAGTGTAGCCTCGCGAGTGAAAGCTAGGCTAGACGCGTGGCAGAAAGCACTCGGCTAGCCGATCTCGTACAGACACGCATCGATGAGTTCGTATCGGATCGTTCCCTAATTCTCTCCTCCATCAGTGAGGAACTCACCCCGCTCGTCGAGATTTCTCGGCGCTTTCTCAGCGGTGGCAAGAGATTCCGCGCATTGTTCGCCTATTGGGGGTGGCAGTCGGTCTCGGGTGAGCCGGACGGATTCGACCCGTTCAGCACCGAGGACGACGTGCCCGACCTGTCGGGGGTGGTCTCAGTGGCCGCGGCACTGGAGGTGTTCCACGCCGCCGCCCTGGTGCACGACGACATCATCGACAACTCCGACACCCGCCGCGGTGCTCCTGCCGCCCACCGCAGCTTCGAGGCCCTGCACCGCGAGGGCGGCTGGGCCGGCGACGGCGCCGAGTTCGGACGCGCCGCCGCGATCCTGCACGGCGACCTTCTGCTGGGGTGGAGCGACGAGCTGCTCGACGAAGCGCTCGATCTCCTGCCCGACCGCGCCGCGGCCCGCCGCACCCGCCTGGAGTTCAATCGGATGCGCACCGAGGTCACGGGGGGCCAGTACCTCGACATCCTCGAGGAGCGGGCCTGGCCGACGCGCTCCGAGGAGGAGATGCGCTCACGTGCCGAGACTGTCATCACGTACAAGTCAGCGAAGTACAGCGTGCTCGCACCGCTCGTGATCGGCGCCGCCCTCGGCGGCGGGTCCGACGCGCAGCTCGCGGCGCTGCGCTCCTTCGGCCTGCCTCTCGGGATCGCCTACCAGCTGCGCGACGACCTGCTGGGGGTGTTCGGCGACGAGCAGATCACGGGCAAGCCCAGTGGAGACGACCTGCGCGAGGGCAAGCGCACCATGCTCATCGCGATGGCCCGGGAGCGGATCGGTACGGGCCCGCGCCGTATCCTCGATGAACTGCTGGGAGACCCGACGCTCGACGCCGACCAGATCAGGCTGCTGCAGTCCACCATCACTGCCAGTGGAGCGGTCGATGAGATGGAGGCCCTCATCTCCCGCCAGGTGGTGCGGGCGACGACGGTGATGACGGATGCGCCGCTCACGCGACGCTCACGCCGGGAGCTGGCGCTGCTCGCCGAGACCGTGACGCGTCGCGCGTCCTGACACGCACGCAGAAGATCGAACGGATCAGGCGAGCGCCTGGGCGACCCGTCGGACCTCGGTCTTCCGGCCCGAGCGAAGGGCCTCGACGGGGGCGGCATCGAGGCTGTCATCGCGCTCGAGGAGCCACGAGACGGCCTCCTCATCGCTGAAGCCGGCATCCGAGAGCACGAAGATCGTCCCGCGCAGTTCGTGCAACGGCTCCGTGCCTTCGATGAAGGCGGCGGGAACCTGCAGCACGCCTTCCCGGCGCACGGCGAGGAGGTGGCGATCCTCGATGAGGCGTCGCACGCGGCTCTGCCCGATGCCGAGCACCTCCACGAGGTCGGGAACTGTCAGCCAGGGGCGATCGGTCATATCGTCGGTCACGATTCAAGACTGCCATGTCGGGCGGCGTGCATCCACCAGTCGGAACTCTCATGACACCCGGGATCGACATCTGCTTCGTCACTTCAGTAACATTGCTACCTCCAGTCCCACTAGTTGACTCATGCTCACTTTCATGTCAGCCTTATCGACACCGTGACCCGACGGAGGATCATCAATGTCTCTCGCCCCAGTCGCGATCGCCAGCGCGATCGCCATGACCCTCGGCGGCACCGCCCCAGTGACAGCGACACCGGCGAAGCGAATGGTCCAGCCGTCGAGCAATCGGTCGGCGCAGGCTACACCGGCGGCAGTCTCGGTGCACACGGCCAATCCGCCGGCGACCTACACGGTGGTGGCCGGTGACACCGTGAGCGGGCTGGCCGAGCGGTTCGGCCTCGAGACAGGCGCGATCCTGGCGCTGAACGGCCTCGACCGGTCGAGCCTGATCTTCCCCGGACAGGGACTCGTGCTGGTGGCTTCCCCCCAGGCCGCGCCGAAGCCGGCCGCCCCGAAGGCCGCGGATACGTCGACCGGTCCCACCCACACAGTCGTCGCCGGCGACACCGTCAGCGGAATCGCTGCAGCGGCCGGGCTCAGCACCCAGCAGGTTCTCGACGCCAACGGTCTCGCCTGGTCGAGTGTCATCCTCCCCGGACAGAAGCTCCGCCTGTCCGGCTCGGCATCGACAACGGCAGCGGCGCCGGTGGCTCCGGTGGCGCAGGCCGTCACTCCCGTGGCGCAGGCGGCACCGGTCGAAGTGCACACGGTCGTTGCCGGAGACACGATCAGCGACATCGCGGCATCCGCCGGCCAGAGCATCCAGGCGATCCTCGACGCGAACAAGCTGGACTGGTCGAGCTACATCGTTCCCGGCCAGCAGATCGTCATCCCCTCGCCGCCCTCCCCCGAGGCCGCGCGTTCGGCTGTCAAGGCCGGGCGCATCGCCGAACTCTCGGATTCGATGCGCACGAACGCCGCCACCATCGTCGCGGTCGGGCGCGAACTCGGCGTCAGTGACCAGGGTATCGTCGTCGCCCTCGCTGCCGCGGCACAGGAATCCGGGCTCGAGAACGTCGACTACGGAGACCGCGATTCGCTCGGACTGTTCCAGCAGCGGCCGAGCACGGGCTGGGGCACCCCTGCCGAGGTGCGCGACCCGCTGCGGGCCGCGAAGGCCTTCTTCGGCGGATCGGCCAACCCGAATCCCGGACGCACACGGGGGCTGCTCGACGTGGCGGGCTGGGAGAAGATGACGGTCACCCAGGCGGCGCAGGCCGTGCAGATCTCCGCCTACCCCGACGCCTACGCCAAGTGGGAACCGTCGGCACGGGCCTGGCTCGCGATTCTGGGCTGAGCGGGCCCCACGTCACGATCGACCACCAATGCCCCGCTTCACGGTGTTTTGACGGGGTGGAACGTCCGGCGTTTCATACAATCACGAGGTGACCGCCACGCCCACCGACCCGATGCTCGGCCGCCTCATCGACGGCCGCTATCAGGTGCGCTCGCGGATCGCCCGGGGCGGCATGGCGACCGTCTACCTCGCGACGGACCTGCGACTCGAACGTCGCGTCGCGATCAAGATCATGCACGGCCACCTCGCTGACGACAACACGTTCAAGAGCCGCTTCGTGCAGGAGGCCCGCTCGGCCGCCCGTCTCGCCCACCCCAACGTCGTCAACGTCTTCGATCAGGGACAGGACTCCGACATGGCGTACCTCGTCATGGAGTATCTGCCCGGCATCACCCTGCGCGACCTGCTCAAGGACTACGGTCGCCTCACCCCCGAGCAGACCATCGACATCATGTCGGCCGTGCTCTCCGGCCTGGCTGCGGCCCACAAGGCCGGCATCGTGCACCGTGACATGAAGCCCGAGAACGTGCTGCTGGCGGATGACGGTCGAATCAAACTCGGTGACTTCGGCCTGGCCCGCGCGGCCAGCGCCAACACGGCGACGGGCCAGGCGTTGCTCGGCACCATCGCCTACCTCTCCCCTGAGCTCGTCACGCGGGGGGTGGCTGATGCCCGCAGCGACATCTACGCGCTCGGCATCATGATGTACGAGATGCTGACGGGAGAGCAGCCGTTCGTCGGCGAGGCTCCGATGCAGATCGCCTACCAGCATGCCAACGAGCAGGTGCCGCGACCCAGCTCACGCGTGCCGACGACGCCTCGCGGCCTCGACGACCTCGTCGTGTGGGCTACGGCACGCGACCCTGAGAACCGTCCGCGCGACGCCCGCGTCATGCTCGAGCGCCTGCGCGACGTCGAGAAGCTCGTGCGCGACCCGGCCGCGGCCTCTGCCGAGGGAGTGGCGCCCACCATGGTGCTGCCGAGCGCCCCACTCGCGGCATCCGCCGACGACGAGACGCAGATCATCACGCCGACGCCGGCACCGGGTAGGCACCGAACGGGCCCCGTCGCAGCCGATGCGAGCACGGAGCTCGCCACGGCGACCCGGACGCGCGCCCGCAGAGGCTACTGGCTGTTCGCCCTGGTGCTGATCCTGGCCGGACTGGCCGGGGCCACGGGCTGGTACTTCGGAGCCGGCCCCGGATCTCTCGCGACGATTCCCGAGGTCGCGGGTCAGTCCCAGGATGCCGCAACGGCCGCTCTCGTCGCGGAGGGCTTCACGGTGAAGCCGGGCACCCGGTACGACCTCGCCGTCGCGAAGGACCTCGCGTCCGGAACGGACCCGAAGTCGGGCAGCAGCGTGACGAAGGGTGCCGCCGTCGTCCTCTACATCTCGTTGGGAGCCGAGATGCTCGAGGTGCCGGCCGTCGCCGGGATGCCGGAGGCCGATGCACGGACCGCCCTCGCCCGATTCACCGTCGGAGAGTCCATCCAGCAGTTCAGCGGCGAGGTCGACAAGGGTCTCGTGATCGCGGCCCTCGACGGCGCCGGCGCCGAACTGCCTGCAACCTATCCGGACACCGGGGCCGTCACGCTGGTCGTCTCGGCCGGAGGCCTGCCGCCGCTCGTCGGCATGGGTCGCGAGGAAGCCAAGCAGGCCCTCGTCGACGTGAACCTGGTGCCCAAGGAGGGCGACCTCGTGTACAGCGACACCGTGCCCGAGGGCGACGTGGTCTCCATCTCGTCCGACACCGACCCGATCCGCGTCGGCGACACCATCACGCTCACGATGTCGAAGGGCGTCGAGCTGTTCGAGGTACCCGACGTGTCCGGCCTGACGATCAACGAGGCCGCCCAGGTCATCGAGGACGCCGGCTTCACCTTCGAGACCGATGTTCCGGAGCTGTTCCGGGACGCCCTGTCCGTGAACTCGCAGAGTCCCGGCGCCGGCGAGCAGGTGCCGGCCGGCACCACCATCAGCGCGAACTTCTCGGGCTGAGGCTCTTTCCGCGCGCTTCGGCCGCGGACTACGTCCGGGCCTCAGCGAGCGGAAAGGCCCCAGCGAGCGGGAAGAGCCACAGCGAGCGGGCGAATCAGCGGTGCGAGAGCTCCTCGGCCACGAGGAACGCGAGCTCGAGCGACTGCATGTGGTTGAGGCGCGGGTCGCAGAGCGACTCGTAGCGCGTCGCGAGGTCGGCCTCGTCGATGTGCTCCGATCCGCCCATGCACTCGGTGACGTCGTCGCCCGTGAGCTCCACGTGGATGCCGCCCGGGTGCGTGCCAGCGGCCCGGTGCGCCTCGAAGAAGCCCTTGACCTCGTCGACGACGTCGTCGAAACGACGCGTCTTGTAACCGAGCGGCGTGGTGAGGCCGTTGCCGTGCATCGGGTCGGTGACCCACAGCGGCTGCGCGTCGCTGGCCTTGATCGCCTCGAGCAGCGGCGGCAGGGCCTCGCGGATCTTCCCGGCGCCCATGCGCGTGATGAAGGTGAGGCGGCCGGGCTCGCGGTTCGGGTCGAGCTTGTCGACCAGGGCGAGCATGTCGTCGGGCGTCGTCGTGGGGCCGAGCTTGACACCGATGGGGTTGCGCACGCGCGAGAGGAAGTCGACGTGGGCGCCGTCGAGCTCACGGGTGCGCTCGCCGATCCAGATGAAGTGCGACGAGGTGTTGTACGGCGTGCCTGTGCGCGAGTCGATCCGCGTCATCGGGCGCTCGTAATCCATCAGCAGGCCCTCGTGACCGGTGTAGAACTCTGTGCGCTTCATCGCCTCGAAGTCGGCACCGCAGGCCTCCATGAAGCGCACCGCCCGGTCGATCTCGCCGGCCATGCCCTCGTAGCGCTGGTTGGCCGGGTTGGCGGCGAAGCCCTTGTTCCAGCTGTGCACCTGGCGGAGGTCCGCGAAGCCTCCCTGGGTGAAGGCACGGATGAGATTCAGCGTCGACGCGGCCGTGTGGTAGCCCTGCACGAGGCGGGCGGGGTCGGCGGCGCGCGACTCCGGCGTGAAGTCGTAGCCGTTCACGATGTCGCCGCGGTATGCAGGCAGGGTGACGCCGTTGCGGGTCTCGCTGTCACTCGAACGCGGCTTGGCGAACTGGCCGGCCATGCGGCCCATCTTCACGACGGGCATCGAGGCGCCGTAGGTG
Organism: Leifsonia stereocauli; assembly: GCF_038432415.1. Classification (NCBI taxonomy): domain Bacteria; kingdom Bacillati; phylum Actinomycetota; class Actinomycetes; order Micrococcales; family Microbacteriaceae; genus Leifsonia; species Leifsonia stereocauli. Next base: position 1,322,741 of record NZ_JBCAUN010000001.1, read on the forward strand.
AGCACGACGGCCATCTGCAGCACGGTCTTCACCCTGTTGCGGATCTGGTCGGCCGTGGCGCCGGCGAAGGTCTCGGCGCAGTCGCCACCCTGAAGCAGGAACGCCTCACCGCGTGCTGCGGCCGCGAGGCGATCGCGCAGGATGTCGACCTCACCCGCGAACACGAGCGGCGGCAGGGTCGCGATCTGGGCGGATGCCGCAGCTGCGGCATCCGAGTCGGGCCACGAGGGCTGCTGCTTGATGGGAAGGTCACGCCAATAGTCGAGACCCTCGATGACCGACGTGGCTGCGAGCACAACAGGTTCGGTGGGGTCTGACACTCTGGTGAATTCCTTAATCGAGAAGGGCGGAGCCGCGCCAGGGCACGGTTCGGGCAAGCCTAGCGCGAAAGGCCGGCCCGCTTCTCCTTCACGGAACTGGCGTAGACGTCGACGTATTCCTGACCGCTGAGGCGCCCGAGTTCGTACATGATCTCGTCGGTCACACTGCGCAACACGAAGCGGTCGCCCTCGAGTCCCTCGAACCGGGAGAAGTCGAGCGGCTCCCCGAAGATGACACCGACGCGGCGGATGCGGGGAACGCGGGTGCCGATGGGCATGACCTTCTCGGTGTCCACCATGACCACGGGAACGAGGGGAACCCCCGCCTCGAGCACCATGCGGGCGACTCCGGTGCGGCCGCGGTACAGACGGGCGTCAGGGCTGCGCGTGCCCTCGGGATAGATGCCGAGGATGGTGCCCTCTCCGAGCACGGCGAGGCCGGTGTTCAACGATGCCTCGGACGCCTTGCCGCCTGACCGGTCGATCGGGAGTTGCCCGGCTGCGGTGAGGAACGTGCGGGTGAACCAGCCCTTGAGGCCGGTGCCCGTGAAGTACTCGCTCTTGGCGAGGAACACCATGCGCCGCCTCATGATGAGCGGCAGGAAGATCGAGTCGATGAAGGAGAGGTGGTTGCCCGCCATGATCACGGCGCCGTTCTCCGGAACCTTCTCGAGTCCGACGACCCAGGGTCGGAAGATGCCGAGCACGAGTGGACCCACCACGATGTGCTTCATGACCCAATAGAACATGCGACTCCTCGAGCCATCAGCCTAGCGGCCACCTTCCGCCCGGGAGGAAGCGGCCGCGTCGGTACCTCAGACGCCGGTGGCGCTGATGCGGGCGAGATCGGCGGCGCCGACGACGCCGGCGTCGTTGACGAGCTCGGCGATCAGGAAATCGGGTTCAGGGTGGTAGCCGCGCGCGGGCAGGTGGTCGAAGTACGCCGAGCGGATGGGGTCGAGCAGCACGTCGCCCGCAGCAGCCACTCCTCCGCCGAACACGAAGACCTGCGGGTCGAGGACCGCCGAGAGGCTGGCCGCGGCCTGACCGAGCCAGTGGCCGAGGGTGCGGAGGGCGGCGTGAGCGCCGGGGTCGCCCGCGGTGATGAGTTCGCTCAGCAGTTCGCCCGTCAGTCCGTTGTTGCGGTCGCGCACGTCCGCCAGGGTCTGGCCGATGCCGCCAGCCATGGCGAGCTCGTTGGCGAAGCGCAGCAGGGCACGGCCGGAACCGTACTGCTCGATGCAGCCGCGAGCACCGCATCCGCAGGGCAGGCCGTCGGGTACGACGCGCATGTGCCCGATCTCGGCTCCGGCGCCGAAGCCGCCGCGAAGCAGGCGGTCGCCGACGACGATGGCTCCGCCGACTCCCGTGCCGATCGTGAGGGTCACCATGTCGGAGTAGAGGCGCCCGGCGCCGTAGCGGAACTCGGCCCAGCCCGCGGCGTTGGCGTCGTTCTCGATGAAGACGGGCAGGTCGACGCGCGCCTCGAGCTTCTCGCGCAGGGGCTCGTTGCGCCAGTTGATGTTCGGCGCGTAGTAGACGGTCGACTGGGCGGCGTCGATGAAGCCCGCGGCGGCGACGCCGGCCGCGGTGACCTTCTCGCCTTCCGACAGCGCACGGATCATCTCGACGACGACATCTTCGAGGGCGGCGGTATCGGTCGGGGTGGGCACTCGCTCACTGCGCACGATGGTCCCGAACTCGTCGACGAGGGCTCCGGCGACCTTGGTGCCGCCGATGTCGATTCCGATTGCCTGCACGCTGGTGACCTTTCGGGCGGAAGGGGGGTGGAAGTTGCGGCGCTGCCAGCACGGAGGCCGCACAATGCACCACGTAGAGTGTATGCAACAAGTTCTACCGGAGACGTTCCCCTCCCGATTCGGCACCGTCGCCGAGGCCGTGAGGAACCCGTGACCACCCGGTGCCGAAGGAGATACCGTGAACCAGTTCGACGCGCCCGCCCTCAGCCCAGCGGACCCCGAAGCCAACACGACCGACCTGTTGATCGGTCGGCTCGCCGAGGCTCCGGATGCCGTGCTCTTCTCCACCCCGACGAAGGATGGCGGCTGGTCCCCCATCACCACGCGGGAGTTCCACGCCCAGGTCGTCGCCCTCGCCAAGGGCTTCGTCGCCGCAGGCATCCAGCCCGGCGACAAGGTCGGACTGATGTCGAAGACACGCTATGAGTGGACCCTGGTGGACTTCGCCATGTGGTTCGCCGGCGGCGTGCTGGTACCCGTCTACGAGACCAGCTCCCCCAGCCAGATCCGCTGGAACCTCTCCGACTCCGCTGCCGTCTCCCTCATCGTCGAGACCGCGGACAACTTCGCCCGCTTCGACGAGGTGCACCCGGAGCTCCCGCTCATCCAGAACGTCTGGCAGATCGATCTCGGCGACCTCGACAAGCTGGTCGCGCAGGGCGTCGATGTTCCGGATGCCGAGATCGAGCGTCGCCGCAACCTCGCCGTCGGCTCCGACATCGCCACCCTGATCTACACGTCGGGCTCCACCGGCAAGCCCCGCGGATGCGTGCTCACGCACTCGAACTTCGTGGAGACCAGCCGCAACGCCCGCCTCGGCCTCGGCGAGGTGCTGGAGGATGCCTCGACGCTGCTGTTCATCACCACGGCCCACGTCTTCGCCCGACTCATCGCCGTGCTGTCGGTGCACGCCGGAGTGAACGTGGGCCACCAGCCCGACACGCGCTTCCTGCTGCCGTCGATGGAGAGCTTCAAGCCGACCTTCCTGCTCGCGGTCCCCCGTGTGTTCGAGAAGGTCTACAACGTGTCGGAGCAGAAGGCCGAGACCGGCGGCAAGGGCAAGATCTTCCGTGCCGCCGCCGATGTCGCCATCGCCCACTCGAAGGCACTCGAGGAGGGCGCGAAGATCCCGTTCGGCATGAAGGTCAAGTTCGCCGTCTACGACAAGCTCGTCTACTCCAAGCTCCGCACGGCCCTCGGCGGTCGCGTGAAGTACGCGGTCTCGGGATCTGCGCCGCTCGGCGCCCGCCTCGGACACTTCTACCACTCCCTGGGCATCACCATCCTCGAGGGCTACGGCCTCACCGAGACCACGGCTCCGGCCACGGTGAACCGCCCCGCGAAGTCGAAGATCGGCACTGTCGGCCCTGCACTGCCCGGCGTCTCGATCCGCATCGAGGAGGACGGCGAGATCCTCGTCAAGGGTGTCAACGTCTTCGAGGGCTACTGGAAGAACCCCGAGGCGACCGAAGCCGCCCTCAAGGACGGCTGGCTGCACACGGGCGACATCGGAGCCCTCGACGCAGACGGCTTCCTCACCATCACCGGCCGCAAGAAGGAGATCATCGTGACGGCTGGCGGCAAGAACGTCGCCCCGGCCGCGCTCGAGGATCCCATCCGGGCGAACCCCCTCGTCGGACAGGTGATCGTCGTCGGCGACCGCCGGCCGTTCATCTCCGCCCTGGTGACCCTCGACCCCGAGATGCTCCCGGTCTGGCTGAACAACGCCGGTGAGGATGCGGCGATGACCGTCACCGAGGCTGCGGTCAATCCCGTCGTCATCGCGGAGATCCAGCGCGCCATCGACGTGGCCAACGAGAACGTCTCGCGGGCGGAGTCGATCCGCAAGTTCCAGGTGCTGGCCACCGACCTCACCGAGGAGAGCGGCCACCTCACGCCCAAGCTCAGCATCAAGCGCAACGTCATCCTCGCCGACTTCGCCGACGTGATCGACGAGATGTACGCGGGAGCACCGGCGACCACGGGCATCAGCCTCGCGGGCTGACGTCCATCCCACGAACGACTAGGGCCCCGGATGCGTCCGGGGCCTTCGTCGTGCACGGCAGCGGGAACGGCATCCGGATCCTGCCAAAGTCGGCACCAGATCCTGTCACCATGGCTGCCACGCCGTCGACGGATGCCACAGCGTGGCGTGCAGCGAGCAGAGTGTCACTCATGCCCCCGTCAGTCGCAGTGCGCGCCGCCGTGTCCGCAGACCTCCCCGAGCTGATCGAGCTCATCCGCGAGCACGCAGAGTACGAACGCGCGGCACCGCCGCCGTCCGACCTGGTCGATGGGCTCTCGCGGCTGCTGTTCGGTCCGGTGCCGCGGCTGCACGCCTTCGTGGGCACGGAGGGCGACGACATGGTCGGCTACGCCACGGCGAGCCTCGAGGCCTCGACCTGGCAGGGTGCCGAGTTCCTGCACATGGACTGCCTGTTCCTGCGTCCGGGTGCCCGGGGAGCCGGGCTGGGCGGGCGGCTGGTCGACGCCCTGCGTGATCTGGCCGGCGAGCTCGGCGTCGGCGAGATGCGATGGCAGACCCCCGACTGGAACGAGGGCGCCATCCGCTTCTACGACCGCACCGGCGCCACTCGGAGCACCAAGCAGCGGTACACCCTGTTCATCTGACGACCCACCGACCGAGAGAAGACGACCATGATCACCATCCACCTGCGCTACGAGATCGACCCTGACAAGCTCGACGACTTCACCGCGTACGGCCGCGCCTGGATTCGTCTGGTCGAGAAGCTCGGCGGTGACCACCACGGCTACTTCATGCCGAGCGAGGGTGACAGCGATGAGGCCTTCGCGCTGTTCACCTTCCCGTCGCTGGCGGAGTACGAGGCCTACCGCACGGCGTCGAAGACCGATCCCGAGTGCCTTGAGGCCTTCCAGCTGGCACGGGACACGCAGTGCATCCGTCGCTACGAGCGCCGCTTCCTCACGCCGGTCTTCGAGTGACGGATGCCGAGGTGGATGTCTCCACCTCGGCGCGCGTAGAATCAGAACCAGGTGCTCTCGCGGACTTCCTTCATGGCCGATTTCCGGTTCGGCTTGTCGAGCCTGTCGAGATAGAGCAGGCCGTCGAGGTGATCGGTCTCGTGCTGCAGCGCCTGCGCCATGAGGCCGGAGCCGCTGAGCTCGATGGGCCTGCCCTCGAGGTCGATGCCTGCGGCGCGAGCGAACGGGTAACGCATCGTCGGGTACCAGAGGCCGGGCACCGAGAGGCAGCCCTCGTCGACCGGCTCCGGCTCCCCTGACAGCTCGGTGAGCACCGGATTGATGATGTAGCCGACCTCGCCGTCGACGTTGTAGCTGAATGCGCGCAGGTTCACGCCGATCTGTGCGGCTGCAACGCCGGCGCGACCGGGGAGCTTGACGCTGTCGATGAGATCCTGCACGAGCGTGCGGATGCCATCGTCGATCGTGACGATCTCGCTCGAGACTGTCTTCAGGACGGGGTCGCCGAACAGGCGGATGGTGCGGTCGGTCATGGTCTTCTTCTGGGAGAGGCGGCGTCAGATGCCGCGGTCGACGGGCAGGCCCTCGACCACGAGGGCGGCGAGGACGCGGGCGGAGTGGCGGGTGAGGGGCTTGAGGTCCTTCCAGTGGATGACCGAGCCGGCGGCAAGCACAGGGTCGTACGGAATGCGCACGATCTCGCGCACCCGGGACTGGAAGTGGGTCTCGATCTCCTCGAGCTTGACCAGGTTGGTGCCCTGAGTGGCCGTGTTGAGGGCGACGATGGCGTTGCGCACGAGGTCTCCGTAGCCGTTGGCCTCGAGCCAGGTGAGGGTCTCGGAGGCAAGGCGCGCCTCGTCGACGCTGCCGCCGGACACGATGACGATGGAGTCGGCTCGCTGCAGGGTGGCCCGCATGACCGAGTGGACGATGCCCGTTCCGCAGTCCGTCAGCACCATCGAGTAGAAGCGTGCGGAGAGATCCGCGACGACGTTGTAGTCGTCGGCGTCGAAGGCCTCGCTCAGCATCGGGTCGGTGTCGGAGGCGAGGATGTCGAGGCGGGTCTCGTCGCGCGAGACGAGCGCTGAGAAGTCGGTGAATCCGCCGATCGACGGTGCCTTGTTCACGACGTCGCGCACGGTCGAGCGGGTCTGGCGCGTGATGCGCTCGGAGAGCGTTCCCCTGTCGGGGTTCGCGTCGATGGCGATGGTGCGGTCCTCACGGGCGTCGGCCAGGGCCATGCCGAGCAGCGCGGTGACAGTGGTCTTGCCGACGCCGCCCTTGCGGGTGAGCACAGGCACGAACCGGGTTCCCCCGGAGAACTGACGCTGGATGCGGGCGTCGAGCTCCTTGCGAGCGAGCACCCGGGGCGAGTCGCCGCGGTTCACTGTGTGGAAGGTCGCGGAGTAGAGGAAGCGGTTCCAGCCGCCCTCGGGCGCCGGGCGCGTACGCCGGTTCGGCTCGATGAGGCGGTCGGCCGTGAGCATGCTGGGCGACTCGGGGCCTTGGCCGCTGTAGCTCGCGGCGGCGTCCTCGTCGCGGTCGATCGGCTCGAGCTGCGAGCGGTGGTGACCGGATGCCCGCACAGGGGGCTGCACCATGATCGGCACGGAGTGAGTCGAGTTCTCCGCCACGACGCCGGGGTTGACGGCACGCTCGGAGATGGCGACGGCGACCTCGTCGTCGGGGGCTTCCGGGCGGGGCGCCGGCGGAAGGTCGACCTGGATGCTCAGGCTCTCGGGCAGAGCGGAGGCGAGGTCGTCGCCTGCACGCGGCGCGAGCTCGCTGTTGTACTCGTCTCCGGCACCGCGAGCACGGCGTGCGCGCAGGTCGAGTCCGTCGTCACTGGGTGGCACTGGTGCCTCTTTCTTCGGGGGGACAGCGTTCGAGCCTAGCGCGGCACGACCACGACGAGGAGATCGCCCGCGTCCACCTGCTGCGTACGGGGAATGGCGACCCGCTCGATCACACCCGCGACGGGGGTCGTGATGGCCGCCTCCATCTTCATGGCCTCGATGGATGCGACGGCCTGACCGGCCTGCACCTCGGCACCGACCTCGACCTGCAATGTCACGACGCCGGAGAACGGAGCCGCTACCTGCCCTGGCTGACTGGCGTCGGCCTTCTCGGCCGCCTTGCTCTCGACGGCGATGCTCCGGTCGCGCACGAAGACCGGCCGCAGCTGGCCGTTGAGCGTGGTCATGACAGTGCGCATGCCCTTGTCATCGGCCTCTCCGATGGCCTCGAGTCCGGCGTAGAGTCGCACGCCCTTGGCGATCTCGACCACGTGCTCTGCGCCCTGGCGCATGCCGTAGAGGTAGTCGGGGGTGTCGACGACGGAGAGGTCGCCGAACAGCTCCCGGATCTGCTCGTACTGGCGGGTCGGGGCAGGGAACAGCAGCGCGTTCAGCGCAGCGCGCCGCGTCGTGCTGTCACCGGCGAGGGCTGCACGCTCCTCGTCGGTCAGCTCGGTAACTCCGATGCGCACGGTGCGGCCCTCGAGGACCTTGGTGCGGAAGGGCTCCGGCCATCCGCCGGGCAACTCGCCCAGCTCGCCGGCCATGAAGCCCACGACGGAGTCGGGAACGTCGTATTTCTGCGGGTTGGCCTCGAAGTCGGCCGGGTCGGCCTTGACGGCGGCGAGGTGCAAAGCGAGGTCGCCGACGACCTTCGACGACGGCGTGACCTTCGGCACGCGCCCGAGGATCTTGTTCGCCGCGGCGTACATGTCCTCCACCAGCTCGAAGTCGTTGGCGAGGCCGAGGGCGATGGCCTGCTGGCGCAGGTTGGACAGCTGGCCGCCCGGGATCTCGTGGTGGTACACACGCCCTGTCGGGCCTGGAAGGCCTGACTCGAACGGACGGTAGACCTGGCGCACGGCCTCCCAGTAGGGCTCGAGGTCTGACACGTTCTGCAGGGAGAGGCCCGTGTCGCGCTCGGTGTGGGCGAGGGCGGCGACCAGCGATGATGCCGACGGCTGGCTGGTGGTGCCCGCCATGGGTGCCGACGCCACGTCGACGGCGTCCACTCCGGCGGCGGATGCCGCGAGCAGGGTCGCGAGCTGGCCGCCCGGAGTGTCGTGCGTGTGCAGGTGCACCGGCAGGTCGAAGCGTTCACGGAACGCCGTGACGAGCTTCGCTGCGGCAGCGGGCCGCAGGAGCCCTGCCATGTCCTTGATCGCGAGGATGTGCGCGCCGGACTCGACGATCTGGTCGGCGAGACGCAGGTAGTAGTCGAGCGTGTACAGGTCTTCGGCCGGGTCGAGCAGGTCGCCGGTGTAGCAGACGGCCACCTCGGCCACGGCGCTGCCCTGTGCGAGCACGGCATCGATGGCCGGGCGCATCTGGTCGACGTCGTTCAGCGCGTCGAAGATGCGGAAGATGTCGACGCCGGTCGAGGCGGCCTCGGCCACGAACGCCTCGGTGACACTGGTCGGGTACGGCGTGTAGCCGACGGTGTTCCGTCCGCGCAGCAGCATCTGCAGGTTGATGTTCGGCAGCGATTCGCGCAGGGTCGCGAGGCGCTCCCACGGGTCCTCGCCGAGGAAGCGGAGCGCGACGTCGTAGGTGGCGCCTCCCCATGCCTCGACCGAGAGCAGTTCGGGAGTCAACCTGGCGACGTAGGGCGCGACGGCGGTGAGGTCGCGGGTGCGCACGCGGGTGGCCAGCAGGGACTGGTGGGCGTCGCGGAACGTGGTGTCGGTGACCGCGAGCGGGGTCTGGGCACGGAGTGCGGCCGCGAAGCCCTGCGGACCGAGCTCGAGGAGTCTCTGGCGCGACCCTGCCGGGGCCGCCTGCGACAGGTCGAGCTGCGGCAGCTTGTCCGTCGGCGTGATGGTGGTCGGACGCGGTCCGTTCGGCTGGTTGACGGTGACGTCGGCCAGCCAGTTGAGGATCTTCGTGCCGCGGTCCTTCGAGACCCGGCCGCGCAGGAGTTCCGGGCGCTCCTCGATGAAGGAGGTGCTCAGGTCGCCGGCGATGAACGACGGGTCGTCGAGCACGCCCTGCAGGAAGGAGATGTTGGTGGAGACGCCACGGATGCGGAACTCGGCCAGCGCGCGACGCGCGCGCGCGACGGCAGCCGGGAAGTCGCGGCCGCGGGCCGTCATCTTCGCGAGCATCGAGTCGAAGTGCGGGCTGATGTTGGCGCCCGGGTTGATGGTTCCACCGTCGAGGCGGATGCCCGCACCACCCGGAGAGCGGTACGTCGTGATCTTGCCGGTGTCCGGCCGGAAGCCCGCCGTCGGGTCCTCCGTCGTGATGCGGCACTGCAGTGCGGCCCCACGCAGCTTGATGTTCTCCTGCTGCAGACCGAGGTCGGCGAGGCTCTCCCCCGCTGCGATGCGGATCTGCGACTGCACGAGGTCCACATCCGTCACCTCCTCGGTCACCGTGTGCTCGACCTGGATGCGCGGGTTCATCTCGATGAAGACGTGCTGGCCGGCCCTCTCGCCGGCGGTGTCGAGGAGGAACTCGACGGTGCCGGCATTCACGTAGCCGATGGACTTCGCGAAGGCGATGGCGTCGCGGTAGAGCGCCTGGCGGGTCTCCTCGGGGAGGTTCGGAGCCGGGGCGATCTCGATGACCTTCTGGTGGCGGCGCTGCACGGAGCAGTCGCGCTCGAACAGGTGGACCGTCTCGCCGTTCGCGTCGGCGAGCACCTGCACCTCGATGTGGCGGGGGCGGAGCACGGCCTGTTCGAGGAACATGGTCGGGTCGCCGAAGGCGCTGTCGGCTTCGCGCATGGCCTCCTCGAGGGCGGCGCGCAGCCTGTCCTGGCTCGCGACCCGACGCATGCCGCGTCCGCCGCCGCCAGCGACGGCCTTCGCGAAGATCGGGAAGCCGATCTCCTCGGCCTGCGACAGCAGCAGCTCGACGTCTTTCGACGGGGGCGTGGACTTGAGCACCGGGACCCCGGCGGCGATGGCGTGCTCCTTCGCCGTGACCTTGTTGCCTGCCATCTCGAGCACGTGCATCCCCGGGCCGATGAAGGTGATTCCCGCGGCGGCGGCGGCCTCGGCCAGTTCGGGGTTCTCCGAGAGGAAGCCGTACCCCGGGTAGATGGCGTCGGCTCCGGACTCCTGCGCGACCCTGATGATCTCCGCGACGTCGAGATAGGCACGCACCGGATGCCCCGGCTCGCCGATCTGGTAGGCCTCGTCGGCCTTCAGGCGATGCAGGGAGTTGCGGTCCTCGAACGGGAACACTGCCACGGTCCTCGCGCCCAGCTCGTAGGCGGCACGGAAGGCGCGGATGGCGATTTCACCGCGGTTGGCAACGAGGATCTTCTGGAACATACAGGCCTTTCGTGAGGCGCGCGGTTCGGGTCTGACGGTTAGGTTCTCCCAGACTAGTGAAGGTAACGTATCTACTTGTGCACGTACTCTCCGTCAGCTCCCTCAAGGGTGGCGTCGGCAAGACGACGGTGACGCTCGGACTCGCTTCAGCGGCGTTCGCCCGCGGCATCCGTACCCTTGTCGTCGACCTAGACCCGCAGTCCGATGTGTCGACCGGTATGGCCGTCAGCGTCGCCGGTCACCTCAACGTGGCCGACGTGCTCGCCAGCCCGAAGGAGAAGATCGTGCGTTCTGCGATCGCTCCGAGCGGGTGGACGCGAGGTCGCCCCGGCTCCAAGCTCGATGTGATGATCGGCAGCCCGTCCGCCATCAACTTCGACGGTCCGCATCCGCACGAACGCGACATCTGGAAGCTCGAGGACGCCCTCGAGACCATCGAGAAGGAATACGAGCTGGTGCTCGTGGACTGTGCGCCGACCCTCAACGCCCTCACGCGCACGGCCTGGGCCGCCAGTGACCGCGTCGCCGTGGTGACCGAGCCCGGGCTCTTCTCCGTGGCCGCCGCGGACCGTGCCCTCCGCGCGATCGAGGAGATCCGGCGCGGGATGTCGTCGCGTCTGCAGCCCCTCGGCATCATCGTGAACCGCACCCGCGTGGCGTCGCTGGAACACCAGTACCGCATCAAGGAACTGCGCGACATGTTCGGCCCGCTCGTGCTCTCCCCGCAGCTTCCCGAGCGCACCTCGCTGCAGCAGGCGCAGGGCGCCGGCCAGCCGTTGCACGCGTGGCCGGGCGACAGCGCCCAGGAGATGGCGCGCTACTTCGACCAGCTGCTCGACAGGGTGCTGCGCACCGCGCGCATCGGAGAGTACGCACACCTCGCGGCTCCGCAGCCCGTCGAGCGTCCGGCGATCGATCGCTCGGAGCAGTCGGCGGGCTGAGGCCTGCGCTCGCTGAGGCCCGGACGAAGTCCGCGGTCGAAGCGCGCTCAACGCGCTGTCCGCTCCGACGCGCTTCGGGCGGTCGCTGCGCTCGGCCCTCAGCGAGCAGCTGGCGAGCGGGCACGCAATCGCTCGCAGAGGCCTGGACGCAGTCCGCGGCCGAAGCGCACGAGCGCCGCTAGGAGATCTTGCGGGTCTGACGACGAGCGGCGAGCTCGTCCAGGGTGTCGACGGGGTGCGAGTCGATCTCGACGAGGGTGGACTCCACCTCGCGCAGCACCTTGCCGACGGCGATGCCGAAGACGCCCTGCCCGCGGCTGACGAGGTCGATGACCTCGTCGTTCGACGTGCACAGGTAGACGCTGGCTCCGTCGCTCATGAGAGTCGTCTGGGCCAGGTCGTTGATTCCAGCCTCGCGCAGCTGGTTGACGGCGACGCGGATCTGCTGGAGTGAGATGCCGGTGTCGAGAAGTCGCTTGACGAGCTTGAGCACGAGGATGTCGCGGAAGCCGTAGAGGCGCTGCGATCCGGAACCCGCTGCACCGCGGACGGTGGGCTCGACGAGCTCGGTGCGGGCCCAGTAGTCGAGCTGGCGGTAGCTGATCCCCGCGGCGCGCGCGGCGACGGCACCGCGGTAGCCGGAGTTGGCGTCCATCTCGGGGAGACCGTCGGTGAACAGCAGCTGCAGATCGTAACGATCTGCGTCACTCCGACTGAGTTCACTCATGGATTTCGCCTCTTCCGACAGATTGCGCACTGTCCGTGCGCCGCTTCACTCACGGTACTCAGGTCAGTGCCGTGCGGCAACGACATCGGCACCGCGTGTCGAGGAAGTCACGGATTGGTCACGCGCTGAAGGGCGGCGCGCAGCAGTGTCGATCGTACGACCTCCAGCTGTGAGGCGATCTCTAGTGCCAGTTCTGCGCCCTTCGCCCGGCTGGAGGCGTCGTTGCGCCGCACGATCGGCGTCATCGCCGTCTCGATGAGCGATGACTCCCGCTCGGCTGCTGCACGGAAGCCGCGGAGGTGCCGTGGCTCGATCCCGGCCTTGCGCAGCTCCGCGAGGGCGCGCAGCACGCTCACGGTCTCCTCGCTGTACACGTCGGCCGGAACCACGAGCGATGCCGAGACGGCATCCGCCAGCAGCTGCGGGGATGCCTCGGATTCGCGGAGCAACTCGTCGCGATTGAAGCGGCGCGCCGACGAGAGCATCGACGGGCCGGGCGCAGCAGTGCCGGGGAGCGTGGGCACGTGGCCGGCGTCGAGCTGCTCGAGGTAGCCGCGGATGACCTTGAGCGGCAGGTAGTGGTCGCGCTGCATGCCGAGGATGAGCTGGATGCGCTCGACGTCGGCTGCACAGAACTTACGGTATCCCGACTCGGTGCGAGCGGGCGAGATGAGCCCCTGCTCCTCGAGGAAGCGCAGCTTCGACGGGGTCAGCTCCGGATGCTCAGGCGTGAGACGCGCGAGGACCTGGCCGATGCTGAGGAGGGATGGGGCGGCGGATGCCCGCGCGTGGGCGCTGGCGCCCGCCATCATGCTCCTGCGAGGTCGGGCCTCGACGAGTAGAACGTGAGGCGGAACTTGCCCACCTGCACCTCGGCACCGTCGGCCAGGAGGGCCGTCTCGATGCGCACTCCGTCGAAGTAGGTGCCATTGAGGGACCCGAGGTCCTTGACCTCGAACGCCGTACCGTGGCGCAGGAACTGCGCGTGGTGTCGCGACACCGTGACGTCGTCGAGGAAGATGTCGGCATCCGGATGCCGCCCCGTCGTCGTCACATCGGCATCGAGGAGGAACCGCGCACCGGCGTTCGGCCCCCGTCGAACCACGAGCAACGCTGATCCAGACGGCAGGGCCTGGATCGCCTCGTCTTCTTCGGCGGTCAGGTCGGGGTCGATCGAAAGCAGTGACGCCGCCTGCTCCTGAGTGAAGGACAGTGTGGTGTCCGTGCTCACCTGGTCGACCTCGTCGGCCTGTGCCCCGGCATTCCGGTCATCGGACTCTCCCACAGTGCACCTCCCTATTCCTCCAGCGTATCGGATCGTCGAGGGCTCGGAACCAGCGGCAGGCGAATGACACGCCCGGTTTCGATCGCATAGATGATTCCCGCCCACCAGTACAGGAAGACGCCCCAGAGCGTGATGGCCCATCCGATGGGCAGGGCGACGGCCGCCGTGACGGGGAATGCCGCGCCGAGCATGAGCACCGGAAGGCCCAGGAAGAGAGCGAAGGTGGCCACCTTGCCCAGCTGGTGCACCGGAAGCGGGCCGAATCCGTGGTTCGCCAGCACGATGCCGAGAGCCGCGAGGAAGACGTCGCGACCCACGATCGCGACGACCAGCCACCAGGGAACCAGTCCGCCGGCGGCCAGGCCGAGGATGGACGCGAAGAGGTACAGCCGATCGGCGGCCGGATCGAGGAGCTGCCCGAGGCGGGTGATCTGATTGAACCTGCGGGCGATGAAGCCGTCGAGGAAGTCGGTGAAGCTCGAGACCACGAGGATGACGAGGGCGGCGATGTAGTCGCCGATGATGAGATAGCCGAGGAAGAACGGCACCAGAACGAGCCGGAGCATGCTCAGCACGTTGGGAGCCGTCCAGATCCGGTTCGTCGGCTCGCTCGGCTCTGCCACGGATCGAGTCTATCGACGGCGTAACATGCGCAACATGCAGCCTCTCGTCGTGTGTCTCTGGATCTGCGCCGGCACCATCGTCGCCACCTGGCTCCTCTCGGTGCTCACCCGCGAGTACTCGTGGGTCGATCGCGTCTGGTCGCTCTCCCCCATCGTCTACGTGTGGGTCTTCGCCGCGGCATCCGGATTCGAGAATGCCCGGCTCGTGCTCATGGCCGTTCTCGTGACTCTCTGGGGCGCTCGACTCACCTTCAACTTCGCTCGGAAGGGCGGCTACGCCCGCGGCGGCGAGGACTACCGGTGGGCCGCACTGCGGGCACGGATGCCGAAGCCGGCGTTCCAGGTGTTCAACCTGCTCTTCATCGCGGGGTACCAGAACGCGCTCATCCTCGGGATGACCCTGTCGACCTTCACCGTGTACCAGGCCATGCCGACGCCGCTCGGCCTGGCCGACATCCTCGTGGCCGTGCTCTTCCTCCTGCTCCTCGCCGGTGAGACCATCGCCGACCAGCAGCAGTGGAACTTCCACCAGCAGAAGAAGGCCGAGATCGCCGGCGGTCGCACCCCGTCGACACGGTTCCTCCAGACGGGACTGTTCCGATACTCCCGGCACCCGAACTTCTTCTTCGAGCAGGCGCAGTGGTGGGCGCTCTACCTCTTCGCCGTTGTCGCGACAGGGAGCGTCCTGCACTGGAGCATCCTCGGCCCGCTCCTGTTGACCGCCCTGTTCATCGGCTCGACGGTGTTCACCGAGTCGCTGTCGAAGGCGCGGCATCCGGAGTACGCCGACTATCAGGCGACGACCTCGGCGATCGTGCCGTGGTTCCCGCGTCGGCGCACGACAGAGACTGCGGAGGCGCCGGCATCCTGAGCTCCGCGGCTAGGCGACCAGGAGGCCGCGGAGGGCAGGCCAGCTCGCCGCGAAGCCGGGGTGCAGCGGCAGTCCGGCGACCTCGTCGACGGGCACCCACGCCAGGGCGATGGACTCCGGGTCGCTGATGACGGGCTCGAACGGATGCACCACGCGGGCGACGACTGTCGTGTACGACCAGAACCCGAGGTCGAGCACGGAGGTGGTGACGACCTCGAGGTCGCTGCCGCTGACCCCCGCCTCCTCGTTCGCCTCGCGGATGGCTCCGGTGACGGCGTCCTCGTCGTCGTGGCGGGCTCCGCCGGGGAGACCCCACGTGTCGCCGAAGTGGCTCCAGCTGGCGCGGTGCTGCATGAGCACTCCGCGCTCGGGGTCCCAGGCCAGGAGCCCGGCCGCGCCGAACCGGCCCCAGAATCTGGATCCGTCAGGACCCTCGACCCAGGCGTCTCCGGATGCGGTGCTCATGCCTCCAGCATGCCCCACCCGACCTGAACGCTACGAAACGTGTCGTGAGCGGTCACGACGCGGAGGTCGCCTCGCCGGGGGCGTCGAGCGGGGCGTCGGTCGCCGGGTCTGTCGCAGCGTCGCCCTCGGTTCCCACCGGTTCCGGGTCGTGCACGAGAGCGACGGCATCGGCCATCGCGGTGAGGAAGCGCACGACGACGAGCTGCTCATCGGGCGCGAAGGCATCGGCCACGCCCATCATGCGGGCGTGCATGGCGGCGAGGGTTGCGCGAACCTCGTCGTGCGCGCCGGGCGTGGGATGCAGGATCTGCGCGCGGCGATCGTGTGGATGCGGGCGACGCTGGAGGTGCCCGGAGGCGACGAGCCTCTTGATCAGCTTGGTGGTGGCGGCGGTGGAGATGCCGAGGTGGTGGGCGAGGTCCGTCGGGCCGACCTCGTGCTCGCGCTTCTCCTCGGCGATGAGGAAACGGAGTGCGGCCAGGTCGGTCTCGTTCATGTCCATGTCGTCCTGGGTGCGCTGTCGCATCGACTTGTCAGCGCTGCGGAAGCGGCGAAGAGCCTCAAGCACCCCGATGGCGTCGTCTGCGCCGGCCGCCTGGGCGTCGTACCAGTACGGAGTCGGCAACTCGCGAGAATCCGCTTCTGTGGTCATGTCAGACATGGTAACGTCAGATTCGCTAACTCAGTTAGCTATTTCCTGAGAATGAACACCCGGGGGCGATCGTGACACTGACGGACACCGAGGCGCACGTCGACGATGAGATCGTCCTGCTCGACATGGACGGCACCCCTATCGGGACGGCGTCGAAGACCGCGGCCCACGGGCCGGACACTGCGCTGCACCTGGCCTTCTCCTGCTACGTGCTGAATGCCGACGGCCAGCTGCTCATCACCCGCAGGGCGCTGAGCAAGAAGACCTGGCCCGGCGTCTGGACCAATTCGTTCTGCGGCCACCCGCGACCGGCGGAACCCGTGCTGAACGCCGTGCATCGCCGCGCCGATTTCGAGCTCGGACTCGAGATATCCGAGGTCGCCCTCGCCCTCCCCCTGTTCCGCTACAGGGCGACGGACTCCCGCGGAACCGTCGAGAACGAGGTCTGCCCCGTCTATGTCGCGCGCACCGACGGCGATCCGGACCCCGATCCGCGTGAGGTAGCCGAATTCGTCTGGGTGGAGCCCGGTGCCGTCGCGCGAGCGGCCAGCCAGGCCCCGTGGGCGTTCAGCCCGTGGATGGTCATGCAACTCGAGCAGCTCGAGAAGTTCTCATGATCGATGTCGCGACCGCCAGCGTCGAGAGCGAGCTCGAACGCTACTTCGCCGCCTCCCGGTTGCGAGCGGGTGACTACGGCCCCCACTACGTCGAACTGTGGGATCAGCTCGAGCAGGCCAGCGCCGGCGGGAAGAGGGCGCGCCCCGCCCTCGTCCTGGCAGCCCACAACGGCCTCGGCGGCACCGACCCGGCCGCTGCGACCCAGCTCGCCATAGCCTTCGAGCTGCTCCACACGGCCTTCATCATCCACGACGACGTGATCGACCGAGACCTCGTGCGCCGTGGTTCCACCAACGTCCTCGGCGCCTTCGCGGCCCGCGGAGCCGCCCTCGGCGCCGACGAGGAACAGGCGAAGACCTGGGGCGAGGCTGCAGCGCTGCTCGCCGGGGACCTCGCGCTCAGCCAGGCTCACCGCATCATCGCCCAGCTCGACATCGATCCCATCACCCGCGGGCGCATCCTCGACATCCTCGACAGGGCCGTCTTCGTCTCGGCCGCCGGAGAGCTGAACGACGTCACGAACACTGTCGCGCCCCACCTGCTCGGCATCCCCGACGTGTTGGCGACCCTCGAGCAGAAGACGGCCGTGTACTCCTGCGAGGCACCGCTGCAGGCCGGTGCCGTACTGGCCGGAGCATCAGCGGCCGACATCGCCTGCCTGGGCCGGTTCGGCCGCCTCATCGGCATCGCCTTCCAGCTCACCGATGACATGCTCGGCGTGTTCGGCGACGAGTCGAAGACCGGCAAGAGCACCGTCGCCGACCTGCGCGAGGGCAAGATCACGACCCTCCTCGCCCACGCCCGCACCACGCCGGAGTGGCCGAGCATCGCCCCATTCATCGGCAAGGCCGATCTCGACCCGACCGAGGCCGCCTTCGTGCGCGAGACGCTGACCGGATGCGGCTCCGCCGCCCACACCGAGCAACTCGCCCGAGACCACGTCGCGCTCGCGAAGACGGAGCTGGCGGCATCCGACCTCCCCGGCGAACTGCGCGAGCTGCTCTCGACCTTCGCCGACAGGGCGGTGAACCGCATCCGATGAGCACGCAGCAGGGACCCCTCGAGCTCTACACCCGCGCCGCGTCGTCGAGCTCCGCCGTCGTGATCGGCCGCTACTCCACGTCGTTCGGGGCGGCGGCACGCCTGCTCGGCTCCGGAGTGCGCTCGCAGGTGCGCGACATCTACGCCCTCGTGCGGGTAGCCGACGAGATCGTCGATGGAGCCGCCGCCGCCGCCGGTCTGAGCATCGAGGAGCAACTGGCCCGCCTCGACGAGTTCGAGGCCGAGACCGATCGGGCCGTCGCGACGGGGTTCAGCACCAACCTGGTCGTGCACGCCTTCGCCGTCACGGCCCGCGCGACCGGGATCGGCCGCGACCTGACCGCTCCGTTCTTCGCCTCGATGCGCCGCGACCTCGACGACTCCCCCTTCGACGCCGCCGAGGTCGAGGTGTACATCCACGGATCCGCCGAGGTGGTCGGCCTCATGTGCCTGCGGGCGTTCCTGGCCGGACACCCCGTGCGCGATGACGAGCTACGCCTGCTCGAGGAGGGCGCCACGCACCTCGGCGCCGCGTTCCAGAAGGTCAATTTCCTGCGCGACCTGTCGGCCGACTGGACGAGCCTCGGCCGCAACTACTTCCCCGCCGTCGATCCCGCTCACATGACGGAGCGGGAGAAGAACGTCATCCTCGACGACATCGACGCCGACCTGGCCATCGCGGCGCGGGCGCTCACGCGACTCCCCCGATCGTCGCGCGGTGCCGTCGCTGCCGCGCACGGCCTGTTCCATCGGCTGTCGACGAAGCTGCGCGGCACCCCGGCATCCGAGCTCCTCAACTCTCGCATCCGGGTTCCCGATACCGAGAAGCTCACCATCGCGGTCAAGGCCGCCGTGACTGGAGGTGGACGGCCATGACCCACACGATCGTGATCGGCGGCGGGATCGCGGGACTCGCCACCGCCGCACTGCTGGCCCGCGACGGCAGGGAGGTGACGCTCCTCGAGGCTCGCAGCGAGCTGGGCGGCCGCGCCGGCTCGTGGGAGAAGGACGGCTTCACCTTCGACACCGGTCCGTCGTGGTACCTCATGCCCGAGGTCTTCGACCACTTCTTCAGGCTCCTCGGCACCTCGGCGGCGGAGCAACTGGACCTCACGCTGCTCGATCCCGGATACAGGGTGTTCTTCGAGGGCCACCCCGAGCCCGTCGACATCCGCGCCTCCCGCGAGGAGAACATCCGCACCTTCGAGCGGATCGAACCCGGAGCCGGTCGCGCGCTGGAGCGCTACCTCGAATCCGCCGAGTCGACCTACAGCGACGCCGTGGAGCGCTTCCTGTACACGAGCTTCCAGTCGTTCCGGCCGTTCCTCGACGGAGCTGTGCTGAAGCGCGGCGGCAGACTCGCACGCCTCCTGCTGCAGCCCCTCGACAAGTTCGTGGCCGGCTACGTGAAGGACACCAGGCTGCGGCAGATCCTCGGCTACCCCGCGGTGTTCCTCGGCTCATCGCCCGAGCGCACCCCGGCGATGTACCACCTCATGAGCCACATGGACCTGGCAGACGGCGTGCTCTACCCGCAGGGCGGATTCTCCCACCTCATCGACGTCATCGCCCGTCTCGCCCGCGAGCAGGGCGTCGAGATCGTCACCCAGGCGCGGGTGACATCCATCGACGCCGTCACATCGGTGGGGGCATCCGTCTCCGGGGTCACCTATGCGGATGCGGCGGGCCGGAGCATCACGCTGGCGGCCGACGAGGTCGTCTCGGCTGCCGACCTGCACCACACCGAGACCGAGCTCGTCGACGAGGCCGTGCGCACCTACCCCGAGCGCTGGTGGAACCGGCGCATGTCGGGACCGGGCGCCGTGCTGGTGATGCTCGGCGTGCGCGGCGATCTGCCCCAGCTCACCCATCACACCCTCTTCTTCACCTCGGACTGGCGCACGAACTTCGACCGCATCTTCGGCTCCAAGCCGCGCATCCCCGACCCGGCGTCGTTCTACGCCTGCATGCCGAGCGCGACCGACACCGGGGTGGCACCGGCCGGCGACAGCAACCTGTTCCTGCTCATCCCCGTGCCGGCCGACGTCGGCATCGGGCGCGGCGGCATCGACGGCGACGGCGACTTGCAGGTGGAGCAGGTGGCGGATGCCGCCATCGCGCGCCTCGCGGACTGGGCAGGGATCCCCGACCTCGCCGAGCGCATCGTGGTGCGGCGTACCGTCGGCCCCGGTGACTTCGCGGCCGACCTCAACTCGTGGATGGGAGGCGCGCTGGGGCCCGCACACACCCTGCGCCAGAGCGCATTCCTGCGCGGTCGCAACTCCTCCCGCCAGCTGGACGGTCTCTACTACGCCGGTGGCAGCACCATTCCGGGTATCGGCCTGCCCATGTGCCTCATCAGCGCCGAGATCGCCTTCAAGCGCATGAACGGCGACACCACGACGACGCCGCTGTCCGAGCCGATGCCCACCCCGGCGCCCGCGCCGGTGGAGAGTCGGTGACGTTCGCCTACCTCGGCGCGCTCCTGTTGAGCCTGGCGGGGATGGTCGTTCTCGACTGGCGGTACAGGCTGTTCTTCTGGCGTTCGCCTGTGCGCGCGGGCATAGTGCTGATCTCGGGCGTGGTGTTCTTCCTCATCTGGGACCTGGTCGGCATCGACCTGGGACTCTTCAGCCGCGGCGAGACCGCTTACATGACCGGCGTCCTGCTGGCTCCGGAACTCCCGCTCGAGGAGGCGTTCTTCCTCGCCTTCCTCTGCTACCTCACCATGAACCTCGTCGCCCTGTTCGACCTGATTCTCACTGCGAGACGGCGCGCATGAACTACCTGGCGCTGAACCTCATCGTGCTGGCCATCGTCGCCGTCGTCGCCGCATTCGCCCTGCGGCGTCGCCCGCGGCTCATCGCCCCCATCGCCCTGACCGTGGTCGTGCTGTTCGTGCTCACTGCGGTGTTCGACAACATCATGATCGCCGTGGGGCTCATGGTGTACTCCGACACCGGGCGCAGCGGCATCGACATCGGTCTCGCCCCGATCGAGGACTTCGCGTACCCTCTCGCCGGAGCCCTGCTGTTACCGTCGATCTGGGTACTGCTGAGCCGAGGGGAACGAGACGAGTGATGGCCACCGATCACACGGATGCCGCCCCGCGCGCAGGCGTCCTGCGTCAGGTCGTGCTGTCGTCGCGGCCCCTGAGCTGGATCAACACGGCCTACCCCTTCGCCGCGGCCTACGTGCTCACCACGGGCCGGGTCGACGCGTTGTTCGTCGTGGGAACGCTGTTCTTCCTGATCCCGTACAACCTGCTCATGTACGGCGTCAACGACGTCTTCGACTACGAGTCCGACCTGCGCAACCCGCGAAAGGGCGGCGTGGAGGGCGCCCTCCTCGATCCGCGGGTGCATCGCGCCGTGATCGGCTGGGGCGTCGGACTCAGCGCCGTCTTCGTGGTCGCGATGCTCGTGCTCGGCGGCACCGGGGAGCCGTGGTCGTGGGTGGTCCTCGCGATCAGCCTGTTCGCCGTTCTCGCCTACTCGGTCCCCGGACTGCGCTTCAAGGAGCGTCCGTTCCTCGATTCCGCCACCTCGAGCACGCACTTCGTCAGCCCGGCCGTCTACGCGCTGACCGTCGCAGGAGCGACGTTCACCCCGCAGCTGCTCGCCATCCTCGTGGCCTTCTTCCTCTGGGGAATGGCCAGCCACGCCTTCGGTGCCGTGCAGGATGTGGTTCCCGACCGCGAGGGCGGCATCGCGTCCATCGCCACCTGGTTCGGCGCTGCCCGCACCGTGCGCCTCGCCGTGGTGTTCTGGGCTCTCGGCGGTCTGCTCATGCTGGCGACGGAGTGGCCAGGGCCGCTCGCGTCCCTGCTCGTCCTGCCGTACATCGTGTCGGCGGCGCCGTTCTGGTCGGTGACGGATGCCGGCTCCGCTGCAGCGAATCGCGGCTGGCGGCACTTCCTGGCCATCAACTTCGTCGTCGGGTTCCTCGTGACCATGCTGCTCATCTGGTGGAGCTTCATCCGCGGTTAGTCTGGTGCCATGGATGCCGTGACGTCAGCACGCGTGGACGCGTGGCTGTGGGCTGTGCGCCAGTTCAAGACGCGCTCACTCGCCACTGCCGCATGCCGTGCGGGGCATGTACGGGTGAACGGCGAACGGGTGAAGGCCGCTCAGTCGGTGCGCATCGGCGACGAGGTGCGCGTGCGGGCCAACGGATTCGACCGCATCATGGTCGTGCAGCGCATCATCGTGAAGCGCGTTGGTGCCGAGGTCGCTGCCGCCGCGATGATCGACAAGACTCCCCCGCCACCGCCGCGCGAGGCCGTGGCATCGGTTCCCGTGCGTGATCGCGGGGCCGGTCGCCCCACAAAGCGCGAGCGCCGTGACCTCGAGGAGCTGCGCGGCCACTGAGCCGGCGTCAGTCGCGTGGAGCCGGATCGGCTCCGGTCGCGAGCCCGGCCAGGCTGGCCACCAGCCCCGCGGCGACGTCATCGCCGACCTCGGTCGCCTCGACGTTGGCCGCCTCGACGGCTCGCACGACCTCGTCGCGCTGGATGCGCATGCTGCCGGGGGCATCGATGCCGATGCGCACACTGTCTCCGCGCACGTCGAGGACTGTCACGACGATGTCGTCTCCGATGAGGATGCGCTCACCGATCTTGCGCGTCAGGACCAGCATTCGAACCACACTATCGTCTTCATCCGGCACTCACGCCGAGAGCTGTTCGCTGACACGGATCACCCCGAGAGTCTCGATCTGGGCGCCGATCGTCGTCACCTCGGTGTAGGAGAGCACGGTCAGGTCGGGCGCCTGCACCGAGACGAGCCGGTGGATGGCCGAGCGGAGGGCCGGCGCGCAGACCAGGACGGCGTTCCGCCCGGAATCGGCGACTGTGCGCACCGTGTTCGTGACGCCGGTGATCACCTTCTCGATCATGGTGGCGTCGAGCACGATCTGCGTGCCGTTCTCACCGGGGCGCAGGCCCTCCAACATCCGTTGCTCCAGTCCGGGTTCGATCATGATGACCCGCAGGATCCCGTCGTCGACGTGCGGGGACGCGAGGGCCGGGCCGAGCGCGGTTCGCGCGGCCTCGATGAGGCCCTCCGGGTCGGTCGACACCCTGGCACGGAGGGCGAGCGCCTCGTAGATGCGGGCGAGGTCGTTGATGGGCACCTGTTCGGCGAGGAGGCCGCGCAGCACCCGCTGCAGTTCAGCCAGGGAGAGCAGCGTGGGGGTGAGCTCCTCGACGGCAGCGGGGTTGGACTGCCGAACGCTGTCGGTGAGGGTCCTGACGTCCTCCCGGCTGAGCAGCCGATCGGCATTGGCCGTGATGATGCTCGACAGGTGGGTGACGACCACCGAGACGCGATCGATCACAGTGGCCCCGGCGATCTCGGCGCTGTGGCGCATCCCCAGCGGGATCCACTTGCCCGCGAGGCCGAAGACAGGCTCGACGGTGGCGATGCCCGGCATCCCCTCGAGACCGTCGCCGAGAGCGAGGACCCGACCGGCCGGCGCCGTGCCGCGACCCATCTCCACGCCGGCGACCCTGATGACGTATGTGTCCATGGGCAGTTCGACGCTGTCGCGCGTGCGCACCGGCGGCACGACGACGCCGAGGTCGAAGGCGATCTTGCGGCGGAGCGCCCGCACCCTGCCCAGCAGGTCGTCGGCCGAACCCGAGACCAGGTCGACGATGTCGGGGGCCAGCAGGATCTCGAGGGCATGCACCCGCATCTGCTCCATCAGCTCCTCAGGCGTCTCGGCCGGCGCCGGAGGAAGCGTCTCGGCGCGCTCGGCCTCTGCCGCCTTCTTCGCGTCGCTCGCCTTGACGCGGGCGGCCGCCCAGAACAGCAGGGCTCCGACCACGAGGAACGGCAGCTTGGGCATCTCGGGGATGAGCGCCATCACGACGGCGGCGCAGGCGGCGATCTGCAGCGCCGTGCGCGACTGCATCAGCTGAGCGGATGCCGTGGTGCCGAGATCGGATTCGGCGTTCGAGCGGGTCACGATCATGCCCGTGGAGACGGCCATGAGCAGTGCAGGCACCTGCGTCACCAGACCATCGCCGATGGTGAGGAGGCTGTAGGTGCTGACGGCGTCCTCGATCGAGAGGCCGTCCTGCAGCATCCCGATCGCGATCCCGCCCACGATGTTGATGATGATGATGATGATCCCGGCGATCGCGTCGCCCTTGACGAACTTCGAGGCTCCGTCCATCGCACCGTAGAAGTCCGCCTCCGCCGACACCTCGGCGCGTCGCTCCCTGGCCTGGACGTCGGTGATGAGGCCGGCGTTCAGGTCGGCGTCGATGGCCATCTGCTTTCCGGGCATCGCGTCGAGCGTGAAGCGTGCGCCCACTTCGGCGACGCGCTCGGCACCCTTCGTGACGACGACGAACTGGATGACGACGAGGATGAGGAACACCACGGCGCCGATGATCAGGGATCCTCCGACGGCGACGTGCCCGAAGGCGGCGATCACCTGCCCGGCGTAGCCGTCGCCGAGCACGAGGCGGGTGGACGCCACGTTGAGCCCGAGCCGGAACAGCGTCGCCCCGAGGAGCAGGGACGGGAAGACGGAGAAGTCGAGCGGGCGTCTCGCGAACATCGTGGTGAGCAGGATGATGAGCGCGAGCAGGATGTTGACGACGATGAGGGCGTCGAGGAGCCACGCCGGCACGGGCACGACCAGCAGCAGCACGACGGCGACGATCCCGACCGGAACGCCGAGCCTGGCGAAGTTGTGATTCACGTTCATCCTCCTGTGACGCCGACGGCCGCCGGCAGAATGGTGTGCATGCCGCCGCGGGTACCGCGGCGCTCGAGGGCCATGACGAAGGCGAGCACGCGGGCCACGGCCGTGTAGAACTCGGCGGGGATCACCTGCCCGACCTCGCAACTGGCGTGCAGCGCGCGCGCCAGCGGCACGTCGCGCACGAGGGGCACCCTGTGCTCCTCGGCCTTCTCGCGGATGCGGGTGGCGATGAGCTCTGACCCCTTCGCCACGACGCGCGGGGCGGACTTGCCCGGGGTGTAGCTGAGGGCGATGGCGATGTGCGTGGGGTTCACCAGCACGACGTCGGCATCGGCGACGGCGGCGATCATCCGGTTGCGGCTCATCGCGAGTTGACGGGAGCGCCGCTGCGACTTGATCAGCGGATCGCCATCCGTGTTCTTGTTCTCGTCGAGAACCTCGCGCTTGGTCATGCGCGATTTGGTGCGGTTGCGCCGTAAGACGACCAGCACGTCGATGGCGGCGAGGACGAGGCCGGCGATCACAGCGGTGCGGATGAGGGTGGCCGATGCCTCCTCCCCGATGCCGAGCAGCCTCGAGATCGGCAGGGATCCCGCTGCCGAGAGCACGGGCACGAGACCCACGATGACGACGGCGAGCACGAGGCCGACGACGAGTGTCTTGGTGAGCGACTTGACGCCTTCGTACAGCGCGCGCAGCCCGAAGACCCTCTGAACCCCGGACACGAGGTTGAACTGCTCGAACTTGCCGGTGAACGCCCGCATGTGCACACCACCCTGCACGACGGCTCCGGCGATGACGGCGACGAGCACGACACCCAGCATCGGGCCGAGCACGGTCGCGAAGGAACCGAAGGCGTCCTGCATGGCCGTCACGGCCACGGCCGGATCGGGGTCTGCGATGACCGAGGAGATGGCGAACATCTGGTCGACCCCGGCATCCGCCCCCCGCTGGATCGTCGACGGCAGCATGACCGCAGCAGCCCCGATCCCGACCCACGCCGTGAGGTCCTGCGAGGTGGTGAGCTGCCCCTTGCGACGCACCTCCTTCATCCTCTTCGGGGTGGCCTGCTCCGTGCGCTCCTGGGAGTCGGACTCGGCCATCAGCGCACCCCCGCCATGAGTTCGACGGCGGTGCCCGTGAGCGCGGAGACCACGGCTGGCAGAGCCGCGAAGGCGAGGCCGCCGAGCATCAGCGTGAGCCCGATCTTGACCGGGAAGCTGAGGGAGAAGGCGTTGAGCGCCGGCGCGACCCTGGTGAGGAGGCCGAGACCGATGTCGGCCAGGAACAGCACGACGATGAGCGGGCCGGCGATCTGGAGCGCGGCCACGAGCATCTGCCCGACGGCCTGCACCAGGGACTCGACCGAGGCACCGAGGTCGAACGCTCCCCCGATGGGCAGCGCGGTGAACGATCGCACCAGCCCGCCGATCACGAGCTGATAGGCGCCGGAGGCGAACATGAGGGCCAGCGCCGTCATCTGGAACAGTCGCGCGAACTGGGCGCCGTTGATCATCTGCTGCGGGTCGAAGGCCTGCGCGAGCTGGAACCCGCCGAAGAGGTCGATCAGGCCGCCGGCCGACTGCACGGCGGAGAACACCACGAAGACGAGGAAGCCCATGAGCGACCCGACGAGCAGCTCCTGCACGAGTGAGCCGAAGAATGCGGCGGCGTCACCGATCTGGTAGCCGGGCACGACCCGCGGAGAGACGGCGAGAGCGAGACCGACCGCGAGCATCGCCTTCACGCGTGCGGGGATCGCGCGGGTCGAGAACGGCGGTGCGATCACGAGGAACGCCGCCATCCGCACCCCGGCGAGCATGACGGCCTCGAGCCACGCCGCGTCGATGGACAGGCCCATGTCACCCACCACCGACGAGCGAGGGGATGCGAGCGAAGAGCTCGTGGGTGAAGGCTAGGAGCTCGGAGATCATCCAATGACCGCAGATGAGCAGGGCCACCGACACCGCGACGGCCTTGGGCACGAACGAGAGCGTCACCTCCTGGATCTGGGTGATCGACTGCAGCAGCGAGATCGCGAAGCCGACGACCAGGGCCGTCACGAGGACGGGGGCCGCGAGCTTCGCCGAGATCAGGAGGCTCTGCAGGCCGATGTCGAGGACCGCATTGGTGTCCATCAGCCACCTCCGCTGTAGCTCTGGATGAGCGAGGTGATGATGAGGCCCCAGCCGTCGACGAGCACGAACAGCAGGATCTTGAAGGGCAGCGAGATCATGACGGGCGGGAGCATCATCATGCCCATCGACATGAGGGCGGCCGAGACGACGAGGTCGATGACGAGGAAGGGGATGAAGATGACGAACCCGATGATGAAGGCGGCTCGCAGCTCCGAGATCATGAACGCCGGGATGAGGGTGATCATCGGGACGGACTCAGGGTTCACGGGGTTCGGTTGCCCGGCGGCGCGCGTCATGAGAGCTATGTCGTCCTCACGGGTGAACGCGAGCATGAACTCGTGCAGGGGCGCGGATGCCGCCGTCACAGCCTGCGTGAAATCGGTCGTGCCGTTCAGGAACGGCTGCACGGCGACGGTGTTGATCTCGGTCAGAACCGGAGCCATGATGAACAACGACAGGAACAGGGCGAGGCCTGCCAGCACCTGGTTCGGCGGGATCGTCGGCAGCGCCAGGGCGTTCCGGGTCATGGCGAGCACGACGAAGATCTTCGTGAACGACGTCATCATGAGCAGGAGCGCCGGTGCCACCGACAGCAGGGTGATGCCGATCAGCGTGATGACGGCCGTGCTCGGCTCGCCGTTGGGGCCGTTGATCTCGACGCTCACGTCGCCGCCGGTGGGCGCAGCGGGATCCGTCGGCGACACGGGGTCGGACGGGGCAGCCGACGCGGGATGCGCGCCGAGCATCATGAGAACGAACGCGATGGCGGTCGCAGCGATCAGCAGGGCGAGGATGCGGCCGATCGCCGGGCCTCTCCTGATCGCCGCGGCCCTCACCGATCCTGCCGGAGGAAGGCGGCGGTCGCCCGCCAGGTCTCCCGCGACAGGATCGAGCCGCTTCCGGCGAGGGCCGGAGGGTTCGCCCGCTTGACCGAGGCTCGGGTGGGGAGGTCATCGGGAGCGGCAGCCGCTGCGGGCCCTGCGTCGAACGCCGCATCGGCCAGCACGCGCTGGAACTCATCGTCGGTCGTCGAGGGATCGACGACGGGCGTGCGCTCGCCCGAGTGCAGGACGTTGATGTTCTGCTCGGTCACGCCGAGCACGAACCGACGACCGTCGACGTCGATGACGACCACGGATGCCTTCGACCCGACGCCGGTGCGGGCGACGACCTCGAGCGGGGTCGCCGTGCGCACGCGCCGCTTCGAGCCGCGCGTGATGCGGCGCTGCAGGAAGACGAGCAGGCCGAGCACGGCTGCGAGCGACAGCGCGACCCGTGCCACGACGATGACGAGATCCATCTAGGCGTCGCCCTCGGCGACATCGAGGATGCGGGTGATGCGCACGGCGTAGTCCTGGTCGACGACCACGATCTCGCCGTGGGCGATGAGGCGGCCGTTGAGGAGGACGTCTGCCGGGGCGCCGGCCGAGCGGTCGAGCTCGATGACCGAGCCCGGCTCGATGGAGAGCACATCGCGCACGGACATCCGGGTGCGCCCGAGCTCGACCGCCAGGGTCATCTCGACGTCGCGGATGCGGGCGAGGTTCGGCGCATCGCCGGATGCCGCATCAGTCACCGGACGGGTGGGACGGTGCATCCGGAGCGCGAACCAGCCGACGGTCTCTCCGCCGTCGGTGAGGGCGTAGACCTCGGCCTCGGCATCGGCGACCCAGCCGGCACGGTCGACCCTGGCGGTGCCGAGCACGCCGGGACCGAGCCTCGCTGCGGCGGCCTCGAGCGCCAGGCGCAGGGCGTCGGCCTGCGAGACCGCGGTGCCTGCAGTACCCAGGGCGTCGTCGATGCCGGCGGCCGACTGCAGCACGAGCGCGAGATCGGCAGAGGACGCTCCGACGAACGATGCGACGACGGCGTCCGAGAACGATGCCGCGAGGCCGGACCGGTCCGACAGGAGTTCGGCCTGGAGGCGTCGGTCGGTCGGGAGGACCTCGACGAGGGTGGTGACGGCGACCGAGGAGACGGTGGCTGTGGAGATCATCGGGGACTCTCTTTCATGCTGACGACGACGAGGGCTCTGCGGGACCCGCTGGTACCGACAGCGGCATCGGCGAGTACCTCGCCGTTCACGCTGAGCTGCAGGGGGCGGTGCTCCGGATGCGGAAGGGGGATGAGATCGCCGACGGCGAGCCCGAGGACGTCTCCGGGGCGGATCGGGGCCTCGGCCAGGCGCAGGGAGACGTCGACGGGGACCGTCTGCACCTGTGCCTCGACAAGGGACCGTGCGTTGGTGGTCGACGCCGAGCCGAGGCCGGAGCCGAGACGCGGGAGCAGGCTGGCGGCAGGGAGGGCGACAGTGGCCCTGGTCTCGCGCTCCCCCACTGTCAGCGCGAACTCGGCGATGATCATGAGCTCGGTGGTGGGGGCGGCCTGAGCGAACTGCGAGTTGTACTGCACCCCGTCGACCGCGATGGGGGCGACGAGGAGGGCGCCCAGTGCGTACTGCAGGTCCTCGAGGGCGTCATCCAGGATTCGGCGCACCAGGGCGAGCTCTATGGGAGTGAAGGTGCGCTCGGGAAAGGACTCGCCGGCGTGACCGCCCAGCATGTGGTGCACCCACGCGAGGGCGTCGGAGGCCGGGAACTGCACGACCGCCTTGGCGTCGGTGTCTCCGATCGTGCAGAGCACCATCGCCGTCGTCGACGGGAGCGAGGCCGAGTACTCGTCGTAGCTCTGCATGACGACGCGATGGCACGTCGCGTGGGAGAGCACGCGCACCCGGGCCGTCATCTGCGTTCCCCAGGCCCTGGCGAAGGTCTCGAATGCGAGCTCGAGCATGCGCGACTGCTCGCGGGCGAGGCTCGTCGGACGACGGAAATCGTACGGTTCGGCCGTTCGCTCACGCGTCGTTCGGAGGTCCTGGGGTGTCACATGCAGCACTATCGGCCGCGACGGCCGGGTCGTTAGCCGGCGGCAGGATCGACTTCCGGCATCCTTGGTCAGCCCGCGCGTTCTGCGAGCACCGACGGGATCAGCGCGCGCACGTCGTCGGGCAGGTTGGAGAGCACCGCGATGTCGACTCGGCGGTTCTGGGCCGCGTCTCCCTCAGTCGGCCCGGTGGCGGCCGGGCGAGCCGACCCGTAGCCGACGGCGGAGATGTGGGCGGGTTGGATGCCCCCGACCTCGACCAGTCGCCGCAGCACCTGCGTGGCGCGTCCACTCGAGAGCTCCCAGTCAGTCGGGAACGGGAACGACGTGCCACGGAAGTCGGCGTGGCCCTCGACGGACACCTCCCGGCCGGTCGGCGTGACGATCGGGCCGATCGTGTCGAGCACGCTCACCGCCTCGCCACCGAGCGCGTCGCTGTTGGGCTGGAAGAAGGTCTCCCAGCCGATGAGGCCGACGGTCAGCCCGCGCTGGTCGATGGTGAAGGTCACGTCCGACGCCATCCCCTTCGCTTCGAGGGCCGAGTGCAGTCGCTCCCTCAGCTCGGTGAGCGAGTCGACCTCATCCTCGGCCTGCTGCTGATCGGTCTGCGGATCGTCGGTTCCGGCGAGAGCCGTGTCCTCCGAGGCTCCGGTGAACCCCTCCGCATCATGGTCGACCTTGTCCGGCGGAACGACGATGCCCGATGCCGTGTCGACCGACCCCTCGTCGACGGCGCCGAATCCCGTCGCCAGGGAGTTCTTGAGCGCCGTGAACTTCGCCTGGTCGACGCTCGACATCGCGAACAACACGATGAAGAGGCACATCAGCACGGTCACCATGTCGGTGTAGGAGGCCATCCAACGCTCGTCGGCGTGGAACTCGCCGCCGGTGTCGAGCTTGCGCCGCCGCCGTCTGCTCATGCCGCGGCCGCTGAGTCGGCCGGGGCGGCCGGACGCGCATCCGGGACCATCGCCCGCAGCCTCTCCCCCAGGACCCGGGGCTGGCTGCCGGCCTGGATGGCGAGCACGCCCTCGCACAGCAGGTTCATCCGATCGGTCTCGAGCTCGGCGAGGCGCTGCATCCTGTTGCCGATCGGGAACCAGACGAAGTTGGCCGTGAGGAGACCCCAGAGTGTGGCCACGAACGCCGAGGCGATCATCGGGCCGAGGGTGTCAGGGGTGTCGAGCTTCTCGAGCACGTGGGTGAGCGAGACCACGGTGCCGATGATCCCGACGGTCGGGGCGTAGCCGCCGAGTGCCATGTAGAACCGCGCCGAGTTCTTCGCCGATCGGGTCTTGGTGGCGATCTCGTCCTCCAGCATGACCCGGAGGTCCTCCTCGTCGATGCCGTCGGCGATGTTGAGGAGGGCGTTCCTGAGGAATGGATCGTCGACCTCCTCCGCCTGCTGCTCGAGGGCGAGGAGTCCGTCGGCGCGGGCTGTCTCCGCCAGCGACACCAGGGTGTCGATCGTCGCGGTGGGCGTCACGACCTTGCCGCGGAACGTGCGGGGCAGGGCCTTCACGGCTCCGAAGAAGTCCTTCATGGTGCCGCCGGCGATGCCGACGGCGATCGTCGCACCGATCACGAGCACCATCGGGCCCGGGATGATGACGGAGTCGATGTGGGAACCCTCGAGCGTGATCGAGGCTGCGACGGCCCCGAACGCCAGGAGGATCCCGATGATGGTCGCCGGATCCATCAGGTCCTCCTCGGGAGCATGGGAACCGCGCGGGCGCCTGCGTCGTCATCGTCGTCGGGATGGGGATCATCCCTCGAGTCGTGATCACCCGAGGTGACCAGTTCGAGCTGACGGATGCCGGACCGCGTCATCGGGATCTCCTGGGCGAGCGAGAGCACCCGGGCCCTGTAGGCGGCTATGCGCTCGATCACCTCGGGGAGGCTCTCGGTGACGATGTACTTCGATCCGTCGACCAGGACGATCGTGGTGTCCGGACTCGAATGGATGCGCTCGATGAGATCGGGATTGATCGCGAACTGGGAGTCGTTCAGCCGCGTGACTACGATCATCCGCCCGATCCTGATCTCGACCCCCGGTGGGTCGTCATCAGGCACTATCGACCCGGGGAGGGCGGCCGTTAGCCGACCGCACTCCCCGCTCGGCCGCTATCAGCGCTTGAGGTTGGTGAGCTCCTGCAGCACCTCGTCGGAGGTGGTGATGATGCGGGCGTTCGCCTGGAAGCCGCGCTGGGCGACGATCAGGTTGGTGAACTCCTGCGACAGGTCGACATTCGACATCTCGAGGGTTCCGGCGGTGACCGAGCCGAGTCCGTCCGAGCCCGGGGCGCCGAGCTCCGGGGCCCCGGAGTTCACCGTGACGCGGTAGGACGACGAGCCGGCCTTCTCGAGGCCGCCGGGGTTCGCGAAGGTCGCGAGGGCGATGCGGGCGATCGCCTGCTTCTCGCCGTTGCTGAACAGGCCGACGAGGGTGCCGTCCTTCGACAGGGTGAACGACTCGAGGGTTCCGGCCTCCCGGCCGTCCTGCGATGAGATCGCGACGGTGTTGAGCTCGGCGAAGCCGCTCACGCCGCTCAGGTCGACGGCGACGCCGCCGACGGTGATGCCGGTCGGTCCGGTGAGCTTGCCGTTGGTGAAGCTGAGGGTTCCGGCTCCGGTGGCGCCGGTGCCGTCGGCGCCGGCGACGTCCCAGCCCGTGGCGGTCTTCGACAGCGTGAGGGTCAGCGTGCGCTTGGTTCCCGATGCGTCGAAGACGTCGACGTCGCGCACCAGCGAGGTGCCGACGGCGGCGTCGGACGGCAGGTTGCCGCCGACGCTGGCCTTCGTGGTCGTGACGGCGGGAATCACGGCATCGAGCGGCAGCGTGATGGTGCCGATGGCACCGCCCTCGGCGATCTGGCCGTTGACGGCGTTCCAGCCCTGCAGGAGGGAGCCGTCGGGTGTCACGAGGCGACCTGCGGCATCCGGATCGAAGGACCCGGCCCGTGTGTAGAGCACCTCGCCGCCCGACCGGGTGATGAAGAAGCCGTCACCCGAGATCATCATGTCGGTGGCGCGGCCCGTGGCCTGAGCCGAACCCTGGGCGAAGTTCGTCGAGATGCCGGCGACCTGCACGCCGAGGCCGATCTGCGCGGGGTTGGTCCCGCCGACCTGGGCCTGCGGCACGCCGGCACCCTGGGTCATCTGCGACAGCGTGTCCTGGAACTGCGTCGCCGACGACTTGAACGCCGTGGTGTTGACGTTGGCGATGTTGTTGCCCGTGACGTCGAGCATGGTCTGGTGCGAGCGGAGGCCGGAGATTCCGGAGTAGAGCGAACGGAGCATGGGAGTGACCTTTCAGGGGAAGAGCGGATGCGGTGGGCGGTTCAGGAGGCGGTGCTGACGGAGGAGACGAGATCGAGGGCAACGGTCTCCTTCCCGACGGTGACCGTGGGCACGGAGCCCGTGTAGGAGACGGAGCTGACGACACCCGTGGCCGTCGTGCCGTCCGGGCGCAGGAAGCTGACCTCCTTGCCGACGAGGGCTGCGGCGGCGATGCGCATCTGCAGTCCGAAGTCCTCCGTGCTCGTCGTGGCGAGCTCGGTCATCTTCTCCATCATCGCCAGCTGGGTGGTCTGGGCGATCATCTGGTTGCTGTCCATCGGCGAGCTCGGGTCCTGGCTGCGCAGCTGCGCCACGAGCAGGGACATGAACGCCTCGGCGTCGAGGGACTGCTTGGGTGTGCGGGCGGGGGTGGAGGCGTACATCCCCGAGGTCGCTGCGACCGCGTCGATCGTCATGGTTCTCCTTCTCTCAGGCCATCACGTCGATGGTCGTCTGGGTCGTGATCCCGCTGGGTGCGGTGGTCTGGACGGATGCCGGCACGACCACAGGTCGACGCTGCTGCGACGAGCCCCGGTCGGCGCCGTCACCCGGCATGCGGCGCTCGCCCTGCCCGCCCTGCCCGTCCGCAGCGTTCTGCTGGGCTCCGGAGCGGGGATCGCGCGAGGAGAGGTCGAGGCTGGCGCCGAGGCCTGTGCTGGCGAGGTCGCGGCGCAGGTCGCCGATGATCCCCCGGATGGCATCGCGTCCGGCATCCGTCGGGGCGAAGAGCTCGATGCGCAGACCATCGACTCCGAGGTGCGCCCGCACCGTGACCGGTCCGAGGGCCTCGGGCGCTATGTCGATGCTGAGAACGTGCTGACCCGGGCCGGCCTGCGCGAGCGCGGTGAGCGGCCGCAGCAGTTGCGGTACGAGTGGCGGGTCGACCGGCCGAGCGGCGGGCGGTGCCGCAGACGGCGCTGACGTCTCCGTCGGAGTCTGGACCACCGTGATGCCGGCGGCCACGACCGGGCTCGCCGGGGCGACGGATGCCGCACCGGCGGGCGCGGGTATCGGGCCGTCCTGGTCAGCTGACCCGGAGCTCCCGCCGGACAGCGCCGCGGGTGTCGTAGCCGGTGCCGCCTCGACCGCTCCCGCAACGGTCTGCGAGGGCGTCCCGCTCGGGGCCGGCGCCGGATGCGGAGCCGGGGCACCGTCCAGCGGCGAAGCACGTGACGTGGACGCGGCCGAGGTCGATCCTGGCGTCGTCTCACCTTCAGGACTGGCTTCGGCGGGGCCAGGAGCAGGCGGACCCGACGAGGCGGCGGCCGAGGTCTTGGGTGCGCCGGACACGAGTCCGTCGAGCGCTGCGGTCGATGCGTCCGACGCGGAGACGGGTCCGGATGCCGACACTGCAACGGCCGGCGTCCGGGGTGCCGCGTCACCGGTCGGCCCGCTCGCGGACTCCCCCAAGGCCGAGATCGACATCGACCCGGCGGCCGACGTGGACGATCCGGCAGCGCCGGGCCCGATTGTCGAGGCGAGGTCGCGGGCCGCCGACGGCACGGCGCCCATCGTGCCGGTCGCCACGAGCGGGAGCGGAGGCTGGGAAGCCTGCTGTGCGGCGACGCCCGCCTCGGGGAGGACGGACAATGCGGCATCCGTCTCGTCCGATCCCGCTGCGAGCGCGTCATCACCGGCGGGTGCAGTCGTTTCGTCAGCCGATGCGGCCGCTGCGGCGGCTGTCGCCGATCCTGTCGGACCGGTCGAACCCCCGCTGGATCCGTCGAGCTCGAGCCCGAGCGCCCTGTCGAAGTCGGCGGCAGCGGAAGCGTCGGCGCGCGGAGCCTGGCGTGCGAGCGGGGCGAGGGCGCGATCCGACGCGACGCCGAGCCCGATCACGCGGCGGCCCCGGCGAGCAGGGAGCGGTATGCAGCCGTGATGAGGTCGGTCATGGCCGCGTTCGAGCCTGCGGCGAGACCGGCGGCCGATGAGACGGATGCCGCCGTCGGCACGGACGCCGTCACAGCGGACGCCGTCGGAACGATGCGCCGGATGGTCGTGATCTCGTCGTCGCTCATGTAGGCGTCGACCAGGCTGACCGCGCGGCCCTCGTACGGTGCGTGGATCACCTTGCCGTCTCCGGCGTAGATGAGGATGTGGTCGCCGCCGCCCGTGACGATGAGGTCGCCGGGCTGGGCCTCCGCAAGGGATCCGACCTCGGTCCCCTCGGTCATCTGCTGCGTGACCCTGCGCGGCAGGTCGATGCCGAGATCGGCGTACACCCGCTGCACGAGGCCGGAGCAGTCCATGCCCGAGGAGTCCTCGCCCCCGAACACGTAGGGAACGCCGAGGTAGGCCTCGGCCGCCGTGACGATGTCGGTTCCCGTCACGCCTCCGGCCGAGGGTGTCGTCGCCTGCGCCTGTACCACGCTCGACTGAACGGCGGACAGTTCGCTCTCGAATCCGGCAGCGGTGACGGCATCCGTCGCGCCGGGAACGGTGGCAGTCTTCGCCGTGAGGCCCTCGATCACGGCGCGGATGGATTCCACCCGCGCTGCGGCATCGACCATCGTCATCGGATCTCCCCCTGCACTGCACGACGGCGCGACGCGATCTCGTCGAGCACGATCTGTTCGCGGCGGCGCTCGTCGAGTTCGACGGCTGCAGCATGCCGCTCGGCGAGCTTCTCCAGCGCCCCGGCATCCGCCCGGGCACGGTCGTGCACGTCCCGAGCCGACGCGGCATCGGCGTCGCGCTCCCGGCTGAGCTGGTTGAGCTCACCGAGCATCGTGCGGGACGAGGCTCTGGCCGCGGCGATGGCGTGCAGGGCCGAGGTGGGCACTGCAGCCGGCGCCTGCTCCAGGTCGAGCGCGGCCCTCACCAGGTGCTCGCGCTCCGTCGCCTCGGCGGCGCGCTCGCGAGCGAGGGAGAGGTCGCCTGCGGCGGTCTCCTCCTCCAGCCTGCGCAACCTGAGCAGTCCGGTCAATGAGAACGTGCGGCTCATGATCCCCCTCCGAGCAGTGCGACCAGCGTGTGCAGGCGCGCGCGGGTCTCCTCCGGTGTGCAGCTCTCGTTCATCGACTGGCGGAGGAACCCGTTGATCGCGTCCTCGTGGTCGACCGCGGCGTCGACGAGCGCGTTGGCGCCCCGGCGGTAGGCGCCGACATCGAGCAGGTCCTGCGCTCTCGCGCGGGCCGCGAGCACCCGGCGGAGCGCCGATGCGGCCGCGAGGTCGTCGGGCCGGCTCACGCGGCTCGCCACCCTGGACACCGAGCCGAGGGCATCGACGGCCGGGAAGTGCCCCCCGACGGCGAGGGATCGGTCGAGGACGACGTGCCCGTCGAGGATCGACCGCGCCGAGTCGGCGATGGGCTCGTTGTGGTCGTCACCGTCGACGAGGACCGTGTACAGGCCGGTGACCGATCCGACCTCGGCTGTTCCGGCGCGTTCGAGCAGCTGGGCGAACACGGCGAAGGTCGACGGCGGGTAGCCACGGGTGGCCGGAGGCTCGCCGACCGACAGCCCGATCTCGCGCTGGGCCATGGCCACGCGGGTGAGCGAGTCCATCATGAGCACGACGTGTCGTCCGTCGTCCCTGAACGCTTCGGCGATGCGGGTGGCGACGAAGGCTGCACGCAGCCGAACGAGAGCCGGCTCGTCCGAGGTCGAGACGACCACGACAGACCGGGCGAGACCCTCTGGCCCGAGGTCGTCCTCGAGGAACTCGCGCACCTCGCGGCCACGTTCGCCCACGAGGGCGATGACGGT
This sequence comes from Leifsonia stereocauli, assembly GCF_038432415.1. Lineage (NCBI taxonomy): Bacteria > Bacillati > Actinomycetota > Actinomycetes > Micrococcales > Microbacteriaceae > Leifsonia > Leifsonia stereocauli. Next base: position 1,359,089 of record NZ_JBCAUN010000001.1, read on the forward strand.
GACGTCGGCATCCGATCCTCGGGCGATCATCGACAGCAGCGACGACTTGCCGACGCCGGATCCGGCGAACAGGCCCATCCTCTGGCCGCGCCCGACCGTCGTCAGGGAGTCGAGCACGCGCACTCCGAGGTGCAGCGGCTCCGCGATCCTGGCCCGGCGCATGGCGGGCGGAGCATCGTTGTCGACCGCCACCCGCTCGGCGACGTCGAGGGCGCCGCGGCCGTCGATCGGCCGCCCGAGTCCGTCGATGACCCGACCGAGCAGGCCATGGCCGATCGGCACCGAGAGCGGGGCACCCGTCGTGCGCACGGCGTCGCCCGAGCGCACTCCGGTGAGACGGGCGAGCGGCATGCAGCGCAGCCCGGACTCCCCTGATGCCACGACCTCGGCCGGCACCGCGTCAGCCCCGATCAGCACGATGTCGCCGATGGCGGCCTCGACTCCGCGCACGTCGATGCCGAGTCCGACGACGGAGGAGACCCGACCGACGCGCTCGGGGCGGGCGGCGAGCAGGGCACGGGAGAAGGAGTCGGGGCGGGGACGCACCAGGGTCGCCGTCATCGCGCGCCCTCCTCGAGGAGGAGGATGCGCCGGGCACGGTCGAGGGCCGAGCGGATGCCGGCGTCGAGGAACCCGTCGGGGAGCGTCGCCGTCGCCTCGCCGCGCTCGACTGCAGGGTCGGCGACGATCGCCAGGCCACCGGCATGATCGGAGTGCTCGGCGAGGAGTGCCGCATCCGCCGGGTGCATCCGCAGCTCCACGACGAGGTCGGCGGCGACCGCGACGAGAACCCGCTCGACCGCAGCCGTGGCCGCTGTCAGCGGGTCGGAGAGCTCTCGGCCGATGATGGCCTCGGCCAGTTCGACGGCGGACGCCGTGAGAACCTCGCCGGCCTCCTGCAGAACGGGGAGAGCGATGGCGCGGACGGCGGCGGCGGCGCTGATGCTCGCGCGCAGAGCGCTGGCGTGGGCGTCTGACCGGGTGTCGGCGAGTCTCACCGCCTCGACCTCGAGGGCCGCGCGACGCTCGGCCCATTCCTGCTCGGCCCGGCGCAGCCCGGCCGCGTAGCCGAGAACATGACCGCGGGAGCGGGCATCGGCCTCGATGTCGGTCGTCCGCTCGCGCGCGTGACCGACCGAGGGGAACGCCGTCGCGACGAATCCGGTGTCACTCGACAAGGTCGTCCTCCTCGGCGCGGTGAAGGGTGATGACGCCCTCGGCCTCGAGCGTGCGGATGGAGCGCACGACTTCGGCGCGGGCCTCCTCGACTTGGGCGGACCGCACGGGGCCGAGCAGACGGGTCTCGTCGTCGATCAGCTCGCGGTTGCGCTCGGACACGTTTGCGTGGATGACCTCGATCACGGGCCCCGGAGCACCCTTCATGGCGAGGGCGAGCACTGGGGCGTCGATGCCGCGCAGCACCTGCTGCACCGCCTTGCGATCGAGGCGCACGATGTCGCCGAAGGTGAGCATGCGCGAGCGCACCTCCTCCGCGAGCTCGGGATCCCGGATGTCGAGGCCGTCGAGCACGGCTCGCTCCGTGCCGACATCCGCCCGGTTGATGATGTCGACGAGGGGCTGGACGCCGCCCACGGCGTCGCCGGACTCGCGCGATGCGACCACGGCGCCGGCTCGCGACTTGAGAGTCTCGGCGACGACCTTGACGGCCTCGGGAGTCGCCGTTCCCATCGTGGCGATGGCGTGGGCGACGGCCGTGCGCGCCTCGGGCTCCAGTCCCGCCATCACGGCGGCAGCGTGCTCGGCCCGCAGCGATGCGAGGACGAGGGCGATGGTCTGCGGCAGTTCGGCCTCGACGAGGGTGCGCACCTGCGCGGCATCGACCTCGTCGAGGAACTCGAAGGCTCGGCCCGCCATCGACGAGGCGACCCGGCTCAGCACTCCCGCCGCCCGTTCGGCGCCGAAGGATGCCTCGAGCAGCCCGACGGCCACGTCACGCCCGCCCCGGGTCTGCAGGGAGCCGCGCACGCTGAGCTCATGGAACTCGGCGAGCACGCCGTCGGCCGTTGCGCTGTCGACGCGTCGCAGGCGCATGATCTCGGAGGTGATCTCCTCGGCCTCGAGGTCGTTCAGCTGCTTCATGACCTCGGCGGCGCGCGTCGGCTCCATGTTCATCAGCACGACGGCGGCCTTCTGGGCGCCGTTGAGCACTGCGCGATTCTCGGTCATACGGGCTGCCTGTCATCCATGAGCGCGCGCAGGAACTCGGCTGTCTTCTGGGGATCCCTGCCTGCCATCGCCTCGATCTCGGCGAGGCGGCGTCCGGCATCCGCCTGCCCGAGCATGGCGGAGTTCGAGAGTTCGACGGTGTCGATGGGAAGGGTGGGAATCATGTCGATCGCCGTGGGGGCGGCGAACGTCTGCTCGAGCTGCTGCGTCTGCTGTGCCTCCTCGAACTCGAGCGCCTCGGCATCGCGACGCCGCGAGCGACGGGCGATGACGATGATCGCTATCACCACGGGGATCGCGATTCCGAGGGTGATGACGGCGGTGCGGATGAGCGACGCGAGTTGCTCTGCGGCCGCCGCCTCCTTCGCCGCGGCCAGGGCGGCTGCGGCATCCGTCGCCCCGGCCGTGCTGAACGGAACCGTCTCGACCGTGACGACGTCGCCCCGGGTGGTGTCGATGCCTGCTGCCGAGGAGACCAGCGAACGCAGCCCAGTCACGTCGATGTTCTCGGCGTCGGAGTTCACCGCGACGGACACGGTCTGGCGGGCGAGCGAGCCGGCCGGTATGGTGCGGGTCTCGGTGACCTTGTTGACGGCGTTGTTCTTCGTGGCCGACTCGGATTCGTACGCTCCGTCGCCGGTCGCGCCGTCTGGCACGGCGATGTTGTCTGGTCCGAGCACGCCTGCGGCGGTTCCCGCGCCGCCCTGGTACGTCTCCTTGGTCGTCGACTCGTTGATCGCGGGGATGTCTCCGGCCCCCGTGTAGCTCTCCTCGACCCTCTCAGCCGATTCGCTGCTCACGTCTGCGGCCACGACGACGGTCGCGTTGCCTGCGCCCACGACGCGGTCGAGCATGGCCTGCACGGCATTCTCGATGCGGCCCTCGTAGTCGGATGCCTGTTCGTCGGCGCCGCCGGTCGCCCCGACTCCGACAGCCGAGAGCACCTTGCCGGTGGAGTCGACCACGGCCACGTCCTCGGGCTTCATGCCCTCGATCGATGCCGACGTGAGGTGCACGACGGCCTCGACCTGCGCCGAGGTGAGCGTCGTGCCGTTGCGGGTCTCGATGAAGACGGATGCCGTCGGGTCGGCCTTCTGGTCGACGAAGACGGTCTCCTCGGGGATGGCGAGCCTGACCGACGCCGTCTGCACGCCGTCGAGGGCTGAGATCGTCGAGGCGAGTTCGCCCTCGAGCGCACGCTTGTAGGTCACGGACTGCTGGAACTCCGAAGCCGTGACGCCCATCTCGTCGAGAAGGGAGTAGCCGCCGTCGCTCGAGCTGGGCAGTCCGGCCGATGCGGCCTTGAGGCGCTCGTCGTAGACCGCCTCGCGCGGCACCATGACCGTCGCACCGCCGTCGGCGAGCTCGTACGCGACGCCGTCGCTGCGCAGCTGCTCGACGATCGCGTTGGCGTCCGCCGCCTGCAGCCCTGTGAAGAGCGGCGAGTACGACGGCGCCGTCAGCCAGGAGACCAGCGCCGTCACGCCGAGGGCGAGCACGGCCAGGCCGATGATGGCCACGGTTCGCTGGGCAAGGGTGAACTGCCGGATGCCGGCGAGCAGGCTGCCGAAGCCGGAGCGGAGGGCGGCGGGCATCAGGCCTGCATCCGCATGATCTCGTTGAAGGCGTCGACGCCCTTGTTGCGCACTGCTGCGACGAGCTCCATGGTGACCTGGGCGCGGGTGGCGGCGATCGTGGCCGTGTGGATGTCGCTGAGGTCACCGGTCACCGCGGCGACGGCGAGGCTGTCCGACGTGCCCTGCAGCTTCTGCAGCTCGTCGACGGCACCCGTCATGGAGGCCGGGAAGGCCGAGTTCGCGGCGCTGTCTGCTGCGTCGACCGTGGTCGGGGGCTGGACGAGGGCGACGGGGGTGGCGGTGCCGACGGCACCGATCGCGGGAATGGTCATCAGGCACGTCCGATCTGGATGGCGGCGGTGTAGGTCTCCCGGGCGCGGTCGACGACGGCGGCGTTCGCCTGGTAGCCGCGCTGGGCGAGGATGAGCTGACCCATCTGCGAGGCCATGTCGATCTCGGGGTAGCGCACGTAGCCCTCGGCGTTGGCGAGGGGGTGGTCGGGCTCGTAGACGAGTCGGCCCTCAGCATCGCCATAGGCTGCACCGGCGACGTACACGCCGGTCGTACCCTCGCCTGCCTGGGCGAGCACATAACGGGCCCGGAAGGCCTCGTCGTCGCCCGAGGTCGCCGTGTTGAGGTTCGCCAGGTTGTCGGAGACGGCGTCGAGCCATTTGCGGTGCAGGGTGAGGCCGGTTCCGGCGATGCCGATCGCGTCGAACGTCATCAGCTCGTCCTCATCGCTGCGCGCACGCTGCTGAAGGCGCCGTCGACGGCACGGGAGGCGAACTGGTACCGCAGCACGGTGTCGACGTTCGACAACGTCTCGGTGTCGAGGTTCACGTTGTTGCCGTTGAGCTGGGTGGGCTCGAGCGACCGCGCGATGGTGGGGGCGACGTTCCCGTCACCTGACCGCACTGAAGCGGCGAGGGCGTCCTCGAACGCCACGCGCTGGGCCGTGTAGTTCGGCGTGTTGACGTTGGCGATGTTGTCGGCGATGGCGCGCTGGCGCATCGCCAGGCCATCGAGGGCGCTGGAGAGCGCCGAGATGCTCACGGAATCGAACACGAGACCTCTTCGTGATTCAGGGGAAGAAGGCCGATCCATGGCCCGTTCGTGAGCGATCCGTGCTCGAAGACAGCTATCGGCAGATCGGCTCGCGACGTTAGGCAGGGGCCAGGAGATTTCCGAGACGGATGCCGCCTGTCGGCATCAGCCCTGCACGTCGAGGTAGACGGCGCCCGATGCAGCGACATCCGGAACTGTGCGAACGGCCTCCAGGTGGCGCCTCACGGACCGGCGCTCCTCGATCAGGAGCTCGAGCATCTCGCGCTGGAGCGCCAGGACCTCTGCCGCGCGCTCGTGCAGTTCATCGGGCAGTGCCCCGAGTTCCGGATCGGGGCGCCAGTGCTCCTCGCTGCGGTGCGCAGGGAGGTGCGCCGCGTCACCGCGGTCCGGTTCGGGATCAGGGTCGGACACCGCGAAGAGGGCGTCGGCCTCGAGCGCGTCGAGCACCTCGGTCCACGTGCGACGGGTGCGATCAGGCGAAGCCAAGGTGCAGGCCTCCCCCGCCGACGGGTGCGGCGGAGGTCAGGGAGTCGGCGGCCGTCGGCAGGGCAGCTGCCTCGTGCCAGGCTGCCGCGAGGGGCTCCATCAGGTCGATGGCCTGCCTCGTGAGGGCGGCATCGCGCTGCACGTTCGCGTTGCGCAGGGTGGTGGTGACGAACGCGTACACGGCGAGCAGTCCCTCGGCGCCGTCCCAGAGGTCGACCCGGAGCGAACTGGAGAGCTCGGCGACGATGTCCTGGGCGTGCAGCAGCGCCGTGGAGGCGTCGTTCCACGACCCGGCCCGCTGCGCCTGCTCGGCACGGTGCAGGTCGAGCAGCAGCCTGTCGTAGAGCATGGTGAGCAGTCGTGCCGGTGTGGCCGAGAGCACGGCTTCGCGGCCGTACTGGGCCTGGGCCTGGGCCTGCAGGAGGGTCGTCACTTGGAACTCGATCCGCTGGTGGTGGGCAGTGCGGCGATCTGCGAGGTGAGCCATGCCGACTGCGAGTTGAGAGCGCTCATGCGCACCTCGAGGGCGGAGTACGTGCGTTCGAGATGGGCACGACGATCGTCGAGCCGCCGGGTCCAGCTCTCGATCTGCTCGTTCATCGACTTCACGACTGTCTCCTGTCCGTTGATGCTGGTCGTCAGCCGGCCGGTGTACTTGTCCGAGACCGTGGTGGCCGCGTCGGCGACCCGACCGGCGATCGTGGCGAGCATGCCCTGTGCCGCTGCCGGGTCCGCCGCCAGTGCGGCGGAGAAGGCCTCGGGATCGAAGACCAGGCTGCCGTCCTTCAGGAAGCTGATGCCGATCTGCGAGGGGGACGCCCCGCCGATCGGCATCGAGACGGCCGAGGCCAGGGCGAGTCGCGCCGAGCGCACAGTCGAGTCGCCCGTGAACGAACCCAGCTTCGTCGTCGTGCTGCCGTCGGCGTTGGTCGTCGTCGAGCTCGCCGACTTCGCGTCGATCGTCCCGAAGATCGACTTGATCGCATCGGTCAGGGCCTTCGCGGCCGTGGAGGCCACGGCGGGATCCCGCGCGACGGTGACGGTGACCGGGTCGACGGATGCTGCGGACACCGTGACGTCGACGTCGCCGATGAGACCCGTGAAGGTGTTGGTCGACGAGCGAACGACCTGCTCGGCGGCCGTCCCCGACCAGAGCGCGACCTCGGCGTCCTGGGCGGTGCGGATCGCGGCCGCCCCGGGTTCGGCGAGCAGGTCGGTGCCTCCGCGGAGAACGCCGAAGGCGGCATCCGTCCCCGTGGCGGTCGAACTGAGCTGCAGGCGGTACTGCTGGTTGCCGTCGACGTCGAGGCCGGCACGCACCCGCGTGGCCGTGACAGGTGCGCCGGACTTGTTGATCGCCGAGGCGACGTCCTCGAGCGACGTGCTCGCGGCCGTGACCTCGGTGCGCGTGCCGTCATGCGCGACGAGGGTGAGGGTGGCCGGATCGTCGGGCCAGGCGGTCATCGGCGCGGTGACCGACGTCTGGCCCTGGGCGACCGACCGAATGACGATGTCGACGCTTCCGGCCACGGCGTTCGCCCCGGCCTTCGCCGTGACTGTGCTCGACGATGCTGAGGCGGTGAAGCCGTTCAGCGACGATGCCGTGCGGTTCGATGCGGCCATCGTGGCAAGTGAGGAGAACTTGAGGTTGAGGGCCTGGAGGTCGCTGATGGTCGAGCTCGTGGAGGCGACTCGTGCGCTGAGCAGCGTCTGCGGGGCGGCTTCGATCGCCATGAGCTTCGTGATGAGTGCCGCGGTGTCGAGACCGCTGGCGAGACCGCCGAGGGAGATGCCCACGATCGTCCTTCCTCTGCGTCGGGGTTGCTGATGTCGGTGCCGGCCGGGCCCGGCGCGCACGTGGTAGGCCCTACACCCACCCGCGCTCGCCGGGCCGACCGCCAGGCGATGCCGATCTAGCCGAGGAGCTTGAGAACGCTCTGGTTCGACTGGTTGGCCTGCGCCAGCATGGACGTGCCCGCCTGCGAGAGGATGCTCGCCCGGGTGTAGTTGACCATCTCCGATGCCATGTCGGTGTCGCGGATGCGCGACTCCGCCGCCGCCAGGTTCTCACCGGCGACGCTCAGGCTGTTGATCGTCGACTCGAAGCGGTTCTGCGCCGCACCGAGGGTCGCCCGGTCCGTCGAGATCGCCGTGATGGCTGCGTCGATCTTGGTGATCGTTCCGCTCGCCGTTGCGCTGTCCGTGACGACGAAGTCGGCCGACGCGGTGCCGGCGGCGGTTGCGAGGCCTCCGACGGACGCCGCAGTGCCGGAGAGCTTGACGTCGATCACGTCGCTCGAGGAGGTGTTGTCTCCCGTGCCGACCTGGAAGCTCTTCGTCGAACCGTCGAGCAGCTTGATGCCGTTGAAGTTCGTGTTGTCGATGATGCGGGTGAGTTCCTCGCCCAGAGCATCGGCCTCACCCTTGATCGCTGCGCGCGAGTCGGCGTTGTTCGAGTCGTTGCCTCCCTGGACAGCCAGGTCGCGCATGCGGTGCAGGATGTTGTGAACCTCGGTCAGGGCGCCTTCCGACGTCTGGATGACGCTGATGCCGTCCTGGGCGTTGCGTGCGGCGACCTTGTTGCCGGAGATCTGCGAGCGCAGGCCCTCCGAGATCGACAGGCCGGCCGCGTCATCGGCAGCACGGTTGATGCGCAGTCCGCTCGAGAGCTTCTCGAGCGACTTCGACAGCGCGTTCTGCGTGTTGTTGAGGTTGCGGTAGGCGTTGTTCGCCGCGGTGTTGGTGTTGATCTGCATACCCATGGTGTGTTCCTCCGTGATCTGGGTGTCGTCACGGGCCCATCCGTGGGCCCGCATCCAGAGCTATCGGCACACCCGGAGAACCCGTTAGACGAATCCTCGGGTTGATCGGCAGAGGCCTCAGGAGACCGTGGAGACCCGGCCGCGCAGCGCCGCCCGGCGCGAGACCTCGAGCACGGCCTGCTCGGCGACCCGCGCGAGATAGGCACTGCGGCTGGCCGTGGCGACCCTCGAGACGGGAACGTGAGGCTCGTCACCGTCGGAGTAGTGGGTGCCGAGCCCGTCGCGGAGCAGGCGGATCGCCTCCGAGCGCTGCTGCGAGACGGCGGAGTGGGTGATGCCCAGCTCGGCGGCGATCTCGGTGACGGTGCGGTCCTCGAAGTAGACGGCGACGATGATCGCGCGCATCCGCTCCGGGAGGGCGTCGACGGATGCCCGCAGGTAGCGCAGCTCCTCACCCAGGAGCAGACTCTCCTCCGGCGAGACGATCTCGGCGGCCAGCGAGTCGGCGACGGTGTCATCGAGCGATGTGACCGAACGCCCCGCGTCGGAGAGGGCGGCGCGAGCCGTCTCCCGGTCGATGCCCATGGCGTTGGCGATCTCGTCGACGTCGGGGGTGCGTCCGAGTGCGGTGGTCAGGGTCTCCTGCACCGCGAGGGTCTCCTTGATGCGCTTGCGCGCCGAGCGCGGTGCCCAGTCGGCCGAGCGCATGTCATCGGCGAACGCGCCGACGATGCGGCGCCGCGCGTACGCGCCGAACGGGATCCCGAGAGTCGGGTCGAAGGACTCGGCAGAGGTGATGAGTGCGATGGCGCCCACCGAGGCCAGGTCGTCGCGGGACAGGTGCGTCGCCCTGCCGCACAGCTCGGAGACCAGGTAGCCCACGAGCGGCAGGTTCTCGACCACCAATGCGTTGCGCTCGATCCGATTCACTGTCCATCCCCCGTTGTCCGGGCACCCGAAAAGGTGCCTGTCCTCACTCACTTCGGGTATGGGTGTGGTCATCACTTCACGCCGGATTCCATACTCCGATCCGACGGTGGAACAGGCTTTCGACGCGTGTCCAAGCTATCCGTCGGGGCCCCGGAATCTCGCCCCGGAACGCGCCCCAGTCCGAGTGTCGGCACGTTGGCCGACAACGCCATGTACCCCGTAGTCACCGGCTCGGAGCGTGCTATGTACCCCTCTGGGAAACGCGGACATGCGCGCTCACTAACATTGACCGCGATGCGACCGACAGTTGCTTTCACGAACGGAAAAGCGTCGGAGAGCGACGATGGATCGTCATCATGCAACCCGATGCGAATGGAGAAACACGTGGGGGCCACCGAATTGTCAGCAGTGCTCTGGCATGAGCGCGAGCTCCTCGAGCTGCTGCTCTTCAAGCTCGAGGAGCAGCAACTCCTGCTCACCGCCGGGAAGACCCGGTGGATCCCGTTCGCGACCCGCGAGATCGAACAGGTGGCCGAGCGCCTCCGCGAGAGCGGACTCGGCCGGTCGGTCGAGCTCGACGCCATCGCCGCCGAGTGGGGCGTCGACGCCGAGCTGCCGCTCCGCGAACTCGCCGAGGCCGCTCCGGCCGGGCCCTGGGGCGACATCCTGCGCGACCACCTGCAGGCGATGCTCGAACTCACCGCCCAGATCACGTCGGTGCGCGACCTGAACGACGCGCTCCTGCGTTCCGCCCTGCGCTCCACCCAGGAGGTCGCGGCCGGCATCGACGGCAACTCGGGCACCTACGACGCCAGTGGCACCACCGGTGCCACGGCACGTGGCGCACGCATCATCGACCGGGAGCTGTGACAACGGAATGAGCACCTTCGGCGCCCTGAACACCGCCTACACCGGGCTCGTCGCCGCGCGACTCGGTCTCGACGTCGTCGGTCAGAACATCACCAACGCGAACACCGACGGCTACACCCGCCAACGGGTCTCATCCTCGGGGATCGGAGCCGTGACCGCCGGTCGGTTCAGCACCGGCGTCCACGTCGGGCAGGGCGTCTCGATCGACGGCATCGCCAGGCTCGCCGACGCCAGGCTCGACGCCCGCGTGCGCGGCGCCCTGTCGATCGCCGGATTCTCGGATGCCAGGGCCACGGCCCTCGGCACGCTCGAGAAGTCGCTCAACGAGCCCGGCGCCACCGGCATCTCGGCGCAGCTCGGCGAGTTCTGGTCGGCGTGGGGCGAGCTGTCGAACCGCGCCGGTGAGCCGGCATCCGAGAGCGTCCTGCTCCAGCAGGCCTCAGTGCTCGTCAATCGCATCGCCTCAGGATCCCGGGCGACCCAGACCCAGTGGTCGGAGATCCGCGGCAGCGTCGACGATCAGGCCGCGCAGCTCAACGCAGCTGGGGCCGAGGTCGCCGAGCTCAACGCCCGAATCAGGTCGACGCTGGCCTCGGGAGGATCTGCGAACGAACTGCAGGACCAGCGCAGCCGCGTGCTCACCACCATCGCCGGGATCGCCGGCGGACGCGTCGAGCCGCAGTCCGACGGAACCGTCACTGTGTTCCTCGGCGGTAACGCTCTCGTGACGGGCGACTCGCTCCGGCCCGTCACAGTCCTCGGCGGCGGCAGCATGGCCACGTCGGCGACGGACCCGGTGCGACTGGAATGGGCTCACCATCCCGGCATCGCCGTCGAGCTCGACGGCGGCTCGCTCGGCGGCGCCCTGACAGTCCTCGCGCCTGCCGAGGCCGGTGGAACCGGAGGCGCCCTCGCCGAGACCGCGGCATCCTACGACGCCCTCGCCATCGCGCTCGCAACCCAGGTGAACGCCATCCACCGCACCGGAGCCACCGCGGACGGAACCACCGGGCACGACTTCTTCGTCGTCGACGCCGGAGTCTCGGCCGCCCAGGGTCTGCGTGTCGTCCCCACCGACGGTTCCGGCATCGCGACGGGCACTCCGGGTGCCGGCGGTACCGACGGATCGGTCGCCGATGCCATCTCGGGCATCGCGAAGGCCGACGGTTCCCCCGACGAGCTGTGGTCGGGCCTGGTGACCCGTGTCGCCGTGGCCGCGCAGACCGAGATCCGCAACTCGGCCCTCGCCGACCTCGCCTCCTCGAGCGCCGTCGCCGCACAGCAGTCGAACTCGGCGGTCGACCTCGACGAGGAGAACATGAACATGCTGGCGTTCCAGCGCGCCTACCAGGGGGCTGCGCGTGTGATGACAGCCATCGACGAGGCACTGGACACTCTCATCAACCGCACCGGACTCGTGGGGAGATAGCGCATGATCACCCGTGTGACGCAGACCATGATGATGCGCTCTGCCCAGCAGAACCTGCAGGCCAGCGCAGCACGACTGGCCGCGACCCAGGAGAAGGCGGCATCGCTGCGCGCCATCTCGCGGCCGTCCGATGACCCGACGGGCACGGCCGACGCCCTGCGCACGCGGGCGGAGCAGCGGTCGGTCGACCAGTACACCCGCAACGCCGACAACGGCATCGGCTGGCTCACGACGGCCGACAGTGCCCTGTCGACAGCCTCGAACGTGCTGCGCCGTGCGCGCGACCTGACCGTCCAGGGCGCCAATGACGGAGCTCTCTCCCCCACGGCGAAGGAGGCCATCGCGGTGGAGTTGGAATCGCTGCGCGACGATCTGCTCGGCATCGCGAACACCGCCTACCTGGGTCGCAACGTCTTCGCCGGCAATTCCGACGCCGGCGTCGCCTTCCAGCCCGACTTCTCCTTCACGGGCGCTGCGGGCAGCACTGTGCAGCGACGGGTCGCGGCCGACCAGACCGTACGGGTGGATGCCGATGGCGATGCAGCGTTCGGCAGCGGAGCGGCTTCGGTCTTCCAACTTCTGAGCACCATCGCCGCCGACCTGAGGTCGGGCCGGAACGTGACGGCGCGGCTCGGAGAGATCGACGACCGCGCCACGAAGATGGTCAGCACGCATGCCGAGGTCGGACAGAGACAGGCGCAGATCGAACGCGCAGAGGAGATGCTCGTGGCACAGACCGGATCACTCGAGACCCGGCGGGCCGCCATCGAGGACGTCGATATCGGGCAGATCTCGCTCGAGCTGAAGATGCAGGAGCTGGCCTACCAGTCGGCGATCGCCGTCTCGGCCAAGGTGCTCCCCGCGACGCTCATGGACTACCTGCGATGATCGGCGAGCTGACCTTCCTCAGTCCTCCCCCCGGACTCGAGCCGGCCACGCGCTTCACCCTGCACGCCATCGAGGGCGCCGTCGGCGTCTTCGCGCTGCGGTCGGTCGACGACCCGGGCCTCAGACTCTTCGTGCTCGACGCACCCACCTACCTCTCCGACTACAGGCCGGGACTGGGAGCCGAGCAGCGCGACGCAGTGAACCTCGGTGACGTCGAGCCGCTCATCCTCGTGGTCTCTTCGCTGACCGAGGGCGGCCCCACGGTGAACCTGGCGGCGCCGATCGTGGTCAACCCGCGGACCGGCGACGCCCTGCAGGTCATCCTCGACGGCCAGGACTGGCCGCTGCGGCATCCACTGACCGCCGCCTCGGCCTAGCCGGAGCTCCCCCTAGGCCGACGTGTCGTCGGCCGCGAGCAGCTCCCGCACCCGAGGCACCACGACGGTGCCGTAGAGCTCGATGCTGTGCATGAGCTTCTCGTGCGAGAGCGTTCCGTTGGAGTACTTGAGGTCGAAGCGCTGCACACCGAGGTCCCGCACCGTCGCGGCGATCTTGCGGGCGACGGTCTCGGGGGAACCGACGTTCAAGGCCCCCTCGTCTGCCTCGTTCTCGAAGGTGTCGCGGGTGATCGGACCCCAGCCGCGCTCCCGGCCGATGCGGGTGATCATCGCCTGGTGATGCGGCCACAGCTCCTCGCGGGCCTGCGCGTCGGTGTCGGCGATGTGCCCGGGCGAGTGCACGCCGACGGGCAGCATCGGCTGGCCGAGCTGAGCCAGGGCGCGGTGATACAGGTCGACGAACGGTCGGAAGCGCGCGGGTGCTCCCCCGATGATCGCGAGCATCAGCGGGTAGCCGTAGGTCGCGGCTCGCACGACGGATTCGGGAGAACCGCCGACGCCGATCCACGCCTTGAGGGCGCCGGATGCCGTCTTCGGGTAGACCTCCTGGTTCACGAGGGCCGCACGCTTGCGGCCCTCCCACGTGACGGGGGTCTCCTTGACGAGCTCGGCGAACAGCTCGAGCTTCTCCTCGAAGAGGTCCTCGTACTCGCTCAGCTGGTAGCCGAACAGCGGGAACGACTCGGTGAACGAACCGCGCCCGAGGATCACCTCGGCGCGTCCGTTCGAGATGCCGTCGAGGGTGGCGAAGCGCTGGAACACGCGCACGGGGTCGTCGGAGCTCAGCACTGTCACGGCGGAGCCGAGGTGGATGGTCTCGGTCTTCGCGCCGATCGCCGCGAGCACGACCTCGGGCGCCGAGACGGCGAAGTCGTCGCGGTGGTGTTCGCCGACGCCGAAGAAGTCGAGGCCCACCTGATCGGCCAGCACGCCCTGGGCGACGACGTTCCGCAGCACCTCGGCCTGCGACAGCCTGTCTCCGTTCGCGTCGACCGTGACGTCGCCGAAGGTGTCGACTCCGAACTCGACCTGCTGTGCCATGAGGGCTCCTGACTACTCGATCACTTCATACGTTTGCATAAAACGGAACGGCAGGTCGCATCCGGCTATTCCCGAGGCGACGGATGCCGCCATCAGGCCAGCGCCGGCAGTACCTCGCGCTCGAACAACTCGATGCCCGACCTGTCGTAGGCCGCCTCCGGGAAGTCGTGGATGGCGTATCCCAGCCCGTGCTCGCGTCGCTCGCGCAGGCGCTCCACGATCTGCTCCGGCGTGCCGACCGCCGGAGTGCCGTTGCGATACTCGGCCACGAACTCCCCCGCCTTGGTCTCGCCGAGGAACGGCAGCACCCTGGCGTGCAGCGCGTCGATGCGGTCGGCGACCTCGGACTCGGTCGCGGCGACGATGGTGTTGAAGTTCGACGACCGGGTGATGGAGGCGAAGTCGCGGCCGATCGCCTCGCAGTGGCCACGGAGCACGGCGCTCTTGTGGTCGAACTCCTCGAGGGTTCCGGCGAAGTTGGTGTAGCTGGCGTACTGCGCGGCGATCTTCAGAGTGACCTTCTCACCGCCGCCCGCGATCCACATGGGGATGCCGCCCTCCTGCAGCGGGAGGGGCCGAACGATGGCCCCGTCGACCTGATAGTGCTTCCCGTCGAGGGTCGCGCTGCCCGTCGTCCAGGCCTGGGAGAAGATCTCGACTCCCTCACGCAGACGGGCGAGCCTCTCCGCGACGGGCGGGAAGCCGTAGCCGTAGGCGCGCCACTCGTGCTCGTACCAGCCGCCGCCGATGCCCATCTGCGTGCGGCCGCCCGAGATGATGTCGACCGTCGCGGCGATCTTGGCGAGGTGGGCAGGGTTGCGGTAGCTCATGCACGTGCACATCTGGCCGAGCTTCACGCGCGACGTGCTCGCGGCGAATGCCGCCATCAGCGTCCACGCCTCGTGCGTGGCCTCCTCGGAAGGCACGGGCACGGTGTGGAAGTGGTCGTACACCCAGAGCGAGTCCCACGGCCCGGCGTCTGCGTGCTGTGCGAGCGAGTTCATCGTGTCCCACTGATCGGCCGGGTCGATGCCGAGAAGGTCGTGCCGCCAGCCCTGGGGAATGAAGAGTCCGAAGTCCATGATCGCCAGCCTAGGCGGCCACTCCAGCTCGTCGAAGGTAGCGACACCTCGACGCACTCGCTTCGCTCACGTGCCTTCGGCGACCGGACGCGCTGGCTGCACCCACGTGCCTTCGGCGAGCGAGGCTGCAATGATCGACTGATGACGAAGAGCATCCTGTTCCTCGGCGGTACCGGCGTCATCAGCGCGGCATCCGTCTCCCGTGCCATCGAACTCGGCCACGACGTGACAGTGCTGAACCGGGGTGAATCGAGAGTGCGTCCGCTGCCGGATGCCGTCCGCAGGCTGACCGCCGATCTCCGCGATCCCGCGAGCGTGCGCGAGGCCGTCGGCGACGCCGAGTTCGACGTCGTCGCCGAGTTCCTCGCGTTCACTCCCGAGCACGTGCAGGCCGACGTCGACCTGTTCGAGGGCCGGGTGGGCCAGTACGTGTTCATCAGCTCGGCCTCCGCGTACCAGACCCCTCCCTCGCGACTTCCGGTGACCGAGTCGACGCCGCTGCGCAACCCGTTCTGGCAGTACTCCCGCGACAAGATCGCCTGCGAGGACCTGCTCGTGGGCGCCTACCGCGACCGCGGCTTCCCGGCCACGATCGTGCGGCCATCGCACACCTACGACCGCACGCTGCTGCCCACCTCGGGCGGATGGACGGACATCGCACGGATGCGGGTCGGCAAGCCCGTCATCGTGCACGGCGACGGAACCAGCCTCTGGACCATCACCCACACGCGCGACTTCGCGGTCGGATTCGCAGGGCTGCTCGGCAACCCGTACGCCGTGGGCGACACCTTCCACATCACCGGAGACCACGCTCCTACATGGAACCAGATCTACGGCTGGCTGGGCGAGGCCGCGGGCGTCGAGCCCGTGCTCGCGCACGTCTCATCCGAGACGATCGCGGCCGCGCATCCGGAGCTCGGACCCGGCCTCATCGGCGATAAGGCGCACTCCATGGTCTTCGACAACTCGAAGGTGAAGGCGCTGGTTCCCGAGTTCGCGACCACGGTGCCGTTCTGGGAGGGCGCCGCCGAGATGATCGCCTGGCACGATGCGCATCCGGAGTCCCAGGTCGTGGATGCCGAGCTCGACGCCGCCTTCGATCGACTCGTGGGCTGATCGCTCCGCGCGGACGGTGACGCCTCAGCCCTGCGGGCGGCCTCAGCCCTGCGGGCGGTGGGCGAACACCAGCAGGCTGCTCGTCGCGGTGGCGAGAAGGTTTCCGGCGCTGTCGGTGAGCTCGGCCTCGGCGAAGATCACCCTGGTGCCGCTCTTGCGCACGCGCCCGGTGGCCCGCAGCGGTGCTGCCGACGGCTGGATCGGGCGTACGTAGCTCACGGTGATGTCGATCGAGGTGTAGCCGGTGCCGGCGGGCAGGGTGCTGTGGGCCGCGCACCCGAGCACGGTGTCGAGCACGGTGCACGCCAGCCCGCCGTGGATCGTGCCGAGGGGGTTGTAGTGCGCCTGGGTCGGTCGCGACTCGAAGATCACCTCGCCCTCGGACACCGCGACGATGTCCATGTTCATCAGCACGGCGATCGGAGGCTCGGGGATGCGCCCCTCGAGGATGCCGGTCAGGTACTCGAGGCCGCTGAGCTGCGGCAACTGCGCGAGCCCGACGGCGGGATCGACCCAGGTGTAGGTGGCTGAGGAGGTCGGAAGCTCGGTGTTCGTCACGATCGTCACGATAACACCGGGCTTTCAACATCCGACGGGCGGAATACCCTTGCGCGTGCCTACGCTGTGGTCATGGTGAAGCGCATCGGATTCCTCTCCTTCGGCCACTACCAGGCCGTACCCGGGTCGTTGACCCGCACGGCCGCCGACGTACTGCAGCAGTCGATCGACCTGGCTGTTGCGGCCGAGGAGGTCGGCGTCGACGGCGCCTACTTCCGGGTGCACCACTTCGCCCGCCAGCTCGCGTCGCCGTTCCCCCTGCTCGCCGCCGTCGGCGCCCGCACGAAGACCATCGAGATCGGCACCGGCGTCATCGACATGCGCTACGAGAACCCGCTCTACATGGCGGAGTCCGCTGCCGCGGCCGACCTGATCGCGGGCGAGAGACTGCAGCTCGGCATCAGCCGGGGATCACCCGAGACGGCGCTGGCCGGCTACGAGTCGTTCGGCTACGTCCCCTCCGACGGTCAGACGGATGCCGACATGGCGCGTGCTCACACCGAACTCTTCCGCGCCGCGATCGCCGGAGCCGGGCTGGCCCACGCCAACCCGCAGATGACCGGCTCGACGCATCCGCTCGCCATCGAACCGCTGTCTCCGACGCTGCCCCAGCGCATCTGGTGGGGTGCAGGCACGCGCAAGACCGCCGTGTGGACGGCGGAGCAGGGCATGAACCTGATGAGCTCGACGCTGCTCACCGAAGACACCGGGGTGCCGTTCGACCAGCTGCAGGCCGAGCAGATCGCGATGTTCCGGGCGGCGTGGGCCGAAGCCGGCCACGACTTCGAGCCACGGGTGTCGGTGAGCCGCAGCATCCTGCCGCTCATCGACGACGAGTCCCGACGCTACTTCGGGCTGCGCGCGCAGGCCGACGCGAAGGACCAGGTGGGCCACCTCGACGGCGGGCTCGCCCGCTTCGGGCGCAGCTATATCGGCGAGCCCGACGTGATCGCGGCCGAGCTGGCTCAGGATGCCGCCGTGCAGGCCGCGGACACCGTGCTGGTCACGGTGCCCAACCAGCTCGGCGTCGACTTCAACGCGCGCATCCTGGAGTCGATCGTGCGTGACATCAGTCCGGCACTGGGCTGATGCGCTTCGGGCGGTCGCTTCGCTCGGCCCTCAGCGAGCGGATCGTCGAGTACCCGCTCGCTCAGCGAGCGGATCGTCGGGTACCCGCTCGCTCAGCGAGCGGATCGTCGGGTACCCGCTCGCAGAGGCCCGGACGGAGTCCGCGGCCGAAGCGCAGCAGATGACAGGATCGACTCGTGACCGAGCCAGCCTTTCCCGTCCCGAGCGACGACAGCCGCTGCCCCTGCCTGAGCGGCGAGACCTACGGTTCCTGTTGCGGGCGGTTCCACAGCGGCGCGACCCTCGCGCCCACCGCGGTCCAGCTCATGCGCTCGCGGTACTCGGGCTACGTGGTCGGTGACGTGGCCTACCTGCTGAGCACGTGGCATCCGTCGACCCGTCCGTCCGAGCTGGAGCTCGATCCGTCCGTGCGCTGGTTCCGCCTCGAGATCGCCGCGACCACCGGCGGTGGTCCGTTCGACACGACGGGCACCGTCGAGTTCACCGCCCGCTCCAAGCACGACGGCGTCGCTCATGCCCAGCACGAGAACAGCAGCTTCGTTCGCGAGCGCGGAGCCTGGCTCTACGTCGACGCGCTCTGAGAAGCGGCGCCCAGGCCCGAGGCGGAGTTCGGCTCAGGCCGGGACGCCCAGCTCGTCGAGCGCGTCCTGCACGATGGTCAGACCGCCGAGACCCGGCATCCCGCTGATCGAATCGTCGACCTTCCTGGCGGCCTTCCGTCCGTCGGGCCCGCTCATGAGGTGGTTCATGACGTGCTGCACGTCCGAACGCTCCATGATGCTGGAGCCGACAGGCGCCCAGAACCTGCTGAGCGCGAATCGGGTGATCTTCTGCGCCTTGGTGCTCCTGGCCAGTCGCTCGCGCGCCTGCGAGGTGTAGAAGGCGACGTGTCGCGCCTCCTGCTTGGCAATACGGCGCAGCAACTCGGCGAGCACGGGATCCTGCTCGAGCTCGGCCATGCGGTTGTAGGCGGTGATGGCGGACCACTCGTTGGCCGCGCCCCACGACATGTGCACTGCCACGAAGTCCTCGCCGACGAGCGAGCCGAGCACCGACTGCTTGATGGGGTCGAGGCGGTCCTTCCAGCCGAGCTTCAGCCGGTTGGCCTTCAGCTGGTCGAAGTCGACGGTGATGTCGTGCATCGCGAGCACGGCGGCGAGGGCCTCACCGTGCCAGAACTCCTCGCGGTTCCACATGGTCATGAACGAACTCACGTCGGCCTCGCGGTGCGAGGGGGTGGTGAGCAGATCCCGGGTGTAGCAGACGGTGTGGTACTCGACGTCGGCCATGTAGCGCAGGGTGCGCAGCGAGTCCTCGGGCAGCGGATGCTCGCGGAAGACCTCGAGATCGAGGTCGTCCCAGTTCACGCTCACGCTCGTCGCCGTGTAGGTGTCGATGTCGAATGCCACTCTGCTCCCCTCGTTCCGCTGATCATCCAAGCACGCGTGTGCTCAGGCTGCGAGCCGCAGCTGCACGGCATGCACCGTGCCATCGTCCATGCCGGGTAGATCGGCGACGGATGCCGCCACCCGCCGCGCTCGCTCCACCCCGCTATCGCCGGCGAACGTGAACCCGGTGAAGAAGACCCGGTCGGAGGGAGCGAGTGCGATGGCTCCGATGGGCAGCACATCACGGCGCAGCTCCCGGCGGGTGAGACGCACGGCGCGCGGACTCTCGAGCAGCCGGTGCACGGCCTCCTCCTCGAAGAATCGCGAGTGCCGGGCCTTGAGGTCGATCACCTCGCCCAGGGCGCGGGCGATCTCGGGGTTGTCGCTCAGCTCGATCACGCGCTCGTAGGTTGCCCGCAGCATCCCATCGTCGACGAGACCACTCGCCACGTGCACGGCCACGATCGACTCGCCGGCGAGGAAGCCCGAGAGGGATCGCCGCACGGGCCCGCGGCGGGCACGCCGTTCTGCCCGGCCGCGCGAGGTCGCGGCATCCGTCACCGGGCTCGCCTCCACGGCTGCGTGCTGCGCCTCGGGTTGGGCTTCGGCGATGGCGGTCAGGGCGTCGGCGATCCAGAACTTCTCGAAAGCCCAGCTCACCAGGAACGCCGTCACCCGGGCGTCCTTGTGGGTCGCGGTGACGAGCACGTTGCGCAGGCGATCCATCGTGGCGGCCTCGAGATCGCGCAGCACGCGCACGGCTCGCGCGGCGTCGACCGGAAGGGGTCGGGCGGCGAGCGCCGCGAGGTCGAGGCGATCGCGGTGCGTGCCGACGGCAGTGCGGGTGAACTCGCGCACGTCGAAGCGTTGGGAGCCTGTCATGAGTCCAGCAGCATCCGGCGTCATCCTCGAATCTTGGCGAAGAAGGCTGTGAGATGCCCCGCGAGCAGCTGTGGTTCCTCGTGGGCGAGGAAGTGACCGCCGACCGACGGTTCGTGCCAGACGCGGATGTCGGAGCACGACCTGTCGGCGATGCTGCGCGGCATCTCGCGGATGCCGACCTCGGCGCTCACCGTGAAGCCCGCCGGTACGGCGATTGCGGGCCGCGGCCGGTTCGCGTCGTAGTCGACGTACTGGCGGAACGAGGTGCCGATGGACTCCGTGACCCAGTACAGGGTCCCGATGGTGAACAGGGTCTCGCGGTCGAAGCGCGTCTCGAGATCGCCGCCGCGGTCGCTCCAGTCGCGGTACTTGTCGATGATCCAGGCCAGCAGACCGGCCGGCGAGTCGGCGACGGCGGCTCCGATGGTGTCCGGACGCGTGATCATGATGGCGCTGTAGCCGCCGTCCGATGCGTCGAACTCCGCCTCGGACTCGAGGAACTCGTGCTCCTCGTCCGTGAGCGGCGCCTCGAACTCGGCCGGGAACGGCGGGTGGATCATGTAGAGGCCGGTGACGGACTCCGGATGCTTCGCAGCGAGCCAGGCCGCGACAGTGCCGCCGATGTCTCCCCCGAACACCCCGTAGCGCTCGAAGCCGAGCTCTTCGGTCATGAGCGTGTGCATGACGTCGGCCATGGCCTCCCGGGTGAGCGGCCCATCGGGCAGCTCGCTGAAGAGGAAGCCCGGCATCGAGGGAACAACGATCTCGAACGGGGCGCCAACCGCCTGGAATTCCTCGACCAGCGCGAGCATCTCGATGAAGCTGCTCGGCCAGCCGTGCATCAGGAGGAGCGGCATCCGTTCGCCATCGACGGGCCCGGAGCTCGCCCGCACGACGTGGATGCTCGTGCCGTCCACTTCGACGAGGCGGTGGTCGAGTCCGTTGAGGCGGCTCTCGACGGAGCGCCAGTCGGAATCGAGCCAGTCTGCCCACGCTCCGACGAGTGAGGCGAGGTAGCCGGGGTCGACGCCGGCACCCCAGAACTCCGAACGGCTCGGTGTCGTGAAGCGGGTGTTGCGCAGCCGCATCCGCAGGTCGTCGAGCGTGTCGTCTGGCACGGCGATCGTGAACGGGGTGGAAGTCATCCCTCCACTGTCGCAGAAACCCGCCGGGTCGGGCAGGATCGACGCATGGAACCCTCGGCGACGTCGCCCATCTCCCCCATGCTCGCGAAGGCGCTCGACAGCGTGCCCGATGCCGACAGCGTCGCCGGAGGCCTGCTCTACGAACCGAAGTGGGACGGCTTCCGGGCCGTGATCTACTTCGACGGCGAGACCGTGGAGATCGGCAGTCGCGGTTCGAAGATGCTCACGCGCTACTTCCCCGAGCTGGTCGAGGCGTTCGCTGCCCAGTTGACGCAGCCGACCGTGCTCGACGGTGAGATCGTGGTGCGCACCGGATCGCGCGGGTCCACCGGCGGCGAGAGGCTCGACTGGGAGGCGCTGTCGCAGCGCATCCATCCAGCCGCGAGCAGGGTCGCGAAGCTGTCGGTCGAGACGCCGGCGATGTTCGTCGCATTCGACGTGCTGGCTCTCGGCGACGAATCGCTTCTCGAGCGGCCTTTCTCGGAGCGTCGGGCAGCTCTGGAGGCGTTGGCGCAGGGGTTCGCGGCGCCTGTGACCATCACGAGGACGACGACGGATGCCGCCCTCGCCCGCGAGTGGCTCATCGAGTTCGAGGGAGCCGGCCTCGACGGTGTCGTGGCGAAGCCGTTGGCGGCAGCCTATGCGCCGGGCAAGCGCGTGATGCTGAAGATCAAGCACCACCGCACTGCCGATGTCGTGGTGCTCGGGTATCGCGTGCACAAGAGCGGAAACGGAGTCGGATCACTGCTGCTCGGTCTCTACGACGAGAGCGGCGAGCTGCGAGGAGTGGGCGGGGCGTCGGCGTTCTCCGATGTTCGGAGGCTCGAGCTGGTGGAGGAGCTCGCGCCTCTCGTCGTGCGCGATGAGGACGGAGCCGCCGTGACGGGTGAGACCGACCGCAGTCGGTTCTCCGGCAGCAAGGACGTGTCGTTCGTCAAGCTCGAGCCGAGTCGAGTGATGGAGGTACGCTACGACCAGATGGAGGGCTCGCGCTTCCGTCACACCGTGCAGTTCGCCCGCTGGCGACCCGACCGGGACGCGAGGTCGTGCACCTTCGGGCAGCTCGAGATCCCGGCGGCGTATGACCTGAGTCGCGTGCTGGAGTAGGAGGTCACTCCGGCTTCTTGGCGCGGCTCGGCTGCACGCGCGGCGGCTCCCCAGGCATCTTCGGGAAGTCGGGCGGGAACGGCAGCTCGCCGAGACCGTTCGCCAGGTCACGGTCCCACCACTCGAGCAGCGTGTCGATTCGGCCGGGCTCGTCGTGCAGAGTCGCCCAGGGGTCGCCGATGGTCCGCAGGCGCTCCGGAACCGTCAGCACCGTGAAGTCGTGCGGATCGGCATCAGCCAGCTCGTCCCACGTGATCGGGCAGGAGACCGGAGCGTGGGCGAGGGCTCGCGGGCTGTACGCGCCGGCCATGGTGCGGTCGCGGTTGGCCTGGTTGAAGTCCACGAAGATGCGCTCGCCGCGCTCCTCCTTCCACCACGCCGTCGTCACGGCATCCGGCATGCGTCGCTCGAGTTCCCGCGCGGCGGCGATCACCGCGTGCCGCACCTCGAGGAACTCGCGCGTGGGCTCGATGGGGGCGAAGACGTGCAGGCCACGATTGCCCGAGGTCTTGATGTAGGCCGTGAGCCCGGCGTCGGCGAGCACCGAGCGCAGCTCGACGGCCGCAGCCTTGGCGTCGGCGAAGTCGGTTCCGGGCTGCGGGTCGAGGTCGATGCGCAACTCGTCGGGGTTGTCGGAGTCCCCGGCGCGCGATGCCCAGGGGTGGAACACGATGGTGTTCATCTGCACGGCCCAGACGGCGACGGCCGGTTCGTCGATGACGAGCTGAGGATGGGACCGGGCACTCGGATAGACGACGGGCACCGAGCGCACGTAGTCGGGAGCACCTTTGGGCGGGTTCTTCGAGAAGAACTGGTCGCCGTCGATGCCGTCGCCGAAACGCTGCAGCGACACGGGCCTGTCACCGTTCGCCGCCACGAACGCGTCGCCGACCGCCACGATGTACTGCGCGAGATCGAGCTTGGTGATGCCGGGCTCGGGGAAGACCACCCTGCTCGGACTGGAGATGCGCACCTCCCTGTCGCCGTGGGGCCCGGGTACGGTCAGCATCGTCGCTTCGCTCGCCATGGCACCAACCTACTCGGGGGCTGGGCGGCGGCGCTTCGAGGGCAGCCGCCTCGGAGGCGTCACGGGCAGTGCCGCCGGCTTGACCTTGGGGCCCGCGGTGCGCAGCGCCGTCTCCTCGGCGTCGATCGCAGCGAGCACCGAGAGCACGGCCGCCTCCTGGTACCGCCCCTCCCGGCGTGCGGCGAGCACGGCCTCGCGCTGCGCCTCGATCATCACGCGACGCAGTCGCGTGTATGCGACCGGCCGCGGCTCGCCACCGGTCGACGGCGGGTTCTGCAGCGCCTCCGCGAGGAACGCCGCGTTGGCGCGCAGCCGGTCGATGACCTCGAGCTCGTCATCGTCGGTGCGCTCCTGCTCGAGCCTTGCCACGCCGGCATCCTCGGCCTCGGCCATGAGCAGCATCCGCTCCGAATGCTCCTGGCTGTAGTCGGGCGTGGGGAGCTTCAACAGCTTGAGGATCCTCGGCAGCGCCAGTCCCTCGAGCAACGTTCCGACCACCACGACGAAGGCGAGGAACTGCAGGAACTCGCGCTGCGGCGTCTCGGGTGGCAGCAGGAAGACCGCGATCAGGGTGACGACGCCCCGGATGCCGGCCGCGGACACCGCGGTCGCATTGCGCCAGCTCCACTGGCGCGCGCGCAGGAACTGCGGACCGTGCCGGTAGAGCCAGGTGAGGGCGAAGACCCACGCGAATCGAGACACGATGAGCGTCACCAGGATGCCGAGACAGATCGCAACGGTGGGCCAGAGGCCGGGACCCGACGATGACGCCCCCTCGACGATCCCCGCGAGGTTGAGCCCGATGAACAGGAACACGGCGTTCTCGAGAAGGAACTGGATGGTCTTCCAGTTGAGCCGTTCCGCGATGCGCGCCTCGGCCGACTGGACCGTGGGCGAGCGATAGCCGAGCAGGATGCCGGCGACGACGACCGCCAGGACGCCGGAGCCTCCGATCGCCTGCGCGATGATGAACGCGAGGTACGGGGTGATGAGCGACAGGCTGGTGTCCAGCACAGGAGCACGCAGTCGCTTCCGCACCTCGGAGAGCACCCAGCCGATGCCGAGGCCGACACCCACGCCGCCGATGACGGCGAGCGCGAAGTTGCCGGCGATCGACCACGGGTTCAGCACGGCGACGCTCGTGATCGCCACGATCGCGGCGTTCAAGGCGACGAGGGCCGTGGCGTCGTTCAGCAGGCTCTCGCCCTCGAGGATCGTCACCAGTCGTCGGGGAAGCTTCAGGCGACCCGCAACGGCCGACACGGCCACCGCATCCGTCGGGGCCACGACGGCACCGAAGGCGAACGCCGCGGCCAACGTGATGGCGGGAACCAGCATCCACGTGGCGAAGCCGACCACGACCACCGTGAAGGCCACCAGGCCGACCGAGAGCGCCAGGATGCTGTCGTCGCGGGCACGGATGTCGATGAACGACGTGCGGATCGCCGCGGCGAACAGCAGCGGTGGGATGACGGCGTAGAGCACCAGTTCGGGCTCGATCTCGACCCGGGGAACCGCGGGGATGAAGGAGGCCACGGCGCCGACGGCCACCAGAGCGACAGGAGCCGACCAGCCGATGCGCCCGGTGAAGCCCGTCACTGTCACCGTGACCAGCACGAAGGCGACGACCCAGACCACTGTCGTCACGGGATCCATCTAGGCGTGCCGTTCCGACGGGATGGCTCTGCAGGCGCCGGTTGCAGTCATCCGACAACGATAGCGACAGCGATGCCCCGGTTGGTGCTGCTGTCCGAGACAGGCCAGAATGGAGTCTCACCGCATGAAATGGAGAGCCTGATGTCGGCTGAAGTGATCCTCTGGTCCGTTGTCGGACTGATCGGCCTCGTCGGCGGAGTCGGACTCGTCGCGGCCATCGTCGCCATGGTGAGGTCGGGCTACCAGGGCTGACGCCGACGCGCCACGCTCAGGCGCGGAACATCTCCAGCACGGTGAGCTCCGTGTCCGGGCTGTGCACGACCTCGATCGGGTCCCCGGCTCCCACCGACCCGCGCTTCACGACGCGCAGGTAGGCTCCCAACCGGCCCGCAGCGCCGAAGCGCTTGACCCAGCCACGCTCATCGTCGCCACCCACCCAGCGCGCGAACGTTCCGCAGGGAGTACGGGGCATGGTGACCTCGAGCACGACGGATGCCTCATCCGTGCCGATCCGCCACTGCTCGCCGATGCGCGCGGCATTCACGTCGATTCCCGACACCCGCAGGTTCTCACCGAACCAGCCGGCAGGAAGCTCCCGTCCGAGCTCGTTCTCCCAGAACTCGGCGTCCTCCTGGGCGTAGGCGTAGACCGCCTTGTCGAAGCCGCCATGGTGCTTGCGGTCGACCTGCACGTCGGAACGCAGCCCGTACGGGCCGATCTTCGCACGTGACCTGACGGCCACCTTGTCGATGGCGGTGACCCCGTTGCCCCGGTCGGGGCGGAGTTCGCGGACGACGCAGGCGGCGAGGAGTTCAGGCATGAGGCAATCCTAGGAGGAGCTCCACCACCGATCGCGCAGTGCGCGAGCGGCGGCTCCCTGCGTGGAGAGCTCGGCGGCCCGGGCGCCTGAACGACCGGGCCGATGCGCCTACTTCTTGTGGGTGGCGCCGCTGACGGCGTCGCTCCCGGAACGGCCTTCGACCTTGGCCTTCTTGTCCGCGCGCTTCTCCTTGAGGGTCTTGCTCGCGGCGGTCTTGCTGGACGATTTCTTCGGTGACTTGTCTGACACTGTGACGCCCTTTGATCGGGAAGCCTGGACGGCCCCGTGCGGCAACCTTACGCGTCCGCCGCCCGCCCGCCGGGAGCATGGGGTGCATTCGCGGAAACGGATCGCGCTCTCCCCCGGCGAGGTCGCAGACGCTGAACACATTCTCAGCAAGTGGATCGCCGCCATCGACTGACGGAGGATGGGATCATGACAACGAACACCAGCACGCAGATCCAGCTCGTCGCCCGGCCCGTCGGCTGGCCGACCCACGACGACTTCCGCAGTGTCACCGTCGAGCTGCCCGGGCTGGCTCCCGGCGAGGTGAGGGTCGCGAACGAGTTCATCTCGGTCGACCCGTACATGCGCGGCCGTATGAACGACGTGCGCAGCTACACCCCGCCCTACGCCCTGGGCGAGACCATGACCGGCGGCGCCATCGGACGCGTCGTCGAGTCGACGTCCGACGCTCACTCGGTGGGCGACGTCGTGCTGCACCAGGAGGGCTGGCGCGATGTCAGCCAGGGTGCGGCATCCGGCTACAGGGTCGTTCCGGAGCTGCCGGGCGTTCCCCTGTCCGCCTACCTCGGCATGCTGGGCCTGACCGGGTTCACCGCCTACCTCGGACTGCTCGAGATCGCGAAGATGAAGGAGGGCGACATCGTCTTCATCTCGGGTGCGGCCGGTGCCGTCGGAACGGCCGCGGGACAGATCGCCCGGCTGAAGGGCGCCTCGCGCGTGATCGGCTCGGCCGGAACGCCCGCGAAGGTCGCCCTGCTCACGGAGAAGTACGGCTACGACGCAGCGTTCAACTACAAGGACGCCCCGGTGCGGAAGCAGCTGAAGGCGGCTGCGCCAGACGGCATCGACGTGTACTTCGACAACGTTGGCGGCGACCACCTCGAGGCCGCCCTCAGCTCCTTCAACGACGGCGGACGCGCAGCACTCTGTGGCGCCATCCAGGACTACAACGCCACCGAGCGCGTCGCCGGCCCCTCGAACATGTCGAACATCGTCACCCGCGGCCTCACACTGCAGGGGTTCACTGTCGGCAACCATTTCCAGCACTACCGTGCCTTCACCGAGGAGATGACGGGCTGGTTCCGCGACGGGAGGATCGTGTTCGACGAGACCGTCGTCGATGGCATCGACAACGCCGTCGAGGCCTTCTTCGGGCTCATGCGCGGCGAGAACACCGGGAAGATGGTCGTCCGGGTGGGCTCGGCGGCCTGACGGTTCCTCTGCTGCCGGATGCCGCCCGTCGTCACTCGCCGACGGGCGGCATCCGCGAGTCGATTGCGGCGTTCAATGCGTCGACCTGCACGTTCATCTGCTCCAGCTTCTCCGCTTTCTCGTCGAACTGCGCGCGACGAGTGGCGATGGAGTCGTAGAGCGCGTCGAGTGTCGCCTGTCGATCGAGCAGCACCGCGCGCTCGGTGTCGAACTGCTCCTGGGTTCCGGCATCCGGGGCGTCCCAGCGGGCGTTGAAGTCGTCGATGTCTGCGCTCAGCTGGTCCGACTCCTCGGTGTAGTCCTGCGAGTCGACCTCGATGTCGCCGCGCAGGGTGTCGAGTTCGGCGACGAGAGCCTCCGACTGGGCCTGCAGCACGGAGAAGACGGCCTCGCTGGTGGCGTGCAATGCGACCAGCGCACCCCGATCATCGAAGTACCGGGCGTAGTGCTTCTCGAGGGCCGGAGACAACCCGGTGAACTCGGTTCCGAGGATGGAGTGCAGCTCGGTCGCGCGCCCGGCATCGTCGATGCCCGCGTAGAGCGCCAGCTTGTCGACGAAGGCCGGATCGTCATCGAGTCGCGCGGCCTCGTCCTCCAGTAGCGACGAGAGCTCCCTCTGCTCACCGGAGCTCATGCGTGCCCACACCGCGTGCAACATCTCGTGGGCGGCGGTGACGACCTGCATGCCGTCGAGCCGCTCGTCGGTGATGTCGAACAGGTGGATCGCACGACCCACCGGTACGTAGCATCCGAGGGTCACTCCCTGCTCCAGGAGCTGGCTGCACGACGTATTGAACGCGGCACGGTCCTCGATAGCCGGAACACTGGCGTAGAAGGTGAAGCGCGCCTCGTCGGTCATTCCGGCGCGCTGGGCGAACTGCACGGCCGCGGGCTGCGGCTGATGCGTCCACACCACGATCTGGTCGGTGATTCGAACGGGATTCGCGAGGGCCCAGGCTGCGGCGACGGCGACGAGGGCGACCAGCAGCCAGACCACGGTGCGGCGACCGCGACTCGGGCGGCGCGACAGTTCGGCTTCGAACGGGGCGTCGTACGGAGAGTCGTACGGCTCTCGGGGATCGGACGAGAACAGGGTCACCGCGCCGTCCTCCATTCCGTCGGCCGTGCAGGGTCGGCCCGAGCGGCAGTTTAGGTGCGCTGGGCAGCGAGCGCATGGGTGCGACATGCAGGGATTTGGTCGAGTCGCTCAGCTGCACGACACTGTGAATGCGTACGCATCTGTTTTACGGTTGTCTGCGTGCGCGGCGGACACTGCGCCCGACGATAGTTCGTTCGACTCGAGGAAGCAGGCACCGGTGCCGACCATCACGACCACGGATGACGTCAAGCTGCACTACACGGAGTCGGGCTCCCCCGATGGCCGACCGGTGGTGCTGATCGCCGGCTTCAAGGCGGCGGCCACGAGCTGGGTCTACCAGCGCAAGGCACTCGCGAAGGCCGGCTACAGGGTCATCGCGTTCGACCGGCGAGGCCATGGCGAGTCGGAGACTCCGGATGCCGGTCACACCATGCAGCGCCACGGAGCCGATGTGCGCGAGTTGCTCGAGAGCCTCGATCTTCATGACGCCGTCCTCGTCGGCGGCTCGATGGGCGGCAACGCCATCTGGTCGCTCACGTCTCAGTTCGGCACGGATCGGGTGGGTGCCATCGTCATCGTCGACCAGACGCCGACGATGCTGAACACCGACGACTGGCCCTATGGCTTCTACGACTACGACACGGCGACGATCGAGTCGATGTTCGCCACGGGGGTTCCCGACACCGGCCGCGCCACCGCTCGATCCAAGGGGGTCGTGCGCATCGGGCGCCTCGTACGTGCCATGGACGTGCGCCGAACCGGCCTGAAGGTCTCGTTCAGCGCCGGCGAGCTGGCCCTGCTCGATGATCACGCCCGACAGGACTGGCGTGATGCGGTGGCTGCGGTCGACGTGCCGGTGCTCTTCGTGGCCGGGCGCGAGAGCGAGTTCTGGCCGAGCGAGCACGCGCCGGCGGCTGCGGCACTGAACCCTCTGGCGGCATCCGTCATCATCGAGAAGGACGGCCACGCGGCGAACATCGAGCAGCCTGTGAAGTTCAACGAGGCGCTGCTGGGGTTCCTGGCGGGCACCGCCCGCTGAGGCCCGGACGGAGTCCGCGGTCGAAGCGCCACAACGGCCGTTCCCCGCAAGCGCTTCGGGCGGTCGCTTCGCTCGGCCCTCAGCGAGCGGGTCATCGGCCAGCCGCTCGCTGAGGCCCGGACGGAGTCCGCGGTCGAAGCGTCTCAGCGAGGTACCGCCGGGAACGCCTTGCCCGGATTCAGCGTGTTCAGCGGGTCGAGCGCGAGCTTGATCGAACGGTGCAGCTCGATCACCCGCTCGCCCAGTTCATCCGGCAGCCCGGGCAGCTTGAGCAAGCCGACCCCGTGCTCGCCCGTGACCGTGCCGCCGAGCGCCAGGCACTCGGCGATGATGGCGTCGAACGCGACCTTGGCCCGCGCCTTGGCCGCGTCGTCGCCCTCCGGAGCGATGATCAGCGGATGCAGGTTGCCGTCGCCGGCGTGGGCGATGTTCGCGATGACGACGTCGTTCGCCTCCGCGATCGCCTGGATGCGCGCCAGCATCTCGGGCACCGCACCCCGGGGAACGCAGACGTCTTCAGTGAGCACCGGCCCGAGCCTCTCCAGCGCCGGATAGGCGAGCCTGCGCGCGAGGAAGAGGCGATCGACCTCGGACTGCTCACTGGCGCGCTCCACGTTCACTCCCCCGGCGGCGGTCATGGCCTCGGCGACCCGATCTGCGAGGGCGTCGCCTGAGGCACCGGTGTCGTCGACCTTCGCGAGCAGCAGGGTGTCGACGTCGCGCGGGAGGCCCCACTGCTGCCAGTCGTCGACGGCGCGCAGGCAGGTTCTGTCGATGAGCTCGAGCGCCGCCGGGATGATGCCGGCGTGGGCGATCGCGGCGACGGCGACTCCTGCCGCGTGCAGAGACGGGAAGTACCCGACCACCGCGCGCTCCTCCCGGCCGGCCAGCGGCAGCAGCTTGAGCGTGAGTTCGGTGATGATGCCGAGGGTGCCCTCCGAGCCGACCATCAGTGCTGTGAGGTCGCAGCCGGCGACCCCCTTGGCCGTGCGGCGTCCCAGCTGCACGACGGCTCCATCGGCCAGCACGACGGTCATGCCGAGCACGTAGTCGCGCGTCACGCCGTACTTCACGCAGCAGATGCCGCCGGCGTTGGTTGCGGCATTGCCGCCGATGGTCGAGATGGCCGAGCTCGCCGGGTCGGGCGGATACCAGAGGCCCTTCTCGGCGACGGATGCGCGCAGCCTGTCGTTGATCACTCCGGCCTGCGCGACGACGTAGCGCTCATCGGCATCGATCTCGAGCACTGCGGTCATCCGTTCGAGGGAGAGCACGATGGAGTCGGCGACGGCGTTCGCGCCACCGGAGAGTCCGGTACCAGAGCCGCGCGGGACGACGGCGACGCGGTTGGCGGCGCACCAGCCCACGATGGCAGCCACGTCGTGCGTGGTCTCGGCGAGCACGACGGCGAGCGGGCGGGCGTAGGCGGCCCACTCCGCATCGTCGTGGCTGTACGCGGCCAGAGAGGCGGCATCCGTCAGCACCTGGTCCCCCCGCACGATGGCCGACACTGCGGTGACGACGTCTGCTTCGACGATGGTGCTCACGATCACTCTCCCTGGCCGGCGCGCTGCTGCGCCATGAACGATTCTGCGGCATCCGACGCCGGTCCTCGACGTCTTCGCGAGGCGTGGCCTGTGCGTGGACTGGGTGTCTCTCGCATGCGCGCTGCACGGACGTAGTGTGGAGAGATGGAATTCAGATACCTCGGAAACAGCGGACTCAAGATCTCGGAGATCACCTACGGCAACTGGCTCACCCACGGCTCGCAGGTGGAGAACGACACCGCGGCCCAGTGCGTGCAGGCTGCACTCGACTCCGGCATCACGACCTTCGACACAGCCGACGCCTACGCGAACACCGCCGCCGAGACCGTCCTGGGCGATGCCCTCGCCGGCGAGCGACGCGCATCACTCGAGATCTTCACCAAGGTCTACTGGCCGACGGGCCCGAAGGGTCCGAACGACTCCGGGCTCTCGCGCAAGCACATCCTCGAGTCGATCGACGGATCACTGTCGCGCCTGAAGACGGACTACGTCGACCTCTACCAGGCCCACCGTTACGACCACGAGACCCCGCTCGAAGAGACCATGCAGGCGTTCGCCGACGTCGTGCGCTCGGGCAAGGCCCTCTACATCGGCGTCTCGGAGTGGGATGCCGACCAGTTGCGAGCCGGCCAGAAGCTGGCGTCGGAGCTGGGCTTCAGGATCATCTCGAACCAGCCGCAGTACTCGATGCTGTGGCGCGTCATCGAGGACAAGGTGGTTCCGGCGTCCGAGGAGCTCGGCATCTCGCAGATCGTCTGGTCGCCGGTGGCGCAGGGCGTGCTCACGGGCAAGTACAAGCCTGGAGCCGAGCTGCCCGCTGGTTCCCGGGCGACGGATGAGAAGGGTGGCGCCAACACCATCAAGAGCTTCCTGAACGACGAGGTCCTCACAGGCGTGCAGAAGCT
Organism: Leifsonia stereocauli; assembly: GCF_038432415.1. NCBI lineage: Bacteria > Bacillati > Actinomycetota > Actinomycetes > Micrococcales > Microbacteriaceae > Leifsonia > Leifsonia stereocauli. The sequence goes on from NZ_JBCAUN010000001.1 coordinate 1,390,640, forward strand.
GCAGCCCGTTGCCGACGGCCTGGGACTCTCGATGGCGCAGCTGGCGCTGGCGTGGGTGCTGCAGAACAGCAACGTGGCGTCGGCGATCATCGGCGCATCGCGGCCCGAACAGGTCAGCGACAACGTGAAGGCTGCCGGCGTGAAGCTCGACGCATCGGTGCTGTCGGCCATCGACGACGCCATCGGTTCATTGGCCGAGCGCGACCCCGCGAAGACTGTCTCGCCGGAGTCGCGGCCGAGCTGAGCGGCACTTCGGCCGCAGACTTCGTCCGGCCCTCAGCGAGTGGACCTAGTGCCGCTCGCTGAGGGCCGAGCGCAGCGACCGCCCGAAGCGCGCTGGGTCAGCGAGCGGCGGATGAGACGCTTCGACCGCGGACTTCGTCCGGGCCTCAGCGAGCGGACCTTGTGCCGCTCGCTGAGGGCCGAGCGAAGCGACCGCCCGAAGCGCGCTGGGTCAGCGAGCGGCGTCGGCGGCGTAGTGCGCCGCCAGCCGCGCGAGGCCCTCGTCGAGGGTGACCGACGGGGTCCACTGGAGCTCGGCGCGAGTGGCGCGCTGATCGAACCAGTGCGCCGTCGAGAGCTGCTCCGCGAGGAAACGCGTCATGGGCGGCTCGTCGATGCCCGGCCGCACGCGCCACGCTGCCTCGACCAGTCCTCCGGCAGTACGGGCGACGGATGCCGGAACACTCCAGCGTGGCGCCGCAACACCGGCTGCCGCGCAGATTCCAGCGAGCATCTCGGCCACGGGCCGCGGCTCGCCGTTGGTGACGACATACGACCGACCGTGGACCTCGTCGATTCGGGTGAGAGCCGCAGTCATGGCGGATGCCGCATTGTCGACGTAGGTGGTGTCGATGAGCGCGGCTCCGTGGCCGAGCAGCGGCAGCCGCCCGGCGCGGGCGCGCTCCACGATGCGTCCGACCAGCTGGGTGTCGCCGGGTCCCCACACGAGGTGGGGGCGCACGGCCACGACGCGCAGCCCAGCGGAGTCCGCGGCCAGGGCGAGCAGCTCGGCTTCGGCCTTGGTGCGCGCGTAGTCGCCGCGAGCAGCCGCCGGATCGGCCGGCAATGCTCCGTCGCCCACGATCGACGAGCCGGAGTGCGCCACCGACGGTGACGACACGAACACGAGCCGGCCGACGCCGGCTGCGCTCATGGCCTCCAGCACCGTGCGCGTTCCGCCGACGTTCACGGCCTCGAACTCGGCGGGGTCGCCGGCGAGGGAGACCTTCGCGGCGAGGTGAACGACGGCATCGATGCCGTCGAGGGCCGACGTCACTGCTGCGGCATCCGTCACCGAACCCGGCGCGTCAGAGATGCCTGGTTCTCCCGCCAGCCCGGACGGACGGCGCTGGAAGGTGCGCACCTCGTGCCCGGCGGACACGAGGTCGCGCACGACGGCTCCCCCGAGGAACCCGCTGGCACCGGTGACGAGCACTCTCACGGCGACACCATTCGTCCGCCACGCAGGATGCCGTCGGCCCAACGCGCCAGAGCGGCCCGGTCGATCTTCGAGTTGTGACGGATGTCGGTCGGCAGCGTGGCCGCCACGAGCACAGCGGCGACCTCGTGACCACCGGATGCGGCGGCCTCACGCACGGCCGCGGCCAGAGCGGGCTCGGCCAGACGCGAGCGACGCTGCCGCACCGAGAGCTCGACCACGACGACGATCTGCTGCGCCCCGCGCGGGCCGACGCCCACGGCGGCGGCGCGGCGAACGCCGTCGACTCGCTCCACCGCCTGCTCGATGCCGACGGGAGTGACGACGCCGTCGGCCGTCACGATGATGTGCTGCAGACGGCCCTCGACCCAGAGGCGACCCTCGCCGTCGAGGTGACCGACGTCACCCGTGTGGTGCCAGCGCTCCCCCTGCGTCGAGTGCGCGTCGGCGAGCCTGTTGGTGATCCAGAGCCTGTCGTAGTGCGACTTGAGGTGCGGGGCCGAGACCACGATCTCCCCGGTCACGCCGGCGGCGTCGGTGAGGTCGGCGCCGACAGCCCCAGCAGGATCGAGTGGAGCTATGCGCACGCGCGTGGTGGCGGTGGGGCGGCCGACGGGAACTCCCCCGACAGCGCTGCCGGCAGCGGCATCCGTTGGAGTGTCCGCAGCGAGCGACGCCGTCGATGAACGGATGCCGTCCAACGAGATGTCGGCCATGAGCAGCCCCTCGGTCATGCCGTACGGGGTGTGCGGCTCGGCGTTCGGCATGAGCTCGGACGCTGCGGTCAGTAACGCCTCGGAGACCGGCGCCCCGGCGGAGAGGAAGGTGCGCACGCCTGCGAGGGCGGCGCGCTGGTCGGTGGAGAGTTCGTCGGCTGTAGCCACGACGTTGGCGATGGCGGCCGGCGAGAGGAACACCACGGTGGCGTCGGCCTCGGCTGCGGCATCCGCCACGGCCCGAGCCGTGAGGGTGCGCGGCGACGTCACGTTCATGTCGGGTGTGACCGACCGAGCGCCGAGCGCCGGACCCAGCAGCGCGAACGGGGCGAATCCGGCGACGAGGCCGGTGCCGACGCCCACGTCGTACTGGGCGGAGAGGGCATCCCGCAGGGCCGTGAGCTGGCCGTGGGTGTAGACGACGCCCTTGGCCGGCCCGGTGGATCCCGAGGTGAACAGCACGGCGGCGACGGCGGATGGGGCCGGCGGATGCGGCAGCTCGAGCTCGTGCGCGGCTTTGCCGGCCCTGATGACGCCGGCCAGCGAGGTCGTCACGTTGAGCGCCCGCGCCGAGACAGCGGGCAGTGTCGCCACCGAGATGCGCTGGCCCGGCCAGCCGAAGGCGCGCGCGACGGTGAGGCCGGGCACCTCGCTGATGATGTGGTCTGGGCGGGCGCCGCGTACAGCCCGGCTGAGGCCGCGGAGGCCGAGGCCGGCGTCGGCGACGACGACGATCGCTCCGATGCGCAGGCACGCGTAGACGACGGCGGTGAGGTCGGCGCTCGGCGGAACGAGGAGCGAGACCCTGTCGCCGGGCTTCACGCCGAGGGCGACGAGTCCGCGGGCGATCTGGTGCACGCGGGTCGACAGCAGCGCCCAGCTCACGATGCGCGGCGAGCCGCCTGGGCCGGCCACCATGTCGACGACGGCGGGTTCGGGGCTGTGCGCGAGGGTCTCGAGGTGGTGCCACATGGGCGGAACCGTCTCCGATGCGACGATGTCATCAAGCGCAGCCGAAGTCTCGGAGGCAGCGTCTGCGGATGCCGCAGGAACGGCTGGCCCCGGGGCGGATCCGAATCGGTCACCGAGCCAGTCGAGCGCAGGCCCGGCGTACTCCACGTCCTCGGCGATGAGGTGGCCGGCGGTCTCGAAGCGGTGCACGTCGGCGTGCGGCATCCGTCGCTGCAGGTCGTCGAGGTAGCGGTCGCTGAAGACGGGGTCGCGGGGTCCCCACATCATGAGGGCGGGCACGGTGAGCCTGGCTACGGCGCCAGCGATGCGCTCGAGTTCGGCGGCGCTCTCGTGCGAGGCGTCGACGGGGATGTCGGCGACGAAGGCGCCGATGCCCTCGCGGCGGTCGGCCTCGAGGTACGGAGAGCGGAAGGCCCGACGCACGTCCGACGGCAGGCGAGGGTGCGCGATGGCCAGCGTCGTGTCGAGGAACGCCGTCGTCGTGACGGTTCCGGTGCGCAGCACCGACAGGGCCAGGCGGAGGGCTGCGGGAATGGGCACGTCGTCGGGCTGGTGCACGGCGGTGTTCAGCAGCATCACGCCGGCGAGCTGGTCGGGATGGTCGACAGCCCACCCGAGGGAGATGACTCCGCCCCAGTCGTGGCCGAAGGTGACGACGGGGCCGTCCACGGCGAGGGCGTCCGTGAGGTCGGCCAGATCCTGCACCCGTCGGGCGAGCGGTCGTGCGAGGCCCGTGCGCTCGGAGAAGCCCATCTCGAGCTGGTCGACGGCGATGACGCGCCACGCGGGGCGCCCTGCCGCAGCGGCATCCGTCGCCGCAGCCACGGTCTTCCGCCACAGGTACGACCAGGTGGGGTTGCCGTGCACGCAGAGGATGGTGCCGACGGGCGTCGCTCCGAGCTCGGCGAGGTCGGCGGCGTTGTCGAGGATGTGCCAGCGGTTCGTGCGGGTTCCGGATGCCGCAGCCGGGGCATCCGGCGCAGAACCGATCGCACGCTCGGGCACATCCACGAGACGCGACCACGACGGGTCGATTCCGGGAAGCCCGGCAGGCGGCAGGGAAGCCGACCGAACCCGACTCACCAGGCCAGTTCCATCATCGAGGTGTTGAGACCGGAGCCGACGCCCATGAGCAGTACGCGGTCACCGCGCTTGAGGGTCGATGCCTGGCTGGCGAGGGTGATCGGGATCGACGCGGGGCCGATGTTGCCGAGCAGCGGATAGGTGAGGGGAACACGGGTGCGATCGAGACCGACTGCCTTGACGATCGCGTCGGTGTGCACGTCGGAGACCTGGTGCATGATGTAGCGGTCCATGGTCTTCCAGTCCCAGTGCTTCAGCGCGTCCTTCCACGCCGAGGTCACCAGCTCCATGCCGCCGCGCAACAGGGCCTTCGCGTCGGTGAACATGCCATCGACGCTGCCGACGCAGAGTTCGTTGAACTGCGTGGCGGCTCGGGTGATGCCACCGAGGATGCGGGGTGACTCGGGGTGCTGGTCAGCGCGGCCCAGGACGGCCGCTGCTGCACCGGAGCCGAGGGTCAGGCTGGCGAACTCGCTCATGAACTGCTTGCGGTTGATGCCGTCGCGGCCGAGGCGCTCGATGGTGTTGACCTGGATCTGGTCGGCGTCCTCGCCGTCGACGATGATCGCGTAGTCGATCTGACCCGAGTCGATGAGGCCGGCGGCGAGCGACATTCCGTTGACGAAGCCGAGGCAGGCGTTCGTGATGTCGAAGTTGATGGCCGACGTCGGCAGGCCCAGGCCGTGGTGGATGCGCACGGCGACGGACGGCTCGAGGTGGGGACGGGTGACCGAGGTGTTGATGAGCAGGCCGACCTGGTCGGGACGGATGCCGGCCTCGGCCAGTGCGCGCTGGCCTGCTGAGATGGCGGCGTCGTCGAATGTCGCGCCCTCCTCCCAGTTGCGGCGTTCGCGCACGCCGGCGACGCGCTGCAGCAGACCGGTCGGGAGCTTCAGTCGCTTGAGCACTGGAGCGAGCCGCGAGTCGATCTCCTCAGAGGTGGTGACCCGCTCAGCCATGGTGCTCGCGACCGACAGCAGCGCTACGTTCCGGTGCGTTGTCGTCGCATTTCCGTCCAACGAGTTCCCATCCCTTTTCACGTCGACTGGCTCTCGGATCATCGGCGAAGACGCCGTCGAGGCCATCGCCCCAGCCTAGTTCCGTTCATATGCGCATTCAGTCACGTATATCCAACGAGTGCAGGGGGCTTGTGCTCGGCCCATCGGGACGTCACCTCGGAACGGTCACGACGGATGCGAGCCGGATCGCTATAGGGGACAGCACGTGTCCGGCTACGCTGGCGATAGCCGCTTGAGGGCGCGGGAGGGCGCAGCGTGTTCGATTCATTCCTGTTCTGGGCGCTCTTCGCGATCGTCGGATTGATCTACGCCATCGGCGTCGGCTTCGCGACGCGCTCCCTCATGAGCGCGCCCGTCGGCTGGCCGCGCACGTACGTCGTCGGGCTGTTGGTCTATGCAGCGAGCTGGCCGTTTGCGGCATCCACGGCAGCGCAGGCCGGGGTCGTCGATGCCGCGGGCGACCTCGCGGTGCCCTGGCTGGTGGCCGCACTGTTCATAGCCCTCTCGTTCGGCTGGGTCTTCGCCTTCGGAGTCGCCATCCTCGTGGTCAGCGAGGCCCTGTTCCCCACCCAGGCCCTGCCGAACCCGATCACCTCGTTCCGCGACCTGATGCACAGGCGCCGACGGACCCAGCGCTACCTCGAGATCCTCTCGATCCTCTCCCGTCACGGAATCGGCTGGGTCATCCAGGGTCGCCGACGATCCGCGGCGCGCAATCCCGTTCGGCCGCAGCGCACGTCGACGCCGCAAGCGCTCGTCAATGCGCTCAACGACGCCGGCGTCACCTTCGTGAAGCTGGGCCAGGTGCTCGCCACACGCCGGGATCTCCTCCCCGCGCCGTACATCGAGGCACTCGCCACCCTGCAGACGTCGGCGTCGACTCTGCCATGGGAGTCCATCCGCCACGTCATCGAGACCGAGCTCGGCGCACCGATCCACTCGGTCTTCGCGGAGGTCTCCGAGACGCCACTGGCCGCCGCATCCGTCGCCCAGGTGCATGCGGGGAGGCTGCACGACGGCACGCCCGTCGTGCTCAAGGTGCAGCGACCGGGGGCCGCCGCCCAAGTGGCTGCCGACGTCGACATCATCGTGCGCCTCGCCACCCGGCTGGAGGATCGCACGAGCTGGGGCCGCGACTTCGGCGCCGTGACCCTCGCGACAGGTTTCGCCCGCTCACTCAGCGAGGAACTCGACTACCGCATCGAGTTCCGGAACACCAAGCAGGTGAGGAGCGCAGTCGCGGCGTCTCGCGACAACCTGCTGATCGTCCCCCAGGTCTACGACGAGGCGAGCACGCGCCGACTGCTCACGATGGACCGCATCGACGGGACCCCACTCAACGCCTCTCAGCGCCACCTCGCATCACTGCCACCCGCCCAGCGGGAGGAGCTCGCGGCCGGCCTTCTCGACGCGGTCCTCGAGCAGATCGTCGTACAGGGCGTCTTCCACGCCGACCTGCACCCGGGAAACCTCGTACTCGGAGACGACGGACGACTGGGAATGATCGACTTCGGTGCCGTCGGCGTGCTGGAGCGGAGCATGCGCGAGGGGCTCGCGACGCTCCTGGTCGCCGCCGCCTCCGAAGACGACATCGCGACGACGGATGCCCTGCTCCTCCTCGTCGAGGCCCCGGACGGTGCAGACCTCTCGGCGTTGCGGGCTGACATCGGCCGGGTGCTCACCCTCATGAAGCACAGCGACGGAAGCAGTTCGATCTTCTCCCAGCTGCTCGACGTCGTGCGCGAACACCGCCTCGGCGTCCCGGTGCCCCTCGGCATCGCCTTCAGGTCGATCATCACCCTGCAGAGCTGCCTGCGCATCCTCGATCCCCGGTTCGACATGGCCGAACGCGCTCTCGATCGCGTGCCGCACTTCCTGGGCAGACTCCTCGCTCCGCGCGCAGTGATCGGCTCTCTCGAGGCGCAGGCGGCCATCCTGGTCGCCACGGCGCGCAGGCTCCCCCGCCGCCTCGACTCGCTGACGACCGACGTCGAGAAGACTGTGCGCGCCTTGGCCGGCCCTCAGGACCACGGCTGGGTGGGCGAGATCGTGACGGAGAGCGTCGGCGCGTTGATCGCGATCGCCCTGGTCGCGCTGGGGATCGTGCTGGTGGTGGCAGACGCCGGGCCTCTGATCACCCCGAACGTCCACCTGTACTCGTTCCTCGGCGCGAGCGTGGCCCTGGCCGGATTCGTGCTCATCCTCCGGTCGCTTCGGCGCCTGTTCGTGCGGAAGCCGCGCTAGCGGCGCTAGCCCGCTAGAGCCGCGGACCGCTGAGTCCGGTGGCCGACCTGTCGCTCGGCTTGCCGATCAGCCACCAGGCGATCACGCCGAGGAACGGGGCGACGATCACGATGAGCGCCCAGAGCGCCTTCGCCGTGGCGTCGAGGCCCGACCTGCCGATCTGCACGAGCGCGACCGCCCACACCACCACCAGGGCGATCATGGGCAGGAGGATGAGCAGGTGCCAGCCGGTGAGATTGTCCATCAGGCCATCCTGTCGGCTCCACCGTCGTCGCCACCAGTCCCCCGGCGTATCGAGCGTCGCGGCGTCGCTGCTCGGCATCCGTCCTGACCGCGGCATCCGACCTGCGGCATCCGTCATCGAACCCCCACCGCAGCGCCCCGTGCGAATGTGCACCGAATCGGCAGATGTCGTGGAACGCGGGTGTAGGCATGAACCATGAACCGCATCACGTCTCGCAAGCGGGTGACCAGGGTGACGCTCGGGTCACCGCGCACGGTCCGCGACGATCTCCTCGCCGTGGAGGAGCCCCTGGAGATCCGCGTCGGAGGCACGGCGCTGGCCATCACCATGCGCACGCCGGGTGCCGACTTCGACCTCGCGGCCGGCTTTCTCGTGTCGGAGGGCGTGATCTCGCGCGGCGACGAATTCGCGGCGGCGCGCTACTGCGCCGGCGCCACGGACGAGGGCCTCAACACCTACAACGTGCTCGACGTGACCCTCGCGCCGGGCGTTGCGGCGCCGCATCCGAGTCTCGAGCGGGCGTTCTACACGACCAGCTCGTGCGGGCTCTGCGGCAAGTCGAGCATCGACGCCGTGCGCACGAGTTCGCAGCATGCCGTCTCCCATGACGACCTCGTCGTCGATCCGGCGGTGCTCGTGAGCCTCCCCGAGCAGCTGCGCGCCGCCCAGGCGGTGTTCGAGAAGACCGGCGGACTGCACGCAGCAGCCCTCTTCGACGGACGCACCGGACGGATGCTGGCGCTGCGCGAAGACGTCGGCCGCCACAACGCCGTCGACAAGGTAATCGGCTGGGCAGTGAAGGAGGACCTGCTCCCCCTGACCGGCACGGTGCTCATGGTGTCGGGTCGAGCCAGCTTCGAGCTCACTCAGAAGGCGTCGATGGCCGGCATCCCTGTTCTCGCGGCAGTATCGGCCCCGTCGTCGCTGGCCGTCGACCTCGCCTCAGAACTCGGCATCACCATCGTCGGGTTCCTCCGCGGCGAGAGCATGGTGGTGTACTCGCGGGCGGATCGCATCGCGACGGATGCGGCGACGGATGCCGCTCCTGCCGCAGCTCCCGGTGCAGCCCCTGCGGCGAGCGCCGCCGCACTCGTGAGCGCGGTGGTCGCATCATGAGCCGCCGTCCTCCCGTCGATGACGTGACGGATGCCGACCTCGAGGTCGGAGCACCGAGCAGCTGGGCGGCCGGCGTGCCCGGCATCCTGCACGCGATGGAACCGGCGGTGCAGCAACTGGGCATCACCCGCACCATGAAGCTGCTCGCGACCCTCAACCAGAAGGGCGGCTTCGACTGCATGAGCTGCGCCTGGCCGGACCCCGACCACCGCAAGGTCGCCGAGTTCTGTGAGAACGGGGCCAAGGCCGTTGTATGGGAGGCGACGCCGGTGCTCGTGCCGAGCGCGTTCTGGGCCGAGCACTCCATCGACGACCTGCTCGACAAGAGCGAGTACTGGCTGGGCATGCAGGGTCGTCTCACCGAGCCGGTCTACAAGCCGAGCGGCTCCGACCACTACGAGCCCGTCACGTGGGACCGCGCCTTCGAGATCATCGCCGCGAAGCTCACCTCACTCGGCTCCCCCGACGAGGCGTCGTTCTACACGTCTGGCCGCACCTCGAACGAGGCGGCCTTCCTGTACCAGCTGTTCGTGCGCGCCTACGGCACCAACAACCTGCCCGACTGTTCGAACATGTGCCACGAGTCAACGGGCACGGCCATGGGCGAGACTCTCGGCATCGGCAAGTCCACCATCGCCTACGACGACTTCGAGCATGCCGACCTCGTGATCGTGCTCGGGCAGAACCCGGGCACCAACCATCCGCGCATGCTCACCGCGCTGGAGGACGCGAAGAAGAACGGCGCTCGCATCGTCGCGGTGAACCCCCTGCCCGAGGCCGGGCTCCGGCGCTACAAGAACCCGCAGACCGCTCGCGGGCTGGTGGGGCGCGGCACCGACATCGCCGACCAGTTCCTGCAGATCAGGCTGGGCGGCGACATGGCGCTGCTGCAGGCTGTGTCGAAGCGCGTGCTCCTCGCTGAGGCATCCGCCCCAGGGACAGTGCTCGACCACCAGTTCATCGCCGAGCACTGCAGCGGCTTCGACGCCTTCGCCGCAGCCATGGCCGAGGTCGACGAGGATGAGGTGCTCCTCGCCACCGGTCTCTCGCTCCAGCAGATCGACGAGCTGGCGGATGCCTACATCAGGGCGGACCGCGTGATCATCACGTGGGCGATGGGGATCACGCAGCACCGCAAGGCAGTCGAGACGATCAAGGAGATCGTGAACCTGCTGCTGTTGCGCGGCAACATCGGGCGCCTCGGAGCCGGCGCCTCCCCCATCCGCGGACACAGCAACGTGCAGGGCGACCGCACGATGGGCATCTGGGAGCAGATGCCGGATCGCTTCCTCGACGCTCTCCGCGACGAGTTCCACTTCGAGCCGCCCCGGCGCCACGGGGTCGACTCCGTCAACGGCATCGCCGCCATGCAGCGCGGGGAGATCAAGTTCTGGATGGGGATGGGCGGCAACCTGGTCGCCGCCATCTCCGATACCAATCTCGCCGAGGCTGCCATGCGCGGCACGGAGATGACAGTGCAGGTGTCGACCAAGCTCAACCGCTCGCACGCCGTGATCGGCACCGAGGCGCTCATCCTGCCGACGCTCGGCCGCACCGAGATCGACATCCAGGCATCCGGACCCCAGTTCGTCTCCGTCGAAGACACCGTCTGCGCCGTGCACGGCAGCCACGGCCAGGTGCCGCCGGTCGCCGCAGGACTGCTCAGCGAGGTGGCGATCGTGGCCCGACTCGCGCAGGCCACCCTGGGCAACCGTGCCGCGGACGTTCCCATCGACTGGGCAGCGTTCGAGCAGGACTACGACGTGATCCGCGAGCACATCAGCCACGTGGTTCCGGGCTTCGAGAACTACAACGAGCGCATCCGCACGCGCGACGGCTTCGTCCTGCCCAACGGTCCGCGCGACTCCCGCACCTTCGCCACGGCGACGGGCAGGGCCATGCTCACCGTCAACACCCTCGAGCACGTGCAGAGGCCAGACGGATGCCTGTTGCTGCAGACCCTGCGCTCCCACGACCAGTACAACACCACCATCTACAGCCTGAACGACCGCTACCGCGGTATCAAGAAGGGCCGCGAGGTGGTCTTCATCAACCCGCTCGACCTCGCCGAGCTCGGCCTGGTCGATGGTCAACGCGTCGACGTCATCACCGAGTGGGACGACGCCGTGGAGCGCTCGCTGCGCGGCTACCGCGCAGTCTCCTATCCGACCGCGCGCGGATGTGCGGCCGCGTACTTCCCCGAGGCGAACGTGCTCGTTCCGCTCGCCAGCACCGCCGTCGGCAGCAACACCCCGGTGTCGAAGGCGGTGCTGGTTCGGGTGGTGGCTGCGGGCTGAAGCGCCCCGCTGAGTCCGCCCGCTCGCGACCCCGTCCCGCCCGCAGAGGCCCGACGAAGTCGCGGCCGAAGCGCAATCCGCCCCCACCGACGCGCCGCGCCCTTTCCCGGGGTTGCGCACCACCTCTGTTGGCGCACCGCCCCGCGATATGGCGCACGGCCGCATGGCCGCGCAATGGTCAACGGGTCTGCCGATCAGCGACTGTCGATGACCAGATGGGGCGGCATTCTCGCTCTGTCGGCCGAAGCATGTGGGCCACTACGATGAGCGCGACGCGCCTCGAGCCGTGCATCGATCGGTCTACGCGGAGCGCGAGGAATGGAGTGAGCACCCATGAGCGACGCCCAGATTCCGCAGACTGGCCAGACCGACCTGCCGCAGCCGCAGCCGAAGCCCGCGGCGGGGGTCAGCAGGGCGGCTCTGTTCTGGATCGGTGCCGCCGTCGTCGTACTCACCTTCTGCGCGTCATTCCTCGGAGCATGGTTCGCTCGATCCGCCGACGCGACGGAGGCGACAGCCACGGCAACGACCGCCCCGGCCGTCGACGACGTCGCCTACGAGGAGGCGATCGCCGAGATCCTCCCCGCCGGATCCGCCGTTCGTGCCGGCACCGGGGTTCCGGAAGCGGGCAAGGGCTACGAGGGCGACGTGTACATCGACATCGCCACCTCGAATGTCTACCTGTTCAAGGACGGCGCGTGGACACTCGTGGGCAACATCCGCACCTCGGCGGCCGAGAACCTCACCGGCGCAACCGGCGAGACAGGGGCGACGGGTGCCACTGGCGAGACCGGTGCCACGGGCGAGACAGGGGCCACAGGCGAGACAGGGGCCACAGGCGAGACCGGAGCTCCCGGTGCGCCCGGAACCCAGCTGACACTGGGCCTCGGTGCACCGGTCGACGACAAGTGCACGACCGACGGCGACGTGTACATCGACACCGAGACTGTGGAGTTCTACGAGTGCAGCGAGGGCGAATGGGCCCTCTTCGGTCCGACTGATGCTGTCGCACCGACGCCGAGCCCGGAACCGACGACCGACGGCGAGTGAGGCCGAGCGACGGCCCTGCCGGTCAGTCGCGGTCCGTGGGACCACCGTCGGTGGGGTCGTCGTCACGTCGCCAGACCCGCACGGCGGCGATCACCGCGACCACCAGCGATCCGCCGAGTATCACGATCGCCACTCCCCACATCAGGAATTCGGGCATCAGTTCGCGTCCTCGGTCATGCCGCCAGAGTAGCCGCCCTCGGCGTGCAGACGGCACGCCGTTCGCCCGGCTGCCCATGTGGACACTGAATCCGGACAGACTCCCGACCGGTCAACGCTCGGCCAGCTCTACCCACGGCACGTCGAAGTGCTCGACTGTCGTGTCCCGGTCGATCAGGTAGCGGCCGTCCTCCGGGTAGAACACAGCGGCCGCGATGTCCGCACCGGCGAAGGCGACGATGTCATTGCGAGAACGCCACAGCGAGAGAGTCCTCACCTCGGTTCGCTCGTCCTCGTCATCGCGGTAGAGCAGCACAGCGCCCAGATTGCCGGGCGTCTCGCGGTATTCGCGCAGCCCGGTCCCCTCCAGATAGTCGCGGTACGGCTCGCGATCCACGGTTCGGATCCAGCCGGTCCAGCTCCTCAGCACAGTCGATTCGGCAGTCAAGATGACCTCCAATCCCAGCCCGTCGACGCTCGAAGTGCGACGGGCCGCGGCGTCCAGTCAACCCAGTCCACGACACGGTGTCACTGCAGCGGTCGCGCTGTGGCGGAATGGTGCGGGTATCTGTCCGTCACGGCCCTTCGGTGCGTCGCGCCTCGGGCTGGCTCTCGGGCTGACGCTCGGGGTTGCGGCGGCGCTTCGACGCGGTGTAGATGCGCTCGACGATCCAGAGCAGGATGCCGATGCCCAACAGGACGAGCGCGATGGCGTACTGGCCGGCCGGCCGGCCCGATGTCCACGGGAACACCAGGTACAGACAGGTGATCGCGCCGATGATCGGCAGCACGCGCGGAGTGCGGAAGTGCTTGTGGTCGACGGGCTGGCGCCGCAGCACCAGCACCGTCACGTTGACGACGGCGAACACGGTGAGCAGCAGGAGCGATGTGGTGCCTCCCAGCAGGGCGACGATCGAGCCCTCTGCGTCGAGGGAGACGTAGGCGACCAGGCCCACGGCGAGTGCAGTCGTGAACAGGATCGCCGCCCACGGCGTCTGGCGCTTCGGAGCGACCTTGCCGAGGAAGGGAGGCAGCACGTTCTGCCTGCTCATGCCGTAGAGAAGGCGGCTCGCCATCATCATGTTGATCAGCGCGGTGTTCGCCACGGCGAACATGGAGATGAACGGCAGCAGGTCGTTGATCGGGAAGCCCGGGGCAGCGGCCTCGACGGCCGTCACGAGGGGAGTCTCACTGCCGACCAGCTCCCCGATGGGAACCAGCGCGACCACGGTGATCGACACCAGTACGTAGATGATCGCCGCGATGCCGAGTCCGCTCAGCATCATCTTCGGGAAGATACGGCTCGGGTCCTTCGTCTCCTCGGCCATGTTGACCGAGTCCTCGAAACCGACCATCGCGAAGAACGCCAACGAGGTCGCGGTACTCACTGCGAGCAGCACGTTCTTGTCCTCCGGGGTGTCGAAGGCCACCACTTGCGACCAGTCCGCATTGCCCCCGGCGATCGCCCACATGCCGATGAGGATGACCAACAGCAGACCGGAGAGCTCCACGAGGGTCAACACGACGTTGAGCCAGACGCTCTCGCTCACGCCGCGCAGGTTGACAAGCATGATGAGCACGATGAACGCCAGCGCGATGAGCATCGTCGTGACTGTGTCATCCGGGATCTTGAAGGCCACGAGAAGGTTCGCCGCGAACGCTCGTGATGCCGTCGACGCCGAGGTGATACCGGAGGTCATGACCACGAAGCACACGATGAACGTGAAGAAGTGGATGCCGAAGGCCTTGTGCGTGTACAGCGCCGCGCCGGCTGCCTGGGGATACTTCGTCACCAGCTCCAAGTAGGAGAAGGCCGTGACCGTGGCCACTCCGAACGCGAGGAGGAAGGGCAGCCAGGCGGCACCCCCGACCTCAGCCGCAACCTGGCCGGTGAGGGCGTAGATGCCGGTGCCGAGGATGTCACCGACGATGAAGAGGAGAAGCAGGCCGGGCCCCAAGACCCGTTTCAGCTCAGGCTTCTCGGGCTCGACTGTCTTGACGACTTGTGTCCAGGACGGATCGCTCATGGTGGCCCCCTTGCCTTGGACCCACCCGACCACATCTGGCCCGCGACGGCAAGCCCCGCGGGGACTGTTGGGCTCTACGGATGCGGGATCAGATCGGAATAGGCAGCGAGGACGAATCCCGCCCCATCACCGCTGGCGGCGGCGACGCGTGCCAGCGGGCCAGGCCTTCTTGTTCGCCTCGTCGAGGGTGCGCAACGCTTCAGGGTCACCGTTCCCGCCGCCCAGCGTCTGGATCGCCACACGACCCCACTCCACACAGGAGAACCACGTCCGCATCAACCAGTTGAGCATGGCGGGCAGTCTAACGACCGGTCCTGACGAACCGCACTGCCTCCGGCCAGAGCCACGGAGCGCCCGGCGTCATTCGCGAAGAGCCGGTCGTTCTGCAGGTCTCAGTGAGCGACGTTGGCCGGTTGGTTCCGTCTGACCAGCCGTGACACCCCGGCCACGATCGCGACGATGATCAGACCGAGAACGAGCCCGAAGACGGCCGACACTGCAGTGTCAGCCAGCCAGACGACGACGGGCCCGGCAGCCTCGATCGCGTGCGTCGCCGACTCGAGGATGTCGTGGGGCGCGGTCCAGAACGTCTCGCCCAGGTTCGCGATCACCAGGTGCCCGCCCACCCACAGCATGGCGACGGTGCCGACGATGCTGATCACGCGGAACACGGCAGGCATCGACGCCACGATGCGGGCACCGCTGCGTCGCACGCCCTTCGCGGGACTCTTCATCAGTCTCAGTCCGATGTCATCGATCTTGACCAGCAGCCCGACTGTGCCGTAGACGAGCACAGTCATGCCGAGTCCGATGGCGGCCAGCGCTGCGAGTGTCATCCAGATCCCGAAATCGGGATCGAGGCTGTCGAGCGCGATGAGCATGATCTCTGTACTGAGAATGAGGTCGGTGCGGATGGCGCCGAACACGAGTTTGCGCTCGTCGCGCGGCTCTGCCGCCTCACTGGTGTGATGGGCGCCGAACCATTCGGTGACCTTCTCCGCACCCTCGAAGCACAGGTACGTGCCGCCGATGATGAGGAGGAAGGGCAGCACCCAGGGCGCGAAGGCCGAGAGCAGCAGTGCGACCGGGATGATGATGACGAACTTGTTGAAGAGGCTGCCGAGCGCGATGCGCCAGACGACCGGTAGTTCGCGCGCTGGCGTGAGGCCCTGGACGTACTGCGGTGTGACGGCGGCATCATCGATGACGACGCCGGCGGTCTTCGCACTCGCTTTGAGGGCGGCGGTGAGGACATCGTCCACGATCGCGAGCAAGCCGACCGACATGTGTGTTTCTCCTTGGGCGAGAGCGCTGACCTGCTGTCAGGGCGTCGACAACGGTGCCCACAGTATCGTGGCGGGCGCGGGATTCCACTGGCCATCCCGGCCGCACGCTGGAATGCAGTGCCCATTGTCAGCGAGCGGACGCGGTGACACCGGTCACCACTCAGCGAGTGCCCGCCGCAGTGTGACCATGTCGGAGTCGGGAAGTGCGAGCGCGATCGCCTCGCCGACAGTGAGGTCTGCGCCCTGGCTTTCGCCGGCCGCGACCGCCGCCGGATCGGCCTCGCGCGCCGCGTCCAGCTGAGGGGTATGCACCCGGAACGCCTCTGCATCGAAGACGCCGATGCGATGACGGATAACGGCTGCCGCGGCCGAGAGCGCGCCGGCACGCTCTCCATCACCACGAGCGGCCGCCACGGCGCAGAGTCCCTCGAGCCCGTAGGCGATGCCTTCCTCGTGGTGCAGGCGGATCGAGATCAACAGCGTTCGCACGCACGCGTCCTCGGCGGCATCCACATCGCCCCGAATCAGCAGCAGTCGCGCCTGATGGTTGCCGGCCACGGAGAGTGTGAAGAGGTCCCCGCTCGCCTCTGCGACCTCCGCGGCGCGGTTGAAGCGTGTGAGTGCGTCGTCCGGCGAGCCGAGCAACCATGCCAGGCGCCCGCGCGAGACCTCGGTGATCGCCTCGGCCCAGGTGTTGCCGACAGCGTGTTGGCGCTCGGCAGCGTCGGCGAGCTCCCGCCCCGCCGTCTTCACGTCGGGTGTCGGCAGCTGAAGTCGCGCCGTCGCGCGTGCGGCGAGCGCCATCGACGCCGCATCCTCATCGCCGCTCTCGGTGAACAGTCGCAGGCATTCGGCCAGGCCGGCCACCACGCCCTCCGAGGGCCTCTGCCACATCTCTCCCCACAGGGCCAGGAACCAGGCGACCGCTCTGGTGTGCTGCGTGATCGGCAGCTCCTTGCCCAGCAGCTCGAGCATCCAGACTCGCACCTCGGCGAAGAATCCCGCGATCCACCAGTAGATGAGCAGGTTCCAGGCGAAATCACCGGCGTCATCGAGGCGGTCGGTGTAGATCAGGTGGCGCACCGCCGCGCGCAGGTTGGGCAGCTCCAGTCCCAGCTGCGCGACGGCATCGGCCTGCCCGAGACCACGCAGCTGCGGAGCGGTGCGGGCGACGAAGTCGCGGTAGTAGTCGGCGTGCGCCGCGCGCATGGCATCAGCGTCTCCGGCGACCTTCAGACGACCGAGGGCGTACTCGCGCACGAGGGCGAGCAGCGAGAAGACCACCCGGCCGTCGATCTCGCTCTGCTTCACGAGTGAGGCGTCGACGAGTGACTCCAGACTGTCCAGCGCCATCCCGTCCCACCGGCGGCCGGCGCCCAGCGCCTCGACGGCCTCGAGCGTGAAGCGTGTGGCGAAGACTCCGAGGTCCTCCAGCAGCGCGCGGTGGGCTTCGGGCAGCAGGCTCACGCCCCAGTCGATCGTCGCCCGCATGGTGCTGTGCCGCTCGGGCATGTCGCGCACCGTGGCTGTGAGCAGCGGCAGGCTCCGCTCGAGACGCTCGGCGATGCCGCGCGGTGTCAGCAGCCTGACCTTCGCCGCCGCCAGTTCGATGGCCAGCGGCAGGCCCTCGAGGCGTCGGCAGATGTCGGCGATGTCCGGTGCGTTCTCCTCAGTGATCGCGAAACCGGGTTTCACGGCCGTCGCTCGGTCGACGAAGAGCATGCAGGCCGCGGAACGCAGTGTGCGGTCGAGGGTGGCAGCGCCGACGCCTTCGGGCGTCGACAGCGCGCCGACCTCGTAGACCTGTTCCCCGCGGATCCGCAGCACGATGCGGCTCGTCACCAGGAACGTGGCGAGCGGTGCCGCCGCGTAGAGGCGCACCAGCACCGGTGCGGCATCCACGATCTGCTCGAAGTTGTCGAGCACGATGAGCACATGGCGCCCCGCCAGCGCGTGCGCGATGCGCTCTTCGAGGGCGGCTTCGCCGTTGTCGCGTATGCCGAGGGTGTAGGCGATCGTGGGAACCAGCAGGCCCGGCTCGAGCACGCCCTCGAGCAGTGCGAAGTAGATGCCGTCGGGGAAGAGGTCCTCGACGGCACGCGCCGTCTCGATCGCCAGTCGACTCTTGCCTATCCCGCCTGGCCCGATCATGCTGACGACTCGGCTCTCGCCGTGGCGCAGCAGGTCGCGCAGTCGCTCGAGGTCGCCCTCACGGCCGATCGTCGCGGTGTACGCAACCGGGATCTTCTCGATCGCCGAGGGCGTCGCCGCCGACAGCTCGGTGTCACCGGCGACCCGGGAGTCATCGAACCTCTCAGCGAGCAGCGCCGCGAGGTCGCCGGCGACCTGGTCTTCGAGGTCGGCCGCGCTCTCGAACGGGAGGTACGCGGCGGTGTCGTCGGATCGGATGCGGTCGATCAGACCGTCGAGCCGCGCATCGCGCTGCGTCGACGCCTTGATGTAGATCAGCTTCGGCATCGACTTCGGCGCGAGGTTGTACTCGTCCTCGAGGCCGGAGACGTTCTCGTCGGGCGCGACCCAGCCGTAGCTGTCGCCGTAGATGCCGATGAACACGTCTGATTGCGCCAGATAGGCGCGGTACAGGGCTCGTGGTGGGTGAGGACGCGCGCCCAACTCGAACATCACGGGCGCGAGGCGTAGCCGCTCGATCGCCGCACGCACCGCGTGCCGCTCGTCCGCGAGCTCTCGAAGTGTCGAGCTCACGAACACCCGGATCCGCTGATCGGGTGTGCGGATCGCGGGCCTGACGGGCCCTGTCATGTGCATATCATGGCGCGACCAGCGGTTGTAGCGCCACGGTTTGGCGTGAATTGGTGCGATCACGCACTCGCCATGCTCAACACCTCCGCGCCCTGCACTGACACCTGCCCTGCCCGAATGCTGGTCCGCTCTCGGAGAGTCGCCACCGCTCCCGGGTTAGGCTCGGGCGATGCACACGATCTACCTTGTGCGGCACGCTGAAGCGGAGCCCGGTGAAGCAACTGATCCCGGCCTGTCAGCGGCGGGTCGGGAACAGGCGCGGGCATTGGGGCGTCGGCTTGCGGTCGAGCCGATTCGCACCGTGCTTCACAGCCCGAAGGCCCGCGCTGCGCAGACGGCGCTCACAGTGGCGGCCCACCTGCCGTCTGCCCATGTGGAAGCCACCGACCTTCTGGACGATCGGACGGCAGTGCCGTCTGCCTCCCGCCTTCGCGAGTACCCGCCTCATCGCCATGCCTGGCTCGCGGAGGTGCCCGAAGTCGAGCAAGACATCGACGGGCACTGGATGACGAGTGCCTGGAACCAGCTCTCGGCGCCGGGCCCGGAGGGGGCCGTGCTGCTCGTCACCCACGCATTCGTCGTGGGGTGGTTCGTCAGGGAGGTGCTGGGCGCTCCCGCGGAAGCGTGGTTGCGACTGATGCCGGTCCTGAACGCGGGGCTATCGATCGTCGCCAGCAACAGTCACGGGGAGCGCACTCTGACACTCTTCAACTCCGTGGACCATCTCTGACGGCTCCGATCGTGTTCATGATCCACTGAAGAGCACCGGAAGGAGTTGCAGACCGATCGCGCTTGCGACGAATCGATGACGTCGGTTGCTGGTCAGCTGCGCCACCCAGTCGAAGACTCCGAGATCCACGATCTCGTGAAACCTGCCGGCTCTGTCGTAGACGCCGTAGCCGATGCGGAGCCCGTGGCGCTGTTCCGCCTCCTCGACGGCGCTCTTCCATCCGTTCATCATCCACCACGAACCAAGCCCGCAATCGGACCCGCTTGCGGACGTTCTCCAACTCGAGCGTCACCGCAGAGTTCGATCTGCGAACGAGCCAGGGGCACCAGGGGTCGCTTGCAGACGGGACGACGAACGGCTCCGCACCAGGGGCGGTAGGCTCGGGCCGGTGAGCAATTCCGACGTCCTGGCGATCACGGTCGAGGTGTTCTCATGGATCGGCTTGGGAATCGGTATCCCACTGTTCGTCAGTGCCTTGATCTGGCGTTCTGGCTCCTGGAGCTGGCGGAGGGTCGACGTCGAGATCGTGGGACCCGTCGGAGGCGACGGGCCTCTGGCGGCGCGCTGGTTCGCCGACGACCGGTTGCACGAACGCGCACTGGCGCCGACCGAGGGCGCAAGCATCCCTGACTTGGACGCCGCCACAGGGTACGCGGACAACCGCGGGCGCCTGCGCTTCAACCGGCACAACGCGGCGTCCCAGGCGATGTGGACTTTGTCCCTGATCTTCCTCACACTCGGCGTCGTCGCCTTCGTGGTCTCAGTGCTCCTTCCGTTCTTGACAGGATGACAACGGGCGCGCCGACGCGATGGAGGAGCCGGTTGGCAGCGTGCTCGACAGCCCGGTCGTCACTGGTCAGATCTCGACGCGCGATCCCATCAAGATGGTGTGGTCTCGCGGCAGGTCGAAGTATTGTGCGGCGTCGGCCGCCCCGCGAGCCGTCGCGAGGAAGAGGGGTTTGCGCCAGCGGGCGAGGCCCGGCACATTTCCGCGATGCAGGTCGATGGTCGAGAGGAAGTAGGTCGCGTCGTCCAACTCGAGCGGCATCTCGAGGCGGTCTGAGCTCAGCGCGCGAAGCGCCTCGGGGATATCGGGTCGTTCCATGTAGCCGAATCGTGCTTGGACGAGCTCGATGCCATCGTCACTGAAGTTGAGTGGGTCCGTCGTGAACCGCTCCTCGGGCGGGACCGTCGGGGTCTGCGCGGTCTCGATGGCGAGGATGACCACGTGCTGATGAAGTGACCCGAGATGCTCGACGGTGGAACGCATCGCCAGCGGCGTCGTGACTCTCCCGCGGTTGAGGTAGATGGCGGTGCCGGGCACCCGAACGACGGCGATCGTGCCGTCGTGAAGCCCTGCGAGGAAGTCGTCCAGCGAACCCTCCTCACGCTCCCGTTGAGCTGTGACGATCTGGCGTCCCCGGTACCACGTCATCAGGATGAGGTAGGCCACCACGGCGATCACCAAGGGCAGCCAGGCTCCGCTGACGAGCTTCGTGAGGTTCGCAGCGAAGAACAGCAGCTCGAGGGCGAGCAGCAGCCCGCCGCCGCCGATGATGAGCCACAGCGGCGCGCGCCAGGTCTTGCGAGCGTAGTAGAGGAACAAGGTCGTGGTGATGGTGATGGTGCCTGTGACGGCCATCCCGAACGCGTAGGCCAGCGCGGCCGACTCGCGGAAGGTGAGGACGAGCACGCCGACTGCGATGAGAAGGATCCAGTTGATGATCGGCACGTAGACCTGACCGATGGTGCTTGCCGACGTGTGCTCGATGCGCAGCCTCGGCAGGTAGCCCAGTTGTACCAGTTGACGCGCCACGGAGAAGGCACCGGTGATGACCGCCTGCGACGCGATGACGGTCGCGAGCGTGGCCAGTATCACCATCGGAATCTGCAGTGGGCCCGGGATGAGGAGGAAGAACGGGCTGGACAGGGCGGACCGGTCGTTGAGGATGAGGGCACCTTGGCCGAAGTAGCTGAGGATGCAGGTCGGGAACACGAGGATCAGCCAGGCACGGGCGATCGGCAGACGCCCGAAATGGCCGAGATCGGCATACAGCGCTTCAGCGCCCGTGATGGCGAGTACGACCGCGGCCAGGGCGAAGAACGCGATGGATGGATGCGCCACCGCGAACCCGACCGCGTAGGTGGGCGACAACGCGAGCAGGATCTCCGGCTCGCGGGCGATGCCCAGAATCCCGAAGGCTCCGATCGTCAGGAACCACACGACCATGACCGGCCCGAACAGGCGACTCACCGCTGCAGTTCCGAATCGTTGGAAGAAGAACAGTATGAAGATGATGACCAGCGTGATTGGGATGACGAAGTCGGCGAGTTGTGGAGCTGCCACCTTGAGTCCTTCGACGGCGGAGAGCACCGAGATGGCTGGGGTGATCATGCTGTCCCCGAAGAACAGCGACGCTCCGAAGATGCCGAGGCCCACGAGGATCATCTTCGTGCGGCGCCGACCGCCGACCATCTTCTGCCCGATGAGGGTCAGCAGCGCCATGATGCCGCCTTCCCCTTCATTGTCGGCGCGCAGGATCAGCCCGACATAGGCGATCGTGACGATCACCGTGACCGACCAGAAGATCAACGAAACGATGCCGTACACGCTGTCGATCGAGACGGGAACGGGATGCGGGTCGGCCGGATTGAACGCGGTCTGGATCGTATAGATCGGGCTCGTGCCGATGTCCCCGAAAACAACACCGAGAGCTCCCACGACGATTGCCGTCTTCGCGAAGCGAGATTCGGCAGCAGCCATCGCATCAGTATGTACTGCCGCCATCACCCAGTCCACCAGACACCCGGCTCAACGGTTCGGAATTGTTGTCCAATGAATTGGGCGAACATCGCGTTGCATTCGAGTCCGAGCGCCTCACCATCCGGACTGATGCTGCGCCAGAAGATCAAGGATGGGCCTCGACAGACCCCTACCTCGCGACGGTTCGGACCGAATGAGGAATCACAGCCGCGCAGTTATGGTGATCGCCTGCATGGTGCTCTCAAGGCGACCTGAGCCGAACCTCGCGACCAAGGCCTGCGCCGCGTCTGCCGTCGCTGCCTGCAGACCGTCGGCTTCGCGCGACTCGATCTCCGCCCGCACCGGGCTGCCTTGACACACTCCGATCGCCGCATCGAGCGCTGCGTCTGCTCGACTGGGCAGGGTCACCGTCTCGGCGGCGACCTCAGAGAAGCCGGATTCGATCAGTTCTGAACGGATCAGGTCGACGTCGAAGTACCCGAACGGCACGCGTTCGATGAAGGACGGAGGATCGTCGGGATACCGTGCCGTCAACGCTTCCGCGATGATGCGTGTGACGTCGTTGACCGCGAGGCTGTCCCAAACCGTGAATATGAAGGCGCCGTTGCTTGCCAATACTCGGGCGGTTTCTTTGTATGCCCGAGTTCGCTCGGGAAAGAACATCACCCCGAACTGGCAGGCGACGAGATCGAAGCTGTTTCCTTCGAAGGGCAGCGCCATCGCGTCGCACTGAGTCCAGGTGGCGTGACTGGCTCCCCGCGTCGTGGTGGCGACGTCGATCATCGCCTGATTCAGATCCGTGGCCGTGATGGCGGTGTCCTCGCCGAGGATCCGTTCCAGCTCGCGGGTGACGACCCCGGTACCGGCGGCAGTCTCGAGCAGCCGCCGCGGGGCGAGCGGTTCGATGCGTTGCGCGATGTCAACCGCGTAGGGCTCGAAGAGCAATGGCGAGAGATAGCGCTCGTACAGGACCGGGATGGAGCCTTCGAAGGCGGCATCAGACCTCGGCATGATCACTCCTCGTGCAAGGCAGGTACGGCTCGGTGCCGACCGGTGCCGGTACGCACAGTATGCGCGTCATTGGAGAGCCGGCGCCAGGGACCACACCCTTCCGGTGCGCCGGGAGGACTGCAACGGCCGTGCCAAGTCAGTTCACCGGCTGGGCGTCGGCGCGGTCACGCTTGCTCGCGCCGTTCGGCCAGGAGGAGCCGGTTCGAGAAAGTGGCCGCTGCCTGGGCACAGTGACGGGTTCTTGATGAGTGGATCATCGTGTACAACCAAAAAAGTCCCGGAAACCCTTGAGTTTCCGGGACTTTGCGGTCGGGCTGACAGGATTTGAACCTGCGACACCTTGAAGGCTGTAGCCTTAACTCGGTTTTCGCCGAACGTCTCCGAAAACTCGCGGATTCCCTTGTGTTTACAGGGAACCGAGCGGTTCGCTAGCTCTGATTCTACCCGGTCGTCGGGGGTCCCTCACGGGTCAATCTGATGGGTAAATGATGGGATGATCACCGGCCGTGTCGTCGCCCCGAGAACCGGCACTAGCCAAGGCCAGGCCAGCCGGTCACCCGTGGCGTAACAAGTGCCCGTAAGACGATCCGTCAATGGGACAGATCGCCATCTGCCCGGTTCGGAAGCCGGGCCGTCTCGGAATCAGTGAGCGGTGGACGTCCCGGTATATCCGTCTGGCGACGTATGTATTCGCTTTCGGAGGGTCGGTCGGACAACCACGGCCATTCGTCGTCGCGCGGATAGTCCGAAAGCACGGCGTCCTTAAGACCCAGTTCAGTCCGCATGGCATTTCGGAGAACACCCAAGAGGTCTTGCGCGCGGAACCAGCCCGGGTAGTAGTTGATGAACGAGCCGCGCTTCTCGAGCACTACGGTGATCTCCATTAAGGCACCGGAGACCCGATCAGCAAGGTCAGCCACTTCAGCACCCGCCACAAGTTGAACGTCGCTCAGTGCAGGTTGCAGCTTCTCGTCCCAGCGAATGAAGAAGTCCGTGAGTCCCTCCGCGAGGACAGCTTCGTCTTCGTCGCCAACTTCCTCATCCCCCTGATACGGAAGGAATAGTGCGACACCGTCGATTTCTCGAAGCATCGATTGGCTGAGCACCAGAAACGCTGCATACACCTTGCGCCGATCGGCGAGCCAGCGACGATCATCCTCGGCGGCAAGGCGTCGCCGTTCCGCAGACCGCCCTAACCACGTGGTCATCAGCCCGCCCACAATCGTGCCGATCACACCGAAGCTGCCGGCGACCACGACAGTGAGCAACTCAGGAGACACAAGTCGACAATATGCCGTCACCAGCTGCGGACCACGACGACATTCGCCCTTTCACGAGGAAGGTCCTGCAGATCGCCCAGATGGACCCCTCGGGCCATGAGGGAGTATTCGCCTCGCGCGAGCGGCTGGCGTACGACTATCGGGCCGGCGTCGATAGTAGGGAACACGGGATCGCGCGCTCGGGGGAACACCTGCTAAAGATCATGGGCAAGTCGCCCGCTCACCCGAAGGTCTACGACGAAGCGGAGCGAGCGGTGAAGGAGTGGGCGGCGCGCTGACAGAGCTGACCACTCGCTGACCATCGAGCGGCCGTGGTCGGCCGCGGTTCCAAGACTTCGCTACCGGTCGCTGCCACAATGAGCCGGTGACTACGAATCCAGGCTTCTATCTCGGTGTCGGCAGGGTGATGACCGAGTCGGTCACGAGCAAGATCAAAACCGCAGGCAGCTCATTTGTCATAAGAATGCTCAATTCGCGACCGGAGAACTGGGAGCGTATCGCCGAGGTCGTCGAACGCGACGACCTCACCGGAGCAATCGTGAAGCTGACGGCTAACGACTTCAGGCGGATCGCCAGTGACAAATACGGTGAAGCCGCAGACGCGCTTTTCGGAGCACTCTCGAAGAAGCGGCACTTGCTGCTCGTTCACGAGGAGATCGTCACTCCACAGGATCCGGAGCTCGAATCAGGCAATCCAGGTAGTGCAGGAGGGCCCGATCGGGGTGACGATGATGACTGGATGGACGATTCCGGTTGGCAAAACGATGACTGGAACGACCACATCGCCCGTGATTACTTCGGAACTCTTCCACAGGAGATTCGGGACAACGTTAAGCGGAGGCTCGCAGATCACAGCCTGACGATTACGACATACAAACGAAACGCCGAAGCGTCCATCTTCGCCACTGCATTCGTCGAGGACACCCTGAACAACCTCCTGTTCCGGCTTTATGTGCCGGCGGGGCGGTTGTATGAGGAAGAGCTCGCCCGAGTGATCGAGTTGTTCCACGATTGGCTCGGCTCCGTGAAGGGTCAGACGGTCAGGCAGTCCGGCTACCGCACGCCCAGCGGCCGCGTCATTGAGTTCTTCGGCGAGCCGGGCATGAGCGCGGAGGTCGTGAGCGACGAATTGCAGGAGTTCGCTCAGTTCCTGAGCGTTGTTGAGGACTCTCCGACGGCTCAGGAGATGCTTCAGAGCCTTGGACTGACTTCCGGGCGCGCGCGCGAGTTGGTGGCGAAGTACGCCAAGGCCGCACGCCGCGTGCTGGTTGATACGAAGCACGAACGGGAGCGGCTCATCTTGAGCATCCAGCAGCAGCTGGAGTCTGAGCTGGTTGACGAGCTGCCTGGCGCGTCAGCTGCTGATCTGGGTGACCTCATCGCGCAGCTGGTGCCCGAGTCGCCGTTCGCCGCGAGCGAGGTGACGAGGCGCCTGGCGCCTGGTCCCGCGGGAGGGTCCCCGATCCTCAACGTCCAGATCATCGAACGAGTCGAGGGCATCGTCGCGCAGAACGTCAACGGCCCCGTCACCGTGGGCACCCCAGCGGCACAGCTCATCGAGCTCATCCGCCAGTTCGGTGACACCTCAGCAGAAGCCCTCGAAGCCAATGCGCGCGAGCTGGCTGACACTGAGGCGCCACCCGCAGCTCGACTGCGCGCACGTCAGGCATTGAAGAACTTCCTGCTCCGCAATGCAGCGCGGATCGAACAATCCGCGTACAAGGCAGCTCAAGAGTGGGTCGTCCATAGTATCGGCGAATGGCTCAGTTAGCCGCGAGGACGACGAGCCACAAAGCCCGCACGGGTGCGTCGAGCAATGAGCGTGCGCACAGTCCGTCATCGATGTGCTGCGGGCCGCTCAGTGTCCACGCCCCGGATGGCGACCGTCTGTGGCCGGTGTGGCGTTCACCAATGTGAGCATGCCTGTAGCGGCGACCCGTGACGAGTCAATACCCTCCCCTTAGCTGCCGACCCGACCAAACGAGCCGTGGCCGCTGGCATTGCATTTCAATACTCACGATGCCATTAGGCAACTCTTGGCTCGTCCGTTGAGCGAGGTCCGATGATCAACTCAAACTCTCCGTGGTACTTGCGCCGTTTCGTTCCCATAACCGTGGCGGTGATGCTGGCACTACTGACTAGCTTCATTCAACAGGGAATTGCGCTCGCCTTCGGGTTGCCGTGGGAGTGGGCGAGAGTGTGGCAGGACGCCACGGGCTACCTCTTCATCAGCGTTGTCCTCGTCGGTGTAGTGGAATTGATGGAGCGACGGCGCGAGGCTCACACAGCATCTGCCCAGCTGAGCACGGGCCTGTCATTCAGTGTCGGCACGTATCTCGCTACCATCGGTCAGATTCGCGACACCAGTAAGGCGGTGGATGTCGAGCGACACCAAGCGGACACGACATCGGAACTGCTCGTACTCCGCGATGAGGCACTTGCACAAGAAGCAATGCTTCGCGAAGGCTACGCCAAGGCCACCAAGACGAAGCCGGCGAGCACCGCGATTCTGCACCTCTGCGTGCTAGCGCTGGCGGCCGGGACCTTCTCAGCCCCGACCAAGCGTCGGGCGCGACAACGTCTGATCTCTGGATGCGTCGCGGAGCTTCAGCGTGCTGCTGCTGCACTCGCCGATTCAGACGCAGAAATTCAACAACGGGTCTTGCAGGCGGCCGCTCGCGTCAGCGTGTCGTACGAAGCTACCGAGGCTTCAATCATCGAATGCATGCGCAGCCGACGGGTTGCGCACAAAGCTGAAGCGGCAACCATTAAGTCGATACTCGACTCAATTGACGAGGCGCTCTTCATCGATCCATTGCGGGCATTCGCGGCGGGTGTGAGGCTACTCCAAGATGCGGTTATCGAGCAGAAGGATTCGATTTCTGAGTTCGACGTAGCAGAAGCCTTCTGGACTTTTGGAGTTCCGATCATGGCTCTCGCCGATGAGGCGGAGGCGTTGGCCAGTTGTGACGCGGCTCTCGCGGCGCTTGCGTCCGAAATCGACGCGAATGTGTCCAAATAACCGGATGGGGTGGACCGTTACCGCTCGACGTTCTCACTGGTGTCCTTGCAGTCGAGAGCGCACGGGTTGAGGGGCCTCAGGTATCCGGTCGTCGACCGTGACAACTCCCGTCCCGCAATCGGATCAGCCTACGGACACTGGGCTACCCGAGTTTCGCGAAGTATGCGCGCAACGCGCCTGCGCCTCTTGAAGAGCTAACGCTGTTCTCCGGGACACCAGCCAACGCTCGGCCGGATTCGAGGTGGAACGCCCGCATCTTGATACTTCCAGTGGCCGAACTCACCGCGCACATACCGACCGCCGTCCGTCCACCAGACGCCGGGCTCTCGGCACAGTAAGCATGCCCTGAGTGAACAACGCGACGCCAGTCGCGACGTTGCCCCATTGCCGTGACCAAAGCGTTGCCGAAGGCATTCGCGCCCGCCTGGCGCACACTTGGGTCTACGCTCATTCCGCGTCGGACTACTGTGGCGACGGCGCGCGGAACGTGCGGCGCGAGGTCAGAAATGTCCCGAAGTACTCCATTCGAAAGGTGCACCTGTTGACGGGCTGGGGACAGCCGATGATCGACGGGGTACTCGCCGCAGAGAAGATAGAACACTGTTGCTGCGAGGGAGTAGACATCTGACGAGACGGAGCAGGCCCCATCATCGGGCGCCGCCTCGGGTGCGAGTGTGCACCAGCTCCCATCCCGCGGGGCGTACCCATCAGCGTCGAGCAGAATGCACTTGGCCACGTCAGAAAGCAGAACGCTATCGCCGCGCCGCAGAGCATTGGCAGGCTTGACGTCGCGATGGATCATCCCGGCAGCATGAATAGTGTCGACTCCAGCGGCGATCTGATGACCAAACCGCACTGCGAGAGCAACGGAAAGCCCGTGCGGCCGCGCATCTGCTTCAAGGTCGCCATCCGGGAGGAGGCCGGTGGCAATGTAGCGGACATCGCTCGTGAGAACTACGTCAGCGTCCAAGATCGGGACAATGAAATTGCTGCGGAGTTGTTCGAGGTGCCTCGCTTCGTCCCATGACTGAGGCGAGCCACCGTCGGGGCGGAGCACCTTCAGGGCCACTGTCCGGTTGAGGTGCTTTTCATGCGCCTCGTACACCTCGCCGTCAGAACCGAGCTTATTGTTCAGCACGTATCGGTCATTCACCGACGTCCCGGGTGGCACAGCTGGTTTGCTCACGCGAGCAACCATACTGGCGAACATGAGTGTTCTCGGTGTAGTCGTCGTCACTGGGAAAAGTCCGCGTGTGCAGACTGTCGTGCTTGAAGGAAATCTGGAAGCGCCCCGGGTCGCCGACACCTTTGAACTGCGCACCGCGTCGACAAACCACTCAGAGCAAGCAGTTGACCTTGCCCGACACATGGAGCCCAAGGTCGCGGGCGGAGGTTTCGACGGCGTCGCTCTTAGAGTCGCTGGAGCATCTCCTGTCGGCCGACGTAGTAAGGCCGCATTCTCGAGAGCGCATTGTGAAGGTGCATTGATCTATGTCATTCGAACGGCGACAGGCAATCCCGTCATCGTGGTTGACCCTGTAACCGCCCCGAAGTTCATCGGTTGGAAGAAAGCAGAGCTGGAAGAACTTGTCGACCGACTGTCCTCAAAGGGTGTGAACAGAGAGGCTTTGCTGGCTGCCGTAGTGGCTCTCGCCGGAGTTTGACGAGCCTCCGCATACGAAAAGTGAGTCGATGCCCTCGATACTCCAACGCATGTCGGCGTCGGTAAGCGTGTTGATAACGACAGCGATGAGCCATTCGGATTGAACTTCTTCACGGACGCGCCGCGCGGCATTGGCAACGAGGGTGCCGCTCGCGATGTTGACATCGAGGACCACGGTGCGTGCGGAGCGTCCGCCCCGAATGGTGGGATCGATCATCATTGCAGCACCGAGAACTCGTTCGGCGGCGGGGCTCGCCGCCTCGACGGTGAAATCGTCCCACCCAGCCACGCAGCCTAGGAAAGACCGCGCAGAGTCAGCCAGGTTGTGCGAGCTGTCGTGCGCGCGAACGTTCTCGTCGCCCGCGAGCATTAGTTCGACGAGATCCATCGCGCCTCCTATCCCAGAGAGTAGTCATCTTCTGCCCCGAGTTCCGCCAAAACGCTGAAGACCATTGAAAGCGCTGACCGTGGCGCAGTCTCCCTCAGGATCGGCTTCGCTCCTTCACGCGCACAGTTCGCGGCGGAATGGTCGCGCACGCCGACCACAGCTATCGGGGACCAGCGGCGGAGGGTCGTTGTGGCTGTTCATACCCGGTAGGTGCGCCGGGGAAATCCGAACGACCGCACGGAACCAGAACCAGCCGCTCCCCGCCGCGCAACGGGTGCTGAAGGAGCGCTTCAGAAAGCCCAATTAGATGGGTTTTCGATGGGGTGATCAAATCACTTAACCTAAAAAAGTCCCGGAAACCCTTGAGTTTCCGGGACTTTGCGGTCGGGCTGACAGGATTTGAACCTGCGACCCCTTGACCCCCAGTCAAGTGCGCTACCAAGCTGCGCCACAGCCCGATGCCCCGGCTGGCCGAGGCAACCTGTCAATCATAGCGTGCCGAAAGAGGTGCTGAAGACACGGGGAGTGCCGGCATCCGCTCGCTCGATCGCCCTCGGTCGTAGGGTGAGGGAATGGCAGCGAAGGTGCGCATTGTTCCGGTGACGGATGCCCCCTGGGCCGATGTGGAGCGCGTGTTCGGCACGCGCGGCGACCCGGCCGGGTGCTGGTGCCAGTTCTTCAAGCTGCCGAACGCGGAGTGGAAGACCATTACGCCCGGTGAGTGCCGGAACCTGCTCGAGGAGCAGGTGCAGGCGGCACGTGGGGGCACAGCGCATCCGCCCGGAGTCATCGCCTATCTCGCGCCGGATGCCGCTGACGGCGACAGCGATAACGCGAGCCGGAACGAGAACGACGACGGACACGATGACGGACACGGCAACGCCAGCGCGGCCGAACCGGTGGGCTGGTGCGCCGTCGAGCCGCGAACGGCCTATGACCGACTGCGTACCGCGGAGGTCGTGAAGGGCAGCGCCGAGGACGAGGACGACGATTCCGTCTGGGCGATCACCTGCTTCGTCGTGCGCGTCGGGCACCGCCGACAGGGCATCGGCGGAGAGTTGCTGCAGGGTGCCATCGAGCAGGCCGCCCGCCTCGGCGCGCGGGTCATCGAGGGCTATCCGGTCGACACCGCCGAGCGTAAGACGTCGAGTGCCGAGCTCTACCACGGCACCCTCTCGCAGTTCGTGGCCGCAGGCTTCGAGGTCACCTCTCGGCCGTCGCCGAGCCGCGCGGTCGTCACGCTGCGAATCGATGCGGAACGCGACTCCCGAGCGCTAACCTGACTTCACACTCGACGGGAACGGATGAGCCATGAGCGACACACGAGGACGCCTGCGCTTCGACCACGATGAGGTCACTCGTCACGACGAGCTCTACGCCGACGGAAGAGCCC
Organism: Leifsonia stereocauli; assembly: GCF_038432415.1. Classification (NCBI taxonomy): domain Bacteria; kingdom Bacillati; phylum Actinomycetota; class Actinomycetes; order Micrococcales; family Microbacteriaceae; genus Leifsonia; species Leifsonia stereocauli. Next base: position 1,421,323 of record NZ_JBCAUN010000001.1, read on the forward strand.
GGCGCGGTCAGCTCCCCCGGCGCGAGCAGGCGATCCTGCGCGACGACCTCGACCGTGATCCGCTCGGCATCCTGGAGCGCCAGCACCATCCTCGTCTCCCCGACCTCATCCCGTTGCGCGTGCACCGCATGCTGCAGAGCCCGTTCGCGTTCTACCGCGGTACCGCTGCCATCCAGGCGGCCGATCTCGCTCACGAGCCGAACTCCGGGTTGAACGTCGTGCTCTCGGGCGATGCCCATATCGCCAACTTCGGCATCTACGCCTCCCCGCAGCGCACCCTCGTCTTCGACCTCAACGACTTCGATGAAGCAGCCTCCGGTCCTTGGGAATGGGATGTGAAGCGAATCATCACGAGTGTCGTGATCGCCGGCCGCGAGAACGGCTACAGCGCGTCGGATATCCGTCGTGCGGCGCTGACCGCCGCGGATGCGTACCGGACGACGTTGCGGACGACTCTCGAACTGGGTGCGATCGACCGCTACTTCCTGCACGCCGAGGTGAAGGAGGGCACATCGCGGTTCGGCCCCGGCACTCAGAAGATCATCGACAAGGCCGTGCGAGCAGCCCGCAAACGCACCTCGGCACATGTGGTCGAGAAGATCATGACGCGGGCCGACGACGGATCACTCGAGATCGTCGAGGACCGCCCGACGCTCATGCACATCGAACCGGAGCTCGAGTCCCGCCTCACCGAGGTCTTCGCCGCCTACCGTGCCTCGGTCGCACCCGATGTGGCCCTCCTGCTCTCGCAGTACACGGTGACGGATGCCGTCCGCCGCGTCGTCGGAGTCGGCAGCGTCGGCACCCGGTGCTACATCGCTGTACTCACGGGCCCGCGCGGCGAACCGTTGGTGCTGCAGTTCAAGGAGGCCGCGCGGTCGGTGGTCCACGAATTCGGCGAGGCGCCCATCGAGCCGGCACCCGGCATCGATCCCGAGTTGATCGCAACGTCCCACGGCTTCAGGGTGATCGCGAATCAGCGCATCCTGCAGGCAGTCTCGGATCCGTTCCTTGGGTACCTCGAAGGCGAGGAAGGACGGAGCTTCTACGTGCGCCAGTTCCGCGATCGCAACGTATCGTTCGACATCGCTGCGCTCACGCCACAGCAGTTCACCGACTACGTGATCGCCTGCGCCTCGCTTCTGGCGCGCGCCCACGCGCAGAGCCCGGCAGCTGCGAGCATCTCGGGTTACCTGGGAACCAGCGACGTCTTCGACAAGGCCGTCGTCGCCTGGGCGGACGACTACGCCGACAGGTCCTTCGCCGACTTCGAGCTGTTGCGCGAAGCCGTCGACACCGGGCGCTTCGTCAGCTCTGAATTCGGAGCCTAGGCCGGTCGAGGCTGCTCAGCCCAGGCCGAGCACCCCGTCGAAGACGAGGTCGGCCGGTCCCGACAGGGCCACGTGCTCGCCGTCCTCCGTCGGGAACATCCGCACGCCGACACGGCCCCCGGGCACGTCGACGCGCCATTCGTTGGGGGCACCGGCTCCAGCCCAGTGCCGCACGGCGAGGGCAGCGGCCACTGCGCCGGTTCCGCAGGAGAGGGTCTCGCCGGAGCCGCGCTCGTGCACCCGCATCCGGATGCGGCCGACGCCGTCGTGCACCAGTGGCTCGTGCGGAAGCACGAACTCCACGTTCGCACCCTCCGGCGCCTCGGGCTCGAGGATAGGAATGACCGTCAGGTCGATGCCGGCGAGTTCGTCCTCATCAGCCAGGGCGACGACGACGTGCGGGTTGCCCACGTTGATGCCGAGGCCGGGGCGGGCGACGGACAACTCGCGGGCGCGTACGAGCGGCTCGGTGCCGTCGAGCTTCCAGCGGCCGAGATCGACCTGGAATCCCGTGCCCGAGCGCTGCAGGTCACGCACTCCCCCTCGCGTGCCGATCGCAACCGAGTCACCCTCGGCGAAGGCCAGCAGGCCCTGCTCGATCAGGAATCGGGCATAGACACGGATGCCGTTGCCGCACATCTCCGAGACCGTGCCGTCGGAGTTCCAGTAGTCCATGAACCACTCGGCGTCCGGGTCCTCGGCGAGGGCTGCAGCACCATCGGCGAGATTCCTGGACCGGACCGCTCGGATGATCCCGTCGGCGCCGACACCGAAGTGCCTGTCGCAGATCGCGCTGATCTGCTCAGGCGTGAGCTCGATTTCACCGTCGGGATCGGCGAACAGCACGAAGTCGTTTCCGGTGCCGTGTCCCTTGGTGAAGTGCAGATCGATCGCCATGGGGAAAGTCTATGGGCGGGCTCTCGCCGCTTCGGACGGTCGCTTCGCTCGGTCCTCAGCGAGCGGCACTACAACGTTCGCTCGCTGAGGCCCGGACGAAGTCCGCGGTCGAAGCGCACCGACATGATCCGCGCGCCGCTTCGGACGGTGGCTTCGCTCGGTCCTCAGCGAGCGGGCACTACAACGTTCGACCGCTGAGGCCCGGACGAAGTCCGCGGCCGAAGCGCACCGAGCGGGCGTCAGCCGGCTGGCGTTCCCGACACGATGGCCGTGATGTCGGCCTGCGTGAGCGGCTCCCACGGCGACGAGTCGGGATCGGCTGCCGATGCCTCGGGGCTGTCGGCCTGCGTCCACCACTTCGCCTCATAGGGAACACCATCGAAGAGGATGCGGTCGCCCTTCTGGTACGTGGCTGCGCCCGTCCACTCGGGGAAGGTGCCTGCGGGCAGTGTGGCCTGTGGAATCGGCGTCTCGCCTTCCAGCACCGGGCCCACGAGCTGCCACGGCGACTCCCAGTCGTTCAGCACGGGGTTGTCGGGAACCTCGGCCTTGGTCCACCACTTGGCGGTGTAGACGTTGCGGTGCCACACGACCTTGGTGCCCTTGAGGTAGGAGGCATCCGACGACCAGATCTGGTACGGCGAGGCGGCGGGGTCATCGGCGATCTCGGCGGCCAGTGTGGGCTCGCTCGTGGTCGCGGCAGCGTTCTCGCCAGCAGCGAGCGACCCTGCGAAGCCTGTCGAGAGCACGTCGGCGAAGAACGTGTCACCCTGGTCGACGCCACTGCAGGCATCCGAGACGATCGACGTCGTGGTGTAGTTCGATCCGCAGGTCTTGTCGCGGTTGGCCGACCACATGGACATGCGGCCGAGACCCTTGTCGGTCGCCCATGCGTTCAGGCGCTTGGCGTCCTTCAGGGAGAACACCTCGTCGGCGACGTCGTTCTGCCCGATCATCGGGGTCGCGCCGATCTTCGCCCAAAGGGTGGCGTCGCCGAGGGTGATGTCGGCGCGTGTGTAGAGCACGCCGAGCTGACGTTGGGTCGCGGTGAGTGCCTTCTCCGAGGCCTCGGCCATGCTGTCGCCCGCGGCGAGGCTCGATCCGTAGTCCATCGTCATGGCGTTGACGCCCGCCAGGTCGACGCCTGCGTCGAGCATCGCGGTGACGGCGTCGGTTCCGTCCTCGGTCATGCCGCTCGGTGAGACCGGCAGCGTGAGCCAGACGGCGATGGGGTCGCCGGCCTCGCGGCGCTGCTTCTGGAGGGAAGCGATGGCGGTGGCCCGCCGCTCGACGGCGGCCGAGTCCGTGAGGCCTGCGCCCTCGAGGTCGAGGTCGATCGTGCCCACCATGTAGCGGTCGAGAACGCTGGCGTAGGCCGCCTCGAGCTTGGTCTCATCGGTGCAGTTCACGGCGAGCTCGTCGTTCAGCAGGCCGCCGAACGAGACGGCGATGGTTCCGCCGCCCTGCTGCAGGCGGGCGATCCGCCTGTCGAGGTCCAGGGTGTCGCCGGCCTGCTCCATCGTGTAGGCCGTCCCCCAGCTCGGAGTGCAGGCATCCGTTGTCGCCGAGACGATGAAGGAGAGCACGGCGTCGGGGGTGTCGGTGCTTCCCTGGGTCTCGAACTCGTAGGTCGGGGTGGCCGTCACGTCGACGTAGCCGGCGAACCAGGGCTGCGCCTGACTCGGGTCGGCCTGCGTGGAAGCCCAGGAGCGAGCCCCCATGAATCCGGCGGCGATCACGGCGAGCAGCACCACGACGGCGATGGACACCCGCAGCGGCGAGAGCCGGCGGTCGGAGAGCTCGACGGCCTGGACGGCATCCGTGGCAACGGATGCGCCGGCGCGTTTCTTCGGGGCCATCAGGCTGCCTTCTTCTCTTCAGTGCGGACGTCGGCTTCGTGCGTTTCGGGCGCATCGTGGACGTTGACGTGTGATTCGGGGGCGGGGCGAACGGATGCCGCACTCCGGCGCGGCGATCCGACGGCCTCGAGCATCGGGACCTTCTCGTCGGCGTGGCCGTGGTAGAGCACCGAGCGCCAGTCGAGGGCACCGGCATCCGTCGCCGTCTTCTTGTCAGCGACCGGCTGGGTGCGAGGGACGTAGAGCGGCTTGATGAGGCCGAGCCAGGTGTCGACCAAGGCGTTGCCGATGCCGATGTAGGCCACGATGGCCCAGCTGGCGAGTGCGGCGTTGATGCCGGCGAATGCCGCGTTGCCCCAGTTGCCGGCGGTAACATCGCGCCAGAGCGTGAAGAGCGAGAACGCCACGATGAGGAACGGCGCCACGACGTAGAGCAGCGGAGCCGCGGTGCGGTTCTTCACCTTGGGCGTACGCACGAACGGGATCTTCTTGCCCGTGAGCGCCTGCTGCATCGACTTGAGAACCCCGGCGAGGTTCACCGGCAGCATGATGAGGTTGAAGCCGTAGATGCGCAGAACGTCGCTGCGGCGGTAGCCCGCGTAGCGCAGGTCGCTGGCCATGGCGAGGAAGTACGGCAGCGCCGCCAGCAGCACGACAGGGCTGAGCAGACGGCCGTCGTACGGGTAGGCCAGCAGGAACACCAGGCCGAAGCTCGCCCAGGCGATGGATGCCATGTAGTTCACGCGCAGCATGAGCTCGAGCATCGGCACCTGCTCGCCGCGGCGCTTGCGCGCACGTACCTGACGCCAGAGCTTCGGCAGGATGAGGAGACCCCCGTTCGCCCAGCGCCGACGCTGCACCACGAGGGAGCCGAAGTCGGGCGGGGTGGCGGAGTAGCTGAGACGCTCGGGGTAGTTGACCAGGCTCCAACCGTGGGTTCCGAGGTCGACGCTCGACTCGGTGTCCTCGATGACGGTGCGGTCCTGGATGTAGCGCTTGACCTCGAAGCCGCCCACGAACTCGGTCTCCACGATGTCTTCGATGGCGACCTTGCGGATGACGGCGTTCGCGCCCACCCAGAAGGTGGCTCCGAAGTGGCTCATGCCCTGGTGCAGCACGTGCTGGATGTCTGTGGTCGCCGCTGCGAGTCGCTCGATGCGGGTCGCAGCACCACGGAACGACGAGTACGGGGTCTGGGTGACGGCGACGCGGGAGTTGTCTGGCTGCTGCAGGAAGTAGACCAGGCGCAGGCAGTAGTCGCGCAGCAGGATCGAGTCTGCGTCGAGGGTGAGCAGGAAGTCGCTGTCGGCGAAGCTCACGTCGAACGGCTCGCCGGCGGCGGCGGGGAGGAGTGCCGGACCGTTCGGGGTCTCGGCGAGGGTGAATTTGTCGCCCATCAGGGAGATGTAGGCGTTCAGGTTCATCGCCTTGTTGGCCTCGTGCGAGGTGGAGGCGAACCGCTTGCGCTCGAACACGTCGAGGTCGGCGTCGAACGTCCAGGCGAGGCGGCGGTAGAGCTGGCCGATGCGATCGGCTGACAGCACGGCATCCTCCTCGACCGACGTGGCGATGGCGCGACCCGTGAGGAGCAGCTCGTCGGCGAGTCCGCCGAGAACCTGCTCGACGAAGAACTGGTCGACGTGGTCGTAGAGGGTCTCCTGCTCACCGGCATCCGTCAGCCAGTGCGCGGCGAACGCGTAGTGCTCGGCGAGAGCGTGCGCATGGGCGATGGCCAGGTCGTCGACTAGCGCGCCCGCTGCGACCTCTGCCTCGAAGCAGGCCAGGGCGGCCGCGAAACGCTCACGTGGCGCCGCGAGCATCGCCGAGATGTCGTCGGCGAGGGCACGGGTCTCCTCGAGCCTGGAGAGCACGCCCGGATTCTTCGGGAAGGGCGGGTCGTCGAGCAGGAGCACGACCTTGATCGACGGGTACTCCTGCAGGGCAGCGGAGAGCAGGGTGGCGCGCACGACGTGAGGCTCCTCGGCGTACGAGGGGACGAGCACTGTGATCGAGGAGCGGTTCTCGGCGAAGTGACGGTCGAGCTCAGCACGCGGCACGCGAACGTGCTTGCTGAACCGCTGCAGTGCACCCTCGCGGGCGACGAGGTACATCAGGGCCGAGAAGGTGAGGAAGGTGACGACCACGAGGTAGCCGATGGCCTCCATGGTGAAGCGGAAGTCCTGCTGGCCGCCGTCGATGAACTGACGGATCACCGTGGTGACCACGTAGACCGCCCAGAAGACCACGGTCAGGACGATGGCGACCCGGCTCCACGTGATGGTTCGGTTCGACGGACGCGGGTGCACCGTCGGCAGCGGCTGCGTGCGCTTCTCAGCGCCCCACTGACGCTTTCGGGCGTGCGGAAGTGATTTCACGGAGGACATCGGAGACTCTCGTTCGGGGTGATGGAGCATTCGTCAGCCCTAGGGAAGGCGAGAGTGGCTCACAACAGAATCTATGCGCTGTCATGGTTAATGAGCTGAGAATTTGTCCTCAGAAGTGCGGACAAGCACCCCCAGAGTGGGGCACATGACCCAGTCGTAAGTAGCGGATTCACGGCGGTCTCGCGGTGAGACCGAGGAATCTGCCTGTACCCCGGTCTCATCGGCGTGTCGAAATGGACGCGCGCCCGAGGTCAGCTTCGAGCGCGTAGGGCGCGCATCGCCGACGGCACCCTGGCGTCATCCGTCGCGCCGATCCAGGTCGTGTTCGGATAGCGCTTGAACCAGCTGACCTGGCGTCTCGCGTAGCGGCGGGTGAGCGACTGCGTCAGGTCGATCGCCGCGGCCTCGTCGATCTCCCCGCGCAGTTGGGCGAGCGCCTGGGCGTAGCCGATGGCTCGACTCGCGGTGACGCCGCGCTCGATGCCGAGCGGCACGAGTGTCTCGACCTCGGCCAGCATTCCGCCGGCCCACATCTGCTCCACCCGGGCGTCGAGCCTGGGCACGAGTCCGGCGCGGTCGAGGGTGAGTCCGATCATGGCCAGCGGCATCCACTCGACGGGCTCGTCGGGAAGCGATGCCGCGTGCGGCTCCCCCGTGATCTCGATGATCTCGAGCGCGCGCACGAGGCGGCGTCCGTTCTGGGAGCCGATGCGCTCGGCCGCGTTCGCGTCGAGTGCCTTGAGCCGCTGGTAGAGGAGCCCGGGACCGCGTTCCGCGAGTTCGGCCTCGAGTCGGGCCCGGAGCTCGGCATCCGTTCCGGGGAAGCGGAAGTCGTAGACGACGGACGAGACGTACAGGCCGGAGCCGCCGACGAGGATGGGAACAGCACCGCGCTCGCGGATGCTGGTGATGACGGCGCGCGCCTCGGTCTGGTACCGCGCGACGCTCGCCTCCTCGGTCACCTCGAGCACGTCGAAGAGGTGGTGACGGATGCCGCGACGCTCGCTCGGCGGGAGCTTCGCCGTGCCGATGTCCATGCCGCGGTACAGCTGCGAGGCGTCGGCGTTGACGATCTCCACGGACAGCCCGTCGGCTATGAGCTGCTCAGCGATGTCGAGGGCGAGCGCTGACTTGCCTGTGCCGGTGGCGCCGACCACGGCGATGAGCGGCAGCGCCGCCGCATCAGTGCGCGTGGTCACCTGGAGCGTGAGCGGCGGTCAGGCCGAGGTCGACGCGCGTGGCTGCGCGCAGCGTCGGGAGGCCGAGGGAGACCGTGCCGGGAGTCGAGCCTGCACCGCCCGCTGCGTCGCCTGCAGGCACCCCGCAGGACTCGGCCTGAGCGAGGTCCCAGGCATCTCCGGCGCGGGTGCGGCGGATGCGGAGGGGCTCGCCCGGCACGGCGTCGGCGATGAGGTGGAACGGTGCTGCCTGAGTGACCACGACCGAGACGATATCGCCGGGCCGGGGAAGGACGGAGCCCTGAGGCACCTCGAAGTGGACGAGGCGACTGTCTTCGGCCCGGCCGCTGAGGCGATGCGTCGCTGCGTCCTTCCGGCCCTCGCCGTTGGCGACGAGCACATGCACCTCGCGGCCGATGACCTTCTGGTTCTCCTCCCAGGAGATGCGCTCCTGGAGGGCGACCAGGCGCTCGTAGCGCTCCTGCACCACGGCCTTGGGAACCTGGTCCGCCATGGTCGCCGCCGGGGTGCCTGCGCGGATGGAGTACTGGAAGGTGAAGGCCGTCGCGAATCTGGCCAGTTCGACGACGCGCATGGTCTCGAGGAAGTCCTCCTCGGTCTCGCCGGGGAAGCCCACGATGATGTCGGTGCTGATGGCGGCGTCGGGCATCTTCGCGCGGACGCGGTCGAGGATTCCGAGGAACTTCTCGGAGCGATAGGAGCGCCGCATGGCCTTGAGGATGCGGTCGGAGCCCGACTGCAGCGGCATGTGCAGTTGCGGCATGACGGCGTCGGTCTCGGCCATGGCGTCGATGACGTCATCGGTGAAGGCTGCCGGATGCGGGCTGGTGAAACGGATGCGCTCGAGACCGTCGATGGCCCCGGCCGCGCGCAGCAGCTTGCCGAAGGCCAGCCTGTCGCCGAACTCGACGCCGTAGGAGTTCACGTTCTGCCCGAGGAGGGTCACCTCGATCGCTCCGTCGTCGACGATCGCCTGGATCTCGCCGAGCACGTCGCCGGGGCGGCGATCCTTCTCCTTGCCGCGCAGGGACGGCACAATGCAAAAGGTGCAGGTGTTGTTGCAGCCGACGGAGATGGAGACCCAGCCGCTGTAGCTGGAGTCGCGCTTGGTGGGCAGCGTCGAGGGGAACGTCTCGAGGGAGTCGAGGATCTCGAGCTGGGCCTCATCATTGTGCCTGGCACGTTCGAGCAGCCGCGGAAGGGCGCCCATGTTGTGGGTGCCGAAGACCACGTCGACCCACGGCGCCTTCTCGAGGATGGTGGTCTTGTCCTTCTGGGCGAGGCATCCTCCGACGGCGATCTGCATACCGTCGTGGCGCTTCTTGACCGAGGCGAGGTGGCCGAGATTGCCGTAGAGCTTGTTGTCGGCGTTCTCGCGCACGGCGCAGGTGTTGATCACGACGATGTCGGGCTCGCTGTCGACGGCACGCACGTAGCCTGCAGCCTCGAGCGATCCGCTCAGGCGCTCGGAGTCGTGCACGTTCATCTGGCAGCCGAAGGTGCGCACCTCGAAGGTGCGTGCCCGACCGTCGTCGTCGAACGCCGCGACGGACGGCGCGATGACGGTCGGTTCACTGCTGACGACGGTACTGCTCATGCAGACCAGTGTACGTTCAGCGGGCGCGTCGCCCGATCGCCGAGAAGGCCGTCTTGACGGCCTCACGGGACACGCTCGAGGAGTAGCCCTTGCGCATGAGGAAGGACAGCAGGCGGCGCTCGGCGGTCTCGTCGTCGAGCGAACTCATGCGGCTGAGCCTGCCGGCGGCGAGCTCTGTCGCGGGGCCGCTCTCATCGACCGAGAGCTCGTCGAGCACGGCGCTCATGGCGTGCTGGTCGAGCTTGCGGCGCCGCATCTCGGCCTCAACGGCGGAACGGCCGAGGCCCTTGCGCTCGTGGTGAGTGTGAACGATCTGCTCGGCCAGGCGGGTGTCATCGAGGTAGCCGATTCGCTCGAACCGTTCGATGAGATCTTCGGCGGCGCCCTCGTCGAGTTCGAGCTCGACGAGCACCGCACGCGCCTCGGCCACGGAGAGGGAGCGGCCACGCAGGCGCCTGGTGAGAACGTTCTCGGCCTCGAGCAGGTCGCGTTCGGGGTCGACCCCGGGAACCCGGCGCTGCGGAACCAGTTCGTCTGCCGCGGCATCGGTGTCGGTCTCGGCCCCGGCCCAGGGAAGATACGAGACCGGGGCGAGACGCTCGTCTGTGCCGCCCGTGCTGTTGCTCGTGCTGCTGTTCGACGGCATATGTCTCTCCCCGGTCTCGTCTGGATGGTGCTGTAGAGCTAGGCGCCCTTGCGCTTCGCGGTGATCGACTCCACATTGGCCGGAACCTCGGCGGCCAGAGCCGCGTCGGTCGCGGCCTTCGCTGCGGCACCGGCGATGCCGACTCCGAGCTTGGCGAGGATCTTGTTCTCGATCTCGAGGGCGATGTCGGGGTTCTTGAGCAGGAAGTTGCGCGAGTTCTCCTTGCCCTGGCCCAGCTGGTCACCGTCGTAGGTGTACCAGGCACCCGACTTCTTCACGATGGCGTGATCGACACCGAAGTCGATGAGCGAGCCCTCACGCGAGATTCCGACGCCATAGAGGATGTCGAACTCGGCCTGCTTGAACGGCGGAGCCATCTTGTTCTTGACGACCTTCACGCGAGTGCGGTTGCCCACGGCCTCGGTTCCGTCTTTCAGTGTCTCGATACGACGGATGTCGAGGCGCACCGAGGCGTAGAACTTGAGGGCCTTGCCGCCGGCGGTGGTCTCGGGGCTTCCGAAGAACACACCGATCTTCTCGCGCAGCTGGTTGATGAAGATCATCGTGGTGTTGGTCTGGCTGAGACCACCGGTGAGCTTGCGGAGGGCCTGAGACATGAGGCGGGCCTGGAGGCCGACGTGCGAGTCGCCCATCTCGCCCTCGATCTCGGCGCGGGGCACGAGCGCCGCCACCGAGTCGATGACGATGAGGTCGATGGATCCGGAGCGCACGAGCATGTCGGCGATCTCGAGGGCCTGCTCACCCGTGTCGGGCTGCGAGACGAGGAGGGCATCGATGTCGACGCCGAGCTTCTTGGCGTACTCGGGGTCGAGCGCGTGCTCGGCGTCGATGAAGGCCGCGATGCCACCGGCGCGCTGGGCGTTGGCGATGGCATGCAGGGTGAGGGTCGTCTTACCCGACGACTCCGGACCATAGATCTCCACGATGCGGCCGCGCGGGAGTCCCCCGATGCCGAGCGCGACGTCGAGCGCGATCGAACCCGTCGGGATGACGGCGACGGGTGCGCGCTCATCGCTTCCGAGGCGCATGACCGACCCCTTGCCGAACTGGCGGTCGATCTGGGCGAGAGCTGTCTCGAGTGACTTCTCGCGGTCTGCAGCTGAGGGCATCATGGTCTCCTTCTGTCGATATTCCGTCGCCTCTAGGCTGTCGTGTCGCGTGAGGCTAGAGCTTGGCGCTCATGAACCGGGCACGCGACTGACAAGGCAGTCAGCAGTTCATCGCTGATGGAAAGGACGCTACGCCGAGCCTCCGACATTGCTCGGATGACCCCGACGACAGTGGACTGTCCGTCTTCGATTCGCTGCTGTTGAGGAGCCTAGCAAGATCCGAACATCCGTTCGAGACGTCGGAGCGGCGTGTCGTCGACGATGACAACGGATGCCGCACGCGGAACGAGCTAGCGGCGCGGCTCCCGAAGCCCGGCGCCGTGGCGGCGGTTCTCAGGCACGTCCATCGCAGCACAGAGGGCGTACCAGACGTCGCGCGGGCGGGTGCCGGCTGCGAGCGCCTCATCGCCGGTGACATTGCCGAGGTCGGGCAGTACGAGGTCGCGGAGGAGGGAGCGACCGTAGGCGTCGCCGAACTCCTCCTGCACGGCGAGGCGGAACTCGCTGGACTTCACAGATCACTCCACGGGCGAGGCGACCCGGATGCGCGGTGCTGGGCCACGGTCACGGGACACGAAAAGGGGAAAGAAACGCCAGCCGGTCGATGACCGGCTGGCGTTCTTGATGTATGCGGGACTCAGCGAACGAGCAGCTCGGCGTCGAAGTCGACGACGAGGTCTTCGGGCACTGTGTCGGGGATCGGGTTGATCCCCTCGAGCACGGCCAGGCGGTCGCCCACCTCGCGCATGATGACCGAGATCGGAGTGTCGAGCGCATCGGCAACCGATGCGAGGATCTCGCTGGACGCTTCCTTCTGTCCGCGCTCGACCTCGCTGAGATAGCCGAGAGCGACACTGGCCTTGCTCGCCACCTGACGGAGCGTGCGGCCCTTCTGCAGACGGAAGTCCCTGAGAACATCGCCGATTTCCTGACGAACCAGAATCATTGGAACCCCCTTCTGTGCTGCCAGTCACCCCGGTGCGGGTGAGTTGATACAGAGTACGACAGGTACTCCGTTACTCCAGCGTACTGCGCTGTTCCGGCGTTTTCTTGTGAATACGCCCGATGTAACGGCGAGTTAACGCAGGTTATTCCGCCGTGTCGAGCAGGAGGTCGAGAGCAGCGGCGATCGCCGCGGTCACGACGGCGGCGCGGATGGCCGCCCGACCGCCGTCGAGAGCGAGCTCGAGCACCTGCGTCCGCTCATCGATGGAGATGCCGATGAACACGGTGCCGACGGGCTGGCCATCCTGTGGATCGGGGCCGGCAGCGCCCGTCGTGCCGATGCCGACGTCGGCTTCACGTCCGTCGACCGCGAGGGCAGTCCGCACCCCTGTCGCCATCTGCTCGGCGACCCGAGGGTGCACGGCGCCGTGTTCACTGAGGAGGTCGGCGTCCACGCCCAGCACGCTGTGCTTGATGGCCGTGTTGTACGCCACCACTCCCCCTGTGACGACGACGGATGCCCCCGGAATGCGGATCAGCTCGGCAGCGAGAAGGCCGCCCGTGAGCGATTCCGCGACGGCGATGGTGAGTCCGCGGCGCGTCAGCTCGGCGATGAGCTCGGCTGTGGCGTCGCGCACGATGGGCTCAGGCATCCGTTCCCGAGGTCGACCCCGACGATGCGGCGGGCAGGGCGCGCTTCAGCTTCCACGCCGAGACGAGGTACTCGACGCCCGACCACACGGTGAGGGCGAAGGCGATGCCCATGGCCACCCAGTTGACCCAGAAGATCCAGTCGCCGAGCACGGTCCAGAGCGGAACGAGCGCGAGCGAGATGGCGATGGACTGCGCGATGGTCTTGAGCTTGCCGCCCCGGGACGCCGGAACGACGTTGCGGTGGGAGAGCTCGACCATGCGCCACACGGTGATGCCGACCTCGCGCACGAGGATGATGATGGTCACCCACCACCACAGCTCGCCCAGGATCGACAGGCACACGAGGGCGCCACCGGTGAGCAGCTTGTCGGCGATCGGGTCGAGGATCTTCCCGAGGTCGGTCACGAGGCCCTGTCGGCGGGCGATGGCCCCATCGACGCCGTCGGTGGCGATGGCCACGATGAAGACGATGGCGGCCCACCAGCGGAGAGCCCCGTCGGCACCGTTGTCGACCAGCAGCATCCAGAAGAACAGCGGCGCGAGCAGGATGCGCACGACGGTGATCAGGTTGGGCAGGTTCCAGTTCGAGGCGCGAGGCACCTCGGCGTCGAGCGAAGCCATGTCAGTCCCTGCCGGTCAGGTTCCAGGCGTCCTCGTCGGAATCGCCCTCCTCCTCAGGATAGCCCTCGGTCATGCGCGCGACGGGGTCGTCACCGTAGGGGTCGACAGGCGCTCCGGTGGGCTGAGAACCCTGCTGCACCGTCTGCTGCACCGTCGTCTGCTGGGGGGCTGACGGGGCAGCGGATGCCGCACTCGGCGCCGGCGCCGACCCGTCGTCCTCGCCGCGCAGGCGGGCCAGCACGCCGGGCAGCTGCTCGGCCGTGACGAGCACGTCGCGGGCCTTCGATCCCTCGGAGGGGCCGACGATCTCGCGTGACTCGAGCAGGTCCATGAGGCGGCCGGCCTTGGCGAAGCCGACCCGCAGCTTGCGCTGCAGCATGGAGGTGGAGCCGAACTGGGTCGAGACGACGAGCTCAGCGGCCGCGAGCAGCAGCTCGAGGTCGTCGCCGATGTCGGAGTCGATGGCCTTGCGCTCTGCCGACACCGCGACATCCGGTCGATACTCGGGACGGGCCTGGCGCGTGACGTGCTTGACGACGCGCTCGATCTCGCTCTCGCTGACCCAGGCGCCCTGCACGCGCAGTGCCTTGGACGCACCCATGGGGAGGAACAGCGCGTCACCCTGACCGATGAGCTTGTCGGCGCCCGGCTGGTCGAGGATGACGCGGGAGTCCGTGACGCTCGTGACCGCGAAGGCCAGGCGGCTCGGCACGTTGGCCTTGATGAGGCCGGTGACGACGTCGACGCTCGGACGCTGGGTGGCGAGCACGAGGTGGATTCCGGATGCTCGGGCGAGCTGCGTGATGCGCACGATCGAGTCCTCGACGTCGCGGGGGGCGACCATCATGAGGTCGGCGAGCTCGTCGACCACCACGAGGAGGTAGGGGTACGGCTTGAGCTGACGCTCGCTACCGGCGGGGAGGATGATCTCCTCGTTGATGACGGCCTTGTTGAAGTCGTCGATGTGACGGAAGCCGAACGACGCCAGGTCGTCGTAGCGCATGTCCATCTCCTTCACGACCCAGGAGAGCGCCTCTGCGGCCTTCTTGGGGTTCGTGATGATGGGCGTGATGAGGTGCGGAACGCCGGCGTACGGAGCGAGCTCAACGCGCTTCGGGTCGATGAGCACCATGCGCACGTCGGCCGGGGTGGCGCGCATGAGCAGGCTGGTGATCATGGAGTTCACGAAGCTCGACTTGCCCGATCCCGTGGAGCCGGCGACGAGCAGGTGGGGCATCTTGGCGAGGTTCGCGAGCACGAAGCCGCCGCCGACGTCCTTGCCGACGCCGATGGTCATCGGGTGCGTGCTCTTGGCCGCGGCGCCGGATCGGAGGACGTCGCCGAGCGTGACGATCTCGCGATCGCTGTTCGGGATCTCGATGCCGATCGCGCTCTTGCCCGGAATGGGCGAGAGGATGCGCACCTCGTTCGAGGCGACGGCGTAGGAGAGGTTCTTCGAGAGTGCTGTCACGCGCTCCACCTTCACGCCGGGACCGAGCTCGACCTCGTACTGCGTGACCGTCGGGCCGCGCGAGAAGCCCGTGACGCGGGCGTCGACGGAGAACTGCTGCAGCACGTCGGTGATGGCCCGCACGACCTCGTCGTTGGCGGCCGAGCGCGTCTTGGCCGGGGCACCGGCCGCGAGGGTGGATGCCGCGGGGAGGTGGTACGGAGCAGTGGGCTGGTCGTCGACAGGCGCGACGCCGGCCTGGTCGAAGACGGCGCCGGCCGCTGAGAATCCGGGGAGCACGCCTGGGGCGGCATCCGGAACCGCAGCGCCATCGGCGAGCAGGGTGGTGGCTCCGCCGACCTCGCCGGTGAAGCGCTTGACGGCATCCTCCGCCGCCTGCAGATCGGCCATGACCTCGGTGCCGTAGTGGTCGCCCTTGACGCCGCCGCGGTCGCCCGATGCACCATCACCGACACCGTCGAGCGCGCTGTCGAAGGCGCCTTCCGGCGCTCCCCCGAAGACGTCCGTGAGTCCGTCGACGCCGGCGGCCTCGAAGGCGGGGTCCTCTTCGCGGCCGCTGGTGTTCCGGCGCCACCAGGGCAGGTTGTCGGGTGTGGAGGACTCGCCGTCGCCGTCGAGGCCGAGGCTGTCGATGCCGTCGAGCTCGACGGCCTGTGAGCGCTCCTTCTTCGCGGACTTCGCTGCGAGGCGGGCCTCGTCGCGCTCCTCCTCGTCGGGCAGGTGGGCTCCGAACAGCCAGGCGTAGAGCTCGCGCATGCGCTGCGGGATGCGGTTCGGCGGGGTCTTGGTGATGATGAGCAGCGACAGCGCGATGAGCACGATCATCACGACGACGGCGAGCCACGGGGCGACGAGCATCATCGGCCAGGTGATCATCCACCCCAGGATGCCGCCGGCGCGGGCGAGTACGTCCATGCCGTCGCTCGGGGCGGGCTGCCCGCCGAAGACGTGGCAGAGGCCGGCGATGGAGACCAGCAGGAGGCCGAGGCCGATTCCGATGCGGGAGTTGTCGTGCACCGACGACGGATGCCGGAACAGCCAGACCGCGAACACCAGCATGATGATCGGCAGCGCGAACGCGACTCGACCGACCAGGCCGCCGAAGGTCCAGACGTCGAGGGTCTGCGCCACGGGCTCGTTGATGAGGAACCACTCGATGACAGCGCCGGCGATGGCCAGGAGGATGATGAAGAACGGCAGGCCGTCGCGGCGCTCCTCCTTGGCGAGCTGCTCAGGGCCGAGGGCACGGGCCGCTCCCCCGGCGACGTGGGCGAGCCCCATCCAGGCTCGTACGAGCACGTTGGGCTTCTCCTCGACCTCGGTGAACTTCAGGGTCTGGGCGCTCGTCTTCGAGGAAGCGCGGGGCGCGGCCTTGGTCGGAGTCTTCGCGGGGGTCTTGGCCGGTGGCTTCGTCGCGCCGCCGCGCGACGAAGGAGTCGCGCGTGCGCGACCAGTCGCCTTGGTGCTCGTAGCCATGGCTCAACGGTACTTCCGGCCCCGGCCATTCCCGCGGAGGCCGGGTCGGGTGTCTCGCGATCGGCGGCGGAGAACGGATGCCGCGATCAGCGCAGGTTCTTGACCATGGTCTCGCGGCTGCCGGGAGTGGCGACGGTGACGAAGCCCTCACTGCGGTAGAGGTCGACTGCGTGATTGCCACGCTCGACGCTCAGCGTCAGCCGTGCGTGGCCCGCTGTGCGCGCCATCGACACGACCTCGCGCAGCAGTGCGCGCCCGGCACCCTGCGCGCGCCAGATGGGACTGACTCCGAGGATGAGTTCGGGCACCCCGACGGCGACGAAGCCGTGCCCCGGCGCATTCGTCGGGAACAGCCGGAACCAGCAGGCTCCGACCGGCATGCCCTCAGGGTCCTCGGCGACGACTCCGGCGTCACTCGGACGCTGCCAGCCCGCGACGTAGCGGGTGTACTCCGGATCGGCCAGGACGCTCACCCGCTGCCTGCTGGCGCTCGGGTTCCAGTTCGCAGCCTCGACGACCATGTCGGTCAGGAAGCGCGAATCGCTTCCGACCGCTGCGCGGAGGCCGAATGCCGTCATCCTCAGATCGTAGGGCGCGCGCGTTACGGGCGGATTACGGATACTCGTGCGGCCCTGCTGGTCCCCGCTGCCGCCGTGTGAAGGCGATCGCACCTCCGCGTGAAGGCGAGCAGAGGGCGACCCGCAGGATTCCGCGGATCGCCCTCTGTTGATGCCTTCACACGGTGAGAGGCGTGGTGACGTGGTGGATCGGTGCGCTACGCCTCGATGACCAGCGGGACGATCATCGGACGACGGCGGAACGAGACGTTCACCCAACGACCGACGACCCGGCGCACGACCTGCTGCAGCGCGCGCTGATCGCGCACGCCCTGCTGCGACGCCTCGGCGAGGGCGGAGACGATCTTGGGCTTGACCGAGTCGAAGACCGTCTCGTCCTCCGCGAACCCGCGGGCGTGGATCTCGGGGCCGGTGATGACCTTGCCCGTGGCGGCATCCACCACGACGATGACCGAGATGAAGCCCTCCTCGCTGAGGATGCGGCGATCCTTGAGGTCGGCATCCGTGATCTCACCGACGGTCGAGCCGTCGACGTAGACGAAACCGAGGTCGAGCTGGCCGACCACCTTCACCTCGCCGGCCTTCATGTCGAAGACTGTGCCGTCCTCGCCGAGGAAGGTGTTGGCCTCTGGGATGCCGGTCTGCTGCGCGAGCGCTGCGTTCGCCCAGAGGTGACGCCACTCGCCGTGCACGGGGAGCACGTTCCTGGGCTTCAGGATGTTGTAGACGTACAGCAGCTCGCCCGCTGCAGCGTGACCCGAGACGTGCACCTTGGCGTTGCCCTTGTGCACGACGTTGGCGCCGAGCTTCGTCAGGCCGTCGATGATGCGGTAGACGGCGTTCTCGTTGCCGGGGATGAGGCTGGAGGCGAGGATGACGGTGTCGCCCTCCCCCACCTCGACGGCGTGGTCGCGGTTGACCATGCGGCTGAGCACGGCCATCGGCTCGCCCTGCGAACCGGTCGACATGTAGACGATCTGGTTCTCGGGAACGTTGCCGGCCTTCTTGTAGTCGACGAGCACGTTCTCGGGCACCTTGAGGTACCCGAGGTCGGCGGCGATGGTCATGTTGCGCACCATCGAGCGTCCCAGCAGAGCGACGCGGCGGCCGTTGGCGTGAGCGGCGTCGAGCACCTGCTGCACGCGGTGCACGTGGCTCGAGAAGCTGGCGACGATGACCTTGCCCGTCGCCTTCGAGATGACCTGGTCGAGAACCGGGCCGATGGTGCGCTCGGGTGTCGTGAACCCGGGAACATCGGCATTGGTCGAGTCGACGAGGAACAGGTCGACGCCGCTCTTGCCGAGACGGGCGAACTCGCGAAGGTCGGTGAGGCGGCCGTCGAGCGGCAGCTGGTCCATCTTGAAGTCACCGGTGGCCATGACGGTTCCGGCTGCCGAGTGGATGACGACGGCGAGAGCATCCGGAATCGAGTGGTTCACCGCGACGAACTCGAGGTCGAACGGCCCCATCGCCTCCATGTCGCCTTCCTTGACGGTGAGGACGAGCGGCTTGATGCGGTGCTCCTTGAGCTTCGCCTCGATGAGGGCGAGCGTGAGGCCGGATCCGATGAGCGGGATGTCGGCGCGCAACTTCAGGAGGTAGGGGACGGCGCCGATGTGGTCCTCGTGGCCGTGCGTGAGCACGACGGCGACGATGTCGTCGAGGCGATCCCGGATCGGGCTGAAGTCGGGCAGAATCAGGTCGACTCCGGGCTGGTGCTCCTCGGGGAAGAGCACGCCGCAGTCGACGATGAGGATCTTGCCGTCGATCTCGAACATGGTCATGTTGCGACCGATCTCGCCGAGACCACCGATGGGGATGATCCGCAGAGTTCCCGGTTCGAGCGGGGCTGGTTCGTATACTTCTCCGGGCATGAGCCCTCCGTTACTTCTTCTTCACGCGCTGGATTCGCTCCAGCGCTAGCGTGTTGTGCCCGCGATTCGGGGCAGTGCGCCGCCTGCTGCGGCATTGCGATCGGGACGGAAGTTCGAGAAATCGACTCCCGGAATGTGGCGCACGAGATCGATCTCGTCTTCGATCTGCGCCGCCTCCCACTCCTCGGGGCCCACAAGGGGAAGCCGCACGCGCGGGCTCCCGATGCGGCCGAGGCCATGGAGGATGTATTTGGCCGCGACGGTGCCGGGCACATGCGTCATGACCGCGCGCACGAGTGGTTCGAGCTTGCGGTGCGCATCCGTCGCCGTGTGGAGATCGCCGGCGTTCACTGCGTCGACGATGGTCCGGTACGGCTTGGCCGCGATGTTGGCCGTGACTCCGATGAGTCCGGATGCTCCGATGGCGAGGTGCGCGAGGATGTTCGCGTCGTCGCCCGAGAAGTACATCAGGTCGGTCTGGTTGAGCACGCGGCTCACCTCGCTGAAGTCGCCCTTCGCGTCTTTGACGGCGAGGATGTTGGGGTGCTTCGCGAGGCGGATGATCGTCTCGTACTTGATGGGCACGCCCGTGCGACCGGGGATGTCGTAGAGGATGACCGGCAGGTCGGTGGCATCCGCGACCATGCGGAAGTGCGTGAGGATGCCGGCCTGAGTCGGCTTGTTGTAGTACGGCGTGACGATCATGTTGCCGTCGGCGCCGGCCTTCTCGCTCTGCTGGGCGAGCTGGATGGCGTGGGCGGTCTCGTTGGATCCGCCGCCGGTGATGATCTTGGCGCGGCCTGCGGAGACGGACTTGCCGACCTCGACGAGCTTGAGCTTCTCCTGGTCGGTCAGCGTGCTGGTCTCACCAGTGGTGCCCGTGACGACGATGCCGTCGGCTCCGGCCTTGATGACGTCGTCGATGTGCTTCTCGACTCCCGGCCAATCCACCTCACCGTCGGCGGTGAAAGGCGTGACGAGAGCGACAAGGACCTGACCGAAGGGGTTTTGCGTCGACACGCCCTCCAGCGTATCGGTTCGGGCGGTGCCGCCGCCTCGTGTGTCGCGCGGGGGCGCTGTCTCTGTCTTCCCTCCGCCATGTGAAGGCACAATGTCATCCTTGTGAAGGCAGAGTGCTGACCGTGCCCGCGTCTCCGCGGATCCGCGTTTCGAGTTGCCTTCACACGGCCGCACGGAGGTGGACACCGGCCCTCACCAGCGCGACGATCTCAGCGATCACCACCGGCAGGTCGTACATCACCTCGGCGTAGTCGAAATGGAGCACGACATAACCTCGGGCAGCGAGTTCACGATCACGCTTTGAATCACGGATGCGAGCGGACCGACCGCTATGGTGCGCCTCACTGTCGATCTCCAGGATCAAACGGTCGCCGACGAGCAGATCACCCCGACGACTCCCGACCTCGAACTGTGGTCGGGCGATGATGCCGACCAGGGACAGTGCGAACCGCACCATGGACTCGGTTCCGGTTTCAGGGACCCCGTCGACGACACTGAACCCCTCCCGTTTGGCTAGGGGCAAGGCAGCGAAGATGGACCGCCATTCGTTCCGATCGAGGTAGCCGAGCCGCAGGGCTGAATCGATGACTGCCGCAGCCTGGGGCGCATCGACGTCACCGATGACCTGTGGAACCCAGATCGCTGCCGGCACGACGAAAGGACTCTGACCTGACCGATCATCGTTCCAGTGAAGCACCAGGCCTGGATCGACGACCTCCGTGCTCCGCTGGAATGGGCTCGACCGCGACCGCGGCCGGCAGGCGTTGTGTGGGAGCGCGATGTGGAAAGGCTGATCGGGCGGTGACCAGATGCCGAGCGCCTTCGCTGCCGTGGTGCCGGTCAGTCGGCCGCCGACTCTTGCAGCGGTCCGGAAATTCGCAGACACCTCCGGGCAGACGAACCATCCCTTGCGGACCCGATAGACCTCCGCCTGAAGTACCGCTTTCTGAATCTCTGTCGGGGTCAAACCTTCGACGCGAAGGGCGCTTGAGGGCGCCAGACCGCCTCTATTGTGGACGATCTGATGAGCACTCACCCGCCGATAGTGACGCCGGTGGGCCGCCTGATTGTCGATGCCGTCAGAGCTGAGGAGGAATGGCCCGCAGGCGAAGGTGCGGAGGAGCGCCAGTCTCCCGCCGTGTGAAGGCATCAGAAGCGATTGCTCCCCCGGATTCCGGGTCAGAACCCCCGTATGCCTTCACACGGAGGGCGGATTGCCTTCACACGGCGGCAGACGCTGCAGGTCAGCGGCGGGCGTAGGTGAGGAAGCGGTACTGGAGGCCGGCCCGGGAGGTGTGCCAGATGAGGGGCGCGTCGGACGCGGGGTCGGCGGCGGCGAGGG
Organism: Leifsonia stereocauli; assembly: GCF_038432415.1. NCBI lineage: Bacteria > Bacillati > Actinomycetota > Actinomycetes > Micrococcales > Microbacteriaceae > Leifsonia > Leifsonia stereocauli. Next base: position 1,442,347 of record NZ_JBCAUN010000001.1, read on the forward strand.
CCCAGGTGGGGGCGATGAGCGGAGCCTGAGTGTCGCCGGGGAACGACGCGTCGATCTCGGTGACCTCGAGCACGTCGGCCTGGTCGATGACGGCGGCGAAGAGCTCGGCTCCGCCGATGACCCAGATGCGCTCGGGGGTGGCCGCGACGGAGGCGGCATCCGGCGACCCTGGAGCGGGAGCGGGCGCGGGCTCCGCCGCCAGGTCGAGGGCGTCGGGGATGGAGTGCGCAACCTCGGCGCCGTCGGCCGACCAGTCGTGCTGACGGGTGAGGACGATGTTGCGGCGTCCGGCGAGGGGACGGAAGCGGGGCGGAAGCGAATCCCAGGTCTTGCGACCCATGACGACCGGCGCGCCGAGCGTCACCTGCTTGAAGTGCGCGAGGTCCTCCGGCAGGTGCCAGGGCATGACGCCGTCGCGTCCGATGGTGCCGTCCGAGGATTGCGCCCAGATCAGGCCGAGGGAAACGGATGCCGCAGAGCCGGCGGCGGCATCAGCGCTGAGAGCGCCGGCCTCAGCAGCAGAGGCAGCGACCCCGGCGGCGCTGTCAGCGACGTCGCCAGCGCCCCGGGCAGCGGCATCCGTCATACGGCGACGGCGCCGCGGATGGCGGGGTGGTGCTCGTAGCCCTCGACGACGAAGTCACTGAACTCGTAGTCGAAGATGCTGTCGCGCTTCGTGTCGATGCGCACGGTGGGATACGGGTAGGGCTCGCGGGAGAGCTGCTCGGTGACCTGGGCGACGTGGTTGTCGTAGATGTGGCAGTCTCCGCCGGTCCACACGAACTCGCCGGGCTCGAGTCCGACCTGGTCGGCGACCATGAGCGTGAGCAGCGCGTACGACGCGATGTTGAACGGCACGCCGAGGAACATGTCGGCGCTGCGCTGGTAGAGCTGGCACGACAACTTGCCGTCGGCCACGTAGAACTGGAACAGGGCGTGGCAGGGGGCCAGCGCCATGTTCGGGATGTCGGCGGGATTCCACGCCGACACGATGAGACGTCGGGAGTCGGGAGTGGCCCGGATGGCGTCGATCACGTCGCTGATCTGGTCGATCTGCTCGCCCGACGGCGTCGGCCATGACCGCCACTGCACGCCGTAGACGGGCCCGAGCTCGCCGGCGGCATCCGCCCACTCGTCCCAGATGGTGACGCCGTTCTCGCGCAGCCAGCCCACATTGCTCTCGCCGCGCAGGAACCACAGCAACTCGTAGGCGATCGACTTGAAGTGCACGCGCTTGGTCGTGATGAGGGGGAAGCCCTCGGCCAGGTCGAAGCGGATCTGGCGACCGAACACGCTGCGGGTTCCGGTGCCTGTGCGGTCGGTCTTCTGCGCGCCGTGCTCGAGCACATCGCGCAGCAGGTCCTCGTATGGGGTGGGGATCGTGGCGCTCATCGCGTCGATCGTATCGCGGCCCGGCCACACCATCGGGGCGTGTCGAGCGCGTCGTCGACGGATGCCGCTCCGACGTCACGGCAGGTCATACTCGCCTGCGCCGGCCGGGCCTGCGCGACCATGGTCGGATGACGTGGATCGCCGCCATCGGAGCAGCCCTGGTGCTGGTCGGCGCGACGACGGCGCTCGGATTCTGGCTGCGCTCCCGCGATGGTCGCATCACGGTGACGGATGCCGCAGGGGCGGCCGCGGTGGCATCCACAGCGAGCACCGCCGCGACGCAGGCACTTTCGCCATCCTCGGCGCCTCCCGCCCTGGTAGTCACCCCCGCCGACGTCGACAGCGACGAGCAGTTCGGCGAGAACGCGACGCTGCTGCAGTTCTCCACGGAGTTCTGCTCCCGATGCCCGCAGACCCGCGTCGTGCTCGGCGCGATCGCAGGCGAGCACGTCGGCGTGCGCCACCTCGACGTGGACCTCACGCACCGCCCCGACATCGCCCGCCGCTACAACGTGCTGCAGACGCCGACCACCCTCATCCTCGACGGACGCGGAACCGTGCGCGCCCGCGTGGGCGGCGCCCCGGACCGGCGCGCCGTCTCCGACCGCCTGACCACCATCATCGGGAGCCCAGCATGACCGCCGAGAACCAGACCCGACCCAGCGCGAGCGCAGCAGCAGCCGGCATCGACCCGCGCGGTCCGCGCTTCGTCGCGACGATCACGGCCGTGCTCCTCCTCATCGACGTCGTGCTGGGGCTCGCCGGCGCCGAACTCGCGGCGCTGCTGCTTCTCGCGGCCGTCGCGGCGACGTTCGCGTGGACGACGATCGCCGGCATCCGGCGGCATCCGTTCGCCATCATCTTCCGCCGGGCCGTGCTCCCCCGCCTCGAGCCGACGACCGAGCGAGAGGATCCGCGCCCACCGACCTTCGCCCAGGGAGTCGGGCTGGTCGTGACCGGCATCGGCGTGATCCTCGGCCTCTTCGGCATCGCACCCGCCGTCGTCATCGCCGCAGCGTTCGCGTTCGTGGCGGCCTTCCTCAACTCGGCGTTCGGCTTCTGCCTCGGCTGCCAGATCTACCTGCTGCTGCAGCGCCTGCGGCCCGCCGCGGCCTAGCGAGCCAGCAGGCAGCAAGTCAGCGAGCCCGCGCCGGCGATCGCCGTTGCTGGGCACCAGCCGCAGATCCCCGCCCGGGGCGTAGATACCGGGCGTGCAGTTCCTTAGGGTGGGAAGAGTCCACTTCGAGGAGGAACCCATGGCGCTAACGAGCGAGGCAACAACGGTCTGGAACGGCGAACTGTTCACCGGGAACGGCACGGTGAGCTTCGATTCCTCGAAGGTCGCGACCTTCCCGATCAACTGGAAAGCCCGTGCCGACGGAGAGTCGGGAACGACGAACCCCGAGGAGCTTCTGGCCGCCTCCCACGCGAGCTGCTTCTCGATGGCGTTCAGCCTCGAGCTCACCAACGCCGGGCACCCGCCGACCTCCATCCAGACGACCGCGGCCGTCACCTTCGTCGCCGGCACCGGTGTCACGGGCAGTCACCTGCTGGTGAACGCGAGCGTTCCCGGCATCTCCGACGCCGACTTCGAGTCGATCGCCCAGCTCGCCAAGGCCAACTGCCCCATCTCCAAGGCTCTCGCCGGCATCCCCATCACGATCGAAGCGACTCTGGCCTAGGCGCTCACCGCATGCGCATCCTCGTCTCCGGAGCGTCGGGCTTCATCGGCAGCGACCTCGGGCACTCCCTCACGTCCCATGGCCACGAGGTGCTGCGCCTCGTGCGCCGCGCCCCCACCCGCAGCGACGAGGTGGAGTGGCACCCCGAGAAGGGCGTCATTCCCGGCGGGATCATGGACGACGTCGACGCCGTCATCAATCTCTCCGGCGCCTCGCTGGCGCGGCTGCCGTGGACACCGAAGTGGAAGCGCGAGATCTTCACCTCCCGCATCCGTGCAACGCACACGCTGACGGATGCCATGCGCACGGCCTCGAAACCGCCATCGGTCTTCCTGAGCGGCTCGGCTGTCGGCATCTACGGCGACCGCCCCGGCGAAGTGCTGACAGAGTCTTCGGCGCGTGGCCAGGGCTACCTCGCCGACGTCGTCGATGCCTGGGAGAAGGCCGCCAGGCGAGCGCCCGACGGTGTGCGCGTGGTGACCATGCGCACGGGTCTCGTCATCGGCCAGGGCGGCGTGCTCTCGATCGTCGAGCTGCAGAGCCGGCTCGGCCTCGCCGGCCCCCTGGGGAGCGGCAAGCAGCACTGGCCGTGGATCACCCTGCCCGACGAGGTGGGCGCCATCCGTCACCTGTTGACGGCCGACGTCTCAGGTCCCGTCAACCTCGTCGCCCCGGTCGCTGCATCGGCCGAACGCATCATGCGCGCCTTCACGACGGCGCTGCACAGGCCCTACCTCGTGCCTGCGCCGAAGAAGCTCGTCGAACTGGCCCTGCAGGATGCGCGAGACCTGCTGCTGGCCGATCAGGAGGTCGTGCCGCAGAAACTGGTGGCAAGCGGCTTCAGGTTCCAGCACGAGACGGCCGAGCAGGCGATCGACTGGATGCTCAGCGGACGTCGCCCGCAGCGGGATCGGCCCGAGACTCGGCACGCTCGAGCCTGATGGCGTGCGAGATGGCTCGACGTGCCCGGCGGCGGTCGCGCGCGGCGTCGTAGGCGAGCCCGAGGCGGAACCAATCGCGCCAGGACTCCGGATGCTGCTCCACAGCGCTCTGGAAGCGCGCGAAGTCGGCAGCGGCCTCCACACGGTCGGGGCGCCCCGTCGCACTCACCGTGAGTTCCTCGACGGGCAGCTCGTCTTCAGCGTCGAGACGCTTGACGAGACGCTCGCTGCCGAAGCCAAACGCCAGCTCGCGCCACAGGGCCCACGCTCCGACGATCGGCAGCACGATGAGCGCGACGCCGATGAGGATGCCGATGAGCTCGCCGGTGCCCATGAACTGCACGGCGCGCCAGCCGACGAGCACGAAGTAGAGGACGAGCAGCAGGGCCATCAGCCAGGCGGCGGTGCGGGACTTCACGCGCGTCAGTCCTGCACGAGGTCGGAGGTGTCGCTGGGGTCGACCGGCGCCGGCGGAACCTCGCCGCCGATCGATCCGAGGCCGAGCAGCGCGTCGAGGCCGACGGTGACGCCGCTCGCCTCGCGCAGGGCACGGAGGGCGAGCATGATGCCCTGCTCGTACGACTCGTCGGAGATGGTGTCGTGACGGATGGTGAGCGTCTCGCCGTGGCCGCCGAAGACGACCTGCTGACTGGCGAGGAGGCCCGCGACGCGCAGACTGTGCACGGGGATGCTGGCGACCTGCTGGCCGCGGGCACGCTGGTCGGTGTGCGGGGCGTCGACCGGGCCGAGTTCGGCGCGGGCACGGGTCATGAGCTCGGCCGTGCGCACGGCGGTGCCGGAGGGCGAGTCGACCTTGCCCGCGTGGTGCGCCTCGACGATCTCGATGGAGTCGAAGTAACGCGCCGCGATCGTGGCGAGGCGGGTGCCGAGCACGGATCCGACCGAGAAGTTCGGGATGAACACGACGGCGCCCTCTCGAGCCGTGACCCGCGAGGTGATGGCGCCGATGCGCTCCTGGCTCCAGCCGGAGGTGCCGACGAGCACGCGCAGGCCGTTCTCGACCGCGTACTCCACGATCTCGCCGCTGACGGCCGGGTGGCTCACGTCGACCGCGATCTCTGCTCCGAGCATGGCGTCGAGCCCGCTGCGGGAGCTGAGTTCGGCGACGAGCTCGAAGTCGTCGGACTCGCGCACGAGTCGCGAGACGAGGGAGCCGAGCCTGCCTGTGGCGCCGATGACGGCAACGCGTGTTGTCACCCGGTCAGCCTAGCAATCGAGCGTGGGAGGTTCGGGGTCGGGTGGCTGGCGTCGGGGTCGGCCGGCGTCGGGTTCTCCCGTTCGCGAATACGCTGACAGGATGGTGCGTTTCCGCGAGGTTCCCGTGACGGATGCGACGGCTCACACGCTGCTCGCCGAGTACTTCGCCGAGCGCGAGGCGACCTTCCCGAGCGCCGGCGGCTATCGCACGACCTTCCCGTCGCCGGAGCAGTTCGTGCCGCCCGCCGGGGTGTTCCTGGAGGTCGAGGACGAGGCGGTGACGGATGCCGCGGACGACGGTGCGGCCGTTGTGGGCTGTGGCGGCATCCGGCGCCTGCCAACGCCCAGCGGCGTCGTGCGGTACGAGGTGAAGCACCTCTACCTGCGCCCGACGGCCCGTGGACTCGGCGCGGGGCGGGCGCTGCTCGCGGAGCTCGAGGATCGGGCGCGCGCCTTCGGTGCCACCGAGGTGGTGCTCGACACGAACGCGAGCCTCGAGGCCGCCGGCAGCCTGTACCGGCGGGCCGGGTACGTGGACGTGGAGCCGTACAACGACAACCCGAACGCGACGAACTGGTACGCGAAGGGGGTGGCCCGCCCATGAGCGAAGACCGCATCGATCAGACTCGTCGGCTCTACGCCACTGTCGCGCACACGTATGCCGAGGTGCTGCCCGACACCCGCTACGAGGCGCCGCTCGAGCTCGGCATGGTCGATCACTTCATCGCGCAGCTCCCCGACTCGGAGCTCCCCGTCCTCGACGCGGGATGCGGCACCGGCAGGATGCTGCACTACCTGTCTACGCGCGGAGTCTCGCCGGTGGTCGGCATCGACCTGTCGCCGGAGATGATCGCCCACGCCCGAACGGGCCACCCCGGCGTCGCTCTGGAGACAGGGGATCTTCGGGCGCTTCCCTACCCGGATGCCTCGATCCGGGCGGTCCTCTGCTGGTACGCCATCATCCACAGCGACACGGCCGACGTGGTTGCCATCGTCGACGAGGTCGGGCGAGTCCTCATGCCGGGCGGCACGGTGCTGTTCGGTTTCCAGGCTGGCACGGGTGAGCGGGTCGTCGAGGAGGCCTACGGACACGACGTCACCCTTCACGGCGTCCTTCACGAGACCCCGGAGATCGCACACTGGCTGAACGAGGCCGGCTTCGACGTGACCGCGATCGCCGACCGAGGACCCGTGGGATTCGAACGGAACAGCCAGGGATTCGTTCTGGCTCGCCGCCGTTGAACCCGACCGCTCGCTGATGCCCGACGCAGTCGCGGCCGAAGCGCGGTTGCGGACGGCTGGGGTGGTCTCGATACGCCTGCTCGCTGCGCTCGCGGGCTACTCGACCGGCGGTGTGTGAGGACAGGAGCGGGGACAGCGCATCTCGGGCGCTTCGACCGCGGGCTACGCCCGGGCCTCGGCGAACTGCTGGAGCGGGAGGACGAGCCGACCGCGGTCTTCGCCCGGGCCTCAGCGAGCGGTGGGGAGGCGCCAGCGGGAAGGCGGCCTAGGCCGGCAGCGGCTCCGCCAGGCCCGTGCGCAGCTCGACCGGGAGGTGCGCGAGGTCGTTGTGCGAGAGCAGGGTCCACGGGCGGCCCGGCTTCTGCTGCAGGATCGTGAGCCCGCAGTTGGCCTGCGGAATGCTCATCCAGCGCCAGTCGGGGGCGCCGAGCACCTCACGCACGAACCAGCCGATGATGAAGTTGTGGGTGATCAGGAGGTCGTGGCGTTCGCCGCGGGCGGGCTTCAGGAACTCCGTGACCGCATCCTCCATCTGGGCGCGTCCGGCCTCGATCTCCTCCGGCGTGACAGACCCGAAGAAGGCGTCGAAGGCATCCGGAGTCTCGGGCGATGGCCCCGACGGGATGCAGTCGAACAGCAGGGCGGAGGGCTCCGGCGTGATCGCCGGCATCCGGTCGGCGATGATCGCGGCCGTCTCGGCGGCGCGCTGCAGCGGCGAGTGCCAGGCGGCGTCGAACGGCACTCCCCCGAGGCGTTCGGCGAGCAGCTGGGCCTGGCGGACTCCGCGGGCCGAGAGAGGTCCGTCTGGGAGGCCGTGCTCGGCGTGCTGCTGTTCTCCGTGGCGGACCAGGTAGAGGTAGTGGGGCACCGGTGTCCCTTTCGTGTTGCGGCGTGCGAATCGTGCGAACTGCAGTGCGGGGGCCCGATCGGCCCCCGGGTCAGCCGGCGTGGGCTCCGAGGATCGGCTCGAACAGCGCGGTGTCGACGGCACCGACGGCCGAGAGCGAGAGTTCGCGTGAGACGAGGTCTGCGGCGAGTTCCTGCACGTCGGCTGCCGTCACCAGCCCCACCCGGCGCAGACCCTCATCGAGGTCCGTGAACTCGCCCTGGGTGATCTCGGCGCGACCGAGGCGACTCATGCGGGTGTCGCTGTCTTCGAGCGCGAGGGCGGATGCCCCGGAGATCTGGCCGATCGCGCGGCCCATCTCGGCATCCGTCACCCCCTTGTCGGCCAACAGGTGCAGCTCGTCGAGCATCAGCTCGGCGACCGGGGCGGCCTTCGCCGGAGAACAGCCGGCGTACATGCCGAAGACGCCGGCATCGGAGTATGCGGCGGCGAAGGAGTAGACCGAGTAGGCCAGGCCTCGCTTCTCGCGCACCTCCTGGAACAGGCGCGACGACATGCCGCCGCCGAAGATCGAGTTGAGCACGCTCATGGTCATGCGGCGATCGTCGGTGGCGATGAGTCCCGGAACGCCGAGGAACATGTTGACCTGCTCGAGCTGCCGATCGACGACCACGAGCTCGGAGCCGCGCGTGATGGCCGAGGCCTCGGCAGGACGACGCTCGACGGGGGTGGCGGGCACGGAGAGGTCCCAGCCGGCCGATTCGAGCGCTGTGGTGACGGATGCCACGAGCTCGTCATGGTCGACGGCTCCTGCCGCCGTCACCACGAGGTCTTGCGGGCGGTAGTTGGCGCGGTAGTGGTTCCAGACGGCCTCACGGGTGGCCGCCTCGATCGTGGCCGGGCTGCCGCCGATGGGGCGCCCCAGCGGGTGCTCACCCAGCACGGCCTCGAAGAAGCGCTCGTTCGCGACGTCTGACGGGTCGTCTTCGGCCATCGAGAGCTCTTCGAGGATGACCCCGCGCTCGTTCTCGAACTCCTCGGGGTCGAGCAGGGAGGAGGTGAGCATGTCGGTGAGCACGGCTGCGGCCATGGGCAGGTCGCGGTCGCGCACCTTGGCGTAGTAGCAGGTGTACTCCTTCGCCGTCATGGCGTTGTGCTCGCCGCCGACGGCATCGAAGGAGACGGCGATGTCGAGCGCCGTGCGGGTGGAGGTTCCCTTGAAGAGCAGGTGCTCGAGGAAGTGCGTCGAGCCGAAGGTTCCCGGGTGCGCCGAGCGACCATTGATGGCGGCCAGTGCTGGAAGCTCGTCGCGCGATCCGACGGCGACCCAGTAGCCGATGGTGGCACTGCGGGAACCCGGCACGTGCTCGGTCAGGATGCGCACCCCGCTCGGGAGGACCGATCGCCTGACGAGGCAGTCACCGGATGCGGTGAAGCTGAGCTCGGGCATGCCGAGAGGGAGGTCAACTGCGCCGTTCATCACACTCCACCTTAGGCCAGCGGTCCGACACCGGTCGGGTTCAGGACTGCGCGTCGAGACGCCGGCCAGCTCGTCGAGCGGACAGGTCAGGCGGGTCAGCCGGTCAGAGAGTGACGCGGTCGAGGTCGAGCATGTCGGACCGCGTGAGGGTGACGCGCGGAGCGGCCATGAGCGACTGCAGCTCGCTGATGGAGCGAGCACCGGTGACCGGCGCGACGACGTCGCGGCGGGCCAGGAGCCAGGCGATGGCGATGGTGGCCGACGGAACCCCGTGCTCGGTCGCGATGCGGTCGACGACCGACCGGATGCGACGCAGGCGACGATTGAGGTGCAGTGCCAGCCTGCTCGCGACACTGGCCGGAATGGAGCCGTCGCCGCGGGTGGAGCCCGCGAGCACGCCGTGGTTCAGCGGGCTGGACGGGAACACCGCGAGGCCCTGGGCGTTCGCGGACACCGAGACCGACCCCTCGAACGGCACGCGCTCGGCGAGGCTGTAGGACGACTGCACCGCCCGGAACCGCGGCAGCCCGTTGGCGGCGAGCACACGTGCCTCGATGAGCCTGTCGGCCGAGAATCCTGACGCCGCGATGTAGCCGACCTTGCCGGCCTGCACCAGCGCGTCGATGGCACCGAGGCTCTCCTCGAGCGGAACCGGGACACCGACGGACTCGCGCATGAACAGGAGGTCGAGACGGTCGACGCCGAGGCGCTGCAATGAAGCATCGACGCCCGCGATGATGTTGGCCGGGGTGAGGCCAGGGAAGTCGGTTCCGCCGCCGACAGTCGTGGCGAGCACGATATCGTCGCGACAGCGTCGGGCGCGGAGCCAGGCGCCGATGAGCTGCTCGCTGCGCTGGGCGACGACCGCGTCGACGGTGTCGATGAGGTTGCCGCCGCCCTCACGGTAGCGATCGAGCATGTCGACAGCCGTGCGCGGGTCGACGGTTCGGCCGAATCGCTGTGCGCCGAGGGCGAGCGGGAAGACCCAGAGGTCGGTGTCGGGGATGTGTCGGCGAGCAGGTGCGGCGACCTGCTGGATGCCGATGGCTCCCGAGAACGGGGACGACGTCTCTTCGAGTGCGGGAATGACGATCTCAGGAGCAACCTCGGCCGTTCGTTGCGCGGCCCGCGGCACCACCTGAGTCATTCTCAACACCTCCCCTAAGGCTTCTGACAGTAGGGCAGACCGCCGACACTGCGGCGCCGAATCGCCCGGTATTCCACAACCGTTATAGAAACGTTTGCGAGTGAACGAGGAGTGAACTCGTCGGGCTTCGAAGCCTCGGATAACCGGACTCCATCGTCCGGAATCACCGGCCCCCGTCGTCCGATCGGATCAGGCGTTTCCGGCCCGTCGGAGCACGGCCTCGGCGTGCCTGAGAACCGGACCGTCGACCATCCGATCACCGTGCCTGAACACCCCGTGCTCGCGCGCGGCGACGGCGATGACCGCCCGCGCATCGGCGACTTCGGCATCGCTCGGCCTGTATGCCGCGCGGATGATCTCGACCTGGCTCGGGTGGATGCAGGCGGTGGCAGCGAAGCCGCTGGCAGCCGCATCCGTCGCCTCGTCGGCGAGGCCGTCCAGATCCGCGATGTCGAGGTGCACTGTGTCGATCGCCGCGATGCCGGCCGCACCCGCGGCGAGCAGGACGCGGGAGCGGGCGTGGTCGGCCACGGCACGGTATCCGCCATCGGCGAAGCGGCTCGACGTGCCGCCGAGGGAGGCCACCAGGTCTTCGGCGCCCCACATCAGTGCCACGACGTTCGGCTCGCGCGCGATGTCGGGCGCCGCGAGCACTCCCGCGGCGGTCTCGCACAGGGCGACGACGCTGTAGCCCGCGACGGCGGCGGCGGCATCCGGATGCTCCGCCTTGGGCAGCATCACGAAGCGGTACGCCGTGGCCTCGAGAGCCGAGAGGTCGGCGGAGAAGTCATGGCTGCCCACCGGATTGAGCCGCACGATGACTCTTTCGGGGTCGAGGGCCGTCTGCACGAGGGCCTCGCGGGCGTCTTCTCGGTCGTCGGGCGCAACGGCATCCTCCAGGTCGATGATGACGGCATCCGATCGCTCGAGCGCCTTCTCGTAGCGGTCGGGGCGGTTCGCGGGGCAGAACAGCAGCGCCGGGCCCAGGTGGAACGTCATGACCGCGCCCCCTCGCACCAGACCAACGTCGTGCGGGACGCCGTGGCCACTACAACGTCGTCCTGGTTGCGCGCCAGATGCTCGAGGGTGACGATGCCCTGCCCCGGCCGCGAGGCCGACAGCCGCTTGGCCGCAACGGTGGTCTCGGCGTAGAGCGTGTCGCCGATGAAGACCGGAGCCGGGAACGCGACGGCCCCGAATCCGAGGTTGGCCACGAGGGTGCCCTGGGTGAGCTGGGCGACGGATGCCCCCACCAACGTCGACAGCGTGAACATCGAGTTCACGAGCCTCTGTCCGAACTCCTCACCGGCGGCGTAGGCCGCATCGAGGTGCAGCGCCTGCGTGTTCATCGTCAGGGTGGTGAACAGCACGTTGTCCGCCTCGGTGACGGTACGTCCCGGGCGATGCAGGTAGCGCGCGTCGAGGTCGAACTCCTCGAACCAGAGCCCGCGTTGCACGATGTCGTGGGTGTTCGGCATCCGTCGCCCTTCAGTCAACTCGCGAGGCCGAGCTCACGCGTGATGATCATGAGCTGCACCTCGGTGGTGCCCTCGCCGATCTCGAGGATCTTCGAGTCACGGTAATGCCGTGCCACGGCGTTCTCGTTGAGGAAACCGTAGCCCCCGAACACCTGAGTCGCATCGCGCGCGTTGTCCATGGCCGCCTCCCCCGCCACCATCTTGGCGATGGACGCCTCGAGCTTGAACGGCTTGCCGGCCACCATCTTGCGCGCGGCATCGAGCCAGGCGAGTCGCGCCTGGTGCACGCGCGCCTGCATCCTCGCGATCTTGAAGGCGACGTGCTGGTTGGAACCGATGCTGGTGCCGAAGACGACGCGCTCCTTCGCGTAGCGCAGCGCCTCCTCGAGGCAGCCCTGGGCTGCACCGGCGGCGAGAGCAGCGAACGCGATGCGTCCCTCGTCGAGCGACTGCAGGAAGTTGGCGTATCCGCGGCCCCGATCTCCCAGCAGGTTGGAGCTCGGCACTCGCACATCCGTGAGGGTGAGCGGATGCGTGTCGCTGGTGTGCCAGCCGACCTTGTCGTACGGCTCCTCGACGGTGAAACCGGGCGTTCCGCTCGGCACGATGATGCTGGAGAGCTCGGGCTTGACGTCGCCGTTGCGTCCGACGCGCTCGCCGGTGACCGCCGTGATCGTGACGAGGCTCGTGATCGGGGTTCCCGAGTTGGTGATGAACTGCTTCGAGCCGTTGATCACCCAGTCGTCGCCGTCGAGCACCGCCCTGGTCTCCGTGGCTCCGGCATCCGAGCCTGCACGGGCCTCGGTCAGGCCGAATCCGGCCAGAGCCCGCCCCGCGATGAGGTCGGGCAGCCACTGCTCTCGCTGCGCCGGAGATCCGTTGCGGTAGATGGGCATGATGCCGAGGCCGACGCCAGCCTCGAGGGTGACGCCGATGGACTGGTCGACACGCCCGAGCGCCTCGACGGCGAGGCAGAGCTGCACGTAGTCGCCGCCCTGGCCGCCGTACTTCTTCGGGAACGGCAGGCCGAACAGCCCCATCTCCCCCATCTGCGCGATGATCTCCATCGGCAGCCGGCGCTCGGTGTCGTAGCTGTAGGCCGCCGGTGCGACGACAGTGTCGGCGAAGTCGCTGACGGTGTCGTAGAGGGCCTGTTCCTCGTCGCTGAGGTCGTAGTTCATTCGGTGTCTCGTTTCTCGCTCGTGGCGATCGGGGTGACGGATGCGACGACGTCGTCGCGACGGACGAGGGCCCCCTCGCTGGTGGTGAGGGTCACCCGCCCGCTGATCGGGGTGGTGATGCGGTGCTCCATCTTCATGGCCTCGATGGAGACGATCGTCTGGCCTGCCTCGACGTGGTCGCCGTCGGCGACGTGCACGGCGACGACGGTGCCGGGCATGGGGGCGCGGAGCTCTGGACTCGCGGTCTTCCCGGCTCGGTCGACTGTCGCGAGGGAGCGCGCCAGGCGGGCTGGGCGGTCGAGGAGGGTCAGCTCGTAGGCTGCGCCGTCGGCGTGCAACCAGATGTGCGCGCCGTCGCGGACGACCACCGCTGGTCGAGTGGCGCGCGACGGAGCCGCCCGCGTATCGAGACCCGCCTGCGGGCCCACCTCGACCTCGACGAGCGCGCCATCGACGAGGAAGGCCAGCGTGCGGGGGCGCGGCGTGCCGACGCGGAAGCCGGAGCGGGAGCGCCAGAGCGATGAGGCGGCTCCGGGCTGCTGCCGGTCGGTCGCGCCCAGGGCGGCGGCCACCTCGGCGAGGAGCTCGGGCGACGGGACGGGCGGGCTCGGGGGCGGCATCCGGTCGATGAGTCCGGTGTCGAGGTCGCCGGCCTGCACGGCGGGTTCGGCGATCAGGCCGCGGAGGAACGCGACGTTTGTGTCGACGCCGAGCACGACGGTGTCGGCGAGCGCAGCGTCGAGCCGGGCGAGAGCCTCAGCGCGGTCGGAGCCGAGGGCGATCACCTTGGCGAGCATGGGGTCGTAGTGCGGGCTCACCTCTGATCCGTCGGTGATGCCGCTGTCGATGCGGATGCCGGCGCCCTGAGGTTCTGCGTAGGCGAGCACTGTGCCGGTCGAGGGCAGGAAGCCGCGCTCGGGGCTCTCGGCGTAGACGCGCGCCTCGATGGCGTGGCCAGTGAGGTGCACGTCGGACTGCGCGAAGGCGAGGGGCTCCCCTGCCGCGACTCTCAGCTGCTGTTCGACCAGGTCGAACCCCGTCACGAGCTCGGTCACCGGATGCTCCACCTGCAGGCGCGTGTTCATCTCGATGAAGAAGAAGTCATCGGGTCGGGCGGCCGAGACCAGGAACTCGACGGTTCCTGCTCCCCGGTAGTCGACGCTGCGGGCGGCGTCGCAGGCTGCGCGCCCGATGCGCTCGCGGGTCTCGGCGTCGAGCAGCGGCGACGGCGCCTCCTCGATGACTTTCTGGTGGCGGCGCTGCAGCGAGCACTCGCGCTCACCGAGGTGCACGACGGCGCCGTGGGCATCGGCGAGCACCTGCACCTCGATGTGCCTGGGCTGCTCGATGAATCGCTCCAGCAGCAGGGTGTCGTCACCGAAGGCCGACGCCGCCACGCGACGGGCTGTCGCGATCGCCTCGGGCATCTCCTCGGCGGCGCGCACGAGCTGCATGCCCTTGCCGCCACCTCCGGCCGACGGCTTGATGAGCAGTGGGAAACCGACCGCGAGCGCGGCCTCGGCGAGGGCGTCGTCGTCGAGGGCGGCATCCGAGACCCCCGGAACCACGGGGACGTTCGAGAGCGCCACGTGCAGCTTGGAGCGGATCTTGTCGCCCATGACCTCGAGCGCCTGCTCCCCCGGTCCGATGAAGACGATGCCGGCGGCCTCGCACGCGGCGGCGAAGGCGGCGTTCTCGCTGAGGAAGCCGTAGCCGGGGTGGATGGCCTGGGCACTGGTGCCGAGCGCGGCGGCAATGACGCGGTCTCCGTCGAGGTAGCTCTCGCGGGCGTCGGCCGGGCCGAGGCGCACTGCGGTGTCGGCCAGGCGCACGTGGAGGGCATCGGCATCCGCGTCGCTGAAGACGGCGACCGACCTGATGCCGAGACGACGGAGCGTGCGGATGACGCGCACGGCGATCTCGCCGCGGTTGGCGACGAGCACGGTGTGGAAGAGGGGCATCGTGGAGGTCTCGGGGTTCTCGGGGTTCTCGGTGGTCATGGCGGTCACATCCGGAACAGGCCGAAGCGCGGCTCGGGCAGAGGCGTGCGCGAGCACACGTCGAGGGCGAGGCCGAGCACGGTGCGGGTGTCGGCCGGGTCGATGATGCCGTCGTCCCAGAGCCGAGCCGTGGAGTAGTAGGGGCTGCCCTGCGTCTCGTACTGCTCGCGGATGGGACCGGTGAAGGCGGCTTCGTCGTCGGCCGACCAGTCCTGGCCGCGGGCTTCGAGCTGGTCGCGCTTGACCGTGGCGAGCACCGAGGCCGCCTGCGGGCCGCCCATCACGCTGATGCGGGCGTTCGGCCACATCCAGAGGAAGCGCGGCGAGTAGGCCCGCCCGCACATCGAATAGTTGCCGGCGCCGAAGCTGCCGCCGATCACGACGGTGAGCTTGGGCACGCGGGTCGTCGCGACGGCCGTCACCATCTTCGCCCCGTGCTTGGCGATGCCACCCGCCTCTGCATCGCGGCCAACCATGAAGCCCGAGATGTTCTGAAGGAAGACCAGTGGGATGCCGCGCTGGTCGCACAGCTCGATGAAGTGCGCGCCCTTCATGGCCGACTCGCTGAACAGCACGCCGTTGTTGGCGACGATGCCGACGGGGTGGCCGTGGATGTGAGCGAAGCCCGTGACGAGGGTGTCGCCGTACTCCTTCTTGAACTCGTGGAAGGCGGTGGCCGTGTCCGAGTCGGCGGCCGGCGCGTCGATGATGCGGGCGATCACCTCGTGCACGTCGTAGGGCTGCTGCACGTCGACCGGGACCACGGAGGCGAGGTCGTCGGCATCCGTCACCGGATGCATCGACTCGATCACCGGCCACGCGGATGCCGCGGGCTGCGGCAGCGTCGCCACGATGTCGCGCACGATGGAGAGGGCGTGCTCGTCGTTCTCGGCGAGGTGGTCGGTGACGCCGGAGGTGTGGGCGTGGAGCTCGCCGCCGCCGAGCTCCTCGGGGGTGACGACCTCGCCGATGGCCGCCTTCACGAGCGGCGGACCGCCGAGGAAGATGGTGCCCTGCCCGCGCACGATCACGGTCTCGTCGCTCATGGCGGGAACATAGGCTCCGCCGGCCGTGCACGAGCCGAGCACGGCGGCGATCTGCGGGATGCCGGCAGCGGACATGCTCGCCTGGTTGAAGAAGATGCGTCCGAAGTGGTCGCGGTCGGGGAACACCTCGTCCTGCATCGGGAGGAAGGCGCCGCCGGAGTCGACGAGGTAGATGCACGGCAGGCGGTTCTCGAAGGCGATCTCCTGCGCGCGCAGGTGCTTCTTGACCGTCATCGGGTAGTAGGTGCCGCCCTTGACCGTGGCGTCGTTGGCGATGACGAGCACGTGGCGACCGTGCACCAGGCCGATGCCGGCGATGAGGCCGGCTGCCGGCGTCGCGTCGTCGTAGAGGCCGTCGCCGGCGAGGGGCGCGATCTCGAGGAAGGGGCTGCCGTCGTCCAACAGCGCGTCGACGCGCTCGCGGGGCAGGAGCTTGCCGCGCTGGGTGTGACGGTCACGGGCGGCCTGGCTCCCGCCCTCCGCTGCCGTGGCCAAGCGGGCGTGGAGCTCGGCGACGAGGGCGTTCTGGGCCGCTGCGTTGGCTTCGGCCGCACTGGTCGCGCCGGCGGCGGCGGTGCCTGCTGTGCCGGCTCCTGCGGCGGTGCCTGCTGCGCCGGTCGCGGTTGTGGTGCTGGGAGCGCTGGTGGGTGGCGGCATCCGGGGTCTCGTCTCCATCGACGGCGCGGTTCCTTGTGGGCCCCGCGTGCTTTCGGTTAGTGTTCACTAACTGGACTCAACGTTAGCGAGCGTTAACTGAAATGGCAAGCACCCCTCCGACCACGGCCCCGGCGAGCGCCGCCGCTCCCACCGAGCGGGCACGCGCGAAGGCCGATCGTCGCGGCACGATGCTGACCGCGGCGGCCGCCCTCTTCGCCGAGCGCGGATTCGCCGGCGTCTCGATCGACGATCTCGGAGCAGCCGCCGGCGTGAGCGGCCCCGCCGTCTACCGGCACTTCTCCGGCAAGCAGGCCGTGCTCGCCGCGATCCTGGTCGATGCCAGCACCGGCCTGCTCGATGGCGGTCGCGCCGTGGTGTCGGCGACGCCGGCGCCGTCGGACGCCCTGGCCGCTCTCGTGCACTTCCACGTCGACTTCGCGCTCGGCAACGCCGACGTCATCCTCGTGCAGGATCGCGACATCGCGAGCCTCGCCGCATCCGACAGCCATGCCGTGCGCAGCCTGCAGCGTCGTTACGTCGAGCTCTGGGTGGGCGTGCTGGCTCTGCTGCATCCGTCGCGAACGGATGCCGAACTGCGGGTGCGGGCCCACGCCGCGTTCGGCCTCATGAACTCGACGCCGCACAGCGCCCGGACCGGCACCCGCCAGCCCGCCGATGCCGTCGTGCGCGCGGCCTTGGAGCAGATGGCGCTGGCCTCGCTGGAAGCGTAGGACCGGTCCAGCGCCCGACCCGCTCGCCGTCAACGTGCGCAAATCAGGCTGGATGACCGACGCGCCGCGCCCGCGGTGTTCGTGGGCGGCGCGTCGCGAGATCTGACCTGCATGGCGTGCGGCGTCGGCCCACGTAGAACTCCTCCGCAGCGACCACCCACTGGGCGTGGGAGCACATGTCGATGGCGCGGTGTGGGGGCATCCGTCATGAGGACGACACTCGATCGATGCCGACCTTCTGTTCCCTCATGGACTCCCTCGGTCAGATCGCACAGACACGCACGCTGGCCGACACGGCGCACGGCGAGCGGACATCGAGAGGGCGCTCCGCGACGGGGTGCTCATGCGCGTGCGCCGCGGGTGGTTCGCCACCGCGAAGGCGGATGCCGATCAGCTTCGTACGGTCGCACTGGGCGGTCGCATCGGCTGCGTGAGCGCACTGCGCCGATGGGGCGTGTGGTCTGGCCTCGGAGACACGCTCCACATCCAGGTCGCCGCGAATGCAGCCCGACTGCGTCGCGATGCGGGGAGGAGCTCGACCAGCACGGCGCAAGGAGTCTGGCATCCATCGATCGACCCGCGACTGACTGCGACGAGGGAGATGCGCCTCGCCGGCGCCGGCGAACCCATCGTGCATTGGAACGGGCTCTCCGGAACCGGCGGATTGGATTGGATCGTCGCCCCCGGCCAGGCGCTCGCTCAGGCACTGCTCTGCCAGAACGACGAGCACGCGATCGCCTGCATGGACTCCGTCCCCCGTCGGGGCATTCTCAAGCGGCACCAGGAGGAGCAGGTGGTCGCCGAACTTCCGCACAGGATCCGCGGCCTGACCACAGAGCTCACACCACAGGCAGACTCAGGGTGGGAGTCGATCTTCATCACCCGAGTGCGGCGCGGTGGGTACTCGGTCGTTGCAGAGCCCGAAATCGTCGGAGTGGGACATCTCGACGGGATCATCGAGGACTGCGTCGGCTTCGAGGTGAACGGCCTGGAATTCCACAGCGGCCCCGCCGACGTACTGAGGGACACCGATCGAGTGCTCGCCGCGCAGAACCTCGGCCTCCCGATGATCAGCGTCAATCCGCAGCACATCCACACGCACTGGCCGTCGACCTGGTCGACGGTCGTGCGCGTCGTCGAGGACGCCCGCGCACTGCGCGAGCTGCGCTGGCGGCAGGCGGTGACACCATTTGAGACCGGGCCCGCGCACGATTCAGGCCAGAACTGAGACACGCCGCCGAAGGGCGTCGCACTAGCCGCGTGTCGGCAGATTCAGCCTGAATTGTGGGCGCTCGACGAGTGCGGCGGCAGCCGGCGCTCAGCCGGCGAGCGCAGCGGCGATGCGGCGCGCTCCGTACTCGAACGCTTCGTCGACGTCGCCGCCGAGGCGGAACGCACCCGAGAGCTCCATGGTGATGAAGCCGTTCGCCCAGGCGGTGATGGTGCGCGCTGCGGGGAGGGCGTCGTCAGGGCCGACGAGCCGCTCAGCGACGGCGATGACCACGGCACTCGAGCGTTCGAGAGCGCTCGCCCGGGCGGCATCCGGAACCTCGGCGAAGATCAGGCGATACTCGGCCGGGTTCTCGCGGGCGAAGGAGCGCATGGTGCGGGCGAGCTCGACCAGGTCGGCGCTCGCGTCGCCGTCGGCCGCTTCCCCGCTGGAGGCCAGCGCTGCGTCGACGCGCGTGTCGAGATCGTGCAGGGATGCCTCCACCACGAGGCGCAGCAGATCGTCACGTCCGCGCACCCGCTTGTACAGCGACGGCGCGCGCACACCGACGCGCTCGGCGACGGCCTGCATGGTGAGCCCGGGCAGCCCGTCGGCGCGCAGGATGTCGCGACCCGCGGCGATGATGGCCTCGAGCGAGGTGCGGTCGGGGGTCGGCATCCGGTCTCCTTCGGGCGTGCTTGCTGATAGCTATTGACTTTAGCCATCAAGGCTACGTAGCATAGCCATCAGCACGATCATCACACATCCGGAGGGATCTCTCGACATGCAACTCGCACCATCACTGCACCGCATCGGCAACGACATCGTCGCCGCCTACCTCGTCGACACCGAGGACGGCGTGACGATCATCGACGCCGGTCTCCCCGGGCACTGGCGCGACCTCGAGAAGGAGCTCGCTGCGATGGGTCGCGGAATCAGCGAGGTGCGCGGGCTCGTGCTCACGCACGGCGACAGCGACCACATCGGTTTCGCGGAACGCCTGCGCCGGGAGCAGGGCGTTCCCATCTACGTGCACGAGGCCGATGCCGCCCGCGCCCGGGGCGAGTTCAAGCCGAAGGCCCAGTGGGGGCGGATGCGTCTCGGAGGCGTGGCGAGCTTCTTCTGGTACGCCGCACGCAAGGGCGGCCTGCGCACCACGTACCTGCGCGAAGTCACGACCATGACCGACGGCGATGTACTCGACCTGCCCGGTGCGCCGCGCATCATCGGCCTGCCCGGGCACTCGGCCGGAAGCGTCGCCATCCACGTTCCGACAGTCGGCGCGCTCTTCGTCGGCGACGCTCTCACCACTCGCCACGTGCTCACGGGAAGCCGCGGACCCCAGCCGGCGCCGTTCACCGACGAGCCGGCGCAGGCCATCGACTCGCTCACGCACCTCGAGGGACTCGGCGCCACCTGGGTGCTGCCCGGTCACGGGGCGCCGTCGCGCGGCGGGAGCGACGAGGTGATCCGCCAGGTGCGAGCTGCGGCATCCGCCGGCACGGATCACACGTCCTGACGTTCGGACGTCGCTCGAGGCTCACCACCTCGGGCCGCTCCGGCGCGGCGATGCGACCACACGTGGCGAGCGAAAGCGAGGGAGCGGCACCCCTGGCGAGCGGGCAGCGAGGAGCGCGACTACGCGACCGCCCGCGTCGCCCCCTGCTCATCCGCGAGAGTCTGGATGCGCTTCGCCAATCGCACGTCGCGTGGGGTCACTCCCCCGACGTCGTGGGAAGTCAGGTCGAAGACGAGCGATCCGTAGCCGACGAGCACGTCGGGATGGTGATCGAGTTCGTCGGCCACCACGGCGACGGCGTCGAGCAGCCGCACGGCGCTCGCGAAGTCGGCGGTGGAGAACGACGCGGTCAGCGAGTCGTCCTCGTGGATGAAGGCGGTGCCGTCGAGCTCGGCGGCAGTGTCGGAGGGGTCCAGGGTTGCCATGGGGTCATACTCCTCCCCCGGAGCCGTCGCTGGGGAGCGGTATCCACAACCACCCGACCATCGTGGCGACCGACTCACACCATCGCGAACGCCCGGGCCGGATCGCGCAGCATCATGCCGATGTCGGCGAGGAAGCGCGATCCCTGCTCGCCGTCGACCAGCCTGTGGTCGAACGACAGGCTGAGCGTCATCACCTCGCGCAGGGCGATGCCGCCCTCGTGCTCGCGCGGCTCGCGTCGCACAGCACCCATCGCGAGGATGGCCGCCTCGCCCGGATTGAGGATGGGCGTGCCCGCGTCGATGCCGAAGACGCCGATGTTGGTGATGGAGATCGTGCCGCCGCTGAGACGCGCGGGCTCGGTGCGCCCGTCGCGGGCCGTCGCCGTCAGGGCGGCGAGGGCATCGGCGAGTTCCGGCAGCGTGAGGTCGCCGGCGTCCTGGATGTTCGGCACGACCAGTCCTCGAGGTGTCGCGGCCGCGATGCCGAGGTTCACGTAGTGGAACTCGACGATCTCCTGGGCGGCATCGTCCCAGTGGGTGTTGACGGACGGGTTGCGTCGAATGGCGATGCAGAGTGCCTTCGCCACGATCGCGAGGATGCCGATGCGGTGCTCGGCGAGCGCCCGATCCTGCTTGAGGCGCGCGAGCAGCTCCATCGTGGCCGTGACGTCGACGGTGAGGAATTCCGTGACGTGCGGCGCCGTGAACGCGCTCTGCACCATCGCGGCCGCCGTGTGCTTGCGCACGCTGCGGATCGGGGTGCGGGTCTCGCGAACGGCACCGGAAGCGGCGCCGGACGAGGGCTCAGGGGTCGGCCGGTCCGGGACTTTTCCGACCCCTGAGGGCATCGCGGATGCGGCGGCTTCCACATCCTCACGCGTGATGATTCCATGATCCCCCGTGCCGGCGAGTTGCGCCAGATCGATTCCGAGATCGTGGGCGAGCTTGCGCACCGGCGGCGTCGAGCGAGGGCGATCGACCGGGGCTGCGGATGCCTCCGGCGGCGTCGGCTCCGAGGCCGCGGGTGCCGGAACAGGGGGCTCAACAGGGGCCTCAACCGGGGCCGAAGCCGGATCCGGGGCCGGGGCCGGGGCCGTCTGCACCATCGGCGCCTCGCTGCCCGCCCGGCGCGCGCGCCGCTGAGGCACACCGCTCTCGACGCGGGCGCCGTAGCCGACGAGGTTCGGCGCCGGTGCTTCAGCCGTGCCCCGGGATGCGGCATCGGGAGCGGCATCCGTCGCGCGAGAGCCGACGAGCCCGGCCGAGGCCTCCACCTCGAACGCGACGATCGGCTCTCCCACGTTCACCGTCACTCCGGGTTCGGCGTACAGCCGCGCCACGATTCCCGCGTAGGGCGATGGCAGTTCCACGATGGCCTTGGCAGTCTCGACCTCGGCGATCACCTGGTTGAGCGTCACCGTGTCGCCGACGCCGACGTGCCAGTTCACGATCTCCGACTCGGTGAGTCCCTCGCCGAGGTCGGGCAGGCGGAAGTCCATGAGCACGCTCACCAGCCGGCCTCCAGCTCGCTCAGCGAGTTGCTGCGCCCGAGGGCGCGGTCGACTCCGTCGAGGATGCGGTCCAGGCCGGGCAGGTGGTGCACCTCGAGCCGCGATGGCGGGTAGGGCACGTCGAAGCCGGTGACGCGCACCGGCGCGTGCTCGAGGTAGCTGAAGCAGCGCTCGGTGACGCTGGCGGCGATCTCGCCGCCCACTCCGCCCTGCGATCCGGCCTCGTGGGCGATCACCAGGCGCCCGGTGCGGCGCACCGAGGCCTCGATCGTGGCGTAGTCGACCGGCGCCAGCGAGCGCAGGTCGATGACCTCGACGGAGATGCCGTCGGCCGTGGCTGCTCGAGCGGCATCCGTCGCCGTCTGCACGAGAGGACCGTAGGCGAGCAGGGTGACGTCGTCTCCGGGCACGACCACGCGTGCAGACCCCATCGGCTCTGCGGTCGAGAGCGAGCCGTCGAGCTCGACCGGTGCCTTCTGGTGGTAGCGGCGCTTGGGCTCGAAGTAGAGCACGGGATCGTCGCTCGCGATGGCCTGGCGGATCATCGTGTACGCGTCCTGCGGGTTCGACACGGCGACGACGCGGAGGCCGGAGGTGTGAGTGAAGTAGGCCTCGGGCGACTCGGAGTGGTGCTCCGCCGCCCCGATCCCTCCGCCGAACGGCACTCGGACCGTGATGGGCATGCGCACGGCGCCCTGCGTTCTGTAATGCAGCTTGGCCACCTGCGCCACGATCTGGTCGAAGGCCGGGTAGATGAAGCCGTCGAACTGGATCTCGCACACGGGTCTGTAGCCCCTGTAGGCGAGGCCGACGGCGGTGCCGAGGATGCCGGCCTCGGCTAGAGGCGTGTCGACGACGCGGCGGGCGCCGAATTCGCGCTGCAGCCCGTCGGTCACGCGGTAGACACCCCCGAGGGTGCCGATGTCCTCGCCGAGCAGCACGACCTTGTCATCGTCGTGGAGGGCGCGGCGGAGGCCGGCATTGATCGCGTTCGCGAGCGTGAGGGTCTGGGTGTCGACAGGTGCATCGAGCATGGTCATCGGTCCATCCCCTCGGTGACGGATGCCGCGGCGGGCGCGGTTCCGGATGCCGCGGCAGAGCCTGCCCCATCCGACTCGCCGTCATCGAACATCGCCAGGTACCGCGTGTACTGATCGCGCTCCCGGTCGATGGTGGAGTTCGGCTCGGCGTAGACGTTGTCGAACACGGTGAGCGCGGCCGGGTCGCGGAGCGCGATGCATGCCGCACGCAGCTCCATGGCGACGGCCTCGGCCTTCTCGGCGACGGCGGCCACCGCGGCGTCGTCGAGGATGCCGACCTCGGTGAGGAACGCGGCGAAGCGTGCGATCGGATCCTTCGCGCGCCACTCCTCGAGTTCGCCCTGGGGGCGGTAGCGGGTGGGGTCGTCGGCGGTCGTGTGCGGACCCATGCGATAGGTCACGGCCTCGATGAACGTGGGCCCGCCTCCGGTGCGCGCCCGGTCGAGCGCAACACGGGTCGCTGCCATCACGGCGAGCACGTCGTTGCCATCGACGCGGAGGCTCGGGATGCCGAAGCCGGGCGCCCTGTCGGCGATGCTGCGCTGCGCCTGCAGGCCGACGGGCTCGGAGATCGCCCACTGGTTGTTCTGGCAGAAGAAGATGACCGGAGCCTCGAAGCTGGCGGCGAAGACCATGGCCTCGTTCACATCGCCCTCGCTCGTGGCGCCGTCGCCGAAGTAGGCGATGGCCACCGCGTCGTCGCCGTCGTTCTGGACGCCCATCGCATAGCCGACCGCGTGCAGGGTCTGCGCCCCGATGATCACCTGGGGAGCCGCCATGTTCACGTCGTAGGGGTTCCAGCCCGAGGCCGCCACCCCCCGCCACACGGGCGTCACCTGCGCTGGCTTCACTCCGCGACAGTAAGCGACTCCGTGCTCGCGGTAGCTCGAGAAGACGAAGTCGTCGTGGCGGAGCGCGCGACCGGAACCGATCTGCGCGGCCTCCTGACCGAGAACCGGCGGCCAGAGTCCGAGTTCGCCCTGGCGCTGCAGGGCCGTGGCCTCGGCATCCGTTCGCCGTACGACGACCATGTCCTCGTACAGGCCCCGCAGTTCAGCGGGAGTGAGGGAAGCGACCCACGGGTCGAAGACGGGGTTCTGGCGCCGGGCGCCCGTAGGAGTGATGAGCTGCACCATCGCATCGGAGGGCAGGGAGCCCGCATCGGTGAGTGGCGGAAGTGACTGGTGGATCGTCATCGTCTGCGCAACCTTCTCTGTCGCGACCGCGAACGGCTGAGCCTCGTGAGCACCGCCGGTCGACCATCCGCGACACTGCGGATGATGCTTCCAAGATAAGCCCGTTGCGCATCCGGCACAATCATTGCGGATGCCGTTGAGCATGTTGCACTATCCGGCACCGGATGCCGCTGCTATGGTTGCGCATCATGCAACCGATCGACGCCACCGACGTGCACCTTCTCCGCGCCCTGAGCGACGACCCGCGCGCGACAGCAGTCGCCCTCGCCGACAGATTGGGCCTCGCGCGCAACACCGTGCAGACGCGACTCGCGCGACTCGCCACCTCGGGAGTGCTGCAGTCGCTCGAACGACGCATCGATCCGACGGCGCTCGGCTACCCGCTGTCGGCCTTCATCGCCGTCCATGTGCAGCAGAAGTCGCTCGGCGCCATCGTCGAGGCCATCGCCGCGATCCCCGAGGTGATCCAGGCCCATGGCTTGAGCGGACAGATCGACCTGCTCGTGCAGGTGGTGTGCACGGATGCGGAGCATCTGTTCCGCATCGATGGCGAGATCCTCGCCATCGACGGCGTCGAGCGCACCGAGACCAGCCTGTCGATGGGCGAACTGGTGCCGTTCCGCCTACGCCCGCTCCTCGACCGCGCCGTGGAATAGCCGGCGTCGAGAACGACGTTCGGGCGGGTGCGACAGGCGCACCCGACCAACCGCGATGTGCAATGCAAACAAACCCTTGCAAACACTCCTTTGCAACGGTATCTTTGCATCATGACCAGCACAGAGAACGATCGCGAGACGCCCGTGACGCCGCAGAGCAGTACCCAGCACCCGGGTCGCGACGCCGTGCTCGACGCGACGGCGCTCCGGGCGCTGGCGCACCCGTTGCGAGTGCGCATCCTCGATGAGCTCTCGGCCTACGGTCCCCTGACCTCGAGCGGGCTGGCCATGCGCATCGGAGAGTCCAGCGGCGTGATGAGCTATCACCTGCGCCAGCTCGAGAAGGCCGGCCTCGTGCGCGAGGACGAGAGCCTCGGGACCGCTCGTGAACGCTGGTGGGAGCGTCGCCCGGGATCGATCGCCATGCCCGAGCCGAGCGAGTTCCCGGCTGCGAGCCCCGAGCGCTTGGCCACCCAGCTCATCACCGACGAGTGGATGCGCTCCCGCGAGGCGAACTTCCACGAGTACCTCGCCGACGGCGAGAGCGTCTTCGGCCAGGAGTGGCTGAGCACCGCGACCAGCGACACCATCAACCTGCGGCTGACCCCCGAGCAGCTGCACCAGCTCGTCGTCGACTTCGACACCGTGCTGTGGAAGTACATCGACGCCTACAAGCAGAGCCCGTCCCCCGGGTCGCGTCCGGTGCAGATCCACGTGAATGCCTTCCCGCTCGTGCGCGGCGAGTCGACAGGGGCGGATGACCGCGCGACCAGGCGACCGAACGCCAGCTCGAACCAGAACACGGACCAGAACACGCAGACACCGGAACAGGAGCAGCCATCATGACCGCAGCATCAGCATCCAGCACGAACACCGTGAGCGACATCCGTCTCCCCGGTGTGCTCGCCGGCCTCGCCGTCAGGGCCGGTCGCACGCTCGAGAGCTGGGGCCGCCGGCGCGCGGAGAGCCTGAACGACCGGGAACGGATGCTGCGCACCGTGCGACACCAGCGCATGGCGCAGGCAGCCCTCGACGAGCGCGACGCACTCATCCGCGCCTCGACCTTCCTGCCCCTGGGCTGAACGGCGACCGCAGCGCCGCTCCGACCCCCACACAACGCAGAATGCCCGCCTCCGTGAGGAAGCGGGCATTCTGTGTCGTCTCAGGTGAGACGGGTGGGACTACGCCTCGATGTCGGCGCCTTCAGCAGGCTCGACGGGGCCTTCGCTGTGCGCAGCGCTGCCCTCGGTGTCGGCGTCCTCGGCCACGACGGGCGCGAGGGAGAGCTTTCCACGGTCGTCGATCTTCGTGATCTCCACGAGGATCTTCTGGCCGACGCCCAGCACGTCTTCGACGTTCTCGACACGCTTGCCACCGGCGAGCTTGCGCACCTCGCTGATGTGCAGCAGGCCGTCCTTGCCGGGGAGGAGCGAGACGAACGCACCGAACGCGGCGATCTTGACGACGGTTCCGAGGAACTGCTCGCCGACCTCCGGGTTGGTGGGGTTCGCGATCGCGTTGACCTGGGCACGAGCGGCCTCGGCCGACGGTCCGTCGACGGCGCCGATGTAGACGGTGCCGTCCTCCTCGATGGAGATGTCGGCGCCGGTCTCGTCCTGGATGGCGTTGATCGTCTTGCCCTTCGGGCCGATCAGCTCGCCGATCTTGTCGACGGGGATCTGCACGCTGATCACGCGGGGCGCGGTCGGTGCCATCTCGTCGGGAGCGTCGATCGCCGCGTTCAGAACCTGGAGGATCGTCGTGCGGGCGTCCTTCGCCTGCTTGAGGGCTGCGGCCAGAACAGAGGCCGGGATGCCGTCGAGCTTGGTGTCGAGCTGGATCGCGGTCACGAACTCGCTGGTGCCGGCGACCTTGAAGTCCATGTCGCCGAGGGCGTCTTCAGCACCGAGGATGTCGGTCAGCGCCGCGTAGCGGGTCTGGCCGTCGACGGTGTCGGAGATGAGGCCCATCGCGATGCCGGCGACGGGGGCCTTGAGGGGCACACCGGCGTTCAGCAGCGAGAGCGTGGAGGCGCAGACGGAACCCATCGACGTCGAACCGTTCGAGCCGAGAGCCTCGGACACCTGACGGATGGCGTAGGGGAACTCCTCGCGCGACGGCAGCACGGGCACGAGCGCGCGCTCGGCGAGTGCGCCGTGCCCGATCTCGCGACGCTTCGGCGAACCGACTCGGCCGGTCTCACCGGTCGAGTAGGGCGGGAAGTTGTAGTTGTGCATGTAGCGCTTCTTGGTGACCGGGCCGAGCGAGTCGATCTGCTGCTCGAGCTTCAGCATGTTCAGCGTGGTGATGCCCATGATCTGGGTCTCGCCGCGCTGGAAGATGGCCGAACCGTGAACGCGCGGGATGACGGCGACCTCGGCGTCGAGCGGACGAATGTCCGCCAGACCGCGGCCGTCGATGCGCACGCCCTCGTTCAGCACGCGCGAGCGCACGACGAGCTTGGTGACCGACTTGTAGGCGGCGCTCACCTGGTTGTTGGCGGAGGCGTCGAGCTCTCCGGCCTCGACCTTGGCGGCGACGGCCTCCTTGACGCGGCCCTTGAGCTCGTCATCGGCGTTCTGGCGCGTGGTCTTGTCGGCGATCTGGTAGATCCCCTTGAGCTCTTCGTAGGCGTTCTCTGCGACGGCGTCGTAGACGTTCTGGGCGTAGGCCGGGAAGGTCTTGTAGTCACCGGTGGGCTTCGACGCCTGCGCGGCGACGGATGCCTGAGCTGCGACGAGCTGCTTGATGAACGGCTTCGACGCCTCGATGCCCTCGGCGATGACCTCTTCGTTCGGCTTGATGGCGCCGCCCTGGATGAGGTTCCACGAGTTGTCGGTGGCCTCGGCCTCGATCATCATGATCGCGACGTCGTCGTTGCCAGCGGCATCCGTGACGACACGACCGGCGACGACCATGCTGAAGACGGCCTCCTCGAGGAGCGAGTGCTTCGGGAAGGCGACCCACTGGCCGCCTCCGTGCTCACCCGGAACGAGGGCGACGCGGACGCCACCGATCGGACCGGAGAACGGCAGGCCGGCGATCTGCGTCGACATGGAGGCCGCGTTGATGGCGAGCACGTCGTAGAGCTCGTCAGGCGCGATGGCGAGAACCGTCACGACGACCTGGATCTCGTTGCGGAGGCCATCGACGAACGACGGGCGCAGCGGGCGGTCGATCAGACGGCAGGTGAGGATCGCCTCGGTCGAGGGACGACCCTCGCGACGGAAGAACGATCCCGGGATGCGGCCGGCGGCGTACATGCGCTCTTCGACGTCGATCGTGAGCGGGAAGAAGTCGAAGTTGTCCTTCGGCTGCTTGGAGGCGCTCGTCGCGGAGAGCAGCATGGTCTCTTCGTCGATGTAAGCGGCTGCAGACCCCTGGGCCTGCTGGGCGAGACGGCCGGTCTCGAAGCGGATGGTGCGGGTGCCGTACTTGCCATTGTCGATGACAGTTTCGGCGAACGTGATTTCAGGACCTTCCAAGAGGTCTTCTCCTTTGTTTTACGTCGCAAGCCCCGTGTGGGCACGACTCATACTCCGGAGCAGGGGAACAGGCAGAACTAAGGGCTTCATGTGAAATCCTCGTGCTGGCCACCAGTAGAAGTCCACCATGCGCACGCCTCGAAAGAGGCGGGATGGTAATCCACCACAGGGGACCAGCTTCTGCCAGCCTGCTCCGTCAGTGCTCGATATTGAGTTGTCCGTTCTCGCATCCGTGCGACGGATGCCTCATGCCAGATGGCAGTCGGAACGGGCGGCAACCCTCGAGCTACCGGATCAACTCTAACAGAGCAGCCGGAAGGACCATCAAGAGGCGAGGCGGCGCGTCCGCTGGGCCTCGGTGACGGCTCGTCCGTCGCGACGGATGCGGCGGGCCTTAGGCCAGCTGAGGACCAGGCCGATCAGCACCCCGATGATCGTTCCGCTGGTGTTGGTGACGACGTCGCGCACGTCGGCGACGCGGCTGGGCAGGAACTCCAGTTGCACGTACTCGATGCCGATGGAGAACAGGGCGCCGGCGACGATGGCGAGGAACCACAGCCTGCGGCCGAACAGCAACACGAAGAACAGGCCGACGGGCACGAACATCACGACGTTGGCAGCGGCCTCCACCCTGTCGAAGGTGATCCAGTCCGTGGCGTCGTGGCGGGCGAAGAAGTCGAGGAAGCGGTCGAGCACGCTCGCCGTGCGTCCGTCGTACGGCTGCGGAGTGAGAGTGATCCAGCCGACGAACGCCAGGTAGGCGATGGTCATGATCCCGAGGATGGGATGGCGGTGCAGCATCCGTTCATCCTGTCGCAGTCGGGCTGGGAACTCCCTCGGACGGCCGACCGGGGCTTGTCGCGTCGGCGAGGGCGCTGTCTAGACTGGCCCTATGAGTACCGAAGACGACTCCACCGCCCAGGGCGCTCCCAGTGCCTCGGATGAGACCAAGCGCAAGTTCCGCGAGGCCCTCGACAAGAAGAACGACCAGGCCAAGAAGGCCAGCGGCGAGGCTCACCTCGACGGCCACTCGGCCGTCACCCACACTCACGGCAACGCCGACACCCGCCAGGAGTTCCGCCGCAAGAGCGGCTGATCCCTCGACACGAACAGCAGAACGCCCCCGCTCCTCGATGAGGAGGCGGGGGCGTTCTGCGCCGCGATCCGTTCGCAGAGGGCCGAGCGTAGCGACCGCCCGAAGCGCGCTTCGACCGCGGACTACGTCCGGGCCTCAGCGAGCTCAGGCGGCGCTGAAGCCGCCAGTCACGCTGAACGACGAGTCCAGGGCGAAGGGATCGCGGATCTGCTGCGAGCGGTCGGAGACCGCCACCAGCGCGGCCAGCTCGCCCGCAGCCCGCTCGATGCGGGAGGTGAGAGCGCCGACGGAGTCGGTCGTGCTCCCCCAGTCCTCGGCGGCGGCGTAGACGCCCGTCGGGACTGCGACGGCGTGCAGGTAGCTGAACAGCGGGCGCAGCGCGTGCTCGATGGCGAGCGAATGCCGCGCGGTGCCTCCGGTGGCTCCGAGGAGCACCGGCATGCCGTCGAGCGACTTCGGGTCGAGAACGTCGATGAACGACTTGAACATGCCGCTGTACGAGCCCGAGAAGATGGGCGTCGCCACGATGAGGCCATCGGCGTGCGTGACCTGCTCGATCACGCTCTCGAGCTTCGGGCTCGGGAAGCCGGTGATCAGGTTGTTCGTCACGTCCTTCGCGACGTCGCGGAGCTCGACGATGTTCAGTTCGACGTCGACCCCGTGCACGTCGCGCAACCTCGCGACCACGGCATCCGTCAGCCGATCGGCGAGAAGACGCGTCGACGACGGCTGGCTGAGTCCTGCGGCCAGCACTGTGAGCTTGCGGGCGGTCATGGTCAGGCTCCCTTGTTGACGAGGCCGAAGGCGGCGCCGGACTTCTGGGTGGACACGGAGTCGGATGCGTCGGCATCGCGGGCGGCGATGCGCTCGGCGTTCCGCTTGGCGACGAGGCTCGCGTGGGTCGGGCCGTCTGGCACGTGGGCGGGGCGCTTGGCGTCGAGCTCCTTGCGGAGAACCGGCACCACCTCGCCGCCCAGGATGTCGAGCTGCTCGAGCACGGTCTTCAGCGGCAGGCCGGCGTGGTCCATGAGGAACAGCTGGCGCTGGTAGTCGCCGTAGTACTCGCGCATGGCCATGTAGCGGTCGATGACCTGCTGAGGGCTGCCGACCGTGAGCGGCGTCATCTCGGTGAACTCCTCGAGGCTCGGCCCGTGTCCGTAGACCGGGGCGTTGTCGAAGTACGGGCGGAACTGGTCGACGGCATCCTGCGAGTTCTTCGCCATGAACACCTGTCCACCGAGGCCCACGATCGCCTGGTCGGCGCTGCCGTGGCCGTAGTGCTCGAAGCGCTGGCGGTACAGAGCGATGAGGCGCATGTAGTGCTCCTTCGGCCAGAAGATGTTGTTGGCGAAGAAGCCGTCACCGTAGAACGCGGCCTGCTCTGCGATCTCGGGCGAGCGGATGCTGCCGTGCCAGACGAATGGCGCGACGCCGTCGAGCGGGCGCGGAGTGGACTGGAAGCCCTGCAGCGGCGTGCGGTACTTGCCCTGCCAGTCGACGAAGTCCTCGCGCCACAGCTTCTGCAGCAGGGCGTAGTTCTCGAGGGCCAGGTCGATGCCGTCGCGGATGTCCTTGCCGAACCAGGGGTAGACCGGACCGGTGTTTCCGCGACCCATGGTGAGGTCGACGCGGCCGTCCGCGAGGTGCTGCAGCATCGCGTAGTCCTCGGCGATCTTCACCGGGTCGTTCGTGGTGATGAGCGTCGTGGCGGTGGAGAGCAGGAGCGTCTCGGTCTGCGCAGCGATGTAGGCGAGTGTGGTCGTGGGGGACGACGAGAAGAACGGCGGGTTGTGGTGCTCGCCGAGGGCGAAGACATCCATCCCGACCTCTTCGGTCTTCTTGGCGATCTCCACGATCGCCTTGATGCGCTCGCCCTCGCTCGGCGTGCGTCCCGTGGTGGGGTCCTGGGTGACGTCGCTCACCGTGAAGATTCCGAATTGCATTTCGTGGCCTCCTGGCCTTCTCCTCGACTTCTTTTCCATGCATTTGCATGTACATCCGATCAAACCCTACTCCCGAGGAATCTATTCCCGGGTGGCGCAAGCCCTGTTGCCGCGCCACTCCC
This sequence comes from Leifsonia stereocauli, assembly GCF_038432415.1. Classification (NCBI taxonomy): domain Bacteria; kingdom Bacillati; phylum Actinomycetota; class Actinomycetes; order Micrococcales; family Microbacteriaceae; genus Leifsonia; species Leifsonia stereocauli. Next base: position 1,473,592 of record NZ_JBCAUN010000001.1, read on the forward strand.
GCGCGTAGCGTCGGAAGCCACGTCGCCTTCGAGAGGGGTCCCATGCCGACCATCGCCGACACCATGGTGAAGATCATCCAGGATGCTGGAGTCGAACGGGTCTACGGGCTACCGGGCGACTCGCTCAACGGATTCACCGACGCGCTCCGGCGCGCGGGCACCGTCGCCTGGCAGCACGTGCGCCACGAGGAGGCTGCCGCCTTCGCGGCGGCAGCCGAGGCCGCCATCACCGGCGAACTCGCCGTCTGCGCCGGCAGCTGCGGTCCAGGAAACCTGCATCTCATCAACGGGCTCTACGACGCCAACCGCTCGCGGGTTCCCGTGTTGGCGATCGCGGCGCAGATCCCGGCATCCGAGATCGGGAGCACCTACTTCCAGGAGACGCATCCGCAGGACCTCTTCCGCGAGTGCAGCGTCTACACCGAACTCGTCAGCGTGCCCGAGCAACTCCCCCGCGTGCTCGAGATCGCTATGCGCACAGCCCTGGAGCGTCGCGGCGTCGCGGTCGTCGTCATCCCGGGCGAGATCTTCCTGGAGCAGGACACCGGACGCCGGCCCTCGGCTCCCATCCGTACCATTCCGCGACGGATGCTGCCCACGGACGACGCCCTCGCATCCGCCGCCGAGGTGCTCAACAGCGCGAAGAAGGTGACGATCCTCGGCGGCGCCGGTGTCGACGGCGCTCACCCCCAGCTTCTCGCCATCGCCGAGAAGCTGCAGGCTCCGGTGGTGCACGCCCTCCGCGGCAAGGAGTTCATCGAGTACGACAACCCCTACGACGTCGGCATGACCGGTCTGCTCGGCTTCGCCTCGGGCTACCGCGCCATGGAGAGCTGCGACGCCCTGCTCATGCTCGGTACCGATTTCCCCTACCCGCAGTTCTATCCGGGCAAGGCGAAGATCGTGCAGGTGGACATCCGCGGAGAGCAGCTCGGCCGGCGCACCCCGATCGACGTCGGCCTCGTCGGAACCGTCGCCGACACCGTCGATGCCCTGCTGCCGCTGCTCGAGGCGAAGACCAGCTCGAAGCACCTCGACTCGTCGACGGCGCACTACCGGAAGACGCGGAAGGGACTCGACGAGCTGGCCGACAACGACCGCAACCGCGAGCCGATCCATCCGCAGTACGTGGCGCGACTCATCAGCGAGCTCGCGTCGGATGACGCGGTCTTCATCCCGGACGTCGGCTCCCCCGTCGTCTGGGCTGCTCGCTACCTGAAGATGAACGGACGGCGACGGCTCATCGGGTCGTTCGCCCACGGCACGATGGCGAACGCCCTGCCGCACGCGATCGGCGCGCAGTCGATCGATCGGGACCGCCAGGTGGTCGCACTCTCGGGCGACGGCGGGCTGGCGATGCTGCTCGGCGAACTGCTCACGCTGCGGCAGAACAAGCTGCCCGTGAAGATCATCGTGTTCAACAACTCCTCGCTGAACTTCGTCGAGGTGGAGATGAAGGCGGCCGGATTCGTCAACTTCGGCACCGAGCTCGACAATCCGAACTTCGCCGACGTGGCGAACGCCATCGGCATCCACGGGCAGCGGGTGGAGAAGCCCGACGACCTCGAGGCCGCCCTGCGCACCGCTTTCGCGCACGATGGGCCAGCGCTGGTCGACGTCGTGACGGCTCGGCAGGAGCTGTCGATCCCACCGACGATCACGGCAGCCCAGGCCAAGGGGTTCACCCTCTACGCGTTGCGCACGATCATGTCCGGGCGGGCGGACGAGCTCGTGGACCTGGCCGACACCAACGTCTTCCGGCGGCTGTTCGATTAAGCACCTTCGATCGCTGAGGCCCGGACGAAGTCCGCGGCCGAAGCGCGTGAAGATCGCTTCGACCGCGCGCGCCGTGCGGGCCCCGGCGAGCGGGCGCCCCACGAATGGCCACGGAACAGCCCGTAAACTCGAGGTATGGCTACCGTCAACCTGACCATGGACACCTTCGAGAAGACGATCACCGATGGCGGCATCGTGTTGATCGACTACTGGGCCGAGTGGTGCGGCCCCTGCCGCCAGTTCGGACCGACCTTCGAGGCGGCATCCGAGAAGCACAGTGACATCACCTTCGCCAAGGTCGACACCGAGGCTGAGCGCGAGATCGCCGGCGGCATGGGCATCCAGTCGATCCCCACACTGATGGCCTTCAAGGACGGCGTCGGAGTGTTCTCGCAGGCCGGCGCGCTGCCGCCCGCGACGCTCGACGACCTCATCGAGCAGGTGCGCGGCCTCGACATGACGGCCGTGCACGAGCAGATCGCCGCCGAGGAGAAGGCCCTGCGGGATGACCAGCAGTCCGCGCAGTCCGCTGGGTCGGAGCAGGCGGCGGATGCCGAGACCGATGACGCGCTCGACTCGGTCGCCCGCACCGAGAGCTGAGGCGCGCGCCCTCCCTCAGATTCGAGAAGCGAGGAGATTCCCCACGGGAATCTCCTCGCTTCTTCGTTTCCCGGGGTTGACACCGACTCAGAGGCGCGGATACTTAAGCCTGTGCTTAAGTATTCGGACGACCTCGACATGGCGTTCCTCGCGCTCGCCGATCCGACGCGTCGCGCCATCGTCGATCGACTGACGCGAGGCCCGGCATCCGTATCGGACCTGGCCGCGCCCTTCGCATTCACTCTCGCCGCGATCATGCAGCATCTGCGGGTGCTCGAGCAGGCCGGCCTGGTGTCGTCGCAGAAGCAGGGTCGCGTGCGCACCTGCTCGATCGAGCCCGAGGCGCTGCGCAGCGTCGAGGACTGGATCAGCGAACGCCGCACGACCTGGGAGCGCCGCCTCGACCGCCTCGGCCTGCTGCTCGACGGGCCCGAACCGACAACCGACGCCGCGGCCGACCCTGCGGCATCCGTCGACCCCGAATCCGGCTCCTCCACGTCCTCACCCACCTCACCAACAGGAGAACGCCCATGACCGAACACACTCTGATCCGCTCGAGCTTCACCCTCGAACGCGACTACAAGGCTCCGCCGGAGCGGGCGTTCCAGGCCTTCGCCGACCCTGCCACCAAGGCGCTCTGGTTCGGCGGACCGGCCGACGAGTGGGAGGACCTCGGCACCGCCCTCGACTTCCGCGAGGGCGGCCACGAGTACAACGAGGGCCGCTTCCACAAGAACGACATCGTGTCGCGCTTCGACGCGTACTACCACGAGATCACGCTAAACGAGCGGATCGTCTACAACTACGAGATGCGCATCAACGGCGAGAAGCTCTCGGTGTCGCTGGCGTCGATCGAGTTCGCCCCGAACGGCACCGGCACCCACCTCACCCTCTCCGAGTACGGCGTGTTCTTCGACGAGCTCGACGACCCGCGCGGCCGCGAACTCGGCACCCTCGAGCTGCTCGACAGCCTGGGACGGCTGCTCGACGCCTGATCCGACATCACCCACTTCAACCCCTGCGAAAGGAAACGCACCATGTCCACCTCCGTCTTCATCAACCTGCCGGTCACCGACCTCGACGCCTCGAAGGCCTTCTTCACCGGGCTCGGCTACACGATCAACGAGAAGTTCACCGACGATACGGCCGCCTGCGTCGTCATCGATGACACCGTGTACGCGATGCTGCTCACCCGCCCGAGATTCGCCGGCTTCACCGAGCGCGCCGTCGGCGACGCGCAGGCCGCGACCACGGGGATCTACGCCCTGTCCGCCGAGAGTCGCGAAGAGGTCGATCGCCTCGCGGATGCCGCTCTCGCCGGTGGCGGATCGCAGGCCGAGGAACCGTCGGACCTCGGCTTCATGTACAGCCGGGCGTTCCACGACCTCGACGGCCACCACTGGGAGGTGTTCTGGATGGACGAGCAGGCGCAGGTGGACGGACCGCCGAGCGCGTAGGGGCCCCCGCTCCACCGCCAGCTCATGCCGCTGGGCACGCTTCGACCGCGGACTTCGTCCGGGCCTCAGCGAGCAAGGCTGGCCTACTCGCCCAGGGCCGTCGGGAGGCCGCTCACGTCGAGGTCGACACTGAACGGCTGCTGCGATCCGATGATCACTGCCGGCACCTCGACATAGCTGTCGTCGTCTCGCAGGGCGCCGAGCCTGTCGCGCCAGCGCTCGTCGACGGCATCAGGCAGGAATCCGGCATGACGGATCTCACCGGCCGCCACGAGCTGCACGCCGATGCGGTAGCGCCGCGACAGCCAGCGGCTGGCCCGCGGCACCAGCACGGCCCGCACCTTCTCGCCGCCGCGCGAGCGCACGATGTCGATGGCCGACTGGTGCCTGCCTGCGTCGACCACGGTCACCGTCGGATTGGTCTCGGCCGGAACGTGGTTCGCGGGCACGATGGTGATGTCGGCGAGGCTGCGCAGGTTGCCTGAGGGATCGGGGTTGAGTCGCGACCGACGCCCGTACGACACGAAGGCGATCAGGAAGAACACCGTCGCCGCAGCTGCGAACACCGCCGCGATCCAGAACGCCACGGGGGCGCCCTGCGGGTCGAGCGATCCGGCGAGAACGACGAGCACGACGAGCAGGATGTAAGCGAACGGCTCCCAGTGGAGCAGCGACTTGTTGCGGGGTTCAGACACGCCCTCAACGGTAGCGCGGATGACGGGATGCCCCGTGCGGGGCGCTCAGCGCCTGCCGCTCAGTGCGGGCCGCTCAGCGCCAGCGATCCAGCCGCGACGCCACCTCATCGAGTACGGCATCGGAGCCGGCGTACAGCCCGTTCTCGCGCGGCCAGTGCGTCATGAAGTCGGTGAAGCCCAACTGGGAGGCGCGGCCGACGGCATCCTCGAAGGCGTCGACGCTCTCGAGAGCGAACTTCGTCTGCGAGTCGAACAGCAGCGATCGGTCGATGGATGCCGGGTTCCGACCCACCTCCTCGCACGCGGCGTCGAGCTTCTCCGACAGCTCGCCGAGCCGCGTCCACCAGCCCTCGATAGTGTCGGCATCCCCGCCAGTGGTCACCCACCCCTGACCCAGCCTGGCGGCGAGCTTGAGCGCACGCGGCCCGTCGGCTGCGACGAGGAACGGCATCCGCGGTTGCTGCGCAGGTCCACCGACCATGCGGGCGTCGACGGCCGTGTACCAGCCACCGCTGAACGAGATGCCCGCAGTGCCCGGCTCGGCCACGGCGGGGTCGATGGTGTCGTCTGCTGGCATCGAACCGTCGGCCGGGGCGTCGGCGACGGCATCCGTCACAGGCTCGAACCGCAGCAGGGTGTCGAGGGCCTCGGTGAACTCGGCGAAACGCTCGTAGCGCTCGCGCGGCAGCAGGCCGGCCTGACCGAGGACGAAGGCGTCGAAGCCTGTTCCGCCCGAGCCGATGCCGAGGATGATGCGACCGCCGGAGATCTGGTCGACCGTCGCGATGTCCTTCGCGAAGGGCACCGGATGCCGGTAGTTGGGTGAGGCGACGAAGGTTCCGAGGCGGATGCGCTCGGTGACCATCGCTGCGGCGGTGAGGGTCGGCACCGTGGCGTGCCAGCGCTCCCCCGCGAGTCCGCGCCAGGACAGGTGGTCGTACGTCCACGCGTGGTCGAAGCCGAGCTCCTCGGCGCCGCGCCAGTATCGGGCGGCCTCGGGCCAGTCGTGCTGGGGCAGGATGACGATTCCGAAACGCATGGATCGAGTCTAGGAGCGCCTGCGGACACTCACTGAACCAGGGGCGCGAGTGGAGCGGCATCCGTACCCCGGACATGACGAACGGGCCGCCACCCGAAGGTGACGGCCCGTTCGCAAGAAGTTCGCGGTATCAGCGAGAAGCTGCCTAGCGGCGCAGGCCGAGACGCTCGATGAGCGTGCGGTAGCGCGTGATGTCCACGTCGGAGAGGTATCCGAGCAGACGGCGACGCTGGCCCACCAGGAGGAGCAGTCCACGACGCGAGTGGTGGTCGTGCTTGTGCTCCTTGAGGTGCTCGGTGAGATCCTTGATCCGCTTGGTCATCAGAGCGATCTGGACCTCGGGGGATCCGGTGTCACCGGGGTGGGTTGCGTACTCTTCGATGATCGCCTTCTTGACGTCTGCATCCAGTGCCATAGGTTGATCCCCTTATCTCTTCATTGCGCGGTGCCCGTGGCCGAATGCCCGAGCTCTCTTTATCCGCGGCCGTTCTGACGGCAACCTGAAGAGTCTACCAGCACTGCGGTGGGTGCGACGACCTGAGTGCGTGACCCGTGGTCAGGGCCGCTCGCCGCCGAGGGCGAGATAGTTGTCGAGACGCACGATGAACTCCTTGTCGGGCACGTAGCTCGGGTCGGCCGTCGCCTTCTCGTACTCCTGCTCGCATTCCTCGATCGCGCTGTCGATCTGGAGTTCGACCATGGCGTTGACCTGCTGCTGATCGAGCGCCACCAGGATGCCGATCGCGCGGTTGATGGACTCGGCTCCGCCGAACGTGTAGTCGTGCTGCATGGTGATCCTCCCGAGAGCGTGGGCTCCAGCGTATCGACACCGGCCCTGCGTCAGACCTGTCAATGTGTCGAGTCCTCGTAGCGGGCAACCGATGCGACGTACGCTCGAAAGACCGGCCCCAACCGGGTCGGTGATCAAGGAGGATCACTGTGGCAGAGAACAGAGCCGTCGCCTACAAGGCGCCCGGCGTCGTCGAAGTCATCGATGTCGACTACCCGACGTTCGAGTTGAAGGACGGGCCGGGAGTGAACCCGGCGAACATCGGGCGGAAGGTTCCGCACGGCGCGATCATCAGGACCGTCGCCACCAACATCTGCGGATCGGACCAGCACATGGTTCGAGGTCGCACCACCGCACCGGCCAACCTCGTGCTCGGCCACGAGATCACCGGCGAAGTCGTCGAGGTCGGGCCAGGAGTCGAGTTCATCAAGGTCGGCGACCTCGTGTCCGTGCCCTTCAACATCGCCTGCGGCCGCTGCCGCAACTGCAAGGAGCGCAAGACCGGCATCTGCCTGAACGTGAACCCCGACCGCCCGGGCAGCGCCTACGGCTACGTCGACATGGGCGGCTGGGTGGGTGGCCAGGCGGAATTCGTGTTGGTGCCCTACGCCGACTGGAACCTGCTGAAGTTCCCCGACCGCGACCAGGCGCTCGAGAAGATCCTCGACCTGGCCATGCTCTCCGACATCTTCCCGACCGGGTTCCACGGAGCCGTGACAGCGGGCGTGGGTGTCGGGTCGACCGTCTACGTCGCCGGTGCCGGCCCCGTCGGGCTGGCGGCAGCGACGTCCGCACTTCTCCTGGGTGCCGCTGCGGTCATCGTCGGTGACATGAACGCCGACAGGCTCGCGCAGGCGCGGAGCTTCGGATGCGAGACCGTCGACTTGAGCGAGGGGAACCTCGTCGACCAGATCGAGCAGATCCTCGGGGTGCCCGAGGTCGACTGCGGCGTCGACGCCGTCGGCTTCGAGGCGCGCGGGCAGGGTCACGGAGCCGATGCGAAGGAAGCGCCGGCGACGGTGTTGAACTCACTGATGGACGTGACAGCTGCCGGAGGTGCTCTCGGCATCCCCGGACTCTATGTGACGGGCGACCCGGGAGGAATCGACGAGGCCGCCCAGAAGGGCTCGCTGAGCCTGAGCCTCGGCACCGGATGGGCCAAGTCCCTGTCGTTCACGACCGGCCAGTGCCCGGTGATGAAGTACAACCACGGGTTGATGCAGGCGATCCTCCACGACCGCGTGCACATCGCCAAGAACGTGAATGCGAAGGCGATCACCCTCGAGGACGCGCCCCGCGGCTACGCCGAGTTCGATGCCGGTGCTGCCACGAAGTACGTGCTGAACCCGAATGGGTTCCTCGACGCGGCTTGAGTGAGTGAACGGATGCGGGGTCCGAGCGATTCGCTCGGGCCCCGCATCCGTTCAGGCGATCAATCGCTCACGGCGGTCCGGCGACGACGAACGATGAACAGCACGGCACCCGCGAGGAGCAGCGCGCCGGCGAGGAGGGCATCTCCCCCGACATCGGCTCCCGTCGAGGCGAGCCTTCCGGATGAGACCGCAGCCGGGTCGACAGTGGCAGAACCGTCCGCCACGTCGGCCGCCGTGATGGTGATGTCGGTCCAGCCGATGAGGTCGCCGTTCGCGTCCGTGACGGCGATGCGGTGCGCGCCGGGAACGGTGTCGGCCGGGATCGTGACGGTCACGGTTCCGTCGGCGCCGACCTCGGTGCGTCCGATGTGCTGCGGCGTCGAGTAGAGCCAGACGTCGACCTTCTCCCCCGCGTGCTCAGCCCCGACCGACACGATGATCGGATCGCCCGCGACGGCTCCGGATGGCGATGACACGGGCCCACGGTTCGCGTCGGTGAGCTGGTCACCGGGGATGGGCGTGGGGATGCCGGGCGTCACCGGGTCGGTCGGATCCGTGGGATCCGTGGGATCCGTGGGGTCCGTCGGGTCCGTCGGATCCGTGGGGTCCGTGGGATCGGTCGGGTCTGTCGGCAGCACCGTGCAGTCGATCGTGCCCGCGCGCAGCGCGTGGCCATCCGTCGCCGCGTCATCGGCGTAGTAGACCGGCTTCGATCCGTCCACGCACTGCGACTGCGGCATCACGACGAAGCCCTCGTTGTTGAGGTTCGGCATGCCTGCCGGGCGCTCGTACGCTGCGACGCCCACGAACTTCCCCTTGTCGACACCATCCTGCGCGATGTCGAGCAGGATGCTCCGACCCTGGCAGGTGTCGTCGCAGACGGCCCACAGCTTGCTCTTCTCGGCGTCGAAGCCGAGCTCCATCACGCTGGTCAGGCCGCTCGCGAATGATGCGACGCGGGTGAAGGCGCCGGTCGTCTGGTCGAGGGCGTAGGCGTAGACCGCTCCGGCCGTCTCGACGCCGACGAGGAACAGGCCGCCCGCGTGGTCGGGGTAGCGCGTCGGATCGTAGAGGGTGCCGGTGCTCTGGTCGAGCAGTCCGCGCGACGTGAGCCACGCGTCCGGTACCCACGTCACTGCCTCGAAGCCGGCGTTGGCACCGACGGCGGGGAGGTCGGCGGTGAGGTTCCATTCGCGCGTGGCGGTGAGGGAGGTCGAGCTGCCCGACACGTCGAACTTCAGCACCGAGAGGCGGCTGACGGCGTTGTTCGCGTTGTTGCGCTCGGATGCCACGAACAGGCCGCCCGATGCTCCGGCTCCAGTGATCGTGACGCCCTCGGCATCGACGTCACCGGTCCCGTCTGTGTAGTGCAGGGTCTTACCGGCCGACCAGCCGTTGGTGGTGATCGGCGCCCAGACGCTGCCGTTCCAGGCGAGGTTGTAGAGGGCGCCGGGGCCGTTCTTGGCCGCCCACAGCGTGCCGGCCGACGTGGCCGATCCGGTCTGCTCGTGCACGAGTCCGCTCATGTTGCCGCCGAGCACACCGGCGACATCGGCTTTGGTGACGGATGCTCCGCCGGGCCAGGCGTCGACGGGCGCGCTCACGACACAGGAGTTGGCGGCGTCGCGGGTCGGCTCTGCGGTGGTGATGAACTCACCGGTTCCATCGGGGCAGCGTCCGTAGCTCGTGGCGGCGTGGGTGGTCCAGCTGTACGAGTCGATGACTGTGCCGCGGTCGGCCGTGAGCAGCTTCGCGGAGTCGGCGCCGCCGAGTCCGAAGGCGGGGTCGGTGGCGAAGGAGGCGAATCCGTTGGCGGGAAGGAGGGTGCCTGCCGGGATGACCACCTCATGGGTGGGGTCGTTGTCGGTGAGCACGAGGCCAGAGATGTCGGCCGGAGCGCCGATGTTGCGCAGCTCGATCCAGTCTCCGTCGACGCCGCTCGACTCGACCTCGTTGATGCGCACGGCGACGCTGCAGTCGTTCACGGCGCCCTTGGTGACGGACGAGTTCGCGACGATGGCGCCGGTGCCGTCCGGGCAGCGGCCGAGGCTGGCGGCGGCGTGGTTGGTCCACGAGTGGCTGTCGACCAGCGTGGTCCCGTCGGGAGCGTAGAGGCGCGCCGTCTCGGGTGCGCCGAGGCCCCACGGGAGGGCGTCCACCACGAGCAGGCCATGGGGCGCGATCACGGATCCGGCGGGGAACAGGTAGAAGTCGTGGGTGTCGTCGCCGTCCTTGAACTTGTAGCCAGAGGCGTCGACGGCGGCGTCGGAGGTGTTGATGAACTCCACCCAGTCGTCGGGGTTCGACTCGATCTCGTTGATACGGATCGCTGATGCCTCAGCCGGCGGAGTCGTCGGGGTGGGCGTCGGAGTCGGGGTGGCGGTGGGCGTCGGGGTCGGCGTCGGCGTTCCGGTGCCGCAGTCGTTGGCAGCACCCTTCGTGACCGAGGCCGTCGTCGTGAAGTCGCCCGTCGCATCCGCGCATCGTCCGTACGTGGTGCCGACGGCGTGGGCGGCCCAGGTGTAGGAGTCGATGAGCGCGCCGTCGGCCGTGAAGAGGCGTGCGGAGTCGGCCTTCCCGAGCCCGAACGACGGGTCGACGTCGAGGGCGAGGAAGCCGCCGGCCGCGATGGTTGATCCGCTCGGGATGACGAAGGCGTGGGTGTCGTCGTTGTCCTTGAGAACGAGACCGGAGGCGTCGACGGATGCCGCGCTCGGGTTCGCGAGTTCGATCCAGTCGCCGGGGGTTCCGCCGTCGGACTCCACCTCGTTGATGCGCAGGTCGGTCGCGGCGGGCGCGGCCGCGGCCGCATCGGCCTGACCGAGCGCTGCCGTAAGAGGTGCTGCCAGCACCAGGGAGGTGAGCAGGGCCGCTGTCGCGGCCCGCCAGGTCGTTCGCATTCGTGTCTGCCCTTCGCACGCGTGAGAGTGGCCGCACGCGCGGCCCGGCTCAGACTGTCGGGCGCCCGCGAACGCCGGGTGAACGCGGGGGGAACGGATGCCGCATGCTCCGCGCGCGACGCCGGCTGCGGCATCCGCCGCCGCCGTGTGAAGGCATTCGCGCCGCTGTATGAAGGCGTCGAGGCGGGAGCCCCTGTCATACCGGGAAAGTCGCCTCCGCGATGCCTTCACACGGCGGCAAAGTGTCCACGATCCGGTCGGCCGCCTCAGAGCAGGAAGATCGGCAGCGCTCCGGGGTTGTGCGCGTGCACGATGACGAGGAAGACCACCAGGTCGAAGAGCAGGTGCACCGTGATCACGTAGCCGAGCGAGCGCGTGAGGGAGAACGTGTAACCCTGCAGCAGAGCGAACGGGAAAGTGATCAACGGACCCCAGCTCTGGTATCCGAGCTCCCAGAGGAAGGAGACGAAGATGACGGCCTGCAGCAGGTTCGCTTGCCAATTGGGGAAGTGCCGTCGCAGCAGTGTGAAGACCACGCAGATGAAGAACAACTCGTCCCAGATGCCGACGGCGTTCACGCCGACGAGGAGGCGGGCGATCGCATCAGGTTCCGTGACGGTCGGCCAGTTCGTGTAGACGCCCGAGGTGATGAAGTAGAACGGGAGGATGGTCCAGCCGAGCACCAGCACGAGCACCAGGTAGAACCACTGCGCGCGGGTCCAACGGCCACCCCCCCGCCACGGGAACCTGATGGCGTAGTCGCGGTAGACGTAGCGCGACACCAGGTAGGGCACCGCCACGGCGAGGGCGAGCACAGTGCCCATCCGCACCATGTTGATGTAGCTGATGTCTGCCGCCAGCGAGATCGTCGAGATGATCACGAGCCCCGCGGCGATGAGGGCGAGGTCGCGCAGCAACGCCCGATCGACGATGGCGGCGATGATGAGGCCCACCGCCAGCAGCGCGTAGCCGATCCACACGATCTGCACGCCGAACAGCATGACCGCCGCGGCGCAGATGAACAGCGTCGGCACCAGCTTCCACGACAGGCGCGGCAGAGCTGGTGCGTCGGTGGCGCTGGCGGCGATGCTCGGCATGGGGAGAGTCTACGAAACGCAGCGCGAGACGCACGCCTCTCCCCTGTCCGGGGGTCGGGTTAGGCTCGCAGCATGAACCGGGGGAACGACACACACGACGACATCCGTTCGCACACGACGACGGATGCCGCTGGCCGCCGTGCTGTCGGTATGAACGACGGCGCCGCTGGAATCCTCGAGGGCACGGGCGGTGCCCATGACGGCCTGGGCCGAATTCCGCGGCACCATTCCATCGTGCCGCCGTACCTGCTCGCGGCCATCGCCGCTACCGATGATCCGCGTTTCCAGAACGCCTCCCAGGCCGCGAAGGTCTCGCTCGTGCGCGACGGCGTGCGATTCGACGAGCCGAACCCCCTCACCCGCAATCCGCAGCCGAGGTCGGCTCGGCGTCGATCGGCGACGCCGGGCCTGCCCGAACGCACCATCTCCGACGCGCAAGGGCGCGAGACGCTACCCGGCGAGGTGGTGCGCCGCGAGGGCGAGCCGCCGACAGACGACGTCAGCGTGAACGAGGCCTACGACGGCCTCGGCGCCACCTTCGAGCTGTTCTGGGACGTCTACGCCCGCGACTCGATCGACGGCAAGGGTCTCCCCCTCGACGCCACGGTGCACTACGGCGAGCAGTACGACAACGCATTCTGGGACGGCGAGCGCATGGTGTTCGGCGACGGAGACGGAGAGGTCTTCACCCGCTTCACCATCGCAATCGACGTGATCGGCCACGAACTCACGCACGGAGTCACGCAGTTCACGGCGAACCTCGTCTACGAGGGCCAGTCCGGAGCGCTTAACGAGTCGGTCAGCGACGTGTTCGGCTCACTCGTGGCGCAGTTCGCCAAGCGTCAGACCGCAGACCAGGCCAGCTGGCTCATCGGCGAGGGACTCTTCACCGACGAGGTGCAGGGCGTCGCGTTGCGGTCCCTGAAGGCGCCCGGAACCGCCTACGACGACGACGTGCTGGGTAAGGACCCGCAGCCCGCGCACATGCGCGACTACGACGACACCACAGCAGACAATGGCGGGGTGCACATCAACTCGGGCATCCCCAACCACGCGTTCTACCTCGTGGCGACGGCCATCGGGGGCGCGGCCTGGGAGAAGGCGGGCCAGATCTGGTACGACGCGCTCACCGGCGACGACCTCGCCGCCCGCGCCGACTTCTCCCGCTTCGCGAAGGTGACGACGGATGCCGCGGCCAGGCGCTACGGCGACGATGCCCCCGAGACCGACGCCGTGCGCGCCGCCTGGCTCGCGGTGGGTGTGGTGGCCGACGAGTAGGTCCCTCCCCGAACGCGCTTCGGGCGATCGCTTCGTCCTACCTCAGTGAGTGAGGCGGGACAGCACCGGTACGCGGTGCTTCCACCGGAGTAGCATCACCACCATGCTCGTGATCGTCACCCGATCCGGCGGCTTCGCAGGCCTCCGTCGAACGTGGAGCGTGCTCGTCGATGAGCAGCCCGATGCCGCAGCATGGCTCGTCCTGCTGGCCGAACTCCCGTGGGACGACGTGCTGCCCCAGCCGCAGCAGCCCGACAGGTTCGTCTACCTCATCCGCTACGAACGACAGTCGGGCGCTCCAGCCGACCTCGTTCACCCCCACACACCCGCACCGATAGACCCGCCCGAGCGCGAGGCCACTCTGGCCGAGCAGCAGCTGCAGGGCCCGTGGCGGGAGCTCGTCGACAAGGTGCGAACAGCGGATTCCACCACCCGACCCGACTCGCGCCGAGCGCCCGACCCGAGCATGGCGCCCGATTCGCGCGCCGCACACTGACCCATTCGGGCCGAGGAGTCAAGCCTCGGCATCCGCCAGTCCTCACGGTCTAGCCTGATGGCGGACGGATGCCCATGCCGGCCGGTGAGGGGATCGCAGCATGCCGAGGCCGCCGCGTTCGCGCATCCGGCGTGCTCAGCCGCCGTTGACACGCACGACGACCTTCACCGATGACGGCCTCACGCTCATCGTGAAGGAGTCCGTCTCGGTGTCTGGCCGCCCATTCGTGCTCGTGCACGGTATCGGCGTCGCGTCGCGCTACTACGGCCCGCTCGCGACGGCGCTGCTCACCCGCGGGCCCGTGTTCGTAGTGGAACTTCCCGGCATGGGCGCAGCCCCCGAACCGCGCGACCCGTTGCCGATGGCACGGTACGGCTCGCTCATCGCACGGTGGCTGGAGGCATCCGGCATCACAGACGCCGTGCTCGTCGGCCACTCGATGGGCGCGCAGGTCGTCGTCGAGGCGGCTCTCCAGCATCCGGCGGCGGTGGGCCACGCCGTGCTCATCGGCACGGTGACCGACGTCGCCGAGCAGACGCTGCCGCGGCAGATGCTGCGCCTCGCCCAGGACACCCTGCGCGAACGCCCCGACGTCAACTGGATCGTGGCCACCGACTACCTCAGGTGCGGACCGCGCTGGATGCTCAAGCAGGCGCCGGTGATGGTCGCGTACCCGATGCTCGAGCGGGCGGCCGGCCTACGGATGCCTGTGCTGGCGCTGCGCGGCGAGCACGATCCGATCTGCTCCGAGGCCTGGAACCGGAGGCTCGCCGAGACGATTCCGGATTCCGCCCACCACACGCTCAAGCGTCAGGCCCATGTGGGCATGTACGTCGACGCAGCGACTCCCGCCGCGCTCATCGTGCAGTTCGCTGGAATCGCGATCGGCGTCGACGAAACCGTCGAAGCCGGCTCAGACGGGGGCGTCGTGCTCGAGGGCCGGGCCGGGGCCCGATGAATCCGCTCAAACTGTTCTCCGACCTCGTTCACGATTACGTCTACGTGGCGAGGAGGCAGTACGACGTGCTCCGGTCGGGGGCGAAGCCGGCGACCTACCTCGCCGGGACCAAGCGCCCTGTGGTCATCCTGCCCGGAATCTACGAGGACTGGCGCTTCATGCTGCCGCTGGTCGAGCGTCTCGCGGCGAGCGGGCATCCGGTGCACGTCGTGCCTGAACTCCGACACAACCGCGCCGTGATCACGGACTCAGCGGTGCTCGTGGCCGGGATGCTCGAGCAGCGCGACCTGCGCGACGCCGTGATCGTGGCGCACAGCAAGGGTGGCCTGATCGGAAAGCAGGTGCTCATCGACGATGCCGCGGCGCAGGCCACGGGCGGCCCGGTACGGGTCGCGCACCTGGTGGCGATCAATACGCCGTTCGCGGGTTCGGCCTACGCGCGCTATGCGATCCGGCGGGAGCTGCGGGAGTTCTCCCCGACGGATGCGCTTCTCAAGCGCTTCGCCACGATCCTCGACATCAACGAGCGCATCACCTCGATCTTCAGCACGGTCGACCCCGTCGTGCCCGACGGGAGCCTGCTGCCGGGCGCGTATCGGAACATCCGGATGCCGTTCCTCGGGCACTTCCGTATCCTCGCGGATGTGCGCGTGCTGGCGATCGTCGATGAGATCGCGGAGGCGCCGCCTGCCGTTCCGTCGCCCCGCGCTCGCTGAGGGCCGAGCGGAGCGACCGCCCGAAGCGCGCCGAGCGCTTCAACCGGCTGAAGGCGCTTCGGCCGCGGACTTCGTCCGGGCCTCAGCGAGCGGAGAGGCGAACGGCCCGCCTCTCTCAGGAGACGGGCCGTCGGCCGTGCAGGGGTCGGACTAGCTGACGCCCTTGAGGTCGATGATGAAGACGAGGGTCTTGCCCGAGAGCTGGTGTCCTCCGCCTGCGGGGCCGTAGGCCTGGTGCGGTGGCACGACGAGCTTGCGGCGTCCGCCGACCTTCATGCCGGGGATGCCCTCCTGCCAACCCGCGATGAGGCGGTTCAGCGGGAAGTTGATGGACTCACCGCGGCTCCACGATGAATCGAACTCGTCGCCCGACTCGTACTCGACGCCGAGGTAGTGCACGTCGACGGTCGAGGAGGCCTGCGCCTCGGCGCCGTCACCGACGACGATGTCCTCGATCACGAGGGTCTCGGGCGCCGGGCCCTCCGGGAAGTCGACTTCTGGCTTGCTGTTCAGATCGGTCATGACTCCATCCAACCCGATCCGTTCACCGATTGCACGCCGATTTCCCTTGCGGCGAACGCTTCGGCGAGGCATGCTGGACGTAGGCCAATCTCGTCGGCCGGTCGAGTCGCAGGCACTGCCGCACCACCGGACGACGAGATTTTCTTGTGTGCGGCGACGTGTGTGGTCAGTCGGCGAAGACCTTGCCCGGGTTGAGGATGCCGTGCGGGTCGAAGACGCGCTTGAGGTCGCGCTGCAGCGCATACGAGTCGTCACCCAGCTCATCGGCGAGCCAGCGGCGCTTCAACAGGCCGACGCCGTGCTCCCCGGTGAGGGTGCCTCCCAGGGCGAGGGCGGCGCGGAAGAGCTCGTCGGCAGCCTGCCAGACGGCATCCGGAACCGAGTCGCCCGTATAGATGAAGTTGGGGTGCAGGTTGCCGTCTCCGGCGTGCGCGACGGTCGGGATGGCGAGGCCGTGCCGCTTGCCGATCTCGGCGATGGCCACGAACATCTCGGCCATGCGCGAGCGCGGCACCGAGACGTCCTCGATGAGGACCTCGCCGCCGGACGCCACCGAGGCATGGAACGCGCGACGGATGGCCAGGAGTCGCTCCCCTGCCGCGGCATCGGCGGCGAGCTGGGCCGCTCCCCCGCCGCCCACGAGCACCGGGAGCGCCGCTTCCGCCTCGGCTTCGGCCGCGGGGCCGTCGAACTGCACGAGCAGGAAGGCCGGAGCTGCATCATCCGTCGGGCTTCCGGTCGCACCCTCGAGCGGAGTACCCACGAATGCATCCGCCCCCAGATGCGCGCGGATGGATGCCAGGGCGACGGGATCGATGAGCTCCATGACGGCGGGGCGGAGCCTCGCGGCGGTGACGGATGCCGCTCCTGCAGCCGCGGCGGCCACGTCGGCGAAGAACACGCCGACGGTGACGGGCGCTCCCTCGGGCGCCGGACGCAGGCGCACTGTCGCCTCGACGATCACGCCGAGCGTGCCCTCCGACCCTGTGAACAGGGCGGTGAGGTCGTAGCCGGTCACGCCCTTCACTGTGCGATGGCCCGTGCGGATGAGCCTGCCGTCGGCGAGTACGACAGCGAGTCCGAGGACGGCCTCGCGCGTGACGCCGTACTTGGCGCAGAGCAGGCCGCCGGCATTGGTGGCGATGTTGCCGCCGATCGAGGAGATGGCCTTCGAGGCCGGATCAGGCGCGAACCAGAGGCCGAGCGGCCGGACCGCGGCGTTGAGGGCGTCGTTGATGACCCCGGGCTCGACGACGGCGAGCTCGTTCTCCGCGTCGATCTCGAGGATGCGGTCCATGCGCGACAGGTCGAGCACGATCGACCCGGCGCTGCCTATGGCTCCGCCCGCCAGGCCGGTCCCGGCGCCGCGGGGCACGACGGGGATCGCGTGCTCGCTCGCGAAGCGCAAGGTGGCCTGCACGTCGTCGACGGATGCCGCGTAGACCACGGCGAGCGCCGTCTCGGCGGCGACGAAACCCGACCTGTCGGCACGGGCCGCATGAAGCGTTGCGGCATCCGTCACCACGGTGCTCTCGCCGTCAGGGGCTCCGAGGGCGGCGCGCAGCAGGTCGATCGTGGACATGAGATCAGCCTAGGACCGGCGCGGGCACCGGATGCCGCGGCTCAGGAACGCGCTGACGCCTTCTCCTTCTCGGCCTTCTTCTCGGCCTTCTTCCGGGCCTTCTTCTGCTCCTTGGTCGGCTTGGGCTCCGCAGCCTTGCGCGCGGCCTCCCGAGCCACCTCGAGCTCGGTCGCCGCGGCATTGACGGCGTTCTCGGCACGCTGCACCCGCCGGGTCTCGAAGGTGCTCGCACCGAACCGGACGCGCACGCGGTTCTGCTTCTCCTCGACGCCCGTGACGATGTAGGCCCCGGCGATGAGGATGACCTGGCTCGAGAAGTTGAGCCACAGCAGCAGGGCGATGATCGATCCGAAGGAGGCCAGCAGCGGGTTGTTGCTCGCTCCCCCGACGAACAGGCTCGACAGCACCTGCAGCACTGTGAGACCGATTCCGCCGAGGATGGCACCGGTCCAGAGGGACCGGGCGTCGGGACGCAGGCCTGAGAGCAACCGGAACATGACGGCCACCACGAGGGTGTCGATCGCGAAGATCACCAGGATGCTGACACTGCGAGCGGCGGCATCCGTCAGCCAGGATGACCCGGTCCAGGAGACGACGGTGTCGAGCGCGGCCGTGCTGACGAAGGTGACGGCGGCAGCGGCCAGCAGGGCGGCGCCGAAGCCGATGGCGAGGCCGAGGTTGCGCAGGATGATCCAGAGGAAGAACGTCGGCTCGTTCGGCTGGTCGGCGATGTTTCGGAACGCCGTCTGCAGCGATCCGATCGCGCCGATGGCCGTTCCGATGAGACCGACCAGCGCCAGGATGCCGGCGATACCGAGGGTGAGCGGTTGCACCAGATCGGCGGGATCGATGAGATTGCCCTCGCCGATGAGACCCGGAATGGTGCTGTTCACGGCGTCGATCAGTGCCTGCATGGCCTGGTCGTTGCCGGCCAGCCAGATGCCGGCGATGGCGAAGCCGAGGAACACGCCCGCGAACACGGAGAACAGCACGCGGTAGGTGACACTGTCGGCCAGCATCGGGCCGTGGTGCTCCTGGTACAGCAGGATGGCGCGTACGGGTTTCGTACCGAGTGCCCAGGCGGTGGCCTTCTTCACGAATCCGTCGTCGCTCATGGTTCTCAGGCTAGCGACGGGGAGAAATGGGCGCTGCCCCTTGACGGCGCATCGTCGTTCGCTGAAGACCGGCCGGAGGCCGGGTTCGAAGGGTGGTCTGGTGGCCGGTGCGCTTCGGCCGCGCTCTGCGCGCGGGCCTGGTCGAGCGAAGGCGGCCATGTCCGAAAACCGCTGACGGATGTCGCCCGGACGTGCGACGCTGGATGCATGAACGCACCATCCGCCACCGTCGACACGCTGTTCGAGCAGCGATACCGGGCCATGAGCTCGCGGGACGCCCGCTTCGACGGACAGTTCATCACCGGCGTGCACTCGACAGGCATCTACTGCCGCCCCAGCTGCCCGGCCGTGACGCCGCAGCGCAAGAACGTGTCGTTCTACCTCACCGCGGCGGCAGCGCACGAGGCGGGACTGCGCGCCTGCAAGCGCTGCCTCCCCGATGCCGTGCCGGGCTCGCCGGAGTGGAACATCCGTGAGGATCTCGCGGCTCGGGCCATGCGCCTGATCGCCGACGGCGTCGTCGAGCGCGACGGGGTTCCGGGGCTCGCCTCCCACCTCGGCTACACGCCGCGACACCTCACCCGGGTGCTGCAGGCCGAGCTCGGCGCAGGACCCCTGGCGCTGGCTCGTGCACACCGGGCGCAGTCAGCGCGCATCCTGCTGACCAGCACCGACCTGCCCATCGCCGACGTGGCGTTCGCTGCCGGCTTCGGCAGCATCCGTCAGTTCAACGACACCATCACCGCGGTCTACGAACTCACCCCGAGCGAACTGCGGGCGAGGGCCCGGCGCCTCCCGGCACGGCCGGGCGCTGTGCTCGGCACCGCGTCGACGGGCGCGCCGGGCTCCACGGCCGTCAGCCTGCGGCTCCCCGCCCGCGCCCCCTTCGACGGCGCCGGCGTGCTCGCCTTCCTCGGCGTGCGGGCCATCACGGGCGTCGAGACCTGGGACGGCGAGACGTACGCCCGCGCCATCCGTCTCCCCCACGGCATCGCGACCATCGCACTGCGTGTCGACTCCGACGCGTCGACCCCCGCCATCATCTGCGACGCCTCAGTCGCATCGCTCGCCGACCTCATGCCTCTCGTCGGTCGCGTTCGCCGCCTGCTCGATGCCGATGCCGATGCCGAGGCCATCGACGCTGCGCTCGCCGCCGACCCGGCACTCGCCGCATCCGTCGCCGCTGTCCCCGGCATCCGAGTGC
Organism: Leifsonia stereocauli; assembly: GCF_038432415.1. NCBI lineage: Bacteria > Bacillati > Actinomycetota > Actinomycetes > Micrococcales > Microbacteriaceae > Leifsonia > Leifsonia stereocauli. The sequence goes on from NZ_JBCAUN010000001.1 coordinate 1,493,190, forward strand.
CGGGCACCATCGATCCCCAGGAGACGCTGTTCCGCACGATCGTCGGCCAGCAGGTCTCGGTGGCCTCGGCACGCACCAGCCTCGGGCACCTCGCCGAGGCCCTCGGGGAGCGCACGCCCGACGGGGCCTGGATCCTGTTCCCGACGGCCGAGCAGATCGCCGCCAACGGGATCACGGTGCTGCGCGGTCCCACGCGCCGCATCGCCACCATCCTCGACGTGGCGCAGCGGCTGTGTGACGGATCGCTGAGCATCGACGTCTCCGACACCCGCGATGAGCTGACTGCCGCTCTCACCGCGATCCCGGGTATCGGTCCATGGTCAGCGGGCTACCTGTCGATGCGGGTGCTCGGGAGCCCCGACGTCCTGCTCACCAGCGACCTCGCCCTGCGCCAAGGTGCGGCGCGGCTCGGACTGCCCGCGGATGAGCGTGAGCTGCGGGCGCGCGGCGCCATCTGGGCACCGTGGAGCAGTTACGCGAGCATGCACCTGTGGCGGGCTGCTGCAGGCTGAGCGGCGTCGGTACGGACCGCACCGCACCCGAGGCCCCGTCGGCCCGGATAGCCTAGAGAGGTGAAGTTCGCGCATCTCAGGGTGGAGGGCGAGTCGGTCAACCGGCTCGCCGTTGTCGTCGACGATGGGGCGCTGTTCCTCGATGAGGTGATGGACGAGGCTCCGGCCGACCTGCAGGACCTCATCGAGCGCGGCGACGCCGGCCTCGCCCACGTGCGCGCCGTCGTCTCCAACGCACTGGCGAACCGAACCAGCATGACGCCCGTGAGCGGCCTTCGGCACGCCTCCGCCGTGCTGCGGCCGCCACACGTGCTCGCCATCGGCGCCAACTACGCCGCCCACGCCTCAGAGCTGAAGCTGCGCTCAGAGACCGCGATGACCGTGTTCGCGCTCTGGCCGAACTCGCTCACAGGACACGAGAACACCACGACCTGGCCCGAGGAGATCAGCGACCAGGTCGACTACGAGGCCGAACTCGGCGTGATCATCGGCAAGCCGGCGAAGAACGTGTCCGTGCGCGACGCCCTCGACCACGTCTGGGGCTACACCGTCGTCAACGACATCACCGCCCGCAACATCCAGTTCAGCGAAGCGCAATGGAGCCGGTGCAAGTCGTTCGACGGCTTCACCCCCACGGGGCCCGTCGTCGTGACGGCCGACGAGATCCCCGATCCGCAGGACGTCTGGCTCACCACCAATCTCGACGGCCGCATCCTGCAGGATGCATCGAGCAGCGAGATGGTGCGCAGCGTCGCCGAGATCATCAGCTACCTGTCGACGTCGGCCACCCTCCCGGCCGGAACCCTCATCTCCACCGGCAGCCCTGGAGGCGCCGGCTACTCACGCAAGCCTCCGGTGTTCATGCGCGATGGCTCGGCGGTGACAATCTCGATCGGCGGGATCGGGTCGCTGACGACGTTCTGCCGGGTGGTCTAGGCGCCGCGGACCCGCTCGCTGAGGCCCGCGCGCAGCGCGCGGCCGAAGCGCACCCTTGATGGCGCTTCGACCGCGGACTTCGTCCGGGCCTCAGCGAGCGTGCGTCACTCCGAGGGCTCGCCCCTGCGCTCGTGCGCCTGCACGGCCGTGGTGACGTGCTCGAGGCCGAGCAGACGCTCGGGCGCGAGGTGCGCGAGCACCTCTTCACGTGACATCAGCCCGGACTCCACCACCAGGTCGGCGACGGGCCGACCCGTCAGCAGGGCCTGCTTGGCCAGGACCGCCGCCTCGGTGTAGCCGATGATCGGGATGAGCGCCGTGATGACGCCCACGCTCGACGCCACCATCGCCTCGAGACGGTCGGTGTTGGCCGTGATGCCGTCGATGCAGTTGACCCGCAGGGTCCAGCAGGCCTGGGTCATCCAGGCGAGACTCTGCAGCAGCGAGTGCGCGATGACGGGCTCGAAGGCGTTCAGCTGCAGTTGCCCGGCCTCGGCCGCCATGGTGACGGTGACGTCGGCCCCGGCGATGGCGTAGGCGACCTGGCTCACGGCCTCGGGGATGACGGGGTTGACCTTGCCGGGCATGATCGACGACCCGGCCTGCTTGGCCGGCAGGTTGATCTCGCCGAATCCGGCCTGCGGGCCCGACGACAGCAGTCGCAGGTCGTTGCAGATCTTCGAGAGCTTGATGGCGCTGCGCTTGAGCGACCCGCTGAACGACATGAAGGCGCCGGCATCGCTCGTCGACTCGATGAGGTCGGGTGCCCCCTCGAGCTGCAGCCCGGTGATCTCGTTGAGGTGACGGATGGCTGCAGCCGCGTAACCCGGATCCGCGGTGATGCCGGTGCCGATCGCCGTGGCCCCGATGTTGACCTCGGCGAGCAGCCACGTGGTCTCGGTGAGGCGGTCGTAATCCTCGCCCAGGGTGGTGGCGTAGCCGTGGAACTCCTGGCCCAGGGTCATGGGGACGGCATCCTGCAACTGCGTTCGTCCGACCTTGAGCACGCTGGCGAACTCCTCACCCTTGGCGGCGAAGGACTCACGCAGCAGCGCGAGCTCGGCGAGAAGGTGCTTGAGGGAGAACGCGAGCGCGATCTTGAGCGCCGTCGGGTAGGTGTCGTTGGTCGACTGGCTGCGGTTGACGTCGTCGATGGGGTGCAGGATGTCGTAGCGCCCCTTCTCGTAGCCCGCGAGCTCGAGGGCGAGGTTGGTGATGACCTCGTTGGCGTTCATGTTCGTCGAGGTTCCGGCGCCGCCCTGGATGACTCCGACGACGAACTGGTCCTGGCGGGCTCCGTTGATGATGCGCTGGCACGCGGCGTCGATCCAGCGGGCCTTCTCGGTGCTGATGACGCCCACCTCGAGATTCGCGCGCGCTGCCGCCTGCTTGACGCTGGCGAGGGCAACCACGAAGTCGGGGTAGACCGAGATGGGACGCTTGGCGATCGGGAAGTTGTCGAGGGCGCGCTTGGTGTGGATGCCCCAGTACGCATCATCGGGCACCTCGACGGTGCCGAGCGAGTCACTCTCGATGCGGAACCCGGGGGTCGCAGTCCGTGCTGCTGCCGGCGTGGGCGGCTTCGCCATCGTCGCCTCCTCACTCGGTCGCTTCGACGGGATGGTGGACGCACTGCTGGTCACAAAGGGCTCCGTTGCCTGCTGGTGCCGAGCGCCCTGAAGCGCTCGATCGGTGGATCTCGAGGCATCGTCGCCTCTCGTCCAGCCTACCGGTCAGGGCGCGCAGGAGTCTTCAGACGTCGAGACCTCAGGCGCAGGAAAACGCCGCCAGATCGACCATTCGAAACGGATTCCGTCGTCGACCTGCGCGGCGTCTGCTGAAGTCGTCAGCGCATGCGGCCTCAGTTGCCGATGAAGGCGAACGGCAGGAGTGCGAGGCCGAAGACCAACCCGATGACCGTGAACAGGACGACACCGGCGAGCATCAGTCCGTTGAGCGCGATGCCCCAGATGGCGAGGGTGCGGCCTGCCGACTCGCGGCGGAGTGCCATGATGCCGAGCACGAGGCCGGCGACGGGGGCGACGAGCGTCCACCCGGCGGCGATCGACACGATGCCGATCACGAGGCTCGAGATGCTGAGGCCGCGCGCGGGCTCGACCGTGAGAGCGGTGGGAGCGAGAGGGGCTGTGGTGGACATGGGTGGGTGACTCCTTCTGGTTCTGGGACCCGGGGCCGGGTCTGTCGCGACCGGACCGGGGCGACGCTTCAACGCTACGAAGGAGAACGGATGCGCCCCATCCGGCTAACCCCCGAACACGAGGTGGGGTCCCTGCCGAAGCAGGGACCCCACCATCCGGCCTGACGCGACTAACGCGACTCGTCCACTCCGTCCGCCGCCAACAGGTTCTTCTCGACGTCGCCGCCGTAACCCTCGGACTGCGGGTCGCCGTGCAAGCCGCCCGAGACCGCGTACTCCTCCTCCGGAGAGAGGATGAGCCTGTGACGGCCCCAGAAGGCGAAGCCGAGCAGGATGAGCACGTAGACGACCACGATCGCGATGATGGCGGGCTGGAACGTCGGATTGATGATGAAGCCGACGAACACGAGTGCCGCGATGACGCCGGCGATGATGGCACCCGGCAGGCCCCACGGGCTCACATAGGGCCGCTTGGCGTTCGGGTACCTCCTGCGGAGGATCACGAAGGAGATCATCTGCAGGAGATAGGCGAGCACGGCGCCCCAGACGGCGATGTTGAGGATGATCGCACCGGCGACCGCACCGATGCCCTCTGCATCGAGTCTGCTCAGGATGTCGAGCACGATGAGGGCGATGAACCCGATCACGGCGCCGACCACGAGAGCCACACCGGGCGTCTCGCGCTTGCCCGTCAGCGACAGGAACTTCGGGTAGTAGCCCGCCCGCGACAGCGAGTACATGTTGCGTCCATAGGCGAACATGATGCCCTGCAGCGATGCCAGCAGTCCGATGAGCGCGAACAGTGCCAGCACCGCGGCCGCTCCGTCACCGACGATCGCGCGGAAGCCGTCGAGCAGGGGCTCGAGCGACACTCCCGTCGCCTCGGCGCCGATGACACCGGTGTTGAGGAAGAGCACGAGGAGACCGGTGACGATGAGGGTTCCGCGAGCCCAGAACCCTGCCTTCGGGATGTCTCGCACGGGGTTGTGCGACTCCTCGGCCGCCAGCGGGAGCTCCTCGATGCCGAGGAAGAACCACATGGCGAACGGAAGGGCGAACAGGATCGGGAGCACGCCGTGCGGCAGGAACTCGGTCTGACCGGCATCCGGGGCGATGTTCCACAGCGAGTCCCAGCTGAAGGCACCCGAGAACAGGGCCATGGCCGAGAACACCAGGAGGATCGCGATCGAGATGATCGACACGACGATGGCGAACTTGAATGAGATGGCCGCGCCGGCTGCGTTCAGCGCGATGAAGGCGACGTAGAGGATCACCCACCAGATCCACATGTTGGCCGAGAGGTCGAAGCCGAGAAGCTCGGTCGTGATGCCGTTGGCGTACTGCGCCGAGAAGAACACGATGACGGCCGTCGTGGCGACGTACTCGATGGTCTCGGCGAGTCCGGTGACCAGGCCACCCCACGGGCCCATCGCCGCGCGTGCGAACGAGTACGCACCTCCGGTGTGCGGCATCGCCGCCGCCATCTCGCCGATCGAGAAGATCATTCCGTAGTACATGACCACGAGGATCACGAAGGCTATGAGCATGCCGCCGAAGCCGGCGAAGTCGATGCCGAAGTTCCAGCCCGAGAAGTCGCCCGAGATGACGGCTGCGACGGCGAGGCCCCAGAGTCCCCAGATTCCGGCGGAGCGCTTGAGGCGTCTTTTCTCGAAGTACCCCTCGTCTGCCGAGGCGTACGTCACGCCGGAGACCCGCAAGGTGTCTTTGGCCATCGATGGATCCTTCGCGTTCAGGTTGCATCGGCGCCTTCCGAGCGCGCGGCAACGGGGGTGGAGTGTTGGCCATGACTATAGGGCCGCCATTGGTGCGTTGTACATACCTTTGGATAAGTGGCTCGCGCGTTTCGACCGACGGATGCCGGGAAACCACCTCGCCGCTGGTCGCACCCTGTGATGTAATGGTCGGAAAGCGCACCATTCGTTCGGCCGCAAGGAGAGTTCCATGACACCGAGGTCCGGAAACCTGACGATCGAGGAGCTCACCGAAGAGGTGGCATCCGGAGCCGTCGACACCGTGATCGTGGCCTTCACCGACATGCAGGGCCGTCTCATCGGCAAGCGCGTCTCGGCGCGGCTCTTCCTCGAGGACGTCGCCGAGCACGGCGCGGAGTGCTGCAACTACCTGCTCGCCGTGGACGTGGAGATGAACACCGTCGCCGGCTACTCCATGTCGAGCTGGGAGCGCGGCTACGGCGACATGGCGATGATCCCCGACTTCGACACCCTGCGGCGAGCGCCGTGGCTGCCCGGTGCCGTGATGGTCACGGCCGACCTGCAGTGGCTCGACGGCTCCCCGGTCGTCGCCTCGCCCCGCCAGATCCTGCAGGCGCAGCTGGAGCGCCTCGCCGAGCGCGGCCTCGTGCCCTTCGTCGGCACCGAGCTGGAGTTCATCGTCTTCGACGACAGCTTCCGCGAGGCCTGGAAGAAGGGCTATCGCGACCTTGCACCGGCCAGCGACTACAACATCGATTACGCGCTGCTCGCCTCGACGCGTATGGAGCCGCTGCTGCGCGACATCCGCAACTCGATGGACGGCGCCGGCATGTACTGCGAAGGCGTGAAGGGCGAGTGCAACCTCGGCCAGCAGGAGATCGCGTTCCGCTACGCGCACGCCCTCGTCACCTGCGACAACCACTCCATCTACAAGAACGGGGCGAAGGAGATCGCCGACGCCCACGGCAAGAGCCTGACGTTCATGGCGAAGTTCAACGAGCGGGAGGGCAACAGCTGCCACATCCACATCTCGCTGCGCGACGAGGAGGGCAGGGCCGTCTTCGCCGACGAGGATGCCGAACACGGCATGTCGACGATGTTCCGGCAGTTCCTCGCCGGCCAGCTCGCGGCGATGCGCGAGCTCACCCTGTTCTTCGCGCCCAACATCAACTCCTACAAGCGTTACGTCGACGGCAGCTTCGCCCCGACCGCCGTGGCGTGGGGACTCGACAACCGCACCTGCTCGCTGCGCGTCGTCGGGCACGGACTCGGCATGCGCGTCGAGAACCGAGTGCCCGGCGGCGACGTGAACCAGTACCTCGCGGTCGCCGCGCTCATCGCCGCCGGCCTGCACGGCATCGAGAACGAGCTGGAGCTCGAGGATGCCGCCGTCGGCAACGCCTACACGGGCGGGGCCGACAGGGTGCCGACCACTCTGCGCGAGGCCGCCGAGCTGTTCGAGGGCTCCGCGATCGCACGGGCGGCCTTCGGCGACGAGGTGGTCGAGCACTACCTCAACAATGCCCGCGTCGAGCTGGCCGCCTACGACGCGGCCGTCACGGATTGGGAACGGGTCCGTGGCTTCGAGCGACTCTGAGAGCGTGGGCGACACCACCTCCGCCGACCCACCCGCCGCGACTCCGGTGATCGGCATCACCACGTACCTCGAGCAGGCGCAGACCGGCGTCTGGGACGTGCGAGCGGCCTTCCTCCCCAAGGTCTACATCGATGCTGTGACGGATGCCGGGGGCATCGCCGTGCTGCTCCCCCCTCAGCCCGTCTCGCCCTCGACGGCGCGCGCCGTGCTCGGCGGCCTCGACGGCCTGATCATCGCCGGCGGTGCCGACGTCGACCCCGCGCGCTACGGCCAGCAGCCGCACGATCGCACCGGCGTGCCGCGCATCGATCGCGACACGTGGGAGGACGCCCTCCTGCTCGCCGCGATCGAGACCGAGCTGCCGTTCCTCGGCATCTGCCGCGGCGCCCAGATGCTCAACGCCAGCCTCGGCGGCACTCTCGTGCAGCACCTGCCCGACGTGATCGGCAGCGAGAAGTACCAGCCGGGTCCGGCGGAGTTCGGGTCCATCGAGGTGGCGACGGTCGCCGGGTCGAGAGTCGCGGCCCTCGTCGGCGAGCGGCATCCGGCCCACGTCTACCACCACCAGGCGATCGACGTCGTGGCCGACGGCCTCGTCGTCACCGCGCGCAGCGAGGACGGCGTGATCGAGGCTGTCGAGCTGCCATCGGTTCCGTTCGGAGTCGCCGTGCAGTGGCACCCGGAGGAGAACAGCGAGGACCGTCGGCTGTTCGCCGGGCTGGTCGAGGCGGCTCGCGGGCGCGTCAGGAATTCCAGCGGCACCGGGCCGACCACCAGCATCCAGGAGCACGCATGAACTCCACGCTCATCAATCCCGCCGACGAGAGCGTCATCACGACCATCGAGCACTCGAGCGGCGAGGATGTCGATGCTGCCGTCGTTCGCGCGACGACAGCTCAACGCGAGTGGGCCTCGCGCGCGCCGGCCGACCGGGCGGAGGCGCTCCGCCGCTTCGCCGAGGCCGTCGACGGCGATCTCGAGAGACTGGCGCAGCTCGAGGTGTGCAACTCCGGCCACCCGATCGGCCAGGCACGCTGGGAGGCAGGGCACGTGCGCGACGTGCTCGAGTACTACTCCGCCTCTCCCGAGCGCCTGTTCGGCCGGCAGATCCCGGTGGCCGGCGGCATCGACATGACGTTCAACGAACCCCTCGGCGTCGTCGGTGTCATCACGCCGTGGAACTTCCCGATGACCATCGCCGCCTGGGGCTTCGCGCCGGCCCTCGCCGCCGGCAATGCGGTGCTGTTGAAGCCTGCCGAGTGGACGCCGCTGACCAGCATCCGTCTGGCAGAGCTGGCCACGCAGTCTGGACTGCCCGACGGCCTGTTCCAGGTCCTTCCCGGCCGCGGATCGGTCGTCGGCCAGCGCTTCGTGTCGCATCCGGCCGTGCGCAAGGTGGTCTTCACGGGGTCCACCGTCGTGGGCAAGCAGATCATGGCCGGGTGCGCCGACCAGGTGAAGCGGGTCACCCTCGAGCTCGGGGGCAAGAGCGCGAACATCGTGTTCGCCGACGCGGACATCGAGAAGGCCGCGGCCACGGCACCATACGGGGTGTTCGAGAACGCAGGACAGGACTGCTGTGCACGCAGCCGCATCCTGGTGCAGCGGAGTGTGTACGAGCGCTTCATGGAACTCCTCGAACCGGCCGTGCAGGGAGTCGTCGTGGGTGACCCGTTGCTGGAAGCCACCGAGATGGGGCCGCTTGTCTCGAGGCCGCACTTCGATGCCGTGAGCGCGTATGTTCCGGATGACCGCGACGTGGCCTTCCGCGGATCGGCTCCTGACGGACCCGGCTTCTGGTTCGCGCCGACAGTGCTCACGCCGCCGCGAGACGACCGCCGTGTGCGCGAGGAGATCTTCGGGCCCGTCGTGACGGTGCTGCCGTTCGACGACGAGGCCGACGCCCTCACCCTCGCGAACGACACCGAGTACGGGCTGTCGGGGTCGATCTGGACCCGAGACGTGGGCCGCGCCCTGCGGGTGTCGCGCGGAGTCGAGTCGGGCAACCTCTCCGTGAACTCGCACTCCTCGGTGCGCTACACGACCCCGTTCGGCGGCTTCAAGCAGTCGGGCCTCGGGCGGGAGCTCGGACCTGACGCCCCGCTCGCCTTCACCGAGACCAAGAACGTCTTCATCGCCGTCGACTAAGGAGCACACATGGCAGACATCACCCGCATCGACCTCACCCAGCGCCTCGCCGGCAAGGTCGCCGTCGTCACGGGAGGGGCCAGCGGCATCGGCCTCGCCACGGTTCGGCGCTTCGCCGCTGAAGGCGCCCGCGTCGTGATCGGCGACCTTCCGGGCTCGCCGGGCGCCGAGATGGCGGCATCCGTCGACGGACTCTTCGTCCCGACGGATGTGACCGACGAGGCGCAGGTCGACAACTTGTTCGACACGGCGGCGTCGACCTACGGCTCGGTCGACATCGCGTTCAACAACGCCGGCATCTCGCCGCCCGACGACGACTCGATCGAGACCACCGAGCTGCCCGCCTGGCAGAAGGTGCAGGATGTGAACCTGAAGAGCGTCTACCTGTGCTCGCGGGCGGCCCTGCGCCACATGGTGAAGCAGCAGCGCGGATCGATCATCAACACGGCCTCCTTCGTCGCGGTGCTGGGCTCGGCCACCTCTCAGATCTCGTACACGGCCTCGAAGGGCGGCGTGCTCGCCATGAGCCGCGAGCTCGGCGTGCAGTTCGCGCGCCAGGGCATCAGGGTGAACGCGCTCTGCCCCGGCCCCGTGAACACGCCGCTGCTGCAGGAACTGTTCGCGAAGGACCCCGAGCGCGCCCAGCGTCGGCTCGTGCACATCCCGGTCGGGCGCTTCGCGGAGCCAGAGGAGCTCGCCGCGGCCGTCGCCTTCCTCGCCAGCGACGACTCGTCGTTCATCACCGGCTCGACCTTCCTCGTCGACGGCGGCATCAGCTCGGCCTACGTCACGCCGCTCTGAGGGGCGATCTAGGCTGGAACGATGACCGACACGGGGGGAACGGATGCGGCCGGCGATCTGAGCGCCGAGCTTCTGCTGCGCCCCGGCAAGGTCGTCAACGCCTTCGAGGAGACAGTGCAGCGACTGCTGCAGACGATCAGGCTCGGGCTCATCGGACCGGGCGGCCGGCTGCCGGCCGAACGCGAACTCGCCACCATGCTCTCGGTGAGCCGCGACACCCTGCGCGATGCTATCGGGGCCCTCGCCGATGCCGGCTACGTGGTGTCTCGGCGCGGTCGCTACGGGGGCACCTTCGTCGTCGACGAACTGCCGACAGGAACCCCGGTGATGCGGGCGGGCTCGGTCGGCGGTGCAGCCGCCCTCGTCGAGCGACCGGCCGTGACACCGGCGGAGATCGAGGACACCCTCGTGCTGCGCAGCATCCTCGAGGTCGGCGCTGCACGGCAGGCCGCGACGGGCGAGCTGACCGGGATCGAGCGCGAGCGGCTGTGGCAGGCGCTCGAGGACTGCAGTGCGGGCTCCGCCGATGACTACCGCCGGCTCGACTCGCGCCTGCACCTGCTGATCGCCGAGCTCGTCGGCTCCCCCAGCCTCGTGCCGCTCATCGCCGACGTCCGCATGCGCACCAACGAGCTTCTCGACCGCATCCCCCTCATCGCCGCCAACATCGCGCACTCCAACCAGCAGCACGAGGACATCGTGAAGGCGATTCTGCGCGGGCATCCGGATGCCGCAGGACAGGCCATGGAAGAGCACATCGCCGGGTCCGAGGCGCTGCTGCGGGGGTTCCTGGGCTGAGCGGGCCGTCGAGGCGTCGTGTCACGGCATCCACTGTTCATCGGCACCCGGTGTAAATAATTCTTGACATGCCCGCACCCGAGGCCTAGCTTCTCCATGTAAAGCATTCTTTACATTACCCGAGCATCGGAGCAGCCATGTCCTATGAGCAGAAGGGCGTCTGGGTCTACCTCCTGGTTTCCACCGGGGCGTACCTCGTCTACGTCTGGATCATCCTCGGCCAGGCCGATGGCGCGCCGCTGGTCGACGTCGACTACGTCGTGCCGTTCCTGATCTCGCTCGGCATCTCGATCGTCGCAGCCATCGTCGGACGCATCGTCGTCGAGATCCTGAGCCCGAGCGACGACTACTCGACCGATGATCGCGACCGCCAGATCAACCGGTTCGGCGAGGCCCGCGCCTCGTGGTTCGTGATCGGCGGCTCCCTCGTCGCTCTGCTGCTGGCGGTCCTCGAGCAGCCATATTTCTGGATCGCGAACGCCATCTACCTCGGCTTCGTGCTGTCGGCGGTGGTCGGATCCGTCATCAAGCTCGTCGCCTACCGACGCGGAATCGACCCGACATGGTGAAGCCGACGCGGGTCTCGAACCGCATCCGCACCCTGCGAGCCCAGGCTGGCGATATGACCCAGGCGCAGCTCGCCGAACGCATCGGAGTGACGCGCCAGACCGTGATCGCCATCGAGCAGGGGCGCTACTCCCCCACGCTCGAGCTGGCGTTCCAGATCGCCGGGGCCCTCGGCGTTCGCCTCGACGACGTGTTCAGCTACCCGACCGGAGATGCATCATGAAACAGGCACGCTACTCCCGCTACGGCGGGCCCGACGTCGTAAAGGTGACGGATGCCGCGACCCCGGTGCCGGGTCCCGGTGAAGTCGTGATCCGCGTGCGGGCGGCCACTGTGGGTGCTGCTGATGCGGCCGCCCGAGCGGGCTCGCCGGCCTTCGCGCGGCTCTACTTCGGGCTGCGGCATCCGCGGATCCCCGTACTCGGATCCGACGTCGCGGGCGAGGTGGTGGCGGTCGGGGATGCCGACAGAGCGCGCTTTCGCGTGGGCGATCGGGTCTTCGGTGTGACGGGTTCCACGATGGGCGGGCACGCCTCTCATCTCGTCCTGCCCACGGATGCCGCGCTTGCACTGCAGCCATCCGGGGTGACGGATGCCGAGGCCGCCGCCCTCGTCGACGCCACGGCGCTGGCGTTCCTGCGCGATGCCGGGCGGCTCCGCTCGGGCCAGCGCCTTCTCGTGATCGGAGCATCCGGCAGCGTCGGGGCGATGGCGGTGCAGCTGGGAGTCCACTTCGGCGCCCACGTCACCGGTGTCTGCAGCGGGGCGAACGTCGAGCTGGTGCGGTCGCTGGGCGCGGATCGCGTCATCGACTACACGCGCGACGACTGGTGGGCGGCATCCGTCGGCAACGAATCCGTCCCCGGCTACGACGTCATCTTCGACGCCGTCGGTGCGAGTTCGTACCGACGCGCTCGCCCCGTTCTCGCTGACGACGGCATCTACCTGCGCACGGTCCCCACGCTCGCGCTTCTGCTGCAGATGGCCTGGACGTCGCTCGGCTCCCGCCTCCATCTCGGACGCACGCGGGCCGCTATCGCCTTCACCGGACTGCGGCCGACGACCGCGCAGGCCGGCGACCTTGCCATCACCGTCGAACTCGTCGAGAGCGGCGCGCTGCGAGCGGTCATCGACAGCACCTACCCACTCGAGCGCATCGCAGAGGCTCACCGCCGGGTCGACACGCACCGCAAGCGCGGCGCCGTGATCGTGACGATGGATTGATCGAATAAATATACGATACTGCTTAGCGCCGGATCTCCTCCACAGGCTTGGATTCGCAGATGCGTTTCGAATACACTTGCGAGCATTTCTCGGTTTTGAGACAATTGAGTCATGCCCGCTCCGGCTCTGTTGCTCACCGGAATGACCGCCTCTCTGGTGTCTTCCGGGGTGTGTGCGGCCACGTTCGCGGGGCTGGCCGATGACGAGTTGCTGTCCACCCAGGCGGCCTCGGCGACTGCACGGCACGAGGTCGACCGCATCTCTGCCTTGGCGGCGGCGGAGATCGCTCGCCGCTCCACACCGGAGCACGGGCTGGACTCGCTGGCACGCCGGTCGGGGTTCGCCGACGCCGACACGTTGTTGGTGTCACTGACGGGGTCGACGAAGGCTGAAGCGCGCTCGCTGGCGCGGGTGGGCGAGATGATCGCGGTGACGGATGCCGCCATCGACCTGTCCGCCGCCCGCGACGCCGACCCCGACCTCGCCGCCGTGGTGCCGCCGGTCGAGACCCCCTGGTACGCCGCTCTGGCCGTCCTGGTCACTGCGGGGCGGCTCACCGTGGCGGTGGCCGATGTGATCCAGGCCGGTCTCGGCGAGATCACCGACGCGGTCACCGCCGACGACCTCGAAGCAGCCTTGGCTGCACTGCTCACCGAGCTGCTCGGGGCGGATGGCACCCACCGGGTGCACGTGGCCGAAGCCCGCAACGCCGCCCGTGCAGCCCGAGACCTCATCGACACCGCCGGGGTCGCTGTCCGGGAGGCTGCACTGCGGAACAAGCAGTACTGGCGGCAGTGGATCGGCCCCGACGGCATGTACCGGGGTGAGTACGCCCTGGACCCGGAGAACGGTGCCCTGCTGCAGAGCGTCCACGACCAGTTGACCCACCCACGCCGGCAGCCCGACCCGAAGAAGCGTGCCTTCGGTGCAGCACCGGTCCGGGATCCGTTCGTCGAGCGGTCAGCCCGGGAACGCGACGCTGCCGAAGGACTCGTCCAGCTGGTCAGGGCTGGCGCATCCGTCGACCCGATGCGCCTTCTCGATACGGAGACCCCGTCGGTGCGGGTCGTCGTCAACGAGCAGGCGCTGCGCACCGGGTCCGGGTTCGCTGCCCTCGAGGGTCACCCCGGCGCTGTGTCCCTGGCGACCATCGAACGGGGGTTGTGTGCCGGCTACCTGCCCGTGCTGTTCAGTGCGACCGGGCAACCGCTCAACCTCGGCCGCGACGAACGACTGTTCACTCGGACGCAACGCATCGCGATCACCCTCCGCGACGGCGGTTGTCTGGAACCCGACTGCGACCGACCACCCTCCTGGACCGAAGTGCATCACATCAAACATTGGAAACGCGACCACGGCAACACCGACGTCGCCGACGGTGTCCTGTTGTGCCGCCGGGGTCACCTCCGCGTCCACAACGAGGGTTGGGAGATCAGCCGCGACAACCACGACCGGTACTGGCTGATCCCACCGCCAATCATCGACCCGACCCAGACGCCCCGGCTGATGAAACCGAAAACGATGGCCGAGATCACCCACCCCGTCACCCTCCCTGCCGCCCTCGAACCCGCTGCCACGGCCACCGGGTAGGACTCCGCCCACGCTTCGACCGCGGACCCCGTCTCCCCGCTCGCTGAGGGCCGAGCGCAGCGACCGCCCGAAGCGCGCCCCACACCCGGCACCACATCGGAGCCCGCTCACCCCATCTGACTCGGGCGTCTGAGACGCGAGAAGCCCCCGCTCCCGAAGGAGCAGGGGCTTCTCGCGTCAGGGCCGCACCCAGCGGCCCAGCGACCGCCTACGCGAAGAGCGCCTCGATGGGCCCGCGCGCGAAGTAGATCAGGAAGCCGAGGGCCACGACCCACAGCAGCGGACTGATCTGCTTGGCCTTGCCGGACAGCGAGCGCACGATGACCCAGGCGATGAAGCCGGCTCCGATGCCGTTGGCGATCGAGTAGGTCAACGGCATGATCACGACGGTGAGGAACACCGGCAGCAGCACCGAGAATTCGCTGAGGTCGATGCCCCTGATCTGGCTCATCATGAGCGCACCCACGATGACGAGAGCGGCCGCGGCGACCTCCTGCGGAACGATCGCGGCGATCGGCGTGAAGAACATCGCAGCGATGAAGAGCAGACCCGTCACGATGTTGGCGAAGCCCGTACGCGCGCCCTCGCTGATGCCGGAGCCCGACTCGATGAACACGGTGTTCGACGAACTCGAGGTGAAGCCACCGGCGACGGCGCCGACACCCTCGACGATGAGCGCAGACCGCAGCCGCGGGAAGTTGCCCTTGTCGTCGGCGAGTCCGGCCTCCTTCGACAGGCCCGTCATCGTGCCCATGGCGTCGAAGAAGTTGGTGAAGACGAGTGTGAAGACGAGCATCAGCACGGTGAGGAAGCCCACCTTGCCGAAGTCGAAGCTCACGGCACCGACGAGGCTGAGGTCGGGAAGGGCGAACCAGTTGCCCGGGATGACCGGAACCGAGAGCCCCCACCCGATCCCCGGGTTGGTGACGGCGCTGCCGAGGTGACCAATGGCCTCCACGATGACGGCGAGGACCGTTCCGCTGACGAGACCGATGAGAATGGCGCCCTTGACCTTGCGAGCCATGAGAACGCCCGTGAGCAGCAGGGTCACCACGAAGACGATCGCGGGCCACGTGGCAATGGAACCGCCGATGCCCAGGCCGACGGGCGGTGATGCGTTTCCGGTCGAGGTGACGATGCCCGCGTCGACCAGACCGATGAACGCGATGAACAGACCGATACCGACGGTGATGGCGATCTTCAGCTCGTAGGGCACGGCGTTGAAGATGAGACGGCGCAGACCCGTGGCAGCCAGCAGCACGATGACGAGTCCGTTGATGACCACGAGGCCCATCGCCTCGGGCCAGGTGACCACGCCGACCACGCTGAAGGCGAGGAAGGAGTTGATGCCGAGCCCGGCAGCGAAGGCGAACGGCAGACGAGCGATGAGTCCGAACAGGATCGTCATCACGCCGGCGGTGAGCGCCGTGACAGCGCCGACCTGACCGAAGTCGAGGGTGTTGCCGAGCACGTCGGGCTTGCCCGACAGGATGATCGGGTTGAGGATCACGATGTAGGCCATCGTGACGAAGGTCACGACACCGCCGCGCACCTCGCCGCCGAGACTGGAGCCGCGGGCCGAGATCTGGAAGTAGGAGTCGAGACGGCCCTTGAGGCCGCCCTTGTCAGTCTGCGGCTCAGCCGTCTGGGTGCTCGAATTCACAGACCGATCCTAGAGGGAATCCACACGGCCGGTGTACGTGGCCGCCGCAGCGGCTGCAGCATCCGTCCCTCCGATGTTCAGTAGCATCGCAACGGGCCTGTCGAGGCCCGCGGCGACGACGAAGGAGCGAGATGGCCCTCCCCTGGACCCTGCACGGTGACGGCACGACGATGGGGCCGACGGATGTCGTCCTGCCGGGTGAGCGCCTGAGTTGGCCCCGCACCATCGGCCTCGGCATGCAGCACGTCGTGGCGATGTTCGGCGCCACCTTCCTGGTGCCGATCCTCACGGGCTTCCCGCCATCGACCACGCTGTTCTTCTCGGGCATCGGCACGATCCTGTTCCTGCTGATCACGCAGAACCGACTTCCGAGCTACCTCGGGTCCTCGTTCGCGTTCATCGCCCCCATCGTCGCGGCCACGGCGACGGCCGGCACCGGCAGCGCCCTGTTCGGCATCGTGGTCGTCGGCGCCCTGTTGGCGATCATCGGCGGAATCGTGATCGTCACCGGCTCAGGCTGGATCGACGCCCTGATGCCCCCCGTCGTCTCGGGTGCGATCGTCGCGCTCATCGGGTTCAACCTGGCACCCGCCGCCAAGGCGAACTTCACCGAGGCACCGTGGACGGCACTCATCACCCTGGCTGCCGTCGTGCTCTGCACTGTGCTGTTCCGTGGACTGCTCGGCCGACTGTCCATCTTCATCGGCGTGGTGATCGGCTACATCGCAGCCGTCGCCTTCGGCCAGGTCGACTTCTCAGCACTCGAGGATGCGGCCTGGATCGGCCTGCCCGACTTCCGCTGGGCCGCGAATCCCTTCACCGATGCCGCGGCGACCTTCGGGGTGCTCCCGGCGTTCCTGCCCGTGGTGCTCGTGCTCATCGCCGAGAACGTCGGCCACATCCGCGGAGTCGCACAGATGACAGGCGACCCGAAGGTCAACGCCTACACCGGGCGGGCATTGCTCGCCGACGGGCTGTCGACGATGCTGGCCGGCTTCGGCGGCGGCTCGGGCACGACGACCTACGGCGAGAACATCGGCGTGATGGCGGCGACCCGCGTCTACTCCACCGCCGCCTACTGGGTGGCGGGCGGCTTCGCCGTGCTGCTCGGACTCTCCCCGAAGATGGGCGCCCTCATCAACACCATCCCGGCGGGAGTGCTCGGCGGAGTCACGACGGCGCTCTACGGCCTGATCGGCATCATCGGCGTGAAGATCTGGGTCGACAACAAGGTCGACTTCTCCCGCCCGATCAACCAGATGACGGCCGGTGTGGCGCTGATCATCGGCATCGCCGACTTCACGCTGCACGCCGGCGCCTTCACCTTCAACGGAATCGCACTCGGAACCATCGCCGCCATCGTGATCTACCACGTGATGAAGGCCATCTCGCGGGTGCGCGGAACAGCCTGATCAGTGCCTAGTGGTGGAAGTACGGGATGATCAGGTAGATGCCGTAGAGCACCGCGATACCGGCGATGGCGAAGCACACGTACGCACCCCAGAGTGCGAGGCGCTTCTGGCCGTCGGACAACGGGTTCTTCTTCGCGGCCTTCCTCTGACGCTTGGCTGCGGCCTTCGACTGCTCCGGCGTGATGACGGTGATCGCATCGGTGAAGGATGCCGGCTCCACGAGCGGCGCGCGCCCCGAGGCCGCGAGCAGACGAAGCCCGAACGAGTACGCGCTCACGACGATGGCGGTCACGACGAGCGAGGCTACGGCGACGAGGAGGAATGCCGACCAGTCGATCACAGGGACACCTTCTTGATCGGCTTCGGGTTGCGTTTGATCCTGACGGCCTCACCGGATGCCGCGACCTCGCTGGTGACATTGCTCGAAGTCACAGCACCGTTGCGACGGGACTGCCAGAAGATCCCGACGATGACGACGACACCGACGACGGTGTCGATCAGGATGCCGATGGTGCCGAGCTTGGTGATGGCGGCGGCGATTCCACCGACGACGGCCGCGGACGGGAGAGTCAGCACCCAGCCGATGCCGATGCGTCCGGCCGTCGCCCAGCGCACCGTCGAGCCGCGTCGACCGAGGCCCGATCCGATCACGGATCCGGAAGCCACCTGCGTCGTCGACAGCGCGAAGCCGAGGTTGGTGGAGGCGAGGATCGTCGTCGCAGTACTGGTCTCGGCCGCGAAGCCCTGGGCCGGCTTCACATCGGTGAGGCCTGTGCCGAGAGTCTTGATGATGCGCCAGCCGCCCATGTACGTTCCGAGCGCGATGGCCAGTCCGCAGGCGATGATGACCCAGGGCTCGATGACGCCGGTATCCGTCTGGATGCCGGCGGCGATGAGTGTGAGCGTGATGATTCCCATGGTCTTCTGGGCGTCGTTCGTGCCATGGGCGAGGGCGACCAGGGAACTGGAGAAGATCTGACCGTACCTGAAGCCGTCTCGCCCGTCAGGGCGGGAGTCGTAGCGGCGGGTGATGAGATACGCGAGCTTCGTGGCCGTGTACGCGACCAGGCCGGCGATCACCGGGGCCAGCAACGCCGGGATGATCACCTTGTCGAGCAGCACGATCCAGTCCACGGGCTCGAGGCTCCACGCACCGACGACGGCAGCACCGATGAGACCGCCGAACAGGGCGTGGCTCGAGCTCGACGGCAGACCGAACAGCCAGGTCGCCATGTTCCAGACGATGGCACCGATGAGTCCGGCGAAGATGAGCTCCGGCGTGATGAGCACACCCTCGGATCCCTCCTTGATGATGCCGCCCGAGATCGTGAGGGCGACAGCCGTGGACAGGAAGGCACCGACCAGATTGAGGATCGCCGCGAGGCCGACGGCCACCTTCGGCTTCATGGCACCCGTGGCGATCGGCGTCGCCATCGCATTCGCGGTGTCGTGGAATCCGTTGGTGAAATCGAAGAACAGGGCCAGCACGATGACCAGCACGACGATCAGGGTGAGATCCACCGGCGTCTTTCTTTCAGGAGGAGACCCGATGAAGATTTCACCGGACGTTCACCGCTTCGCGGTTGTGTCGATCATGAGCGCGATACCCACGACGATGCTCGCATCCTCGCGCGCCGAGGTCAACCTGAGCGACCGTCAGCTCTCGCCGACCACTGAGGACAGATCGGGACCGAAGGTGAAGCTGCGTCGCACGGTCCCGCCAGCGAGCACGCCCGGCAGCCAGAAGCGTGCGTCATCCCACATCAGATCGAGCGGAACGTCGTCGAGATCGAACCATTCCGGATCGAGCTCATCGGATGCCGCCGGCTCACCCGACCACGATCTGCACACGAAGACCGTCGACTCCTGGCTCCAGGCCTCGCGGTACGGGAAGTGGTAGCTGAGCAGGCCCCTCTGCTCGAGAGAGTCCGGATCGACGACCAGTCCGACCTCCTCGAGCACCTCCCGGGCGATGGCCTCGGCCGCCGTCTCCCCCGGCTCCAGCTTGCCGCCCGGGCCGACGTACTTGCCTTGGCCGAGTCCGAGCTTCTTGCGCCCGAGGAGCACGCGCGTGACACCGGCGGCATCGGTGAGCAGGAGGTAGCAGACGCAGACCTGGGGCAGCACGCTCAGTCGAATCAGGGAGTCAGGCGAGTGGGTGGAATCAACCGAAGAGGACGGCGGCCTCGTCGTACCGCGACGGCGGGACGACGTTCAGGGCGCCGGTGGCCTCGTGGATCGAGACGCGCGCGATGTCGGTGCCGCGCAGCGTCACCATCTCGCCCCAGGCCTCGTCGTGCACGGCATCCACCGCGGCCATGCCGAGGCGGGTGGCGAGAACGCGGTCGTAGGCCGACGGGGCACCGCCACGCTGGATGTGGCCGAGAACGGTCGCGCGCGACTCGATGCCCGTGCGCTCCTCGATCATGGGCGCGAGGATCTCGGCGATGCCGCCGAGACGCGGGCGGTTGAACGCGTCGAGGCCCTTGTGCGAGTGCGACGATTCCATGTCGCTGAGGCGGAAGCCCTCGGCGACGACGATGACGGGCGCGCGTCCGCGATCGCGCACGCTCTCGACCCACTCGCAGATCTGCTCGATGGACTGCGGCTGCTCCGGCACGAGGATGGCGTGGGCGCCGCCCGCCATGCCGGAGTGCAGGGCGATCCAGCCGACGTGGCGTCCCATGACCTCGACGATCATGCAGCGACCGTGCGAGTCCGCCGTGGTGCGGAGGCGGTCGATGGCCTCGGTCGCGATCTCGACGGCCGTGTCGAAGCCGAAGGAGTAGTCGGTGGAGGCGAGATCGTTGTCGATGGTCTTCGGAACGCCGACGACCTTGATGCCACCCTCGTCGACGAGGCGACGGGCCGCCGTGAGGGTGCCCTCGCCGCCGATCGCGATGATGGCGTCGATGCCGTTGGCGTCGAGCATCCGCTGGATGTTCTCGGGGCCGCCGCCGTCACCCTCGAAGGGGTTCGTGCGCGAGGAGTGCAGGATGGTTCCGCCCTGACGGGAGAGACCGCGCACCTCCTGGCGGGGAAGGGGGACGATGTCGCCCTGGACGACTCCGCGCCAACCCCAGCGGAAGCCGACGAACTCGGCTTCGTGCGAGATGACTCCCCGCAGGACGGCACCGCGGATGACGGCGTTCAGGCCGGGGCAGTCGCCCCCGCTCGTCAGAATCCCGATCTTCATAGCTCTCTGAGGCTCCTTGAATCAAACGTTGCAGACGCCGCTTCATCGGGGCGAGGGTGTCGCTCCGGAGTCTATCTGTGCCGTCGTCTGCAGCGCGAAACCTACAGGGTGCCGTCGAGCGCCTGACGCAGCAGGTGCTGCAGGGCGTCGAGCTGCACCGAGTCCGCACTCACGATCTCCTGGTCCGACCCGTCGAGTGCTCGGGCTGCGAGGCCCTGCTTCGCGTCGATGAGCTCGGCGATCTTGGAGTCGATGGTGTGCGCCGCGATGATGCGCCAGGCCGTGACGGGCTCGTCCTGACCGATGCGGTGCACGCGGTCGATCGCCTGGGTCTGCTCGGCTGCTGTCCAGCTGAGCTCGGCGAGCACGACGTTCGACGCCGCCTGGAGGTTGACGCCGACGCCTGCCGCTGTGAGCGAGCAGACGGCGACCGCAACCTCCGGATCGTTGTTGAACGCGTCGATGGCAGCCTGGCGGGCGAGCGCCGTCTGGTCTCCGCGCAGGGAGACGGTCTTGAGGTCCGCCTTCGCGAGGATGTCCTCTGCCGTGTCCATGACGTCGATGTGCTTCGCGAAGAAGACCACCTTGCCGACGGAGCGCGCGAGCTGGGCGGCGTAGTCCGCGGCCAGCGCGGCCTTCGCCTGGCCGATCTTGCGCACCATCGTGAAGACGTTCTCGCCATTCTTGGCCGACTTCGACTCCTCGAGCTCCGCCGTGGCGACTGCACGCACGAACGAGTCGTACTGGTCGTCGTCGAGCTGTCCGCGCGACAGCTCGCGCGTGCGGAGCAGGGCGTCGAACCTGTCGCGCAGTCGGTAGCCGAGTTCGCGTTCCGCCTGACGGATGCTGCGACCCAGGTCGTCGTCGAGCTCGACGGGGAGATCGGCGATGCGCTTGGCCGGCAGGTCGGCCGCGACGTCCACCTTGCGGCGGCGCACGATGCCCATGTCGATGACGGCGGCACGGGCATCAGCGTAGAACCCGAAGTCGGCTGGCGTGAGCCCCGTCTCCTCGAGCTTCTGCATGAGCTTGGGCGCCGGCTTGTCGCCGTCGATCCAGCCGAGGAACTGCCAGATGGCCCGGAAGTCGTCGACGTCGTTGATGAGGGGGGTACCGGTGAGGGCGAGCAGCAGCGCTTCGCCTCCCGGCGCCTTCTGGCGGATGTGCTGCGCGAGCGCCAGAACGTTCTTCGAACGCTGCGACTGCAGGTTCTTGATGAAGTGCGCCTCGTCGACGACCATGCCCTTGAAGCCGAGCGTGGTCAGCCATGCCATGTGGCGGTCGAGCACGTCGTAGTTGACCACGACGACGTCGGCGAATGCATCGAGGGTCTGGCCGTCGCCGTGGATGACTGTGGCGCGGCGGTGCGGCGTCCAGCGCTCCACCTCGCGGGCCCAGTTCATCTTCACGACGTTGGGAACGACGGCGAGCAGCGGATAGGCATCGGCGACGGATGCCGCCAGCACGCTCTGCGCCGTCTTGCCGAGTCCGGGCTCGTCGGCGAGCAGGAAGGTGCGGTGGCCCTGGCGCACGCTCTCCACGAAGCGTGCCTGGTGCTTCATGATCTCCATGCCGCGCGGCGACAGACGATCGATCTTCGGGGCCTCGGGCAGCTCCATCGTGGCGGCCTGGCCGCCCGAGCCGTACTCGAACGACTTGAACAGCGGCCCGAGGAGCTCCCAGTTCGCGAGGCGTCGCACCGGGACGGCCGGGGCGGTCTGGCGCGAGAAGTCTGGGGCGAGGAACGGGTTGGCGAGCTGACGCGCCTTCACGGACTGCGGGATGACCTGGTTCGCTGCGGGAACGGGCTTGACCTCGGCCTCGCGGGTGATGATGAGCTCGTCGGGGCTGAGCTCGGCTCCGGATTCGAGGAGCCAGTCGCGGCGGAAGCGCTGCGCGACGGTGGAGACACCGGCATCCGGTTCCAACAGGGTGATCAGGCTGGTGTCGCGCGCGGCGGTCTTCGCGAGGATCTGCGCGATGCCATCGAGGCGTTTGAGCAGCTCGGCTCTGGCGGTCTCGTTGAGCTCCTTGTCTGCCTTGACGCGGGCGCGCTCCTCGCGCATGAGCAGCGCGATCACCTGGTACTTGGTGCGGTTCGTCGGTCCGAGCTTGCCGCCCTGAGCCTTCGCCTCGACCTCGCGCACCTTGCGGGCGAGGATGGGGATGATCGGGGCGTCGTCGTCGCGCGACCTCGTTCGGGTGCGCGTCGTTCGCTGATCGGGCATGTGTCCTTCCGTGGTGTCAGGTTCTCGTCATCAGGCCTGCCTGCTCGAAGGAGCCTGCTGCCGGCTGAGGAACGCCTGCGTGAGGAACCCGGACTCAAGCAACGCGCTGATACGCGGTCGAGACGGTGACGGGGTTCGTCGACGCGCGTTTATTCTACGCCGATCGGCGCAGGCATGGGCATCTCGGATGCCGCGCGTCGCCGCTGACGCGTCCGCCGGTGTCGAGGAGGAGCATCCGGCGGGCTTTCCGAAGTAGCCTGATCGGGTGATCGACGACATCAAGAAGCGTGCCCTGCATCGCACCCGCATCCTCGAGGGCCAGTTGCGCGGACTCGAGAAGATGATCGAGAACGAGGACTACTGCGTCGACATCCTCACGCTGTCGCTGTCGATCCAGAAGTCGCTCGGCTCGCTCAACAAGCTCATCGTCGAGAACCACCTGCGCACCCACGTCACCGACATGTTCGACGCCGGCGGAGAACAGCGTGAGGCCGCCATCGGCGAGCTGCTCTCGATCTTCGAACTGCAGGCGCGATCGGCTGCCGCCGATGCCGCATCCGTCACCGGAGAGGGCACCGCGACCGCCTGACTTCGCTCAGGTTCCGCGGGCCGTCGAGGCGAACCAGGCGTCGAGCTCACTCGGCACGTCGGTGATGATGCCGTCGACACCGAGAGCACTGGCCTCAGCCCAGGTGTCATCGGAATTGAGCGTGTAGCACAGCACCCCGAGGTCGGCTCCGTGCATGCGCGTCACGGCCTCGGGCTGCGCCGCAACCGACTTCGCCGTCGTCGCGATGGCGAGCACGCCGAACTTGCGCGCCATCGGCACGGGGTCGGCCGGGAGTTCGCGAGCGAGCATGAGGCGCGGATACTGCGGTGCGACGAGCTGGATGTTGGCGAGGGTCTCGAGGCTGAACGACTCGAGCATGATGCGCCCAGCCAACGGCCGGCTCTCGATCAGGTCGATCACTGTGCGCACCTCATCGGCGTTCCAGATCGCCTTCAGCTCGATGAGCGCGGACTTCTCCGTCTTCGCGAGCGCGTCGAGGAAGGCCTCGAGGGTCGGGATGCGGGTGCCCGCGTACTCCCGGGCGAAGAACGATCCGGCATCCATCCTCTGCAGCTGCTTCAGCGTGTGGTCGCCGACGCTCCCCTTCTTCCCGGTCACGCGCTCGAGGGTGGTGTCGTGGAACAGCACGGGCACGCCGTCGTTCGTGAGCTGCACGTCGGTCTCGACGAAGGCGAGAGCCGGATTGGCGAAGGCGGCTTCGAAGGCCGGCATGGTGTTCTCGGGTGCGACCGAGCGATCGCCCCGATGACCGGCGATGAAGGCCGCCTGCCCCGGGGCCCGGAGGCCACCGAAGACGTCGGCTGCATAGACGCCACTCACCGATGGGACGACCGCCACGACGAGTGCGAGCCCCAGGACTGCTGAGAGGGAGAGAAGACGGAACCAGTGGGCGGCAGAGCGGATTCCGCGACGCGCGTTCGGGTCGCGGCGGGGGTGCACGGTCAACGGATCGGGTCCTTCCGGCTGCCGAGCGCCTCGTTGCGCCGTGCAGGTGGATCGACCCTAACCCATTCGTTACCGTTTCGTTACCCGTCGTTCACCGCAGTTCACGCCCCAATTCGGGGGTGCGACGCATTCACACCACCCGCTCGCAGAGGGCCGAGCGCAGCGACCGCCCGAAGCACTCGCGGCAAAGGCGCCGGGTTCGCTTCGGCCGCGGGCTTCGCCCGGGCCGCAGCGAGCGGGTCGGGTCCGCGGGTCCGGTCCAGCGCTCAGCGGACGACGCGGGCGACGTACTCCGCGTGGCGCTCCTGCCAGGTGGGCAGCCAGCGCTCGAGCCAGGCGTCCCAGTCCTGGCCCGTGCCGTCGAGGGCCTCGGCGAGGTGGTCGAGGTGCAGGTGCCAGCCTGCGAGCGACATGGCGACGAAGCGCTCCTCCTCCGGGCGGATCAGGTCGATGAACCTCAGCCGCGTGCCGGCATCCGTGGCCTGGAGCTCCCAGCGCAGCAGGCCGTGCTCGGAGTTGGTGAATTCGAGAACCTGCTCGGGTTCCCACACGGTCACGGCTCCCGGCCACCAGGTTCCGGCCTCGGGAGAGTTGAGCCAGCGCAGGTCGAAACGTCCGCCGACCCGCGGCTCGATCCTCGCGTCTGCCCACCACAGCCGGGTGAGTGCTGGATCCGTGAGCATGGACCAGACCGCGCCGACCGGATGACCGTAGTCACGCACGAAGCTGATGCGCCAGTCCTCGTCGATCCTCTCGACTGAGCCCAGGGAGGCGACGGCGCCGTCTTCAGCGCGTGCAGGCTCGGGCAGGTGCCGCCCGCTCATGTCGGTCTCCTCTCGGACCTCGGCCCGAGTGCCGCCTCCGTGATGCGGTTGGTCATGCCGGAGAAGATGACGCCGTGGAACGGCCAGACGGCCCACCAGTACAGGCGACCGGTCAATCCCTTGGGGAAGTAGATGGCGCGCTGGCGGTACACCGATCCGCCGCCGTCAGCGGGCTCGGCCGACATCTCGAGCCAGGCCCTGCCCGGCAGGCGCATCTCGGCGCGCAGGCGCAGCAGGTGCCCGCGTTCGATCCGCTCCACCCGCCAGAAGTCGAGGGCGTCGCCGGTGTTCAGGGTGCCGGCATCGCGACGTCCACGGCGCAGCCCCACTCCCCCGACGAGCCAGTCCATCCAGCCACGGATCGCCCAGGCGAGCGGGAACGAGTACCAGCCGTTCTTGCCGCCGACCCCCTCGATGACCCTCCACAGATCGGCGGGCGCTGCAGCAGTGCGCCGCTCGCGCACGTCCGTGTAGACGAGGGTGCCCGCCCAGTCGGGATCGCTCGGCAACGGGTCGCTCGGCGCGCCCTCGACCGCGGAGTCGCGCCAGCTGGTCTCGACCTCTCCGTCGCGTTCGCGCTGCAGGGCCAGGCGAACGGCCCGCCTGTAGCCAGTCAGCCCCTCAGCGGGCGGCGGGATGACGGCGTCGATGTCGTGCTCGCGCACGACGCAGTCGACCTGCAGCGACTCGATGATGGGCACGGCGAGCGAACGCGGGATGGGCGTGACCAGGTTCACCCACTGCGAGGCCAGCCAGGGAGTGAGGACCGGGAGCGCCGCGATGGGCCGCTGACGCAGGCCGGACTCGAGGGCGTAGCCGTTCATCATCTGGCCGTAGCGCAGCACGTCGGGCCCGCCGATGTCGAAGGTGCGGTTGACGCGGGCGTCGACGGATGCCGCCTCGATCAGGTAGTGCAGCACGTCGCGCACCGCGATCGGCTGGATGAAGTTGCGCACCCATTTCGGCGCCGGCATGTAGGGCAGCACCTCGGTGAGATGGCGGATCATCTCGAAGGAGGTCGAGCCCGATCCGATCACGACCCCGGCCTGCAGCACGATCGACGGCACCCCCGATCCGATGAGGATGCGGCCGACCTCGACCCGCGACCGCAGGTGCTTCGAGAGCGGAACGCCGTCGGGATGCAGACCGCCGAGGTAGACGATGCGTCCGACACCCGCCGCGAACGCCGCATCGGCCAGAGTCGTGGCAATGGCGCGTTCCCGCGCCTCGAAGTCTCCGCCACCACCTCCCATGGAATGAACGAGGTAGTAGAGGACGTCGGCCCCCTCGGATGCCGCACGGGCCGTCGCTGCATCCGTCAGGTCGCCCGTGACGAGCTCGACCTGCTCGGACCACGGGACGTCGGAGAGCCGGTCGGGGTTGCGCACGACGACACGCACCCTGAAACCCGCCTCGATGAGGCGCGGGACGAGGCGACCGCCGATGTAGCCGGTGGCCCCCGTGACGACCGCGAGTCGTGACGCGGCGTTCGTCACCGACGCTCGTTGCCGCGCTTGTAGTTGCCGGTGGCCTTGGCGAGCAGCAGCTGCGCTGATCGTTCATCGGCCGACGCCAGCGACGTGACGAGTCTGGTAGCCGACGCTCCGCTCACGGTGACGACGGTGCGGCCGCCGCGGGCGACCAGGACCTGGCCACCGCTCGTGACGCGATAGTCGAACGGGTCGCTCTCGAGGCGACCGCGGGCATCTGTTCCTCCGTTGGACATGATTCGAGCTTAAGCGCAGAACCCCCGAACGTGAACCCCGTTCGGGGGTGCGGCGAGAGAGCCGTTCGCTGAGGGCCGGACGAAGTCCGCGCCCGAAGCGCACGGCGGAAGCACGACCCGAGGACGCTTCTGCTAGATCAGGCCCTTCGTGTGCCAGACGGTCTTGGTCTCGGTGAACGCCGTGATGCGCTCGAGCGACGGAGCAGCGGCATCCGAACCGTTCTCGGGCTGGAGCACCCGCTTCAGGGTGTCTGCAGCCGAGATCTGCAGGTCGATCCACTCGAGGTCACCGGCACCGACGAGGTCGAGCGCGTTCACGTCGGCGTGGCTGGCGAGCCACGGCGCGATCTCGGCCGGCGACCCGGTGAGGATGTTCACCACTCCCCCGGGAACGTCGCTGGTGGCGAGCACCTCGGAGAGGCTGATCGCGGAGAGCGGCAGCTTCTCGCTGGCGACCACGACGACGGTGTTCCCCGCGACGAGCGCCGGGGCGACCGCGGAGACCAGGCCGAGCAGCGACGAGTCCTGCGGCGCGATGATCGCGACGACTCCCGTGGGCTCGGGAACGGAGATGTTGAAGTACGGGCCGGCGACGGGGTTGCCGTTGCCGGCGACCTGGGCGTACTTGTCCGCCCAGCCCGCGTACCAGACCCAACGGTCGATCGCCGTGTCGACCTGTGCGGTGGCCGCTGCCGTCGTGACGCCCTCGGCGTCGACGATCTCGGCGATGAACTGGGCGCGACGGCCCTCGAGCAGCTCGGCGATGCGGTAGAGCACCTGGCCGCGGTTGTACGAGGTCTGTCCCGACCAGCCGCCGACAGCGGCGCGGGCGGCCACGACGGCATCGCGGGCGTCCTTGCGCGAGGCCTGGGCGGCGTTCGCGAGGAAGGCGCCCTTCGCACTCACGATCTCGTAGACGCGACCCGACTCGCTGCGCGGGAACTTTCCGCCGATGTAGAGCTTGTAGGTCTTCGGCACGGCCAGGCGGGTCATTTCGCGGCTCCCTTGGTGATGGCGGCGGATCGTGAGGTCACGGCGGCAGCCGACGACGCTGGCTTGAGGTATGCCGCGAGGCCGTGGCGACCGCCCTCGCGGCCGTAGCCGGACTCCTTGTAGCCGCCGAACGGCGACGCGGGGTCGAAGCGGTTGAAGGTGTTGGCCCACACCACACCGGCGCGCAGCTTGTCGGCCACCGCGAGGATGCGGCTGCCCTTGTCGCTCCAGATGCCAGCCGAGAGGCCGTACGGCGTGTTGTTGGCCTTTGCGATGGCCTCGGCCGGGGTGCGGAAGGTGAGAACCGAGAGCACGGGTCCGAAGATCTCATCGCGGGCGATGCGGTGGCTGGTGGAGACGTTCGTGAAGATCGTCGGCGCGTACCAGAATCCGTTCTCGGGGATGGCGCAGTCGGCCTGCCAGCGCTCGGCGCCCTCCTCGACGCCGATGTCGCTGAGCTCGCGGATGCGCTCCAGCTGCTCGCGCGAGTTGATGGCGCCGATGTCGGTGTTCTTGTCGAGCGGGTCGCCGAGGCGCAGTGTCGACAGGCGGTCCTTGAGGCGGTCGACGACCTCGTCGTGGATCGACTCCTGCACGAGCAGACGGCTGCCTGCGCAGCAGACGTGGCCCTGGTTGAAGAAGATGCCGTTGACGATGCCCTCGACCGCCTGGTCGATGGGGGCGTCGTCGAAGACGATGTTCGCGGCCTTGCCCCCCAGCTCGAGCGTGAGCTTCTTGGAGGTGCCGGCGACCTGCTTGGCGATGGCGCGACCCACGGCGGTCGACCCAGTGAAGGCGACCTTGTCGACATCCGGATGCGCGACCAGAGCGGCACCGGTGTCACCGGCGCCGGTGATGATGTTGACGACTCCGGGCGGCAGGTCGGCCTGCTGCACGATCTCGGCGAACAGCAGCGCTGTGAGCGGAGTGGTCTCCGCCGGCTTCAGCACGACGGTGTTGCCTGCGGCCAACGCCGGGGCGATCTTCCACGCGAGCATGAGCAGCGGGAAGTTCCACGGGATGACCTGGGCTGCGACACCGAGCGAGGCGGGGTTGGCGCCGAGACCGGCGTGGTCGAGCTTGTCTGCCCAGCCGGCGTAGTAGAAGAACCACGCGGCCACCAGCGGCACGTCGACGTCGCGGCTCTCCTTGATCGGCTTGCCGTTGTCGAGCGACTCGGCCACGGCGAGCTCACGGGCGCGCTCCTGCACGAGTCGGGCGATGCGGAACAGGTACTTGCCGCGGTCGCTGCCCGACATGCGCGACCACACCTTGGAGTGGGCGCGGCGCGCTGCGGCGACGGCGGCGTCGACGTCCGTCTCCGATGCCGTCGCGATGGTGGCGATGTGCTCTTCGGTCGCCGGGGAGATGGTCTGGAACGGGGTGCCGTTTCCAGCTCGCCACTCGCCGTCGATGAACAGGCCGTAGTCGCTGCGGAGGTTGAGGACGGCGCGGGATTCGGGCGCCGGGGCGTAATCGAGGAATGTCATGTCTCTTGCCTTAATCGATCGTCACGTAGTCGGGGCCGGAGTAGTGGCCTGTCGTCATCTTCTGGCGCTGCAGCAGCACGTCGTTGAGCAGGCTCGAGGCTCCGAAGCGGAACAGGTGCGGCGTGAGCCACTCCTCCCCTACGGTCTCCGCCACTGTCACGAGGTACTTGATGGCGTCTTTGGACGTGCGGATGCCGCCGGCGGGCTTCACGCCGATCCTCTGACCGGTGAGCTTGTGCCAGTCGCGCACCACCTCGAGCATCGACAGGGTCACGGGGAGAGTCGCGGCCGGGGCCACCTTGCCCGTCGAGGTCTTGATGAAGTCGCCGCCGGCGAGGATGGCGAGCCAGGACGCCCGGCGCACGTTGTCGTAGGTGTTGAGCTCGCCGGTCTCGAGGATGACCTTGAGGTGGGCGTAGCTGCCGTCGGCACGGCGGCACGCCTCCTTGACGGCCACGATCTCGTCGTAGACCTCGCCGTAGCGGCCCATGAGGAACGCGCCGCGGTCGATGACCATGTCGATCTCGTCCGCGCCCGCCGACACGGCGTCGGACGTGTCCTCGAGCTTGATCGAGCGGGAGGACCGCCCGCTGGGGAATGCCGTGGCGACGGCGGCGACCGAGATGCCACCGGCATCCGGGTCTCCATGAGCCGAGCCGAGGGCCTCGACAGCGTGGGGAACCATGTCTCCGTAGACGCAGACGGCGGCGACGCGGGGGGTGCTCAGGTCGCTCGGGTCCGGTGTGAGCGCCTTCGCGACGAGCGAGCGCACCTTGCCGCGGGTGTCTGCACCCTCGAGGGTGGTCAGGTCGATGAGCTCGATGATCCTGTCGAGGGCCCACTTCTTCGAGGTGGTCTTGATGGAGCGGGTGCCGAGGCCGGCAGCGCGCTGCTCGAGGCCGACGGCGTCGACTCCGGGGATTCCGTGCAGGAAGCGGCGCAGGTTGGCGTCGGTGGCTTCGCCGCCGATCACGGAGAGCGCCTGCTCCCTCTGGACGATCTGGGTTCCGGTCATGGTGTTCCTTGCCTGTTGTACGTCGGTGCTCTGAGTACGTGGATGCTCGGGGTGGTCAGTGCTCGTCGAGCAGGCTGATGGCGGTGGCCTCATCGGTGACGAGCACGGTGCAGAGGCCGCTGCGCACCACGGCGTTGGCGACGGCGTGCTTGCCGGCTCCGGCTATAACGGCGATGCTGCGGTCGGATGCGCGGAGCCTGTCGTGCGAGAGGCCGACGGTGCGCGCGTCGAGGCTGGGATCGACGATGTTGCCGTCGGCGTCGATGTAGCGGCCGACGACGTCGCCGACAGCGCCCTTGCGCACGAGTTCGTGGACGTCGTCGACGGTGAGGTAGCCGCTGTCGACCAGCACGGAGTGCTCATCGGCCGTGCCTGCCGAGTAGAGGTAGGCGTTGGCACTCGCAGCCATCTCGAGCACGGCCGAGACGGCGCGGTCGCCCTCGATGGCGAGCTTGGTCTCGAGCCTCTCGAGAATGGCGGGGCTCGGCAGCAGGGTGGCCTGGCCGCCGGCCTTCTGGGCGATGGTGACAGCCGTGGTGGCTGCAGTGCCCGCGCGGCGGTTGAGGCTGACGCCGCCATTGATCTGCACGACGTTGACGCCGGTCGACCAGCCGTCCTTGAGATGCTCGGAGACCTCGTACAGGGTGCGGCCCCACGAGATGCCGAGGGTGCGCGGGATGGGACGGATGGAGGCGAGGTAGTCGGCCGCGGCCTGTGCCGTGCGCGCCTGCAGCTCCTCCTCGCCTGTGATGCCTGCCGTGGAGACCACGATGGCGTCCTTCAGGCCGCGCTCCTCGCGGAGGCGGCGCTCGATGGGGAGCCGGCGGGCGCGCGGATGCACGATCTCGATGCGGATGAAGCCGTTGGTCTTCGCCTGCGCGAGGAGCCGACCCACCTTCCAGCGGGTGAGGCGGAGGATCGACCCGATCTCGTCCTGGGTCTTGTCCTCTTCGTAGTAGAGCTCGGCCGCGCGGATGCTGAGCAGTTCGTCGGACTCGATCATCGGCCACCTCCTGCACTGCGTTGCCGTCCCCTCCAGCGTAGGCAGGGTGCGTGCGCGTTTCAACACTCGTAGGCATGTTTGCTCATATGAGCAGCATTCGCTGGTTGAGTAGGCCGCGAGCGCAGCCACTCCTGCTCGCTGAGGGCCGAGCGAAGCCAGACCTGCTCGCTGAGGGCCGAGCGAAGCGACCGCCCGAAGCGGGTGCGGGAGGCACACCGAGGAGCGCTTCGACCGCGGACTTCGTCCGGGCCTCAGCGAGCGGGTGGGCGGGCGGGCCTACTCGGAACGACGGC
This sequence comes from Leifsonia stereocauli, assembly GCF_038432415.1. Classification (NCBI taxonomy): domain Bacteria; kingdom Bacillati; phylum Actinomycetota; class Actinomycetes; order Micrococcales; family Microbacteriaceae; genus Leifsonia; species Leifsonia stereocauli. The sequence continues at coordinate 1,524,613 of NZ_JBCAUN010000001.1, forward strand.
GCTGGCGACGCTCATGCGCATCCTCCAGCAGGTGCGGCCGCGCGACGACGACCCCGGCGAAGGCTCCGGCCACCGCCGTCACCATGAGGAATACCAGCGGAACGGTCCAGCCGCCACTGGTCTCGTGCAGGATGCCGACCACCAGGGGGCCGATAGCGCCGATCGTGTAGCCGATGCCCTGCACGAAGCCGCTGAGGGCCACGGATCCGGCGTGAGTGCGGGTGCGCAGGTTGATGAGGACGAGGGCGAGCGGGAACAGGAGCGGTCCGGCACCGGCGAAGGCAACCCAGAGCCAGGTCGCCGTCGCCGGGATGAGCAGGAGCCCGAGATAGCCGACGAGGAAGAACACGACCCCGGCGTAGACGAGGATGCCGACGTTGCGCATCCGCGTTGCCAGCCAGGGAATCAGCAGCCCGGCGGGCAGCCCCATCGCGGCGAACAGCGAGAGCAGGGCGCCGGCCTGTGCGGGCGTCGTGCCCGCTGTGTCGTCGAGCAGGCTGGGCAGCCAGGCGAACATCGCGTAGGCGTTCAGCGACGACACGGCGAACACCACGGCGAGCGCCCACGCGATCGACGAGTGCCAGACCCGGCCCATGAGCGTCGCCTCGGCGTGCTCGGGCTGCGGGTCGGCTGACCCCGTGCGGTGCCGGACGACGAGGGCCACCCACGGGATGAGGGCGGCGAACGCGAAGATCGCCCACATGCCGAGCGAGACGCGCCAGCCAGCGGAGTCCGCGACGGGCACGGCGACGAGCGCCGGGATGAACGTGCTGAAGCTCAGCAGTGTCACGTACACCGAGGTGACGAGCCCGACCCTGTCGGGGAAGTACTTCTTCACCAGCGGCGGCAGCAGAACATTGCCCACCCCGAGCCCGGCGAAGGTGATCGCACTACCCACCAGCAGCAGCACCGCGTTGGGAGCGAACCCGCGAGCCAGGTGGCCGACCACCATCGCGATGATGGCGGCGATGAGCACCCGTTCAAGCCCGAACCGCCTGGTGAACACGGGCGAGAGGATGCCGAACACCGCGAAGCAGACCGGCGGCAGCATGCCGAGCACGCCGATGATGGTGGGCGTGAGTGCCAGTTCGGCGTTGATCTCGTCGACGATGGGCGAGAGCGCCGCCACGGCCGTGCGCAGGTCGAGAGCGACGAGGAGGATGCCGAGAAGGGCGAGGGTACGACCGGCCCAGAGCGGTCGCTGCTGGGTCGTCGTCACCGATCCAGTCTAGGCTGGCGGTCATGGCGGACTTCGCACGGTACCTCCCGCTCAGCGCCAGGCCCCCGCAGGACGAGACCGGTGTCTCGAGTCATTGGGGCGCCGACATCGCCGCCGTTCTCGAGGCCGTCGCCGACCTTCTCGCCGTGCAGTCGCCTGCCGCGCTGGACACCCCGAGCCTGCATCCGGGATGGAGCGTGCGCGACGTCGCGGGCTACCTGTCGTGGCGTCTCGCGGTGCCCACGGGTGAACTGGTGCGCGCCACGTCGCTGGCCCTCGTCGAGAACGGCTTCAGCCAGCGCCGGGTGTCGGAGTCGTTCGCCCGGCGAGGTGCAGACCTGCCCCCCGTCGAACTCATCGCCGCCCTGCGCGCCATCGCCATCGACAAGCGCGCCGACATCGGACGCACGAGCATCCGCGAGCTCGCGATCGCCGTCGTCGGCGGCCTCGACATCACCGGACCGCTCGGGGCGGTGCTGCCGCTTCGCCCTGCGGCATCCGGAGCCGTCGCCCTGCGACGAGCCCTGAACGGGCCCACCGAGATCAAGGCCGTCATCCGCGACCGCTCCCTCACGGCGACGGATGCCGAGTGGAGCTTCGGCCGCGGACCGGCCATGAGCGACACGGCCGAGGCGATCCTGCTGTTCCTCTACGAACGCAGCGACAGAGCACCGGGTTCCGGCGCCGGCGCCTGACGCCGACGTCTGCCGAGCCGACCGGCTCCGGTCAGGTCAGGAGTTCGCGGGCCGCGTCGACGTCGGACTGGATCTTCTCGATCAGCGCGTCGATGCCCGTGAAGGCCCACATGCCCCGGATGCGGTGGGCGAACTCGACAGTCACGACATGGTCGTAGAGGTCGAGGTCCTCGTCGATCACGTACGCCTCGACCTGCTTGTGCGGCACGCCTTCGAAGGTCGGGTTGTTTCCCACCGAGATGGCAGCGGGGTAGCGAACGCCGCCGTCGATGAGGTGGCCGGCGTAGACGCCGTCGGCCGGGATGAGCCCCTCCGACTCCGGCGACAGGTTGGCCGTCGGGAAGCCGAGCTCGCGGCCGCGAGCTGCCCCGTGCACGACGACCCCGCGCACGGACGGCACATGGCCGAGCAGTGCCTCGGCGGCCGCGACATCGCCCTCGTCGAGCAGGCTGCGGATCCAGGTCGATGAGACGCGGTGCTCGCCGTCGGGCCGCACGTCGTCGATGACGTCGACGGTGAATCCTGATGCGGCTCCCAGTTCGCCGAGGAGCGCGACGTCGCCGGCGCCCTTCGCACCGAACCTGAAGTCGCTGCCGACGAGCACCCGGCGGGCGCCGAGCCCGTCGACCAGCACCCGGCGCACGAAGTCCTCGGGGCTCTGCGCGGCGAAGGCCTCGTCGAAGGCCACCAGCAGGGTCGCGTCGACGCCGGTCTCCCCCAGCAGTTCGAGCTTCTGATCGGTGCTGACGAGCGAGGCCGGGCACTTCTCGGGGTTCAGCAGGGCGAGCGGGTTGCGATCGAAGGTCACCACGACGGCGGCGAGGCCGTCGCTGTCAGCCGTCGCGCGCAGTCGATCGATGACGGCGCGGTGGCCTGCGTGCACGCCGTCGAACTTGCCGATGGTGACGACGGATGCCGGTCTGTCGGCCGGGACGGCGCCCAGGCCGTCGTAGACGATCATGCGGCGGCTCCTGGCGCGCCCGGCGTCACGGCCGCAGAGGGCTCGGGCGCCTCGGGCGCCGGCCGGTGCTTCGCCAGCCACCAGAGGCCGAGCATCGGGAGCACCAGCGGGATGAACAGGTAGCCGGCGCCGAACAGCGTCCAGACGGTGGAGGTGCGCCCGAACGGGTTCCCCGTTCCAGCTCCGAGAAGGTCGGGGGCGACGAGCGTGATGGTGCCGACGACGAGCACGCCGATGAGTTCGAAGGTGATGGCGATCCACGCGACCCGATACCAGACGCGTCCCGGAGCGACGAGCGAGATCGTCGCGACGATGTACACGAGCGCGGACAGCCCCGACAGGGTGAACGCGACGGGGGCCTCGTCGAAGCGCTCGATGATCTGCACGGCGGTGCGTCCGGTGGCGGCGAGGGCCAGGATGCCGTAGACGGCGACCAGCACGCGACCCACTCCGCTCATGCGCGGCGTGGGCGGGGTGGCGGCATCCGCGCTGCGCGGGGCGATCGTGTCAGGCATGTCGCCTCCAATTATTGCAAGCGAAGACTACAGACCCTGCACGAACCAGATCTGGGTCATGCGGTAGACCATGATCGCCACGGCCAGGCAGACGACACCGATGACGACCGTGCTCCAGCGGGAGCGCTCGATGAGCGCCCAGAAGCCGCCGGCCACGGGCAGCAGCGCGGCCGAGATGAGGTAGACCCAGTACTCGAGCAGGCTGCCGCTCGGCTCGTTCCCGACGAGCGGAGCCACGATCGAGATGATGATCTGGACGATGAGCAGGAGCTCGACGACGACGAGCGGACCCATCGTCAGGTCGCTGGGCTTGCGTCCGATCAAGCCCAGGACGATCGCGAGCAGGGCGCCGACCACGGCCACGGCGATCTGCACGCCGGCGAACCAGGCGATCACGAGGCGTCCGTCGAGGACGCGGCATCCGTCGGGAAGTTCACGATGCTCTTGTACGAGGCACCGCGGAACTCGATGAGTCCGACGAGGCGTCCGTCGGGAGCGATGGCGGCGAGGGTTCCGGATGCCGGTGCCGCATCGCCCTCCGGGGTGATGCGCTTGCCGTGGCCGAGGTCGATGGCCTCCTGCTCGGTGAGGTCGAACACGGGGAACAGCTGACGCGCGGCCTCGGCAGGCGGGATGAGCGCCGACGCGACGTCGACGGTCTCGAGCTCGCCGGCATCCGTCACCCGGAACGGTCCCACCCGCGTGCGCCTGAGCGCGGTGAGGTGGCCGCCGATGCCGAGGCCCATGCCGAGGTCGCGCGCGAGGGCCCGGATGTACGTGCCCGACGAGCACTCGACGCGCACCTCGAGGTCGAGGTAGCCGTCGACAGGCGTCGTCGAGAGCAGTTCGAAGGTCGAGACCGTGACAGGACGCGCCTTCAGCTCGACGGTCTCCCCGGCGCGTACCCTGGCGTAGGCGCGCTTGCCGTCGACCTTGATGGCGCTGACCGCGCTCGGGACCTGCTCGATCTCGCCGGTGAGGATGCCCATCACCCGGCGGATGTCATCGGCCGTGACGGCGTCGACGGCTGCAGCACGAGCCTTGCCGAGTTCCTGGCCTTCAGCGTCGTCGGTCGTCGTCGACGAACCGAGCCTGATGGTGGCCGTGTACTCCTTGTCGACACCGACGATGTAGGTGAGCAGTCGTGTCGAGCTCTCGATGCCGAGGATCAGGAGACCTGTGGCCATCGGGTCGAGGGTGCCGGCGTGCCCGACCTTGCGCGTGCCGGCCAGGCGCCGCGTGCGGGCCACAGCGTCGTGGCTGGTCCAGCCCTGCGGCTTGTCGAGGAGCAGGATGCCGCTGGAAGTCACGCCTTCGAGGATATCAGCGCGGGGTTGCCGGCCAGCCCGTCGCGCACGAGGGCGAGCTTGTCGCCGAAGGTGCAGGTGAGCAGCTCGATCGCGTCGGCGTCCTCGTCGAGGCTCTCGGTGATACCGGTGGCCAGCAGGGTGTTGATGAGCATGCCCTCGGCGAGGAACTCGCGGATCTGCACGGGTTCGAAGCCGCCCTCGTCGCGGAGTGCCTTGTAGATGCGCATGAAGCCGGCGCGGGCGACCGGCCCGATGCGCGGATCGGAGCCGAGCATGAATCCCTGCATGAGGGAGAGCATGATGCCGCGATCCTCGATCAGGTCGACGTAGGCGGCGCCGATGCGTGCACTGACGGGGCGCGGGTCGTCGGTGTCGGCCATCGCCGCGCGGAACACCTCGAGGATGCGGTCGCCCGTGCGCTCCATCACCTCGACGAAGAGGTTCTCCTTGCTGCCGAACATGCGCACCACGTACGGCTGGCTGATGCCTGCGGCCTTCGCCACCTGGTCGGTCGTCGCTCCTGCATAGCCGAGTTCGCCGAACACGTTCGTCGCCGCGTCGAGGATGAGCTCGCGCCGTTCGGCGGCCGGGATGCGGCTGGCCGGGAGGCGATCGTCGACGGACGATGACGAGGGGGCTGAGCGGATCATGCTTGACATGTTATCAGTCGATAACTAATGTCCATCTTGTAATCATCCGATTACCTCTTGAGAACACCATCGCTCGAAGGATTACACCCGATGTCTTCGCTGTCCGCAACCGCCCGTCGCGTTCCGACGTGGCTCGCCATCGTCGCCGCGAGCCTGCCCATGTTCATGGCGACCCTCGACAACCTCGTGATCACCAACGCCCTGCCCGCGATCCGCCTCGACCTCGGTGCCTCCATCGAGGAGCTCCAGTGGTTCGTTAACGCCTTCACCCTCGCCTTCGCGACGTTCATCCTCGCGGCGGCCGCCCTCGGTGATCGCATCGGTCGCCGCACCGTCTTCGTCGCCGGCATCGTGATCTTCACCCTCGCCAGCGTGATGGCGGCGCTCAGCACGGAACCGTGGCAGCTCATCGCCGCCCGAGCCGTGCAGGGGTTCGGCGCCGCCGGCATCATGCCGCTCTCGCTCACTCTGATCGCCGGATCCGTATCGGCCAGAATGCGCCCGGCCGCCATCGGCATCTGGGGCGGCGTCGCCGGACTCGGTGTGGCCACGGGCCCGCTCGTCGGCGGCGCCGTCATCGAGGGCTGGAACTGGGAGGCCATCTTCTGGCTGAACATCCCGATCGGCATCATCGCGGTGCCCCTCGCTCTCCTCGCCCTGCCGAACACCCTGGGTGCCCGTCTGCGGGTCGACGTCGTCGGCGTGCTCCTGGCCGGCCTCGGGGTGCTGGGGATCGTGTTCGGGATCGTGCGCGGAAACGACGCCGGCTGGGACAGCGCCGAGGTGCTCGGCGCCCTGGGCCTCGGAACCGTCCTGCTCGCGGTCTTCCTGTTCTGGGAGTCGCGCACCCCCGCTCCCCTGCTGCCGCTGCGGCTGTTCCGTGACCGCAGCTTCTCCGTCGCGAACATCGTCGGCTTCGCCTTCAGCTTCGGCATGTTCGGAACCATCTTCATCCTGATCCAGTTCCTGCAGATCGTTCAGGGAGACTCGCCATTGGGTGCTGCAGTGAAGACCATGCCGTGGACCCTCGCCCCCATGGTGGTCGCCCCTCTCGCCGGCCTGTTCTCGGCCCGCGTCGGCACCCGTGCGCTCGTCGTGACGGGGCTCGCCTTCGAGGCGATCGCGCTCACCTGGCTGGGGCTCACGCTCTCGGCCGACGTGTCGTACGCCACCCTCGTGGCGCCGTTCATCGTCGCCGGAGTGGGCATGGGCCTCGTCTTCGCCCCGAGCGCCACCGCGGTGCTGGCGTCGATGCCCGAGGCCGACACCGCCAAGGCGTCCGGCACCAACTCGACCCTGCGTGAAGTGGGCATCGCCCTCGGCGTCGCCGTCCTGACGGCGGTGTTCGTGGGTGCTGGCGGGGAGCTCACCCCGACGGGCTACGTCGACGCGGCGATCCCGGCCGTGTTCACCGGTGCCGCGGTGCTGCTGCTCGCCGTCATCGCGGCGCTGTTCCTTCCGGCCGGTCGAGGCACCCACACGGCATCCGACGTCCCATCGACGCCGACCGATGCCGCGTTCGAGCCTGTCGTTCGGGAGGCCGTAACCTCGAAGGCATGAGAATCGGGATCATCGGGGCCGGCGCGCTCGGAGGCACCTTCGCGGTGCTGCTCGAACGGGCCGGCCACGAGATCCAGGTGACCGCCCGCGGGTCGGGGCTCGCCGCCATCCGGGCCGGGGCCATCCGACTCTCGGGTGGTTTCGGAGATGGCCACGGACATCCGGATGCCGCCCCGACCCTCTCCGGTGCATTCGACCTCGTGCTCGTCTGCACGAAGGCGCAGGACGCGGAGGACGCCATCGCGGCGAACGCCGCCGTCGTGAACGGCTCGCCCGTGATCGTGGTGCAGAACGGCCTCGACGGGGTTCGCACGGCGACCCGTCTCCTGCCGGACTCCGACTGCTTCGGGGCACTGTCGATCATCGCGGCGAATTACACCGAGCCCGGCGTCGTGCGCGTCACGACCCGGGCAGCCACCTATCTCGGGCGCGGCTCGGGGCCGGCCGACCCAGCATCGAAGCGCTGGGCCGCCGTGCTCTCGGAGGCGGTGCCCGTCATCGCCGTCGACGACTTCATCGGGTCGCAGTGGACGAAGCTCGTCGTCAACATGCTGAACGGCCTGCCCGCGATCACGGGTCTGAGCGTGCAGGAGATCATCGCCGACAGGGGTCTGCGACGCGTGCTCACGGCGAGCATGCGCGAGGCCGTGCGCACGGGCATGGCCCGGGGCATCAGGTTCGGATCGTTGCAGGGTCTCAGCGACTCCCGGCTGCGATTCTTCTCACGACTGCCGCTTGTTCTCGGGCAGGCGTTGCCCCGCTCGATGGGCGTGCGCATGGGCTCCGTACCGAACCTCGGGTCGACACTGCAGAGCCTGCGACGCGGACAGCGCACCGAGATCGACTTCCTCAACGGCGCCATCGTTCGCGAGGCGGATGCCGCGGGGGCGAAGGCGCCCGTGAACGCGGCGATCGTGGAGCAGGTGCACGAGGTCGAGGCGTCGGGCACCTCGATCGGTCGCGACGAGGTGCTGCGGCGCATCGCCGTTCGCTGAGGGCCGAGCGAAACGACCGCCCGAAGCGCCCTCGACGGGCGCGAACGTCGGGCTGCGCTTCGGCCGCGGACTCCGTCCGGGCCTCGGCGACCGGGGTTCGCTCAGCAGCTGTCGAGGAACAGGCGTCGCGGCCTCGACCGCTCGGTGTTGTCGATCACGGCGGTCGCGAAGCGGCGCGGATGCTCCTTCACCGAGTACAGGATGTCGGCCTCGTCCGTGGGCTCGTCGTCGAGGTAGGCGCTCCAGTTCCACAGCGGCCGCAACTCGGGGCGGTGGGCGAAGCGTCCGTCGACGATGAGAGTGGCATCCGGCGGACCCGTGATCCACTTCGGGATGATCCGGTCGTCGCGCGTCGGGTCGAATGCCTTGGTGACGAATCCCGTGCTGCCCGCCAGACGGAACGGCTCGAGCAGCACGCGTCGCAGCAACGAGTAGTCGAAGCCGTAGCTGTAATAGCGCTCGGCCGTCTCCGGTCCGAACGCGGCCTGCTCCTCGCGCGAGCGGTGGAAATGCTCGAGGCTCGCCCTGAACACCGGGTGCCCGCGCTCCGTGAAGACGGCGGCCAGGTCGTCGCCGAACTCGGTCTTGCCGCTGCGCACCGGCCCATCGATCGCCACCACTGTGCGACCGCGCCCGTAGTTGTGCAGGATCTCATCGGCGAGCGACCGCAGATACCTGATGCGAGGGGTGGTCACGAGCTCCATGTCCCGAGCCTAGTTGCGCTCGCCGATTCACCTAGGCTGAAACGGATGTCTCCCCTCGCGACCGCCGTCAACGACTGGTTCCGCAGCACCGGCCGCGACCTGCCGTGGCGCCGGCCGGGCTTCACCGCCTGGGGAACGCTGGTGAGCGAGTTCATGCTTCAGCAGACGTCCGTGAACCGCGTCATCCCGCACCTCGAGGCCTGGCTCGAGCGCTGGCCCGCACCGGCCGATCTCGCCGCCGTCCCGCCTGGCGAGGCCGTGCGCGCATGGGCGACCCTCGGCTACCCGCGCAGGGCGCTCTGGCTGCATCAGGCTGCTGTGCAGATCACGGAGCGGCACGACGGCACCGTGCCCGCCGACATCGCCGACCTCATCGCCCTCTCGGGCATCGGCGACTACACCTCGCGGGCGGTGGCCGTCTTCGCCTACGGCGAGCGGCATCCGGTTGTCGACACCAACACCAGACGCGTGATCGCGCGGGCTGTCCACGGGCGAGCGGATGCCGCTCCCCCGGCGAAGCGCGACCTCTCCGACATGGACGCGCTCCTCCCGGCAGACGACGTCGAGGCGCGCGTCTTCAACGCCGGCATGATGGAGCTCGGAGCGCTCGTCTGCGTGGCTCGCACGCCGCGCTGCGACTCCTGCCCCGTCGCCGATCTCTGCGCCTGGCGCGCGGCCGGTTACCCCGAGTACGACGGCCCGCGTACCCCCGTGCAGAAGAAGTTCGCCGGTTCGGACCGCCAGGTTCGGGGGCTCATCATGCGCGAGCTACGGGCCGCCCACGGTGCGGTGACGGATGCCGAGATCGCCACGCTCTGGACCGATGAGGCGCAGCTCGCCCGCGCCATCGCCGGCCTCCTGGCAGACGGGCTCGCAGTCTCGACGGCGAGCGGATACGTGCTGCCGTAGCGCCCGGGCATGACCTGGAGGGTCGGCGGCTTCTGTCGTTGCTCTGGGCTAGCGGGCCTCGTCGGCCTGCTCGGCCTCGACGGCGGCATCAGCCACGTCGAGGTCCTCGTCGTCCTCGAGCTCGCGCGGCTTCACGTACGGGTCGGCGTCGCCGGCGTACTCCGCCGTGCTCGCCTGCTCCGTCGTTGCAGTGTCGCGCTCGCGGGCCTCCTTGAGGAGACCCTCGATGAGCGCCGCATTCTCGGGGATCGCGTCGAGCTGGAACTGCAGGCTCGGCGTGAGCCTGGCCGTGATGTTCCGGCCGACCTCGCTGCGCAGCATTCCGGTTGCGGCGGCGAGGGCCGCGGCCGTGTCGGTGCGCTCCTCGTCGGTGCCGTAGACCGTGTAGAACACCGTCGCGTGCTGAAGGTCGCCCGTCACCTGGACGTCGGTGATGGTGACGAACCCCATACGGGGATCGCGCACGCCGCGCTCGAGGCGCTTCGCGATGATCACCTGGATGCGGTCGGCCATCTTCCTGGCGCGTGCCGGATCAGCCATGTCGTACTCCTCTCCACGGGTGCCACAGGGTGGGGGCCGGACCGAGGTCCGGCCCACCACGCACTGAGACTAGACCCGCGGCTTCTCCTTGAGCTCGATCGTCTCGATCTCGTCGCCGATCTGGATGTCGTTGAACTTGCCGAGACCGATACCAGCCTCGAAGTCCGTGCGCACCTCGGTGACGTCGTCCTTGAAGCGACGCAGCGACTCGATCGCGAGGTTGTCCCCCACGACGACGCCATCGCGGATGACGCGGGCCTTGGCGTTTCGGGTGATCGTTCCCGATCGCACGATGACACCGGCGATGTTGCCGAACTTCGAGGAGCGGAAGACCTCGCGGATCTCGGCCACACCGGACTGGACCTCTTCGTACTCGGGCTTGAGCATGCCCTTGAGCGAGCTCTCGATCTCGTCGATCGCGTTGTAGATGACCGAGTAGAAGCGGATGTCGACGCCCTCGCGAGCGGCGCGCTCGCGCGCCTTCGTGTCGGGACGCACGTTGAAGCCCACGATGATCGCGTTGTCGATCGTGGCCAGGTTGACGTCCGACTCCGTGATCGCACCGACACCGCGGTGGATGATGCGGAGCTGAACGCTGTCGTCGACCTCGATCTTGAGCAGCGACTCCTCGAGTGCCTCGACGGCACCGGAGACGTCACCCTTGATGATGAGGTTGAGCGACTCGACCTTGCCCTCTTCGAGTGCACGGGTGAAGTCCTCGAGCGAGATGCGCTTGCGGGCCTTGGCCAGCTGGGCGTTGCGCTCTGCGGCTTCGCGCTTCTCGGCGATCTGACGCGCGGTGCGGTCCTCCTCTGTGACGAGGAAGGTGTCACCGGCGCGGGGAACGCTCGAGAGGCCCTGCACCTGCACCGGACGCGACGGGAAGGCCTCGAGCACGGCGTTGCCGTCCTCGTCTGCCATCGCACGAACGCGACCGTAGGCGGTGCCGGCGACGATCGAGTCACCGACGCGGAGGGTACCCGACTGGATGAGCACGGTCGCCACGGCGCCGCGTCCCTTGTCGAGCTTGGCCTCGATGGCCACACCGCGGGCGTCCTTGTTCGGGTTCGCGCGCAGGTCGAGCCCGGCATCCGCTGTGAGCAGCACGGCGTCCAGGAGGTCCTGGATGCCGATGTCGTTGCGGGCCGACACGTCGACGAAGATGACCTCTCCGCCGTACTCCTCGGCCACGAGGCCGAACTCGGTGAGCTGCTGGCGCACCTTCTGCGGGTTGGCGTCAGCCTTGTCGATCTTGTTGACCGCGACCACGATCGGCACGTTGGCCGCCTGGGCGTGGTTCAGGGCCTCGATCGTCTGCGGCATGATGCCGTCATCGGCCGCGACCACGAGGATCGCGATGTCGGTGACCTGCGCACCACGAGCACGCATGGCGGTGAACGCCTCGTGACCCGGGGTGTCGATGAAGGTGATGGCGCGCTCGTGGCCCTCGTGCTCGGTCCAGACCTGGTAGGCACCGATGTGCTGGGTGATGCCACCGGCCTCGCCCTCGACGACGTTCGCCTTGCGGATGGCGTCGAGGAGGCGCGTCTTACCGTGGTCGACGTGACCCATGACGGTGACGACGGGCGGACGGATCTCGAGGTCCTCGTCGCCTTCACCGTCGAGCTCGGCATCGAGGTCGATGTCGAAGCCCTCGAGCAGCTCGCGGTCCTCTTCCTCGGGCGAGACGATCTGGATCTTGAAGCCCAGCTCCTCGCCGAGCACCTGGAAGGTGGCCTCGTCGAGCGACTCGGTCGCCGTGGCCATCTCACCGAGGTGGAACAGCACGGTGACCAGTGCACCGGGGTTGGCGTCGATCTTGTCGGCGAAGTCCGAGATGGATGCTCCGCGACGCAGACGAACCGGCGTGGTGCCGTTTCCGCGGGGAACGCTCACGCCGCCGAGCGACGGGGCTTCCCGCATCTCGAATTCGGCCCTCTTCGTACGCTTCGACTTCCGAGCCTTGCTCTTGCCGCCACCGCGACCGAACGCACCAGCGGTTCCACCGCCGGGGCCACGGCCACGACCGCCGCCACCCGCGGGACGCGGGCCGCCGAAGCCGCCACCGGCACCGGGTGCGCCGCCGCCACCGGGACGCTGGAAGCCCCCACCGGCCGGACGAGCGCCGGCACCGGCACCAGCGCCACCAGGGCGCTGCTGGAAGCCCGGACGCTGGCCGAAGCCACCGGGACGCGGTCCCTGGCCGGGTCCGCCGGGGCGCGGGGCGCCGGGACGGGGTGCCGCGGGACGCGGGATGTTGCCGGGGGTGGGCGAGGGTCGCTGACCCATGCCCTGGGCGCTGGCGAACGGGTTGTTGCCCGGACGCGGGATGTTGGTGGGTCGCTGACCCATGCCCTGGTTCGATGCGAACGGGTTGTTGCCCGGTCGAGCCGCGGGGGGCTTGGGGGCACCGGGACGCGGAGCCGACGATGCGGCGGCCTCGGGTGCGACCTCGGCAGCAGCCGGAGCAGCAGCCTCGGTCTTCGCGGCGGCAGCGGCGGCCTCGGCGGCAGCCTTCTCGGCAGCAGCCTTCTGCTCTGCCTCGGCCTGGCGCTCGGCGACGGTCTTCGGCGCCGTCGGCACGGGGCCGGCGGGAGCGTCAGTCGCAGCCTCGGCGGGAGCCGGGGCAGCGGGGGCCGGAGCCTTCGGGGCGGCCGGAGCCGGAGCCTTGGGGGCGGCCTTGGCAGCGGGGGCTGCCGGGGCGGGGGCGTCGTGCTTGGCGACACCGGCGGCCTCGAGGGCGGCCTTCAGACGGCGAGCGACCGGCGGTGCGATGCTCGACGACGGTCCCTTGACGTATTCGCCCATTTCCTTGAGCTTGTCAAGGGCGATCTTGCTGTCCACTCCGAGTTCGCTTGCGATCTCGTGGACGCGTGGATTTGCAGCCACAATTCTCCTGTTCTGGGCCTGCGCCCGAACAGGGGCAGACCATTAAAGACGGACGGGTCTCATTTCGAGCCGCTCATTAGTTGTCACTCATTAGTGATCACTGTGCCGTTCAGCCTGTTCTCTAAAGGGGATGCATCCAGGTTCCCGCTCACCCGCAGAGCACGCCCGAAGGCCCGTTTGCGGAGTGCGAGTTGGAAGCACGAGTCCGTCGGATGCAGCCACGCACCTCGGCCGGGCAGGACGGCGGTCTCATCGACCACGAGTTCTGATTCCCCGGCGACGATCCTCAGAAGTGAGGACCTCGGGGCGCGCGAACGGCATCCGATGCACGTTCTAACGGGTTCCACTTTACACCTATGGGCTGGGGGTCCGCCGTACCGCTACGGCAGCAACGATCCTGAAGGTCAGTCGTCTTCCAGAATCGAGTCGGGCTGGATGTCGATCTTCGCGCCCGTCAGCTTGGCGGCGAGCCGGGCGTTCTGGCCCTCCTTGCCGATGGCGAGCGACAGCTGGTAGTCGGGCACGAGAGCGCGCACGGCCTTGAGCGAGGCGTCGACGACGTAGGCGCTGGTGACCTTGGCCGGTGAGAGCGCGCTGGCGACGAAGGTGGGAAGGTCGTCGGAGTAGTCGACGATGTCGATCTTCTCGTTGTTGAGCTCTGCCGTGACGGCGCGTACCCGCTGGCCGAGCTCGCCGATGCAGGCGCCCTTGGCGTTCACGCCGGGCTCCATGGCACGCACCGCGATCTTCGAGCGGTGACCGGCCTCGCGGGCCAGCGACACGATCTCGACGACGCCGCTGGCGATCTCGGGAACCTCGAGTGCGAACAGCTTGCGCACGAGGGCGGGGTGGGTGCGCGAGACGGTGATCTGCGGACCCTTGAGTCCCTTCGACACGCTCGTCACGTAGACGCGGATGCGAGAGCCGTGGGCGTAGTCCTCACCCGGAACCTGCTCCTCGGGCGGCAGGATCGCCTCGACGGTGCCGAGGTCGACGTGGATCATGCGCGGGTTCGGTCCCTGCTGGATCACGCCGGCGACGATGTCGCCCTCACGTCCGCGGAACTCGCCCAGGATGGCGTCGTCGGCGATGTCGCGCAGGCGCTGGTTGATGACCTGCTTGGCGGCGAACGCACCGATGCGACCGAAGTCGTCCGGGGTGTCCTCGGCCTCGCCGATGATGTTGCCCTCTTCATCCATCTCGGGGATGAAGATCGAGACGTGACCGCTCTTGCGGTTGAGTTCGACTCGAGCGCCGGCCGGGTCGATGTGGCCGTGCGCGTTGGGGTTCACGTGCTTGAGATAGGCCGTGAGGATCGCCTGCTCGATGATGGTTACCAGTTCGTCGAAGGGGATCTCCTTCTCACGTTCCATCAGACGCAGTACGCCGAGGTCGATGTCCATCTCCGGCCTCCTCTATTCAGATCTCGTATTAACTTTTCGCCGACGTGGATGCGTCGAGCCGATCTTCTACGCTACCGGATTCCGGGGGCACTCGTCACCGTCTCCCCCGACCCGCGCCCGCGCACACGAGGAACGGGACCGGTGCGATTGCCCGCACGGTCCCGTTCCGCATCTCGCTCGTCATCGCGGACGAGCGGATGCCTCAGGCCAGGGCGTCGGCCACCTCGGTGATGGCGACGGGAGTGCGCTCCCCCGTCACCCGATCCCACAGCTCGACGACGCCCTCGGCGACGCCGCGGCCCGCGATCACGATCTTCGGGATGCCGATGAGCTCGGCGTCGCCGAACTTCACGCCGGGCGAGACCTTGGGGCGGTCGTCGTAGAGCACTGACCGGCCCGTGGCCTCGATGGCGGCGCAGACCTGCTCGGCGGCGGAGTACGCAGCGGGGTCCTTGCCCGTTGCCAGGACATAGACGTCGAATGGCGAGACTGCGGCGGGCCAGACGAGGCCCTTGTCGTCGTTGTTGCCCTCGGCGATGATCGCGAGGATGCGCGTGACGCCGATGCCATAGGAGCCCATCGTGACCGTGACCAGCTTGCCGTTCTCGTCGAGCACCTTGAGCCCGAGGACCTCGGCGTACTTGCGGCCGAGCTGGAAGACGTGGCCGATCTCCATGCCGCGCGCGAGCTCGACGGGGCCGGATCCATCGGGAGCCGGGTCGCCCGGTCGCACCTCTGCCGCCTCGATGGTGCCGTCGGCTGTGAAGTCGCGACCGGCCACGAGACCGAAGACGTGCTTCTGGTCGAGGTTCGCGCCGGTGATCCACTCGGTGCCGTCGACGATTCGGGGATCGAGCAGGAAGCGGACGCCTGAGGCCGACTCCTCGCCGAGCACGGCACCGGTGGGCGACCACGGGCCGATGTAGCCCTTGACCAGGGCGGGGTTCTTGGCGAAGTCCGCCTCGGTCGCCGGCTCGGCCTCGGCCGGGGCGAAGGCCACCTCGATGCGCTTCATGTCGACCTCGCGGTCGCCGGGCAGGCCGATGGCGACGAGCTCACGAGTGCCGTCGAGGTGCGTGAGCGCCAGCACGACGTTCTTGAGCGTGTCCGCAGCGGTCCACGCCCGGCCGTCGGGGCGCGGGTACTCGGCGTTCGCGAGATCGACGAGGGTCGCGATCGTGGGCGTGTTCGGGGAGTCGAGCACGACGGCAGCGGGCAGGCCGTCGATCGGGAGCGCATCCGGAACCTCGGTGACGTACGCCTCGACGTTGGCCGCGTAGCCTCCGGCCGAACGCACGAAGGTGTCCTCTCCGACGACTGTCGGGTGCAGGAACTCCTCGCTCTTCGAACCTCCCATGGCTCCGGCATCGGCCTTCACGATGACGTACTCGAGTCCGAGACGGGTGAAGATGCGCTCGTAGGCGTCGCGCTGGGCCTGGTAGCTCGCGTCGAGGCCGGCATCCGTGTAGTCGAAGGAGTAGGCGTCCTTCATGGTGAATTCGCGACCGCGGAGGAGGCCGGCGCGAGGGCGCGCCTCGTCGCGGTACTTGTCCTGGATCTGGTAGATCGACAGCGGCAGGTCCTTGTAGGAGTTGTAGAGGTCCTTGACGAGCAGGGTGAAGACCTCCTCGTGCGTGGGCGCGAGCAGGTAGTCGGCGCCCTTGCGGTCCTGCAGGCGGAACAGGCCGTCGCCGTACTCGGTCCAGCGCCCCGTCGCCTCATAGGGCTCGCGTGGCAGCAGGGCCGGGAAGTGCACCTCGTGAGCGCCGGCGTTCGTCATCTCCTCGCGGATGATGCGCTCGATCTTCTCCTTGACCCGCAGGCCGATCGGCAGCCAGGCGAACACGCCGGGAGCCTGACGGCGGATGTAGCCTGCCCGCACGAGCAGGCGGTGGCTGGTCACCTCGGCGTCGGAGGGGTCTTCGCGGAGGGTGCGGAGGAAGTAGTTGGTGAGACGTGTAGGCACCCGGTCAGTTTACGCAGTGACGGATGCCGCCCGGTCTCAGCCGGCGACGCCGTTCATGACCAGGACGGCGAGGGCGCCGAGCTGCTCGGCGTCGAGAGTACCCCGGGCTGTCACGAGGTTGACACCGTCGGTGACGTAGAGGGTCTCGCTGGCCGAGCCGTCGGCGTCAGGCACCCTGAGGGCGCGCAGGGCGCCGTCGATGGCCACTGGCGCGGCACCCGTGTCCTGGGACTGCCGGTCGATGACCCACCACCCTCCCGGAAGGATTTCGGTCGTCGCCAGGGCCACACCGTCGCTCTCCTCCCAGTAGCAGGTCTGCTCGCCGGTGGCCGCGACGGCACCCCAGAAACCAGGTCCGGCCTCCTCGGGTTGATTGCCGACCACAGCCTCGAGGTCGAGGCCGATCGGGGTCGTGTCGACACTCTCATCGAGAGCATCACAGTCGGGGGTGTCCGTCCAGGCCCCGTCGAGGTTCGCCGGTACCTCCGCAGCGTGCGCCGCCGCCCTAGTGCCGAGGTCGGCGACGAGTTCGTCGATGGCGTCGGTCGCATCGATGCCGGAGTCCGGCGCCGTGTAGACGACGCCCGCGTACCACCACTCTCCGACCGTCGTGCTGAAGGAACAGGCGTCTTGGTAGCCCGCGTCGAACTCGCCGCCGTAGCAGGCGGGCTCACCGTCACCGGCGTCATCGACGATGTCCTGGCCCGCCGCAGCAACGGGAATGACAGTGACCCATGCGCCGATCCCGTCGGCGGGAGTCCACGCGCAGCGGATGCCACCGAGACTCTGCACCATCCAGTCCGGCATCACGTCACCGGAGTACGGCTCCGCTACGACCGGCCCGCCGATGGCATCCGAGACCTCGGCGTCCGTGGCGACCACCGTGCAGTCGGCCTTGAATGCCGCCCTGGGCATGGCGGGCACCGACACGGCGGGTGCTGCCGTGATCGGGGTCGGTCGCGGTGCCGGTGCCGCCGCCGTCGCCGTCGGCACCGAGGATTCGGCTGACGGAGCACATCCGGCGAGAGTGCCGACGAGGAGCGCGGCGGCGACGCCGGCGACGAGAGACTTCATGATCGTCGACGCTAGCAACGAGAATGGGAGCGGCCGGAGCCGCTCCCGTCACGATCGTGCATCGCCACCACCCCAGAAGGGGTGATGGCGCAGCGTGATTCCCGTCGACTCAGTCGGCGAGGATCAGGTACAGGGCGCGGCGCGCCTCATCGAGCTTCTCGATGGCGGCGGTGCGCTGGGCATCCGTCGCGCCGTGCCGGAACTGGCCGACGACGCCCATGAGACGGCCGACGGTCTCGAAGAGCTCCGTCGCAGACTCGCTCGGGCGCGGAACCGAGGCCCACGCCTTCTCGAGCTCGTCAGTGTTCGCGGCGACGTAGGCGCGTCCCTCGTCGGTCAGGCCGAACTCGGTGCCGCGGCCCTCGCCCTTCGGGACGATCAGTCCCTCGTCGACGAGCTGCTGCAGCGTCGGGTAGACCGAGCCCGGGCTGGCACGCCAGCTGCCGTCGGTCTTCTCGCCGATCGCCTTCATGATGGCGTAGCCGTTCAGGGAGTCGTTCTCGCCGAGGAGCGAGAGGATCGCCGCCCGGACGTCGCCCTTGGGGCGCCGACGACCGCCGCCCGGGCCGCCCCAGGCGCCGGCAGCGCCCCAGGGGCCGAAGCCGCCAGGGCCGAAGCCGGAGCCGCCGCGGTCTCGGCCGCGGGCATCATCGTGGTGGAACCGGGCGCCCTCGTGGAGCTGACGGCCGGTCGTGAATGGGTGTTCGAAATGTTCGCGTTTCATGAGCGCTGACATCCTTTCTCCCGCTGTCGGGACAGGGTGGCTCTGGAAGAGTCGTCGTTGAACTTCAACGATGGGTTAACGATATATCGATGAATGATCTTTGTCAACTCCCATCGATCATGTGAGGTCTCTCATCAGCGCGCGGAGCCGCAGGTCACGATAATTGGCGGATGGAGTCGATCCGGCTGCGCGATGTCGCGCGCTCGGTGCGCATGCGCATCGTCGTGTCGATCCTCGTCGTCACGGCCATCGGGATGACCGTCGCCGGCGTGGTCACGATCTTCGTGCAGCGGGAACGGGTGCTGGCCCAGATCGACACCCGTCTCGCAGGAACAGCCGACGACATCAGGCTCGCCGCGACGACGGGAGATGCCGACGGCGAGCTGCCGTCGAGCGTGCGCGACCTGTTGAACACGGCGATGGCCCGCATCATCCCCGACACCAACGAGAGCACAGTCGGGGTCATCGACGGAGCTGCCGCCCTGGTGCCGGCTGCCGATCTGCCGTTCCGACTCGACGACGACCCTGCGTTCCTCGCCCGCGTGCTCGCCGATGCCCGCAGTGACGAGGCCGTCGTCGGCACCATCGATGCCGACGCCGGGACCCTGCGCTACATCGTCGTTCCGGTGTCGATCGACGGCGACCCGCAGATCGGCCTCTATGTCTCGGCCTACAACGTGAGCGCTGAGCTGGCCGAGGTGCGCGACGCGTTCACCACCTACGCCATCGTCGCGGGAGGAGCCCTCGTCGCGATCGGCCTCGTGGGATGGGTCGTGTCCGGGCGGTTGCTGCGCCCCATCCGTTCCCTGCGCGAGACTGCCGCCCGGATCTCGGTCTCCGACCTCTCGGAGCGCATCCCGGTCTCGGGTACCGACGATGTCACCGACCTCACCCGCACCGTCAACACCATGCTCGACCGCCTCGAGAACAGCTTCCTCAGCCAGCGCCGTCTGCTCGACGACGTGAGCCACGAGCTCAAGACGCCGCTCACCATAGTCCGCGGCCACCTCGAGCTGATGGACGCCGATGAGCCGGACGAGGTGCGGGCCACCCGCGACATCGCCATCGACGAGCTCGATCGCATGGACAACCTCGTCGTCGACATCGGGCTGCTCGTGAAGAGCCGCAATCCGGACTTCGTGCGCGCCTCCCCCACGGACATCGCCGAGCTCACCGAGATGGTGCACCAGAAGGCGTCGATGCTGAGCGGGACCCACGCCTGGCTCCTCGGCGACGTGGCCGAGGTGGAGGCATCCGTCGACGCCGCCCGCCTCACCCAGGGCTGGCTGCAGCTGGCCGACAACGCGGCGAAGTACTCCGCCACCTTCACCCCGATCGAGATCGGCTCGACAGTGGTGACGGATGCAGCGGGCCACCCGGCCGTCGAACTCTGGGTGCTCGACGAGGGCGAGGGCATCGCCGACGATGCGCAGGAGCGCATCTTCGACCGCTTCACCAGGGTGCAGGAGGGCCGGGGAATCGACGGGTCCGGACTCGGCCTCGCGATCGTGGCCGCGATAGCTGAGGCTCACAACGGGTCCGTGCAGCTCGACAGCACTCCCGGCTCCGGATCGAGGTTCGCCATCAGGCTCCCGCTGGCCGAGGGCGACGCACCACCGGCCGAGGTGGACGCAGAGGACGATGAGGTGGGTCCCGCGTTCGCGGAGCTCGACCCAGTACCGCCGCGCTCCGCCGAGGCCGCATCCGTCGCTGCCGTCGACCCGGTTCCGCCGCCCCGTGCCGAGGCCGCATCCGTCGCCGCCGTCGACGACGTGTCGGAGCACCACACGACTCCCCGAGACCACGGCGGCGCCCGGCCCGATGGTGGCGTCGACTTCGACGCCATCATCGGGCCGGGCAAGGGATCCGGGAAGGGGCGTCGCCGATGAGCCGCATCCTGGTGGCCGAGGACGAGCAGCGCATCTCGTCATTCGTCGAGAAGGGACTGCGCGCTGCCGGCTACGACGTCGTGACCGTCGCCGACGGCGAGTCCGCGATCGCCGAGGTGCGGGCCGGCGGCTTCGACCTGGTGCTGCTCGACATCGGGCTGCCCCGCCTCGACGGCTTCGAGGTGCTGCGGCTGCTCAGGGCGGAGGGCATCGGCGTCTCGGTGATCATCCTGACGGCGCGCGACTCCGGCTCGGACACCGTCGCCGGCCTCGAGGGCGGAGCCAACGACTACATGGCCAAGCCGTTCCGCTTCGACGAGCTGCTCGCCCGCATCCGTGCCCGCCTGCGGGATGCGATGCCGACGACGGATGCCCCCCTCGTCGTTGCCGGCGACCTCGAGCTCGACGTGCGCGCCCGGCGGATCACCGTCGGCGGCGTGAGAGTCGAGCTGTCGGCACGGGAGTTCGCGCTCGCCGAGGAGTTCCTGCGCAACCCGAATCGGGTCCTCAGCCGCGACGAACTGCTGCGCACTGTGTGGGGATACGACCACGACCCGGGAACCAACGTCGTCGACGTCTACGTGCGATACCTGCGCAACAAGATCGGGGTCGCCTACTTCGAGACGGTGCGCGGGCTCGGCTATCGCTTCGCTCCTCGGGCGAGCGGCGGTGAACGCGCTGCAGGAGAAGATCGGCAGTGAGCGGTCGCTGACACGGGTGAGGGCCCGACACCGCAACCCGAATGCGATGCCGGACCCTGCGCAGCTCTCCGAGCGGGTCTCGTGGGACCGTGGCTCAGTCGCCGCGCCCATCGCGGCCCGTCGGGCCGCGATCATCGCCGCGGTCATGGACGCCGTCGCGGCCTCCGCGGTCGTCTCGTGCACCGCGATCGGAATCGCGATCTGCATGGTCGGCACTGTCGCGATCCCCGCCACGCTCCCCGTCGCGATCGCCCCGTTCGAGTCGATCGCCGTCACGGTGCCTGTCGATGCCGGTGGAGTCCTCGTCGGTCGTCGGATCGGGAGCCCCCGCCGGGCTTCGGTCGGCCCTCTTGTCGGGCGGCGTCGTCTCATCGCTCGGCGGCACGGCGGCGACCGGCCGCGGCGCTGCAGGTGGGGACGGAGCTTCGGTCACGGGGGCCGCTACCTCGGCATCGCCGACTGGGGCCACCACGTCGCCGCTGCCATCCGGCTGCGCGATCTCTTCGTCATCGACGGGCTCGACGGGCTCGACGGGCTCGACGGCATCGACGGGAACCGGAACGGCCACGACGGGCACGACGACCGATGGGTCATCCTGCGCGGCATCGGGGGTGGGCGTCGGCGTCGGCTCGTCGATGGGCTCCTCGCCCGACACGGCGTCGACGCCGATCGTGTGGGCCGGGGACTCCCCCACCTCGAAGGCGTTCTGCAGCGCGACGACCGCGGCGGACAGGCCGCTCACGACCAGCACGGCGCCGGCGGCGATGGCGACACCCGTAGCCGGCTTGAACACTGGTGGCCTCCTCGTCAGAACGCAGTGCGTCCAGCTTGGAGCGTGCTCGCCGCGCTCGACAAGTCCCCGGGTGGTGAGAGTGTTCTCATGGCCGCGGTAGGACGCGACGAGGTCAGCCGAGGAGCGGAGCGACTAGTTCAGCCGAGGAGCGGAGCGACTAGTTCAGCCGAGGAGCGGAGCGACTAGTTCAGCCGAGGAGCGGAGCGAGTAGTTCGCGAAGCGCGCGCTCGGTCTCATCAGGCGTCAGAGCACCATCGAAACGCAGGATGCGCCAGGTCGTCGCATCGCAGACCGCCACGACCTGAGCCAGTCGAACCCGGCGTGTCTCCTCGTCGGTACCCGAGTCGAGATACCCCTCGAACGCGCGACGGCACCAGTCGACGTGGTAGGCACGACCCCTGCCCACGACCTCGGCGAGTCCGGGAATCTGGGGCGCCTCGGAGTAGGTCTTCAGAATGAGGGCACCGTACTCCTCGTAGTGCGCGACGAGCGCGGTCACGGTGCTCGCCACCGAACCCCGCTCGCCGGCGTCCCGCGCAGCGACGATGCGCCCGAACTCCCGTTCGACAACCGACGTCATGAGTCCGGCCTTGCCGCCGAAACGGCGGATGACGGTCTGAACCGTCACACCGGCGTCGGCCGCCACGTCGTCGAGACGTAGGCGCTCGTAGGGTGTCTCCCGGAGCCGGGCGAGCATGGCGTCCACAATGCGCTCGCCCGTCAGTTCCGCCGATTCCGCCCGGGCCGACATGCGGTACTCCCTCGAGCCGGAGGACTCTCGCAGTTTCATGTGATTCAGGCTAACATCAACTTTCATGTCAATCTCACTCACTCCGAATACCCGTCTCCTGAGTATCCCGACCCGACTCGGCCGCCTGTCCGTGCGCCGCGCCGGCCCCGACGACGGGGCACTCACAGTGCTCTGGTCGTCGATGTTCGTCGACAGTCACACCTGGGACGAGATGCTGCTCCTCCTCCGGGCCCGGCCTGACCGGTCCTTCGTGTTGATCGACCCGCCGGGGCTCGGCCTGAGCGAGCCCCTGAGCCGCCGCAGCACCATCGCCGAGGCAGCCGCCGCCGCCCACGACGCCCTCGACGAACTGGCCGCCGGCCGACCCGTCGATTGGGTGGGCAACGCTTTCGGCGGGCACGTCGGCTACGAGCTCGCAGCCGAGCCCGGAGTGTTGCGTTCACTTGCGGCCATCAGTTCACCCGTGGAGGCCATCTCGCCTCAGCTGCGGCGCAGGATCGAACTGCTCGCCCCACTCTTGCGTCACGTCGGCCCTGTGGGTCCAGTGCGCTCGGCCGTGATCGACGCGATGCTGACCGAACAGTCCGCCGCCGACCCCCGCCTCAGGAAGATCGTCGTCGAGAGCCTGGAGCGCCCGGGGCGGCGCAGCATGAGCTTCGCTCTCCGCTCGTTCATTCTCGATCGGGTCGACGTGTCGCACCTGATGCCGCGCATCCAGGTTCCGAGCCTCTTCGTGGCCTCCGACGACCGCGGCGACTGGAGCCCGGCCGATGCGGAGCGTTCGGCGGCAGCGGCAGGGCCCATGGTCCGCTCGACGACGGTGAGGGACGCACGCACTCTTGTTCCGCTCGAACAGCCCGAGGCCCTGGCCGCCGAGCTGCTCGCGTTCTGGGACGGACTGCCGACGTCCTGAGCGCAGGCAGCTTCTGTGCGCGGGTCGGTGCCGACGCTGGGCCGGCGAGCCCAGAGTCGGGCGTCAGCCCACGGACACGACGGGAGCACCCGTCGAGGTGTCGGTCGCAGGCATCTCGGCGGCGAGGCGGTTCGCCTCGGCGATGAGGGTCGCGACGATCTCCGACTCCGGGACGGTCTTGATGACCTCGCCCTTGACGAAGATCTGGCCCTTGCCGTTGCCGGATGCCACGCCGAGATCGGCCTCGCGGGCCTCCCCCGGTCCGTTCACGACGCAGCCCATGACTGCGACGCGCAGCGGAACGCTCATGCCCTCGAGCCCGTCGGTCACGTCGTTGGCCAGCTTGTAGACGTCGACCTGGGCTCGGCCGCAGCTCGGGCACGAGACGATCTCGAGCTTGCGCTCGCGGAGGTTGAGCGACTGCAGGATCTGCAGCCCCACCTTGACCTCCTCGACCGGCGGCGCGCTCAGCGAGACGCGGATGGTGTCTCCGATGCCCTCGCTCAGCAGGATGCCGAACGCCGTGGCGCTCTTGATCGTGCCCTGGAACGCCGGACCCGCCTCGGTCACTCCGAGGTGCAGTGGCCAGTCGCCGCGCTCGGCGAGAAGACGGTAGGCCTTCACCATGATGATCGGGTCGTTGTGCTTGACCGAGATCTTGAAGTCGTGGAAGTCGTGCTCCTCGAAGAGGCTGGCCTCCCAGACGGCGCTCTCGACGAGGGCCTCAGGGGTCGCCTTTCCGTACTTCTGCAGCAGGCTCGGCTCGAGCGACCCGGCATTGACGCCGATGCGGATCGAGACACCGGCCGCCTTCGCAGCGGCAGCGATCTTGCCGACCTGGTCGTCGAACTTGCGGATGTTTCCCGGGTTCACGCGGACGGCGGCGCATCCGGCGTCGATGGCCTGGAAGACGTAGTTCGGCTGGAAGTGGATGTCGGCGATGACCGGGATCTGGCTCTTCTTGGCGATGATCGGCAGCGCCTCGGCATCGTCACGGCTGGGCACTGCGACGCGCACGATGTCGCAACCCGATGCCGTGAGCTCGGCGATCTGCTGCAGCGTGGCGTTGATGTTCGGGGTCGGAGTCGTGGTCATCGACTGCACGCTCACCTGGGCGTCACCGCCGACGAGCACCTTGCCCACCTTGATCTGGCGGGACTTGCGTCGCGGGGCCAGGACTTCGGGGACTTTGGGCATTCCGAGATTCACAGCGGGCACAGGACGATCCTACGCGGCGCTCGCTGGACACTGGCTCAGCACCGGCCGTCTGCACTGGTGTCGGCGACCGGACACAGCGGAGCCACCGACCACACAGTGCCGATCAGACGCAGCCGTCGGTGTAGAACGGCACCGGAGCGGCAACGGACAGCACGGCGTCGCCGCCGTCCTCGTGCGAGAGCACGACGGCCACCTGGGTGTCCTCGACAGGGTCGTCACCGAGTTCGGCGGCCGGACCAGTGCATCCCGACGGGTTCGCGACCACGTCGGCGGCCGCCGAGACCGTCGCCCAGTCGTCCCCTGCGGCGTAACCCTGGACTGTCGACAGGGCGATCTCCCCATTGTCGGCCGCGTCGAAGTAGACGGCCACGTTCGGCCAGACGAGGCTGCCCGCCAGGCCCTTCTCCGCCCGCATCGCCTCGTCGTACAGGCGCTCGTCGATGGTGAGAGTGCCCCAGACGTGGCGGATTCCGGCTGGCGCATGATTCGTCGCGGCGTAGCTCTCGTCGATGGGATCGGTTCCGAACAGCGCGGTCAGCGTCGCGACGGCATCGGCTGCAGATCCCAGGTAGTCGATCTGGTCCACGACGCTTGCATCCGAGGCCCGCAACTCGAGCGCTGTCGGGCGGGCAACCAGCGCGACGACGACGTCGAGAGGATCGACGGCCGGGACAGGATCGACGGACGTCGGCTCCGGCGTCGTCCGTGCGGGCGCCGGGCTCGGCGTCGTCGACTCGGCGACCGAACCTCCCACCGTGCACCCGACGAGCGCGAGGAGCGAGGAGGCGAGAAGGAAGCCGACGGCCAGTGTTCGTCGTACAGGCATGCGTCATCCTCTGGTCAGTGGACGGCCGGAACCGGTGCATCCGTCGATGAATGATGACAGACCGGCGCGGGTGTGCACGCACATCGGGCTATCGTCGAAGGAGGCCGCACACCGGCCTCACAACGAAGGAGTTGCGATTCATGAGCACGACCCAGGTCGTCATCCTGTCCGGTTCGCGTACCCCGCAGGGCCGGGTGAACGGCCAGTTCGCCGCCCTGTCCGCGGTGCAGCTGGGCACCATCGCCATCCGCGATGCCATCGAGAAGTCCGGCGTCGACGCGAACGACATCGATCAGGTGCTGATGGGCCAGGTGCTCCAGGCCGGTGCCGGCCAGAATCCGGCCAAGCAGAGTGCCGTCGCCGCCGGGATCCCATGGCGGGTGCCGGCCATGACGCTGAACAAGGTCTGCCTCTCGGGGCTCGCCGCCGTCATCGACGCCGCCAGGCTGATCCGCCTGGGTGAGGCATCCGTCGTCGTCGCCGGAGGCCAGGAGTCCATGACGAATGCCCCGCACCTGCTGCCGGGATCCCGCCGCGGCTGGGCTTACGGCGACGTCACGATGATCGACCATGCCGCATTCGACGGGCTGACGGATGCCTTCGACAGGGTGTCGATGGGCGCATCGACCGAGGAGCACAACGGCCCGCTGGCGATCAGTCGCACCGACCAGGACACCGTTGCGGCAGCATCGCACCAGCGCGCCGGAGCCGCCATGGAGGCTGGCGTCTTCGCCGACGAGATCGTCGCCGTCAGCGTTCCACAGCGGAAGGGCGACCCGGTGGTCGTCGCGACGGACGAGGGAGTGCGTCCCACCTCGACGGTCGAGACGCTGGCCGCCCTGCGCCCGGCCTTCTCCTCCACCGGCACCATCACCGCCGGCAACTCCTCCCCGCTCTCCGACGGCGCGAGTGCGCTCGTCGTGGCGAGCCGGGAGTACGCCGAGTCGCACGGTCTCAGCTGGCTCGCCGTGATCGAGGCGTCGGGCCATGTCGCCGGACCGGACAACTCCCTGCACTCCCAGCCGTCCAACGCCATCGCCGCGGCTCTGGCCAGGCAGGGGTGGGATGCATCCGAGCTCGACCTCGTCGAGATCAACGAGGCCTTCGCCGCCGTCGCCGTGCAGTCGACCCGCGACCTCGGCATCGACGCGGAGGTCGTCAACGTGCACGGCGGAGCGATAGCCCTCGGCCACCCGATCGGAGCCTCCGGCGCGCGGCTCGCCCTGCACGCGGCCCACGAGCTGGCACGTCGCGGCTCCGGGCGTGCAGCCGTGGCGTTGTGCGGCGGCGGCGGTCAGGGAGACGCTCTGCTGCTCTCGCGCTGAGGGCGGTCCGGCACCGCCGGGCTCAGGTGAGGTCGCGCATGCGCGCTGCCACGCCCTTGTCGGACCCCTCACGACGCTCGGACCCGACGGCGATCACGAGCAGCACGGCTCCGGCCGTGGCCAGCGTGATCCACCACGGCAGCGACTGGATGTCGCGGCCGAGCTGTACGGCGAACACCAGCACGTTCTCGACCGGGAGCACCACGAGGCCGATGATGAATGGTGCGGCGAGTCTGCGGCGAGCCCCCACGAGGATCGCCACCAGCGCGAGGGCTATCACCAGGATGGCGCGCCACGTCGTCGGGTCCGTCACCGTCGCCATCATCGAGGGGACCAGCAGGACGATCAGTCCGGGGCCGAGCAGGCGCCACGATCCGCTGAAGCCCGTCGGCCAGGCGTTCAGGCGACCGAAGGCCGACGACGATCCGGATGGCGCCGACGCCGCGCCGTCGGCATCCGTCGCCCGATGCCCCATCGCCACGATGCCGGCGAGCAGAAGCCCCAGGGCGAGCGGGATCGAGAAGCCCTCCACACGGAGGATCTCGCGTTCGCTCCAGCCGGCGACGCCCGTGCACCACGCCACGGCCCACAGGAACCAGACCGGCGGCAGCGTCGTCGCGTGCGACTGTGCGCGCACCGCCGTGATCACGACGAGGGCCAGCAGGAGCACGGCGAGGATCCACAGGGTCCAGATCGAGAACGGGTCGTCGCGCACAGCCGTGATGGGGCCCGCGACCAGATAGACGGATGCCGCGGCGTAGACCCAGCGCGATCTGGCGCCAGCACGCACCAGCAGCCACCCCGCCGTCGCGGCGAGCAGGCACGCGGCGACGGCGTACCCGATCACCGTCACCATCAGCGCGGCGTCGGAGATGCCGGGAAGCAGGTCGAACTCGAGACCGTAGCGAATGCCCTGGACGGCACCTGCGCCGGCTGCGGCGATGGCGATGACGGCCACGGGCAGGCCCAGGGCGGCGAGTCGGGTTCTGGGTTCACCGGACGGACGGGTGATGAGGGCCAGGAAGACCAGGAGCGCCGCCGCCGCACCGAAGAGGGCGAGCGTGCGCCAGGGGGCTGCAGCATCGACGCCGGAGCCCGACACGGCCAGCGCCACGAGCGATGGGACGACGGCACTCGCCAGGCCCGTCGTGGCAAGGGGGACGCCGCGTCGGCCTCGAGCCAGGAGGATCGTGCCGACGAGGGCCGCGACCATCGCCGGAGGCAGCACGTAGGGCTCGACGACGTCGACGCCCGCGATGGCCCAGCGGCACCAGAGCGCGCCGGTCCAGGCTGCGGCGGCGATCCACCAGCCGTAGCGACGAACCCATAGTCCGGTGGCAGCGGCGCCGATGCCGATCACGAGCAGCACCACGAAGGCCGTCTCGAGCCCGGCGACGCCGACGAGGGCGATGAGCACGGCGAGGGCGCCGGTGAGCAGGGCCGACCCCTCGATCGCCAGCCTCACCGCGCGAGCTTCGCGCTGCGCCGATCCGGCCCTCTCGAGGGCCGTCTGGATGACGCCGGTGCTGGGCAGAACGGCGGCGACGATGACGGCGATGATCGGCAGGGCGACGGGAGATCCGCTGGTCGGGAGGAAGGCGGCGCAGAGGCACACGACCACCACGGCGAGCGCCGGCACGATCACGGCAGCGGCCACGGCGCGGACGACGACGGTCAGGCCGGGCCGCCGGGTCGTGGTGAGGGCGAAGGCGAGCAGCGCCGTCACCCCGGTGGAGAGGGCGGTCCAGGCGCTCCGCTCCTGCAGTACACCGGCGATTCCGACGAGGAACGGCACGCTGGTCACGATCAGCACCGCATACCAGGTGCCGGCCCGCAGCCACCGCGTGAGGGTCGCCGCGAGCGCTGCCAGGGCGGCCACGGTGGTGGTGAGGCAGAGCACCGGGACGGTGTCGAGGCCGGCGAGGTCGAGGGCCAGGCCGGTCACCACCAGGGCGTAGGCGAACCCGACGCCCATGTGCGCCGGACGGAGCACCACGGGAACAGTGTGGGCGAGCAGCACTGTGAGTACGACGGCCACGGCACCGACAACGACGGCGAGCCGCTGCTCCGGCCAGGACAGCACGACGGCGAGGACGAGCACGGCATGGGCGCCGACGATGCCTGGCAGGCGCAGCGCGAGCCTGGAGTCGCGCACGCGTGGCACGAACAGGAGCACCGCTCCGGCCAGGGCGGCCAGCGCCAACGCCTCGGCCGACCGCGCCCAGGGCTGCAGCTGCGACCAGGCCGGGAACGTCACGACGCCGACGGCGGCGATCCAGCGCGCGGCGACGAGGGGATCTGCCAGGACCCGCCATGGCTCGCCCGGGGAGAGGCGTGCCGCCGCCCAGACGGCGACGCCGACGGCGATGAGGCCGACCACGGCGGCCAGCTGCTCCGTCGCGTAACCGCCGAGGAACGTCCTCCCGAAGACCGCGTAGTCGGACGTACCGGATGTCGCCCCGCCGATGACGGTCGCGACGGCTCCGCCGACCGCGACGGCGAACGCGGGGACGGCGAACAGCAGCGTCGTGACCAGAGCGCCAGTGCGGAGCGCTGTGCAGTTGACGGATGCCGCAATCGGCACGACGCTGACGGCGACGAGCACGAGACCCCCGGCCACGGGCACGAGGGCGGGCCACCAGCGGCCGTCGCCGAAGTCCGGCGCCTGCGCCAGCCCAGCGAGCGCGCCGGCACTCAGCACGCCGGCCAGGGCGCTCCAGAACCCGCGCAGGCCCGAACGGGCACTGAGCATGGCCAGGGCGGCGAGAGCAGCATAGGCGGCGGCGATGCCGACGGCGGTGGCAGCCGACGAGGCATTGCTCACGAAGGCGACCCAGGGCGCCTGGCCCACGACGATGAACACGACGAGCACCTGCAGCACCTGGAGCGAGATCCGATCGGCCTCGAGCGCACTGGAGAAACGTGCACGCAGGCGCCGGACGACCCGGTGCAGCGCGACGGCGGCGAAGCCGACCCCGAGGTGGCCTACGACGGCCCAGACGCCGGCGTTCGCTGCGGCGTCTCCCGTATCCGTTCCCGCGTAGCCGAGGAAGGCAGGCACGACGGCCACGCCCATCAGGCCGACCCAGAGCCAGGTGCGCAGTCGCACGATCGCGGCCACCACGATCATCGTTGCCGACGCCACGAGCAGGCCGAGGGCCGCGAACCACCAGCCGCTCACACTCTCGGGCGCGAGTTCGGAGAACGACCAGACGTCGAGGGCGACGAACACCATGCCGAGGCCGCCGATCGCCTCGGACGAGAACGTGAGGCCGCGCCGGGCCAGCAGCCAGGCTCCCCCGAGGAAGGCGGCAGTGCAGACGGCGATGATGACTGTGCGCGCACCGAAGTCGAGGTCGGGGTTGAGGAACGTGAACACTATCGCCGCGACGGCGACGAGGCCGGCGCCGGCGACGGCGAGAACCGACTGCAGGCTGATCTGGGAGTCGAAGCGGGCCCCGGATGCGACGGCTCGAGGTGCAGCGACGCCAGGTGCGACGGCTGCCGCAGCCGTGGCCGCCACCGCCGGCGGAGCTACAGCAGCGGCGCTCGCGACGGCGCTCACGGCGACGGGCGCCGGCGTCCGCCCTGCGGCCGGCGTGGTCGCGGCATCCGGGATCACGGCGATCGCCGCCGCACGGCGCTCGATGGCGAAAGCGGCCTTCTGCGACCAGTTCCATGCCTCCTGCGCTGCGGCACTGCCGAGGTCTGCCCCGCACGACGGGCACACGGCGACGCCGACGACCGGGGCTCCGCATCGCGGGCAGATCGTCGGGTCGAGCAGGTATCGTGCGGCGTCGTCGCTCCAGGCCATGCCGGCGAGCCTATCGGCGGCGGGTGCCCCCTACCGGCGGCGACACCACTCCGGTGAACGGAGTCGGGGCGAGCCCTGAGGATCAGCCGAAGATGTTGATGGGCTTGACGATGTCTGCGTACACCAGCAGCAGGCTCATGCCGCCGAGGATGATGACGACGGCGAAGGTGAGCGGCATCAGCTTGGCGATGTCGACGGGACCCGGATCACGGCGCCCGGCCAGCTTCGCGAAGCCCCGTCGGATCGCCTCCCAGAGCGCACCGGCGATGTGACCGCCGTCGAGCGGGAGCAACGGCACCAGGTTGAACACGAACAGGGCGACGTTGAGCGAGGCGATGAGTCCGATGAGGCTCGCGGCCTTCGACTGCAGCGGGATGGTGTCGATGCTGGCGATCTCGCCGGCCACCCGACCGACGCCGACCACGCTGATCGGGCCGTTGGGGTCTCGCTCCCCCGTGCCGAAGGCGGCCTGGGCGATGCCCACCATGCGCTCGGGCAGGTTGATGATGATGTGGGCGACCCCGGCGATGTTCTCGCCGACGGCAGGCAGCACCGCTGTCGCCGGCTGCGGCACGAGCTCGCTGGCCGGCCCGATCCCCACGAATCCGTAGGTGGCCGTCTCCGGCTTGCCGTCAGCATCGAGCACGTTCTTGCCGGCGTCGTCGTAGACGTAGCGTTCGGCGGGCAGGGGCGTCACGGTGAGGGTCCGCTCGGAGCCGTCGCGCTCGACGACCACGAGAAGTTCCTTGTCGGATGACTCGCGGATCACGGCCGTCGATGCGTCCCAGTTGGTGACCGGCTCACCGTCGATGGAGACGAGGCGATCGCCGGGGAGGAGGCCGGCGGCCGCGGCGGGAGATGGAGCATCCGTCGACTCGCAGGTCTGCCGCTCGCTGGTCGCCGGCAGCACGCAGGCCGAGACGCTGCCGACAGTCGTCGATGCCTGCGCCGTGCCGAATCCCATGAGCAGCACCGCGAACAGCACGACGGCGATCACGAGGTTCATGAACGGGCCGCCGAACATGATGATGATGCGCTTCCACACGGGGAGCAGGTAGAAGGCGCGGTGCTCGTCGCCCTCGGTGATGGTCTCGGCGCTGGCGGCCCTGGCATCGGCCGCCATACGTCCGAAGTAGCCGCTCTTCTCGGCCTCCCGGGCGTCGATCGAGTCGTCGAAGGCCGAAGTGACGGGTCCGGAGTCCGTGCGACCCTCCTGCACCAGCGTCTGGAAGAAGCCGGTTCCTCCCTCGCGCACCTTCTCGCCCTTGTGCGGCGGGAACATGCCGATCATCGAGATGTACCCGCCGAGCGGGATGGCCTTGAGGCCGTACTCGGTCTCGCCACGGCGCTTCGAGAAGATGGTGGGCCCGAAGCCGATCATGTACTGAGTGACCTTGACCCCGAAGAGCTTCGCCGGAACGAGGTGCCCCACCTCGTGAAGCGCGATGGAGACGGCGAGGCCCAGCGCCACGATGACGACGCCGAGGATGAAGGGCAGCACGGTTTCCACTCGCTCAGAGTAGCCGCGCGAAGCTTGGAAGGGGCTGGTGGCCGGCTGGACACCTTCGCTACGGTCGACGGATGCGTCAACTCGTCGTCGGACACGGACTGATCGGCTCTCTCCTCGCGCAGCGACTCGTGGCGAGGGGCGACAGCGTCGTCGTCGCGACCCGCGACGGCAGGGCCGTGCCCGGAGCGGCGTCGGCCACGGCCGATGCCTCGGATGCCGTCGCCCTCAGCGCTGCGGCCGTAGGTGCCGACACGATCTTCCTGGTGACCAATCCGCCCTACGACCGCTGGACCGAGCAGTGGCCGCCGATCTTCGAGGCTGCGATCGAAGCGGCAGCCGCATCCGGAGCCGCCCTCGTGGTGATGGGAAACCTCTACTCCTACGGCGTGCCGACGGGGCCGATGACCGAGACCTCGCCCGAGACCACGACAGAGGCCAAGGGGCTGGTGCGCCGCGACGGCTGGGCCCGGGTGCGCGAGGCCACGGCACAGGGCAGGATCCGCGGGGTGGAGGTGCGCGCGAGCGACTACTTCGGCCCCGGCGCCGGGCGCAACGCCCACCTCGGGAGCGACTTCCTCGGGCCCGTGCTGGCGTCGAAGACGGCGCGCATCATCGGCGACGCCGACGCGACGCACAGCTGGAGCTATGTGCCCGACATCGTGGCGACACTCATCGCGGCGGCCGATCACGATGGGCACTGGGGCCGGGTCTGGCACGTGCCCAGCGGAGAGCCGCGCACGCGCACGGCCATAGCCGCCGAGGTGAACTCCGGCTGGGGTTCGAGCGGCAGCATCCGTCCGTATCCGACGGCGATGCTCAAGGCCATCGGACTGGTGAACGGCGAGATCCGGGAGATCGTGGCGTCGAGCTACCAGTTCCGCACGCCGTTCGTCATCGACTCCAGGGAGACCGAGCGACTGCTCGGGGTGTCGGCGACGGCATGGGCCGAGGCACTGCGCACGACGGTGGAGTCGGTGCGAGCGGTCGGCTGAGGCGGATCGCCGGACGAGCCCGCGGCCGGGTCAGCCGGGTCAGCCGGGTCAGCCGGCGATGATCGCGTCCGCGGCGGCGCGGGCGTCGAGCTCGGCCTGCGCCAACGACTCGCGCGTGAGGCTGCCCGACTCAGGAGCATGGGCGTCGACGACGCGCTCCACTGTGTCGACGATGTCGAGGAAGCCGATGCGTCCTGCGTGGAACGCGTGCACGGCCTGCTCATTCGCGGCGTTGAAGACCGCGGGGTAGGTGCCGCCGGCGCGCCCCACCCGTTTGGCGAGGGCGACGGCGGGGAACGCGACCTCGTCGAGCGGGGCGAAGGTCCAGCTGTGGGCCCGGGTCCAGTCCAGCGGGACGCCGACTCCGGCGACGCGGTTCGGCCAGTCCAGTCCGAGCGAGATGGGCAGGCGCATGTCGGGCGGCGAGGCCTGGGCGATGGTCGATCCGTCGACGAACTCGACCATCGAGTGGATGACCGACTGCGGATGCACTGTCACCTCGATGGCGTCGTATGGCACGTCGAACAGCAGGTGCGCCTCGATCACCTCGAGCCCCTTGTTCACGAGGGTCGCGGAGTTGGTGGTGACGACGAGGCCCATGTCCCAGGTGGGGTGGGCGAGAGCGTCGCGAGGAGAGGCATCCGTCATCTCGGCACGGGAGCGACCGCGGAACGGGCCGCCGGATGCCGTGAGCACGAGGCGGCGCACCTCGCTCGGCGCACCGGCCAGGAGGGCCTGGGCGATGGCGGAGTGCTCCGAGTCGACGGGCACGATCTGGCCCGGAGCCGCGATGGCCCTCACCAGTTCGCCGCCGACGATGAGGGACTCCTTGTTGGCCAGGGCGAGGGTGCGCCCGGTCTCGAGCGCCGCGAGGGTCGGGCCGAGGCCGATGGACCCCGTGATGCCATTGATGACGACGTCGGCGTCGACGGTGCGCACCATCTGCTCGGCCTCGATCTCGCCGAATGCCGTGTGCTCGACACCGAAGGCCGCAGCCTGTTCTGCGACGAGGGCTCGGTTGGATCCTGCCGCGAGACCGACCACCTCGAACCTGTCGCGATTGGCGCCGATGACGTCGAGTGCCTGCGTGCCGATGGAACCCGTCGAGCCGAGGATGATGATCCGCTTCACCTGCGTCACTCTACGCGGCCCTCCGTGCATGCTCACCGGCGCATGTATTTCGGACTACGGTGAACGGATGGCCGACGAGGACACGACGACACCGCAGCCGATCCGTCGGCCGGGCTTCGTGTACGCACTCTGCAAGGCGCTGCTCTGGCCGATCGTCTGGCTCTACTTCCGTCCGCGGGTCAGCGGGCGCGCCAACGTGCCGCGCACGGGCCCGGTCATCTTCGCCAGCAACCACCTGTCGTTCATCGACAGCATCGCCATCCCGAGCGTCGCGCCGAGGCGCCTGCAGTTCCTGGCCAAGTCCACCTACTTCGAGGGCACCGGCATCGGCGGCGCGATCACGCGCTGGTGGTTCACCTCCATCGGTGTCGTGCCCGTCGAGCGCGGAGCCGGAGCCTCCGGGCAGGAATCCCTCGAGATCGGCACCAGCATCCTCGAGAGCGGCGGGGCTTTCGCGCTCTACCCGGAGGGCACACGCTCCCTGGACGGCAGGCTCTACAAGGGGCGCACCGGTGTCGCGTTCCTCGCCCTCACGACAGGGGCGACCGTCGTTCCCGTCGGCCTGCTCGGCACCGACAAGATCCAGCCCGTGGGGACGAAGTTCCCGCGTCCGCATCGCTTCACCGTGGCATTCGGCGAACCGCTCGACCTGAGCGTGCACGGCAATCCCGATTCCGGACGGGCCCGGCGGCACGCGACCGATGAGATCATGGCGGCCATCCATTCCCTGAGCGGCCAGGAACTGGCGAACGCCTACAACGAGTCGCCGCAGCACGGCGTCGCGAAGCTCGTCGACCGCGTGCTCCCCCGCGAGCGTCGCTGAGGCATCCGTCAGCCGTCGCCGTTAGGGTCGAACGGTGACCAGCCCGACCCGCCCCCTCCTGCGCCGAATCTGCGCGACCGTGGCCGCAGTCGTCCTGGCGGGCGTCGTCATCACGGGCTCTCCGGCTCCCGATGCCATCGGCGGCGGGTTCACCGCCGATGGCGCCGTGGCCGGGATCGGGGCGTCGACGCTTGCAGCGGTGCAGTCGCATCCGTTCTACGCCGCGGCCGTCGGTGCCGAGCAGACCGATGGAGACGACTTCGATCCCGGGCTGATCATCAGCGACTACAACTTCTTCAACAGCGCCGCCATGACCGAGCGACAGGTGCAGGACTTCCTCGACTCCGCACCGTGCAAGCCGCGCGACGAGTCGCCGTGCCTGCGCGATTTCAGCCAGGACACCACCTTCCAGGCCGCTGTCGAGCGCGGCCACTGCGACGCCTACCTGCCCGGGAAGGACGAGACGGCTGCACGCATCATCACGAAGGTGGCGGCAGCCTGCGGCGTCAGCCCGCGTGTGCTGCTCGTGCTCCTGCAGAAGGAGCAGTCGCTGGTCACCCGGCCGAACGCCTCGGGGTACCTCCGGGCGACGGGGTACGGATGCCCCGACACTGCCGACTGCGACCAGAAGTACTTCGGCTTCTTCAACCAGGTCTACAACGCCGCCTGGCAGTTCAGGCAGTACACGCAGCATCCCGATCGCGCCTACAGGATCGGGGCCGTGCCGGTCGGATTCAACCCCGATGCCGCCTGCGGATCGACCGTGGTGAAGGTCGCCAACCAGGCGACGGCGAACCTCTACAACTACACGCCGTACCAGCCCAACGACGCCGCCCTGGCGGACCTCAAGGGCGAGGGCGACGACTGCTCGACCCACGGGAACCTGAACTTCTGGCTCCTGTACTCGAAGTGGTTCGGAGCTCCAGACACCGAGCCGTATCCGACGATCTTCGGGCCGTGCGCGAACCTCGTCGGCGGGCAGCCCTGCGCTGCCCCGCGCTGGGTGCTCGACGACGTGGCCGTGGTCGACGCCCGCTGAGCGTTACTCGCAGGCTGCTCGCAGAGGCCCGAACGAAGTTCGCGGTCGAAGCGTCGCTCAGAAGTGCGCTTCGACCGCGGGCTGCGCCCGGGCCTCAGCGAGCGGCGCGCTCCCGGTAGGTGCGCACCTTGGCCCGGTTGCCGCACACTCCCATGTCGCACCAGGTGCGCGAACCGTTGCGGGACCTGTCGTAGAACGCCCAGGCGCAGTCGTGCGCATAGCAGAGCTTCACGCGCCGCAACCGTCCCTCGATGCCGAGAGTGAGCGCGCTGGCCAGCACGGCTTCAGCCACCGTCGACGGAGTGAGCGTCACCGATCGCGCCGTGATGGCGACGCGCACCGGCAGGTCGGGGAGCTCGGCCTCCTCCCCGCTCGCAAGCGCGCGCAGGGCGTTCCGAACGGCCAGCACCTGATCGAGCCCGCCGGGAACGAACCCGTGATTCGTGGCCCACGCCGCCAGCTCGCCCTCCGACGCGAGGGTGTCGGTCAGCTCCTCCACGTCGAGGGTGTTGAGGAAGTCCACGAGGAGGTCCTCGTGCGCCGTCGCGCCGGAACCGTCACTCGTCAGCACATTCCCGCCATCCGTCATCTAACCACTGTACATCGAATAGTGGTTACGATAGCGTGTAACTACCAATCAGGAATAGCTGGTTATCAGAACCGGCCCACCACCGGGCCGGACACAGCAACGGAGCGCTGATCATGAATCCCCTCATCCTCTGGGCCACCCGCGACGTGCGAGTGCTCGATCACAGCAGCGACGACGAGAGCCTGCGTCACCAGCAGGTGCACGAGGCGGCCGAGCTCGAGCCCCTCGAGCGAGACGGCCGGTGGGCAGCCGCCATCCATCGTTGGGCGATGCAGGATGAGGCTGCAGCGCTCGCCGACCAGGCCGATGCCGCTCACGAGATCACCCGGGCGCGGCACACCTCTCAGCTGCGGGCGCGCGTCTCGGGTTCGTGAGCCACCGGGAAGTTGACCGACGCCGCGATGAAGCACTTCACCGACGCCTCGTGATGCAGGCTCGAGGCGAGCTCGATCATCGAGGCGTCGGCGACCTCCACCCGTGGGCGCAGCGTGACGCCCGTGACGTGACCGCCGCCGTCGTGCGTCTGGCGCATCGTGCCGACGGCGGCATCCGAGTAGCCCGTCACGACGACGCCGTGGGTGACGGCGACGTGCAGGTACGACAGCATGTGGCACTGGGCGAGAGCGGCGACCAGCATCTCCTCGGGGTTCCACCGGGCAGGGTCACCGCGGAAGGCCGGGTCGGCTGAACCGTCGATGGCCGGCTTGCCGGATGCCGTCACGAGATGCTCCCGCCCGTACTCCCTGTACCCGCTCGTGCCGGTCCCCCGGTCGCCCTGCCAGTCGACTGCGACGGCGTAGTGGTGGTCGAAATCCATGGCGTGAGCTCCGTTCTGCGTGCCTGCTGGCTGTCTCCTCGTCGAGGATAAGCTGGACGCACCATGACTTTCACCTCTCTCGACGCCCCCGTCACCTCAGTTCCTCAGGAGCGCAGCATCGTCACCGCCGTTCCCGGCCCGAAGTCCCGGGAACTGCATGAACGACGTCTGGCCGTGGTGTCCTCCGGGGTCTCCTCCACCCTCCCCGTGTACATCGAGAGAGCCAACGGCGCCATCCTCGTCGACGTCGACGGCAACAGGTTCATCGACTTCGGCGCCGGCATCGGCGTCACCACCGTCGGCCACACCGAGGCGAGCGTCGTCGCGGCTGCAGCC
The DNA here is from genome assembly GCF_038432415.1 of Leifsonia stereocauli. Taxonomy (NCBI): domain Bacteria; kingdom Bacillati; phylum Actinomycetota; class Actinomycetes; order Micrococcales; family Microbacteriaceae; genus Leifsonia; species Leifsonia stereocauli. The sequence continues at coordinate 1,562,194 of NZ_JBCAUN010000001.1, forward strand.
GGCCAGCTGCAGGACGTCATCCACACCCTCTTCACCATCACGCCCTACGAGCAGTACGTGCGCGTCGCCGAACTGCTCGCCGAGCACACACCGGGCGACTGGGCGAAGAAGAGCGTGCTGGTCAACTCGGGGGCGGAGGCCGTCGAGAACGGCGTCAAGATCGCCCGCAAGCACACCGGTCGCCGGGCCGTCGCCGTGCTCGACCACGCGTACCACGGCCGCACCAACCTGACGATGGCGATGAACTACAAGGCCATGCCCTACGCGACGGGGTTCGGACCCCTCGCCGGCGACGTCTACCACGCTCCGAGCTCCTACCCCTATCACGACGGCCTCAGCGGCACCGACGCCGCGGCTCGCACCACGAGCTGGCTCGAGAAGGTCGTCGGGGCGAGCGACCTGGCGTGCCTCGTCGTCGAGCCCATCCAGGGCGAGGGCGGCTTCATGGTCCCGGCCGAGGGCTACCTGCCCGCGCTGCAGGAGTGGTGCACGGCCAACGGCGTCGTGCTCATCGCCGACGAGATCCAGTCGGGCATGGCCCGCACCGGCCGCTACTACGCCAGCGAGCACTTCGGCCTCGAGCCCGACCTGGTGCTCACCGCCAAGGGCATCGCCGGCGGCCTGCCGTTGGCTGCCGTCACAGGCCGCGCCGAGATCATGGACTCCGCCCAGCCCGGCGGACTCGGCGGCACGTTCGGCGGCAACCCCGTGGCCTGCGCCGCGGCCGTCGCCGTGTTCGAGGCCATCGAGAACAACGGACTGCTCGCCGAGGGCGAGCGCATCGAGAAGACCCTCACGGCCGGGCTCGAGAAGCTGGCCGCGACCTACGACATCATCGGCGAGATCCGCGGCCGCGGAGCCATGATCGCGATCGAACTCGTGCAGCCGGGCACCGGATCCACGACCAAGGAGCCGAACGCCGCCGCCGTCAGCGAGATCACCACCTGGGCCGCTCAGCAGGGCGTGCTGTTCCTGAGCGCCGGCACCTATGGCAACGTGCTCCGCTTCCTCCCCAGTCTGGCCGTCACCGACGAGCTCATCGCCGACGGCCTGTCGGTGCTCGACGCCGCCCTCGCACGGCTGTCCTGATCGTGACGGAGACATTCCAGGTCGAGGACTCGGTCGAGGTTGCCGTGGTCGAGCGCAGCGGTTTCATCGAGTCCCGTCACGCCGGTTCAGCCGTCGTGATCTCCGCCGCCGGTGACATCGTGCGCACTGTGGGCGACATCGCGTCGCCGGTGTTCCCGCGATCGGCGCTCAAGCCGTTCCAGGCCGTCGCCGTCATGTCGAGCGGCGTCACCCTGCGGGGCACGGATGCCGCGATCGCCACGGCCAGCCATTCCGGCACAGCGCGGCACGTCGACCTCGTGCGCGGGGTCCTCGCGCGCGCCGGCGTGCCCGAGTCGGCTCTCGCCTGCCCCGACGCCTACCCGCAGGACACGGCAGCCCGCGACGCCGTGGTGCGCGCCAACGGCCCGAAGTCGCCGCTGTACATGAACTGCTCCGGCAAGCACGCCGCCATGCTCGCGGCCTGCGCCGCCAACGGCTGGCCGCTCAAGGGCTACCTCGACATGGAGCATCCACTGCAGAGGCGCATCCTCGACATCGTCGAGCGCTTCACGGGCGAACGGCCGGCCGCCACCGGGATCGACGGATGCGGAGCTCCCGTGCACGCGATCTCGCTCACCGCACTCGCCCGCGGCATCCAGCGCGTCACGACGTCGACCCCGTCGTCGCCCTTCGCGATCTACCGCGAGGCCGGAGCTCTCACCGAGGCCGTGCGGGAGCATCCGTGGGTCATCGCCGGACCCGGGCTCGGAGACTCCATCACGATCGAGCGTCTGGGCGTCTTCTCCAAGTACGGAGCGGAGGGCAGCATCGTGATGACGGCCCCCGACGGGACGACAGTGGCCGCCAAGGTTCTCGACGGGAACATCCGTGTCGTGCACGCCGTCGCTCTGCGCCTGCTGGTGCAGGCCGGTGCCCTCGACGCCGAGGCCGTCGCGCCCGTGCTCGAGGAGCTCGACCTCTGGGTGACCGGCGGAGCCGGCCGCGTCGGGCGCATCCGCGCGACGGTGTAGTCCCCTCTACCCCTTCGCCAGCTTCCGCCGCCTGGCCGCCTGCGAGATCTGGGCGGCGAGCACGAGCGCGATCGCGAACAGGAACACTGCCGACGCGATCACGTTCGCCTCGGCCGGGATGCCGCGCGACGCGGAGATGTAGATGTACTTCGGGAACGTCATAACCGAACCCGAGTTGAAGTTCGTGATGATGAAGTCGTCGAAGCTGAGAGCGAACGAGAGCAGCGCAGCCGCGATGATGCCGGGCAGCAGGAGGGGGAACGTGACCCTCATGAACACCTGCGACGGCGAGCCGTAGAGGTCGCGGCCGGCCTCCTCGAGCGCCGGGTCCAGGCTCGCCACGCGCGCCTTCACCGTCACCACGACGAAGCTGATGCAGAACATCGTGTGGGCGATGATGATCGTGAGCATGTCCTTCGGGACACCGAGCGCCAGGAACTGCGCGGCGAGACCGGCGCCGAGCACGACCTCGGGGGTCGCCATCGGCAGGAACAGCAGCAGGCTGATCCCCGAGCGCGCCCGGAACCTGTACCGCACGATGGCGATGGCGATCATCGTTCCGAGGATCGTCGCCACGATCGTCGCCACGACGCCGATGATGATGCTGTTGCCGAAGGCCTCGCAGACGGCGCCGTTCTGCACGGCGCAGACGTTGAGCCACTTGTCGAAGGTGAATCCACGCCAGGAGATGTTCGACTTCAGTGAGTCGTTGAAGCTGAAGATGAACGTGTAGGCGATGGGGATGAGCAGGAAGATGAAGGCCAGGATCACGTAGGCGGGCAGGATCCAGCCCGTGGCCGTCGGCCAGCGGCGCTGCGAACGCAGCCGACCATCACGGGGAGGCCTAGCCTCCTCGTCGGTCTGCGTCTCGAAGAGCCCCGCGACGACTGCACCGGCCTGTCCTTCTCCACTCACAGCAGGTCCTCCGTTCCGCTTCGCTTCACGTAGACGCCGACCATCACGAGGATGACGGTCATCAGGATGATCGACAACGCCGCAGCCGCCGGATAGTTCTGCAACACCAGGAAGTTCGCCTCGATGACGTTTCCGATCATCTGCGTGTCCGCCCCGCCGAGGAAGTCGCGGCTCGCATTGATGTAGTCGCCGGCGGCCGGGATGAAGGTCAGCAGGGTTCCCGCGACGATGCCGGGCATCGAGAGCGGGATGGTCACCTTGCGGAACACCTGGAACGGGCTGGCGTAGAGGTCGCTGCCGGCCTCGAGGTAGCGGGTGTCGAGCCGCTCGAGCGTCGTGAACAGCGGCAGCGTCATGAACGGGATGAAGTTGTACGTCAGGCCGAAGATGACTGCGGCCGGCGTGCCGGTGAAGTGCGCATCCGGAGCCATCAGCGACAGCGCCTTGAGGCCGGTGATCACGAACGACTCATCGGAGAGCAACTGCTTCCAGGCCAGTGTGCGCAGCAGGAAGCTGATGAAGAACGGGGCGATGACGAGCACGAGCATGAGGCTCTGCAGCAGCGGCCAGCGTCTGGCCTTCACCCCGATGAAATAGGCCAGCGGATAGCTGAACGCGAGCGCGAAGATCGTGGCAGCGAGGGCGTAGCCGAACGAGCGCAGGATGTGCGGCAGGTAGGCCTCGACCACCTGCACGTAGTTCTGCCAGTTGAACGCGTAGTCGTACTGGCCGATGTCGCCGAACTCGCGCGGCGCCTGCAGCGACGTGAGAACCAGCGACACGAGGGGCGTCAGGAAGAAAAGAACCAAATACAGGATGCCGGGGAGCAGCAGGAACAGCGCGATGCGACTCTTCTTGCGCGGCGCTGGCTCGGCGGCGACCGAGGTACTCGAGAAGGCGGCGAAGGCCACGGTCGCTCCCTAGTCCTCGAGCTCGGCGATGAGCGCCTCACGACGCTGCGCCGCGATGGACTTGGTGTCTGTGTCGCCGGCGAACCGCTGCACCTCGTCTGGAACATCCGCCAGTCCGAAGGAGTGCTCGACATTCCAGCTGATCCAGACGTCGTCGCCGACGTGGCTGATCGGACCGAACTCGCGGTTCTGCGAGAACACGACGACGGTCCCGGCTCCGGGGATGGCGACGAGGTACTGGGTGCTCACTCCGGAGAACGAGACGTCGATCACGCGGCCGGGGCCAAGGGTGTTGCGGCCGGAGTCGGTGGCCGGGGCATCACGGTGGATCGCCAGTTTCTCGGGGCGCACGCCCACGGTGACGGCGCCGGTGTGACGCTGGGCCCGGGCGATGGGAACTGCCACGCGGATGCCGGCCACATCGACGGCGACGACGGTCGAGGTCGACTCGACGACGTTGCCGGTGAACAGGTTCGACTGACCGAGGAAGTTGGCCACGAACGCCGTGTGCGGCAGTTCGTAGAGCGCCTCGGGGGCGCCCATCTGCTCGATCTGCCCCTTGTTCATCACGGCGACGGTGTCGGCCATGGTCATGGCCTCCTCCTGGTCGTGCGTGACGTGCAGGAAGGTGAGGCCGACCTCCTCCTGGATGGTCTTCAGCTCGAGCTGCATCTGGCGGCGCAGTTTCAGGTCGAGGGCGCCGAGAGGCTCGTCGAGGAGCAGGAGCGCCGGTCGGTTGACGATTGCGCGAGCGAGCGCGACCCGCTGCTGCTGACCTCCCGAGAGCTGCTGCGGCTTGCGCGCTGCCAGATGGTCGAGCTCCACGAGTCGCAGGGCCTCGTGGGCCCGGTTGACGGGGTCGGAGACCTTGCGGCGACGCAGTCCGAAGGCGACGTTCTCGAGGATGGTCATGTGCGGGAACAGCGCGTAGCTCTGGAACACGGTGTTGACGGGTCGCTGGTGCGGCTTGGTCGACGTGACGTCCTTGCCGCCGATGAGGATGCGTCCGGCGGTCGGCTCCTCGAGGCCGGCCACGAGCCGGAGGGTCGTGGTCTTGCCGCATCCGCTCGGCCCGAGAAGGGCGAAGAACGACCCTGCCGGGATCTCGAGGTTGAGGTCCTCGATGGCCGTGAAGCCCGGGAACCGCTTCTCGATGCCGACCAGGGTGAGGTCGGCGCCGCTGTCGGCGAACTGCGATGCCGCCATGCTCAGGCGCCCAGCAGGATGGCCTGGAACTCGGCCTGGTACTTCTGCTCCTCGGCGCCGCTGAGGGTGCGGAACACGTGGGCCTTGGACAGCGTCGTCTCGTCGGGGAAGATGAGCTGGTTGTCGGCGAGTTCGGGATCGATGGCTGCTGCCGCCTCCTTCGCGCCGACGACGGGCGTGATGTAGTTCACCCACGCGGCGACCTCGGCCGCGACCTCGGGCTCGTAGTAGTAGTTGATGAGTTTCTCGGCGTTGGCCTTGCGCGGCGAGCCGATGGGGATGAGGAAGTTGTCGTTCCACAGCGTTCCGCCGTCGGTCGGGATGGCGAACTCCCACTTGTCGCCGGCCTCGGCGTTGATCACGGTGATGTCACCAGACCAGCAGATGGCGGCCAGGGTGTCCTCGCTCTTGAGGTCCTCAAGGTAGGCGTTGCCCTTGATGTTGCGCACCTGCCCGTCGGAGACCTGCTTCTTGAGCTCGTCGATGGCGGCGGAGAACTCCTCGTCGCCCCAGTCGCCGCTGATGTCGACGCCCTGCTCCAGCATGATGAGGCCCATGGTGTCGCGCATCTCGGAGAGCACGCCGACGCGGCCCTTCAGTGACGGGTCCCAGAGGTCGGCGACCGAGGCCAGTCCGCCCGGCACCTTCTCCTTGTTCCAGCAGATGCCGGCGAAGCCGCCCTGCCAGGGCAGGCTCATCTCGCGGCCCTTGTCGAAGTCGACGTCCTTGAGCGCTGGAGTGAGGTTCTTCATGTTCGGGATGTTGGCCTGGTCGAGCTTCTGCGTGTAGCCGAAGCGGATCCAGCGGGCGACCATCCAGTCGGTGAGGCACACCGTGTCGGCGCCGATGTCCTGGCCGAGGGCGAGCTGGTCCTTGACCTTGCCGTAGTAGGAGTTGTTGTCATCGACGGCCACGTCGTAGTTGACCTTGATGCCCGTCTCAGCGGTGAAGGCGTCGAGCGTCGGGTAGTTGCCCGCGTCATCCTCATCGATGTACGCGGCCCAGTTCGCCCAGTTGAGCGTCTTGTCCGTTGCGGATTCGTCGGGTGCCGCCGTCGGCTTCGCGGATCCCCCGGTCGAGCACGCGGCGAGAGCCAGCGCGGTCGCTCCGGCACCGGCACCGGAGAGCAGTGCCCGCCGGTTCAGTTGCGAGCTCTTCGCCTGGGCGATGAGGGATCGGATCATCGGATCTGCGGGCAGCTCACGGGGCTTCACAGGCGGACTCCTTCACGGGTGGCACAGAACTGGTGGTACTGGTCTCGCGGCCCGCATTCTTCGCGGGTGGGTCGATATTCGCACACTGCGCGCGTGTAAGCACGGTTTGGTGATCAAATCGTTGGATTCGGCGCGGATTCCGTACGAAATCAGCACCTGCAGGGACGTTAAAAGCATGTTTCCGATAGTTGTGCTCGCGTGTCGCTGGGTAGGCTGATCGGCGGGACAAGGGCGTCCCGTCAACGAAGGAGCGGTATGAGAGTCGCAGTCCCCACAGAGATCAAGAACAACGAGTTCAGGGTCGCCATCACCCCGGCCGGTGTGCACGACCTCGTCGCGCACGGCCACGAGGTGTTCATCCAGAGCGGTGCCGGCGCAGGCTCGTCCGTCACGGACGATGAGTACGGTGCCGCCGGAGCCCAGCTCCTCCCCGACGCTGCGAGCACGTGGGCCATCGCCGAGCTGCTGCTCAAGGTGAAGGAGCCGATCGAGAGCGAGTACCAGTACTTCCGCGACGGACTCGTGCTGTTCACGTACCTGCACCTGGCCGCAGAGCCCGAGCTGACCGAGGCGCTGATCTCCAGCGGCGTCACCGCGATCGCCTACGAGACCGTTCAGCTGCCCGGCCGTCAGCTCCCCCTGCTCGCCCCGATGAGCGAGGTGGCCGGCCGACTCGCCCCCATCGTCGGCGCGAACGCGATGCTGAAGCCGAACGGCGGCCCGGGCCTGCTGGTCCCCGGCGTTCCCGGAACCGCCCCGGCGCGCGTCACCATCCTCGGTGGTGGCGTCGCCGGCACCAACGCCCTGCAGATCGCCATGGGCCTCGGAGCCGAGGTCACGGTTCTCGACACGAACCTGTTCCGCCTGCGCGAGCTCGACGCCCTCTACGGCGGCCGCATCCGCACCATCGCCTCGAACAGCTTCGAGATCGACAAGGCCGTCGTCGAAGCCGACCTCGTGATCGGATCGGTGCTTCTCCCCGGGGCGAAGGCGCCCAAGCTGGTCAGCAACGAGCTGGTGTCCCGGATGCGCCCGGGCAGCGTGCTCGTCGACATCGCCATCGACCAGGGCGGATGCTTCGCCGACTCGCGCCCGACGACCCACGCCGACCCCACCTTCACGGTGCACGGTTCGCTGTTCTACTGCGTCGCGAACATGCCGGGTGCCGTGCCCCGCACCTCCACCTACGCCCTCACCAACGCGACGCTGCCCTACGTGCGTGCCGTGGCGAACGCCGGCTGGAAGGCCGCCCTGCTCGCCGACCCGGCGTTGGCGCTCGGACTCAACATCCACGCCGGCGAGGTCTACAACGCCGGGGTGGCCGCGGCGAACGGCCGCGAGGCTCTGGCGCCGGCGGACGCATTGGCCTGAGGCGCCCGAGCACAGGCCGGGGGCCGGGGCCCGGGGCCTCGTCTCCGCTGCCGGGCCCCGCCGGCGAGGTCACTCATCGATCCTGGCGCGACGGATGCCGCCCTCCGGTGTCTGCACCCACACGCGGCCCGCCCCGGCGCGAAGCGGAGGTGGCAGCTCGCGCACGCGCGTGAGCTGCCTCACCTCGCTCGTGCTGCAGCCGTCGAACACGAGGGTCGCCCTGGCGGCCAGGGCCGCGAACAACGCGGGCTGCGATTGCCACACGTCTGATCGCCCGACCAGCACCGGCCCCATGGCCGCCGAATACACCGCGATGTCGGGGCGGGATGCGCCCTCGAGCTGTCTGATCTCCCGATCCGACACTGTTCCGGCGAGTCGCCGTGCGAACCGTTCGGGACGGGAGGACACGGCCAGCAGCGGGCCGGGACCGACGGCGAGCAGAGGGGGCTCGGCCGGCGTCAGCACCAGCGGTGACGGCCGCGTCTCCGTCCTCGGATCCGGAGCCAGAACCTGCAGCCGGGCTCCCTCCCACACGCCGCGCCCCGGAGGAGCGGTCGGATCCCAGAGATCGGCGGGGGCGCCGGCGAGCACGTGCTCGTTGCGGTCGTCGGTGCGCAGCACGATCGTGCTGCCGAACAACCCGGCGACGGATCCGAGTACGCCGGAACGCCTGACCGTCACGGCGATGCGGGCGGTGCCGCCGTGCAGCAGGTCGGCGAGACGGTCCGAGGCCGTCTGGCGGTACTCGGCCGGCCAACGGCCGGACACCGCATCCCAGTCGTCGAGCAGCAGCATCCGCAGCTCTCCGCGTTCCGCCCGGTCGAGGGCGTCCCACGTGCCCTCGACGTCGGCGGGGACGACCTGCACCCCCGGGCACTCGGCCGCGATCCGGGCGAGTGATGTCGTGCGCCCTGAACCCGCGCCTCCTTGAATCAGGAGGGCGGGCCCCGACCAGCGGGCGACGGGCTGGGCCTGGAGCGCCGGGCGGTCGAGGAGGCCGATGACGACCCCGCGCGATGCTGCCGTGCCGGGTGCCAGCTCGTCGGCGAACGCCGGGTGATCGCGCTGGAGCACCGGCGGGAGGGGAGGCAGCCACGGCCGCTGCGGCTCGGTCGAGCCCTGGCGTGCCGATCGGCGCGCGATGAGGGCGAGGTCGCCTCGCGTCGTCGTCGCGACCTGCGCTTCGTCGAGGCGCCCATGGCGCGCGATGAGGCACCGACCCGGCAGGGCGACGGGGATCAGTGCCGCGGCGGGCGATCCGATCAGCGCTGCGCTGTCGGCACCGTCGATGACACGCAGGCTGATGCGCAGCGCGCAGTTCGCCAGCAACGACTCCCGCACGACGCCGGCCGGTCGCTGGGTGCACAGGATGAGGTGCAGTCCGAGCGAGCGTCCGCGGGCGGCGATGTCGCTGAACAGCGCGTGCATCCCCGGTTCGGCGCCGAGCAGCGCGGCGAGCTCGTCGACGACGACGACGAGCCGCGGGAGAGAGCGGTCTGGCGGGAGTTGGTCGATGGCGGCCACCCTCGCGTCGGCGAGCACGGCCTCCCTGCGGCGCATCTCGGCGAGAAGACCATCGAGCACCCGTCGGGCGAGCGGAGCGTCGAGGTCGGTCACGACCCCGACACAGTGCGGCAGTCCACCGAGGATGGTTCCCGTCGCTCCGCCCTTGAAGTCGACGAGCAGGAAGGTGAATTCTGCGGCGACCCGTCCCGCGGCCATGGAGGCGATCCAGGTCACCAGCAGTTCGCTCTTGCCGCTGCCCGTGGTTCCTCCGACGACGGCGTGCGGGCCGTCGGCGACGAGGTCGAGCACCATCGGGCCCGTCGTGCCCGGGCCGATCACGCCGGCGAGCCCGGGGCCCGTCGGATGCTCGGGAGCCACGAACCGTTCCATCGCCGGCAGCGCCGTCGGTGCCGAACGCCGGGCGGTCAGCCCGAGCAGCCGCGCGTGTGCGCCGGCATGCTCCGCCCCGACGAGTTCGGGCACCAGCCGCACAGTGCGTTCGGTGGGCGACCGCACGACTTCGGCGTCGACGGCGCTGCGCACGACGAGGATGACGGCGCATCCCGGGGGCAGGAGGGCGACGCGCGGAGCTCCGGCGAGCATGACGGACCGCGATCTCCCGAACGGGCCGTCGTCGCTGGAGTGATGAACGCCCCGCCCCGCTCCGGCATCCGATGACTGCACCACGACGAGCAGAGGCGCCCCGGCCGCCGCTCTGGCGACCGCCTTGCCGGCGAGCGAGTGCGGGAGCTCGGCCGTCCACTCCCACTCGGGCGTCGCCGGCGTCGAGACGCCCATCCCGCTCGGCGGAACGGCATCGACGGCCTGGAGCAGGAGGCCGCGGAGCACTGCACGCACCAGCGGCTCCGCTCCGACGACGCCGATGCCGCCACCGATGTCGACGGCGACCGGCATGTCATCGATGGATCGCGATGCCGCCACCGCGGCCGCGCGCTCGCGACTCACCGAGGCTCTGGAGCCCTTCGAGTCCCGTCGCCGGCCGGAGGCGCCGAGGGCTCCCGGTGCGCCGTGGAGTCCGGCGTCACGCGCATCATCGGGCAGTGTGCTCGTCTCGTCCCAGGCGATCGCGTCGGGGCTGGGCACAGTGCCGCTGCCGAGCACCACGGAACCCGGCTCGGCGGAGCGCCACCGGCGAGCATCGTCGTCAGCGGCGAAGAAGGCGTCGGAGGCGCTCGGATGACGGTGCCAGGCCGCGCGACGGATGTTCCGTTGGCGCCGCGCGATCCGGTCGGTCAGCTCGCCGATGGCGGCGCTGTGCTCGGCCAGCGCCCGTCGAGACGATCTCCGCGTCGAGCGTGAGGCATCCGCGAGACTCGCGAGGGCGATGACGGGCCCGAGCACGGCGAACAGCAGCGCGAACGGCGATCGGGTGATGCCCCAGAGCGCCAGGGCGACGACGACGGGGGCGATGCTCGCGAGCAGGGGGAACGGGGCCCGTTCTCGCTCGGTCGGGCGGGGTGGCAGCCGCAGGATGTCGGACGGGGGCAGATCGGTCACCCGGTGATGGAATCACCCCGGCACCGCCGCAGGATGGGGCGGGCTCCATCAGTGCATCGGCGGATCGCCAGAGGCGTGCGGGGAGGACGCTACGCCACAGTGAAGTGCTGCTCGCCGATGTCGACGCGAGAACCTCGCGGAACGAGGTAGCGTCGCCCGGGATCGCAGCGCATCGGCGCCTCTCGAGGGCGTCGGATGATCGTGCCGTTGCCCGAGAACCTGTCGCTGACCCAGAGCTCGCCGTCGTGCTGGCCGAACTCCAAGTGGGTCTTCGAGACCGACAGTCCGCGATCGGCGACGGCGATGATCTCGTCGTGGTACTCCGTCGGTTGCGGCAGCGGGCGTCGACCGATGAGGCCAGTTCCGGAGACGGCCCACTGCTCCCCCGTGCTGAAGACGAGCACGAAGGTCGCAGGGGCCGGGTCGACGGACTCCGGTTCGTGAGCACCCGTGGGTGAGGTCTGCGGAACGGATGCCGCACTCCCGGCATCCGCACCGTCGGAAGAAGTGGGGACTCCGGGGCTGAACGCGGAATCGGCAGCGGGCACTGGAGGAGCGGCGGGGACCACGGGCGGGCCGACGACGGCACCCGGCGTGGCACCGCCTGGCCGCAGTGGCTCGATGATCGTCGTGTCGCCGGGCCGGGGATCCGGCCGGGTGCGACTGCGCGGGGTCGCCGTCGTCGAACTGCCGCAGTCACCGCAGAACATGGCGCCGGGCGGGAGGACGGCACCGCAGATCAGGCAGTTCACTGGTGCTGTCTCCGTCCTTCACCCGGCAAGCGGAACGATCTGAGTGAGATCTTCGCGCGCAGCCGCTGCCAGCGCGAACGTCCCGCGTCGAGAGTACCGCGCAGTTCGTCGACCTCGTGCCACACGCGATCGGCGTCGGCCGGCGGAGGGGTCCCGGGTGCGAACACGGCCCTGTCGACGACACCGGCGAGCACCAGCGGCCTGCTGCCGCCCACCACGGCGGCGTTCTCGGACCTGGTCGCCACAGGAGACAGAGCGAAGCCGTGGTCGACGGCGAGATCGCTGAACTCGCGCCAGCCGCCGGCGATCCGATCGACGGGGTCGCCCGTGCGTCGCCTGTACCACCGTCGACGCACCTTGGCGGCGACGATGGCGAGGAACGGACTCACCAGGAGGGCGAGCGCCAGAGCGATCCACGCGGCGATCCGACCGATCAGCAGAATCAGGGCGAGCGTCGGATCGGCCGTCGGGTCGACATCGGTGGGGGCGGACTGCGGATCGGGTGCCGGCTCGGACACCTGGGGCTGTTCGAGCGGCGGCGGCAGCACGACCTGCGGGCGCGATACCGGAATCGGCTCGTCCTCCTGCTTGGGCGGCACCTCCCGGGGCTCCGGATTGGGGTCGAGACTCACCCACGAACCCGTCGAGTCCTGCACCTCGATCCACGCGGCGATGTCGTCACCGGTGACGGCGACGGAGCCCGTCGTGGACGTGATGTTGGGGGCGAAGCCGATCACGGCCCTGGCGGGAAAGCCGATCATCCGTGCCATCACGGCCGCGGCTGCCGCATACTGCTCACCGTCGCCCAGCATCGGAATCTCGGTGGCCAGCTGCGTGAGCCTGTCGGCCGAGTGACCGGAGCGGCTCGGCGGCTCGCCCTCCAGTCCGTGGCTCACGTAGCCGTCGCGACGGATGCCCTCGAGCATCTGCGCGAGCTGCGTGCCCTGGTTGGCGGTCTCGTCGACCCAGTCCGAGAGCAGGGGCGCGATACCCTCGATGTCGGCCGGGAGCTGAGGGAGCACTGCAGTGCCGGGCAGAAGCGTCGTGACGTCCGCCGGAGCTGGGGGCACCACGGCATCCGCCCTGTACTCATCGCCGTCGTCGAGACCGCCGAGCACCGCTCCGGTCGCGGCGTTGTCGTTGTAGTAGAACGAGTCGGTGAGCCTGCCCGCCCGGTCCGAGGTGAACCTGATGCTCTCGAGCTTGCCGACTCCCGGGACCCAGACCTCGTTGTAGGCGCCGACGGTCACGTCGATCGAGACGGGATCCCCCTCCACAGCGCTCTGGTCGATGCGGTACGGCAGCCTGGTGAAGGAGCCTGAGGCGCTGGCCACGGTGTCGCTGCCCACCGAGTAGACGATCCCGTCGTAGCTGTCGAGGGCGGCGATGCGGATGAGGCCGCCGGCCGGCAGCCCCGAGACCGTGAGCATCGTGCTGGAGGCTGCATCCGCCTCGAGGAAGCTCCTGAACGCGGCGAGCGGACTCGGGTAGTCGCGAGGGTCGAAGGGCTGCTCGGTGTGACGGCGCGGCACCTCCCGCGCGGCGGCAGCCGGGTAGGCGACAGCGGCGAGAGTGCCACCGGCGACGGCCACGGCCACGATCACTGCAGAGCTCAACACCGTGCGGGTCACAGCGATCCGCCGGCGGGCGGCGCTCTCCCGCACGCCCGATCCGCCCTGGGTCACCCGCGCGATGGCCTCGGCGCGGCGGCGGCGGTGCACCCACGCCGCCCAGAACACCAGAACGATGCCGAGGAGGAGGGCCGTCTCCACCGGTGCGAGTGCCGTGGTCGGACCGAGCACGATCGCCAGGACGAAGAGTCCGAGAGGTGCGAGGACGGCGAACTCTCCGCGTCGGGCTCGCAGAGCCACGGACATGCCGACGGTCGTGGTCGCCAACACGAGCACCACGACGGGCACGAGCAGCGCCTGGTAGGAGCCGACTGGCGTCACGATCGTGAGCAGCTGCTTCCAGCTGAGAGCTGTACCGGCGAGCAGGTCGATCAGTCCCTGCCACGACGGCAGCACCCAGAAGAGTGCCTGGGAGGGAACGCCCAGGGGCACGCCGATCACGAGGAAGGCGGCGGCTGCGACGAGAAGGACGACGAGAGACGACCACCGCAGGACCGCACCGAGGGTTCCGACGAGGCAGCCGACCAGGGCCGAGACCGCGACCGCGACGATGAAGGCCGCGCTCTGATAGACGGGCCACAGCGTCGCCATCGCCACACCCGTGGCGGCGAGCAGCATGAGCGCGTTCACCAGGATGAGCCTGAGAGGAGGACGAGACCCCGCGGCCGAAGGGCGAGACCCTGCGGCCGAAGGACGAGGCCTTGCGGCCGAAGGACGAGGCCCTCCGGATGCCGCCATCACAGCACCGCCGCCCTGGCGAGGGACTTCTGCAGGTCGTCGAGGTATCCGATGCTCAGCACGGTCAGTTCGGCGACCCGGCGCATCGCAGGCAGAGCACCGGGTTCGCAGATGACGGCGATGACGTCGACGCCGGACGGCAGTCCGGCTGCGGCCTGCCTCAGCTGGGCGACAGTGGTCGCCGACCCCGTGATGAGGAAGGCGACCGACGCGTCGGCAGCCCTCTCGCCGGCCACCCGGGTGAGCGCGACGATATTCGTCGCGCTCGGGGATCGCTGCACGACCGTCAGGTCGTCGAGCAGGCGGATGCGGCTCGACGTGCGTAGCGCCCTGGAGGCGGGGTCGAACTGTCTGGATGCTGTGGCCCTGTTTCCGCTGGCGATGACCGAGACCGAGCGCGCGTCGCGGATGGCGTGCACCCCGAGGGAACCGGCCGCGCTCACCGCCAGCTCGAACTCCTCATCGTCGGCGTAGTCGGATTCGGCGAGGCCGAGGACCACCATGATGTGGCTGCGCCGGGTCTCCTCGAACTGGCGCACCATGTAGACGCCCGTCTTCGCCGAACTGCGCCAGTGGATGAAGCGCCTGTCGTCTCCTGGCGTGTATTCACGCAAGGCGTGGAAGGAGACGTCGCTCGAGGTGATGGTGCGCGTCGCGGCACCCTCGAGGTCCCTCACGAACCCGGTCGAGATGGCCGGGATGGCGATGGTGCGCGGATGCACGTACAACTCCGTCCGCTCGGCCCAGGTGAGCTCCCGCCGGAACAGGCCGAGCGGATCACCGCGGATGGTGCGCACGGGCCCGACGGGGATGACCCCCCGGCGCTCAGCCGCCACCAGGAAGACCTCGCTGGCCTCGGATCCTCGCGGGATCCCGGGGATGTGGAACTCGGCCAGCCCGTCGCCGATCGGAACCTCGACCCCGACTCCGGCGAGATGCCTGCGGGTCGGGTTGAACACCATGACCTCACCGGGTGCCTTCTCTCCGACGACGACCCGCCGGAGCGGCAGGGCCAGCCCGATGCGGAAGGAGTTGCGCCCCACGAGGTAGAGCGCCGAGAGGGCGAGCAGCACGGTCCCGGCCCAGGCCAGCGCGACGAACTCGGCCCAGCCGAGCAGGTATCCGCCGATGAATCCGACGATGACGGCGATCACGACGCTCCAGCCGAAGACGGTCATCGTCGAGACGAGAGCATGCCATGATGCGGAGACTCCGCGTCGCAGCGCGGCCAGTGCTGCGACGACGGACGTGATCGCCTCGGCGAGCCTGCCCTCCCGTGGTGCAGTCCCCCGCGGCTCGGCGGACGGGCTCACACGGCGAGCCTGTCGCTCGGCGGCGGGGTCTCGATGAGCAGCTGGGAGATCACGTTCGAGGCGCTCACACCGTCGAACTCGGCCTCGGGGTCGAGGATGAGGCGGTGGGCGAGAACCGACTCGGCGAGGGACTTCACGTCATCGGGAACCACGTAGTGCCTGCCGTTCGCGGCGGCGAGGGTCTTCGCACTCCTCAGGAGGGCGAGGGCACCGCGCACGCTCACGCCGAGGCGCACCTCCTGGGCGTGCCTGGTCGCCTGGGCGATCCGCGAGATGTAGTCGTTGATGCTCGGATCGACATGGACCGAGCGCACGGCCGACGCCATCTCGATGATCGTCGCCGCGGACACGACGGGCGGCACGACGACGTCGTGCGCCCGATGGTCCGCACCCTCGAGGATGCGGAGCGTCGACGCGTGGTCCGGGTAGCCGATCGAGGCGCGCATGATGAAGCGATCGAGCTGCGCCTCAGGCAGTCGATAGGTTCCAGCCTGCTCGACCGGGTTCTGCGTCGCGATGACCATGAATGGCTGGTCGAGGACGTGAGTGATGCCGTCGATGGTGATCTGGCCCTCCTCCATCACCTCGAGGAGAGCCGACTGGGTCTTCGGGCTGGCCCGGTTGATCTCATCGGCCAGCACGACGTTGGCGAAGACGGGGCCACGGTGGAACTCGAAGGCGCCCGACCGTTGGTCGTAGACGCTGACACCGGTGATGTCACCGGGGAGCAGGTCGGGGGTGAACTGCACCCGCGAACTCGTGCCGTCGACGCTCTGCGCCATCGCCCTCGCGAGCGAGGTCTTGCCGGTGCCGGGCACGTCTTCCAGCAGCAGGTGGCCCTCGCTGAACAGCGCCGTGAACGCCAGCCTGATGACGTGGGTCTTGCCCAGCAGCACCTGCTCGACGCCGGCGACCAGACGGCCGAAGGTCTCGGCGAATGCGGCCGCGGCATCCGGGGTCATCGTCACAGCAGGTCCTCGCTCCGTCGTCACTGGGAATACGTCCTGGTCAGGCCGTCGATGGTGATCTCCAACCTTACGGGGGCGGCGGGCGGGAGGCCGGGAATGGCGCAGCTGGTCCCGCCCGGGTCCACGCCGACCGAGATCTGCGGTTCGCTTCCATCGACGTAGCAGCGGTAGCTCGCCGGGTGGCCCGAGCCGTTCGCCGGATCGTTCGTCCACGACCAGGTCGAGTTCGTCACCCCGTTGTCGGGGTCGGACGGCGTGTACGCCCGGCTCGGCAGTTCCCACGTCAGCGAGGGCTGGGGATCGGTCGGGGCGACGCCGGACCAGGGCCCGCAGCTCCCCCACGACGTGCAGCCGCGCACCTGGAAGCGGATCGTCTCACCGAATGAGAGTCCGAACTGCCTGCGCGGGATGCCGGTTCCGGAGAAGTCCTGAGCACCCGTCGTCGGTTCACCCGCGGCATCGACCAAACGCATCTGGAACGCGCTGGTGCTCGCCCCGGCGCTCACCCCTCCCACGACCAGATCCTGAGAATAGGCGAATTCCTCGACCGAGGCATCGATCGCGGTGATGGCACCGGGCCCAGGACGCACCACCGAGCCGTCGACGACGGTGGCTGCGCAGCCGGCCCTGTTGTAGCCCCACACCACGAAGTTGTAGCTCGTGTCGTCGGCCGTCAGGCTCTCGAAGCGCGCAGAACCGGCATCGGCCGGCAGGGACTGGACTGTCCCGCGCGGCGGAGACACTGTGCCCGGCGCCGGGGAACTGACCGAGCAGCCCGAAGCGCCTGTCGGAACGTCGGGCAGGGCTGCGCCCGGCGCCGTGTCGGCGAGGCGCTGCACGTAGTAGCCCTGGATCGCGTCTCCGTTCGCGGCGAAAGGCGCCCAGATCACTGTGACGGCGCCCGACCCCGCGTCGGACACCACGTCGACGGATACCGCCATCGGGGCGCCGAACGGCACACCGGCACCCGATGCGCTGGTCCAGCTCGACAGTGCCGGATAGGCGCCGTTGCGAGCACTCACCGTGAACGCGACTGTGCTGCCGTTGGAGAGACCGCCCTGGTCGATGCTGCAGCGCCCGGCCGAGCAGATGTCGGCGGCGGCGAGCTCGCCGAGTTCCACTCCGCCCACGGCGACGACGTAGCTGCCGACAGCCGTGCCGCCGCCGGGAACTCCGACGGCATCCCAGCCGATGCGCAGGCCGCCGTCGAGCGGCGCGGCCGTCAGGCCAGTCGGTGCCGGCGGGACGACGTCGGACCAGGCGGCTGTCGATGTCTCGGCGGCATCGGAGGAGCCGATGCCGTTCCGGGCCGTCACCCGCACCCGTACGGCGTTCGCCACGCCGTTGCCCGGTGTCGCCAGCGTGCAGGTCGTTGCCGCGCACGCCGTCGACGACACGACGTCGCCTGTGGCGGCGCTCAACAGCGACACGTCGTAACCGCTGATCGGCGAGTTGTTGAACCCGGCCGCGGCGAACGTCGTCGTGAGCACTCCGTCGCCGAAGCTCGTCACGGAGAGGCCCGTGACGGGGTCAGGCCTGTCCTGCACGGAGATGCGGATGGTTCCCCACGCGTAGCGCGACGGATCGTTCGTCGCGTCGGCGATCTGGTACTGCAGGTTCGTGTCGACGGGGGCCGCCTCAGCTCCGACGCTCACCTGCAGGGTGGACTTGTCAGCGCTCGGCACGATCGAGACCCCGTCGGGCAGCGACGACGAATCGAGACCGGAGACCCTGAGAACGCGGAGCGGGGTGTCGGGGAAGGGGTTCGTCGCCTCGTCGTTCTTCAGCACGTCTACAGTCGTCGTCGTGCCGCGCGGAGCGACGGCGGTATCGGCCGCGGGAACGGCGATGGGAAGGGTGGACGGAACGACGCGCAGCACGATGCGACCGGAGCTTCCGTCGTTCGCGTCGTCCCTGACGGCGATGGTCACCGATGTCTCGCTGCCGGTGTCGGCATTCCTGTCGGCGCGCAGCGTCAGCTCGTCGCCGTCGATGGACGGGGTGGCGAAGCCCACGGGTGCCGGGTCCTCGACCGAGTAGCGCAGCTCGTCGACATCGTCGGGGTAGGGGTAGCTCGTGAGGCCGGTCAGTCGGATCGTCTTGGATTGTCCGGGCTCGAACTCGATCGTGCCGCCGGCGAACGAGGGCGGCTGGTTCTCCCTCGGCACCACCGTGATCGGCAGCACTATCGTCGCGACTCGCGTCTTGTCCTCATCGCCGGCGACGGCATCCGTCACCTCGAACGAGACCGAAGCCGGCCCGAAGTACTTCTCGGCGCTGCGGAACCGGATCGTGTCGTCGTCGACGACCAGGTCGGAGCCGTCGGCGTGGGTGGCCCGCACCGTTCCCGAGTCGGTCAACCGCACCTGGCGCCCGTCGACGGCCACGACGTGGTCCTCGATGTCGATGGTGACGGATGCCCCACTGTCGACCTGGATCCGCGGAGCCGTGCGCTTGAGCTGCGGGAGGGCGTCGCCGTGGCCGGGGACCCAGATGAAGGCGTAGGCGGTGATGGACGGGTCGTCGGGGTGCGTGACGGAGAACGGGATGATCTGGCTCCTGGTGCCGACCTCGACCCGCACCCGCTCCGACCTCGTCACCACCGCTGACGAGCCGAAGCCAGGCAGCACCCGCAGCGTGAGGTCTGTGGCCGGGCCGTCGGCGAAGAACACGTTCGCGAGCACGTCGACGTCGATGGTCTCGTGATCGAGCACGTCGGAGAGCGTGAGCACTGTGTCGCGCGCGATCGGACGCGACAGCGGGGCATCAGTGCGCGCCTGCACGGTGAGGAAGGTCGAGCTCGTTCCCCCGCGCGGGTTCTCGATCGAATAGACGAAACCGTAGTTGCCGGGATCGGCTGGAACGTTCACCTCGACGACGTCGTCGTCGATGCTCGCCGTGGCTGCGGCATTCGTCGAGTTCGGCTCGACCGCCGTCACCGCCAGGGCGCCGCCGTCGGGATCGGAGTCATTGGCGAGGACCCGGACGAGGACCGTCGATCCCGGCCTGGCCGCGACGACATCGGGAACCGCGATGGGGTTGCGCGAGCCGTCGAGCCTGGCGCTGATGCCGACGCGTACCGTGCCCGTCGCCCGGGATCCGAGGGAGTCGATGACGGAGTATGTGAAGGTGTCGGTTCCGGTGCTGTACTCCCCCGACGAGTACTCCAGCCAGTCGGCACCGGCATCCGTCACGGCGCCCTTCTCCGGATTCGAGTCCTCACCCAGAAGCTGCACGGAGTCGCCGTCAGGGTCGACGCCGACCAGGGGGACGGTGATGCGGACCGTGTCACCGGCGAGCACCCGCGCCGTGACGACCCGCGGAAGCGGCGCCCGGTTCGATGCGCGATCGATCTCGCGGACCGAGATCGTCACCTCGCCGTTCGCGAACTGCCCGTCGGGGGCGTTCACCCTGTAGACCACCGTGTAGTTGCCCGGTGTCTCCGGCGCGAGGTAGCGCAGAGTCTGCCCCGACGCGAAGGCGAGGCCGCTCCCGCGCGGTCGCTTCTGGATCTCGGCGTCGAGGGTCAGCGGATCACCGTCGGGCTGCTCGTCGTTGGCCAACACGGGGATGTCGATGGCGTCGCCGACCCGCACCGATGCCGTGTCGGGGTTCGCGATCGGCACCTGCCTGCGCTCCGGCTGCGGAACCTCGATGACCGTCACCCGGCCGTCCGCGTCGGCCAGGCCGTTGCTCACCCTGTAGCCGAACGACGCGGTCGCGTTCTCGAGGGGGCGTGTCAGCGTGATGCGCAACAGCCGCTGCTCGAGGATCTCGACCCGCATCCCGCTCTCGCGCGGGAGGTCGAGGACGCCGGTGAGCAGGAGCACACCGCCTCCCGGATCGATGTCGGTCGCCAGGACGTCGATCGTCGCCTCGCTCTGGGCCCTGACGAACGCCGTGTGCGGAACCGTGATGGGCACGAGGGAATCCGTTGGCCGGAGCGTGACATCGATGCGCACGATGCCCGATGCCGTCTCGACCCCGTCGGTGACCCCGTAGTCGATGTAGAACGTCCCGGCGATGTCCGAGGTGAACTGGAAGGTGCCTGCATCGAAGTCGGGCACGATCTCGACGCCGGGCTTGGCAGGCACACTGGCGATCCGCACGGTACCCGTCCCGCCGTGGACGTGCGGAAGCGGCTGCACGGTCAGGCTCTCGCCGACGTGGCCGGCCGCCACGAACGGATCGGCGATGATCGGCACGGTACCCGCCGGCATGACCTTCACGACGAGGGTGCCCGACCCGGTCTGCCGGCCATCGGAGACGGCCAGGCCGACCTGCACCGTGCGCGTGCCTCCGGAGAGGTCGGTGAAGATGACCGTGCCGTCGGGTTTGAACGCGACGCGGTCGGCTGCTGGGACGATCGCCTCGGACAGGAAGATGGCGTCTCCGTCCGGGTCGAACCAGTCGGTCAGCACCTGGGTCGAGACGCGCCCCTTGTCGGGCACGGCGGCCCGGGTGTCGTGAAGCTGTCTCGGTGGCGAGTTCTCGTCGTCGCTGCGCACTGTCACGGTGACCAAGGCCTCGGCCCGACCACCGCGGCCGTCGTCGACCGTGTACCCGAACGTGACTGTCCCGGATGCCGTCGACGGCAGGGTGAGCAGCACCTGCTGGTCGCTGCTCACGACGTCGACTCGTCCGGCGTCATCCGACGGCTGGGTGATCTTGCTCACGACCAGCACATCGCCGTTGGGGTCGTAGTCGTTCGCCAGCACCGGAAGGGTGGTCGACCTTCCCGGCCTGGCTCCGAACTCGTCGTCTTCTGCGACGGGCTTCTGCTGGGTCTTCTCGAACTCCGGCTCGACCTCGGGATCGTCCTGCTCAGTGGTCTGCTGCTTCGGAGTCTGGTCGATCAGCTCGTCCCAGTTGTCGATCAGCCTGTAATCGTCCTGCACTGCCCAGGTGTCGCCTGACGCCGTGTCGTTGAGCACGACGACGCCGGCGTTCTCGCGGAATCGCGGGGTGAGTCCGCCGGAGGCGCCGCTCAGCTCTCGGGTCCGCGCCGTCGCCGTGCCACAGGCGCTCCAGGCGATGGCATCGGACCAGGCCGCGTAGCTGCATCCGCCAGCCACGATCGGAACGCTCGGCGCACCGGCCCTGTCGGTGACGAGCGCCGACGGGTTCCCGCTGCTGATCGGGATGGACAGCAGGCCACCCCTGTGGGCGAGCAGGATGGAGGCTCCAGCGCTCGACGCCTGCTGCAGCTGAGCCTCGCTGCCGCTGGCCATGTACGGTGCCAGATCGATCGTCCCCGTCGCCAAGGCGATGGACCGGGACGAACGGTCGAGCACCGCCCACGCGCCGCCGACACTCGTGACGGCCACGTCTGCCTTGGCGTCGATGCCCGCAAGCCGCTCGGACTGCACGACGGTGCCACTGATCGTGTCGACGACGGACAGCGTTCCCGTGGCCGGGGTGAACGCCGTCATGCGACCGGAGTCGTCGACGCTCGTCACTGTGCCGGGGCCGAGGGAGAGCTGGGGCTCGGACGACGCGTCGAAGTCGTCGAGATCGCGTATGGGCTCGGTCCAGACTTCACCGCCGGCCGAGATCACGACCTCGTCACCGGCGATCCGCACCTCGGAGTCGTCGGCCGGCGGAAGCGGGACCGTCTCGGCGACCGTGCTCGTGGCCGGGTCGATGATGTCGACGGAACTGGTGCGCCGATCGGTGACCAGCACAGTGGTGCCCGATTGCACGACGTCGATGTCGGGGTTGGCCGCTCCGATGACGGTGTCGAGCTCGAACACCTGCGTGTTCGCCCGCCCGACGACCTCATCGGAGCTGTTGCTGACCCAGACCGACCCGTCGCCCAGGTCGATGCGCTGGGCGGAGTACCCGCCGGACATGATCGCGACCGTCGTGATGAGGGCCGTGACGACGGTCCCGCTGGTCGCCGCGATCACCCCGGAACGGTGTGCGCCCAGCCAGGATCGGATCATGGCGAATCGACCGCCTCGACCGCGACGCACTTCTCCGAACTCGGCGAGCCGGTGCGACCCTCCCGGCTGACGGCGACGGTGACGCAGACCTGCTCGGCCCCGGCTGCGGCGACGGCACTGAAGCTCGTCCCGCTCTGCGCGCTGGACTCACCGCCGGTGACTGTGACGAGGTAGCTGTCGCCCGTGCGGAGGCCGGGGTCCTCCCAGGAGAAGTCGACGGTCCGCTCGGATGCCTGACCGGCGATGTTGCTGACCGTCGGGATGTCGGACGACGTCGACCGGACGATGGCGATGGTGGCCGTGACGGCGAGGCCGAGCACGACGACCGAGATGGCGAGCATCGCCCAGACCAGCCTGCGACTCCTGCGCTCGGCAGCGGCCTTGCCCGGGGTGTCGGCGCTGGTGCTGCCGCTGCGCCCCACCGAGGTCGGCGTCGCGGTCATGGTGCGGCTGACCGATTGCTTGCGGGTGCGCCTGCCGGCTCCCGCGGTGATCACGTTCGCCCCGCTGATGCGGGTGCGCTCCTCCATGTCGACCGCCGTCGCGATGGCCCAGTCGTCCATCGCCACCTCGATGGCCGTCTGCGGCAGGTCGAGTTCGGCCTCGACGGCCTGCAGTTCGCGGATGAACTCGAGCACGCTGCGCTGGCGGTTCTCCGGGCGCCGCGACATCGCCCGCGACAACGCGAGTTCGAGGCGTTCGGGAACGTCCGCCCGTCCGATCGGCTCGTACCGGGCCTTCGTGATGCGGGCCATCAATTCGGCTGCGGTGTTCTCGGTACCGGGAACCTCGAACGGCGACCGTCCGGCGAGGAGCGAGTACAGGGTCGCGCCCAGGGACCACACCTCGGACGCGACGGTCCCCGACACGTCGTCCTGCAGGACCTCAGGGGCGGACCACGGGATCGAGAGCCCGACGGCTTCCGTCGTCTCGGCCTCGCCGAGCGTCGCCGCGATGCCGAAGTCGGAGAGCACGGGATGCCCGTAGGCGGTCATCAGGATGTTCGACGGCTTGATGTCCCGGTGCAGCACGCCGGCGCGGTGAGCCGTCTCGACGGCGCTGGCGATCTTCACCCCGATCGACAGCACCTCGGGAACCGGAAGCGGGTCGGCACGGTAGCGCGTCGTGAGCGTGGCCGAGCAGTACTCCATGACGAGGTAGGGACGGCCGTCGCTGGAGACGCTGGCCTGGTACACCGTGAGGATAGACGGATGCGAGCTCAGCTGAGCCATGAGGTTGGCCTCGGCCTGGAACATCTGCCGCACCTGGTCGTTCACGACCTCGCTCAGCAGCACCTTCACGGCCACCTGCCGGCGCGGCATCGACTGCTCGTAGAGGAAGACGTCGGCGAAGCCGCCGGAGCCGAGCACGTGCACGTAGGAGAAGCCGGGCAGCGTGGGGGGCGTTGACGGAAGGCGTCGTGTCATAGTGGCCCCCTCCCTCCGTGCCCACGTCGGCAGACCCTGGACGCTGCACCCCCACCGCGCATGCGCCCGCTTCCCCCCAATTGTAGGGACTGGCGCGTCACGACAGACCCCCTCGAACGGGGCGCAAGACCCGGGCGCATCGTCAGTGGTCGTGCGGGTTCGGGGCCGCCCCGGTCACTCCGATGACGTCGACCACGATGACGGTGACGTTGTCGCGACCGCCGTTGGCCAGCGCGGCGTCGACCAGTTGCTTCGCGGCATCCGCCGGCGTCTCGGTCGACATCAGGAAATGGCGCATCCCGTAGGGCGTGAGCTCCTTGGTGAGCCCGTCGGAGCAGACCAGGATGCGCGAGCCCTCCTCGACGGCGATGAGCCTGTAGTCGGGGATGGGCGCCTCGTGGAAGCCGACGGCGCGCGTGATGACGTTGGAGTGCGGATGCGTCTCGGCCTCTTCGCGCGAGATGTGACCGGCGTCGACGAGCTCCTGCACGATGGAGTGGTCGGTGGTGAGCTGCTCGAGCACGCCGTGCGAGAGCAGGTAGACGCGAGAATCGCCGATGTTGAACACGAGCCAGGCGAGTCCGGCCGTGGTCTGGGTGAGGGCGACGCCGGTGACGGTCGTCCCGGTGCCGGAGTCCGTGACGCCGCCGCCGCGACCCATGTCGTCGACTGCGAGGCGCAGCGACTGCTCGATGCCGGCGGTGTCGGCCGTCGGACGCCCTCCGTGCTCGGCGAGACGCGTGACGACGGCGGCGCTGGCGAAGTCGCCCGCCGTGTGCCCGCCCATGCCGTCGGCGACGGCGAAGACCGGCGCCTGCGCCATGTAGCTGTCCTCGTTCGCCTCGCGGCGGTGCCCGGTGTCAGTGATCGCGGCCCACGCCAGCGTCACAGCGGCGTCGACCGCACCCGGGATCTGCGCTGTGTACTCGGGCGTGCCCTGACCGATCTGCGTCACGTCCTCGGCCTTCTCGTCGTCGGGGGGTCGGTGGAGAGCTCTCGGGAGTCCTCCAGCGCGGATATCGTCACGATTGTACCGTCACCGATGTGCACCATCGTTCCGACGCTCACCACCATCGACTGCCCGGGGCGCAGACGGATGCGGTCGGCATGGGGCGGAACGATGAAGGTTCCGTTGGTCGAGCGCTGGTCCGTCACCACGACGACGTCGCCCTCGCGACGGATCTCCACATGCGTCGCAGACACCTCGCGGCTCGGGGACGGCACATCGACGAGGCGCACGTGCTCGCCCACGGCCGGCACGCGCCCGAGGCGGGGACGCCGACCGATCAGGTAGACGGCATCGAGCTCGCGCTCATCGCCCTGGCCGATCCTCAGTCCGAAGCGGGGGCGTGGGCCGGGCTCCGGATGCTGCTCGTCTGTCGGTTGCGTCACAGGCTGGCGCTCGGCCATGGGGCGTTGCTCCGGCGCCGGCTCGACCTGCGGCTCGGCTGCCGGAACCGGCTCTCCGGCTGCGGCATCCGGTGTCAGCTCATGGCGACGGGGCCGCAGCACGGTGTCGTGCTCGGCGAGCCTGCGGGGGCGGTGCACCGTGTCACCGACCGGCGCGGCGCCAGCGTCGGGAGGACTCCGGACTTCGGCATCCGATCGCCCACCGACCTCGACAGCCGGCGGCTCCCCCGGCTGCCAGTCCAGCCTGGCCGCCATGCTCGGACCGCGCCCGACCGGCTCCCCGGTTCCGATCTCGGCGGGCCGGGGCACACCGGAACCGTCTTCGGCGATGACGATGGCCGTCACCGCGCGGAAGTCGGCCAGCAGCCAGGGCCTGATGCCGCGATCGCTGAAGCGGCGCGATCCGCCGACGGAGTACACGTCGACGACCACGTCTCCCCGAACGACCCCCGAGACGGGAATGCCATCGCCGTCCGACGGTGCACCGGCGACGACGAGGGCGAAGCTCGCCACGGCGCCCTCGCCTCCCAGGGGGATCAGCGAGACGAGTTCCTCGACGGTGACCGTGCGGGAGGCGCGTTCGTTCAGTGCGGCGACGACGGCAGGGTCCGTTCCGGCCGGAACAGCAGCGACGAAGTGCTCACCGACGATGAAGGTCCAGCGGGACTGCGTGGCATCGTGCACGACATGGGCTCGACCCACCTCAGCCCTCCGCCCGGTGGTCGACGACGACCCTCCTCTGCGCATGCACGCTCATGCCCCCATGCTAGCGGGCGCGTACCTGGTGGATTCGGCATGAAGCATGGAATCCGCAGCAACTCTCGGTTCAATCGACGGATTCCCTTGCCGTCGGCCCACCACACTGCCAGAATCGAGCAATGAGCACCCAGCCTCGTGCGACGCCACCGAAGCCCATGCATCTCGACGACGTCTCCAAGGCGATCATCGAGCAGCTGCAGACGGACGGACGCCGCTCCTACGCCGAGATCGGCAAGGCCGTGGGCCTCAGTGAGGCCGCAGTGCGCCAACGGGTGCAGAAGCTCACTGATTCCGGTGTCATGCAGGTCGTGGCCGTGACGGATCCGATGCAACTCGGGTTCTACCGTCAGGCCATGGTGGGCGTCCGCGCCTCGGGCGACACCCGTGACCTGGCCGACAGACTGGCCGCTCTCCCCGAGGTCGACTACGTCGTTCTCACCGCGGGGAGCTTCGACATCCTGGTCGAAGTCGTGTGCGAGAACGACGAGGAGCTGATATCCCTTCTGAACTCGAGGATCCGCAGTCTCGAAGGGGTGCTCAGCACCGAGACCTTCGTCTATCTCAAACTCCACAAACAGCTCTACAACTGGGGAACACGATGACACTCAACACCTCCACCTCCACCTCCGCACCGACCTCCTACGACGAGGCCGACCTGCAGCAGAAGGCCAAAGACCACCTCTGGATGCACTTCTCCCGGCAGTCGACCCTCGAGGAGTCCGGCGTGCCGATCATCACGCGCGGTCAGGGCCACCACATCTGGGATTCGAAGGGCAAGCAGTACATCGACGCCTTGTCCGGCCTGTTCGTCGTGAACGCGGGCCACGGTCGTCGGCGCCTCGCCGAGGTCGCCGCCAAGCAGGCGGA
Source organism: Leifsonia stereocauli (assembly GCF_038432415.1). Classification (NCBI taxonomy): domain Bacteria; kingdom Bacillati; phylum Actinomycetota; class Actinomycetes; order Micrococcales; family Microbacteriaceae; genus Leifsonia; species Leifsonia stereocauli. The sequence continues at coordinate 1,588,726 of NZ_JBCAUN010000001.1, forward strand.
GGAACTGGCCTTCTTCCCGATCTGGTCGTACGCGCATCCGTCGGCCATCGAACTGGCCGACAGGCTTGCCGATTACGCTCCGGGCGACCTCAATCGGGTCTTCTTCTCCACCGGTGGCGGCGAAGCCGTCGAGACGGCGTTCAAGCTGGCGAAGTACTACTGGAAGCTGCAGGGCAAGCCCACCAAGCACAAGGTGATCTCCCGTGCCGTCGCCTATCACGGCACCCCGCAGGGTGCGCTGGCCATCACCGGCATCCCGGCGATGAAGGCCATGTTCGAGCCGCTCACCCCCGGTGGGTTCCGCGTGCCGAACACCAACTCCTACCGCGCTGAGGAGGCCGGCTTCATCGCCGTCGACTCCGGTGTCGACCCGCAGGAGCAGTTCGGCGTCTGGGCTGCGAACCGCATCGAGGAGATGATCCAGTTCGAGGGCCCCGAGACCGTCGCGGCCGTCTTCCTCGAGCCTGTGCAGAACTCGGGCGGATGCTTCCCTCCTCCCCCCGGCTACTTCCAGCGCGTGCGCGAGATCTGCGACAAGTACGAGGTGCTGCTGGTCAGCGACGAGGTGATCTGCGCCTTCGGTCGCATCGGCCACATGTTCGCCTGCGACGAGTACGGCTACGTGCCCGACATGATCACCTGCGCCAAGGGCATGACGAGCGGATACTCCCCGATCGGTGCGACCATCATCAGCGACCGCATCTACGAGCCCTTCCGCCACGGCGACACGGCGTTCTACCACGGCTACACCTTCGGCGGTCACCCCGTCTCGGCCGCCGTGGCGCTGGCCAACCTCGACATCTTCGAGGAGGAGGGGCTCAACGAGAGGGTGCGCGAGAACTCGCCGCTGTTCCGCGCCGAGCTCGAGACCCTGCTCGACCTGCCGATCGTCGGCGACGTGCGCGGTGACGGGTACTTCTTCGGCATCGAGCTCGTCAAGGACAAGGCGACCAAGGAGACCTTCGACGACGACGAGTCCGAGCGTCTGCTGCGCGGCTTCCTCTCCAAGGCGCTGTTCGACGCCGGGCTGTACTGCCGCGCCGACGACCGCGGCGACCCGGTCGTGCAGCTCGCTCCGCCGCTCACCACGGGACCCGCGGAGTTCGCCGAGATCACGGGCATCCTGCGTGGGGTCCTCAGCGAGGCCTGGACGCGGCTCTGAGCCCGATGCCGACAGACCACAGGCAGCTGAGCTTCTGGTTCGACTCCCTCGCAGAGTCCGGGACTGACACCCTGGTGGCACGTCCCGGACTCAGTCGGGACGCCCGCTACGACGTGTGCATCGTCGGCGGCGGGCTCACCGGACTGTGGACGGCCTACTACCTCGCGAAGAGCGATCCGTCGCTGAATATCGCGGTGCTCGAGAAGCACATCGCGGGCTTCGGGGCCTCCGGCCGCAACGGCGGATGGTGCTCGGCCCTGTTCCCGCGGTCGACCGCGTCGCTCGAGCGCGCGCACGGCCGTGACGCCGCCATCGCGATGCGCCGGGCGATGATCGACACCGTCGACGAGGTGGGCCGGGTCGCGGCATCCGAGGGCATCGACTGCGACTACGTGAAGTGCGGCACCGTCGCCTTCGCCCGCGACGCCGTGCAGGACTCCGCTGCGCGTGCCGAGGTCGCCGAGGCCCGCGAGTTCGGCGTAGACGAGCTCCTGTACTGGGACGCCCCCACCGTGCGTGCCCGCTTCGGCGCCACGGCGGTCGCCTCGTCGCCCGGAACGCGGCAGGCCGGGGCGTCCGGCGCGTCCTTCGACCCGGCGTGCGCCCGGGTGCAACCGGCCAAGCTCGTTCGCGGCCTCGCCAGGGTCGTCGAGGAGCTGGGTGTCGACATCTTCGAGAACACCGAGGTCGACGACTGGGCCGCCCACAAGGTGCGATTCACGTCGACGGATGCCGCAGGCGACCAGTTCGACGGCACCGTCATCGCGCCGACTGTCGTCATCGCCGTCGAGGGCTACGGCGCCGGGCTGCCGCGCGTCGGCCGACGGGTGCTGCCGCTCTACTCGCTCATGATCGCCACGGAGCCGCTTCCGGATGCCGTCTGGGACGAGATCGGCATCGAGCACGGCCAGACGTTCACCGACTACAGGCACCTGCTCGTGTACGGCCAGCGCACGGCGGACAACCGCTTCGCCTTCGGCGGTCGGGGAGCGCGCTACCACTGGGGAAGTCGGATCAGCCCCGACTACGACAGGGTCGACAGGGTCTTCGCACACCTGCGCGACACCCTCGTCGACCTGTTCCCGCAGGCGGCAGGGGCACAGGTGACGCATCGCTGGGGCGGCCCTCTCGGGGTGTCCCGGGACTGGCACGCCACTGCGTCCTACAACCCGCGCACGGGCGTCGCGTTCGCCGGCGGCTACGTCGGCGACGGCCTGTCGACGACGAACCTCGCCGGCCGAACCCTCAGCGACCTCATCCGCGAGGAGACGACCGAACTCACCGGCCTGCCGTGGGTCAACCACCGCTCGCCGCTCTGGGAGCCGGAGCCCCTGCGGTTCGTGGGAGCGAACCTGGGCCTGCTGGGCATGGAGGTCGCCGACATCGAGCAGCGCACGACCAGGCGCCCATCGCTGGCAGCCAGGCTCATCGCTCCGCTCACCGGCCACTGACGGCTCTCGGCAGGTGGTCGCGGGGCCGACGCGGCGTGACATGGTGCACCGTCGACTCGTCGACGGGAGGCACGTCGAAGGCCCATTCCGGCAACCGGCCACCGTTGACCATCGCTCCGACCAGCGAGGCGAGGCCGTACTCCGGGTCGAGCTCCAGCGCCTTCTGCACGAACTCCGCGGCCCGCGAGCTCTGGCCGAGGGCCCAACTCAGCCAGGCGAGCATGGTGACAGGCGCCACCCTGGCCGAGCGCGGGGCACAGGCCGCGAGTTCGAGAAGCAAACCGATCGCGGCATCGATGCGCTCGGGATCCGGTCGCGGCCCCTCTCCCCACAACAGCAGACCGGTCTCGGTCTCGTCTGTCGGCCCCTCCTCGAGCCAGCTCAGCTGGTCATCGAGCGCCTGCAACCCCATCTCTGCACTGAAGGCCCACTGGATGACGGCGACATCACGGAACAGCGGCCGCTCCAGCACCCAGAGGGTCGCTGCGACGATCTCGGGCGAGAGCTCATCGGGCGGACTCGCCAGCAGGTGCTCGAGGAACTCCGGGAGCGCGAGGTCGGCCAGCTCGCACGCACCGGCGGCGCCGGCACCCGCACTGGCCGGGTCGTCGTGCAGCCGTCGCAGGCGGCGCGCCACCTGCTCGGTCCGGGCGAGGTCGACCGCGGGCAGCTCGGTCTCACCCCGCACGTCGGCGCGCACGCCCATGCCCTCGACGTCGGCGAGGCCGTTCACGGGCGATGCAGTGATCTGCCTCAGCGGATGCCCGCCGGCAGGCACGTCGGGATCGAGGAAGGACGCCCAGCCGTCGGCGGCCACACACAGCGAATCGCGCACGTGGAAGCCGCTGATCTCGGCCCTGTGCACGAGGACGTCCATGAAGAGGGCCTGCGGAACGGCATCCGTCGCCCCGAAGCACTCGTCGGTATAGGCGACGGGAACGACGGCGTCGACATCGGGGATCTTGCAGAGCATGCCGATCATCGAGGTCGCGAAACGTCTGAGCACCGCCAGCGGGGCAGCATCGGGAAGGTCGAACCGGATGGCGCCGCAGGTGCGCCTGCCACGGAAGGCGACCAGCACGACGCTGTTGCGGGGCTGGTATCCAGTGAGTCGTGGGAGGAGGGCGAGGAAGTCCTGGCCGGCGTCGGCCTTGATCACTGTGGGCATGCGTCGAGCATCGCCCGATGCCGGCGCCGCTGACGCGGCGCCTGTCGTGCTGTGGAGAACGCCGAACGATCCTCTGAAAGGGGAGGAACCCAGCCGTTCGCTCTGGGCGAACAGAGCCGGGCAGGCCGTTGGATGACCGGCCCTGCGGAGGTGCCGAGTCGGACTGCGGGTCGTTCAGGCCTGCAGAGCCGCCGGATCGAACAGCGCCGAGATCTGCGCGAGGTCGTCGGCCGTCGGCTTCCACGATGTCGCGGCCTCGGCGTTCTGCACGACCTGCTCGGGCCTGGTCGCTCCGGCTATCACGCTCGTGAGCGCCGGCTGCGCCAGCATCCAGCCGAAGGTGGCCTCCAGCATCGTGATGCCGCGCTCTGAGCAGAACTCCTGGTACCTGTCCATGGTCCCCCAGGGGGCGGAGTCCGCGAGGTGCTTGCGGATGCGCATGATGCGGCTGTCCTCGGGGCCGCCGGCGCGGCTGAACTTACCCGTCAGCAGGCCGTTGTAGAGCGGGAACCAGGGCAGGAAGCCCAGTCCGAAGTTCTCGGCGGCCGGGATGACCTCGGCCTCGGCCGTCCTCTCGAGCAGGCTGTATTCGTTCTGGCTCGAGATGAATCGCGGATGCGACCCCATCCGCGCCGTGAACTCCGCTTCCGCGATCTGCCAGCCGCTGAGGTTCGACGATCCGATGTAGCGGACCTTCCCGGCCGTCACGAGGTCGTCGAGGGCGGAGAGGGTCTCCTCGATGGGCGTGCTCGGGTCTGGCTGGTGCAGTTGGTAGAGGTCGATCCAATCGGTCTGCAGGCGGCGGAGGCTCGCTTCGACGGCGAGGCGGATGTAGCGCCGCGAACCGCGCGCGTTCCAGTCGGGTCCGTTCAGGCCGCCCATGTCCATGCCGAACTTGGTGGCGAGCACGATCTTCTCGCGCTTGCCTCCCCGCAGCGCCTGTCCCATCAGGGTCTCGCTCAGTCCGCGCTCCGCGCCGTAGATGTCTGCGGTGTCGAAGAGCGTCACCCCGGCATCGATGGCGGCGTCGATGACGGCGGAGGTTCCGGCCTGGTCCTCGCTGGCCGTCCCGGTGCGCCCGAAGTTGTTGCAGCCGAGGCCGACGGTCGAGACGACGAGGCCGGAGGGTCCGAGGGTGCGGTGTTCGATCGACGCCATGCCCCCAGCCTAGGCGGCGCCGTCCCCCGGACGGGCGGGGTGCCGAGGTCGTCACCGCTTCGGGATGCGGGGGCGTCAGGATGCCGCGAGCTGCGTGTAGCCGCGGATGACGGCGGGCTCCACCATCTCGAGCGGCATCCGCGAGGCACCGGCGGCACGCTCGGCCACGTACTCGACGGGCTCCCGATGTGCGAAGCCCACGCTGATGGCGTCGGCGACGGCCTGCAGCCTGTGCGCCTGCTCGTGCACGAAGGCGCGGTCGACGACGCCGCCGTGGCCGGGGACGACGAGGTCGGACTCCCCCATGTGCTCGATCAGGTCTGCGAGCACGCGCGGCCAGCCGAGAGGGAACGATCCGGACCCGTACATCGGCGGACCGGACTCCTCGACGACGTCGCCGACGATCCAGGCGCCGGCATCCGGGACGTGAACGACGACATCGGTGTCGGTGTGGCCCGGTGCGAGAGCGATGATCCGCACCGGCCTTCCGCCGAGATCGAGGGTGTGCTCGTCGGTGACGAGGACGTGCGGCGGAGTGAGCTCGACGTCGGTCCAGTCGTACTGCGGGGATGCCGACGGGTCCGCCGTCCAGGCGGCCAGCCGCGGGGCCTCGAACTCGGCGAAGTGGGCGGGGATCCTGTGGTGCCCGATGATCGTCGCGGTGCCGGCGAACACCTGGTTGCCGAAGCTGTGGTCGTAGTGCGCGTGGGTGTCGACCACCCAGCGGATGTCGCCGATTCCGAGTGCTGCCACGTCGGCCGCGACCTCGGCCGCCTCCCGAGGATTGCAGCGGGTGTCGACCAGCAGCAGGCCGTCGCTGCCGCGTACGAGCGTCACCGAGATGTCGAGGGGCTCGTAGCGGGCGACGAGCAGTCCGTCGGCGATCTCGTTCCAAGAGGGCATGGCTCGATCCTACGGACCCGTTCCGACCCCGCGCCGATGGCGGCGCACCCGTCCGCGTCCTGGGCGGCGCTCCTCCCCCGGCACGACGCCCGGGATCACTCTCCCCGCCGTGTCCGTTTCCCGCGAGAGAGGCACGGATGCCGCGGGTAGATTCGTCTCATGACCACAGACACCCTCTACATCGAGCGCGTCGAGAGCCCCATCGGCCGCATCGAGATCACGAGCGACGGCGAGCAGATCACGTCGCTCTCCATCGAGCGCGACGGCAGGCTCCCCCACGACCTCGAGGACGCGGAGTCCACCGCCGTCCTCACCGAGGCCGCCCGCCAGCTCGGCGAGTACTTCGCCGGTGACCGCACCGAGTTCGACCTCCCCGTGCGCCTGGCCGGAACGGAGTTCCAGCGGGCCGTGTGGGCCGAGCTCCAGCGGCTCGACTTCGGGCAGTTCACCTCCTACGGCGAGATCGGGGCGGCCATCGGGCGTCCGGGATCCGGTCGCGCCATCGGCGGTGCCGTCGGCGCCAACCCCGTGCCCATCATCGTCGGCTGCCACCGGGTGCTCTCCAGCACCGGGCGGATCACGGGCTTCAGCGCCGGAGAGGGCATTCCCACGAAGGTGTGGCTGCTCGACCACGAGAGCATCGGCCACACCGAGGTGGCCGGGGCCCCAGCGCCACTGCCCGGAACCGAGCCGATCGCCCTGACCACCGTTCCGGAGCCCACCGCGACGGCATCGGCGGTGGCATCGTGAGCTTGGGCGTCTCGCCCGTGCCCGTCGTGCCGCCCACGGTCGTGGTCGGTGACGACGGCCTCGCTCGCTGCTCCTGGGGGGCGAACGACGCTGAGTATCGCCGTTACCACGACGAGGAGTGGGGCGTCCCCGTCCACGACGAGCAGCGGCTGTTCGAGAAACTCTGCCTCGAGGGCTTCCAAGCCGGACTGTCATGGATCACCATCCTGCGGAAGCGTCCGGCGTTCCGCGCGGCCTTCTCCGACTTCGACACCGAGAAGGTCGCGGCGATGGGCGAACCCGACATCGAGCGCCTGCTGCAGAATGCCGGCATCATCCGTCACCGCGGCAAGATCCAGGCCACCATCGGCAACGCCCGCGCCACGCTAGCGCTCGGCGAGAGCCTGTCCGAGCTGATGTGGGGGTTCGCCCCGGATGCGGCCGGCCGACGGCGCCCGCAGTCCTGGAGCGACGTGCCTGCCGTCACCGCCGAGTCGACGGCGATGAGCAAGGAGTTGCGCCGCCGCGGCTACAGGTTCGTCGGTCCGACGACGATGTACGCCCTCATGCAGTCGACGGGCATGGTCGACGACCACATCGCCGGCTGCTTCCGGGCTGCCTGAGGCGCTTCGGTCGAGCGTTTCGCGCGGCCCTCAGCGAGCGGCGCTTCTAGACGATCAGGGCGAGTTCGCCGGGCCTGCCGTCGATGGATTCGAGCCGCCAGCCGGCGCCACCCGCCCACTCCTGCAGCTCGTCGACCGTCGCGAAGTCTCTCCCCGCCTGGATCACGGCCCGGGTGAAGGCACCCTTGGCGTGCTTGTTGAAGTGGTTGAGAGCGCGGCGCCGTCCGTCGGCGCCATCGGCGAGCACCCGCAGGTACACCGAATCGGCACGGGCCGGAGCAGGGCCGAGAGCCGCATAGCCCTCACTGCGCAGGTCGAGGATCAGGCCACCGACGGGCTTCAGCGCTCGGGCGATGGCGACGCCCCAGTGCTTCTTGAGCGAGAGCTCCGGCAGGCGCGAGTCGTGCGACATCCGGTAGGCCGGAACGCCGTCGAGGGCGGCCACGGGGCCGAGGAGGGCGGAGTGCACGACGAGGTGTTCGTGCGCGAAGGCACGCTCGGCCTCGGTCAGGCTCGGCGCGTCGAAGGCGTCGTACACCACTCCCGTGTAGCGGTCGATCACCGGCATCGTCGCCGAGGTCGTGATGGCGCGGTTGCGGGCGACCTCTCCGAGCTGCGTGCGCCCGAGCTTGAGGGCGGCGACACTCGCATCGGTGTCTCGGGCGAGGGCCTTGAGAGCCCGGATGAGCGCCCGCCGCTGCGGCGCGAGCCTGGGGAAGGCGAGGGACGTCACGTCGAGGGGCGCGCCGGTACCGCCGTCGCGTTTGGTCTCCGACGGGGGAAGGAGGATCAGCACCCGGGGTCAGCCGTGGATGAACGCCACTGCAGCGTCGACGTTCGAGCCCAGCGACTGGACGCTGTCGACGGTCACACGCGGCATGGCGGCGCTGTGCCCGGTCCAGGACTCGTAGCCCTCGACGCTCTGCTCGACGGCCCGCCAGGTGAGCTCCTCGACGTGCGGGAGGTTGCGCACCCGCTTGGCGAGACGCTCTCTGTGCAGCTCCTCGTCGGAGCACACGACCTCGATGACCCGCAGCACGGCCTCGGTGCGGGCGGCGAGGTCTCGCCACTGCATCCGTGCCGGCTCGACCGCGTTGACGGCATCGATGATGACGCTGCGACCGGCGACGAGCACGGACTCGGCGATGGCCTCGGCCACGAGGTATGCCGCGAGGCCTGTCGGCTGGTCGGCGTCGATGCCCGCGGAGAGGATGGCGGACTCGATCGGATCGACCGAGACCACCGTCGCACCGATACGCGCGCCGATGATCTCGGCGATGGTGGACTTGCCGGAACCCGGAAGCCCGGCCATCACGACGAGCTGCGCGACGCTGAGGTCGCCGAACTGGCGGTCTGACACCGTCTCTCCCCCTGGAGCTCTACGACCTAGACGAGCGCGGCGCGCCGGGCGACGACCTGGACGGCGTTGCCCTCGACCGAGAGGAATCCGTCAGAGGCGTCGGCGACGAGCTTCTCGCCGCCCGGGAGGGTCAGACGGACTTCGCCGGTGGAGAGGATCGCGAGCAGCGGCTCGTGACCCGGGAGGATGCCGATCTCGCCCTCGACGGTCTTCGCGACCACCATGCTCGCCTCGCCGGACCAGACTTCCTGGTCCGCCGAGACGAGACTGACGTTGAGGACAGCCATGGTCAGCCGTTGTCCTTCTGGATCTGAGCCCACTTCTCTTCGACGTCGGAGATCGAACCGACGTTGAAGAACGCCTGCTCGGCCACGTGGTCGAACTCGCCCTTGGCGATGGCGTCGAACGACTCGATGGTGTCCTTGAGCGGAACCGTCGAACCCTCGACACCGGTGAACTTCTTCGCCATGTAGGTGTTCTGCGAGAGGAACTGCTCGATGCGACGTGCGCGCGAGACCGTGATCTTGTCTTCCTCGGAGAGCTCGTCGACACCGAGGATGGCGATGATCTCCTGCAGTTCCTTGTTCTTCTGCAGGATCTGCTTGACCGTGGTGGCCACGCGGTAGTGGTCCTCGCCCAGGTAACGGGGGTCGAGGATGCGCGAGGTCGAGGTCAGCGGGTCGACGGCCGGGTAGAGACCCTTCGACGCGATGGCGCGGGAGAGCTCGGTGGTGGCGTCGAGGTGCGCGAACGTGGTCGCGGGAGCCGGGTCGGTGTAGTCGTCGGCGGGAACGTAGATCGCCTGGAGCGAGGTGATCGAGTGTCCACGGGTCGAGGTGATGCGCTCCTGGAGCACACCCATCTCGTCGGCGAGGTTCGGCTGGTAGCCCACGGCGGAGGGCATGCGGCCGAGCAGCGTCGAGACCTCGGAACCGGCCTGCGTGAAGCGGAAGATGTTGTCGATGAAGAGCAGCACATCCTGCTTCTGCACGTCGCGGAAGTACTCCGCCATCGTCAGCGCGGAGAGGGCGACGCGCAGACGCGTTCCCGGCGGCTCGTCCATCTGGCCGAAGACAAGGGCCGTCTTGTCGAAGACGCCGGCTTCCTCCATCTCGTGGATGAGGTCGTTGCCCTCACGGGTGCGCTCACCGACACCGGCGAACACCGACACACCACCGTGGTCCTGCGCGACGCGCTGGATCATCTCCTGGATGAGCACGGTCTTGCCGACACCGGCTCCACCGAAGAGGCCGATCTTTCCACCCTGCACGTACGGGGTGAGGAGGTCGATGACCTTGATGCCGGTCTCGAACAGCTGGGTCTTGCTCTCGAGCTGGTCGAAGCGCGGGGGCTTGCGGTGGATGGGCCAGCGCTCGGTGATCTCGATGGTCTCGCCGGGCTCGCCGTTGAGCACCTCGCCGATGACGTTGAAGACCTTGCCCTTGGTGACGTCGCCGACGGGAACCGAGATTGCCGCTCCGGTGTCGGTGACCTCCTGGCCGCGGACGAGGCCGTCGGTGGGCTTCAGGGCGATGGCGCGCACGACGTCGTCGCCGAGGTGCTGAGCGACCTCGAGCGTGAGCGTCGTGGTCTCGCCGTCGAGAGTGATGGTGGTCTGCAAGGCGTTGTAGACCGAGGGGATCGAGTCGTGCGGGAACTCGATGTCGACCACGGGGCCGGTGACGCGGGCGATGCGCCCGACGGCGCCGCCCGTGGCCTCTGCCTGGACTGGCGCGGTAGCGGTGTCAGTCATTGTTCTCTTCCTTCTGGATGCGTGTAGTGAGAGTCGTGTGGGATGCGTTACTTCGAGGAGAGCGCGTCGGCTCCACCCACGATTTCGGCGATCTGCTGGGTGATCTCGGACTGGCGTGCCTCGTTGGCGAGCCGCGTGTAGTCCGTGATCAGGGTGTCGGCGTTGTCACTCGCGGCCTTCATGGCCTTCTGCGTCGCGGCGTGCTTGGCCGCGGAGGACTGCAGCATCGCGTTGAAGATGCGGCTCTCGATGTACACCGGGAGCAGCGAGTCCAGCACTGTGGCGGCGTCGGGCTCGAACTCGTACAGGGGCAGGACGACGCCGTCATCCGGCTCCTCTACACCCTCGACGACCTCGAGCGGAAGGAGTCGCACGATCTGCGGGACCTGGCTGATCATGCTGACGAAGCGGTTGTAGACGACGTGGATCTCGTCGACCCCGCCATCCTCGGCATCCCGGAGGAAGGCCTCGAGCAGAGCCTCGCCGATCTCCTGGGCCACCTCGACCTGGGGGTTGTCGGTTCCACCGATCCACTGCTGCTCGAACGAGCGGCGGCGGAAGGCGAAGTAGCCGACGGCCTTACGTCCGATGAGGAAGTACGAGACCTCCTTGCCCTGGCTGCGGAGCAACTCTGAGAGCTGCTCCGCCTCACGGAGCACCTGCGAGTTGAACGCGCCGGCGAGGCCGCGGTCGCTCGAGAAGATGACGACCGCTGCGCGCTCGATCTTCTCGGGTTCCGTCGTCAGCACGTGGTCCACGTTCGAGTGGGTCGCCACGGCGGAGACCGCGCGAGTGATCGCCCGCGAGTACGGCGTCGATGCAGCGACGCGCGCCTGTGCCTTCTGGATGCGTGATGCGCTGATCAGCTCCATCGCACGGGTGATCTTCTTGGTCGTCTGGGCAGACTTGATCTTCTGCCGGTAGACCCGAAGTTGCGCTCCCATGTCTCTCCTGGTTTCTAGGGTTCGTCAGTCGGTCGGATGGAGGGTCAGCGTTACCGCTTGACCTTCACGATCTTCTCCTGGTTGACGTCTTCCTCGGCGGCGGCCTCGAACTTCTCGCTCCCGACCGAGGCGAGGGGCTTGCCCTCACCGGTCTGGAACTCGAGCTTGAAGGCGTCGACAGCGGCTTCGAGGGCGGCAGTGGTGTCGTCGGACAGCACGTTCGTGTCGCGGAGCGTCGAGAGCACCTCGGTGTTGCGGCCGAGGTAGTCGAGGAGCTCGCGCTCGAAGCGCAGGATGTCCTCGACCGGGACCTCGTCGAGCTTGCCGTTGGTGCCGGCCCAGATCGACACGACCTGGTCCTCGACGGGGTACGGCGAGTACTGCGGCTGCTTGAGGAGCTCGGTGAGGCGGGCGCCACGGGCGAGCTGACGGCGGCTGGTCGCGTCGAGGTCCGATGCGAACATCGCGAAGGCTTCGAGCGAGCGGTACTGCGCGAGCTCGAGCTTGAGCGTTCCGGAGACCTTCTTGATGGACTTGACCTGGGCGTCACCACCGACACGCGACACCGAGATTCCGACGTCGACCGCGGGGCGCTGGTTGGCGTTGAAGAGGTCGGACTGCAGGAAGATCTGGCCGTCGGTGATCGAGATCACGTTGGTCGGGATGTAGGCCGAGACGTCGTTGGCCTTGGTCTCGATGATCGGCAGGCCGGTCATCGAGCCGGCACCCAGCTCGTCGGAGAGCTTGGCGCAACGCTCGAGCAGACGAGAGTGCAGGTAGAACACGTCACCCGGGTAGGCCTCGCGTCCCGGCGGACGACGGAGGAGCAGGGACACGGCGCGGTAGGCCTCAGCCTGCTTGGACAGGTCGTCGAAGATGATGAGGACGTGCTTGCCGCCGTACATCCAGTGCTGGCCGATGGCCGAACCGGTGTAAGGGGCGAGGTACTTGAAGCCGGCGGGGTCGGAAGCCGGAGCGGCCACGATCGTGGTGTACTCCATGGCCCCGGCGTCTTCGAGGGCGCCCTTCACCGAGGCGATGGTCGAGCCCTTCTGGCCGATGGCGACGTAGATGCAGCGAACCTGCTTGTTGACGTCGCCCGACTCCCAGTTGGCCTTCTGGTTGATGATCGTGTCGATCGCGATGGCCGTCTTACCGGTCTGGCGGTCGCCGATGATGAGCTGGCGCTGGCCACGGCCGACGGGGATCATGGCGTCGATCGCCTTGATGCCGGTCTGCAGCGGCTCGTGCACGCTCTTGCGCTGCATGACGCCGGGCGCCTGCAGCTCGAGTGCACGACGGCCCTCGGCCTCGATGTCGCCGAGACCGTCGATCGGGTTGCCGAGAGGGTCGACGACGCGACCCAGGAAGTTGTCGCCGACGGGGGCGGAGAGGACCTCACCCGTGCGGGTGACCTCCATGCCCTCCTCGATACCGGAGAACTCGCCGAGCACGACGACGCCGATCTCGTCTTCGTCGAGGTTGAGCGCGAGGCCCAGTGTGCCGTCCGCGAAGCGGATGAGCTCGTTGGCCATGACGCTCGGGAGGCCCTCGACGTGTGCGATGCCGTCTGCGGCATCCGTCACGTGGCCGACCTCGGTCGCTGCAGCAGCGCCGGGCTCGTAGGCCTTGACGAAGTCCTTGAGCGCGTCACGGATCTCATCGGGGCTGATGGTGAGTTCTGCCATGATCTTCCCTTTTCTGCACGAGGCGTACAGGTTCTTGACTGTTCGACGTTCTGAGGAGAGAGCGTCGTTGTTCTGTTGTTCCCCGACCGGCCCGAGGGCTAGCCGGCAAGCTGGAGTCGCACGTCGTCGAGACGCTTGGCGACGCTGCCGTCGATGACGTCGTCGCCGACCTGCACGCGCAGGCCTCCGATGACGCTCGGGTCGACGACCTGGTTGATGCGCAGGTTCTTGCCGTACTTCGCCGACAGGCCGGCGGCGAGCCGCTCGACCTGCGCGTCGCTGATGATGGCTGCCGAGGTGACGGTGGCCACCGCGTAGCCGGATTCGGCTGCGACGACGGATGCCGCATAGCGAACGAGTTCGCCGATCCGACGGCCGCGCGGCTGCTGCACGAGGTGCGAGAGGATCACGACGGCCTGCTTCGACGCCTTGCCCGCGAGCAGGGTGTCGACCAGGGCCGCCTTGGCCTCGTTGGAGCCGAGCTTCGAGCTGAGAGCCAACTCGAGTTCGGCGTTGGAGGAGACTGAGCGCCCGAACGAGAACAGCTCGTCGTCGACGTTGCTTCCCTCAGGGCTCGATGCGGCGACGACGCGCAGACCGAGGTCTTCGATGCCCTCGAGCACGTCGTCGGCATCCGACCAGCGAGCAGAGGCGATCTCGCCCAGGAGGGCGAGGGCTGCCGGCGTCACGGTGGAGGAGAAGACGCTCGAGACGAGCGCCTTCTTCGCCTCGGGCTCCGCTCCGTTGTCGGAGAGGGCCGTGAGCAGCTGCGGTGATGAGCCGATGACGCGGGCGGCCGCAAGAAGCGCCTCCCCCGTCGCCAGGTCGGCAGTACCGCCCTGAGCGGTCAGGGCAGCCCTCGCCGAGACGAGGGCCTCTCTGGTCGCTGATCCCATGGGACTACTTCTTTCCTGCCGAGGCGGACTCGCTGGCCTCGAGGTCCGCGAGGAAGCGGTCGACGACGGCGCTGGCCTTGGTGTCGTCGGTCAGGCTCTCGCCGATGACGCCGGAGGCGAGGTCGATCGCGAGCGTGCCGACCTCGGTGCGCAGCGACACGACGGCAGCCTGACGCTCGGCCTCGATCTGTGCCTGAGCCGTGGTGGTGATGCGCGTCGCCTCGACCGTTGCGATGTCCTTCGCCTCGGCCACGATCTTCTTGCCGTCCTCACGAGCGGACTCGCGGATCTTGCCTGCCTCGGCACGGGCGTCGGCGAGCTGGGCCGTGTACTGCTCGAGAGCAGCCTCGGCCTGTCGCTGAGCCTCGTCGGCCTTGGCGATGTTGCCCTCGATGGCCTCGCCACGCTCGTCGAGAATCTTCTTGACGGTGGGGAGGATCTTCACCCAGAAGAACACCAGGATGATCGCGAAGCAGACGGCCGACCACACGATGTCGTACAGCTCGGGGATGAACGGGTTGACCGTTTCGCCTTCTTCAGCAGCGCGCAGGAGCAGCGAGTGCATTCCTGACTCCGTTTCGATTAAGGGGATTACGCCGGGAACGGAATGAACGCGACGGCGATGGCGATGAAGGCGAGCGCCTCGGTGAACGCGATGCCGAGGAACATGAGGGTGCTGAGGCGACCCTGGAGCTCAGGCTGGCGCGCGACGGACTCGATCGTCTTGCCGACGACGAGACCCACACCGATGGCCGAGCCGATGGACGCGAGACCGAAGGCGATCGGGGCGATGCTGCCGTTGATGTCGGCGAGGATGGATACGGGGTCCATGTGTGGAGTTCCTTCCGGGAGTGGAGAAGTCGACGGGTGTCGGCTTCGGTTAGTGCTCTTCAGCCAGAGCGAGCTGGATGTAGACGGCGGTGAGAAGCGTGAAGACGTAGGCCTGCAGCACACCGACGAAGAGTTCGAAGATCGTGAAGGCGAAACCGAACGCGAAGGTTCCAACACTGAACAGGCTGTACCAGCCGCCCGCGGTGAAGAGGAAGAACGACGTCGCCGAGAAGCAGAGCACGAGCAGCATGTGCCCGGCGATCATGTTCATCAGGAGTCGGAGAGCCAGCGTGACGGGCCGGAGGATGAAGGTCGAGATGAACTCGATCGGCGTCACCACGGCGTAGATCGGCCACGGCACTCCGGGCGGGAAGAGCGAGTTCTTGAAGAACGACGCAGGGTGCTTCTTCACGCCGGCGTAGATGAACGCGACGTAGGCGACGAGCGCCAGAAGGAACGGCAGCCCGATCACGCCGGTTCCGGCCATGTTGAGGCCGGGCACGATGCCCGTGAAGTTCATGGCGACGATCGTGATGAACATCGCCGTGAGCAGGGGGAGGAAGCGAGTGCCATCCTTCTTGCCCAGCAGGTCTTCCGCGATGTTGACCCTGATGAAGCCCAGGAGCATCTCCACGATGCTCTGGCCACGCCGGGGAACGACGGTCATCTTGCGAGTCCCGAGCCAGAACAGCACGAGGATCACGATCGTGACGAGAATGCGGATCGCCATGATCCGGTTGATCTCGAATGGCGTTCCCACGAACAGGAAGCCGGGCGGGAAGAACTCGTCCAATGACGGACCGTGGAATCCACCATCGTCGGTGGCTGACGGAACCAGCAGGTTCACAGCGGTAACTAGCAGCGCTATCTCCTGTTTCGGGGCGTGGAGCTCGGCTCTCGCGACGACGAATGATGGGGGTGGTTCCGAACGACTCCGGTGCCATGCAGGCGAAAGGAGCGACGAGAAGCGGAACCGTTCTCTACTCTAGCAATACTTCGGCGATCCCTCGAACCGCTCGGCCCGATGGGACCGCTGTTCAGCGCCGGAGTTCGGCTTCTCCGACGTAGGGGATGCGACCGCGCACGAACACGACGACGTCGACGATCAGCGACCCGAGCACACCGGCGATGAGGCAGAACGCGAGGGTGACCGGCTCCAGCCACGGCTGCGTGCGGAGCGAGTAGACCAGGACCAGGAAGGTGACGAACTTCACCATCCATCCGCCCATCACGATGCCGAAGTAGAGACCGATGAGGTCTGGGGCCGAGGCGTAGCGGTTCGCGACCAGGATCGTGACGATCGTGATGCCCATCAGCAGGAGCGCCAGGACCCCTCCGAGGATCGCGCTCCACACTCCGATCGGACCGAAGATCAGGCCGGAGATGATGGCCCCGACCACCGCAACCGTGGCCGCGACGGCCACCCCCCAGACCAGCGCGCGGCGGAGCACGGAGTTCGGCGTCGGCGAGACGAAAGCGGGCGCGGGCGTTGAATCACTCATGGCATCCTCGGGGGAATCGGGGGTCGGTCCAGTGTACCGGCGGGTTCCTGGGCGTCCCTCGGCGTGAGAACCGGGGCCGAGCCTCAGGAGGAGGCTGTCGGAGTACGGACGGATGCACCGTCGAGCTCGGCGGGCACTGCGCCCTCCGCCGCTTCGTCGAGCGGATCCTGAGGCGCGAGCTCCTCGGCCTCGGGGGTGTCGGCCTCGGCGGACTGACTGGCGGCCTCGATGGCCTTGCGGCGGCTGAGCGGGGCCAGGGTGAACAACGTGCAGGCGAAGAAGCCGATGATGAGGAACATCGTCGCCCAGAGGGTTGAGAGCCCGAAGAAGGTCGGCAGCACGAAGTACAGCAGGCAGCTGATCGAGGCGACAGCGGTCCAGCTGTAGAAGATCAGCACGGCGTGCAGGTGCGAGTGCCCCATGTCGAGCAGGCGGTGGTGCAGGTGCTTGCGGTCGGCGCTGAACGGCGACTTCCCGGCCCTGAGCCTGCGGATGACCGCGAGCCCGAAGTCGAGCAGCGGGATGATCAGCACGGCGAACGGCAGGATGATCGGGATGAAGGCCGGCAGCAGCTGGGCGCTGCCGAGCTGGGCCGGGTCGATCTGCCCCGTGACGGCGACGGCCGATGTCGCCATCAGGAGCCCGACGAGGAGCGCGCCGGCATCGCCCATGAAGAGCCTGGCTGGATGCCAGTTCAGCGGGAGGAATCCGGCGCAGACGCCGACGACCAGCACGGCGATGAGTGAGGCGAGGTTGAAGTAGTTGAGCGGCGATGTCTGCTGCACGAGCAGGTAGGAGTAGAGGAAGAAGACGCCGTTGGCGATGAGGGCGACGCCTGCGACGAGGCCGTCGAGCCCGTCGATGAAGTTGATGGCGTTCATGACCAGCACGATGGCGAAGATCGTGATGATGACGCTCATCCAGCTGGAGCCGACGGTGATTCCGCCCCCGATGGGCAGGGAGTAGATCTGCACGCCCTTCCAGGCGACGAGTCCGGCCGCGATGAACTGCCCGGCGAGTTTGGTCATCCAGTCGAGGTCCCAGATGTCGTCGGCAACGCCGATGAGCACGATGAGGAGCGCTGCACCCAGGATCGCGAGGATCTGCTCAGGATTCGCGAACACGATCCTGAGCGTCGGGAACCGGGCGGAGACCAGCCAGGCCGCACCGAATGCAGCGACGATGCCGATGAACATCGCCACGCCGCCGAGCCTGGGCGTCGGCCTGGTGTGCACGTCGCGTTCGCGGATCTTCGGGTACAGCCTGTATTTGTGGCTCAGCCTGTAGACCACGATCGAGAGGGCGAACGTGACGATGGCCGCCACGAGCGACAGCACGATGAACAGGGTCACGGTCTACTCCGCCGGCTCGTCGTGGGCGGGAACAGACTCCGGCCCTGGAGAATCGGGGGCGGTGGCTGCCTCGGCCAGCGCGTCGCCGACGATCGACTGCACGGCCATCCGCGAGATCACGCCCTCGCGCACGATGTGCAGCTTTCCGCCGCGCTGCAGTGCCGTCGCATCGACGATGGTCGAACCGGCTGCCGCTGTCGCGACCCCCTCGGTGCCATAGGCGGTGCCTGCAGCGCCGCCGTCCAGGTAGACGTCGATGGAGTCCCCGAGGGACGCGGATGCCGTGGCCGCGTCGAGCGCCGAGGGCTCACCCGTGCGGTTGGCTGAAGACACGGCCAGCGGACCGGTCTCGCTCAGCAGTTCGAGCGCGATGGTGTTGGCCGGCATCCGAAGCGCGACGGTGCCCCTCGTCTCTCCGAGGTCCCAGTTCAGCGAGGGCTGGGCGGTGAGGATGACCGTGAGTCCGCCGGGCCAGAACGCCTCGACGAGCGCGCGCACCTCCTCGGGGACGTCGGCGGCGAGAGCATCGAGGGTGGGGATGCCGGGGATCAGCACGGGCGGAGGCGAGGTGCGATCGCGCCCCTTCGCATCGAGGAGCTTCTGCACGGCCTTCGGATCGAAGGCGTCCGCCGCGATGCCGTAGACGGTGTCGGTGGGGATGACGACGAGACCGCCGCGACCGATGGCAGCGCGCGCGAGGCGCATTCCGGTGAGCAGTTCTGAGTCGACGGAGCAGTCGAAGACACGTTCAGGCATTTGGCACTGATTCTAGGACGTGACGCTGAAGGGTGCCGACCCGACGCTCCCCGACGAACTCGCGGCCGCGATCCGAGAGATCTCGAAGCGCGACCGCGAGGTCGTCGGGGGGCTGGCCGATCAGTGCCGGCGCGCCCTCCGAGTGAACAGCCAGGTGCCCCAGACGTACGATCCCGCGATGATGACGGCGCACCATCCGAGAGCCCACCACGGGGCCGTGCCGAGATCAGTGCCCATGAGCAGGCCGCGGATGGTCTCGATGATCGGCGTGATCGGCTGGTTCTCGGCGATCCACTGCAGCCACTCCGGCATCGTGTCGGTCGGCACGAATGCACTCGACAGGTACGGCAGGAACAGCAGCGCGAATCCGTAGCCGCTGGCCGCCTCGACGTTTCCCGCCGCCAGTCCGATCGCCGCGTACAGCCAGGTGATGGCGAGGATGAACAGAGCGATCACTCCGACGGCCGCGATCCACTCGAGCACGTTCGCCGTCGGACGGAACCCGAGGGCCAACGCGACGCCGATGACGACGGCCGTGGCGAGGAGGTTGCGGGCCAGGCTCGCGACGACATGACCCGTGAGCACGCTGATGGCTCGCAACGGCATGGCCCTGAACCTGTCGATTATGCCGTTGGTCATGTCGTTCGCCACGTCGACGGCCGTCGACGACGCCCCGAATCCCGCACAGAGCAGGATGATGCCCGGCACGACGTAGTTCACGTAGCCGCCATCGGGCTCGATGGCGTTGCCGAACACGAAGGTGAACAGCAGCATCAGGATCGTCGGCAGGACTATCGCCATGATGAGCGCGTCGATGTTGCGCATGGTGTGGCGCAGGCTGCGCCCGATCATGGTCGTGGTGGTGACGGATGCCGACGGTCGACGCCCCGCTCGCACGGGACCCTGCTGCCCCGTCGTCCTGGTGATGGTCGCGGTGCTCATGCCGCCACCTCCTCTCGGTTGTCAGTTCTCGCGTCGGCGCTCGTCGGATCCTCGGCATCAGTCGCCACCCTGTGCCCGGTGAGGGCGAGGAAGACGTCGTCCATGCTGGGCTTCCGCACGACGACTCGCAGTGTCGCGGTCGCCGGATCGGCCGCGATCACGGCGAGGGCGGCCTCGAGTCCTGCGACGGTGCCGTCCGTCGGGATCTCCAGCAGCAGGGAGTCATCGAGATCGCGCAGCTCGACGACCTCTCCCCCGACGCGCGCCTTGAGCTCGGTCGGGGTTCCCTCTGCCACGATGCTCCCGCCGTCGAGAACGAGGATGCGGTCGGCCAGGGCGTCGGCCTCCTCGAGGTACTGCGTGGTCAACAGGATCGTGGTGCCGCGCTCGGCGAGTTCGGCGATCATCCGCCACAGTTCCTGCCTGCTCCGGGTGTCGAGCCCGGTCGTCGGCTCGTCGAGGAACACCACCGGCGGGTCGGCGACCAGGCCGAGGGCCAGGTCGAGCCGTCGGCGCATGCCGCCCGAGTAGCTTCCGACGCGTTTGCGTGCGGCGTCCGTCAGCTCGAAGCGGTCAAGCATTTCTCGCGCACGCTGCCTGGCGCCGGCCGAGGTGAATCCGGAGAGCCTGGCGAGCATGCGCAGGTTCTCCTCTCCGGTCAGCACCTGGTCGACGGCCGCATACTGGCCCGTCAGGCTGATGGCCTCGCGCACGGCTTCGGGATCTGAGGCCAGATCGGCGCCGGCCACGACGACTGTGCCCGAGTCGGCCCCGGTGAGGGTCGCCAGGACGTTGATGAGGGTGGTCTTGCCGGCGCCGTTCGGCCCGAGGAGGGCGACGATGCTGCCCGTCTCGATGCTCAGGTCGACGCCGTCGAGCACAGTGGCGGTGCCGTAGCTCTTGCGCAGGCCACGCACCTCGATGGCTGGTGCACTCATAGTTCACAACCTTTCCGTGTAGTGGATAAACTGTCGTGTACTAAATACATTTGTGTGTATGGCGTACACGTTTGTTTAAGTGATACACAGTTCTAGGATGAGTGTCAACCCTCGAGTCGAAAGGCGGCGCATCGTGGCCGATGTCGAAGAAGCGCTCCCGCGCGGGATCGCGCTCACCTGGGGCGTGGCGGAGAATCCGCAGCGCGGACCCAAGCGCGAGCTCTCGATCGAGCGCATCGTCGAGACGGCCATCGAGATCGCGGATGCCGAGGGGCTCGGCGCCGTCTCGATGAGCCGCGTCGCGACCACCCTCGGCTTCACGACGATGTCGCTGTACCGCTACGTGACCAGCAAGGACGACCTGCTCGTGCTCATGGAGGACACGGCGTCGGAGATGCCGATCCCGGCCGAGGACGACACGCTGCCATGGCGGGACGGCGTGCGACGCTGGGTCCTCGCCGTGCGCGGCGTGTACCGCGACCACCCCTGGATCGCGCGGGTTCCGGTGCGCGGGGCGCCGATGACGCCCAACAACCTGCTCGCGGCCGACTGGCTGCTGCGGGAGCTCCGCCCGCTCCCCCTCGACGATTCCGAGAAGATGTCGAGCCTGCTGCTCCTGACCAGTTACGTGCGAGCGACGGCAGCGCTGGAGGCCGACCTCACGGAGGCGACCGCAGCCGGCATCGCCGAGACCGCCGGCATGCAGGCGGCCCTCACGGCCCTCGTCACCCCTGAACGCTTCCCCGACCTCAGTCGCATCGTGGCCGGCGGCGGCTACACCGGCGCGCCGGTGCCCGGTGTCGCCGACGACTTCACGTTCGGTCTCGAGCGCATCCTCGACGGCATCGAGTACCACGTGGAGAACACCGACGCCCCGCCCGCGGGCTCCGGTGGCACTCCGTCTCTCGACGGCCTCGAGATCCCACGTGACAAGGCCGTGCGCGAGGCGGCGAAGGCGCGTCGGGAGGCCGAGGCGAGGGTGCGCGAGGCGAAGAAGCGGGAGCGTGAGGAGATCAAGCGGGCGCGGGAGCGGGCGGCCAGGGCCTAGACCGCCGATGCCCCAGCTGGCGGCATCCGTTCACCGGCACCGTGGCATGGAGAAGGAGAGCGACAGAACCGCTCTCCACTTTCAGGATATACGGGGCATGGGGCCTTGCCGCAAGGGCCCACCAACGGCGCATACTGGTCGACCGAACGCGAGTCCATCCGAACCTGGAGCAGCCCTGAGCGCGACCACCCACCCCGTCTTCTCCCTCCCCGACCACCTCACCGCGAAGGCCGATCCAGCCCTCATCGCCGACGACGAGCGGCAGTTCGCGGCCATCGCCCAGACCCTGGAGCAGTCGATCGCCGAGCTGTCCGTCAAGCTCGACGAGACCAGGCTGCGCCCGGGAGGCGGCGGCGAGGCCGCGCTGGAACGCGACCTCGAGATCCACCGCATCACAGCGCGGCTGCGCACTCTGCGCCGGTTCGGGCTCGACCTGTGCCTGGGGCGCATCGTCTCCGCGGCGCATCCGGAACCTGTCTACATCGGTCGGGTCGGGCTCACGGATGCCGACGGTCGCCGCCTGCTCGTCGACTGGCGATCGCCGGCGGCCGAGCCGTTCTTCGGCGCCACCCACGCCACACCGATGGGACTCGCCAGCCGGCGCCGGTACCGCTGGACGAACGGCCGGATCGGCGACTACTGGGACGAGGTGTTCACGCCGGAGGGACTGGTCGGCCGCGCCGCCCTCGACGACCAGTCGGCGTTCATCGCCAGCCTCGGCAGCGACCGATCGAGCCGCATGCGCGACGTGCTCGGCACCATCCAGGCCGACCAGGACGCCATCATCCGTGCCGGTTCGCGCGGCGCCCTCGTCGTCGACGGCGGACCGGGCACCGGGAAGACCGTCGTCGCTCTGCACCGATCGGCGTACCTCCTCTACTCGGATCCGAGGCTGGCCCACCACCACGGCGGCGTGCTGTTCGTCGGTCCGAGCCTGCCCTACCTCGACTACGTGGCCGATGTTCTCCCCGGCCTGGGCGAGGACGGCGTCGAGACCTGCACCCTGCGCAGCCTCGTGCCCGAAGGGGCGGGCGTGGGCATCGATGACGATTCCCGGGTGGCAGCACTCAAGGCCTCGGCAACGCTGCTGCGGGCCGTCGAGGCTGCCATCGGCCACTACGAGCGGCCACCGACGCGGGCCATGATCGTCGAGACGCCGTGGGCCGACATCCACCTCGCTCCCGAGGACTGGGCCGAGGCCTTCGCAGCATCCGAGGCCGGCACCTCGCACAACGACGCGCGCGATCAGGTCTGGGAGGAGCTCCTGGGCATCCTCACCGACAGCCACGGCGACGACGAGATCGCCCCCCACCTCGTGCGCCGCGCGCTCGAGCAGAACAGCGGGCTGCGCGGAGCGTTCAACGCGGCCTGGCCGCTGCTCGATCCTGCCGGTGTCATCGGCGACCTCTGGAGCGTTCCGGCGTACCTGCACGCGTGCGCCCCGTGGCTCACCTCCGCCGAGGTCGGCGCGCTTCAGCGACCCGAGGCGAGGGCGTGGACGGCATCCGACCTCCCGTTCCTCGACGCTGCCAGGCGCCGCATCGGCGACCCGGAGGCATCGCGGCGTCGGCATCGCCGCGACGTCGCCCTCGCCTCGGAACGCGAGTACCGCGACAGGGTCATCGACGACCTGATCGCGGCCGACGACTCCGAGCTGAAGCTCATGATGATGCTGCGCGAACAGGACGCGCAGAACAGCCTGGTAGACGAGTCCTCGCTCCCGAGCACGGATCCCGACCTGCTCGCTGGTCCCTTCGCGCACATCGTCGTGGACGAGGCCCAGGAGCTGACTGATGCCGAGTGGCAGATGCTGCTCGCCCGGTGCCCGTCGCGCAGCTTCACCATCGTCGGCGACCGCGCCCAGGCCAGGCACGGATTCACCGAGTCGTGGCGGCAGCGGCTGGAACGCGTCGGCATCGGCCAGGTCACGATGGCCTCGCTGAGCATCAACTACCGCACGCCCGAGGAGGTCATGGCCGAGGCCGAGCCCGTCATCAGGGCCGCGCTGCCGGACGCGAACGTCCCGACGTCCGTGCGCAGCACCGGCATCCCCGTGGAGCACGGCGCGCTCTCGGACCTCGACGCGATCCTCGATGCCTGGCTCGCCGAGCGAGGCGACGGAATCGCCTGCATCATCACCCGCGACATCGACGAGGCCGCCGTCAGGCCGACACCCCGCATCCGTTCCCTGACGCCGGAGCTGGCCAAGGGCCTCGAGTTCGACCTGGTGGTGCTCGTCGACCCCCACACCTTCGGCACGGGCATCGATGGCGCCGTCGACCGCTACGTGGCGATGACCCGCGCCACCCAGCGGCTCGTCATCCTCACGAGCGGCTAGCCCGCGAGCGAGTCCGGGCCCGGGAGGACGTGGGCATCGCCCTGGAGCGGGCGCAGCCTGTCGGCGACGGGGAACGGGGCGCTGTAGTACACGGCCGTCGCCGTGACGTCGCCCCAGTCCTCCTTCTTGACCAGGACCCGCTCGGTGGACACCTCGACTATGCGCACGCGCAGCCAGTGGGCGTCGTCGCTGGCGCCGTCGCCACTGTCGTCGTCGTCGTCGAGCAGCAGTTCGAACGGATCGGCGAGGTAGCCGAGGCCCGTCGACTCGAGCGTCTCCTCGGCGGTGAGCCAGTCGACGGCACCGGTCACGACGCGACCGAGCAGGTCGATCACGACGAAGCCGTCGCCGTCCGGGCGCATCCAGCCGAGCAGTTCCCTGTCGCCGCGGCGGTGCTCGATCCAGTGAGAGGGTGCAGGCATGGTGTCGAGGCTAGCAACGGCGGATGCCGATCGAGGCTGGCGACAACGGATCCCGCGGCCCCGAGCGGTTAGCGCAGCGCCGTCGTCGCGCGGTCGCGGAAGGTCAGGTCGCGGTGATGGATGACGCAGCGCCAGCCGTCGCCGGCCAGGATGGCGGCGATGGCGGCCGACTGGTGCTCGGCGTGCTCGATCACCAGCACTCCCCCGGACCTGAGCAGGCGCAGCCCCGTGCGCGACAGCGCCGGGATGACCGAGAGTCCGTCGTCGCCGCCGTAGAGCGCCTCGTCGGGATCGTGGAAGGCGACCTCGGGATCGGCGGGGCGCAGGCTCTCGGGGACGTAGGGCGGATTCGACGCGACGACGCTCACCGTGCCGTCGAGCTCGGGCAGGGCGTCGATCAGGTCAGCGGCCACCAGCGTCGTGTTGTCAGCGCCGAAGTCCCGGATGTTGCGCGCGGCCCAGACGCGGGCCTCGGCGGAGCGTTCGACGGCGTAGACCCTGGCGTTCGGCACCTCCGTCGCCATGGCGAGGGCGATCGCGCCGCTGCCGGTTCCGAGATCGACGGCGATCGGTGCAGGGGCAGCGTCGGCCCGCAGGGCGTCGATGGCGAGTTGCGCGACCATCTCCGTCTCGGGGCGCGGAATGAAGACTCCGGGTCCGACGTGCAGCTCGAGGGCCCGGAACGGCGCCAGGCCGGTGATGTGCTGCAGGGGTTCCCGGGTGGCCCGGCGAGCGATGAGCGAGCGGATGCTGGCGGCATCCGTCGCCGACACCGTGCCGCCCAGGATGAGACGGGCCTGCAGACCGCCGCGGCTGAGCTCCAGCACGTGACCGAGCAGAAGCTGCGCGTCGATCTCGGGCGAGATGACGCCTGCCGCTTCGAGCGTGGCGACGGACTCATCGAGCAGTTCGCCCAGGGGAAGTCCCTCGTCGCTTTTCGTCATATTCACGTGAAGGAATGTAACGCACTCGCCTGAGCGCGACCGGCGACCGTAGTCTGAACGAAGCCGCGCTTCGTTCCTTCGGCGCCGCCGATGCGCCAGTGCCGCCAGTGTCGCCAGTGAAAGGTCACCCCATGTCGCAGATATACTCGAGCATCACCGACGTCGTCGGGCGCACGCCGCTCGTTCGCCTGAACCGCATCACCGAGGGCGCTGGCGCCACCGTGCTGGCCAAGCTCGAGTTCTACAATCCGTCGGCCAGCGTCAAGGACCGCCTGGGAGTCGCCATCGTCGATGCAGCCGAGGCATCGGGTGAACTGGCGGCCGGCGGCACCATCGTCGAGGCCACGAGTGGAAACACCGGCATCGCCCTCGCGATGGTCGGTGCCGCACGCGGATACACCGTGATCCTCACGATGCCCGAGACCATGAGCACCGAGCGCCGCGCGCTGCTCCGCGCGTACGGAGCCGAACTCGTCCTGACCCCGGGCTCCGAGGGCATTCGCGGTGCCGTCGCCAAGTCCGAGGAGATCGCCGCCGGCATCCCCGGCGCGGTCCTCGCCCGCCAGTTCGAGAACGAGGCGAATCCCGAGATCCACCGCCGCACGACGGCGGTCGAGATCTGGGACGACACCGACGGGGAGGTCGACATCTTCGTGTCGGGCATCGGGACCGGCGGCACGATCACCGGTACCGGCCAGGTGCTCAAGGAGCGGAAGCCCACGGTGCAGGTCGTCGGCGTCGAGCCCGAGGAGTCGGCGCTGCTCACCGGCGGGAGCGCCGGCCCGCACAAGATCCAGGGCATCGGCCCGAACTTCATCCCGGAGATCCTCGATCGCGAGGTCTACGACGAGATCATCGACGTGAACATCGCCCAGTCCGTGGCCATGGCCCGCCGCCTCGCGGTGGAGGAGGGCATCCTGGGCGGCATCAGCTCGGGAGCCACGGTGCACGCCGCTCTCGAGCTGGCGAAGCGACCCGAGAACGCCGGCAAGACCATCGTCGTGATCGTCGCCAGCTACGGTGAGCGCTACCTGTCGACCGTGTTGTTCGAGGGTCTCGTCGACTGAGCGGGTCGACATCGGACATCCTTCGGCGGCCGTAGGCTGGTGCCATGGGATTCTTCGCCGCGCTTCGTGAGGATGTCGCGACGGCTCGCTCGCACGATCCGGCTGCGCGCAGCAGCATCGAGGTGTTCCTCGCCTACTCCGGCCTGCACGCCGTGTGGGGTCACAGGCTGACGCACCTGCTCTGGACCGCCGGTTTCCGGCTGCCGGCCCGACTGCTCTCGCAGCTGCTCCGTTTCCTCACCGGCGTCGAGATCCACCCGGCGGCCACCATCGGGCGCAGGCTGTTCATCGACCACGGCATGGGCGTCGTGATCGGGGCGACCGCCGTGCTCGGCGACGACGTGATGCTGTACCACGGCGTGACCCTGGGCGGGAAGAGCCGGCACCACCGGCGCGATGAGAAGCGGCATCCGACGCTCGAGGACGGCGTGACAGTCGGCGCCGGCGCGAAGGTGCTCGGCGACATCACGCTCGGAGCCTGGTCGACCGTCGGCGCGAACGCCGTCGTGACCAAGGACGCCCCGCCGAACTCACTGCTGACCGGGATCCCGGCGACCATCAGGCCGGCGGATCCCGACGCCACCGAGTCGGCCCGCGGCGTGGTCTACGACGCCTGAGCCGCGCGGGATCGGTGATCTCGATACGCGTCAGCGTTATCAGGCCTGGTCGCCGATGTCGGCGAGCCTGGCCTCCTCATCGGCCTGGATGGCCGACTCGATGATGGGCTCGAGCGCTCCGTTCATGACCGAGTCCAGGTTGTAGGCCTTGTAGCCCGTGCGGTGATCGGCGATGCGGTTCTCGGGGAAGTTGTAGGTGCGGATGCGCTCCGAGCGGTCCATCGTGCGGATCTGGGTCTTGCGGGCAGCGCTGTCGAGCTCGGCCTGCTCCTCCTGACGGCGCGCGAGGATGCGGGCGCGCAGAACGCGCATGCCGGCCTCGCGGTTCTGCAACTGGCTCTTCTCGTTCTGCATCGCCACGACGATCCCCGTCGGAAGGTGCGTGATGCGCACGGCGGAGTCCGTGGTGTTGACGGACTGGCCACCGGGGCCGCTCGAGCGGTACACGTCGATCTTGAGGTCGTTCTGGTTGATGTCGACCTCTTCCGGGGCGTCGACCTCGGGGAAGACGAGGACACCCGTCGTCGAGGTGTGGATGCGTCCCTGCGACTCTGTGGCCGGAACGCGCTGCACCCGGTGGACGCCGCCCTCGTACTTGAGGTGGGCCCAGACACCCTGTGACGGGTCTGTCGCGTTGGACTTGATGGCGACCTGAACGTCCTTGTAGCCGCCGAGATCGCTCTCGGTGCGCTCGAGGAGTTCGGTCTTCCAGCCCTTGGACTCCGCGTAGTGCATGTACATGCGCAGCAGGTCGGCGGCGAACAGGGCGCTCTCGGCTCCGCCCTCTCCGCCTTTGATCTCCATGATCACGTCGCGGCCGTCGTCGGGGTCGCGCGGGATGAGGAGACGACGCAGCTTCTCCTGGGTCGTCGCGAGCTCCTCTTCGAGGGCGGGGATCTCCTCGGCGAATGCGTCGTCCTCACGGGCGAGCTCCCGGGCGGCGGCGAGGTCCTCGCCGGCCTGGATCCATGCAGTGTTGGCCGCGGCGATCTTCGAGAGCTCAGCGTAGCGACGGTTGACCTTCTTGGCACGGGCGGCGTCGGCGTGCAGCGCCGGATCGGCCAGCTGCTCCTGCAGATCCGCGTGCTCGTCGAGCAGTACCTTCACCGAATCGAACATCTCGAGACTCCTGTTGTTTCCTGCGCGAGAGTGGAAGTGGTCGGGGAAAAGCCGAAGGTCCTGCGCGTCGGCCACTCTCGTTCCGATGCGCAGGACCCTCTGAAGACGCTAGTGCTCGCCCGTGTGTCCGTTGGTGCCGTTCTTGCCGACCTGCATGAGGAACTCGACGTTGGACTGGGTCTCCTTGAGGCGACCCAGAACGGCCTCGAGCGCCTGCTGCTGGTCGAGGCCGGCGAGGGCGCGACGCAGCTTCCAGGTGATCTTGACCTCGTCGGCGCTCATGAGCATCTCCTCGCGACGGGTGCCGGAGGCGTTCACGTCGACGGCCGGGAAGATGCGCTTGTCCGCGAGCTGGCGCGAGAGGCGCAGCTCCGAGTTTCCGGTGCCCTTGAACTCCTCGAAGATGACCTCGTCCATCTTGGACCCGGTCTCGATGAGCGCCGTGGCGAGGATCGTGAGCGATCCGCCGTTCTCGATATTGCGAGCGGCACCGAAGAAGCGCTTCGGCGGGTAGAGCGCCGACGCGTCGACACCACCGGAGAGGATGCGACCGGAAGCCGGAGCCGCCAGGTTGTAGGCGCGGCCGAGGCGGGTGATCGAGTCGAGCAGCACGACGACGTCGTGGCCCAGCTCGACGAGGCGCTTCGCACGCTCGATGGCGAGCTCGGCGACGGTGGTGTGGTCCTCTGCCGGGCGGTCGAAGGTGGAGGCGATGACCTCGCCCTTCACCGTGCGCTGCATGTCGGTGACCTCTTCAGGACGCTCGTCGACGAGAACGACCATGAGGTGGACCTCGGGGTTGTTGATCGCGATGGCGTTGGCGATCTGCTGCAGCACGATCGTCTTGCCGGCCTTGGGCGGTGCGACGATGAGGCCGCGCTGGCCCTTGCCGATCGGCGAGACCAGGTCGATGATGCGCTGCGTGAGCTTGGTCGGCTCGGTCTCGAGGCGCAGGCGCTCCTGCGGGTAGAGCGGCGTGAGCTTCTGGAAGTCGACGCGCGCAGCGGCCTCGTCGACGGACTGGCCGTTGATCGAGTCGACCTTGACGATCGCGTTGTACTTCTGGCGGCCGTTGCCGTCGCCCTCGTGCGGCTGGCGGATGGCGCCGACGACGGCGTCTCCCTTGCGCAGGTTGTACTTCTTGACCTGGCCGAGCGAGACGTAGACGTCGCTCGGGCCCGGCAGGTAGCCGCTGGTGCGCACGAACGCGTAGTTGTCGAGGACGTCGAGGATGCCGGCGACGGGGATGAGCACGTCGTCGTCGTTCAGCTCGGGCTCGAACTCGTCGCCTGCAGCACCGCCGCGACGCTTGCGGTCGCGGTAACGGCTGCGGCCGGAGCGGGCGTCGCCCTCTGCCGCCTGACGCTGGCTGTCGCGCTGGCTCTGCTGCCCGTTGCCGTTCTGGCGCTCGTCGACGTCGAGCTTCTGGCCCTGCTCTGCAGGCTGGTTGCCCTGCTTCTGCTGGTTCTGGTTGCCCCGGTCGTTGCCGTTCTGGCCGTTGTTCTGGTTGGCGTTCTGGGCGTTGGCGTTCTGGGCGTTCTCGCCACGGCCGCCGCGGTTGCGGTTGCGGTTGCGGCCCTGACGCTCGCCCTGCGGCTTCTCGTCGGTCGACTCGGCAGCCTCGGTGGAATCGACGGCGGCGGGAGCCTCGGTAGCCTCAACGGTCTCGGTGGCCTGAGGGGCGACCTTGACCTGCTTGCGGCGCTGGCCGCGAGGGGCGTCGCCGTCCTGGGCCTTCTCGGGGTTGTTGTTACGGGCGGCGACGGCGTCGAGCGCCGGAACGAGGCTGTCGAGGCCCGTTCCGCCTGCGGTGTTCACGTGGGCGCCGGCGGCCGTCGAGGCCGAGGTGGCGCGGCGCGAGCCGCGGCCGCGGGTCACGGCGGGGGCGCCGGTCACGGTGAGGGCTGCGGCCTGGGCCGGGGTCTCCTCGGCGGCGGCCACGAGCGCCTGCTCGGCAGTGGGGTCCGCTGCCTGCTCGGCGGCGGGGACAGCTGCGGGCTCTGCAGCGGCATCCGTCGTCGTCGACGAGGCCTCAGGCGCGGCCGGGGCGGCGGTCTCGGCAGCAACGGGTGCTGCAGCGGCGCTCTCGGCGGGCTGGGCGTCGACGATGGCATCGACGAGCTCGCCCTTGCGGAGCTTGGAGGCACCGGGGATGCTGAGCTGGGTCGCGAGAGCCTGGAGCTCGGCGACGCGCAGGGTGTTCAGCTGGGTGCGGGTTGCCACGGTCTGGGTGGCGTTTCCAGTAGTCACGGGAGTTTTGGTCCTTTCGCCTGGCGGGAATCCGTCCAGGGGAGCTGTCACCGAGCTGCGTGTCGCGATTTCGACATGGAAACGCGACAGGCTGGTGGCGCGATGAGAGCAAATGAATTGCGGGGAATTGCACCGGTCCAGTCGGTTCGCTTTGCTGTGCGGAACCGTGACGGGTACTGGCTCAGTCTAACACCGTGCCGGATGATGCCCTGACACGCGAACGTGGGTCATCAGGGGATCCTCAGGCCGACGCGTTGACCGAGCCCTTGAAGTCGACGGCCAGGTGCAGAGCCTGCCACGGCGTCTCGGACACCGCAGCGACGAGGTCGGCCGCGCCGAGGCGCTGCCCGGGGTCGCTCGCGAGCACGAGGATCGACGGGCCGGCACCCGACACCACTGCCGGGTAGCCGGCGGCACGGAGGGCGACGATGAGGGCGTTGGTCTCCGGCATGGCTGCAGCACGGTAGTTCTGGTGCAGCTTGTCCTCGGTGGCGGCGAGCAGCAGCTCGGGGCTCTGGATGAGGGCGGCGACGAGCAGAGCCGAGCGCGAGACGTTGAAGACGGCGTCCTCGTGAGGAACGGACTCGGGCTGCAGGCTGCGCGCGAGCGCTGTCGACATCACGTGCTCGGGCACGAACACCACGGGTGAGACGCCGCGGTGCACCATGAGCTTCTTGTGCTGCGGGCCCTCGGGCGTGGTCCACGCGATGGTCAGGCCGCCGAACAGGGCCGGCGCCACGTTGTCCGGATGACCCTCGAGCTCGGTCGCGAGAGCCAGGGCGTCATTGTCGGAGATCTCGACGACGCCCTCGAGGATGCCCTTGGCAGCCATCACGCCCGAGACGATCGCAGCGCCGGACGACCCGAGTCCCCTACCGTGCGGGATCGAGTTGCGGGCCTCGAGACGCAGGCCGGGCAGAGAGTACCCGTAGTGCGCCAGCACATGGGCGATGGAGCGCACGACGAGGTGCGACTCGTCCGTCGGCACCTCACCGGCCCCGACGCCCTCGACGTGGATGTCGACACCAGGAGCAGGCAGCACCTCGACGACGAGCTCGTCGTAGAGGGCGAGGGCGAGTCCGAGGGTGTCGAATCCGGGGCCGAGGTTCGCACTCGTGGCCGGCACCTGCACCGAGACCCGACGACCGACGAGCTCTGATGCGAGGGAGTTCAGCGCCACGGCGGCGGTCATGCCTTCGCCAGGCCGAGGACGTCGGCGATCTCGGCGGTGTCGACGGCGACGCTCTCGGGCTGGATGTCGGAGCCGTCGGCCGTGCGGAGGGCCCACTGCGGGTCCTTCAGGCCGTGGCCGGTGACTGTGAGCACGACGGTGGCGCCCTGGCCGATGACGCCGGCCTCGGCCTGCTCGAGCAAGCCGGCGACACTGATGGCTGAAGCCGGCTCGACGAAGATGCCGACCTCGGAGGAGAGGATGCGCTGGGCCTCGAGGATGCGCGCGTCGTCGATGGCACCGAAGTAGCCGTCGCTGTTCTCCCGTGCCGCGATCGCGAGCTCCCACGATGCCGGGTTGCCGATGCGGATGGCGCTGGCGATGGTGTCGGGGTTCTTCACGACGTGGCCGAGCACGATCGGAGCGCTGCCTGCGGCCTGGAAGCCGAACATGCGCGGCATCTTGGTCGTGACGCCGCGCTGCAGCTCCTCGGTGTAGCCGCGGTGGTAGGCCGTGTAGTTGCCGGCGTTGCCGACGGGGACGATGTGGAAGTCGGGCGCCTCGCGCAGCACCTCGACGACCTCGAACGCCGCGGTCTTCTGACCCTCGATGCGGTCGTTGTTGACCGAGTTCACGAGGTGGACCGGGTAGTTGTCCGCGAGCTCGCGGGCGATCTCGAGGCAGTCGTCGAAGTTGCCGCGCACCTGCAGCAGGCGACCGTTGTGGGCGATGGCCTGGCTGAGCTTGCCCATGGCGATCTTGCCCTCTGGCACGAGCACGGCAGCGGTGATGCCGGCGTGGGCTGCATAGGCGGCCGCCGACGCCGAGGTGTTGCCCGTCGACGCGCAGATGATGGCCTTGGCGCCGGCCTCGACGCCCTTCGTGACGGCCATGGTCATGCCGCGGTCCTTGAAGGAGCCCGTGGGGTTCATGCCCTCGAACTTGACCCAGACCTTGGCGCCGGTACGGGCCGAGAGAGCCGGTGCCGGCAGGAGCGGCGTTCCGCCCTCGCCCAGCGTGACGACGGGCGTGGCATCCGTCACGTCGAGACGATCGGCGTACTCGCGGATGACTCCGCGCCACTGGCGGGACTCGCGGATCTGCGGGGTGGTGCTCATGAGGGGATTACGCTCCTTCAACTCGGAGGACGGATGCGACGCGGGCGACGACGCGGTTGGCAGCCAGGTCCGCGACGGTCGCGGCGAGCGCGGCCTCCCGGGCTCCATGGGTGCCGATGACGAGGATGGCGGTGGACTCTCCGCCGGGGGCCGCCGTGGCGACGGACTGCTCGACGGTCTCGACCGAGACGCCGTGCTCGGCGAAGACGCCGGCGATGGTGGCCAGGACCCCGGGCTCGTCGATGACGTCGAGGGTGACGGCGTAGCGCGTCGTGGCCTTGCCGATCTCGAGCACTGGGAGTCCGGCGTGCTTCGATTCGGTGAGGCCGGGCCCGCCGACGACGTGGCGGCGGGCGAGCGAGACGAGGTCGCCGAGCACGGCTGATGAGGTCTCGACTCCCCCGGCGCCGGCGCCGTAGAACATGAGGGCTCCAGCCGATTCAGCCTCGACGAACACGGCGTTGTTGGCACCGTGCACTGCGGCCAGCGGGTGGCTGCGCGGCACCATGGCCGGGTAGACCCGCACCGAGACGCCCTCGACACCGGTGTCGGGGTCGATCAGGCGCTCGCAGATGGCGAGCAGCTTGACCACGTGGCCGGAGTGCGCGGCCGAGGCGATCTGGGCCGCGGTGACGGCGGTGATGCCCTCACGGTGCACGTCGTCGACCGACACCTCGGTGTGGAAGGCGAGGCTGGCGAGGATGGCCGCCTTCTGCGCTGCGTCGTAGCCGTCGACGTCGGCGCTCGGGTTGGCCTCGGCGAGGCCGAGCTCCTGGGCGGTGGCGAGGGCGTCCTCGAGGCTGTCGCCCTGGGTGTCCATGCGGTCGAGGATGTAGTTCGTGGTGCCGTTGACGATGCCGAGGATGCGCTTGACGCGGTCGCCCGCGAGGCTCTCTCGCAGCGGACGGATGATCGGGATGGCTCCGCCGACGGCCGCCTCGTAGTAGAGCTGGGCTCCCACCTGCTCGGCGGCGGCGAAGAGCTCCGGTCCGTGCGTGGCCAGCAGGGCCTTGTTGCCCGTGACGACGTCGGCGCCGGAGTTCAGCGCCTGCAGGATGTAGGTGCGAGCCGGCTCGATGCCGCCCATGAGCTCGATCACGACGTCGGCGCCGAGGATGAGCCTCTCGGCGTCGGTCGTGAGCAGCTCGCGCGGCAGATCGACGCTGCGCTTGGCGTCGACGTCGCGCACGGCGATGCCGATGAGGTCGAGGCTGGCGCCCACGCGGTGCGCGAGCTCGTCCCTGTCCTCCAGCAGCGACCGCGCCACCTGCGCTCCGACGGATCCTCCGCCGAGCAGGGCGACGCGCAGTGAACGGTAGGCGATCATCGGGCTCCCTCGAGTGCGTTCGTCCCGGCCGACGTCGGCACGGGGATGCCGGCGTCGCGCGAGAGGAGATCGGCCTCGGTCTCACCGCGCACGATGATGCGTGCAGCCCCGTCGCGCACGGCGACGACGGCTGGGCGGCCGAGGTGGTTGTAGTTGCTCGCCAGCGACCAGCAGTACGCGCCGGTCGCCGCGACGGCGAGGAGGTCGCCTGGTCGCACGTCTCCGGGCAGGTAGTCGGCGTCGACGACGATATCGCCGGATTCGCAGTGCTTGCCCGCGACGCGCACGAGGGTGGGGGCGGCATCCGTCACCCGGCTCGCGATGCGCGCCGTGTAGTCGGCTCCGTAGAGCGCGGGGCGGGCGTTGTCGCTCATGCCGCCGTCGACGCTCACGTAGGTGCGCACGCCGCCGTCGACCTCGACGGGCTTGACGGTTCCGACCTCGTAGAGGGTGATGCCTGCTGGTCCCACGATGTAGCGTCCGGGTTCGATGGCGATGCGGGGAACCGTGATGCCGCGGATCGCGCAGGCCGCACCGACGGCCTCGGCCATGCCGGCGGCGATCTGTTCGATGGGCGTCGGCTCGTCGGCTGCCGTGTAGGCGATGCCGAAGCCGCCGCCGAGGTTGAGCTCGGGCACGTCGCCGCCGGCGAGCAGCTCGGCGTGTATGGCGATGAGGCGGGAGGCCGACTCGGCGAATCCGCCGGTGTCGAAGATCTGCGAGCCGATGTGGCAGTGCATCCCGAGGAAGCGGAGCTCGGCGCGGTCGCGGATGACGGCGACGAGGTCGGCCGCATCGCTGAGCGGGACGCCGAACTTCTGGTCCTCGTGGGCCGTGGCGAGAAACTCGTGGGTGTGGGCGTGCACTCCGCTGTTGACGCGCAGCCGCACGGCCTGCACGCGGCCGGCGCGGGCTGCGGCATCCGCCACCCGATCGATCTCGATGCGGCTGTCGATGACGATGGTGCCGACGCCGACGGAGACTGCCCGCTCGATCTCGGCGAGCGACTTGTTGTTGCCGTGGAAGCCGAGGCGCGCCGGGTCGATGCCGGCGGCGAGTGCGACGGCCAGCTCTCCGCCCGTGCACACGTCGATGTTGAGCCCGGCCTCGGCGACCCAGCGGGCGATCTCGGTGGAGAGGAAGGCCTTGCCGGCGTAGTACACGGCGACGGATGCCCCCACCGCGGCGAACGCCGAGCCGAAGGCGTCGAGCACACGGGTGGCGCGAGCGCGCACCTGCGCCTCATCGGTCACGTAGAGGGGGGTGCCGAAGCGCGCGGCGAGCTCCGCGGCGTCGACACCGGCTATGACGAGGCGCCCGTCGTCATCTCGCGCGGCCGAGTCGGGCCAGACGCCATCGGCGAGCGCGTTCGCGTCTGCGGGCACGTCGAGCCACGCAGGGGCGGAGGGACGGGTGGCCACTAAAGGATCCTCGCAGTGGGGATGACAGACGGATGACACTGCGCGGCGAGCGAACCCGGATTGGTCCCTGAAGCCGTGACGGCAGTCGCCCGATCGAGCAGGGCGTCAATACCCGAGGAGTCTATCGAGTCGCCTTCCCGGCCTACGAATCGATGACGGCCGGTGCCGCAATCGTTACGTTCCCTATGAGCAGGTTCCCGTCTGAGCCAGGTCGGCGATGACCAGGCCGCTGGCCTGGAAGCCGACGGTCACGGAGTCCGGTGAGACCTCGGCGCCGGTGAGGTCCACCCCCGCCGGGATCTGGTCGGCGATGCAGAACGACACGGTGTTGTCGGCGAGGACGGCGTCGATCAGGCCCGAGATGTCGATCGAGGTCGACCCGGCGGCGAGTTCGCCCGACGTCGGGGTGAAGACCAGGGAGTCGGTGGTCGTCGACGGCTGAGCAGTGAGCGTGAAGGTCAGCGGGATCCCGATGAAGGTCTGCGATGCCGTGTAGGTGACGGTTCCGTCGCCGAGGGTGATGTCGGCGTCGGTGCCGTTCCTCTGCAGCAGGCCGTCGAGGCCCGCCTGGTCGAACGCCACGCTGCCGGTGACAGTGTGCACGGGCTTGCTCATGTCGGTCGGAACGCCGTCGGCCTGGATCGTGACGTCGAGCGGGGTGCCGTCGAAGGCGATCCCGTCGGCGTCGACGTGCACGGATTCGAACGATCCGCCGAGGTACTGCGCTATGACGCTCGCACCGCCGATGGTCACGTCGATGTCGTCGGGCGAGACGGTCGTGCCCTCCTCGGAGCTCAGCTTCTCCGCGAACTTCTCCGCGACGAGCCGCTCACCGGTGCTGCGCGCGATCGAATCGGCGATGAGGTAGGCGGCGACGAGGGCGGCAACCAGGACGACGAGCACGATGGCGAGCACCAGGGGCCATCGCCTGCGTGCCTTCGGTGCATCGGATGCTGTTGTCATTGAGGACCCCCGGTCTCGAGTCGAACGTCACATGCGGTCCGGCGCCGAGACGCCGAGAAGGTCGAGGCCGTTGCGGATCACGATGCCCGTCGCGTCGTTGAGCCACAGCCTGGTGCGGTGCACGTCCTCGACGGCGCCGTCGCCGAGCGGAATGACGCGGCAGTTGTCGTACCAGCGGTGGTACAGCCCGGCGACCTCCTCGAGGTAGCGCGCGACACGGTGCGGCTCGCGCAGCTCGGCCGACTGGGCGACGATGCGCGGGAACTCCTGCAGAGCGCCGAGGAGAGCCGATTCGGTCTCGTGCTCCAGCAGTTCGGGGGCGAAGACGCTGCGGTCGACGCCCGAGCTCGCGGCGTTGCGCCCCACGGCCGCGGTGCGGGCGTGCGCGTACTGCACGTAGAAGACGGGGTTGTCGTTCGTGCGGCGCTGGAGGATCTCGGGATCGATCGTGAGGGGCGAGTCGGCCGGGTAGCGCGCCAGCGTGTAGCGGAGCGCATCCGTTCCGAGCCAGGCCTGCAGGTCGTCGAGCTCGATGATGTTGCCGGCACGCTTGGAGAGCTTGGCCCCGTTGATGCTCACGAGCTGCCCGATGAGCACCTCGACGTCCTTCTCGGGGTCGTCGCCGGCAGCGCCGGCGAGGGCCTTGAGACGGTGGACGTAGCCGTGGTGATCGGCACCCAGCAGGTAGATCTTGTGCGCGAAGCCGCGATCGCCCTTGTCGAGGTAGTACGCGGCGTCGGCGGCGAAGTAGGTGTACACGCCGTTTGCACGACGGATGACGCGATCCTTGTCGTCGCCGAAGTCTGTGGTGCGCACCCAGACGGCGCCGTCCTCGTCGAAGACGTGGCCCTGCGCCCGCAGGCGCTCGACGGCGGTGTCGATCGCGCTCAGTCCGTCGTCGTCGACGGCGTGCAGGCGGCGTTCGCTGGTGAACACGTCGAAGTGCACGTTGAAGCGCTCGAGCGACGCACGGATCTCGCCGAGCTGCAGCTCGTAGGCGATCTCGCGGGCCACGTGCAGCGCGCGGGCGTCGTCGAGCTCGAGCAGCTTCGGCTCGCGCTCGAGCACACGAGCGGCGAGGTCGGCGATGTAGCTGCCCGGGTAGCCACCCTCGGGCGTCGGCTCGCCCTTGACGGCGGCGAGGATGGACAGACCGAAGTTGTCCATCTGGTTGCCGGCGTCGTTGATGTAGTACTCGTTGGAGA
This sequence comes from Leifsonia stereocauli, assembly GCF_038432415.1. NCBI lineage: Bacteria > Bacillati > Actinomycetota > Actinomycetes > Micrococcales > Microbacteriaceae > Leifsonia > Leifsonia stereocauli. The sequence continues at coordinate 1,625,892 of NZ_JBCAUN010000001.1, forward strand.
CCGAGGCTCCTGCAGCACGGAGCACCCGGCCGATCGAGTCGCCGAGGGCCGCCCAGCGGGTGTGACCGATGTGCAGCGGACCTGTGGGGTTCGCCGAGACGAACTCGAGGTTGATGGCGGGACCCGCAAGCGCGGTGCTGTGCCCGAAGGCCGCACCGGCGTCGACGATGGTCCTGGCGAGCGCGCCGGCCGCCGCGGCATCCAGTCGGATGTTGATGAAGCCCGGACCGGCGACCTCGACCGAGGCGATCCCGTCGACGTCGCTGATGCTCGACGCGAGTTCTGCCGCGAACTCGCGGGGGTTCATGCCGAGGCGCTTCGCGAGCTTCATGGCGATGTTCGACGCCCAGTCGCCGTGGTCGCGGTTCTTGGGGCGCTCCAGGGTGACATCCGACAGTTCGACGCTCACGTCGGCGTCGGAACCCGCCGCGCGTCGTCGTTCGAGCAGGGAGTTCACCTGGTCGAAGAGGGCCTGGGAGAGTTCGAGCGGAGTCACGAACACCGATCTTACCGTCGGCCGCGGTTCGCTCAGCGTCAGCGCAGAGCGGCGTTGGTAGGGTTCTGCCCATGCCCAGCCGTTTGCACAGCGCCTCCATCGTCGCTCTCCTTCCCGCCGTGCTGGCGGTCGCTCTGCTGGCCGGATGCACGCCGGGCACCGGAACGTCGAGCCCATCGGCATCCGTCCCGTCGGATTCGGCGACAGGCGGCGCCTCGGAGGAGCCCTCGACCGACCCCAGCCCCACCGCGACCGTTCCCGCCGGCACGCCCATCACCATCGGCTGCGACGAACTGCTGACGAACGACGACGTCTACGCCTTCAATCCGAATTACGGGACCGCACCCGACTACACCCCGACGGCCGACTCCGTGGTGGCCGCAGTCGCCGCCGACAACGGTCTCGCCTGCGGCTGGAGCAATCAGAGCAGCGGGGATCTGATCGAGGTGGCCGTGGCCCAGCCCGACGCCGACCAGCTCGTGACGCTGAAGCAGAACGCCGCTGCCACGATGAACGCCGTTCCCACCTACGGCACTCCCCCGGCCGTCGACGGATTCTTCTCGCAGTCGCAGGACACCGGCACCGTGCAGATCTTCACCGAGTCCGGCTACTGGCTGGTGGCCAGCTCGACGGCGTTCTTCGAGCCGGGCGATGCCGTCGGCATCATCACGCCGGCACTCTCGAACCTGCCGTAGCGACGGAACGATCGCCCCGCGGGGTCGGCGTCGACGGGCCCGGCCATGGGGTATTCTCGTTCGAGTGCGCCTCCGTAGCTCAGGGGATAGAGCGTCGGTTTCCGGTACCGTAGGTCGGGGGTTCGAATCCCTCCGGGGGCACTGTCGTGAGACGCCCGATCCGTCAGGATCGGGCGTTCTCTCGTTCCCCGGTCATCTCCCCCGGTCGTCGCGAGCCGGCACGCCTGCCTGTTCGTCTTCCGCCTCGGTCCGGGTGCAGAATCGACGTAGATGCATCGTGGACGGACGCATATCTTCCGACGAGATGGTGTCGCGACAACTCGAGGCTCGCGGCATCAGGGATCCCGCCGTGCTCGCAGCCATGCGCACGGTGCCGCGTGAACTGTTCGTGCCGCAGGAACTGATCGCCCGAGCCCACGACGACACCCCGTTGCCCATCGGCGCAGAGCAGACCATCTCGCAGCCCTACATCGTGGCGCGGATGCTCGAGGCCGCCGAGCTCGGGCCGACAGCGAGGGTGCTCGACGTCGGGACCGGGAGCGGATACGCCGCCGCCGTCACGGCCGAACTGGCCATGCACGTCGTCTCCATCGAGCGCATCCCCGAACTCGCTGATGCCGCCGCCCGGCGCCTGCGGTCCCTCGGCTACGCCGGCATCACGGTGCTCGTCGGCGACGGCACGCTCGGCGCGCCGGAGCACGCCCCATTCGACGCGATCATCGCCGCCGCAGCAGGACCCGACATCCCTCCCGCCTGGGTGGCCCAGCTCGCGCCGCACGGACGGATCGTCCTGCCCATCGAGGCGGCATCCGGTCACCAGGAGCTCATCGTCGCCTCGGTCGGCGACGGCGGCAGCCTGATCCGCCGCAGCCTGGGAGCCGTGCTGTTCGTCCCGCTGATCGGGGACGCGGGCCTGCGGCGACGGCGCCCCGGAAGGCGCCACCGGCGAGGATGACGAGTCGCGGTACTCGGTGGCCGCGACGGCTGCGCGTGCATCGGTGCTGTCGTCGCTGCACTGAAGGGGCATACTGAGGATCGTGCCGGCGACGTTCATAGTGGTTCCCCAGTGGCAGGGCTCGGTGTCAGCCCGAGCCATGAGGCTCATCGACGGAGCGGACGCGATCCGCGGCGACCTGCCGTCGGCGGCGACCCGTTCCGTCGAGGTTCCGATCGGCGCCGGTGAAGCGCTCGAGACGGGCATCTCGCGGTTCTCCTCCGTGCTGAGGGTGCGTGATCGCCTGCGCGAGACCCTGACCGAACTCGAGGGGCCGACCGTCGTGATCGGCGGCGACTGCGCGGTCTCGCTCGCCGCGGTCGAACGGGCTGCGGCATCCGGAGACGACCTCGCTGTCATCTGGTTCGACGCCCATCCAGACCTCAACACTCCCGAGTCGAGCCCGTCCGGAGGCTTCGGCGGCATGGTGCTGCGCACCCTGCTGGGCGACGGCGCGCCAGAGCTCGTCCCACCCGAGGGCTCCCGTGTGCTGGCCGATCGCCTCGTGCTCGGCGGCGTGCGCGACGTCGACCTGGGCGAGGAGCTGTACATCGCTGGGAACGGCATCCGTTCGCTCACCGTCGACGAGTTGTCGACCCCGGATGCTCTCGTCGCCGCGCTGCAGGCGACGGGCGCGAGCCGCGTCTACGTGCACATCGACCTCGACGTGCTCGACCCTGCCGCCATCAGCGGGCTCGACTACCCCGAGCCCTTCGGCCTCTCCGTCGAGACCCTGACCACGCTGATCGGTGCCGTGCGCTCGCAGGCGACGCTGGTGGGAGCGACCATCGCGGGGTTCGCTCCCGCGACGCCGACGGATGCCGCGGACGACCTGCCCGCGATCCTGCGGATCATCGGGTCGCTCACCCGCGGCTGAGCGCCCTGTCAAGCGCTCCCGGCCGCACGGGGCGGCGGTTAGGCTGCCGACATGACCACTCGTGCGTACGACCTCATCATCATCGGAGCCGGGCCCGTGGGCGAGAACGTGGCAGACCGAGCGGCATCCGGCGGACTCTCGGTCGTGATCGTCGAGGCCGAGCTGATCGGCGGAGAGTGCTCGTACTGGGCCTGCATCCCGTCGAAGGCGATCCTGCGTCCCGGCGCGGCCATCGCCGCCGCCAGGCGCGTGGGAGGAGCGGCCGAGGCCGTGACGGGTTCGATCGACGTGGCCGCCGTGCTCAAGCGCCGCGACTACTGGGTGAGCGATTGGGACGACAGTGGCCAGGTGGAGTGGCTGCAGAGCGTCGGCGTCGACCTGGTGCGCGGTCATGGCCGCATCACGGGTCCGCGTGCGGTGTCGGTGACGGGTCCCGACGGATCGACGACCTCCCTCGTCGCCCACCATGCCGTCGTCGTGAGCACGGGTTCTGCGGCGCTGATCCCCGATGTGCCCGGACTCGCCGAGATCGAACCGTGGACCAGCCGCGAGGCCACGGGCGTGCAGACGGTTCCGAAGCGCCTCGCGATCCTCGGGGGCGGCGTGGTCGCGGCCGAGATGGCCACGGCCTACGTGTCGTTCGGCACCGAGGTCACGCTGATCGCCCGCAGCGGGCTGCTGGGCGGACTCGAGCCCTTCGCCGGCGAGGCCGTGCTGGCCGCGCTGCGCGAGGCCGGGGCATCGGTTCACCTCGGACGATCCATCGCCTCCGCGAGCCGCAACGAGGCCGGCGAGGTGGAGTACACCCTCGACGACGGCACTGGACTGGTGGCCGACGAACTCCTGGTGGCCACGGGACGCACCCCGCGGAGCGAGGACCTCGGCCTCGAGACCATCGGACTGAAGCCGGGCAGCTGGCTCGACGTCGATGAGACCCTGCGGGTGCTGACCCACGGCAATCCGCAGATCGAGGGCGGTTGGCTCTACGCCGTCGGCGACATCAACCACCGTGTGCTTCTCACGCACCAGGGCAAGTACCAGGGCCGGGCCGCCGGAGACGTCATCGTCGCCCGGGCCAAGGGGCTGGCACAGGACGGCGGCACGTGGGGCGTGCACGCCGCGACGGCCGATCACCGGGCAGTTCCGTCTGTGGTGTTCTCCGATCCCGAGGTGGCATCGGTCGGACTCACGGCGGATGCCGCCGAGAAGGCCGGCCTGCGCGTGAAGGTGCTCGACTACGACCTCGGCACCGTGTCGGGTTCCGGCCTGCACGCCGACGGCTACACGGGTCAGGTGCGCGCCATCGTGGACCTCGATCGCGAGGTTCTCGTGGGCATGACCCTGCTCGGCCCCGACGTCGCGGAGATGCTGCACGCCGCCACCATCGCCATCGTCGGCGAGGTGCCCATGGCACGGCTCTGGCACGCCGTCCCGGCCTTCCCCACCATGAGCGAGGTGTGGCTGCGCCTGCTCGAGGCCTACGGCCGCCCCACGGCCGAGGACTGAGGTCGAGCCGCGGCCGCGCCTAGGCTGAGGCCATGAAGCGCATCCTCTTCGACTCCGGGTTCAGCCGCCTGGGCTACCTCTACGGCACCACTGTCGGGTTCACCTGGGGCTTCATCTGGAGCACGGGGCGCGTCGAGAAGCGCGAGGGGCTCTGGGTGTTCCGCGGGCTGCCGAACTGGGCCTTTCGCCGGGGCGGCGTCTGCGTCGGCGGGTGCTATCTGACGGGCCAGAACGTGACGGATGCCGTCCTCGAGCACGAAGCCGTGCACAAGCGGCAGTGGCAGCGCTACGGATTCCTCATGCCGGTGCTCTACCTGTTCGCCGGTCGCGACCCGCTGAAGAACCGTTTCGAGATCGAGGCGGGTCTCGAGAAGGGCGGCTACCTGCGCTAGCGGGAGCCACCGCTCGCTGAGGCCCGACGGAGTCGCGGCCGAAGCGCTCCGCCAGACGCTTCGAACGCGGGCTCCGCCCGGTTCTCAGCGACCGGAAAGGCAGTGCCCCGCCCGGTGTTCCGGGCGGGGCACTGTGCTCTGTCGAAGCGGATCAGGCCTTCGCGGCCGCCGCGCTCAGCGATGCCACGAGGTCGTCGAGGCCCCACGTGAGCGAGAGCGCCGTGGGCGGGGAGACCGCCGCGATGAACTCGGTACCGACGACCTGGGCTGCTGCTCCCCGTCCGACGGCCGGCAGAGCCTTCGTCGTCGGCGTGGTGAGGAAGGCGTCGGCCTCCTCCTGGGTGTCGGAGTAGCTCAGGATGATGTCGCTGTCGAGCTTGTCGAGCTGCTCGTAGCTCAGCGTGTAGTAGAACGGGGCTTCCCCGTTGTCGAGCTCGTCGACGGCCGGCGCGTTCTTCAAGCCGAGGGCCGACAGGAACTCGACGCGCGGGTCGGCGGACTTGTAGACGTAGAAGGTTCCGCCGACATCCCAGACGGCCGCGATGGTCTTGCCCTCGAGCTCGGGGTGGGCCTCGGCCTGGTCTGCCAGCGTGGTGTCGAGGTCGGCGAGCACGGCAGCGGCCTCGGTGGACTTGCCGAGGGCCTCCCCCACGGTCGAGATGACGTCGCGCCACGGGGTCGTCCAGGCGTCGCCGGTGTAGGCCACGACGGGAGCGATGTCGCTCAGGGTGTCGTACTGCTCCTGTGTGACGCCGGAGTACGGCGCCAGGATGACGTCGGGCTCGGCCTCGATGATCTCCTCGTACGGCACGGTCTCGCCGTCATCGGTGAGGAGCGTGGGAGTCTCCGCCCCCAGCTCCTCGAGCTTCTTCGCGACCCAGGGCAGAACGCCGTCGGCGTTGGCGCCGTAGCTCTGCTGGGCCATCGCGACGGGCACGACGCCGACGGCCAGCGCGGCCTCGGTGCTGCCCCAGCCCCACGTGGCGACGCGGGTGGGAGCTTCCTCGATCTCGGCAGTGCCGAAGTTCGACTCGAAGCTCACGGGGAAGGCATCACCCGATGCTGCAGTGGTCTCGTCGGAGCCCGACGGGGAGGCGGCGCATCCGGAGAGGACGAGGGCGGTCGCTGCAGCTGCAGCGAGGGCCGCGTGGCGGATGCGGGGTCTGAAGGGCATGGAGGTCTCCCGGTAGAAGGTGGGTGTTTAGGGTAGCCTACCCTAATCATTCGGCGCGGTGATGCCGGCCGATGGGGATGACGAGCGGGGAACCGGCGACGGGATCCGTCGTCACGACGCAGTCGAGGTCGAAAGCCGCCCGCACGATGTCGGCCGTGATGACCTCGGTCGGCGTTCCCTGCGCCACGATGCTGCCCGCCGACATCACGACGAGGTGATCGGCGTAGCGGGCGGCGAGGTTCAGGTCGTGCAGCACCATGACGACCGTCGCGCCGCGATCGCGGTTGAGATCGGTCAGCAGGTCGAGCAGTTCGAGCTGGTGCGTCGCGTCGAGGAAGGTCGTCGGCTCGTCGAGCAGCACGATGTCGCTGCGCTGGGCGAGCGCCATGGCGATCCACACCCGCTGGCGCTGACCGCCCGAGAGTTCCTCCACCCGGCGATCGGCCAGCTCGAGGGTCGCCGTCGCGGCCAACGACTCGGCCACGATGCGGTCGTCGTCGCTGGAGCGCGAGCGGAACCAGCCCTGGTGCGGATGCCGCCCTCGAGCGACCAGGTCCGACACGAGCACTCCGTCGGGGGCGACAGGCTGCTGCGGCAGCACCGACACCACCTTCGCAACGTCGCGCGGCGAGAGGCCCCCGAGGTCGCGGCCGTCGAGGGTGAAGCTGCCGGCGGTCGGACGCAGGAGACGCGCGAACCCGCGCAGCAGGGTGGACTTCCCGCAGGCGTTCGGGCCGACGATGACCGTGATGGCGCCGTCGGGCAACGCGAGGCTGAGACCGTCGACGATTGTCCGGTCGTCGTAGCCGAGCGAGACGACCTCTGCGCTCAGTTCGTGGGCACGACGCGCTGGCGCTGATGCCGCCCGCCCGGGCAGGCGGGGGTCGGGAGTCTGGGGTGCTGACGTCATCCGTCGGTTCCCTTCCGGTTGCCGGCTGCGATGAGCCAGAGCAGATAGGGGGCGCCGATGAGCCCCGTGATGATTCCGACGGGCACGCGCAGGCCGCCCGGGAGCAGGTGCTGGCCGATGATGTCTGCGAACACCACCACGGCGGCACCGACGAGGGCGGATGAGACGAGGGCCGCTCCCCCGTTCCGCACCAGTGAACGGGCGATGGGCGACGAGACGAGGGCGACGAACGCGACGGGTCCGGCGATGGCGGTGCCCACGGCGACGAGTGCGACGCCGAGCACGATCATGACCGCCCGGGAGCGGGTGCTGTCGACGCCGAGGGCGCGAGCGGTGTCATCGTCGAGCTGCAGGACCGGCATCCGCCTCGACAAGGCGACCACGAGGGCGAGCAGCACGACCAGGCTCGCCGCAGCGGCACCGACCTCGGGCCAGCTGGTGTCTCCGATGCCCCCGATCATCCAGACCAGGGCCTCCGATGCGCCGCGCACGTCGGCGCGCGTGAGCAGGTAGCCGAGGGCTGCCTGCACCAGCGCCGCCAGCCCGACGCCGATGAGCACGAACCTGTAGCCGACCAGTCCCCCGCGCCAGGCGAGCGCCCACATGATGGCGGCGATGCCGAGGGCGCCGATGAAGGCCGCGATGCCCAGAGCAGCGCCGCTCTGCCCGAGCACGAGCAGGGTGAAGACGGCCGCGAGGCTCGCGCCCCCGGTGACGCCCAGGATGTCGGGGCTGGCCAGGGTGTTGCGCAGCGTGGTCTGGAAGAGCGCGCCGGCAAGCCCGAACGCGACGCCGGCGACGAGGGCAGTCGTCACCCTCGGCAGGCGCAGCCTGAATACGATGAGCTCCTGCACACGGGTGCCCTGTCCGAAGACGGTGGCGATGATGTCGGCCGGGGAGAGTCCGGACGCACCGAGCGAGAGGGCCGTGATGACGCCGAGCAGCACCACGGCGGCCAGCGCGACGCCGACGACGACGGTGCGGCGGCGTCGACGCATCCGCCCGCCGACGACCTGCGCGATCCCCCGCTCGATGACTCCGGCGCCGACGCCGGTCACGGCGCTCACATGCCCGCCAGACGCGCACGGCGCACGATGGCGATGAGCATGGGCGCGCCGATGAAGGCGACGACGATGCCGGCTTCGAGCTCGGCGGGTGCGACGAGGACGCGTCCGATCACGTCGGCAACGAGCAGCAGGATGGGGCCGAGGGTGAGGCAGTACGCGAGGATCCAGCGGTAGTCGGATCCGGTGATGCGCCTGGCCACGTGAGGGACGACCAGGCCGACGAGCGCGATGGGGCCGGCGAGCGCCGTCGCCGTTCCGGCGAGCACGATGACGGCCAGCGCCGCGAGCACGTGGGTGACGGCCGGTCGCTCGCCGAGGCCCCGGGCCACATCGTCACCGAGCGCCAGCAGGTTGAGCCGGCGCCCCAGCAGCAGTGCGAGTACGAGGCCGACGACGAGGAACGGCCAGAGCGCGCCGGCGGTGGTCAGCTCCCGACCCGCGAGCGAGCCGACCGACCAGAACCTGTACTGGTTCAGGGTGTCGAGATCCGAGATGAGGAGCAGCGTGATGAGCGGAGTCGCCGTCGCCATCACGGCGGCACCCGTGAGGGCGAGCTTCACCGGGGTCGCGCCGTCGCGTCCGCTCGACCCGATGACGAACACGACGACCGCAGCGACGGCAGCGCCGATGAAGGCGAACCAGATGTAACCGTCGGGGTTGGAGATGCCGAGGGCCGAGATGGCCACCACAACAGCGAGGGAGGCGCCGGCGTTGATGCCGAGCAGCCCGGGGTCGGCGATCGGATTGCGGGTGACGCCCTGGATCACGGCGCCGACCAGGGCGAGCGCCGCTCCGGCCATGATGCCGATGACCGTGCGCGGAACCCGCAGCTGGCGGATCACGAGGTGATCGACGTTGCCGGCGACGGGGGCGACCAGGGCGTTCCAGACATCCGTCAGCGAGACCGCCCTCGTTCCGATGGTGAGGCTGGTCACCACGACACCGATGAGGACGACGACGGATGCCGCGAAGACGAGCCAGCGCATGGCTCGTCTTCGGCGCGCGCCGGTGAGGGCGGGAGCGGCCCCCGCGGCGATGGTCGTGGTCACGTCAGTCGAGTTCGGCGCGACCGAGGCGCCAGTACCCCATGAAGGCGACGGAGCGTCGGTCGAGCCCGGCCTCGCTCACCAAGAAGCGACGCACGGTCTTGATGACCGATGCCTCGCCCGCGATCCACGCGTAGAACTCACCGTCGAGGCTGTGGCCCTCCGGCACGTCCCACAGCATCTCGCGGTCGATGTCGATATCGTCGAGCGGCGCCGGAGCGTCATCGGGGTGACCCTGCACCGTGCGCACTGTCCAGTCACGAACAGCGGGGATGAGTGCGCCGCCCTGTGGGATGCCACCGCCGCGCGGGTGCCAGCGCACGCTGACTCCGGCGGGGGCGACGACTGGGAGCACGTCGCCCGGGGTCGGGATCTCGATGATGGCGCAGCCCTGGGCGTCGGCCGGCAGGCTCTCGAGGATGGCGCAGATGGCCGGAGCCGCCGTTTCGTCGCCCGCGAGCAGCACTCTGCGCACGTCGCCGGGGCGCCAGTCGATGCCGAGGGCTCGGCCGGGGCTGCGCTCGTCAGGGCCGACGATGAGCGAATCGTCTCCGAGCTGCACGGATGCCGCCCAGGCCGATGCCGGGCCGGTCTCTCCGTGCATCGCGAAGTCGACGTCGACCTCGCGCAGCTCGGGTCGCACTGCACGCACCGTGTAGGTGCGGAACGGGTTGCGGTTCTCCTCGGGCAGGTCGCGCCAGGCGCCGTACCAGTCGGACTCGCGCGGGAAGTGCGCGAAGCCGGACTCGGCGAGCGGCAGCACGATCTTCACGCGCTGATCGAGGCCTGCTGTGCCGAAGTCGGCCAGGTCGTCTCCCGAGAAGGTCAGGCGCACGAAGTGCTGGCTCAGTCGACGGATGCCGCTCACGGTGACTGCGAAGACGCGATACGCGGGTCGCGGTTCGACGACCGCCTCGGCCTGGCTCTGTGAGGTAAGCATTACCTAAGTCTTACACACCTCGGGTGCCGCTCGCTGAGCGGTGCACTGAGGGACCGCGTAGCGGCCCTGAAGGGGGCCGAGCGCAGCGACCGCCCGAAGCGAGCTTCGACCGCGGACTGCGTCCGGGAGCTCAGCGAGCGATTCCTCACCAGACCGGCGGATGCCGATCCTGCCAGCGCAGCCGCCGCTCGAGCTGGGTGCCGATCGCCAGGAGCGTCGCCTCTCCCCCGGGGCGGCCGATGATCTGCACCCCCATCGGCAGGCCGTCCTCTGTCTGGAGGACGGGGAGCACGATCGCCGGCAGACCCGACACGTTGATCATCGACGTGAACGGGGTGTACAGCACCTGCTGCACGAAGTTGCGATCGCCATCGGATTCGTCGTACCAGCCGACGGGCCTCGGCGTCATGGCGAGCGCCGGAGTCAGCACGGCATCGAACGACGCCAACTGCCGGATGAGCGACCGCTCGAACGTCGTGAGCACAGCGAGGGCCTCGGCCAGCTCGCGAGCCTGCAGGGAGCGGCCCCGGCCGACCAGCCACCGCGTCAGTGGCTCGAGCAGGGCGAGCTGCTCCGGAGTCTCCGCCGGGATCGAGGCGGCACCGGCCTGCCAGAGCGTGCGGAAGGCCGGCGCATAGCTCTCGTCGGGCTCCAGTGCCGTCGACTCGATGCCGTGCCCCATGTCGGCGAGGGTGGCGACGGCCAGGTCGAGGGCGGCGAGAGCCTCGGGTTCGATGAGCACGTCGTGGGCGGTGTCCCACGCCGAGGTTGTCATGACGCCGAGCTGGAACCGGCCCTCGCCCCTCGTGGCAGCGGCGAGGAACGGCCCGTCGGGTTCCGGGGCACGGAGGGCGAACGGATGCGCCGTGCTCGAGCCGTCGGGCGTCACCAGGGCGTCGAACAGCAGGGCGGCATCCGTCACGGTCCTGGCGATGGGCCCGGCGACGACCAGTCCACCGAGCGAGTCGATGCCGCCCTGCGAGGGCACTCGACCCCTCGAGGGCTTGAGCCCGACCAGGCCGCAGGCCGCCGCGGGGATGCGGATGGAGCCGCCGCCGTCTGAACCCGGGGCGAACGGCAGCAGGCCGGCCGCGACTGCGGCTGCGGCCCCACCGCTGGAGCCGCCGGGGCCGAGGGCCGTGTTCCAGGGATTGCGGGTGACGCCCGCCGCCAGGCTCTCGGTGTAGGCGGGAAGCCCGAACTCGGGGCTAGCGGTCTTGCCCAGACTCACGCCGCCTGCTGCGTCCATGGCCTGCACCACCGCATCCGACTGCTCGGGCACGTGGTTCGCGAACAGCCTGGAGCCGAACCCCGTCGGCACCCCGGCCCGTTGCCAGAGGTCCTTGTCGCCGATCGGCAGGCCCCAGATGGGAGCGGTGCGACGATCTGATGCCTCGAGAGCACGAGCACGCTCGAGGGCTGCATCCGAAGTGACCGTGACGAAGGCGCCGATCTCCCCGTCGATGCGCGCTATGCGTTCGAGGTAGTGCGCGGCCAGCTCGGTCGGCGACGTCTCCCCCGACTGCAGCAGCGTCCATTGTCCGATTGCCGTGTACTCATGCAGTTCCCCCACACGGCGAGCCTACTGGGGCTCGTGCGGCGGGCACTCACGGTCCAGGGCTCCAGCGTACGGCCGGGGACCCGGTTACCAGCTCATCCCCCCGGCTCATCGCACCCGACGGTCACCGTAGGCTCGACGCATGGCACGCCAGCACTTCGACCCCATGGGAACCACAGCCGTCATCACCGGTGCGAGCAGCGGGTTGGGGGTGGAGTTCGCGCACGAGTTCGCCCGACGCGGCGCCGACCTCGTGCTCGTCGCGCGCCGACAGGAGCGGCTCGAGGCACTCGCCGTCGACCTCGCGGAGCGTTACGGCACCGCGTCCACCGTCATTCCCCTCGACCTGACCGCTCCGGATGCCGTCGACGAGCTCGTGCGCGACATCGAGTCCCGCGGCATCCGCGTCGGCAGCCTCGTCAACAACGCCGGGTTCGCCAGCTACGGCCGCTTCGGCGACATCGACCGCAGGCGACTGGACGAGGAGGTGCAGCTGAACGTGTCGGCGCTGACCCAGCTCTCCCGCGCGTTCTGGGGGCCGCTCACCGCCCACAGCCGCACCTCGCCCGGCAACGGCGCACTCGTCAACATCGCGAGCGTCGTGGCGTTCCAGCCCGTGCCGTTCATGGGCGTCTACGCGGCGTCGAAGGCCTACGTGCTGAGCCTCACCGAGGCGCTCTGGTACGAGGCGAAGGGCACCGGCCTCAAGGTCACAGCGCTCTGCCCCGGCCCGACGGCCACCGAGTTCACCGAGGTGGCTGGCAACGGCGACCTGTTCTTCCGCAACCCGCAGACCGCCGAGCAGGTCATCGAGACCGCCTTCAGGGCGCTCGACGCGCGCTCGACCCCACCCTCGATCGTGAGCGGTGTCGGCAACGCCGCCGGTGCCTCGCTCGTCGGACTGGTGCCGAAGCGTTCCCTCCTGACGGCGCTGGGGCGTGCGACGACTCCGAAGCCCCGGGCTTAGCCCTCCGGCTCCTCGAAGACCGTGATGTGCAGGCTCGCCGGGGCGTCGAAGCGCGCGTTGAGAGAGCGCCACGGAGTCCTGACGAGCGGGGCGACGACGGATGCCCCCGCCTCGGCGAGCTCGTCGGCCACGGTGGCTGCATCCGCCACCTCGAACGCCAGCCTGATGTGCGGAGCCACCTGACGGCCGACCTCGACGTCGTCGATCATCTGCTTCTGAGCAGGGTTCGCTATCTCGAGGGTGGCGCGGCCTGCGTCGAGGATGACGACGCGCGCTCCCCCGTCCGCCTCGTAGGCCTCCTGCTCCGGCATGCCGAGAGCGTCGCGGTAGAACGCCAGCGCCTGCTCGAAGTCCTCTGCCTCGACCACGACGCGCAACTGCAGCACGCGACCGGCGCTGGAGGGAGCGGCATCCGGCGCAGCACCCGTCACTGCATCCGTCCCGTCGTCCGCTGCATCAGGCATGACCACTCCAGTCTCCTCCTCGGCTCGCTACTTGAGGCTCTTCTGCATCATGACGGTTCCGAGCCAGCGGTCGAACTTGTATCCGACGCGGCCCATGCGGCCGATCTCCTTGAAGCCGAACTTCTCGTGCAGGTGGAGCGAGGCGCCGGCGCCCTGGTCTGCGATGACGGCGATGATCTCCTTGAGACCGGCCGCCCTCGACTTCTCGATGAGCTCGGCCAGGAGGGCCTGCCCGAGCCCTTTGCCCGCGGCCGCCGGACCCAGGTAGATCGAGTTCTCGACGGTGAACCTGTACGCGCGCTTCTGCTTCCACGGAGCCACGAGGGCGTAGCCGAGGATGATGCCGCGCGGCGACTCGGCGACGATGAACGGCATGCCGAGCTTGGCGAGGTAGGCGTACTTGGTCTTCCACGCCCGCAACGTCATCGCCTCGGTGTCGAAGGTGACCGTGCTGTTGGCCACGTAGTAGTTGTAGATCTCGCGGATGTGCGGAAGGTCGGACGGCTTCGCATCGCGCATGGAGTACTCGAACGGCGGCTCGTCGGACGCCGGCTTGCGCAGGTGCGGCGGGAGGGTGCGCCGGGGCTGGTATTCCTCTTCGAGCATGGTGACAGGCTACCGCCGGAGAGTCAGAACAGCGCCGTGTCGCCGCCGTCGGCCACAGCCTCGGGCAGACTCCAGTCCACGGGCTCCGCGCCCTGCTCGAGGAGAAGCGAGTTCGCCCGGCTGAACGGCTTCGATCCGAAGAATCCGCGTCGGGCCGAGAGCGGGCTCGGATGCGCTGACTCGACGACGGGCGTCTCCGCGAGCAGTGAGGTGAGGCTCGCGGCATCCTTCCCCCACAGGATGGCGACGAGGGGGCTGCGCCGGGCCACGAGCGCGCTGATGGCGCAATCCGTCACCCGCTCCCAGCCACGACCCCGATGCGAGCCGGCCTCACCCGGGCGCACCGTGAGCACCCTGTTGAGCAGCAGCACGCCCTGGTCGCTCCACGCCGAGAGGTCTCCGTGGGGCGGCGTCGCCATGCCGAGGTCGTCGCGCAGCTCGGTGTAGATGTTGCCGAGGCTGCGAGGCAGAGGACGCACGTGCGGATCGACCGCGAATGACAGGCCGATCGGATGCCCCGGCGTCGGGTACGGGTCCTGGCCGACGATGAGCACCCTCACCTCGGACAGTGGCGCGCGGAACGCCCTGAGCACGTTCTCACCCGTCGGGAGGTAGCCACGGCCCTCCGCCGTCTCGGTACGGAGGAAGTCGCCGAGCCCGGCGAGATCGTCTGCAACGGGCGCGAGGGCTGCAGCCCAGCCGGCATCGATGAGCCCGGCCTCGGCGAGTTCGGGGAGCGTCAGAGCGGAGTCGGTCATGCGCTGGCAGCGTGCTCGGCTCGGGCTCACGCGCCGAGAGTGCTCACCAGGACACCGGTCTCGGCCGGGATCGCGCGCCAGACGCTGCCGGCACCCGAGACGACGAGTCCGCCCTCGCCCACGACGAGAACAGTGTCCTCGTCGATGGCGAGTCCGGCGTCGATCAGTCCGGCCTCGGCGGCGGCGATGAGCCTGGAGACGCTGCCCCACTGGGCGGCATGCACGTCGATGGAGACGTCGATGAGCCCGATGCCCTGCTGCACCGTGACCTCGTCGAGGTCTTCGGATGCGTCTTCCGGGCAGACGGCGACGTCGCCGATGCGCCAGCCGCCGACGAGTGCACGCTCAGCAGCGATGGCGGAGCCGGCGGAGAAGCCGAGGTAGGGAACGCCGGCCGCCACCTGGCGGCGGATCTCGTCGGCGAGCGGAGCGACGGCGGCGTTGTAGGCGGGCGTCAGTCCCCCGCCGATGACGATGCCGTCGACGTCGGTGAGCGCCGTGGCCGGAAGCTGGGCTCCCTCGGCGATGGCGGTGACGTGCGCGTCGAAGGTGCCGCCGGCCGACAGCACGGAGACGAGCTTGTCGGCGTGCTCCTCGGCGTCGCCGGTGCGCACGGCGATGATCGCGATGCGCGGGTGCTCGCGTCCATTGCCGAGGCCGCGCTCGAGAGCTTCGATGATGAAGGCGCCATAGACCTCGGGCGCGGAATCAGGCGACCAACCGCCGCCGACCAGGTGAACACTCATGCGTCGAGCCTAACGGCGGGGTGGCTGCGCTGACGGGGGTCGTCATGACGGCTCGCGCGTGTGCAGACATCCTCGCGCAAGGGCACGATCCGCCGCCGTCGGCCACCCTCATGGTCCGTCGTCCTGTTCTGGGGTGTAGTCGTGTCGGGCTCGCCCGCCGAGCCGCGGAGTGCGGGTGGGGTCGATGCGGGCGGGTGGGATGAACCACACGTTTCCGTTGTTGCTGGTGATGGTCCAGCCGTCGTGGTGGATGCGTTGGTGGTCGGTGCGGCAGAGGAGGACGCCGTTGTCCAGGTCGGTGGGCCCGGTGTCGCGGTCCCACCAGGTGATGTGGTGGGCTTCGGCGTAGCTGCCGTCGGTGCCGCAGAAGGCGCAGCCGCCGTCGCGTTCGGCGAGGGCGATGCGTTGCGGGATGGTGAACAGGCGGTGGGTGCGGCCGAGGTCGAGGACTTCGGAGGGGCCGCCGAGGACCAGCGGGATGATGCCGGCCTGTCCGGCGATCCGGCGAACCGTACCGGCACTGACGGGCTGGTTGATGCCGTCGATGAACGCCGGCCCGACACCGGTGACGAGGTCGGTGTGGTTGATGCGGATGATGATCGTGGCCAGGTCCAGCGGGGTGATCGTCTCCCGGCAGGACGACGCGTGTTCGGTGATCGCGACGAGGGCGTCGGCCTGCATTCGCGGGATGCTCACCGGCGCTGAGTCGGTCGGGTCGGCGTCACGGTTGCTCCGGATGCGTGCGGTGACGAGGGTCTCGATCGCGGTCTTCAGCAGGGCACCGTTGACGGGGTTCAGGCGGGCAGTGAAACGGAGCATGCCGGAGGGTTCCTGCCGGATGCCCACCGACTGGTCGGCGGTCAGGGCGTCTTCGCGTTCCCCGACACCATCGGTGTCGAGGTACGTCTCCGCTTGCGCGACCAACCGATGCAGCTGCTCCAGAGTCAGGGTCGGCGCGCGCCGGGCCAGGGTGCGTTCGGTTGCGCGGAGGTGGTCGGGGTCGGCACGAGGTGTGACCCGGTCGAGCATGGTGATGATCACCGCGGCAGCATCAACGCTGAGTCGCCCGGCGTCCACTTCAACGGCGACGTGCGGGTGTCGTGGCGGCATCCGGTGCCCGGAGAACGCCTGCCGGGATGCTGTCGCGGCACCCACAGCGATGAGGCGAGCCGCTTCCGCGGTAGACCCGCCGGATGCAGCAGCGACGAGCGCTGTTGCCGATCGATAGCCCTGCTGCTTCGCCAGCCCTTCACGGCCGAGCTCAGGGGTGGAGCGGTTCGCGATCTCGCCGGCGACCCGCACCCGTACGGCGGCGAGATGGCGTTCGGCCCGGGCGAGGACATCATTCACGGTGAGCAGACCAATGCCACTCATCGATTCCACCTGCGCCTGCGGGTCGGTGTCCGGAATCCCGAGAGTGGGAAGGGCGTCGTTCCATGCGGCATCGAGCGACGCGAGGTCGATCGCGAGTGCTCGGGTCGCGGTGCTGGACATACCCCCACTCAACCAGCACCCACCGACACTCGACCGCGCGGAATACACAGTTGATCGGGTATTTATTGTGCACACGCTGTGGACGGAGAGACTGCGTAGCGTGCCTGTGGAGGAGACCCCGGCAGGTGCGCGTGATCTCGATACGTGTCCGACTTCGTCGGGCATTACTCGATCAGCGGAAGGAGGTCGGGCCCTACTCGATTCGACGGTGAGGAATGGAGCGGAGACTCCGCCGCTAGACGGTCACCGGGGGCTCGGCCGACCACGGGAACGTGATCCAGTGGTCGGTTGCCTTGTACGAGAAGTCGGGCACGAGCACGGTGCGAGGCTTCGTGTACAGCGCAGCGGTGCGGAGGTCGCATCCGGTCTCCTCCAGGATGCCGACCACCTTCGCGAGGGTGTGTCCGGAGTCCGACACGTCGTCGACGAGCAGCACGCGCTTGCCCGCGAGCGACGGCGCATCGAGCATGGGTCCGGACAGGACCGGCTCGGGCAGGCGCTCATCGACGCCCGTGTAGAACTCGACGTTGATCGATCCGCAGTTCTTCGTGCCGAGCGCGTAGGAGATGGAGCCGGCCAGCAGCAGCCCGCCGCGGGCGATGGCGATCACGACCTCGGGCTGGAAGCCGCTCCGCAGGATCTCCTCGGCGAGTCCGCGTGATGCCAGGTGGAACGCTTGCCACGTGAGCACCTCGCGCTCGATCTGGTCGGTTCCGGCGTCGCCCGCATCGAAGGTCATGCACTCGAGACTAGCGACCGACGATGAGGGGGTGGTCACGACGACGAAGGGGATGACGTTCACGAACACCGTCGCCCAGAACCGCGGCCTGAAGCACTCCTTCTGAGTCCGTGCCTGAACGCGTTCTGCGACGACGGCGCCAGGCCCTCAGCCCTCGCGGACGCTCAGCGGACCGCGGGCCACGAGGTGGGGTGCCGACTGGGCGACGGGCTTGATGACTATGAGGTCGAGGTCGACGTGCGCCGGCCGCTCGACGGCGCCGACGATGGTCTCGGCGACGTCCTCGGCGCTCAGCGGGTTCTCGACGCCGGCGTAGACGGCATCCGCTCGCTCCTGGTCGCCGCCGAAGCGCACCAGGGCGAACTCGTCGGTCTTCACCATGCCCGGCGCCACCTCGATCACCCGGATGGGCTCGCCGTTCAGCTCGAGACGCAGCACCTCGGTCATGGCGTGCGCCGCGAACTTGGCGGCGTTGTAGCCGCCGCCGCCCACGTAGGCCACGTGTCCGGCGATGGACGTCACCGTGAGGATCGTCGCCCCGCCGCCCTCGGCTGCCACGGTCGAACGGAGCAGCGGGAGCAGGGCGCTGGTCACGCGCTGCACGCCGAGCACGTTGATCTCGAACATCCAGGCCCAGTCGTCCGGGCGTGCGTTCTCGACCGAGTCGAGGCCCTTGGCGCCGCCGGCGTTGTTGACGAGAGCGTGCACGGGGCCGGTGGCGGCGAGGTGATCGCGGAGGGCGTCGACGTCGGCCTGCTCCGTGAGGTCGGCGACGAAGTATGCAGCCCCGGTCTCGGCGGCGAGCGCATCGAGCCGATCGGCGCGGCGGGCGACGCCGACGACCTCCCACCCGTTGGCGCGGAACTGGCGAACCGTCGCAGCTCCGATTCCCGAACTCGCACCGGTGACAACCACTCGCCTCATCTGCATGCTCATATTCTGACAGCTGCATCGACGCCCCCTGCGCGGCATCCCACGCTGCAAGAATGAACGGATGACCGTGACTGCTCCCCCGAACCGGAAGGCGCGTGCTCCGCACCGTGTTCCACTGTGGGACAACGCCCGCTGGCTCGCCATCGCGTTGGTCGTCATCGGTCACGGCATCCTGCCCCTGATCGCCGATTCGGATGCCGCTTACGCGGTCTACCTCTTCATCTACTCCTTCCACGTGCCGGTGTTCGTGGCCGTGAGCGGCTACATGGCCAAGGGGACATCGCCGGGCACCAGGCAGATCAAGCGCCTGCTCACCGACATCGTGGTTCCGTACATCATCTTCGAGACCATCTGGACGACGATCCGCTGGATGCTCGGCGGCGAGTTCGTGCTCGACTACGCCACAGCCAGCTGGACCCTCTGGTTCCTCATCGCCCTCGCCCTCTGGCGCGTGCTGCTCCCCTACCTCGCGGTCCTCCGCTACCCGCTCATCATCACCATGGCCATCTCGGTGTTCGCCGGCTACTTCGCCGCCATCGACGCGACGCTCGCCCTGTCGCGCACCATCGGGCTGCTGCCGTTCTTCGTCTTCGGCTGGGCCCTGCGCCAGCGCCAGATCACCGGTCGCTGGCTCTCCCTCCCGCCCCGGGTCATCTGGCGTTGGCGCGCCGGCGCCCTCGCCCTGTTCCTCGGTCTCGCCGTGACGATCGTGGTGTTCATCGAGCCGCTCCGCGACCTGAAGGTGCGCCGCTTCCTGCTCTACGACGAGCCGTATCCGACCATCGGCTATCCGGAATGGTGGGCCGGCGGCATCCGTCTCGGCCTCATGGTCTTCGCGATGGTGCTGGCCATGGCGTTCCTCATGCTGCTGCCGCGGAAGCCCACCTGGTTCACCGCCCTCGGCGGGGCGACCATGTACATCTACCTGCTGCACTCGTTCCTCCTCTTCCCGTTGCGCGAGACCGGCGTGCTCGAGGGTCCCCAGCCGTGGTGGGTGCTGCCCGGCATGATCGTCCTGTGCCTGGCGATAGCCCTGCTGCTCTCGCAACGGTTCATCAGGCGCGCGTTCAGGCCGCTGGTGGAGCCGCGGGTCACGTGGCTGTTCAGGCGGGAGACTCCTCCGGCGTCGGGGCCGAAGGAGACCCTGCACCTGCCCCCGCCGGTCGCCCCGCCCGGCCCTCCTGCTTCCTGAACGGATGCCGCCAATCCGGTTACCGCGTGTGTCAGGTGCCGTTGCCGCTGGTGGGTGCCGCTCCTAGGCTCGCCACGAGCGGTGGATGGACCACCGGCCTCGAAGGAGAAACCCGATGAGCAACGACAAGGCCGCCTGGGCATTCGAGACGCAGCAGGTGCACTCTGGAGCAGCGCCAGACCCCGTCACCAACGCGCGCGCCACCCCGATCTACCAGACCACCTCCTACGTCTTCAACAACGCCGAGCACGCGAAGAACCTCTTCGCCCTGGCCGAGTTCGGCAACATCTACACCCGCATCCAGAACCCGACGCAGGCCGTCGTCGAGGAGCGCCTCGCCGCGCTCGAAGGGGGCACCGGAGCCCTCCTCGTGGCATCGGGCCAGGCGGCGGAGACCTTCGCCGTGCTGAACATCGCGCAGGCCGGCGACCACATCGTGTCGTCGAGCTCGATCTACGGCGGCACCTACAACCTGTTCAAGTACACGCTGGCCCGTCTCGGCATCGAGACGACCTTCGTCGAGAACCAGGACGATGCCGAGGAATGGCGCCGCGCGGTTCGCCCGAACACCAAGCTGTTCTTCGCCGAGACCATCGGAAACCCGAAGATCAACATCCTCGACATCTCGCTGGTCTCCGACATCGCCCACGAGGCCGGCATCCCGCTCATCGTCGACAACACCATCGCGACGCCGTACCTCATCCGTCCGTTCGAGCACGGCGCGGACATCATCGTGCACTCCGCCACGAAGTTCCTCGGCGGCCACGGCACCGTCATCGGCGGCATCATCGTCGACGGCGGAACCTTCGAGTGGTCGAAGAACGTCGAGAAGTTCCCCGGCCTCACCGAGCCCGACCCGTCGTACCACGGCGCCAGCTACACGGCCGCGGTCGGCGACGGTCTGGCCTACATCATCAAGGCGCGCGTGCAGCTGTTGCGCGACCTCGGCTCCGCCATCGCCCCGGCGAGCGCGTGGCAGCTGATCCAGGGCATCGAGACGCTGTCGCTCCGCATCGAGCGCCACGTGCAGAACGCCCAGGAGATCGCGGAGTGGCTCGACAACCACCCCGATATCGCCTCGGTCAACTACTCGGGCCTGCCGTCGAGCCCGTGGTACGCGGCAGCCAACAAGTACGCCCCCAAGGGCGTCGGCGCGGTGCTGTCGTTCGAGCTCAAGGGCGGCGTCGACGCCGGCCGTGCCCTCGTCGACAACCTCGAGCTGTTCAGCCACCTCGCCAACATCGGCGACGTGCGCTCCCTGGTCATCCACCCCGCGTCGACGACGCACTCGCAGCTCACCCCCGAGCAGCAGCTCACCACCGGCGTCACGCCGGGCCTGGTGCGCCTCTCGGTGGGCATCGAGAACGTGGCCGACCTGATCGCCGACCTCGAGACCGGCCTCGCCGCGGCTCGTAACGTGACAGTCGCGTCGATCGCGGCCGACCGCTAGGCCGCATCCGCACGCCGCCACTACTGGAAGCGAGGAGTTTCTCGCCGAACCCGCCCCTGAACGCTCAGGACGGCCCGTTCAGGCGAGAAGCTCCTCGCTTTTCAGTGCCCGTAACAAACCCGGCGACCCTACGCACACGGGGCAGACTGGAGAGCATGGACTGGCAGACCCCGGCGGACTTCGAGACCGCGAGCCTCATCACCGAGGCTCAGGCTCGCGCGCTCGCCGGGAAACCCCCGGTGACCGGGGCCTGGCATGAGAGCGACCATCTCGGGAACCGCCGATTCGTCCCCGTCGGAAGCCTCGAGCTCGAGCGCGGCGGCTCACTGCCCTTCGCCAGGCTCGCCTACGAGACCTGGGGCACGCTCTCGCCCGCGCGCGACAACGCCGTGCTGGTACTGCATGCACTGACCGGCGACAGCCACGTCTTCGGATCGGCGTCGGCCGGCCACGTCACCAGCGGCTGGTGGAACGGGGTCGTCGGCCCCGGCAAGCCCATCGACACCGACCGCTGGTTCGTCGTCGCCCCCAACCTGCTCGGAGGCTGCCAGGGGTCGACGGGGCCGGCATCCCTTGCGCCAGACGGCACCGAGTGGGGCTCGCGCTTCCCGTACCTCACCATCCGCGACCAGGTCGCAGCGCAGGTCGCCCTCGCCGACGCCCTGGGCATCGAGCGATGGGGCGCCGTCGTCGGCGGATCGATGGGCGGCATGCACGCCCTCGAATGGGCCATCACCCATCCGGAGCGGGTCGAGCGCCTCGCCGTTCTCGCCGTGCCGCCGGCGCTCACGGCAGACCAGATCGCCGCCAACTCGCTGCAGCTCGAGGCCGTGCGCATGGACCAGAACTTCCGCGGCGGCGACTACTACGACGGCGACGAGGGCCCGGCGACGGGCCTGGCGTTGGCGCGCCGGCTCGCCATGCTCAACTACCGCAGCTCATCAGAGCTCAACGACCGCTTCGCCCGCAGCTGGCAGAGCGGCATCTCGCCTCTCGGCGACGGCGGCCGCTTCGCCGTCGAGAGCTACCTCGACTTCCACGGCAACCGCTTCGTGCGCCGCTTCGACGCCAACAGCTACATCACGCTCGTCGACGCCATGAACTCGCACGACGTCGGCCGCGGCCGTGGAGGGGCGGCATCCGCCCTGTCCGGCATCACGGCGCTCACCCTCGTACTCGGCATTTCGAGCGACAGGCTGTTCCCCCTCGCCGGCCAGGAGGCCATCGCCCGCGCTGTGCCGAACACCCTCGACGGCGAGCATCCCGTGGTCATCGATTCGCCCTTCGGACACGACGGGTTCCTCATCGAGGAGGATGCCGTCGGGCGACACCTCCTGCGCCTTCTGGATGCGGCTGCCGCCCGACGGTAGGGTGTGGATGTTCCACCCATCCCCCACAGCCAGGCAGGTGTCATGCAGCGCATCCTGAAGGAACGGGATCGACTGCTCCGCAGGACGGCCCGGCTCAGCGGGCTCATCTGCACAGCGGTCGCGATCCTCACCCTGTGCATCCCCGGAGCGGCGGACACTGTCGCCCTCGGCATCGCCCTGTCGCTGCTCGGCGTCATCACCGTCGGGCACTACCTGCTCGGCGTGTCCGGGCGACTGCGCTGGTTCTGGCTGGTGCTCGTCGCCGGCCTCGGCGCCATCTACGCCGTGAACTCGAGCAGCCTCGGCGCGAACGCGGCCTCGCTCACGGCCGTCGCCATCATCGGGGGCGGCGTCATCGCATCGGGCGCGATCGTGCTGCCCGTGAGCGCGCGCCGCGTCGTCGTGCTCGTCGTATCGTTCCTCATCACCATCGGCCTCGCCGCCATGTCCACGGTCGGGCTCGGCCTCACCCTCCCCTACGTCGAGATCTTCGTCGTGGCAGGCTGGATGAGCTCCACGCTGCTCGGCTGGTGGCTCGGACTCAGCGTGCCGCGCGTCATGCACCGCATCGCGAGTGTCGGCCGCGCCCACCGCAGCGAGCGCCAGGCCAGCGAGCGGGAGGCCCAGCGCCGCCAGGACGCCAGGCTGCTGCACGACACCGTGCTCGCGACCCTCACCCTGCTCGCCCACTCCGGGGTCGGCGTCAGCGAGAACGCGCTGCGCCTGCAGGCAGCCGACGACGCCAGGCTGCTCAGGCAGCTGAGGCTGGGCGGCAAGCCGATGCCGCGCACCTCGGGCGTCTACACGCTCGAACCCGTGGCCGAGACGGCGCTGGGTACGACGCTCGAGTCGGTCAAGCAGCGCTTCAGCCGCATGGGACTCGAGGTCAACTGGCACGGCCACGGCCAGGTGCTCCTCCCGAGCAACGTGCTCGACTCCTTCCTGGGTGCTCTGGGCGAGTGCCTCGAGAACGTGCGCAGGCATGCCGAGGTCACCGAGGCCGATGTCACCATCACCGACGACGAGACCACGGTGCGCGCGATGGTGACGGATGCCGGTGTCGGATTCGCCCTCGACCAGGTGGCGGCGGAACGCCTCGGCTTCGCGGAGTCCGTGGTGGCCCGCCTGCAGGACGTCGGCGGGAACGCCCGCCTGTTCTCCTCGCCCGGGTCGGGAACGACTGTCGTCCTGGAGGTTCCGAAGTGATGTCCAGCGTCGAAGAGAACACCCTCGGCGTCGTCGTCGGACGCGAGAACCTTCCGCGCCGCAACCGTGCGTTCAGGCGTCCGGAGCGCACGGTCAGCACCACGCGCGCGAACCAGCACGCTCTTGGGGGTCGTCACCTCACCGTCGGCACCAGCCTCGGGGCCGCCCTCATCGCCCTGTTCCTGCTCGGACTCTTCCTGACGCAGATCGGCCGGATGGAGCATCCGAGTTACTCCGTGGTCGCGTGGGGTCTCCTGCTCGTCATCGTGGCGTCGACCACCGCCATCGTGCACGGCCTGTCACGGCAGATGCCGCACTGGCTCTTCGCGGCCGACCTGATCGGCGGCGTCGCCGTCATCGGGCTCGACCTCTACGGCGTGTGGGGGTCCGAGTCCGGCTCCATCGTCCCCACGGCGGCCCTCGCCGTGCCGGCCCTGCTGCTGGCGATCGTGACGCTGCGCGAGACGGTTCAGATCCTCATCGCCGACGTCGCGATCGGCATCTTCCTGCTGCTGGCCGCGGCCGCCGAGGACCGCCCCGACGTGCTCACCCTCGCCCCCGAGCTCATGATGATCGCCATCGGCGTCGGGCCGGCTCTGCTGGGGGTCGCCGTCGTGCGCTCCTACCGCCGCATGGTGCAGCTCGAACTCGACCTGGTGCTCGTGCAGAGCACCGTGCAGGCCCCCCAGCTCACCGTCGGCATGCTCGCCTCGGAGGAACTCACCCGCCTCGACGACGATGCGGAGGAGCTCTTCGACGACGTCGCCGGCGGGCGGCTGCCCCTGCCCCTGCCCCTCGAGGCGTCCACTCGCGCGGCGTCGCTCGCGACCGAACTGCGCCTGCACCTCATCGAGGGCCGCAAGGAGACGTGGCTGCGTCACGCCGTCTCCGAGAGCGAGTTCCTGGCACCGGCGGTCACGATCGACGACCCGTCGAGCCTGGCCGGCGTGCTCACCCCGCCCCAGCGCGACGCCCTGCTGCTCGTGCTCTGGCTGCTCGTCAGCGATACAGACAGGTGGGGCGCCACCGTGCACCTCATCTTCGGCCCGACGCATCCGCCCAGACAGGGTGCCTACCGCACCGTTCGCTTCCCTCTCGTGCTCGAGACCACGGGCGTGCTGCGTCGACGAGTGGATGCCGCAGCGTGGGAGGCCATGGGCATCGTCGGCCCGCACATAGACTCCGTTCGCGACGGGAGTCTGCGTGTCGAGATCGACTGCACCATCGACGGCGCGTCGGACACGTAAGGTAGTGACGGATTCGCCGCGCGGCTGGCGAACATGAGGAGGACACAGTGGGTAGTACAGGACCGATCCGGGTAGCACTCGTCGACGATCACCGCATGCTGCTCGGAGCACTCACCGAGTGGATCCGCAACGCTGCTGATGACATCGACATGGTCGCCGCCGTGACCACGTGGCCCGAGCTCCTCACCCACTCAGCATTCCCCGTCGATGTCGTGCTCCTCGACCTCGACCTCAAGGACAACATCCCGATCTCGCTCAAGCTCGCGACCCTGAAGACCACGGGCGTGCGCACTGTCCTGATGAGCACCTACTCGGAGCCGGCCGTCGTGCGCCAGGCCCTCGATTCCGGCGCACTCGGCTACCTCGTCAAGAGCGAGGAGGCGAACATGATCGCCGAGGCCATCCGCGCCGCCTACGTCGGCGAGTCCTACATCTCCGAGGAGCTCGACCTCGCCATCAACTCCGTCTCCGCCGGCGACGCCCCCCGCCTGTCGGCGCAGGAGCGCCGCGTCATGGCCCTCTACGGTGCGGGCGAGCCCGTCAAGGCCGTCGCGTACCAGCTCGGCATCTCCGAGGAGACTGCCAAGAGCTACCTCAAGCGCATCCGCGAGAAGTACCGCCAGGCCGGCTACGACGTGGGCACCAAGGTCGCCCTGCGCAAGCGCGCCATCCACGACGGCATCCTGCTGCAGACCGACTGATCTCGGCGGGCCGCTTCCCTCACCGGGAACAGGCCCGATCGCACGGATTCACGAGAGCAGGCCCAGCGGGCCCGCTTTCGTCGTTCCGGCCTGTCCTCGGGGCGAGCGGATGCAGCGGGGGCGAGCGGATGCGGCCCGTCCGCGGATGCGGCGGGGCGACGCTGCAGCTATGCGGCCTCGCCGATCGCGCTGAGCGACGCCGTGCCGTACGGCACCTCGACGCCGCGAGTGCGGCGGGCTCGGTCGATGGTGAAGGTCGCGACGGCCAGGAGGAGCCCGGCGACGCTGAGCCCGAGGCCGATCCAGATGGGTGCGACGTACCCGAGGCCCGCGCCGATGGCGATGCCGCCCAGAAGTGCTCCCAGGGCGTTGCCGATGTTGAGAGCCGAGTGGTTGAGGGCTGCCGCGATCGACTGGCTGTCGCGTGCCACGTCCATGAGGCGGGTCTGGATGATCGGCGACAGCGCGGCGGAGGTGCCACCGACGAAGAACACGCCGACGAAGAGCCCGGCGACGCTCGACACCGTGAAGCCCATGACGACCAGCGCGACGATGAGGATGCCGAAGAACAAGTACATCGAGCGCCGAACGCTGTGGTCGGCGAGGCGCCCGCCCACGATGTTGCCGATGGTCATTCCGATGCCGAACACGACCAGCACCAGCGGTACAGCGGATGCCGGCAGCCCCGTCACCTCCGTCGCCATGGGGGCGACGTAGCTGTAGACCGCGAACAGGCCGCCGAAGCCGATGGCCCCGATGGCGAGGGCGAACCACACCTGGAGGCGCGTGAAGGCCTTGAGCTCGTTCTTCATCGTGGCCTTCGGGTCGCCTGCCTGCCACGGCACGGCGAGCGCTACCGCCACGAAGGTGACGGCGAAGATGCCGGCGACCACGAGGTAGGCGGTGCGCCATCCGTAGAGCTGGCCGATCCAGGTGATGGTCGGAACGCCGACGACGTTCGCGATGGTGAGGCCGCTCAGCACGAACGCCACGCCGCGTCCGCGTTTACCCGGCCCCATGAGGCTCGCTGCCACCAGCGAGGCGATACCGAAGTAGGCGCCGTGCGGAAGGGCGGCCACGAAGCGGGCGAGCAGCACGAGTTGGAACGACGGCAACACGGCCGAAGCGATGGTGCCGAGGGTGAAGGCCGTGAGGAGTGCGAGCAGGAGCTGCTTGCGCGGCCAGCGCGCTGCTGCCGCGGCGATGGTGGGGGCGCCGACGACGACGCCGAGGGCGTAGGCCGAGATGAGGAGGCCGGCCTGTGAGTTCGCGGCGGCCGGGTCCGAGCCGTACAGGCCGGGAAGCAGGTCGCTCGCGAGGTTGGGGAGCAGACCCATGGCCACGAACTCGGTCGAGCCGATGCCGAAGCCGCCCAGCGCGAGAGCGAGCAGGGCCAAACGGGTACGGGCCGGCGACAGAGTCGTCGGCCCGGCAGCATCGAGGGTCACCCATCAACTGTAGCGTGGGAATCGAATCGATTCGACTCGCGGCCTCGTCCCGCGATCTCCCGCGGCAACTCCCGCGAATCGCCCGCTTTCGTCGCCACCGGACGGCCAGTCGATGGCGGATGCGACGAACTCGGGCGACTCGCCGACCGGTGCGGGCGAGGACGAGCGATGACGAACCGACGGACGGACGGCCTAGCCGTCGTTCTCCATCGCGGCCTCGAGGCGCTCCACCTTCGCGGTGAGCTCGCCCGAGAATCCGGGGCGGATGTCTGCCTTCAGCACCAGCGAGACCCGCGATCCGTACTCGGCCACGGCATCCGTCGCGTCCTTGATCACGGCGAACACCTCGTCCCAGTCCCCTTCGATGGTCGTGAACATCGAGTCGGTCTGGTTGGGCAGCCCGGACTCGCGCACGATGCGCACGGCGGCTGCGACGGCGTCATGCACAGAGCCGTCGGAGCGGCCTGTTC
Organism: Leifsonia stereocauli; assembly: GCF_038432415.1. Taxonomy (NCBI): domain Bacteria; kingdom Bacillati; phylum Actinomycetota; class Actinomycetes; order Micrococcales; family Microbacteriaceae; genus Leifsonia; species Leifsonia stereocauli. The sequence goes on from NZ_JBCAUN010000001.1 coordinate 1,653,338, forward strand.
CCGATGGAGCGACGGAGAATGCGACGAGCATGGTGGCCTCCCGAGCCTCAGTCGGCCGCGTCTGGCGACCGGCTTCCACTCTTCCAGACCTCGGCAGCGGATGCCGCTCCTGATGCGGCATCGAGGCCGCGGCCGGGCGACCCATCCGTCTCGGGCTCCCCCTCCGCGTCCGGCTCCCCCTCGGCCTCGAATGCGCCCCCGTCGTCGAGAGCGAGCTCGGCGTGCGATCCGCTCCGCCACACCATGACGACGGCCCACACGAGCAGCGCGACCTCCAGCAGGTTGCGCAGCGTCAGCAGAGCGACGGCCAGCGGGTGCGCGACCAGCAGCCAGTCGTAGAAGAACGGATAGATGAGCTGAGTGAGCCCGGCCAGCACGAGCGCCATGACGGCCGGGACCACGTAGCGCCGCCCCCTGTAGACGAGGCCGATCACGATGGGGACGGCCAGCCAGCAGATGAACTGCGGCGACCCCACCTTGTTCACCACGATGAAGGCCGTCACGAGGGCGAGGGCCAGCGGTAGGAACAGCGCGACGAACGGCGCCCGCTGCAGTTGCGCCCTGATCCCGATGGCCACGATCACGCCGACGACGAGCACGAGCAGCGGCGTCATCACGGCGCTCGCGAACTCGGTTCCCTGCCCCGTGACCTGGTACGTGAGGATGTCCTGGTCGTAGTACACCCACGAGGTCGAACTGCCGGCCGCCGCCTTCCACAGCCAGATCGTGCTCACAGGCGACTCGATCTGCAGCCCGCGTCCCGTCTGCTCGGTGATGAAGCTGAACACATTCCACCCGCTGCCGAGCACGAGGCAGATCACCACGATCAGCACGCTCGTGCCGGCTGCGGCCACGAGGATGCGCACCCTCGCGCGTGAGGCGATGAGGAGCGCCGCGATGATGGCGGCCGGCCAGATCTTGATCCAGGTGGCGATCGCCAGCAGAACTGACGCGAGGCGCGGCCGCCCGGCGACGAGCAATACGGCGATGAGGGCGATCGGCACAGTGACGGCATCGATGCGCCCGACGGCGATCGGACCGAGCAGCACCAGGAACGCGAGCCACCACCACGCCGGCACGAACCGGGTGACAGCGCCGCGGCGCAGCCCGATGAGCACAGCGAAGCCGGCGGCGTTCAGCAGCACGACCAGTCCGAGCCAGGTGTACACGTAGAGGTCGAAGCCGAACACCGCGGCCAGCCCCATCGGCAGGATCGCCAGGATCGGGTAGACGAACGGCCCGTCGATGCCGACGACGTAGCCGCTGAGGTCGACCGTCTGCATCCAGGTCGTGTACACGAGGGTCACGTCGCCGAGCGGCAGGCCCGGCCCGGTGAGGGCGAGCCACACCAGTTCGGCGTGCACGAGCACGAATGCCGCCCACAACGCCAGGCGGTTGCCGAGCACCCGGCGCAGAGTGGTACGGGGAGCCGGCGGAGCGACGGATGCGGGAATGCCGGGCATGGCGCTCATGCTATCCGCAGCATCCGACCGCCCGATGCACGCTCTCGGCGCCCTTCGATATCACTTGTGTCACAGGACGACGCGATTCGTCATCGGGCTCCGACGGATGCGGCAAGCTTGAGACTCCCCCCTCGATTTCGCCAGGAGACAGCCATGCCCCTACGCATCACCCGCACCCGTGCCCTCGCGCTCGCCGTCGTCGTCACGGCGGGCATCGCCGCGTTGAGCGGATGCGCCGGTGCCTCCTCGGACTCGGCGTCCGAGAGCGGCTACGTCACCGACGGCAAGCTCACCATCGGAACGGCAGAGCCCGCGTACTACCCGTGGGTCATCGACGACAAGCCGGAGTCGGGCGAGGGCTTCGAGTCGGCCGTCGCCTACGCCGTCGCCGGCCAGCTCGGCTTCGCCGACTCCGACGTCGTCTGGGTGCGCTCCACCTTCGACGAGGCCATCGCGCCCGGTCCGAAGGACTTCGACTTCAACCTGCAGCAGTTCTCCATCACGGATGAGCGCAAGCAGGCCGTCGACTTCTCCTCGCCCTACTTCGAGACCACGCAGACCGTGATCACCATCGCGTCCTCCCCCGCCGCCGGCGCCACGTCGATCGCCGACCTCAAGAAGTTCTCCATCGGCGCCCAGACCGGAACCACCAGCCTCACCGCACTGGAGGAGGTCATCGACCCCGACTCGCAGGCGCAGGTCTTCAACTCCAACGACGACGCGAAGCTGGCTCTGCAGAACGGCACCGTGGACGCCATCGTCGTCGACCTGCCGACGGCCTTCTACCTGACCGGCGCCGAGCTCGACGGCGGCAAGATCATCGGCCAGCTCCCTCAGGCAGAGGGCACGACGGGCGATCAGTTCGGCCTGGTGCTCGCCAAGGACAGCGCGCTCACGGCGAGCGTCTCCGAGGCCGTCGACGCCCTGCGCGAGGACGGCACGCTCGACGAACTGGCCACGAAGTGGCTCGGCTCCGAGGACACCGCCCCGGTGCTGAAGTAGCCGGGCGCACCAGTACTCTGTAGCGCATGAGCACCACCGGGATCGATGCCCGGCCGCCGAGTTCGATCGAGCTCGACCGCCGGGCATTCCGTCGTCAGCAGACGACGAGGTCCACGCTGATCGCCATCGTGAGCACCGTCGTGTTCGCTGTCGCGGCGTGGATCTTCGTGATCAACACCCCCGGCTGGAGCCGGGTTCAGCAGACGTTCTTCAACTGGGACGTCGCCGTGGCCGCCTTCCCGCGCGTCATCGAGGGCTTCTGGCTCAACGTGCGCGTGCTCATCTACTCGGTCATCGGCGTCGGCATCGTCAGCCCGGTGATCGCCACTGTGCGCACCCTCCGCGGCCCGATCTGGTTCCCGCTGCGTGCCCTCGCGGCCGGCTACACCGACCTGTTCCGCGGGATGCCGCTCCTCATCGTGCTGTACGTGATCGGATACGGCATCCCGGGCCTCGGCGTCTTCCCCCGTATGCCAGCCGAGTTCTGGGGAACCATCGCCCTGGTCACCGTCTACTCCGCCTACGTCTCCGAGGTGTTCCGCGCCGGCATCGAGGCCGTGCACCCGTCTCAGCGTCTCGCTGCGCGTTCCCTCGGCCTCAGCTACAGCCAGAGCATGCGCCGCGTCATCCTGCCTCAGGCCGTGCGCAAGGTCACGCCCGCCCTCATGAACGACTTCGTCGCCCTGCAGAAGGACGTCGGACTCATCTCGGTGCTCGGAGCTGTGGATGCCGTGCGCGCCGCCCAGATCGAGACTGCGGCGTACTTCAACTTCACGCCCTACGTCGTGGCCGGCCTGCTCTTCTTCCTGTTGGCGCTGCCGATGATCCGCTTCACCGACTGGTACACGGCGCGCGTGCGGCGGCGCGAGCAGATGGGGAGCATCGTATGAGTCTCATCGAACCAGGCTCCGGACCCGGCTCGGCCGCCGCCATGCCCGATGCCGCGCCGGTGCTCAGACTCGTCGGCATCCGGAAGTCCTTCGAGGGCACCGAGGTGCTCCGCGGAATCGACCTCACCGTGCACAGGCACGAGATCGTCGCGCTCATCGGTGCCAGCGGATCGGGCAAGTCGACCCTGCTGCGCACGGCCAACCTGCTCGAGCAGATCGACGACGGCCAGATCTTCCTGGGCGACGATGACATCAGCGACCCGCGCGCCAAGGCCGACCGCATCCGTTCCCGCATCGGCGTGGTGTTCCAGCACTTCAACCTGTTCCCGCATCTCAGCGTGATCGACAACGTCACCCTGGCGAGCCGGGCGGTTCACGGAGTCTCCCGGGCCGAAGCCGAGCGACGCGGTCTCGAGCTGCTCGGTTCCATCGGGCTCGCCGACAAGGCCCACGACTTCCCCGACAGGCTCTCCGGCGGCCAGCAGCAGCGCGCGGCCATCGTGCGCGCGATCGCGACGGATCCCGAACTCCTGCTGCTCGACGAGATCACCAGCGCGCTCGACCCCGAGCTCGTGGGCGAGGTGCTCGACCTCGTGCGCGAGCTGGGCCGCGGCGGCACCACCATCCTGATGGCGACGCACGAGATGGCCTTCGCCCGCGACGTCGCCCACAGGGTCGTGTTCCTCGACAAGGGCGTCGTGGCCGAGGCCGGCCCGCCGGCTCAGCTGTTCGAGCACTCGCAGAACCCGCGCACGCGCGAGTTCCTGGCGCGCTTCACGGCTTAGCGAGGCCTCCGCTCTCAGTACCCGCTGAAGGCGTCGGTCGTCACCGACCGACCACCCCGGCGGGCGAGGGCCGAACGCACGCTGTCGACCATGCGCGGCGAGCCCGACACGAAGGTGCGCCGGGTACGCCAGTCGGGCACGGTTGCGTCGAGCATGGCGTGGTCGACGCGTCCGGAATGGGAGCTCCAGCCGGCCGGCAGCTCAGCCCCCGCAACTCCCACCACGACGACCTCGGCCGCGGACTCGGCGATGACCTCCCGGTAGGCGATCTCGCTCGACCCCGCCGCATACACGAGTACGACGTCGCGACGGCGGCCCGCCGCGCTGTCCGAGGCGAGCTGGCTGGCGAACGGCGTGATGCCGATTCCGCCGGCGATGAGCAGCACCGGCTCCGAGTCGTCCTGAGGCAGCAGGAAATCGCCGCCGACGGAGGTCGCCCGCACGATCGAGCCGGGGGCGAGGGAGCCGAGTGCACGCTTGAACGTCGACGGCTTCTCCGGCATCCGCATGGCGATGGTGATGCGTTCTGCGTCGTCCGGCGGAGAGGAGATGCTGAAGACACGACGGGTTCCGCGGGAGTCCGCACGGCGGTGCGGAACGGCGAGCTCGAGTGACTGCCCGGCCTGGAAGGCCACGGGTCGCACCGGCGAGAAGACGTACTCGACGATCGTGGGCGTCGGATGCCGCGCCTCGACGAGTCGCAGCCTCACGGCCCGGCGCTGGCCGAACCCGAAGGCTATGGCGTTGCCGACGACGAGGGCGAGCTCCGGCGTCATGGCGAACGGCCCGACGGCGAGCGGGATCGAGAACAGCACGCCGACCACGCCGGCGACCAGCAGCTGCTGCCAGCGCCGCGGCGGCAGGGTGAGCGGCTCGCTCAGCATGAACGCGGCCAGGAAGACCACGGGGAACGAGGCGAGCACTGTCCACGCGGCGGAGCCGGCATCCGTTCCCTCGAGCATCAGGCGACCGGTGCAGAGCACACCGGCCACGGCCACGAAGACCCCGGCGACGGCGAAGCGACGCGTGCGCCACAGCACCAGGAAGCCGGCGATGAGCACGATGGGCAGGAGGTACGAGTTGGCCACCCACCACACCGAGGAGCCGAGCTGCGTGAACGCGATGATCACGGCGGCGACCGCAGCCGGGTTGAAGATGTGCCTGCCCCGCACGGCGAGAACGTACTTCGACGCGCTCGCCAGCACGCCGGTGAGGGCGAGCACGCCGAGCTGAGCCGGCTCCTCAGACGGCCAGAACAGGAAGAACAGGAGCAGCCCGGTGATGACGGAGGACTCGAGGTGGGCCGGCGAGCGCACGACACGGCCGGCGATCCAGCCCGAAGCCGCGACGGAGCCGACAGCGACGACGAGGCTGAGCGCCAACTGCGTCGGCGTGTAGAACAACAGGCCTGTGGCCGAGAGGATGAAGGCCACCACAGCGATCGCGCCGAGGCTCAGGGTCATCAGGCGATAGCCCGACACACGGCCGAGCGAGGAATCGAGCAGACGTCTCATCGGAACAACTCCCCGGGGAATCCGGCCGACATCTCAGCCCGCCCGTCGGTGAGCATGCGCACATGCTCGAACTCGACGTAGGGGGCCAGCTCATCGGCCGTGGTGAAGAACAACGCCGTCGCGACGGCGTCGGCGACCATGGCCGTCTCGGCCGTCACCCACGTCGCGACGACCTCGTCGACCGGCTCCCCGGTGCGTGCGTCGAGCACGTGGTGGAGGCCGGATCCCCAGGCGCGGCGATTGCTCGCCGAGGCGCAGAGTGCTCCATCGGCCAGGGTCGCGATGCCGATCGCCTTCGTGGTGTCGTACGGATGCTCGAGAGCCACGCGCACGGACTCGCCGCCGGAGTGCCGCAGGTCTCCGCTGGCATCGACCACGATCTGCTCGACCCCGTCGTGCTCCAGCAGTTCGAGGATCATGTCGACGAGCAGGCCCTTGCCTGCGGCTCCGATGTCGAGCTCGACGGGCTGCTCGGTGCGCAGGCGCGTGCCGTCCCAGTCCATCCTGTCCCAGTCGGGACTCGCGAGGGTGCCGGTTCCGGGAACGAGTGAGTAGCCGGCCCCGTATCCGAGGTGGCTGAGCGAGGCGCCGACGAGAGGCGACATGGCGCCCTCCGTGGCCGTGTGCATGGCGGAGTAGAGCTCGACGAGCGCCCGGGCCTCGTCGGGGAATATCCACTCGCCCGACCGGAGCGCGATCTCGGCCACGAGCGAGTCGGGGCGGAAGCGTGACCAGGTGCGGTCGAAGTCCTCGATGACGGCGTTCATCCGCCGTACTGTCTCCGCAGGGATCGGGGCGCGCGAGTCGACCTGCCAGCCCGTTCCGATCGCCTCGAAGGCGAGCGTGGCCGACTCAGCTGGCATCGCTGCGGATCGTGTCCAAGGCGGCGTTGAAGCCACCGCTGGTGAGAGAGGAACCCGCCACCTTCGACACGTCGAGGCTGTCGATGTCCTTGCCCACGACCTCGGCCGAGATGCCCGAGATGAAGGCGCTCTGGTACTGCTTCGAGTTGCCGCTGGTGGCCGAGCCCGTCACGTCGACCGCCGTCACGACGTCGTCGGCGAGCGTGATGGTCACGGTGACATCCTCTCGCCCGCCTGGAGTCGAGTACTCCCCCGTCGCCGTGTAGTCGCCGTCGGTGTAGGTGCTCGATGCCGCTGACGAGTCGGTGCCGCTCGCATCGGTTCCGGTGGATGGCGTGGTGGTCGTCGTGTCGCCGGCCTCGGTAGACGGGGCCGTGTCGGCCTCGGCCGACTGGTCGGTGGCGCAGCCTGCGAGCGAGCCGATCACGACGGCTCCGGATGCGATCGCGATCGCTGTTCTGCCGATGCGTGTGTTCATGGTTCTCACCTTCTCCTCACCCCGTCAGGAGCGACATGCTCGGGATCACGCCGTCGGTCCCGGTTGTCTTCGACGTTATGCATGTTCCCTATGGGTCAGCTGTGACTCATCGACGAGTCGACTGAGCGCTCTCGAGGAGCTGCGGATGCGTGCGACGTCAGTCGCGCAGCAGCGCCGCGATGGCGGCCGGAACGTGCTCGGCGACATCGAGCGCCGTGATCGGCCCGCCTCGAGAAGCCAGCTCGGCCGCGCGCGCATGCAGGAACGACGCCGTCGCGGCGAGAGCCGGCAGGGCGAGCGCCGGGTCGCGGGCTATGGGCCCGGAGTTCGTGGCGAGCAGGGCGCCGAGGATGCCGGCCAGCACGTCGCCGGTTCCGGCCGTGGCCAGCCAGCCCGGCGCATCGGTCACGGCATAGCTCGGCGATCCCGGGGCTGCAACATGGGTGGTCGACCCCTTGAGCAGCACCGTCACCGCGAACTCGTCTGCCGCCCTGGCCGCCCAGGCCGCGGCATCCGCCCGGATGGCATCGAGCGTCGCCTCGGCGCTCCGGGGAGAGAGCAGTTCGGCGAGCTCGCGGGCGTGCGGGGTGATGACCGTCGGACCCGTGGCGTCGGGCGCCAGGTCGAGCGCTCCGGCGTCGAGCACCGTCGGCAGTCTCTGGGCGAGGGCCTGCTGGATCTCCCCGCCGAGTACGAAGGTACGCCGGCCGGCGTTCATGCCCGACCCGATGAGCCACGCCTGCACGCGTCCGGACTGGGTCACGATCTCGGGACGCCGGGCCAGCACCATGCCGCTGACGGCTCTCGGGCCCGTGTATCGCACCATCCCGACACCCGTGCGCGCGGCGGCCTCCACGCCGAGCACTGCGGCGCCGGGATAGTCGTGGGAACCCGTGATCACGCCGAGCACGCCACGGGAGTACTTGTCGTCGTCGGCACTGGGCACGGCGACCCACTCCCGGGCGTCATCCGCCGTCCAGATGAGGCGTTCTGCGGAACCGGTCATGCTCTCACGATAGGTTGCAGGAGATGAATGGAACAGCCTCGAACCCCATCCACCTGCCCGGCCGCGTCGTCGTCTTCGACTACGGCGAGGTGATCTCCTTCTCCCCCACGCCTGAGAACCGCCGCGAACTGCTGGAGGTGGCCGGCATCGATCCGGCGAACGCCGAGGCGTTCTGGGAGGCGTACGAGGCCGGCCGCCGGGCTCTCGACCAGGGCACGCTGTCGATCGCCGACTACTGGGCCGGCATCGCCGCCGCCACAGGGGCCGCATGGTCGCCCGCAGAGCTGCACTCCATCTGGGCGATCGACTTCGTGGGCTGGCTGAGCGTCAACCCCGGAACCGCCGCCGTGCTCGAGGACCTCGCCGCCGGCGGAACCAGGCTCGCGCTGCTCTCCAACGCCGGGCGCGACTTCTCCAGCTACTTCCGCAACGGCTCCCTCGGTCCCCTCTTCGAGACTGTCGTCGTGAGCGCGGAGATCCTGGTCGTGAAACCGGATGCCGCGATCTACCGTCACACCCTCGACGCCCTCGGAATCACTCCAGCCGAGATGGTGTTCATCGACAACAAGGCGGAGAACATCGCCGGCGCCGAGGCCCTCGGCATCACCGGCCACGTGTTCACCTCGGCCGACGGCCTGCGCAGCTTCCTGGAGGAGCTCGCGGCCTGACCGCATCCGTTCCCCAGCTCGATCCCGTCCGACAGCTCGCCTCGACTCCCGGAGTTCCCTTGTCAGCACTGTTCCAGCCCATCACCGTGCGATCGCTCACGATCCGCAACCGCATCTGGGTCCCGCCGCTCTGCCAGTACGCGGTGACGAAGAAGGACGGCGTGCCCCACGACTGGCACCTCGCGCACCTTGGAGCCATGGCCATGGGCGGGGCCGGCCTGGTCATCGCCGAGGCCTCGGCCGTGGTTCCCGACGGCCGCATCTCCGACGAGGACACCGGCATCTGGAACGGCCAGCAGGCCGCGGCCTGGGCGCGCATAGTGGCCTTCATCCACACGCAGGGTGCTGCAGCCGGCATCCAACTCGCCCACGCCGGCCGCAAGGCGTCTGTCTGGCCGGAGTGGGGCCACGAGCAGCACGGCAGCATGGCTCCGGCCGACGGCGGCTGGCAGACGGTCTCGGCGTCCGACGTCGCCTTCGGCGAGTACGCGGCGCCCGAGGGCCTCGAACGCCCCGACATCGCCGTCATCGTGCATGCCTTCGCCGAGGCGGCCGCCCGCTCGAAGCGAGCAGGATTCGACCTCGTCGAGATCCACGCGGCGCACGGATACCTCGTGCACCAGTTCCTCTCCCCGCTCAGCAACCTGCGCACCGACGAGTACGGCGGCTCGCTCGAGAACCGCGCCCGCCTGCTCCTCGAGATCATCGCGGCTGTGCGCGATGCGGTCGGTGACGACTACCCCGTGCTCGTGCGCTTCTCGGCCAGCGACTACGCCGAGGGCGGCTGGGACGAGGAGCAGACCGCCGTCGTTGCCGGATGGGCACAGCAGGCCGGTGCCGACCTGTTCGACATCTCCAGCGGCGGAAACATCGCCAAGGTGCGTATCCCCCTCGGTCCTGGCTATCAGGTGCCGTTCGCGGAGTACGTCAAGACGACGGCCGCTGTTCCGGTCGCAGCCGTCGGCCTCATCACCACGCCGCAGCAGGCAGAGGAGATCGTGTCATCAGGACAGGCGGATGCCGTGCTGCTCGGTCGCGCGATGATGCGCGACCCGCACTTCGCCCTGCGGGCCGCAGAGGAACTCGGCGTCGAACTCGACTACTGGCCGCCGCAGTACGTGCGCGCGAAGCCCGCAGTGAGCGGTGGGTCGTGGTGAGTCAGCCGCTGCGCTGACCGAGCGCGATGATGTTGCCTTCGCTGTCGGTGAACCAGGCCGCCTTCTCGCCGTCGAGGTCGGCGATGCCGTCCACGGTCCTGAGGCCGGGCAGGTCGTAGTCGGCGAACGCGACGCCGGCTGCGCGCAGCTCGGCGACGGACGACTCCAGATCGGCCACCTCCACCATCAGCGCGGTGTTCTGAGCCGTTCCGGCGAACGTCGTCTCGTACAGATAGACGGACGTGCCGCCGACGGTGTACATGAGCCCACCGGCATCCTGGCCGTCAGGCTTCCAGCCGAGCTTGTCTTCGTAGTACTGCCGCGCGCGATCGAGGTCTGTTGCGGGGAGGACGGCGGCAGCGGATTTCGCATTCAACATGAGCATTCCTTCTGTTGAGCCCCGCCCCCATGGTACGCCCGCCGGCGTTCAGCGGCTCCTCCGGGTGGCGTCCTGCACCTCGCCGACGAGCTCCTCGATGATGTCCTCGAGGAACAGGACGCCCGTCGTGCGCCCCTCGGCGTCGAAGGCCTGAGCCAGGTGCGCGCCGGTGCGGCGCATCGACGCCAGGGCGTCCTCGAGGTCTGTCCCCTCGTACATCGAGGCCAGCTGACGGATGCGCTTCGGCGGAACCGGGCGCTCGGGCTGGTCATCGCCCGTCAGGTCGAGGTCGATGACGTCCTTGAGGTGCAGGTAACCGGCCGGCGTCCCGTCCTCGTCGATCACCAGGTAGCGGGAGAACCCGTGCTTGGCGACGGCGCGCTCGAGCGCTGTCGGCGTGAGGGTCTCGAGGAGGCTGACCACCTCGTCCAGCGGCACCGCGACATCCCGGACCTTCTTCGTCGTGAACTCGAAGGCTGCGTTCAGGGCGCCGTTCGAGTCCTTGAGGACTCCCTCGCGTTTGGACTGGCTCACGATCGTGGCCACCTCGTCGAGGGTGAAGGTGCTGTTCGCCTCCGACTTGGGCTCGACGCCGAGGAGGCGCAGCGATCCGTTCGCGACGGCGTTCAGCGCGCCGATCACATGACGGAAGATGCGGGCGATGAACACCAGCGGGGTCGCCAGAAGCAGCACGGCCTTGTCGGGGGCCGTGAACGAGAGGTTCTTCGGAACCATCTCCCCGAGCACCACGTGCAGGTAGGTCACGATGATCAGCGCGATGATGAAGGCGACGGTGCCGATGACCTCCTCCGACCAGCCGGTGAGACCCAGTGGGCCCTCCAGCAGGTGGTGGATGGCGGGCTCGGAGACGTTGAGGATCACGAGCGAGCACACTGTGATGCCGAGCTGGCAGGCCGCCAGCATGAGCGTCGCGTGCTCCATCGCCCAGAGCGCCGTCTTCGCGCGGCGGCTGCCCTTCTCGGCCAGGGGCTCGATCTGGGAGCGGCGTGCGGAGATGACCGCGAACTCCGATCCGACGAAGAAGGCGTTGACGACCAGCAGCACGGCCAGCCAGAGGATTCCCGCCCAGTCGTTCATGAGCGCGCCCCCTTCCTGTCGGCGGCTCGCGCCGGGACATCGACCACGGCCGGCTTGGCCGGCTTGGCGGGCTTGACGCCATCGACATCGGCCACGGGGGCCACCTCGGATTCGTCTGGAGTGAAGCGCAGCCTGTCGATGCGACGGCCGTCGAGTCGCTCGACGGTCAGCTCGCCGCTCTCGATGAGCACGGTGTCTCCGACCACGGGAAGTCGGCCGAGCTCGCTCATCACGTACCCGGCGACAGTCTCGTAGGTGCCGTCCTCGGGAACGATCAGGTCGGTGCTCTCGCGCAGCTCGTCGGGGCGCAGCATGCCCGGGAAGCTGATGGCACGACCGCGGCGCACGATGCCGGCGCGTGACCTGTCGTGCTCGTCGGCGACCTCGCCGATGAGCTCCTCCACCAGGTCCTCCAGCGTCGCGACGCCGGCGGTTCCGCCGTACTCGTCGACGACGACGGCCATCTGGTAGCCGCGGCCGCGCAGCTCCGCGAGGAGCACGTCGAGGCGCATCGTCTCGGGAACGCGCAGCGCCTCCGATTGCAGGGCCGACACCGGAACGTCGGCGCGGCGGGCCCGGGGCACGGCCATCGCCTGCTTGACGTGCACGAATCCGACGACGTCGTCGACGTCCTCATCGATCACGGGGAACCGGGAGTGACCGGTCTGAGAGGCGAGCTCCAGCACGGCATGGGCCGATTCTGCGCGCTGGATGCTGACCAGTCGCGGACGGGGAGTCATGACGTCGGATGCCGTGTGGTCGGCGAACAGCAGCGTGCGGTTGAGCAGGCTGGCCGTGTCGCGCTCGAGCACGCCGGCGCTCGCCGAGCGGCGCACCAGGCTCGAGAGCTCCTCGGCCGTGCGGGCGCCGGACAGCTCCTCCTTGGGCTCGACTCCGACCATGCGGAGGATGCCGTTGGCGCTTCCGTTCAGCACGATGATCGCCGGCTTGAACACCCAGGTGAACGCCGTCTGGAACGGGATGACGAACTTCGCCGTCTTGAGCGGCAGCGCCAGGGCCAGGTTCTTGGGGATCAGCTCGCCGAGGATCATCGACAGCAGGGTGGCGAGGGTCACGGCGACGATGGTCGACGCGACGACGGCGACGGCATCCGGGATCCCCCACGACTCGAGCGTCGGAGCCAGCAGGGAGCTGATCGCTGGCTCGAACATGTAGCCGGTGAGCAGCGTCGTGATGGTGATGCCGAGCTGGGCGCTGGAAAGGTGCGTCGACGTCTGCGCAAGGGCGGAGATGGTCATCTGCAGCCGGGTCTCGCCGCGCTCGCGGCGCGCCTCGAGATCGGCTCGATCGAGGTTGACCAGCGCGAACTCGCTGGCGACGAAGAAGCCCGTGCCCACGGTCAGGATGAGGCCGATGCCGAGCATGATCCACTCAGACACGGGCGACACCTCCGCAGTTCACGGGCGAGGGTCTATGGCCGGGGGTGCTACTGGGCGGGTCATCCATTGTCAGCCGAGTATATCCGGCTCGGATGGGACATTCCCCGGCAGATGGACGCTCCCACAGGCAGGCGCCGTCCTTCCTCGCACCACGGCGCCACCCCGGCTACCAGCTGACCGGCAGCGCCTTGCCTTCCTCGTAGCCGGCGGCCGACTGGATGCCGACGAGAGCGCGGTCGGAGAACTCGGCGAGCGAGCGAGCGCCGGCATACGTGAAGGAGCTACGCAGCCCGGAGGTGATCATGTCGAGGAGGTCCTCGAGGGAGGGCCGCAGCGGGTCGAGGTAGATCTTGCTCGACGAGATGCCCTCGGCGAAGAGCTCCTTGCGGGCGAGGTCGAAGGCGTCGAGTCGGCCGAAGCGCTCACGCACGGCCTTGGTCGACGCCATCCCCCAGCTCTCCTTGTACAGGCGCCCGCCGCCGTCGACGGCGAGCTGACCGGGGGCCTCGATGGTGCCGGCGAACCACGATCCGATCATGACGGATGACGCTCCCGCCGCGAGCGCCAGTGCTACGTCGCGCGGGTAGCGCACCCCGCCGTCCGCCCAGACGTGGGCGCCGAGCGAGCGTGCGGCCTCCGCCGTCTCGAGCACGGCCGAGAACTGAGGGCGTCCGACAGCCGTCATCATGCGGGTGGTGCACATGGCGCCGGGGCCGACGCCCACCTTGAGGATGTCGGCTCCAGCTTCGACGAGATCCTTCACGGCATCCGCCGTCACGATGTTGCCCGCGACGATCGGCAGGCCGAGGCCGAGGGCCTTCACCGTGCGGATGGCCTCGAGCATGCCCTCCTGATGACCGTGGGCCGTGTCGATGACGAGCACGTCGACGCCGGCCGCGGCGAAGGCCTTCGCCTTGGTGGCGATGTCGCCGTTGATGCCGAGGGCGACGGCGACCTGGAGGCGGCCGTCGGCGTCGAGCGTCGGTGCATAGATGGTGCCGCGCAGCGCACTCTTGCGGCTGAGCGTCCCGATGACGGCACCGCGCCTGAGCACGGGCACGAACTCGAGGTCGGCGGCGAGCATGAGGTCGAAGGCCGCCCGGGCGCTGTCGACGTCCTCGGCATCGATCGCCGTGATGCGGCCGTGCAGCAGGTCGCCGAGGCGGGCATCGGGCAGTGCGGTCTCGAGACGAGAGGCGGCGATGGCTCCGAGGTAGGCGCCGCTCTCGTCGTTGAGGACGATGCCGTGCCCCTGCACGGCCGGCACCCTGACGAGGGCGTCGGCCACGGTGTCATCCGGGCTCAGCACGAGGGGGGTGTCGAACTCGACGGGCTGGTCCTTCACCCAGCGGATGGCGGCGTCCAGCTCCTGCAGATTCATGTCCTGGGGAAGGACTCCGAGCCCGCCGCGGCGGGCGAGTGTCGCCGCCAGGCGAGGGCCCGTGACCGAGTTCATGTTCGCCGACACGATCGGGATCGTGGCGGCAGTGCCGTCATCCGGGGCCAGGGAGACGTCGAACCGGCTCTTCAGCGCAGAATGGCTGGGCACGAGGAAGACGTCAGAGTAGGTGAGGTCGTGGGTCGGCGCGGTCCGATAGAACTCCATGCCTCCCACGGTAGACCTCGGCACTGCCTCCTGCAGCCTCGCGAACATGCAGATGCCTCTTTCGGGGGAACCGAGCCGCGGACAAAGGGGATTAGGCTTGTCACGGTGCGTGCTCGTCGTCTGGAACGGCGGGTTGACAAGTTGCAGTGAATCAATGGAGAGAGTGGGCGATCGGCTGTGTCGAGCCAATTGACCGGGGCAAGTTCAGACGAAGCGGCATCGGCCGAGTTCGGAGCCAATGAGTGGCTCGTCGACGAGATGTACGAGCAGTACGTCGTCGACAAGAACTCCGTCGATCCGGCGTGGTGGCCGGTCCTCGAGACCTACCACCACCAGACGCAGGCCAAGGCGGATGCCGCAGCCCGCGCGACCGCCGATACGCCTGCAGGCGATCAGGCGGCCCCCACGAGCGAGGCCCCCGACACCGTGCCGGCAGCATCCGCTGCCCCGGCAGCCCCTGAGACCCAGGCGGCACCGGCGGGCCAGGAGGCACCAGCCTCCGAGCCGCGACCGCTCACGGCTCCCATCCCGATCATCGGTTCGCAGCCGGCTGCCCGCACCACGTCGGTCGCGCCGAAGCCGGTGCCCGTTCCCGCAGACGTGCCCATCACGAGCCCGCAGTCGGTCATCAAGGACGGCGCCGTCGAGGCGCCGCACGATGAGATCTCGCCCCTCCGCGGCATGGCCAAGAGCCTGGCGACCAACATGGACGCCAGCCTCACCGTGCCCACGGCCACCAGCGTGCGCACCATCCCGGCGAAGCTGATGATCGACAACCGCATCGTCATCAACAACCACCTGAAGCGCTCCCGCGGTGGCAAGATCTCCTTCACCCACCTCATCGGTTGGGCACTCATCCAGGCCCTGAAGGACTTCCCGAGCCAGAACGTCTACTACGAGGACGTCGACGGCAAGCCGTCCATCGTGAAGCCCGCCCACATCGGCCTGGGCATCGCCATCGACATCCCGAAGCCCGACGGCTCGCGTGCCCTTCTGGTCCCGGCCATCAAGCGCGCAGACACGATGACGTTCGGCGAGTACCTCTCGGCCTACGAGGACCTCGTGTCCCGTGCGCGCCAGAACAAGCTCACGGCCGACGACTTCAAGGGCGCGTCGATCTCGCTCACCAACCCCGGCGGCATCGGCACCGTTCACTCGGTCCCCCGCCTCATGCGCGGCCAGGGCTGCATCATCGGCGCCGGCGCACTCGAGTACCCGGCAGAGTTCCAGGGCTCCAGCGAGAAGACCCTCGCAGGCCTCGCCATCGGCAAGACCATCACGCTCACCAGCACCTATGACCACCGCGTCATCCAGGGCGCCGGGTCCGGCGAGTTCCTCAAGATCGTGCACGAACTGCTCACGGGCAAGCGCACCTTCTACAGCGACATCTTCGCCGCCCTCCGCATCCCCTACGCCCCCATCGAATGGGCGCCGGACATCAGCGTCGACATCGCCAGCGCCATCGACAAGACGGCTCGCGTGCAGGAGCTCATCAACGCGTTCCGCGTGCGCGGCCACCTCATGGCCGACATCGACCCGCTGGAGTACGTGCAGCGCTCGCACCCCGACCTCGACATCTCCAGCCACGGCCTCACCTTCTGGGATCTCGACCGCGAGTTCGTCACCGGCGGCTTCGGCGACAAGCGCTCGGCGCTGCTGCGCGACATCCTCGGCGTGCTCCGCGACTCGTACTGCCGCACCACGGGCATCGAGTACATGCACATCCAGGACCCTGCCCAGCGCGCCTGGGTTCAGGCGCAGGTCGAGCGCAAGTACGAGAAGCCCACCCACGACGAGCAGATGCGCATCCTGGGCAAGCTCAACGAGGCCGAGGCATTCGAGACGTTCCTGCAGACCAAGTACGTCGGCCAGAAGCGCTTCAGCCTCGAGGGCGGCGAGTCCACGATCGCCCTGCTCGACCAGATCCTGCAGGGCGCAGCGGAGGACGGCCTCGACCAGGTCGCCATCGGCATGGCCCACCGCGGTCGTCTCAACGTGCTCACGAACATCGCGGGCAAGACCTACGGCCAGATCTTCCAGGAGTTCGAGGGCCACATGGCCGGCTCCGGATCGGGTGACGTCAAGTACCACCTCGGCACCGAGGGCACCTTCACCGGCGCCAACGGAGAGGAGATCGGCGTGTACCTCGCCGCGAACCCGTCGCACCTCGAGGCGGTCGACGGCGTGCTCGAGGGCATCGTGCGAGCCAAGCAGGACCGCAAGCCCGTCGGCACCTTCTCGACCCTCCCCATCCTCATCCACGGCGACGCAGCCATGGCGGGCCAGGGTGTCGTGGTCGAGACCATGCAGATGTCGCAGCTGCGCGCCTACCGCACGGGTGGAACCATCCACCTCGTCGTGAACAACCAGGTCGGCTTCACCACGCCGCCCACCGAGGGCCGCACCTCGATCTACTCGACCGATGTCGGCAAGACGATCCAGGCGCCCATCTTCCACGTGAACGGCGACGACCCCGAGGCCGTCGTGCGGGTGGCCCAGCTCGCCTACGCGTACCGCCAGGAGTTCCACCGCGACGTGGTCATCGACCTGATCTCCTACCGCCGCCGCGGACACAACGAGGGCGACGACCCCTCGATGACCCAGCCGCTGATGTACAACCTCATCGAGGCCAAGCGCAGCGTCCGCAAGCTCTACACCGAGGCTCTCGTCGGTCGTGGCGACATCACCGAGGAGGAGTACGAGCAGGCGCACGCCGACTTCCAGGACCGCCTCGAGCGCGCCTTCCAGGAGACCCACGCCGCGCAGACCACCCCGATCACGGCCATCGGCGAGGACGACCAGAGCGACGCGTCCGGCGAGCCCGAGACCACCGGGGTATCGGAGCAGGTCGTGCACCTCATCGGTGACGCCTTCAACAACAAGCCGTCCGGCTTCACAGTGCACAACAAGCTCCAGCAACTGCTGCAGAAGCGCCTCGACATGAGCCGCAACGGCGGCGTCGACTGGGCATTCGGCGAGCTGCTCGCACTCGGCTCCCTCCTCACGGAGGGCACCCCCGTTCGCTTCGCCGGCCAGGACGCCCGCAGAGGGACGTTCGTGCAGCGCCATGCCGTTCTGCACGACCGCACCAACGGCCAGGAGTGGCTGCCCCTCGCCAACCTGTCGCAGAACCAGGCCAGGTTCTGGATCTACGACACGCTGCTCAGCGAGTACGCGGCCATGGGCTTCGAATACGGCTACTCCGTCGAGCGAGCGGATGCACTGGTGCTGTGGGAGGCCCAGTTCGGCGACTTCTCCAACGGGGCGCAGACCATCATCGACGAGTTCATCTCCTCGGCCGAGCAGAAGTGGGGCCAGCGCTCCAGCGTCGTGCTCCTGCTGCCGCACGGCTACGAGGGACAGGGTCCCGACCACTCCTCGGCGCGCATCGAGCGCTTCCTGCAGCTCTGCGCCGAGAACAACATGACGGTCGCGCGTCCCTCGACGCCGGCGTCGTACTTCCACCTTCTGCGTCGTCAGGCCTACATGCGCCCGCGTCGCCCGCTCGTGGTGTTCACGCCGAAGGCCATGCTGCGGCTGCGCGGTGCGACCAGCGAGATCGCCGACTTCACGAGCGGTCGGTTCGAGCCCGTGATCGACGACGTGCGCATCGACGACAAGGCGGCCGTCAAGCGCGTCCTGTTCATGGCGGGCAAGGTCTACTACGACCTGCGCACCGAGCTCGAGAAGAACCCGAACCCCGAGATCGCCCTCGTGCGCCTGGAGCAGTACTACCCGCTCCCGGCCGCGGAGATCAAGGACGTCGCCGCGCAGTACCCGAATGCCGAGCTGTACTGGATCCAGGACGAGCCCGAGAACCAGGGTGCATGGCCGTACTTCATCCTCGAGACCAGCAAGCTGGGCCCTCGGCCCGTCGGCGTCATCTCGCGTCCGGCATCCGCGGCCCCCGCAGCGGGTTCGGCCAAGCGTCACGCGGTGGAGCAGGCCGAGCTCATCAAGCAGGCGCTCACGCTGTAGCGCACGGCGCCGCGTCCACGCGTCGAGCACGAGAAGAGGCCGGTCCCATCAGGGAGCGGCCTCTTCTCGTTCACGCTGGATCAGGCGAGGGATGCCTCTTCCCGGCGCACCCGCGCGGCTCCGAGGGAATTTCCCAGCCAGCGGATCAGAACCGCCAGCACGAGGAAGCCCACGATCATGACCGCACAGTACGCGGCCACTCCCCCATAGCCGTCCTGGAGCACCGGGCTGAAGAACGGGTACGGGTAGAAGCCGGTGACGGCACCGCGGATGAGCGAGTACGCCACGTAGACCGCCGGGAAGATCATCCAGTAGAACACCGAGCTCCACGGCAGCGGACGTCGCGGCGGCCAGATCAGCCAGTCGACGACGGCGGCGATCGGCACGATGAAGTGCACGACGGCATTCACCCAGGGGATCAGGCCGCCCAGGTCCACGTCGCGCAGCAGGGTGTTGAAGACCAGCCCGACGAAGGCGATGTAGACGACGGATGCACCCCGCACGGCGACATCCGACGTGCTCGGTGCGACACCGCGCAGCAGCCTGACGGCGCTCACGATGAACACGATGCTCACGATGATGTTCGACAGGTTCGTGAAGTAACTGAAGAAGTTCACGATGCTGTGACCCCGCGGTAGCGTGACCGCGAAGAACTGCACCCCCACGGCTGTCAGGGACAGCGCGGCGAAGAACAGGCGGAAGACGGCGGCGGCGATCCGAGAGCTCATAGCTGAGAATCTATCGCCGCTCGGCGGCCTCCGGCTGCTCGGCGCGCCCCGGCTGCTCGGCGCGCGCCAGCTTCGACGGCCACCAGACTGCGCGCCCGATGTCGTAGGCGAGGGCAGGCACCAGCAGCGATCGCACCAGGAAGGTGTCGAGCAGCACTCCGAAGGCCACGATGAACGACAGCTGCACCAGGAACAGGATCGGCAGGACGCCGAGCGCGGCGAAGGTCGCGGCGAGCACGAGCCCGGCGGAGGTGATCACGCCGCCTGTCACGACGAGTCCGCGCAGGACCCCCACGCGGGCACCGTGCACGATCGCCTCCTCACGCACCCTGGTCATGAGGAAGATGTTGTAGTCCACCCCCAACGCGACCAGGAAGACGAACCCGAACAGCGGGACCGTCGGGTCGGCCCCCGAGAAGCCGAAGATGCCGTTGAACACCAGAGCGGAGACGCCCAGGGCAGCGCCGAACGAGAGCACGACCGTGGCGATGAGCAGCACGGGTGCGACGATGGAGCGCAGCAGCAGCATGAGGATCAGCAGGATCACGCCCAGCACGAGCGGAATGATGAGGTTGCGGTCGTGGATGGCCGCGTTCTTGGTGTCGAGCGCCACGGCGGTGGCACCTCCGACGAGCACGGGGTCTGCATCCGTTCCCACAGACGCCAGCTGGTCGCGCAGGTCGGCGACGACGGCCTCGGCCTCGTCGGAGTCGCTGGCGTAGTCGAGCGTGGCGTTCAGCTGGATCTGCCCGTCGACGACAGTCGGCTCACCGGCGGGGGTTCCGGGAGGGCCGAGCGGCTGGATGCCGTCGGTCGTGACCGGGAGCGACCCGCTGGGCGAGTCCTCGGAGAGCACGGAGACGTCCGAGACGCCCTCGGTTCCGAGTGCGATGTCGGCGACCTCCTGCAGTGAGTCCTCGGGGGCGATGATGACGGCCGGGGTGCCGGAGCCACCCGGGAAGTGCTCGCCGAGCACGGCCTGGCCGTCGCGGGCCTGGGATTCACCGAGCACGAACTCGCTGGTGGGAACCCCGTCGGCCTTCAGCTGCGTCACGCCGAGGGCGAGCACGAGGAGGATGAGCGTCGAGACGATCCAGATGACACGCGGGCGCCTGGCCACGAGGCGCGCGACCCAGGGCCAGACGCCCTTCTTCGCGATCTCGTCGTCTGCGGCGGTGTGCGCGGCCACCTTCGGACGCACGGGCCAGAAGGCGACGCGACCGGCCCAGAGCAGCAGCGCAGGCAGCAGGGTCAGCGAGCCGAGCAGGGCGAACACGATGCCGATGGCAGCGACAGGCCCGAGGATCTTGTTGGAGTTCAGCTCGCTGGCGAGCAGCATGAGCAGCCCCGCGATCACAGTGCCGCCCGAGGCGAGGATGGGCTCCCACGCGCCCTTCAGGGCGGCGATGGTGGCATCCCACTTGCGCTCGTGCACGTGGAGAGCCTCGCGGTAGCGCGAGATGTAGAGCAGCGAATAGTCGGTGGCCGCTCCGATCACGAGGATGAACAGGATCCCCTGGGTCTGGCCGTTCAGCAGCAGGATGTCCGCCTTCGCGAGCGAGACGACCGCGAGCACGGCCGCGCAGAGCGACGACAGGCTGGTGCCGAGCACGATCACGGGCAGCAGCGGAGAGCGGTACACGATGATCAGGATGATGAAGACGGCGAGCAGGGCGACGCCGAGCAGGATCCCGTCGATGCCGGAGAAGGCGCCGGCGAGATCCGTGGTGAAGCCGGCCGGTCCGGTGACGGATGCCGTGAGCCCATCGACGGCGGTCTCGGCGATGCGCTCCCGCATCTCCCCCACGACGTCCTTCGTCTCGGCGGACGCGTCGACCTGCACGAACAGTTCGGCGGCCTCGCCGTCGTCGGAGACCACGGCGGGCGAGACGCCGTCGTCGATGACGCCGTCGATCCCCTGGAAGTACTCGGCGTCGGCGTCGATGGCCGAGTCATCCGCATCCGTCAACCCGCCATCGCGCTGGTAGACGACGATCGCCGGGATCACGTCACCGTCGCGGAAGCCCTCCTGCAGCTCCTGCACCTGCGTGGCCTCCGAGTCGGCCGGGAGGAACTGGGACTGGTCGTTCTCGACGACGCTGCTCAGTGAACCGAATGAGGCGCCGCCGGCACCGAACAGTCCGAACCAGACGAGGATCAGGACGGTCGGGAGGGTGACCCTCAGCCAGACCGGCACACGGGAGGACGACGGTGCTGCGGGTTTCTTGGAGGTGCTCACCCGCCAATGCTAACCGAGTTAGCTTCTCTGTGACGAAACGAATATACGCTGGGTGGCGTCGACGACAGAGCCGACGCGTGACCCGTCTAGTGCGTGGCCTGCAGCGAGCGCAGGCTCGCGAGGACCTGGGCGCGCAGCTCCTCGGGAGCCGCCTCCTTGCAGGCACGCTGCACGGCCTCGGTCAGCACGCGTCCGACGTGGTGCTCCGACGTGCAGTCGGGGCAGTTCGCCAAGTGGTCGCGGATGTCCTGCGCATCGGCGCTGCACAACTCGTTGTGCAGGTACTCCTCGAGTTCGGCCTTGGCCTTGTCGCATCCACAGTCGGTCATCTGCTGCTCCTGGTCTGGGCGGGGGGCGTCGTGCCGATGCCCTGCTCCGCCGCGTATTCGGCCAGTGATTCGCGAAGCATTCGCCTGCCACGGTGCAGACGGCTCATCACTGTGCCGATCGGGGTCTTCATGATGTCGGCGATCTCCTGGTAGGCGAATCCCTCGACGTCAGCGAGGTACACAGCCAACCTGAAGTCCTCGGGGATGGCCTGGAGGGCATCCTTCACCGCGCTGTCCGGCAGGTGGTCGATCGCCTCGGCCTCGGCGGACCGGCTCGACATGGCCGTCGTCGAGACGGCCCCGCCCAACTGCCAGTCCTCGAGCTCGTCGATCGTGCCCTGGTAGGGCTCGCGCTGCTTCTTGCGGTAGGTGTTGATGAAGGTGTTGGTGAGGATCCTGTAGAGCCACGCCTTGAGGTTCGTGCCCTGCTCGAACTGCGTGAAGGCGGCGAACGCCTTCACGAAGGTCTCCTGAACGAGATCCGCGGCGTCAGCCGGGTTCTTGGTCATGCGCATGGCTGCTGCGTACAGCTGGTCCATGAAAGGCAGGGCCTGCTGTTCGAACAGTGTTCCGAGAGCGGGCTCGGATTCCTCGATTGGTTCCGGATTCATCACCGGCCATCCTAGATGCTGACGCTCGGTGAGGGTCGACGGTGAGACTGATGCGACTGTCGCCGTATCGCGCTCGAGCACGCCTGTCACACTCACTGATGCCTCCATCCGTCGTTTCTCCACCGACTATCGTGATAACCGATGCTCATCTCGCGATATTCCGCACCGGACTTCAATCCCTACGGCGATGAAAGCCCCGACGATCCCGACGTGCTCTGGGTCGCGCCCGTGGCGACCGCCGGGGTGCGCTCCGTCGTCGCCCTGCCGGGGTCCAAGTCGCTGACCAACCGCGAGCTCGTCCTGTCCGCGCTGGCGGACGCTCCGTCCCGCCTGCGCGCTCCCCTGCACTCCCGCGACACGGCCCTGATGATCGAGGCCCTGCGGTCTCTGGGCGTGAGCATCGAGGAGACGGCGGGAAGCAGCGGCTTCGGCCCCGACCTGGTCATCACGCCCGCCGACGAGCTCACCGGATCCACCACAATCGACTGCGGCCTCGCAGGCACGGTCATGCGCTTCCTGCCGCCCGTCGCCGGCCTCGCCCTCGGTCCGACCACCTTCGACGGCGACGAGGGCGCACGCCGCAGGCCCATGGCCACGACCATCTCGTCACTCCGCGACCTCGGCGTCGACATCAATGACGACTCCCGCGCCGCCCTGCCTTTCACGGTGCACGGCAGTGGCAGCGTCGCGGGCGGTGCGATCACGATCGACGCGACCCTCACCAGCCAGTTCGTCTCCGGCCTGCTCCTGGCGGCCGCCCGCTTCGAGAGCGGCCTCGACCTGCGCCACGACGGCGAGCGCCTCCCCAGCCAGCCGCACATCGAGATGACGGTCGCCACCCTGGCCCGGCGCGGCGTCGTGGTGCGCCAGCCCGAGGTCGGGCACTGGATCGTCGCCCCCGGCTCCATCGCGGGCGCGGATGTCGCCATCGAACCCGACCTCTCGAACGCCGCGCCGTTCCTCGCCGCCGCCCTCGTCACCGGAGGAAGCGTCACCATCCCGGGCTGGCCTGCCGAGACGACGCAGGTCGGCAACGACCTGCTCGACCTCCTGCCGCTGTTCGGGGCGACCGTGAAGCGCGACGGGGACACGGTCACGGTCAGCGGTGGCGACGGCATCCGGGGCGTCACCCTCGACCTGTCGACGGGCGGCGAGCTGGTCCCGAACCTGGTGGCCCTGGCAGCGCTCGCCGACGGGCCGAGCGAGTTCACGGGCATCGGCCACATCCGCCACCACGAGACCGACCGTCTCGCCGCCCTGGCCGCCGAGATCAACGGCCTCGGCGGACGGGTCACCGAGCTGGAGGACGGCCTGCGCATCGAGCCGGCTCCTCTGCACGGTGGCGTCTGGAAGAGCTATGCCGACCACCGCATGGCCACGACGGGCGCCATCATCGGCCTCGCGGTTCCCGGGGTCGAGATCCACGACATCGCCACGACGGCGAAGACCCTCCCCCAGTTCCCACAGCTCTGGCACGCGATGCTCGGCACCGGTGCGACCTCAGCAGCATCGACGACGACGGACACGACCATCGACCTCCCGCAGCTCGGGACGGGTTCCCCGGCATGAGCTGGTGGGAGTCCGACGACGACGAGGACGAGCCGGAGTTCGACGAGGCCGACATCAGGGTCCGTCCGAATCCCAAGGCGAATCGTCCGCGCACGAAGACCAGGCCCGCCTACACGCAGGCCATCACCGCCCGCGTGCTCGGAGTCGACCGCGGGCGCTACACGGTGCTCGTCGACGAGAACCTCGAGACCGAGCACGAGGTCACGGCGGCCCGTGCCCGCGAACTGCGCAAGCAGCCCGTCGTCAACGGCGACCGCGTCGACATCGTCGGCGACTCGACCGGTGACGACGGCACCCTCGCCCGTATCGTGCGCATCCAGCCGCGCACCACGCTGCTGCGTCGCAGTGCAGACGACACCGACGCCATCGAGCGCGTGGTCGTCGCCAACGCCGACCAGATGCTCATCGTGGTGGCCGCTGCCAATCCGGAGCCGCGTGTGCGGCTCGTCGACCGCTACCTCGTGGCCGCCTACGATGCCGGCATCCGCCCGATGCTCGTCGTGACGAAGACCGACCTCGCCGACCCGTCCGAGTTCCTCGCGAACTTCGCCGGCCTCGGCCTCACCGTCTTCACGAGCCGCAGCGACGACATCCCCCTCGACATCATCACGGCCGACCTCATCGGACACGAGACCGTGTTCGTCGGCCACTCCGGGGTCGGGAAGTCCACGCTCGTCAACGCCCTGGTGCCCGACGCGAACAGGGCGACGGGAGTCGTGAACACCGTCACGGGTCGCGGCAGGCACACCTCGTCGTCGACGGTGTCGCTGCGCATCGACGTTCCGGCCGGCCGCGGCTGGGCCATCGACACCCCGGGCGTGCGTTCCTTCGGCCTGGGGCACGTCGACACGGCGAACATCCTCAAGTCGTTTACCGACCTCGACGCCATCGCCCAGCGCTGCCCGCGCGGCTGCACGCACCTCCCCGACGCTCCGGACTGCGCCATCAACGAGGCTGTGGCAGCAGGAGAGCTCGGCGAGCAGGGTGTCGCCCGCCTCGACTCCCTGCAGCGCCTGCTCACGACGTTCTCGGAGCGGCCGACGTTCTGACCCGTCGCTCCCGTGCGGGAGGATGGAGGGATGACCGAGACGTTCCGCCTGCAGACCGGCGACACCGCGCCCGCCTTCACCCTCCTCGACCAGGACGGCTCGCCCGTCTCCCTCGCCGACTACACGGGGCGCCGGGTCATCGTGTACTTCTACCCCGAGGCGATGACCCCCGGATGCACCACCCAGGCGTGCGACTTCCGCGACAACCTCGGGTCGCTGGCCAGCGCCGGGTACCAGGTGCTCGGGATCTCGAAGGACGCCGTCGCCAAGCTCAAGATGTTCCAGGAGGAGGACTCCATCTCCTTCCCCCTGCTCTCGGATGAGGATCTCGCGGTGCACGTCGCCTACGGAACGTGGGGCGAGAAGAACTCCTACGGCCGGATCGTCACCGGGACGCTGCGCTCGACCTTCGTGATCGACGAGGCCGGCGTCATCAGCCACGCCCTGTACAACGTCAAGGCGACAGGGCACATCTCGATGCTGCGCCGGAAGCTCGGCATCGACTGATCTCGGGCGAGCCTCGCGATTCCCTCGATGCCGAGGTCGATGTTCTCGCTACGCTGGGGACAAGTCGACGCAGCGGAGCGTCGACCTCGAGAGGAATGCTCGATCGCCATGGCTCATGGGAGACACCTGAGATGAAACGACACGTCATCGCCACCACCGGCGCAGCACTCCTGCTCATCCTCCTGACCGGGTGTACGCCGAGCGGCACGCCGGTGGAGAACTTCGCCGGCGTCCCCGACGACATCACGACCTCCGAGAAGATCCCGGTCGACACCGACGGCGCACCCCAGGCGTTCTACCTGAACGACGGCGGGGAGCTCGCCGTCATCCTGTGGGGCAGTTCCACCTGCCCGTACATCGGCACTGAGATCTCGGTCCTGAAGACGGCGGACGAGGGCAACGAGGTGGAGGTCGCCGTCGCCCCGCTCCCCGACCAGCCGTGCACCATGGACCTCGTTCCGCACACCACGGTGTTCTGGACCCCGACCAAGACGACGACGACCAAGCCGCTCATCGTGCATGTGCTCGACTCCGTCATCGAGGTGCCGGTCAAGTAGCCGGCGCGCGGACCTCGCCCGGGCTCAAGAGGCCGGTCGCTCCAGTTCGTGCGTGAATGCCACGCGGACGCCGGGCACGAGCAGCAGCACGATGACGGCGAGGGACGGTACCAGCAGGGCCCAGCCGATGTCGGGTCGGGCGTAGAGGCCCTGGAAGCAGCCGACCGCGACGGCGATCTGCAGGACCTGCCAGGTGACGGCCGCCCCGCGGATCCACGGCCTGTCCCGCGCTGCTCCGATGGCCATGGCCGTCACGAAGACGGCCGCGATGACGACGATGACGAAGATGGCGACGGCGCTCGCCACAGAGGCCGGCTCGGCCGTCACCAGCTCGAGCAGGAACCACACGGCGACCCCGATGACGAGGGCGGCCTCCGCGAACAGGATCACGCGGAGAACCGCGATCAGAGGCCCGTTACGAACCGGAGCAGTGGGGGAATCCTCAGGTTCTGACCCCCGAACAGGACGGGCATTCACAGGGTTATCCCATTCAAAACTATTGATCCGATTCTTTTACTATGCGACCATATTCGAGGTCAAGTTTTGCTCACAGGGTCGTGAGCTGTTCACTCCTGAGTTTACTTCCTGCAACTTGACCTCCACCCCCCGTTGCATTCTGAGGCCATACGGCCATGCACCCCCGCAATACAAAGGAGCACCCCCATGGATTGGCGCGACAAGGCCGCCTGCCTCACCGCAGACCCCGAGCTGTTCTTCCCGGTCGGCAACACCGGCCCCGCAGTCGACCAGATCGAGAAGGCCAAGACCGTCTGCTCGCGCTGCAACGTCACCGAGATCTGCCTGCAGTACGCCCTCGAGACCGGTCAGGACTCGGGCGTCTGGGGAGGCCTCAGCGAAGACGAGCGCCGTGCCCTCAAGCGCCGCGCCGCTCGCGCCCGTCGCGCCTCCTAGCTCCGATCAGAGCACAGCAGAACGCGCCCTCGTCCGCGAGGGCGCGTTCTGCTGTCACCTCCGCTGCTACGGCTTGGTCAGCCAGCGCAACGGGATGTCGATGGTGACCTCGGTCCCGCTGCCGAGCACGGTGTGCCAGTCGATGGTCCCGCTCAGTTCACCCTGGATGAGCGTGCGCACGATCTGGGTGCCGAGGCCGGATCCCACCTTGCCCTCCGGCAAGCCGGAGCCCGTGTCGCGCACCTTGACGCTCAGGGTGTCGTCGGTGCGCGACGCGATGATCTCGACGTCGCCCTCGCGCCCGGCGAGGCCGTGCTCGACGGCGTTCGTCACGAGCTCGGTGAGCGCCAGGGCCAACGGCGTCGCGTACTCGCTCGGCAGCACGCCGAAGCTGCCTGAGGACTTCGGATGCACCGTCGTGTTGTGGGCCGAGGCGACCTCGGCGATGAGCAGCAGCACCCGATCGAACACGGCGTCGAAATCCACGCTCTGAGCGAGGCCCTCCGACAGGGTGTCGTGCACCACGGCGATGGCGGCGACACGGCGCATGGCCTGGGTGAGGGCTTCGCGCGCCTCGTCGGAATGAGTGCGCCGCGCCTGGATGCGCAGCAGCGAGGCCACGGTCTGCAGGTTGTTCTTCACCCTGTGGTGGATCTCGCGGATCGTCGCGTCCTTCGTGATGAGCTCACGTTCCTGGTGACGCAGCTCGGTCACGTCGCGGCTCAGGATGATGGCGCCGATCCGCTCTCCCCTGTTGCGGATCGGGATGGCGCGCAGCGACACCGTGACTCCGCGCGCCTCGATGTCGGTGCGCCACGGCGCCCGGCCCGTGACGACGAGCGGGAGCGACTCGTCAGCGACGAGGGATCCGCTCAGCACCCGGGTGGTCACCTCGGCGAGGGACTCGCCCTCCAGCTCGTCGGCGAAGCCCATGCGGTTGAACGCCGAGAGGGCGTTGGGACTGGCGAAGGTGGTCGTGCCGTCGACGTCGAGGCAGATCAGGCCGTCCGAGGCTCGAGGAGCACCACGGCGTGGACCGGTCGGAGCGCCCAGATCGGGGAAGTCGCCCGAGGCGATCATCGCCGACAGGTCGTTGGCGCACTCGTTGAAGGTGAGCTCCTGGCGACTCGGAGTGCGCGTCTCGCTCAGGTTGGTGTGCCTGGTGAGCACGGCGATCGGCTCGTCGGTGATGCTCGATCCCGTCGGCGAGAGTCTGCGCATCACGGGCACCGCGCGCACCCGCGTCGGCGTCTCCTCGTACCAGGCAGGGGTCGACGAGTCGACGATGCGGGCGGTCTCGAAGGCCTCGGTGACCTGGGCCACCCACTCCTGACGGATCTCCTGCCCGACGAAGTCGCGATAGAAGAGGGTCGCTGCACTCGACGGACGCGCATGGGCCACCGCGACGAAGCTTCCGGCCGCCGTCGGCACCCAGACCACGAGGTCGGCGAACGCGAGGTCGGCGATCAGCTGACCGTCGGCCACGAGCATGTGCAGCCAATCCACGTCGGCCTGGCTGCCGCGCCCCTGCGCGAGTACGAGATCACTGAGCGTCGACACGTTTCCAGCGTAGCGGGGATGTCTCAGCGTCCGGACGACGGGACTGATGCCGCGACCGACGGAGCGCCGACTGCCGCTCCGGATGCCGCACGTGTCCGTCGCCGGACGTCCCGCGCGGCCGCATCCTGTCGCGGCACCAACTGCTCGTCGACGAATCGTTCGATTGCCTGCCGCGCCGGTGACCGCCGCGACACCTCGCGGAGCGTCCCGCCGGCCAGCACGGCGGCGTCGACGCCTCGGCGGTCGTCTGGCACGATGTGCGCCTGCTCGATGCCGCCGAACCGGCGCAGCGTCGCCAGCACGTGCCCTGCGGCCCCGACGCCGGAGGCGCTGGTGCGCAGCCTGTTGACCACGACGCTCACCCGCTGGGGTTCGATGGCCTCGGCGAGGTCGGCGTAGCCGCGGAGGAATCGCGGCAGTGCGATCGGATCGGCGCCCCCGACCGCGATGACGTGGTCGGCCGACCGCAGAGCGGCGATGGTGGCCCCGTTCCGCCGTGGAGCGAACAGGTCGCTCGAGATCTCCTCATCGGTCTCGAGGCTGAATCCGGTGTCGACGACCACGACGTCGACCCACCGCCTGCAGGCGTCCAGGACGGCCGTCACGCGGCTCCCTCCGAGTTCCGGCCACCGAGCGGCACGGCTGATCCCGGTCAGCACCCTGAAGGCGTCGTCGCGGGTGCCGTGGCGCTGGGCGATGCGATCGAGCTCGGCTCGGGTGAGACTGTCGGCGCCGGCGAGGCGACAGGCTGCCGCGAAGCCCGGTGCCTCGTCGAGGAGGCCCAGCGCCGGCGCGATGGTGCCGCCGTACGGATCGACGTCGGCGAGCAGCACCGAGTGACCCCGCGCCGCGACCTCGGCCGCCACGTTGATGGCGAGAGTCGTGCGCCCTGGCGCTCCGGTCGGCCCCCACACGGCGATCACCCCCGAGACCGGGCCACCGGTGAGCGGAGCGGGCACTCCGACGGGCGGCGGCCCCCTGTGCCCCAGCACGTTCTCGACGTCGTCCCAGGTGGAGTCGGCGTCGAGCACCTCGAACAACCCGAGTTCGGATGCATGACGGCGCCCGCTGTCGTTCGCCGCGATGCCGATCACCCGCACTCCGCGGCGGTCGCACGCGTCGAGGAGCTCCCGGCTGATACCGGCGGCGGACGCCACGACGGCGTCGAGTTCCAGCCCATCGAGGATGAGGATGAGTTCCCGTGCGGTTGCGGACCTGGCCACGACGGAGTGGCCGTGCTCGATCATGTCCGCGAGCAGGGCGTCCTCCACTGCCCTGTCGAGCAGAAGGGCGATGGCGGCCATCCTCAGCCGCTCCCGGGCACGACGGAGAGCGCATCGTCGTCGGCGATGGCCTCGAGCACCAGGGCGACGTCGTCTCGGGGCACGAGCAGTTCGACGGCTCGACCATAGCCGTCGGCGAGGAAGCCGTCGGCCTCGCGCACCACGGCGACGGTCGCATCCGACACCAGGACGACCGGCGGATCGAAGCCGTCGGTCTTCGCGGCCCGCGCCGACCAGAGGTCCACGACGGAGCCCGTTGCGACGCTCTCGGGCAGACGGCCGCTCAGGGTCACCACCACGCTGGTGAGTCCGGCCTGCGCCGTCGTCGACACCGCGGATGCCGGGACCATCTCCCCGGCGAGCACAGAGCGGGTCATGACCAGGCCGTCGGCCGGCAGGCCGCCGGCGTACAGGTAGACGTCGGCGCCATCGCCGAGGCGCACGCTGGTGGCGACGAGGTCGCCGGCTTCGACGGTCTGTCCGACGACGAGGGCGTCGCGAGCCACGTAGACCTCGGTCGTGCGGTCGGCTGCGGCGACGACTGCGTAGACGCCGATCACCGAGCCCAGCACGAGCACCACGCCGACGATGAACCGCGGATCGATCCAGAACGAGCGGGAGCCGGCCTGCGTCGCTGCGACCCCCATGAGCACCCTCCCCTGACTCCAGCGTCGGAGCCTGTGCTCGATCATGCCGAGTCTCTCTCGCGCGCGATGGGAGTTATCCACAACATGGCGCATCCGGTGTCGACGTGACGACGGCGACGATAATGGTCAGATGCCCCCTGTACCTCCCGACGGCGACGTCGCGCGATTCCTGTCGCTCGCCGACACGGCCGAGATCCTCGCGATCACGGTGGCCGAGGTCGCAGAGCTCGTGCGCACGGGCGAGCTCCCCGCCATCAGGGTCGGTAGCGCCTGGCGCGTCGAGCGCGTCGTCCTCGAGGCCTTCATCGAGGGCCAGTACGAGGAGGCGCGGCGTATGTCGCTCTGGCAGGAGTCCGCATACGCCGACATCCCCGAGCTGTCGGAGGGCCGCATCCTGCCACCGACGCAGAAGCCGGCACCAGAGTCGGAGTGAGCGCGGTTCAGCCCACCAGGCGCACGAGCCTCACATGGGCGAACGGCACCACCCTGTACTGACGAACCGCCCGATCGCGACGCGGGGTGCCCGCCTCGTGCACGGCGAGGTCGAGGTGGTCGCGCCCCACCCTGTCGATCGTTCCGTGCAACGATCCCGTGGCCGTGACCAGCTCGACGGAGCTGCGTCGCCGGCCGAGGTCGCGCAGTACGAACGGGAGGCCGATCCGAT
The DNA here is from genome assembly GCF_038432415.1 of Leifsonia stereocauli. NCBI lineage: Bacteria > Bacillati > Actinomycetota > Actinomycetes > Micrococcales > Microbacteriaceae > Leifsonia > Leifsonia stereocauli. Next base: position 1,684,280 of record NZ_JBCAUN010000001.1, read on the forward strand.
CGATCAGGCGATCCTGCGTCGCGGCCGACGGCTCGAGACTGGGGTCGACGTGCGCCCTGTCGAGCACCAGGGCTGCGACGGCCGCGATCGGCACTATGCCCTGCGGATGCCACGGCGACCCGTCGATGAGGTCGCCGGCCAGCCAGTCCTTACCGAAGGTCGTCGGACGCACCACGACGACGGTGCCCCCGACCAGCTCGAGCCGCAGCGCTGCTATCGCGCCCGTCGACCGCTCACGCGCCAGGGCCATCATCCTGTCGCGGAGGCCGAGCCTGCCGAGACGCAGGCGCTCCTCCTCGATGCGCAGGTCGGCCTCCTCGGCGTGCAACTCCTGTTCGAGTTGGCCCTCGAGGTCGTCGAACAGGTCGTCGAAGCGCATGTGCGGAACGTTAGCCAGTCGCTCCAGGCTGACACGGGAGTTGTCCACAGTGCCGAGACGACTCTGGACAAGTGAGTCATCATCATGATTGAGTCTCCCCAGACACCCCCGGACGGGGGTGGCTCCCCCGGTCCCCGAGTCCTGGAAGCGGCGCCATGAGCCCAGATCCAGCAATTCCCGCGACGCCGGACGAGAACGCACCATCACCGTCTTCGTCGCCGACGTCCATCATCGGCGCGAACGCGCTCGGTCGCTATCTCGACGACGACTTCTTCGGGGCCCAGCCGACTCCGCGCAGCTCACTCCCCGACCCCCAGCCCCTGCTGTCGAACCTCACCCGCTGCGTGATGGAGGTGCTTTCCGGTGCCCGCGAACTCGACCAGCTCAGCCGCTGGGTCACCGACGACGTCTATCGCCACCTGCTGAAGCGCGTCGTGCTCGCCTCCAGGGCACGCGCGGTCAAGAAGCAGCAGGCGCAGCGACCGACGATCTCGATCGGCAGCATCATCGTGACCGAACCGCGCGACGGCGTCGTCGAGGCCGTCGTCATGGTGCACAGCCGATCGCGCACGCGGGCCGTCGCCATCCGCCTCGAGGGCCTCGACAACCGCTGGCGCGCGAGCAGCATCAACGTGCTCTAGACGCGCGAACGCCGCCCGGACGCTGCAGGAGCAGTCATCGGGGCGGCGTTCGACGGCGACGGATGCGGCGGGTCAGCCCTTGCGCTTGTCCTGGGCGCGTCGCTCGGCGCGGTTGGCCGGAGCGGCATCCGGAGCAGCGGACTTCTGGCCGAAGGCCCCGCGGGCGGAGGACTCCTCGGCTGCAGGCGCCTGCTGGGAGGCCGCGACCTGACGGCGGGCCCGCTCTGTTGCCGCCTGCTGGATCTGGCCGCGCTGGTTGCGCACCTCGACTCCGCCGGAGTCGCTCGGAGCCGAGTAGCTGAGCTTCTCGGCCGGAGCCTCCAGGCCGCCAAGGCCCTTGGCCGCGACGCGCGGTGCCGACACCTCGCCGGGACCCTGGTTCACCTCGACGTCCAGGTTGAACAGGAACCCGACCGTCTCCTCACGGATCTGTCCCATCATCTGCTGGAACATGGCGAAGCCCTCACGCTGGTACTCGACCAACGGGTCGCGCTGCGCCATCGCGCGCAGGCCGATGCCGTCCTTCAGGTAGTCCATCTCGTAGAGGTGCTCGCGCCAGCGCCGGTCGATGACCGACAGCACGACACGGCGCTCGAGCTCGCGCATGGCGGGAGAGCCGAGCTGGGCCTCGCGGTTCTGGTAGGCGATGCGGGCGTCGGAGAGGATCTCGCGGCGCACGAAGTCGCGGTTGATGCGTCCCTTCGCCCCGGCCTCGGCCACGACCTCGTCGATCGTCACGCCGACGGGGTAGAGCGTCTTGAGCTCCGCCCAGAAGGCGTCGAAGTCCCAGTCGTCTCCCGTGCTCTCGCCTGTGTGCTGGTCGACGACCTCGTCGATGACCGACTCGAGGAACTTCTGCGTGCGCTCGTGCAGGTCGTCGCCCTCGAGGATGTGACGGCGGTCGGAGTAGATGGCCTCGCGCTGGCGGTTCAGCACGTCGTCGTACTTGAGCACGTTCTTGCGGATCTCGGCGTTGCGCGCCTCGACCTGAGACTGGGCGCTGCGGATGGCGCGGCTGACGACCTTCGACTCGATGGCGACGTCATCCGGAACACCACGCGACATGAGGGCCTCGGCGGCCCCCGAGTTGAACAGGCGCATCAGGTCGTCGGTGAGCGACAGGTAGAAGCGGCTCTCGCCCGGGTCCCCCTGACGGCCGGAGCGACCGCGCAGCTGGTTGTCGATGCGACGCGACTCGTGACGCTCGGTCCCGAGCACGTAGAGTCCGCCGGCCTCGACGACCTTGGCGGCATCCTCGTCGACGGTGGCCTTGACGCGGGAGAACACCTCGTCCCACTTCTCCTCGTACTCCTCGGGAGTGTCGACGGGGCTGAGGCCCGCGGCGTTCATCTCCGAGACGGCGAGGAACTCGGCGTTGCCGCCGAGCATGACGTCGGTTCCACGGCCGGCCATATTGGTGGCGACGGTGACGGAGCCGAGGCGCCCGGCCTGGGCGACGATCGCGGCCTCACGCGCGTGGTTCTTGGCGTTCAGGACCTCGTGGCGCACGCCCTTCTTGGCGAGCAGGCGCGAGAGGTACTCGCTCTTCTCGACGCTCGTCGTTCCCACGAGGACGGGCTGGCCCGACGCGTGACGCTCGACGATGTCCTCGACGACCTGCGCGAACTTGATCTCCTCGTTCTTGTAGACGAGGTCGGACTGGTCGATGCGCACCATCGGCTTGTTCGTGGGGATGGCCACGACGCCGAGCTTGTAGGTCGACATGAACTCGGCTGCCTCGGTCTCGGCCGTGCCGGTCATGCCGGAGAGCTTGGAGTAGAGGCGGAAGTAGTTCTGCAGCGTGACCGTGGCGAGTGTCTGGTTCTCGGCCTTGACCGCGACCTTCTCCTTGGCCTCGATGGCCTGATGGATGCCCTCGTTGTAGCGGCGTCCCATCAGGATGCGGCCTGTGTGCTCGTCGACGATGAGCACCTCGCCGTTCATGACGACGTAGTCCTTGTCGCGCTTGAACAGGGCGTTCGCCTTGATCGCGTTGTTGAGGAAGGAGATGAGCGGGGTGTTGGCCGACTCGTACAGGTTGTCGATGCCGAGGTAGTCCTCGACCTTCTCGATGCCGGGCTCGAGCACGCCCACGGTGCGCTTCTTCTCGTCGACCTCGTAGTCTTCGCCGGGGACGAGGCGGGTGGCGAGGGAGGCGAACTCGTTGAACCAGCGGTTGGCCTCGCCTGATGCCGGGCCCGAGATGATGAGCGGGGTGCGGGCCTCGTCGATGAGGATCGAGTCGACCTCGTCGACGATGGCGAAGTAGTGGCCGCGCTGCACCATGTCCTGCGCCTGCCAGGCCATGTTGTCGCGCAGGTAGTCGAAGCCGAACTCGTTGTTCGTGCCGTAGGTGATGTCGCACGCGTACATCTCCCGGCGCACCTCGGGGGTCTGCCCCGCGATGATGCATCCGGTCGTCATGCCGAGGGCGCGGAACACGCGGCCCATCAGCTCGGACTGGTAGCTCGCGAGGAAGTCGTTGACCGTGATGACGTGAACGCCACGGCTGGTGATGGCGTTGAGGTAGGCGGCCGTCGTCGCGACGAGGGTCTTGCCTTCTCCGGTCTTCATCTCGGCGATGTTGCCGAGGTGCAGGGCCGCGCCGCCCATGAGCTGCACGTCGAAGTGCCGGAGGCCCAGTGTGCGTCGAGCGGCCTCGCGCACGGCGGCGAACGCCTCGGGCAGCAGGTCGTCGAGCGATTCTCCGTTGCCGTAGCGCTCGCGGAACTCCACGGTCTCGTGCTTGAGCTCCTCGTCGCTGAGGGCTCGGAAGTCGTCCTCGAGGGCGTTGATCGCCTTCGCGTAGTTCTCCAGGCGGCGGAGCGTGCGCCCCTCGCCGACACGAAGGACCTTTTCCAGGATTGAGGCCACGAATGCACTCCAGATAGTCAGTACGGCGTGCACGCACGCCTCGCATCCGCTCGGATGCGCGGGTCATCACCCAACGGGCAACCCTACCAATGGTAGACGGAGGCGAACTGAGATTCGCCTGACCCACGACCCCCGAACGGATGCCGAGGCCGGCGGTGCCTCAGCTGGCCTCTTCGATGTTCTCGTCGAGTCCGATCACGCCGTAGTCCCAGCCCTTGCGGCGGTAGACGACACTCGGACGGTTGGTCTCGGTGTCGAAGAACAGGTAGAAGTCGTGGCCGACCAGCTCCATGTTGTAGAGCGCGTCGTCGATCGACATCGGCACTGAGGCGAAGAGCTTGCGTCTGATGACGACGGGGCTGTAGTCGTGCTCGCTCTCGGGCTCTCCGGCCGGCTGAGCGCCTTCGACGACGGGGATCGATCCCGTGCGTACGCGCTCCAGGACCTCCGATGACGCCGGCGCTATGTGGACAGCCTCGAAGCCGCCGTCCGTCGCCTCGCGGAGGGAAGTGGGGCGGTGCTGTCCCCGGTGGATCTTGCGACGGTCCTTGGCCCGGCGCACGCGCTCGAGCAGTCGGCCGTAGGCGACGTCGAAGGCCGCGTACTTGTCTGATCCGTCGGCCTCGGCCCGGACGACGGGCCCCTTGCCGATGAGCGTCAATTCGACGCGGTCGTTCCCACTCGTTCCGTTCGTCTCGTGATGACGGCAGACCTTCACCTCGAGCGCGACGGCCCTGTCTGCCAGGTGGGCGACCTTGTCGGCCTTCTCCGTGGCGTATTCCCGGAATCGATCCGTAATACCCGCGTTTCGTCCGACGATGTTCAGCTCCATGTCGACCTCCCCGTTATCCGGCGTGTCACCCGGCTGTTGCGAGGGCGAACGTTCACGCCTTTAGGGCCACGGTATCCCGCCCTGCTGGAGATGTCACCAGTTGTTTCACACAGGTTCGGCGACTACCCTCGACGACCGCGCAGCCGTGTCTCCGCGAGGGCGGCGCAGCCGACGACGGTCCCGCCTCCCGCTCTGACGGCTCGCACGGCCTCGCGCATCGTCGACCCCGTCGTGAGGATGTCGTCGACGACGACGAAACGTCGGCCGGACAGTGGATGCGGCCCGCCGACCAGGCCGCGACGCACGGTGAGGCCGCCGGCGACGTTGGCGCCGCGCTCCTCCCGACCGAGGCCGGCCTGATCGGCGTGCTCCCCCACGACGCGGAGCACGGGGCTCGCCCGCAATCCTCCGGAGCGGAGCATCGCACCGACGGGGCTGAAACCGCGTCGACGGTACGCCGAGCGTGACGACGGCACCGCGACGATCTCGAGGCCGCGGACGTCAGGCGACGCAGGGCCCGTCGCGCCCGGGCCGGCCGCCACGATGGCCGCCAGCACCGCCTCCCGCAGCACGGGGCCGAGCGCGCTGGCGAGGGTGGGTCGGCCGCCGTCCTTGAAGGCGCCGATCACCCGCTGGGCAACGCCGCCGTAGTCGAGTGCGCAGTGCACGGGCATGCCGTCGCGGTCGGCCCGGTGCACGTCGGCGACGACGAGCAGGCGGCACGCCGGGCAGAGCACGCGGCCGGTCCCGCCGCATCCGGCGCACTCCACGGGGAGGACGAGAGCGAGGGCGTCGCGCAGCGCGTCGGTCACCGCTCGGGTGGACAGCCTGGAGGTCATCGAGCCACTCTGCCCGCGCCGGCGCAGGCCGGCCCACCCGGAGCGATCGCCGTGGAGTCGGATGGGGGCAGGCGCCAGCGGGGAGGAAGCCGCGCTCAGAGGCCCTGTTGCGTCGCAAGCACCTGCACGTCCGTGATGCGGGGTTGCCACCCGATGCCCTGCCGCTGCTCGAGGGTGCCATCGCGGAGCAGCAGCCTCAGGTCGCGGACGGTGTTGCCTCCGGAGATGCCGACGGCGTCATCGGTGCCGTCGATCTCCGAACTGGGGCCCCCGATCTGCTGCGTGACGATCGTGGTGGCCCCGTCGGCCGCCCGGGTGAGGGAGGCGACGGTGAGGTCGTCGACCCAGGAGGCGTCGACGGGCAGGCCGGCGGCCGACGGCAGCGGGATCCAGGTGCCGAGCTTCACAGGCACTGACGGCCGCCCACCGTCTCCGCGGATGATCGCGGCCGCGACGAATCGGCTGCGCCCCTCGCTCTCGAGTTCGGCGATGAGGCGCGTGCCGTCTCGTGACAGCCTGAGGGCGACGATGCCCGTCGAGTCGGGCCAACTCGTGGCGACCTCGTTCACCGACCCGTCGAGGCCGTAGGCGCGGATGGCCGCAGGATCCTCGCGCGGGACGCTCCAGACGTAGCCGGCAGGGTCGATGGACGGTGCAATGAGGTTGCTGCGATCGTCGAGGGCCACGGCATCGTCACCCTTGCGCACGCTGTACACGACCCCGTCGGCGAGCACGGCGGCGGCCGTCCGGCCTGCGCCCATCGTGACGGCCGACGGCGACAACGACGCGATGACGTCGGAGAGGCCGTCGATGGGCACGAGGGTGTCCTCGGATGCCGGCAGGTACCCGAACACTCCGTCGCGGAGGATCAGCGCGCGCGAATCGACGCGGGGGATCTCGTAGGGCGCGAGCTCGCGGATGTCCCGCTCGATCCCGTTGTTCACGATCGTCACGCTGGAGATGGTCGGAACGCCGGACAGGCTCTCCTTGAGCTGCTGCTTCATGTGCTGCAGGGTCTCCTGATCGGCGCGCAGTGCATCACTGTTGAGCGGCACCTGAGCGTCGCGCGCCAGCACTGTGACGGTGTCCGCCGTGAGCGTGGCCCCCTCGGGGAACGCCGAGACCACGGCGCCGTCGAGCCACTCGCTCGGGCCCGCCAGCAGCTCCCGCACGATCTGGGTCGGAGTCGAGAGCCGGCGTGGGAACCAGCGCAGGTCGGGCACCATGTAGGTATAGGTGGGGTCCCAGAAGTACAGCGGATAGGAATTGAACACCTGCGGGAACGTGGCCTCGTCGACGAGGGTGCCCTGTGGCGCCTTACTGATGCGCCACTCCCCCCGCACCTGCTGGAACTCGTAGGACAGGGCCACCCGTGCGTCAGGCACGTCCTCGGTGTAGTCGCCGTGCTGTCCGACCGCGGCCTTCGGCGTCACGGACAGCGACATCGCCAGGTCGCCGGCAGTGGTGAACTCGCGGTCGCTGCCGACATCGATCGTCGTGTCGGCATCCGGATCCCAGATGTCGTCGAAGCTGCTGGTCAGGTACTCGCGCGCCACGGCGTAGCGGTCCTGCGGGGTGGCCGCGGCGTCGATGAAGCCGAGCAGGATCTCGGCCTGCGACGCGCCCTTCGTCGGGCCGCGGGCGATGAGGTCGAGTTCGAGGGCGTTGTCGGTGTCCGACCCCGTACCCTCCTGCACCGGACCGGACGTGGGGATGGTGGCGCAGCCCGTGAGCAGCGCGATGCCGATCAGGACGGCGACAGCGGCGAGACGCCGGGAGCTACGCATCGGCGCCTCCGATCAGCTGGGCGGACGCCGGCCCGTCGACGGGAGAGACGGGCGCTGCGGGTTCGGTGGCCCCGGCGTCTTCCGGCACGAGGGCGAGCGGGCTGTCTCCGCGGGGCGAATCGGCCGTGCGCGGGAGCACGATCAGGAAGTTGCTGCCCGCGTCGGGCTGCGACCACACCTCGATGGCGCCTCCGTGGACCACGGCGTCCTCGAGGGCGATGGCGAGGCCGAGTCCAGTACCGCCGATGGTGCGCTGGCGTGACGGATCGGCGCGCCAGAACCTGTCGAAGACGTGGTCGGCCGCCTCGGCGGTCATGCCGATGCCGTAGTCGCGCACGCCGATCGCCACTGCAGTGGCATTGGAGTCGACCGACACGATGATGGGGCGATGCTCGCCGTGCTCGATCGCGTTGCCGAGCAGATTGCGGAGGATGCGCCTGATGCGCCGCGGGTCGACGAGTACGTCGACGTGGCCGCCCGGGGCCACGAGCTGCAGTTCGCAGCCGTTCCGCTCCGCCAGGGTGTGCATGCTGGCGACGGCATCCGCCGCGAGATGGGCGAGGTTGGTCGGCTCGCGCGCGAGGTCGACCGATCCGGCGTCGTAGCGGCTGATCTCGAGCAGGTCGGCCAGCAGCACCTCGAACCTCTCCACCTGGGTGTGCAGCAGTTCGACGGTGCGCTCGGCGACGGGAGTGAAGGAGTCGCGCTGGTCGTAGAGCACGTCGCCGGCGAGTCTGATGGTGGTCAGTGGGGTGCGCAGTTCGTGTGAGACGTCGGAGACGAAGCGCTGCTGCACCTCGGACAGGTCGGCGAGCTCCTTGATCTGCAGTTGCAGGCTGTCCGCCATGCCGTTGAACGAGCGCGCCAGCGTGGCGATCACGTCCTCGCCCTTCTCGGGGATGCGCACCTCGAGGTCGCCGGCAGCGAGCTGCTCACTGGTCTCGGCCGCAACCCTGATCGGCGTGACGACGAGGCGCACGACCACCCAGGTGACGGCGGCGATGAGCAGCAGCAGGGCCAGTGCAGCGACAGCAGCGGTCTGCTGCACCGACGACAGGGTCTGCTGCACGTCGGCCAGGCTGTACCCGATGTAGACCTCGTACCAGCCGGCTTTCGGCAGCAGCAGTTGCGAGCCGACCACGATGCCCGGCTGCGCGCGGTCGTCGACATCCGTCAGCGTCACCGACTGCCAGAACTGCCCGGCGCGATCCGACTGCACCTGACGCCGCAGGTCTGTGGAGATGACGGTGCCGCGCAGTTCGTTGGTGGTGAAGTCGAGCGGGGCGTCGGTGGACGGCGGCTGTCCCGGAGCCCGCGACATGGCGATGAGTCTGCTCGACGAGGCCGCACTGATGGAGGCCTGCGCCTCGCTGAGGACGGCCTGAACGGCGTCGCGATCCGAGGCGTCCGATGCGTCGAGGATGCGCTGGGCCGACTCGGTGGCCCGGCTCGAGTCCGAGAGCACCAGTTCCAGGCGGGACTGGAACAGGTTGTTGCTCACGCTCACCGAGAGGTAGACCCCGGCGAGCAGGATGGCGAGGCCGGAGAGCCCGAGCGTGATGACTGTGGTGCGGAACTGCAGCGAGCTGCGCCACAGCCGCACAGTTCGCGTCGGCCACGTGCGCCAGCTCGCCCAATCGACGCCGAGCAGTCGCGGCTCGGCCGCAGGGGCGGTCATGAGGGGTCAGGCCACGCTGCCGGCCCGGTACCCCACGCCGCGCACGGTCGTGACGATGCGCGGGTTGTCGGGGTCGTCCTCGACCTTCGCGCGCAGGCGCTGCACGTGCACGTTGACGAGGCGGGTGTCGGCCTTGTAGTGGTAGCCCCACACCTGCTCGAGCAGCATCTCGCGCGTGAACACCTGGTGCGGCTTCGACGCGAGGGCGAGCAACAGGTCGAACTCGAGGGGCGTGAGGTTGATGCGGCGGTCCCCGCGTCGCACCTCGTGGCCGGCGGCATCGACGGTGAGGTCGCCGATCTGCAGGTGCGTCGGCTCCGAGGCCTGCGTCGGGCGCAGACGCGTACGCACACGGGCGATGAGCTCCTTCGGGTTGAAGGGCTTCACGATGTAGTCGTCGGCCCCGGCCTCGAGGCCCTTCACGACGTCTGCGGTGTCCGACTTGGCCGTGAGCATGATCACGGGGGTGCCGGACTCCGCCCTGATGAGGGCGCAGACCTCGATGCCGTCGAGCCCCGGAAGCATGAGGTCGAGGAGCACGAGGTCGGGTTTCGACGCCCGGAATGCCTCGAGGGCGAGTGCTCCGTCCGCGCAGAAGAAGGGCTCGAAGCCCTCACCGCGCAGCACGATGCCGATCATCTCTGCCAGGGCCGTGTCATCGTCGACGACCAGAATGCGTGCGTTCATCGTTCCGTTTTCCACTGAGGCCGATCCGATCCTGTCATCGCCCGACCGCGCGATCTTCAGTCACAGAGTAGTCGAGAGACATGGGTCGCGCGTGGCAACGGCGCGGCTGCCCTCGTATGCGAGCATGGACGGGTGACGGACGGCGCGGAGAAGCACTCAGGACATGACCAGGTTCCGGCGACTCCGGATGCCGCCCACCCGGACGAACCAGCAACTCCGGCGCAGGCGCCATACGGCGAGCCGAGCTCCGGACAGCCGAGCTACCCACAACCGACCTACGGCCAGCCGAGGCCCGGGCAGCAGCCTCCCCAGCCGCAGTACGGCGAGTACGCGCAGGCTCCGTACGGCCAGCCGACGTGGGGCCAGCCCGACTGGCAGCAGCCTGGGATGCAGCAGCCCGTCATCGGCGCCCCCGGCTGGACTCCTCCGCCCAAGCCCGGCATCATCCCGCTGCGACCACTCAGCTTCGGCACCCTGCTCGGTGCGCCCTTCCAGATGCTCAAGCGCAACCCCAAGGCCACCTTCGGCAGTGCACTGCTCATCCAGGGCATCGTGGGCGTTGCCACGATCGCTGCCATCGTCCCGTTCACCCTCTGGATCGTCGGCAGGGTCGACAACGCCTCGGTCGAGGACCAGTCGGAGGTGATCGCGGGCTCTGTCGGCCTCGGCATCCTGGTCGGCGTCGTGCTGTTCGCCGTCTCGCTGCTCGCCTCGGCACTGCTGCAGGGAGTCATCGTGCTCGAGGCCGCCCGAGCCACCCTCGGCGAGAAGCTCACCCTGGGAGCCCTGTGGAAGCGCGTGCTGCCCCGCGTGCTCCCCCTCGTCGGCTGGCTTCTGCTGCTGGGAATCGGCTTCACACTCGCCCTCGCGTTCCTCGTGCTCATCGCCGTGCTGATCTTCGCCCAGGGCGAGGGCTTCCTCGGCCTCGGCATCGCCTACTCGGTCCTGGCAGGCATCGGCCTGCTCGTGCTCTCGGTCTGGATCTACACCAAGACCCTGCTCGTGCCGTGCTCCATCGTGCTCGAGCGACTCGGCATCTTCGCGGCCGTCAGGCGTTCGTGGTTGCTGGTGCGTGGAGCATTCTGGAAGGTGTTCGGCGTGAACCTGCTGGTCGCGGTCATCGTCAACACCATCGCGCAGATCGTCACGGCGCCGCTGTCGATCCTGGTCGGCTTCGGCACCACGGTCCTCGACCCGAACGGGTCAGGCGATCAGGTGGCATTCCTCGTCATCACGAACGGGCTGGTTCTCCTCGTCACCATCGTCATCGGGGCGGTGGCCTCGGTCGTGCAGTCGGGAACCATCGCCTTCCTCTACATCGACCGGCGCATCCGCGCCGAGGCTCTCGACCTCGATCTGCAGCGCGCGGTCGAGGCGCGCGAGTCCGGCACCGAGGCGGCGGACCCGTATCTCCCGGCCGACCGGCTCTCCCCCGCGACAGTATGAGCGGTGGCCTGCAGCAGGCGTTCGACGTCCCCGTCGACCCGAGCGCCGATGAGGCCAGGCGACTGCTGCTCGACGAGCTGTCCCAGCCCGAGTACCAGGCCGCGCGTCCGACCTGGTTCGACCAGCTGTCGCAGGCAGTCCGCGACTGGTTCGTGAGCCTGTTCTCCGGCGGCGGAGACGGAGCCGGTCCCGTGCTTCCGGCCATCCTCCTCGTGCTGGTCGTGGCGGCGCTCGTCAGCGCGCTCCTCATCTACGGCCTGCCCCGCCTCAACCGTCGCGCACGACAGGACGTGAACGCCCTGTTCGGCGACGAGGACGCGCGCAGCGCCGACGACATCCGCCGCGCCTCGGCCGCTGCCGCCGCCGGCTCCGACTTCGCCACGGCCATCGTCGAGCGCTTCAGGGCCATCGCTCGCACGGCATCGGACCGTGCCGCCGTGTCCGTGCACCCGGGCACGACCGCCGACGACTTCGCCAGGCGGGCCGCCCTCGCCTTCCCCGATGCCCGAACACGGCTGGATCGCGCGGCCCGCGTCTTCGATGGCGTGCGCTACCTCGGTGCAGCGGGAACCGCAGAGGAGTACGCCCTCCTCGTGGACCTCGACGACGAGGTGCGAGCCGTGCGCCCAGCGGCGGCATCCGTGCAGAGTCCCGTCTCGGCGGAGGCTCCGCGATGACCATGACGGATCCCTCGAAGCAGGCGACTCCGGATGCCGCCTCCGGCGCGGCATCCGTGACCCCGACTGTGCGCCAAGCGGCCCGCCGCGGGGTGTTCTGGGTGGTTCTCGGCATCATCGCCGTCGGCTTCGTGATCGTGACGGCCCTCGTGCGGGGAGACGGCGGGGCAGCCGGCATCCCGCTCGCCGCCGACAGCGCCGGGCTCGCCGGAGGCAAGGCCGTGGTCGAGGTGCTGCGCGACTCCGGGGTCGACGTGGTGCCCGTCGGGTCCCTCGAGGCCGCGCGCGACGCCGGAGGCGTGGGCACCGACGTCACCCTGTTCTTCTCGGACCCCGGCGGATACCTCACCGCTGACCAGCTCGGCGCGATCGTCGGCCTCGCGGACGACATCGTCGTCGCCGATCCGGACTTCGCGACCCTGCAGGCCGTCTCCGCCGGCGCTGTCAGCGCCGGCGGAACCCCCGACGGCGACACCTCGGCGGCCGCGTGCCCGGTTCCCGCCGCGGAGCGAGCCGGAACGGCCACCCTCGGCCAGAAGTCCCTCGCCGTCGATGACGCGACAGCAGACTGGACAGGCTGCTTCGCGAGCGGCGACCGCTCCTGGGCCATGCTGCAGCAGCAGTCCGATGCCGCGACCCTGACACTGCTCGCCGACGGCTCGCAGCTGCGCAACGACACGATCGCAGCGGAGGGCAACGCCGCGCTCGCCCTGTCGCTGCTCGGGCAGCACTCCACCCTGATCTGGTACCAGCCGACCCTCGCAGACGTCGTGGGCGGCGCAGCCCCGACCCTGGGCGAGCTCTCGCCCGACTGGGTCACCCCTGTCGTCGTGCTGCTCGTGCTGGTCGTGGTGGCCGCGGCCGTCTGGCAGGGCCGCCGCTTCGGGTCCCTCGTGGTCGAGAACCTCCCCGTGACGGTGCACGCCGGCGAGACCCGCGAGGGTCGCGCCAGGCTCTACGCCCGCACCTCGTCCAGGCTTCGGGCGGCGGATGCCCTCCGCATCGGCACGATCGGGCGCCTCGCCGCGCGACTCGGGCTGGCGCGCACGGCGTCGGTCGACGAGATCGTCGGGGCTGCCGCATCCGTCACCGGCCTGCGTCTCGGCGACGTGCGCGACGTGCTCGTCGACGCCCGCCCCGATTCCGACCGGGCCCTCGTCGATCTCTCCGGCCGGCTCGTGGACCTCGAGCGGGCCGTGACAACCGCCACCGAGGTCGGCGCCGCAGGCGCTCCGGCATCCGTTCCACCCTCCACAGAAAGAATGGGTTCATGACCGATCCGTCCTCCCCCGTCTCCGACCAGCCCGCGGCGCCGGACCTGCGCCACTCGCTCGCCCGCGTGCGCACAGAGGTGGGCAAGGCCGTGGTCGGCCAGGACGGCGCCGTCACCGGCATGCTCATCGCCCTGCTCGCTCGGGGACACGTGCTCCTCGAGGGCGTGCCCGGCGTGGCGAAGACCCTCCTGGTGCGCAGCCTCAGCACGGCGCTCTCGCTCGACACGCGCCGCGTTCAGTTCACGCCGGACCTGATGCCGGGCGACGTGACGGGCTCGATCGTCTACGACCAGAAGGCCGGGGACTTCGAGTTCCGAGAGGGCCCGGTGTTCACGAACATCCTGCTCGCCGACGAGATCAACCGTACGCCCCCGAAGACCCAGTCGGCCCTGCTCGAGGCCATGGAGGAGCGCCAGGTGAGCGCCGACGGCGTCTCGCGGCCCGTGCCTGAACCCTTCCTGGTCGCGGCGACGCAGAACCCCATCGAGTACGAGGGCACGTACACCCTGCCCGAGGCGCAACTCGACCGCTTCCTGCTCAAGCTGGTGCTCGAGGTGCCGGACCGCGACGTCGAGGTGGAGGTGCTGCGGCGGCACTCGGCCGGATTCGATCCCCGCGACCTCGCCGCAGCAGGCGTCACGCCGGTGCTCGGAGCAGCGGAGCTCGCTGCGGCCCAGCACGCCGTCGCCTCGGTCGGGGTCAGCGCCGACGTGCTGGCGTACGTCGTCGACCTGGCCCGCGCGACCAGGCGCAGCCCGTCAGTGAAGCTCGGCGTGAGCCCGCGCGGGACGACGGCCCTGCTCGCGTCGGCGAAGGCATGGGCCTGGCTCTCGGGCTACGACTCGATCACCCCTGACCACGTGCAGGCGATGGTCGTGCCGGTCTGGCGCCACCGCATCCAGCTGCGACCCGAGGCCGAGCTGGAGGGCGTGGCCATCGACGCCATCCTGGCCTCGATCGTGCAGCAGGTCCAGGTTCCGATCTGATCCATGACTCTCTCAGGTCGCTTCGTCACGCTGCTCGCCCTCGGGGTGCTTCCGATCATCCTGATCGACAGCGCAGCCCCGGGCTCCGCCGCGCTCGTACTCCTCGGGTGGGTTCTCCTGGCGCTCGTGCTCGCCGGCATCGACCTGGCGACGGCAGCGTCGCCGCGCGCGGTCATCATCGCGCGCGATCTGCCGGCCCGCGTGCGGCTCGGTGAGAGCGTGGCCGCCGAGCTGTACCTGACGAATTCCGGCTCGCGGCGCCTGCGTGGCGTCGTCCGTGACGCCTGGCAGCCGTCGGCTGGCGCATCCGTCACCCGCTCGAGAGTCGACATCCCCGCCGGAGAACGGCGGCGGATCACCGTCGTGCTCACGCCGTTCCGCCGCGGGGAACGCCGGGTCGAGACGGTGACGGTGCGCAGCTACGGACCACTCGGCCTCGCTGCTCGCCAGGCGAGCCTCGTGGCACCCGGCCGCATCAGGGTGCTGCCGCCGTTCACGGCCCGCAAGCACCTGCCGTCGAGGCTCGCACGCCTGCGCGAGCTCGACGGGCGAACGGCCGTCATGCTGCGCGGGCAGGGCACGGAGTTCGACAGCCTGCGCGAGTACGTGCGCGGCGACGACGTGCGCTCGATCGACTGGCGCGCCACGGCCCGTCAGGCCGTCTCGGGGGCGGCAGCGCAACGACTCATGGTGCGCACCTGGCGACCGGAACGAGACCGCCGCGTGGTGATCGTCGTCGACTCTGCACGGACAGCGGCAGCCCGCATCGAGAACGAGCCCCGCATCGACACGGCGTTCGAGGCATCGCTGCTGCTCGGCGCCCTGGCCTCCCATGCCGGCGACAGGGTCGACTTCGTCGCCTGGGACCGTCGCGTGCGTGGCCGCGTGCAGCGGGCGGCGGGCGCCGAGCTGCTCTCGCGCATGGTCGACTCGATGGCGCTCATCGAGCCCGAGTTGATCGAGGCCGACTGGGCCGGTGTTCCCGCGCTCGTGCGCGGGATCACGAACCGGCACGCCCTCGTGGTGCTGCTGACCTCGATCGACGGCCCCGGCGCGTCCGGGGCCCTGCTGGCCATGCTGCCGCAGCTCACCCGTCGGCACACGGTGCTGGTGGCATCCGTCACCGACCCTGCGACGCTGGCTGCGGTGTCGGACCGCGACGACCTCGAGGCCGTGTACAGGGCCGCGGCAGCCGAGCGCGCCCTGCTCGACGTCGCCAGGGTCTCCGCGGCCATCCGGCGCCTGGGCGGCGAGGTCGTCACGGGAGCGCCGGCCGAACTGCCACCGGCGCTGGCCGATCGCTACATCGCCCTGAAGGCGGCCGGACGGCTGTAGCCCGTCCCGGCCCTGCCCGCGGATGCCGGAACGTCGGCGAGTCTTATTTTTAGTCGTTCACGATAACTGTTAGGGTGGACGGATGCGATCGAGTGCGGAACACGAGATCCACCGGGCCGGTCTTCGCGTCACGGCGGGTCGTCTCGCGCTGCTCGAAGCCCTCGACAGGTTCCCGCACAGCGACGCGGCCACGCTGCAGCGACACCTCGTCGAAACCGATGCGAGCAGCTCCATCCAGTCGGTGCACAACATCCTCGCCGACCTCACCGCGGCCGGCCTGCTGCGCAGGATCGAGCCGGCCGGATCGGCCGCGCGCTACGAGCGTCGCGTCGGCGACAACCACCACCACATCGTCTGCACGTCGTGCGGCGCCGTGGCGGACGTCGAGTGCGTCGTCGGCCATGCGCCCTGCATCGCTCCCTCCGACACAGCGGGCTTCACGCTCGCGACAGCGGAAGTGACCTTCTGGGGCCTCTGCGCCCCCTGCCAGAAAATGCACGTAGTACCCATAAAGGAGATCCATGACTGACAGCCAGTACACGACGAGCCAGACCGGTTCCGCGATACCCAGCGACGCCCACTCCCTCACCGCCGGCGCCGACGGCGTCACCGCGCTGCACGACCGCTACCTCGTCGAGAAGCTGGCTCAGTTCGCACGCGAGCGCATCCCCGAGCGTGTCGTGCACGCCAAGGGCGGCGGGGCCCACGGAGACTTCGTCGTGACGGGCGATGTGTCGGCCTTCACCCGCGCGGCCGTGTTCCAGCCCGGCGCATCGACTCCCACGCTCACGCGCTTCTCCTCCGTCGCAGGCGAGCAGGGCTCGCCGGACACCTGGCGAGACGTGCGCGGCTTCTCGGTGAAGTTCTACACCTCCGAGGGCAACTACGACATCGTCGGAAACAACACGCCCGTCTTCTTCATCCGCGACGGAATCAAGTTCCCCGACTTCATCCACTCTCAGAAGCGGCTCCCCGGTTCCGGGCTCCGCGACCCTGACATGCAGTGGGACTTCTGGACCCTCTCCCCCGAGTCCGCCCACCAGGTCACCTACCTCATGGGCGACCGCGGACTCCCGCGTTCGTGGCGCGAGATGCCCGGCTTCGGATCGCACACCTACCAGTGGATCAACGCGGCGGGCGAGCGCTTCTGGGTGAAGTACCACTTCACCTCGAATCAGGGCAACATCGAGATGGGGGGCGCCGAGGCACAGGACATCGCCGGCGCCGACGCCGACTACTACCGCCGCGACCTCTACGAGGCCATCGAAGCGGGAGACTTCCCCTCGTGGGACCTCCACGTGCAGATCATGCCGTACGCGGACGCCAAGACCTACCGCTTCAACCCGTTCGACCTCACCAAGGTCTGGCCGCACGCGGACTACCCGCTCGTCAAGGTCGGCACGCAGACGCTGAACCGCAACCCGGAGAACTTCTTCGCCGAGATCGAACAGGCGGCTTTCTCGCCCGCCAACACGGTTCCCGGCATCGACATCAGCCCCGACAAGATGCTGATGGCGCGTGTGTTCTCCTACCCTGACGCGCAACGCTATCGCGTGGGCACGAACTACAACGAGATTCCGGTCAATGCTCCGAAGTCGCCCGTGCACAACTACTCGCAGGACGGTGCGGCCCGCCATGGTTTCAAGCCCGCAACCGCCCCCGTCTATGCTCCCAACTCCTTCGGCGGCCCCGTGGCCGACCCCGCGATCGCGGGAGCCGGCAGCTGGGAGTCTGACGGCGAACTGATCCGCACTGCAGCGACGCTGCACGCCGAGGACAGCGATTTCGGTCAAGCTGGAACGCTGTACAGGGACGTCTTCGACGATGCGGCCAAGGCACGCTTCCTGGAGACCATCACCGGAGCCGTCGGCGGTACGACCGTGCCAGAGATCCGCGAGCGCGCCATCCAGTACTGGACGAACGTCGATGCTGTGCTGGGGGCCGCGCTGCGCGCCAACCTCGCGACGCCGATGGAGACGGCGAACGAGGCCGCCGAGTACGTGGGCGTCGGAGAGTAGCCACCCATCGCGGACGTCGAAGCCGCCGCGCTCATTCGCGCGGCGGCTTCGACGGTCTCACGCTGCGATGATGCGCCGGGACCCGGCCTCGTATTCGCCGAGGTCACCGGTCTCCCCCGCTCGCGACGCTCGCCCGCCGAGGACGAGCATGTAGGCGTAGAACGCTGCGGCCGCCGCGATGCCGATCGAGATCTTCACGGCCCACGGCCAGGGGGCCGGCGTCACGAAGCCCTCGA
Organism: Leifsonia stereocauli; assembly: GCF_038432415.1. Taxonomy (NCBI): domain Bacteria; kingdom Bacillati; phylum Actinomycetota; class Actinomycetes; order Micrococcales; family Microbacteriaceae; genus Leifsonia; species Leifsonia stereocauli. The sequence goes on from NZ_JBCAUN010000001.1 coordinate 1,701,969, forward strand.
TGATGCCCGAGATGAACAGCCAGATCGCCAGGCCGATGGCTACCGTGAACAGGGCCCTCGCGTCCTCGGCGAGCGCCTGACCGCGCGTGCGTGCGCCCGGCGCGATCCACGCCCAGAAGATGCGCAGGCCCGCGGCACCGGCCACGAAGACGCACGTGAGTTCGAGAAGGCCGTGCGGCAGGATGTACTCGAAGAACACGTCGCCCTTGTCGTAGGAGAACATGATGGCCGCCGAGACGCCCACGTTCTGGGCGTTCCCGAGCAGCGCGTAGGGCACGAAGACGCCGGTGATGCCGAGCGCGATGCACTGGGCGGCGATCCAGGCGTTGTTCGTCCACACCATGCCGGCGAACGAGGCCGCCGGGTTCTCGGAGTAGTAGTCGACGAAGTCGCCGTCGGCCAGCGCCTGTCGTTGGGCGTCGGTTCCGTATGACGCGAGGACCTGCGGGTCGGCCAGCGCCCAGACCGCGTACAAGGTGGAGACGAGCACTGTGGCGAGGATGACGCCGAGGGTGATCCAGCGCAGCCTGTAGAGCGCGGCAGGAAGCTGGACGATGAAGAAGTGCGGCAGCATCGCGAGGGCGTTGCCGCTCGCCCCGGTGAAGCGCAGCCGGGCGCGCGACAACGTCACGGAGAGCCTGTCACCGGGGATCGTCGACCCCGACGCCGTGCTGAGCACCGAGAGCTGGGTCGCGCCGGCCTGATAGCCCGCGATGAGCTCGTCGGCTTCCTCGCCGGAGAGCCGCCGCCTGCGGGCCAGCTCGGACAACCTGTCCCACTCCGCGCCGTGGGCGGTCGAATATGCGTCGAGATCCATCTGATTAGATGATCGCATGGCAGACCCCGTCGTGCAGCGCACCGCGTCGAACGATCGTGGGGAATCCGGTCTCGTCACCGGAGAGGCCGTCGCACTCGACGTTCGACCGGCGAGTGTCATCCTGCGGGGAGCCGGCACCGCGATCGATGCCGTCGTCTACGTCGGCCTGCTGCTCGGAGTCGCCTGGCTCGTCGTGCAGTACGGCTCCGCCGGGATCGATCAGGCGGCGCTGCGGGCACTCGGCATCGTCGGTCTGGTGCTGTTCCTTCTCGTCATCCCCATGGTCGTCGAGATGGCGACTCACGGCCGGTCACTCGGACGGCTCGCCATCGGCGCCCGCGTCGTGCGCGACGACGGCGGTGCGATCGCGCTCCGCCACTCCTTCGTGCGTGCGCTCACCGGCGTCATCGAGATCTACCTGACCTTCGGCGCGGTCGCCGCCATGACCGGCCTGCTCAACGAGCGTTCGAAGCGCCTCGGGGATCTGCTCGCAGGAACCCACAGCCAGATCGAACGCGTGCCGCGCTACGTGCCCCCTCGCCAGGGCATGCCGCCCATGCTCACCCAGTGGGCCCTGGTGGCCGACGTCGCCCGCCTGCCCGAGCCGCTGTCCCGCCGCATCGCGCAGTTCCTGTCGCAGGTCGACGCTCTGGTGCCGGCTACCCGCGCACGCACGGCGGAGCAGTTGGCGCGCGAGGCATCCGCCTATGTGTCACCGCTGCCCGAGGTGGCCGCCGAGACCTTCCTCTGGGGCGTCGCGGCGCTGCGTCGGGAACGCGAGGCCACGGCGCTGCGCCTCGAGCAGCAACGCCTCGACGCCCTGGAACCGGTGCTCGCGGGCCTGCCGCACGGCTTCCCGGAGCGCTGAGGCTCCTGCCGCTCGAGCGATCGGCTCGCCGAGGACCGGGCTACGCCCGCGGTCGAAGCGCGCCTGCGATGGCGCTCCGACCGCGACGGCGTCGGGACTCAGCGGACGGTGGACCGCTCAGTAGCGGTAGTGATCCACCTTGTACGGCCCATCGACGGGCACGCCGATGTAGCCGGCCTGCTCGGGGGTCAGCTCGGTGAGCTCGACGCCGAGAGCGTCGAGGTGCAGGCGGGCGACCTTCTCGTCGAGGTGCTTCGGCAGCACGTAGACGCCGATCGGGTACTCCTCCGGGCGGACCCAGAGCTCGATCTGAGCGAGCACCTGGTTCGTGAACGAGTTGCTCATCACGAAGGACGGGTGTCCCGTCGCGTTGCCGAGGTTCATCAGGCGTCCCTCGGAGAGGACGAGGATCGACCGACCCGTCGGCAGGCGCCACTCGTGCACCTGCGGCTTGATCTCGATCCTCTCGGCGTCGGCGAGCGACTCGAGGCCGGCCATGTCGATCTCGTTGTCGAAGTGGCCGACGTTGGAGACGATGGCGAGGTGCTTCATCGCGAGCATGTGCTCGAGGGTGATCACGTTCATGTTGCCCGTGCCCGAGACGAAGATGTCGACCTCCCCGACGACGGACTCGATGCGCGAGACCTGGTATCCGTCCATCGCGGCCTGCAGGGCGCAGATCGGGTCGACCTCGGTGACGATCACGCGGGCGCCTTGGCCGCGCAGAGCCTCGGCAGCACCCTTTCCGACGTCTCCATAGCCGGCGACGAGGGCGACCTTGCCGCCCATGAGTACGTCCGTGGCACGGTTCAGGCCGTCCGGGAGCGAGTGACGGATGCCGTACTTGTTGTCGAACTTGCTCTTGGTGACCGAGTCGTTCACGTTGATGGCCGGGAACAGCAGCTGGCCGGCGGAGTGCAGCTCGTACAGGCGGTGCACGCCGGTGGTGGTCTCCTCGGTCACTCCCTGCAGCTCGGCTGCGATGCGGGTGAATCTGTCGGAGGGGAGCCCGAGCGAGGTGCGCAGGGTGTCGAGCACGACACGGTACTCGTGGTTGTCGGCATCCGTCGCCGCGGGAACAGCACCGGCCTTCTCGAACTCGAGCCCCTTGTGCACGAGCATGGTGGCGTCACCACCGTCGTCGAGGATGAGGTTCGGTCCGACCCAGTCGGCACCGGCCTCGGCGGCCTCGGCGCTCCAGTCGAAGATGCGATCGGTGCACCACCAGTACTCCTCGAGGCTCTCGCCCTTCCAGGCGAAGACCGGAACGCCGGCCGGGGCATCCGGGGTTCCCGTCGGTCCGACGGCGATCGCGGCAGCGGCCTCGTCCTGGGTCGAGAAGATGTTGCAGCTCGCCCAGCGCACCTGGGCACCGAGAGCGGTCAGCGTCTCGATCAGAACGGCGGTCTGGACCGTCATGTGCAGTGAGCCTGCGATGCGGGCGCCGGCGAGAGGCTGCGTCGCGCCGAACTCCTCGCGAAGGGCCATGAGGCCGGGCATCTCGTTCTCGGCGAGACGCAGCTGGTGACGGCCGGCTTCGGCGAGGCCGAGGTCACGGACCTTGAACGGGAGTGCGGTGGCAGTGGAGGTCATGAGAGACATTCTGTCATTCACGGCGCTCGGATGCCGCTCCAGTTCGCGCGGGGCGAGCTGAGCTCGTCACGGCGGGGTTCAGGCGCCGTATCCAGCCTCGCCGAGCACGGCGTGCCTGATGACCTGCCAGCCCTGCGGCGCGGAGAGGCGCTCGGCATGGCGAACGCAGAGGTCGTAGCTGTGCGGCTCGTGGCTCATCGAGAGGGGGCCGAGCACGGCCATCGAGTCGGCATACACGTAGGTGAGCGTTGCCACCGCGTCCGCGGTGCACGCCACCCGCGAGCAGGATCTGTTCATGTCACCATCAGATTACCCGCGCGCCCGCGCGAACTAGGATGGCGACATGCCCCGATCACGACGCACACCGCGCACGGCGCCCTCGGCGCGGCGGGGCATCATCGACCGCCACGGTCGGGGTCTGCGCTCGGCGGTGACCGGGCCGTACCTGCCGATGATCCGCGGCCGCATCGACCTGTTCGAGTCGACTGTCGCATCGACCGCCGAGTACCTCCGCGGCATCTGGCCGGAGCTCGACGACGTGAGATTCGAGATCGCGGCCGCCCCGGCCGAGGCTCTGCACGGCGATCACGTCGACCGGTGGCACGTGAACCTCGAGGAGCGCCGGGTGGTGCTCTACCGCATCCCCATCCAACGGATGGCGAAGCTGCACCGGAACGACGACCTGCACCAGCGCATGATGGTCGAGAGCTGCGTGTTCAGGGCGGTAGCCGACCTCATCGGCAAGGATCCCTGGGATCTGGATCCCGACCGCTACCGCGGCCTCTGATGCCAGCCCGACGCTGAAAGCTCCCACAGCGCCCGCAGGACAGGACCCCGTGCGAGGCGGTCTCAGCGCGTGTAGACGGTCACCGGCGCCGCGAGGCCGCCGACGGGGTTGACGGCGAACGATGCCAGGCGCGTCGAGGCCTCGTAACCGATCGAGGCTACGATCCCTGCGGCATCGCTGATCTCGTAGCCTGCGCCGGCGTCGATCCCGAAGGACAGGGCCGTCGCGGCCGGCAGGTCGAGCTCCCGCGTCGTGCCGCGCGTCGAGGTGAGCACGACCGTCGCGTCCTCTCCGCTCGGATTCCAGGCGTGCAGCACCGGTGAGGCGCCGGCTGCCGCCGCGACGAGGGTGGGCTCGTCGGTGAGCGGTGACGACGCTGTGAACCACCCGAAGTCTCGACCGCTGTTCCCGCTGACGGCGGAGCGGGCCGCTGCCACGACGGGCTGGTCGGCTTCGACGCGGACGGTGTAGGCACCGGAGCCGAGCTCGGTCAGCGGAGCCTCGACACTCACGCCGGGCTCGAGGTCGACCGTGAACGAGGTGCCGGGCGTGCCCTCCTCCCCCACGACGCTGACTGTCGCCTGCGTGCCGGTGTCACCGGGGACGAGCAGGCGCAGGCCGGGCTGCTCGTCGGAGTAGCCCTCCTCGGCTCCTGGCTGGGCGGCGGGATCTGCTGCGGTCGACGACGAGACCGTCAGGCCCGCGATGAGGGCCGTGGTGTCAGGGTCGGCCGTGGGTCCCACGATGTCGACACCGCCGGGCTCGAGGCCACGCACCGTGCTCTGCTGCAGGGATGCCGCCACCTCGCCACCGCTGGCCGTGACGTGCACGACAGGGGATGTGACATCGGGCGCGAGACCGGCGAGCGACACGACGCGCTGCGACTTCGGCTGAACGAGGATGCCCGTCGACCCCGGCGCATCGATCGGGCCGGACTCTCCGTAGACGGCGAGGTCGACAGTGGCGAGGACGCTCGACGGGTTCGTCAGCAGGACGAGGGTGGTGCGGCCGATCTCGGTGGAACCGCCCACGAGCCAGGCGTCGGGAACCGCCTCGGTGCACGCTGCGACGGCGAGGCCGGACTGGGTGTCTGTCGAGGCGACCTGCGCCTGGCTGGCCGCGACCAGGGGCGGCTCGGCCGCATCCGCAGCGGCGGGCACCGTCACCAGCGTCGGTCCACCATCGGAGTCGGCGGCGGCGTTGTCCGGCGCGTCCAGGCCGGTTTCCTCGGGAGCGGGCTCGCCGGATGCCGCAGCAGCAGTGACGCTCGCGCTGCCGATGGACGAGGCCGCCGTCGCCTGGGTCGCATCCTCCGCCAGGGCGAGGATAGGGCCGGGGCAGACGCGTTGGGCGTCGGTCGGGACCGGCACGACCTTCTGGGCGACCGGCGTGACCGAATAGCTGGGCCATGGCACCAGGACGGCAGCCGTCACGGCTCCCACGGCGATGGCGATCCCGGCGAGGCCGGCTATCGAACGGCCGCCGACCACGGCGAGCCTGCGCTTACTCGACATCGCGCTTCTCCTCGGTCGATTCCGTCGGTTCGGTCAGGTCGGACGGTTCTGGATCGGAGTCCGATCGTGCCTCCGCCTCGGGATCGGGCACCGGATCCGGCTCGGCATCGCCCTCCACAGCACCGCTGTCGGCTGGCGACGCTGTCGTACCGTCGGTCCCCGACGTCGCCGCATCGGCGTCGGCTTCACCGGCTTCGACAGCTTCGGCTGCCGCTCCCGCATCTCCCGTCGACTCCTCGGTCACGCCGTCCTCCGGGAGATCCTCGTCGGCGATCACGACCCCCGCGGCGGCCCGACGGGGCGAACGGCCGGCACGCCGCTCGCGACGCTCCCTGGCCGCGCGGCGCCGTGCCGATTCCGGCGGGAGTTCACGGCCGACACCTGTGGGGATGGAGAGCAGCAGTGTGGCCCCGAACACGACGGCGGCGACGATCAGGGATGCCGTTCCGATCCACCCGCCGGCGTTCGCGGGGACAGCGGCCGACGCAGCGCCGTCCTCGTTGGTGTCGACACGCCAGAGCATGCCGTAGTCGGTACGCCCGACGGGGACGAGGGTGGAGTTGCCGTCCAGGGCTGCGGTGGCGCGACGGGTCACCTGCACGGCGGCGGCAGACGGCGCAGCGCCATCGGCGCGCACGGCAGGCTCGAGCAGCACGAAGCGGATGCGGTTGGCGTCGAGCGCGGCGGCGGCGTCGAACGCGCTGCGCGACGTCAGGTTGCCGGCGATCGTGGCGATCTCCTTCTGCGCAGCACTCACCTCCCGATCCGTCGACGCGAGGACCGACTGGTCGTCGAGGGTCGTTCCAGAACCACGCTGGAGGTCGGCGAGGATGCCGCCGTCCGGCTGCGGCACGATGGCCAGCGTTCCCGCACGGGGGTCGCCCGCCGACTCTGCCGACACGAATGCCGGCAGGATGCGATTCGACGTCGCGTCGACGGCCGACTGCCCGAGCGGAACAGCGAGGGCGAGCGGAGCCGCGACGGCCACGAAGCACGCGGCAGCCACGATCGCCGGAATGATCGAGTAGCGCGGAATCGCGTTGAGGCCGATGGTGACCGCTCCGACGATGCCGAGCCAGTACAGGCTGAGACCCGTTCCCGCCCACACGGGCACGAGCTGCGAACCCGTCGTGGCCACGACGATGAGAGTGGCGGCGAGGGCCGTGGCGAAGCCGAGCAGCGAGACTCCGAGTGCGAAGGCCGCACTGCGGAAGCCGGGCAGGAACAGGGCGAGCAGGCCGAGCACGGCCAGGGGCGCGAGAAGGATCGGAACCACGACCTGGGGCAGCAGGCCGTCGATCGGGATCAGGCCGAGAGCCTGGTCCCAGCCGCCGAATCCACCGCCGGGGAAGCCGAGCAGGAGTTGCCAGACCGATGCCGGCGTGCCTGCCAGCGGCACCCCGGGGTCGGCCACCAGGGCGATCCAGTTCGCACGCAACGCCTGGTCGAACACCAGCGGGGCGAGGAGGGCTACGGCCGGGATCGGGATGCCGATGATGCGGAAGAAGCCGCGCCCGCTGATCACGAGCAGCACGAGCCAGATGACGAGCAGCGCCGGGGTCAGGGATGGGGCGCAGGCCACGATCGCCGCGAACAGCAGGGCCGTTGTGGCGGATGCCGACCAGGATCTGGCCGCGGCGAAGCCTGCGAACACGAGCCACGGCAGCAGGAGGTGGGTGAGTACGGCGGCCGGGCGACCATCGGCGATGGCAGTCATGAAGGTCGGCGCCAGCATCCAGAGCACCGCGGCGATGGCCCGGAGGCCTCCGCGGTCGGTGAGACGGGTGGCGGCGAACCAGGCGCCGAGGGCCGCGAGCGGCACGGCTGCCACCCAGAGCGCGAGCATGGCGGCCGACGGAGACCAGAAGGCGAGCGACCCGAGCACCGCGAGCACGGCGGCGAACGGGTCGGCAGCTCCGACGAAGCCGGGTCCCAGGTCACGCCATCCGTAGCCGATGTTCTGCCAGAGCTCGGCCGGAGTCGAGCTCAACGGCAGCAGGCCGCCTCCGCCGACGGCGGCAGACCCCACGAGCGGAGCGGCGACGACGAGGCCGACCACGACGGCGGCGAGCACGGTCCAGGCGCCGCCCGAAGTGAGGAAGCCGATCTCGTGCCTGGCTCCGCGGGCCCTCGCGATGCGGGCCTCCCTGGCGAGGGCACGGCGACGGCGCATCTCGGCCGGCGTGACTCGCAGCGACCCCAGGACCGACCAGGGATTACTGCGGGTGCGCGCGATATTGCGGCGGGCCGCCGTCGTTCTGATGCCCGAGAACGCCGCTGTGAACGCCGCTGCGAACTCTCCGCCGATCCGTCCGGGCTGCTTGCCGAGCAGCGCGATGATCGAGCGCAGGATGGCCAGTGGCACGAGCGAGAGCCAGTGCACGGGGACGAGCACCGCTGGCGCGTAGGCCAGTCGTCTGTGCAACTGCGCCGTGCGCTGCTGACGGGCGCGACGTCGACGGATGCGGCCCTTGTGCGAGGTGTTGGCCCCGGCGACGCCGTCACCGGCCGTAGCGACCCGCGCTGCCGGCGCGACGGACACCCTGTGCCCGGCCAGACGGGCGCGCACGCAGAAATCGAGAGCGTCGTCGACGACGGGCAGCCCCGGGTCGAACCCTCCGAGGGTCTCCCAGACGGTGTGGCGCACGAGCATGCCGCTGGCCACGACGGCGAGCACGTCGCTCAGCACGTCGCGCTGTCCCTGGTCGAGTTCGTCGGAGACGAGGGCGACGGTCGCTCCCTGCGTCGTCAGTGATTCGCCGAGCGAGCGGATGAATTCGCCGCGCTCCCAGTCGAGCAGCTTCGGACCGGCGATGGCGACGGAAGGAGCGGTCTCGAGCGCCGCGACGAGCTCGGCCAGCGCCGTCGGCTCAGGCGCCGTGTCCTGGGCGATCAGCCAGAGGAGCTCGTTCGGGGCCGTGGGCGGGGTGGTCACGCGCACGGCGGTGGCGATCGCCCCGCCGAAGGTGAGGTCGGAGTCTGCGGCGATCAGGTGCGTCGGGCCGAACTCGGCCAGCAGTGCGCCTGTGTCGTCCGTCGACCCGCAGTCGACGGCGATGATGGCGTCGGGGGCCATGGTCTGGGCGGCGAGAGCCTCGAGAGTCCGCGGAAGGTGCTCCGCGCCGTTTCGGGCGACGATGATGGCGGTGACTCTGGGTGACATATCGGGGAAAGCCTAAGTTGCCCTCGCCGACTCGCACGGAGTGCCGCCGGGCGTGGCCGATATCCGATCGACCGGATCGTGTGGCCCGTTGGGGTGGCACACGTCAGCGATCAGACGGCGCGCTTGCGCAGCTTCCGGCGCTCGCGCTCGGACAGGCCGCCCCAGATGCCGAACCGCTCGTCGTTCGACAGCGCATACTCCAGGCACTGGGTGCGAACCTCGCAGGAGGTGCAGATCTTCTTCGCGTCGCGCGTCGATCCGCCCTTCTCCGGGAAGAAGGCCTCAGGGTCGGTCTGGGCGCAGAGCGAGTCGGACTGCCACGCCAGTGGGTTGTCGTCGTCGACATTCTGCCGAACACCGGGAACCCCCAGCGTGATCGGATCGACGAACCAGTCGTCGGGTACCCCAGCACGATAGTCATTGGCTGCCATATCGTCACCCGCCTTATTTCTTCCGACCTGCGAACCGCGTGTCTGAAGTAATTACACCGGTGTAACTCTCAGGAGTCAAGTCGCAAATCGTAAACCCTCAACGAATCCTCGAGAGTTGCGACGCGCCGCGGAAAACTCCGCGTCCTCGCTCGCGCCACAACTCCCCAGAGGGGGTTATCCCCGTTGAGGGGTCAATTCCGTTGCGGAGCGCCGCTGCGGCTCGCCGGGCGCGTCGCGGCGGGTCGCACGGAGGCGGATCGTGCTGCATACCACCTCGAGATCGTCGGAGCTCCGAAGTCGCTCAGACTCCGGATGCGGCCCTCCGCCGCGAGTCCCACGCGCTCTGCACCATCTCCTCGAGGGTGTGGCGCATCCGCCAGTCGAGATCACGGGCGGCCCTCTCCCCCGAGGCCACGATTCGGGCGGGGTCGCCGGGCCGGCGCGGTGCGCGCTCCGGCTCGAAGTCGATGCCCGTGACAGTGGCGATCGTGCTCATGATCTCGCCGACCGAGACGCCGTCGCCACTGCCCAGGTTGTAGACGGCCTCGATGGCCTCGCCGGCGTCGAGGCGCTGGGCCGCGACGACGTGGGCCTGCGCGAGGTCGGCGACGTGGATGTAGTCGCGCACGCAGGTGCCATCGGGCGTCGGATAATCGGTGCCGTTGATGCGGGGGGCGCGACCGTCGAGGAGGGCCTCGAAGACCATGGGGAACAGGTTGTGCGGGCTCGAGTCGTAGAGGTCGCTCGCACCCGATCCCACGACGTTGAAGTAGCGGAGGGAGGTGTGCGCCAGGCCCGTCGCGACCTCCTGGTCACGCAGCAGCCACTCGCCGATGAGCTTGGACTCGCCATAGGGCGACTGCGGGTCCTTCGGCGTGTCCTCGGTCACGAGGTCGGTGTCCGGAGTGCCGTAGACGGCCGCGCTCGACGAGAACACGATGCGACCGACGCCGGCATCGGCCATCGCCCCCAGGAGCACGGCAGTCGCCGTGACGTTCTGCTCGTACGTGTGCAGAGGGCGCTGTACCGAGACCCCGGCGTACTTGAAGCCGGCCACGTGCACGACGCCGGAGATGTCGTTCTCGGCGAAGATGCGGGCGAGGAGTTCCCCGTCGAGGATGGTGCCCTCGTATGACGGCACCGAGTCGGAGACGAAGCTCCGGTGACCGCTCGACAGGTCGTCGATCACGACGACGTCGGTGCCGGCATCCGTGAACGCCCGCACCACGTGCGACCCGATGTAGCCCGCTCCACCCGTGACCAACCACGCCATGGGGCGCCTCCCTCGTCTGAGTTCCGGTGCATCCGACCGGGATCCCCAGACTATCGGCGCACGGGCGCCCGAGCGTCGACGGACGTCACTCCCAGCGGGCGTCCCAACTGTCGCCGTGGCCGGCGTGCCGGGTGCGGTCGCGGATCTCGGGTCGGCCGTAGCCGTCGTTGTCGAGACCGAGGATGGTGGCCAGCGCGCCCCAGAACACGAGTGCGACCAGTGCGATGAGAAGAATGATGGACATGGCAGTAAATCTAGGGTTTGCGCGTTACCGCCACGAGTGGCAGAATGGACAGTGTTCGATACATTCCTGCCAATCGAGAGATTCATCATGGCCCTCAAGAAGATCGTCTGCCTCACCATCCCCGGGATGGCGCCGTTCGAATTCGGCGTGATCTGCGAGGTGTTCGGCATCGATCGACGCGAACACGGCGGCCCCACCTTCGACTTCCACATCGTGGCGGCGGAGCCCGGGGCCATCCCCATGAAGATGGGTTTCGACATCGTCGTGCACGAGGATCTCAGCGCTGCAGCCGATGCCGACCTGATCGCCGTGCCCGCCTACCTCGGAGACGGCAGCGCCCACCCCGAGATCGTCAGGGTCCTCCGCGAGGCCGAGGCCCGCGGCGCTTGGGTGATGAGCGTGTGCAGCGGCGCGTTCCTGCTCGGCGAGGCCGGCATCCTCGACGGTCGCAGGTCCACGACGCACTGGATGTACACCGACAGGCTCTCCGCCGAGTATCCGCTGACGGATGTCGACCCCGACGTGCTGTTCGTCGAGGACCGCCGCGTCGTGACCGGGGCGGGAACCGCCGCAGGCATCGACGCCGCCCTGCACATCGTGCGCAAGGAACTCGGCGCATCGGCCGCCAACGTCGTCGCCCGGCGCATGGTCGTGCCACCGCAGCGCGACGGCGGCCAGTCGCAGTTCATCCAGACACCCGTCGTCGAGTGCCGCAGCGACTCCTTCGCCCTCGTGACCGAGTGGATGCTGGAGAACCTCGACCAGGACCTCACCGTCGACCAGCTCGCCCGCAAGTCGCTGATGTCGAGCCGCACCTTCGCCCGCCGCTTCCGCGCCGAGCTGGGCACGACCCCGACTGCCTGGCTGAACCGCCAGCGCCTGCTGCGAGCGCAGCAGCTGCTCGAGGAGAGCGACCTCAGCCTCGAGGAGATCGCCGGCGACTGCGGCTTCGGCGGGGCGGCCGTCATGCGACACCACTTCGTGAAGGTGCTGCAGACCACGCCGACCGCGTACCGGCGCACCTTCGGGGCCCGCCAGCTGGCCTGAGGCATCCGCTCGTCGCGCACGTCGGCCACGGAGCGACACCTGACCCCCGAACGAGTGACACCCGATGCTCACGCGACGGACACGGGGAGGAAACACCGGCTCCCTAGCGTTGAGGCATGGCAGGTCGGGGGCAGCGCACTGACATCCAGGGCATGCGTGCCCTGGCTGTGGGCATCGTCGTGCTGTTCCACTGCGGCGTACCGTGGCTGCCCGGAGGATACGTGGGCGTCGACGTGTTCTTCGTCATCTCGGGGTTCCTCATCACCACCCACCTGCTGAGCTCGCTCACGGGTGCGGGCGGCATCAGCTTCGCGGACTTCTACGCCAGACGCGCACGGCGCATCCTGCCGGCGTCGCTCGTGGTGGTCGCGCTCACGGTTCTCGCGTCCATCCTCTGGGTGCCGCCGCTCATGCTGCGCCAGATGTTCAACGCGGCCATCGCCACGGCGCTCTACGTGCCGAACGTGCTCTTCGCCGTCCAGGGCACCGACTACCTCGCCGAGACGACTCCCTCGGTGTTCCAGCACTACTGGTCGCTCGGCGTGGAGGAGCAGTTCTACCTCGTCTGGCCGGCCGTGCTCGCGCTCGCCTTCCACCTGTGCCGACGTTCGACGCGTGGCCTGTTCGCGGTGATCGCCGTGATCGTGGCCGCCTCGTTCGTCGGCGGCCTGGTCCTGACCTTCACGAACCCGCCCTGGGCGTTCTTCTCGCTGCCGACCCGTGCGTGGGAACTGGGCGCCGGAGGGCTCCTGGCGATGGTGATGCGCACGGATCCGGCCTGGGTGCGCTCTCGGGCGGCTGGCGCGGCGGCCTGGCTCGGCCTCGCGGCCATCGTCGGCGCCTCGCTGCTGTTCGACGAGACCACGCTGTTCCCCGGCTACGCGGCCCTGCTCCCGGTGCTCGGCGCGGTGCTCATGATCGCCGGCGGCGACGTTGGGACGTCCTGGTCACCCGGGCGCGCCATGAGCCTGAAGCCCCTGCAGCTGCTCGGCCTCATCTCCTACTCGGTCTACCTCGTGCACTGGCCGCTCATCGTCATCCCGCAGCAGGCGGCCTCACCGTCGGCACCGCTGCCGCCGGGGGCGCTGCTGGCGCTCGGAGCAGCCAGCGTCCCGCTCGGAGCCCTGCTGTACCGCTTCGTCGAGACCCCGTTCCGCAATCCGCCGGCGCTGGTCGCGGCCAGGCCGCGCCGCAGCCTGCTGCTGGCAGGAGCGGCATCCGTCGTCATCGTGGTGTTCTCGGCCACGGCGGCCCAGGCGATCTCGGCGCAGCGTCTCGACTCGGGAACGGCCGCGCCCGTGATCGCGCCGCGCGCGCACCCCGTCGGCACGGCGTTCGTCGCGTCGAACATCAGGCCGGCTCTGCGCCTCACCTCCGACGACAACCCCTCGATCTACGACGACGGATGCCACCGCGACATCCCGAGCACCGACGCGAGTGCCTGCACCTTCGGCAGCGACCCCGATGCGCCGAGAGTCGTGCTGTTCGGAGATTCCCACGGCGCCCAGTGGTTCCCGGCGCTGCTGCCGCTGGCCGAGACTGGTGCCATCCTGCTCGAGACCGACACCAAGAGCGACTGCCCGTCAGTGCTCGTCGACCCCGAGACGGTCGAGCCCTATCCGCAGTGCGAGAGCTGGCGGAGCGACGTGATCGAGAGACTGAACGCCGCCCCTCCTGCGCTCATCGTGCTCGCCAGCTACTCCGGGCACTATCGACCACCGGCCACCTCGGCCGAGAGCTACGGCGAGCAGTGGCACGCTGCGCTCGAGAAGACCGTTGCAGCACTGCCCGCCGTGCCCGTGGACTGGATCACCGACACCCCGCACCAGGAGTCGACGCCGTCGATCTGCCTGTCTGCTCACCTCGACGATGCCGACGCCTGCGCCGTCGATCGGGACGACGCCATCGACATGGCGCTGCAGGAGCAGGAGCGCACAGTCGACGGCATCGGCTGGATCGACATGAACGACTACGTCTGCGGACCCGAGAAGTGTCCGGCCGTCATCGGCTCCTACCTCGTCTACCGCGACAGGGACCATCTCACGGCCACCTACTCCCGCGCCCTGTCCGAGCTGCTCGCAGCGAAGCTCGACCTGGGGTCTCGCGACGGCGACCGCGACCGCGACCGAGACGGCGACCGCTGACCGAGCTGCTACGCCCCGACCGTCGCCAGGTAGAGCCTGCCGGCTCCGGTCACGGCCAGGGTTCCCTCGTCGGGGGTCACGTAGACGGCGTCACCGCGCGCGATGGTGACGGAGGACCCCGCACCGGCGATCGTGACGGTCCCCGCGGTGCAGAGCGCTATCGCCGCTCCACGGAGGGGAATGGAGGCCGACGTCCCCGCCGAGGCGTCGACGTCGTAGAGCACGAAGTCGGGTACGTCGGGCCTGAACACGCGCACGCCGGCCGAGGGCGTCTCGGGGGCGAGCAGCGGCTCGTCGACAGGGGTGAAGTCGAGCACGTCGAGCAGCTCCTCGACGTCGATGTGCTTGGGCGTGAGGCCGCCGCGCAGCACGTTGTCCGATGCGGCCATCAGCTCGATGCCGAGACCGGAGAGGTAGGCGTGGATGTTTCCGGCCGGAAGGTACAGCGCCTCCCCCGCGCGCAATGTCACGTGGTTCAGCAGCAGCGACAGCACGATGCCGGGGTCGCCCGGGTAGCTGGCCGCCAGAGAGCGCACTGTCGCGTACTCGACCGCGAATCGGCTGGTCTCGGGCGCGGAGCCGGCGATCTGCACGACGCGTTCCACCAGGGCGTCGACGGCGCCGCTCTCCCGGCCGGAACGCAGCAGCCACTCCACGGCGCTCCGTACCGGGTCGGCATCCGAGAGTCGCTCCCAGAACGGGTCGAAGACCGTCGGGTCCGGAGCGTCCGCACGCCCGAGGACGGTGAGCTCCTTGACGATGTCGCGCGCCTCTGCGATCGGCCGGAAGCCGCAGAGGGCGTCGAACGTGGGGCTCACGGCGACGACGAGCTCCGGCTTGTGGAAGGCGTCCTTGTAGTTGCGGTTCGCGGCGTCGAGAGGGATGCCTGCCGCGTTCTCCCGTGCGAACCCGGCCTGAGCCTGTTCCGGCGACGGATGCGCCTGCAGCGACAGCGGTCCCCCGGCGGCGAGCACCTTCAGCAGGAACGGCAGCCTGGCCCCGTGCTCTGCGGCGTTTCCGGCGCCCAGTGCCGTGGCCGCATCCGTCTCGATCCACTCGGCGAGGTCGTCGGCTCCTCCGGTCCTGTCCGGTTCGTCGATGCGGCTGGGTGATCCGGAGTGGGCGCCGAGCCACAGTTCCGCCTCCGGCGCCCCGGATGCCGGAGTTCCGAGCAGGCCCGCGATGGCCGTCGTCGAACCCCAGGCGTAATCGCGCGGGGTGTTGCTGATGGCTACAAACATGCGGCGTCCTTCTCCGTGGCGGTTGCCTCAAAACTACCAACGGGTTTGGACGCTCGGATGCCGGGCGTATCGTGGCCCGAGGATTCCAGACCCCCGTCCCGCGGGGGTCGCCGTATGCACTGGAGCAGACATGACGTTCGACATCCTCGCCAGCGACTTCTACAGCTACGAGAGCCTTCTGAGCCCGCAGGAGCAGGAGGCGCTCGCCGCCATCCGCGCCTACCTCGAGTCCGAGGTGAAGCCCATCGTCGGCGACTACTGGAACCGTGCAGAGTTCCCCATGCAGATCGTGAAGCCCCTGGCTGAGCTGAACACCTTCCGCTTCGGCTGGGCCGAGACGAAGCCGTTCGAGAACTCGGCCGTGTTCCGTGGCTTCGTGGCCCTCGAGCTCGCTCGTATCGACGCATCCGTCGCCACCTTCGTGGGTGTGCAGAACGGCCTCACGACCGGCGCCATCTCGGTCGGCGGCTCGCAGGAGCAGAAGGACGAGTGGATTCCGAAGCTGGCCAGCGGCGAGGTCATCGGCGCCTTCGCCCTCACCGAGCCGCTCTCGGGCAGCGACAGCGCCCAGGGACTGCGCACGACGGCCACTCGCGACGGCGACACCTGGACCATCAACGGATCCAAGCGCTGGATCGGAAATGCCACCTTCTCCGACATCACCGTCGTCTGGGCGAAGGACACGGCCGACGGCCAGGTGAAGGGCTTCATCGTCCCGACGACGACTCCCGGCTACAGCGCCACCAAGATCGAGAACAAGATCAGCCTGCGCTCGGTGCAGAACGCCGACATCACCCTCGAGAACGTGGTCGTTCCCGAGAGCCTGCGCCTGCAGAACGCCAACTCCTTCAAGGACACGGCCAAGGTGCTGCGTCTCACGCGCGCCGAGGTGGCCTGGGCCGCCGTCGGAACCGCCGTCGGCGCCTACGAGGCTGCCGTGAAGTACGCCGGCGAGCGCGTGCAGTTCGGCAAGACCATCGGGTCGCACCAGCTCATCCAGGACCTGCTGGTGAAGTGCCTCGGCAACATCACGGCCTCCATCGGCATGGTCGTTCGGGTGTCGGAGATGCTCGACCGCGGCGAGCAGCGCGACGAGCACTCCGCCCTCGCCAAGGCATACACGACGGCACGGATGCGCGAGACCGTGGCCTGGGCGCGCGAGTCGCTCGGAGGCAACGGCATCGTCGTCGACTACGACGTGGCCCGCTTCTTCGCGGACGCCGAGGCCATCTACTCTTACGAGGGCACCCGCGAGATGAACACCCTCATCGTCGGTCGAGCCATCACGGGCAAGGCCGCGTTCGTCTGAGACCCGGCGCTGACACGCGAACCGTCGGGCAACCAGGAGCTGCCCGACTAATCTTGAGTCCATGACGACCGATACCAGCCGGCTTCCCGTGCCCCTGCTGGCCACCCTCGTCATCTTCACTGCATTCGCCGGGCAGTTCTGGCGCAATCTGCTCGGCTGGTGGGGCTTCGGCATCATCGCCGGAGTCGTGATCGTCCTCAGCGCGGTCGCGCTGATGATGCTGCGTCCATCGCTCGGCTGGCGCGAAGTGCCGAAGAGTGCCCTCGCCTTCGTCGGCCTGTCGACGCTGTCGCTCGCGTGGTCCTTCTACCCGGGGGCGTCAGCCATCGGCGTCGGCATCCAGCTGTTGAGCAGCGTGGCGGCCGTCTTCCTCGGGCTCTGCCTGAGCCTCCAGCAGCTTCTCAAGGCCCTGAGCAACGCGTTCCGCTGGATCCTCGCCCTGTCACTCGTCTTCGAGGCGTGGGTCGCGGTCGTGGTCGGCGGTCCTGTGCTGCCGTTCTTCGTGCACTACGAGGGAAGGATCCCCCAGGCCTTCTACTGGTCGCGCGGTCTCCTGCTCGACGGCGGCCCCATCGAGGGCATCGTCGCCAATCGCAATCTCCTCGGCTTCATCGCGCTGCTCGCTCTCATCGTGTTCGCACTGCAACTCGCCGATCGGACGGTGCGCCGAGGGTGGGGCGTCGCGTGGCTGGTCGTGGCCGGCGCCGTGCTCCTTCTCACCCGGTCGGCCACCGTCGTGCTGGCCGGCGCTCTCGTGGCCGTCGTGCTCGCCTTCGTCCTGTGGACACGGTCTCGTGATCCCGACCGGCGCCGAACCGTCTACGCCGCAGCGGCGGGGCTCGTGGTGGTCGTGACGGCCGGGATCATGACGCTCGGGGGCGCGCTCCTCGGTGTACTCGGAAAGAGCGGCGATCTCACCGGGCGAGCCGACATCTGGGCTGCGGTCACTGGGCTCGCCCAGCAACGCCCGGTGTTCGGCTGGGGCTGGGTCGGGTACTGGATTCCGTGGGTGCCGCCATTCGACGACCTCGCCGTGCGCAAGGGCGTCGTGTACCTGCAGGCGCACAATGCCTGGCTCGACGTCCGGTTCCAGCTCGGCATCCTGGGCCTCGTGCTCTTCGCAGCCCTCGTCGTCTCGACGGTGTGGCGATCCTGGTTCCTCGCCGTCGACCGTCCCCGCCACGGGCTTGATCCTGTGGAGCCGTTCTCGGCGCACACCCTCCTGCCGATCCTCCTTCTGGCCGCCCTGATCGCGCAGTCGCTGGCGGAGAGCCGGATCCTGATCGAGGGGGGCTGGCTCTGCCTCATCGCCATCAGCCTGATGACGAAGAGCAGAGGCATCCATGCCCCGATCACCGTCGCGGCATCCGTCGACCCGAGGCTGCAGCAGTCGGTGCCGCGTGGCTGAGCGAGGGCACGTCGTGCCCGAATGGGCCCGAACCTACCTCGGCTCGGCCTCGTTCGCATCCGCCATCACGACATCGATCTTCCTCGCCGGCTTCGGAACGCACCTCACTCGCGCGCTCATCGGATGGCCTGGACTCCTGGCGATCATCCTCGGGCTCATCGCACTGTGCCTGGTCTCACTCTGGTTCCGCCGCTCCCACCTGGAGTGGCACGGAACCCTGCCGATCTCGGTGATCGTGTTCGTCGGCTGGGCCATCCTGTCGATCTTCTGGAGCAACACGCCCACAGTCTCGGGTCTGCGCCTGGCCTACCTGCTCGCGTTCGGCTTCCTCGGGTTCTACGTGGCCGTGCTGCGCGACACCATCCAGGTCGTGCGGGCCGTCGGCGACGCCTTGCGGGTGCTGCTCGGGCTGTCGATCGGTCTGGAGATCCTGTCCGGCATCCTCATCGACCAGCCGATCGCCTTCCTCGGCATCCAGGGCAATCTGGTCCAGCTCGGGCCGCTGCAGGGCGTCTTCGGCACCCGCAATCAACTCGGGTTCCTCGCCCTCATCGCCCTCATCTCGTTCAGTATCGAGATGGCCACGCGGTCCATCCCACGCGGCATGGCGCGCTTCTCCATCGTGCTCGCGGCCGTGAGCGTGCTGCTGTCGCGATCGCCCGTGATGATCGGCGTGCTGAGCGTCGTCGTCCTGGCCGCGCTCGCGCTGTTCGCC
This sequence comes from Leifsonia stereocauli, assembly GCF_038432415.1. Taxonomy (NCBI): domain Bacteria; kingdom Bacillati; phylum Actinomycetota; class Actinomycetes; order Micrococcales; family Microbacteriaceae; genus Leifsonia; species Leifsonia stereocauli. The sequence goes on from NZ_JBCAUN010000001.1 coordinate 1,720,523, forward strand.
GTGCGGCGGGCGCCGGCCGCATCGCGCTGGGTGTGGCAACTCGTGCTCCTCGCGGGCGTCATCATCGCCGGCGTGGTCGTCTGGCTCGCGCGACTGCGCGTCATCGACCTCCTCAACGCGGGAAGCGAGTTCGAGACGCGGCTGCACCTCTGGCAGGCGATGTCGCAGTATGCCGCCGACAACTCGCTGCAGGGTTGGGGGTGGGTGGGCTCGTGGCCGACGACGCTGCCGTACCTGTGGCTCAACATCACAACGGGCAAGACCAACGCCGCGGGCTTGAACGCCTACATCGACGTGTACTTCCAACTCGGGCTCGTGGGCTTCTTCGCCTTCGTCGCCCTCCTCGGCCTCGCACTGGTGCGATCCTGGATCCTCGCCTCCGACAGACGCAGCGTCGTCTACGTGTGGCCTGCTCTCGTACTCGTCGCCCTCGCCACGGTGTCGTTCGCCGAGAGCAGCGCCCTCACCGAATCGGGCTGGATGCTGCTGATCGTGTGCTCGGTCAAGGCTTCGAGGAGCATGAGCTGGCGTGATGCGCTGGGGCGTCACGACCCGGCGTCGCTTCCGTCCGCGGGCAGCACCTCGCGCCGCGACGGCTGAGGCTCGATGCGTCGGCACCGATCAGTGCCGGCGGCAGCCGTCCCCGGTCAGGCGGCGAGCATCTCCTCGAGCACCTCGGCCGTGTCAGGCCATCCGGTCACGGCGCGGCACTCAACGCCGAGTGCCTTGACCGGGTAGTCGTTGCCGTCCTCGTCGAGCCTGTCGCCGATGAAGAGCATCTCGTCGAGCGGAACGCCTGCCTGCTCGACGAGGCGCCTCATCCCGTATGCCTTGTCGATGCCGCGCCGGGTGATGTCGATCGACGTCGAACCACCGGACCTGACCTCGAGCTCGGGGAGCCTGGCCTGGGCCGCTTCGCGGAGGGCGCTCTTCTTCGCACCGGTGGGGTCCCAGGCGGTCTTGGCATCGACTGGCGCGGCCTGCCCGAGGGCGGAGAACGTGACCTGCGACCCGCGATCCTCGAGGATCGGGCCCCAGGTCTCGGTCTCCCAGTAGCCCAGTTCCCTCGCCACGGCCTCGACGACGGCGAGGGCGGAGTCGCGCTCCTCCGGCGTGAGGTTCTGGGCGTAGATCTGCCGCCAGTCTCCGTCGACGTAGCGATAGTGCTGGGTTCCGCAGGTCGGCATCAGGTACAGGCGGGAGAGCTGCTCGGCCGTCGCTCCGTCGAGCCGCTCGATCACCTGGGCGCGGAACTGGGAGATCTGCCCGCCGGAGATGACGCAGACCTTCGTGCGATCGAGGAGGCGGAGGATGAGGCTCGCCATGCGCGGGTCGAGGGGCGACTTCGACGGGGCGAGGGTGTCATCGAGGTCGAAGGCGATGAGCTGCGGCAGTGAGGTCACAGGTGGTCTCTTTCAATCGTGGAACCCGTGGTCGGGGTGTCGGGAGCTGGACATCGCGGACTGGAGGCACGCACGATCCGAGGAGTGCGGGAGCGGCTTCATCCACGGAACGCCGGCATTCCTTCGCGTCTGCAGCCTACTTCACCGTCTCGGTCCGGCAGAAGGAACGGGCCACCGGTCAGACCGGCTGCACGAGGTCGCGGAGGACGTCTTGTGCCCCGAGGCCGGCTGAAGCGTAGCGGCCGGTTCGCCACTCCCGCAGGACCGGACCGATTCGCGGCAACCGACGGGCGGGCAGAGAACTCCGAGCACGCTCGTGTTCGAGCTTCTGCCGCCCCATCTCGATGACCGCCCCGCTGGCCGGTCCGCTCAGCAGGGGAAGCCTCTCCGCGAGGGCTTCCGCACGGGCAAGCAGGCGGGCGTTCCGTTCGGTGCGCGGGGCCCTCAGGCGCTGAACGCGACCCGAGGCGGTGAGGCTCGAGGCGCCGATCTGGTTGCCGCCGTGAATTCGATAATCGATGAGCGGAGCCTCCAGCAGGTCGACCCCTCCGGACACCGCTGCGATGACCGCGAGCCACTCGTCGTGCACCCAGGACGCCGGGAACGGAGCCGCGCTCGCGACCAGCTCCCGCCGGAGCATGGTTGTCGCCCCGGTGACGATGTTGCGTCGCAACAGCACCTGCAGGGCGCGACCGGCGTGCACGTCGCCTTTCTCGGCATCCGTCACCCCGAGGGTCTGGAACAGAAGCTCGCCCGTCGGCTCGCCATCGCCGTCGACGATGCGTGCGTCGCCGTGTGCCAGGAGCAGGGTCGGTCGGTCATCGAACATGCGGACCATGCGCGACACCCTGTCGGCATGCCAGACGTCGTCCTGGTCGGAGAGCACGAGCAGGTCACCGGAGCACGCGTCGAGGGCGCGTGCGAAGTTCGCGGTGACGCCGAGCCGCGTCGAGCTCTCGAGAACGCGCACGCTCACACCGGGTCCGCGGGGATGCGCGGCGATCGCGGCGATCGCGATCGCCACGGTGTCGTCGGCCGAGCCGTCGTCGGCGATGACGAGCTCATCGACGGGCCGGTCCTGGCTCAGGATGCTCGCGATCTGATCCGCGATGAACTGTGCACCGTTGTAGGTGCACAGCGCGACCGAGATGGTCACGTCGTGGTCATCGGCGCTGGACGGGGATCGAGAGGATGCCGAGGAACATTCCAGCCATCACGGTCTGGAAACCGAGCATCATCAGGAGGGCGGCCGGAACGGCGAGGCGCACCGTGTCGGACACGTCCTGCGGGCCGAACCCCGACGCCGCCCACACGCTGAACTGCACGACACCGATGGCGAGACCCGCCACGAAGAGCAGGACGCCGACGATGGCCCCGGACTCGAGGGTCGCTCGTTCGGCAACAGCCTGGAAGCGCCTGCTGCGCGGGATGAAGAACCCCTCGTGCTGCGCGTACAGCTTGGTCAGCAGTGCGAAGAGGAGTCCTTGGTATCCGACCACGGTGAGAGCCGACAGATAGACCTGGGTCGAGACGTCGAAGCCCACCGGGCCGATCTCGATGGGGCCGAAGGCCAGCGCGATGCTGCCGACGAGTCCCACCAGGAATCCGACGACTCCGGGATAGAGGAAGAGCCAGCGCGGGCTGAACAGGAGCAGGAAGCGGAGGTGCCGCCATCCGTCGCGCCAGCTGCGGAGGTGCGGCGGGCGTGAGCGGCCGTCCTTCTTCAGCGTCGTCGGCACCTCGCTGATCTTCAGGCCGAGCAGGGTGGACTTGACGACGACCTCGGAGGCGAACTCCATCCCCGTCGTGATGAGACCGATCTCGAGGATCGAGTCCCGACGGAAGCCACGCAGGCCGCAGTGGAAGTCACGGATCTCCGAGGGGAAGAACAGTCGGCCGATGAAGGACAGCACAGGGTTGCCGAGGTACTTGTGCAGGGGCGGCATGGCGCCGGGCTCGATGCCACCCCGGAACCTGTTGCCCATGACCAGGTCGTCACCGGCGCGCAGTCGCTCGACGAACGGGTCGAGGTTGGAGAAGTCGTAGCTGTCGTCCGCGTCGCCCATGATGACGTAGATCCCGCGGGCGGCCTGGATGCCGCCCATCAGAGCACTGCCGTAGCCCTTCGCCTCGACATCCACCACACGGGCGCCGAGATCGAGGGCGATCTTCTGCGATCCGTCGGTGCTGCCGTTGTCGGCGATCACGATCTCTCCGGCGACGCCCGAGCGCTCGAGGTATCCGAGGGCCTTCCGGATGCAGGTCGCCAGCGTCTCAGCCTCGTTGAGGCAGGGCATGACGATGGACAGTTCGATCTCTGGAGCGAGCGACATGGATTCCTTCATGGGGCGGGCAGACGGTCCAGTCTAATCCGGACGGCTCCCGCCGACGGCGACGGGCATGGCCCGCGGGATCGGGACGGATGCGGCGACGGCGATCACGGCGACGACGGCACAGCCGACGAGCACCCCGACGCTTGCGGCGAGCGCACCGCCGATCGACGGCGCTGTCGCCGTCATGACGATCAGTCCGGTGACGAGACCGGCGACGGCCGCCCACGTGGAGCGCACCGTCCGCCCGGAGGTGATGAGGAACGAGCTCGCGATCAGGCCGACGGAGAACAGGAACACGCCCGCGATGAGGATCTCGACGAGCCCGACAGCCTCGGTGTAGCCGGGGCCGTAGAGGAACGGGACGAGCCATGGCGCGATGAGCGCGACGGCCCCGAACGCCACGGCGAGCATCGCCGTCATCACCGCGAGCACCACCAGGTACCGGCGGCGCGCGTCGACGACGTCGACGTGAAGCCAGGTGGCGAACCGCGGGATGAGCACCTGGCTCACCGCCTGGGCGAGCATCGAGGCCGGTGTCGCCAGGGCGATGGCGGCTGCGTACTGCCCGGCATCCGATGCATCGGACGTGATGAAGGCGAACACCATCGAGAACTGGATGAGGCCGTTCGTCGCGATGAGTCCCGCCGAGTTCCACCCGATGAGGTGCCACATCTCGGTGGGGCGCGTGACGGCGTCCTCCGGGTCGTCTGCGCGAACCAGGCGGGTCGAGCGCCAGGCGGCGACGGTGAACGACAGGTAGCCGATGGCGAGCGGGGCGAGGATGAGCGGCGACACTCCTCCGGCGATCACGAGAGCGAGCAGCGCCAGCGTGATGACGGCGCTGACGGCATCCCAGATCGCTGCGCCCCCGACCTGGCCGAGCCCCATGCGGATGCCGCGCGTGAAGATGTAGCCCGACCACCCGACCACGAGGAACGCGAACACCGTCGCCTCGATGGCGTCAGCGCCGACGACCAGGACGGCGATGGGCACTGACACCAGCACGAGGACGCCGGCCGAGACGAAGAACGATCTCCACAGCAGGCTCAGGACGCGTTGCGGGCGCACCCCGTTGGCGATGACACGAGCCAGGAACGTCCCGGCGGCATTGCCGGCCGCCGTCGGCCAGAACAGTGACGCGATGATCGAGAGCGAGAGCAACGTGTTGACGACGGCGAGCTGCTCCGGCCCGAAGAAGCGCGCCACCAGCACCGTGTAGATGAAGCGGGCGACGCCCTGCACGAGCACCCCCACCGTGGACAGGATCGACGCACGGATGAGGGAGGATTGAGGCACCCGGAAATGTTATCCCGCCGCGCAGCACCGAATCGGCTGTCGATCACCTCGAGAGGACTCGCCCACACGATGACCCTCGACATCATGCTCCCCTTCTACGGCCGGGTCGACCACTTCCGCGACGCCGTCACCAGCGTGCTCGGGCAGACGGACCCCGACTGGCGGCTCGTGATCATCGACGATCACTATCCGGACGAGGCGGCCGCGCGGTGGGTGACCGGGATCGGCGACGCTCGCATCGAGTATCGCCGTCACGCTGAGAATCACGGCATCAACCGCACCTTCCAGGAGTGCGTCGACGACTCCCGGGCCGAGTGGTTCACGATCTTCGGATGCGACGACGTGATGCGGCCGGAGTACGTCGCCACGATCGCGCGCCTCGCATCCGCGAACCCCGGAGCGTCGATGATCCATCCGGGCGTCGGGATCATCGACGAGGACGGCCGCCCCGCCCGCACGCTGGTCGACGCCGCGAAGGCCTTCTACCGACCGAGCGGCCCCGAGACGGTGACCCTCACGGGCGAGGCCCTCGCAGTGAGCGTCGTCCGCGGCAACTGGATGAACTTCCCCGCGGTCGCCTGGCGTGGGGATGTCGTTCGCCCGATCGGCTTCCGGCCCGGCTACCAGGTGGTGCAGGACCTGGCACTGGTGGTCGACATCGCCGAGCAGGGCGGGAGTCTCGTCGTCGACCACCAGGTCGTCTTCGACTACCGCAGGCATGCCGGGAGCGTCTCATCGTGGCGCGCCGTCGACGGGAGCCGCTTCGTGGAGGAGCAGGGCTACTTCCGCGCCTCCGCCGCACGCTTCGATGAGCGCGGATGGAGAAGGGCCGCGCGGGCGGCGCGGCTGCACCTGTCCAGTCGCATCAACGCGGCGACGCAGCTGCCGGGTGCGCTGGCCCACCGCGATCTCGCCGGGGCCGGGATCCTGGCGCGCCACAGCGTCGGCATCCGTTCGTCGGGCACCCCCTAGACGGGGCCGGGAAGTAGCCACTCCGCACATTCTCCCCCACTGGGGCCTCCTGCCACGTACCGTGGACAGTGGATGATCGTGGAAGGACTCCCTCTTGACGTTGCTACGCCCCCGTGCCCTCGTGGTCCTCTCGCTGTGCACGACCTTGGTCGCGTCACTCCTCGTCGGACTCAGCCTCACCCGGAGCGCCGAACCGGCTGAAGCGGTCACGGGCTCGCAGTTCAATGCCGGCAACATCATCAGCGACGCCGTCTTCTACAATTCGTCGGCGATGACCGAGGCTCAGGTCCAGTCGTTCCTCAATGCCCGGGTGCCCACCTGCCGCACCGGTTACACCTGCTTGAAGAGCTACACCCAGAACACCACGTCGCAGTCCGCGAAGGTCGAGGGCTGTTCCGCATACACCGGACGCGCGAACCAGTCCGCGGCCTCGATCATCTACTCAGTGGCTGTCGCCTGCGGCATCAACCCGCAGAGCCTCATCGTGCTGCTCGAGAAGGAGCAGGGTCTGGTCTCGGACACCTGGCCGACCAGCGGCATCTACCGCAAGGCCATGGGCTACGGATGCCCCGACACCGCGGATTGTGACGCCAACTTCTACGGTTTCTTCAATCAGGTCTACAACGCGGCCTGGCAGTTCAAGAAGTACCGCTACAACCCGTCGATCCGCGGCTATCAGGCGGGGCGAAACAACGTCATCCAGTGGAGTCCGAATGCCGCCTGCGGCTCCTCGACCGTCTACATCGAGAACCAGGCGACGGCTGGGCTCTACATCTACACGCCTTATCGCCCGAACGCCGCCGCCCTCAACAACCTCTACGGCACCGGCGACGGCTGCTCGGCATACGGCAACCGCAATTTCTGGCGGATCTTCAACGACTGGTTCGGTTCGACCCAGTACGGGAACAACCTGGTGCGCACCGCTTCGTCGGCGACCGTCTACCTGGTCGTGGGCACCGTCCGCCACGCCATCAACGACTACAACCTGTTCACGAGCCTCTCTCCCCTGGGCCCCGTCGCCATCGTCTCGCAGAGCTACATCGACAGCCTCCAGGCCGGACCCGCGATGAGCCGACTGATCGGCGATTCCGGCGGGAAGCTCTACTTCGCAGATGCGGGGAAGAAGTATCACTTCGACACCTGTGCTCGGGTGGCCGACTTCGGGCTGAGCTGCCCGTCGTATGTCACGCTGACGGCGTCGCAGATCGCGAAGCTCGCGAACGGTGGGGACATCACGAGCAACGTGCTCAGCACGACGGGCAAGTGGTACCGGATCTCCGGCGGAAAACGCGCAGAGGCGATCGATTCCACGGCACTCAGCCTGGCCGGCATGAGCGGCGGGCCGACACGGCTGAGCTCTCCGGCGATCTCCGCATTCCCGTACGCCGCGCCGGTCATGCGCGAGAACGTGTACGTGCAGCGCGGGACGACCTCGAGCTATGCACTCTGGTACTCCGGGGCCGGCGCCCCGGTCAGCGCTGCCATGCACACGAGCACGGCGCTGGGAGCACGGCTGGGCATCAAGTCGCTCGATCCGGGCAGCTTCGACATGATGAAGAAGACGACCGCCATGACAGGGCTGGTCCAGGATGCCGCCGGAAAGACCTACCTGCTCACCCCGTCGGGCCGTATCGGCACCAAATCGGGCGTCAAGCTGGGCCTCACCGCCCAGGTGCTCCCGCCTGCAGTCCTCTCCAAGCTGCCCGTCTCGGCAGGAGTCGTCAACGACCCTGCAGTACTGCGGAGCCCCGCCGCGACCCAGGCCTACCTGGTCGGCGGCTCGACCAAGCGCGCCATCCCCTCGCGGACCGACCTCGAGGCCTTCCAGGGCTCGCTCGCGAACCCGACGATCATCATCGTGGCCACGCCGATCATCGATTCCCTCACAGCGGGACCGGCGGCCATCAAGCCGGGATCCCTCGTGAAGAGTCCTGATTCCGATCGTGTGAGTCTCGTGGATGGCACCACCCTGCGGCCGGTCGGGTCACCCAAGCTGCTGCAGGCCCTGACTTCGCAGCCCGTCCGCGTACTGACGTCCGCCCAGGTCGGGTCTCTGACTGTCGGCGCGTCCATGACGAATGTGCTCGTCTGTCCCGCCGGGACGTACCTGTCCGCGGCCGGCGTGCTGCATCCGCTGTCCACGACGATGTCGGCCGAGTACGGCATCCGCGCGACCTCGACGGTCGGAGCCCCGACCTGCGCGAACCTCAAGCGCTCGAGCATCGCGGTCGACCGCTTCGTGCGTGACGCGAACGGTCTGGTCTTCCGCGTCGCCGCGGGCACCAAGCGGCACATCGTGTCCTCCTCGATCTACACGGCTGTCGGAGGCTCGAACGCGAACACGATCCTGGGTGACGACCTCCTCGTCGGATCCTTGACGACGGCCCCTCCGATCGTCTCGGCGAACCTCGCCGTCGTCCCGGCGTTCCTTCGGATAGGTTCCGCGCCGGCCGTCTACCTCATCGAAGGGTCGTCCGTGCGAGTACTGCGCACCTGGGCCGACTACCTCGCTGCCGCGGCGACGAAGGCGGATCCCACCATCTACAGCGTTGCTGCGGCGACAGTCTCCGGATTCACCACGGGCCCCGACTACGTGCGCGCCGGCAGCGTCATCCGCACGGCCGCCGGACCGGAGATCTCGATGGTCGATGGCACCAAGCAGCGGCTGTACATCGATCGTATGGATGTCCCGAGAGCGCTCGGAGCTCCTGTGACGACGATCGTCAGTCCGTCCACCCCGGCGGCGTACCCAAGGGGTGCGACGCTCACCACGATGCTCCAGTGCGGTGCGAATCGCATGATCGGCCTCGGAGGAGTCCTCTACCCCGTGACGGACACCGTGAACTTCCCCGGTCCATATCTCGCGGTCGATCCCACCACCTGCGCCAGCCTCCCGGCGGCGACGAAACCGCTGAGCCGGTTCCTGCGATCGGATGCAGGAGTCGACTATCAGATCGACAAGGGGACGAAGCGCCGGATCCTGACGGCTGCGACGTTCACCGCCCTCGGCGGGACGAGCACCAACAGGATCGCCGCATCGGATTACAGCCTGTCGCTCTTCCCGAACGGAGCCGACCTCCCCTGAGCCGAGCTTCCGCCCGGCGAACCGTTCGCAGCGGCGCGGGCGTCCGCCTGCCCGCACCTCCGATCAGCGCGCCGGCACGACCTGCCAGATCGTGAGGCTGTCGCCCCCGGCGATGGGCCGATCGCTCTCTTCCTCGAGGCAGGGCGAATCGAGGTGGACTGAGTCGTCGGACAGCACGAAGTCGACGTTCTCCTGCGCGAAGTTCGAGCATGCGTCGAAGGTGCTCAGGATCTGGTCGGGCGCGGGGTTGGACACGACCGGCTCGCCGATACCGGGGGTCCAGCCGACGCCCGCCAGCCTGTTCCACTGGAACTCGAACTGCCCGGACGGATCGACCGAGTCCCACATCTCGCGTGACGGCGCGCCCTGGAACCCGTTGTAGGCCTCGACTCCCGATTCGAGGAGCATGGCTGTCGTGAGGCGACCTCCGATGCCCACCCAGGTCGTGTCGGAGTCCGCATCCAGCTTCATGATGGCCTGAGCTGTCGGTGTCTCACGCAGGTCGAGGACTCCGCGGTAGATCGGGTTCACTGTCACCGAGCCGAACAGCGACATGGCCACGAACACCGCGACCCCGGCCGCGGGCCGAGCTCGGGCGATGAGGTAGATGGCCACCGCTCCGCCGAGCGCGAGCAGCCACCAGGCCCCCGCGAGCGCGAGAGCCGGAGGCGATGCCGCGTACACGGCCGCCGCAATCCCCAGCTGCGACAACAGGAACAGGGCGGCCGTCCCGGCGGAGAACACCCGCCCTGGCCGGAACTCGGTGCTCAACTCCTTGACGATGAAGACGACCATGACGATCGAGGCCAGTCCCACCCCGATGCGCACGCGGTTCGGAGTCGTGCGGTCGAGCAGCAGCAGGTGGGCGATCGCGTCCCAGCCGGGCACGAAGAGGAAGGCGAGGAAGACGACGATCGCCGCTGTCAGCGCGATGAGCTCCCATGGCAGTCGCCGCCGAGCACGCGCCGCCCGCACGATGAGCCAGCCGACGACGGGGATGAGGAAGGCTCCGACGAAGAAGAAGGTCGATGCCTCGGATGAGTTGAGGCCGAGGAAGCCGCCCGTCTTGAGCGCCCGGGTGAATGACGAACCGACGGCTGACGCCAGTGCGCCGAGATCGCTCGCCCCCGTCGACTGCAGTCGTTCCCCGGGGTATGCCGTGTTGAGGAAGGCGGCGACGGTCTGCTGCTTCGAATACAGCCAGATGCCGACGATGGCGGAGCCGACGAGGCCGGCCCCGATCACCAGCGTCGCACGGGCGAGGATGAAGCGCACGGGCATCCTCTCGCGCAGGACGCTGATGACCATGCCGATCGCGAAGAAGACGACGACGATTGCGACGGGAACGATGAACGGAACGTAGATTCCCATGGCCATCACAACGGTGAGATAGGCCACGACCGCCGCCCAGGCCACCGGCCCGCCCCAGCTCCTCGAGCGCAGAGCCCACCACACCGCCGTCATGGTGGCGAGACCCCACACCACCGGCCAGAACGTGGTCTGCAGGAACCACCACTGGAAGAACGGACTGAAGTAGAACCCCACAGCCAGTCCGGCGGCCAGGATCGGCCGCCGTGGGAGCACGGTCACGACGAAGCAGTAGACGGCGGCTATCAGGGCCAGCGCCGGGAGCCACCATTTGAGTGTGAGCGCGTGGTCGACGTCGAGGAAGAGGAACCCGAGGAGGTGAGGCCTGAAGGCCACGGACCAGTCAGCACGCGGAAGGTCCTGCGGCAGGGTGGCGTCCATGCCGCCGGGGAACGTCTCGTTGACGACCGGCAGACCCTGCTGGGCCTGACTGATCGCCCAGACGGTCTGCACGTTCCACTCGTCGGTGCGGATCATCTCGGGCTGGCCTGCGATGAGGTCGGGGTCGGCTCCATCGTGGAGTGAACCGTAGAACGCCCCCGAGGACGACCCGTTGATCGTCAGGGCTACGAGGATCGTCCCCGCGATCAGGAGGAGTGCTGGAACGACGAGGAGCACGCGCAGGCTGGGGAGCCCGTCAGCCCGGGGTGCCACCCAGCCGTCGTACCGGCGTCGAACCGCCCGGACACGATCTCCTCGTGTTGCTCGGGCGCGCGGATGCTGGTCGCTCATGCACTCGTTCTCTCTGCGTCCTCGGACGCGCGTCGTCGGGTGCGGCCTGATGTGCACCCGATGGGATTATTCCGCAGACCGCTTGCGAACCCGCTGAGCGACCTTGCCGTAGACGGCCCTCACCCCGCCGGCTCGGAGGTAGTGGATCGTGCGCCCCACGTCGCGACGCCACCCGGCCCTGATGACGCGCGGACCGACGACACCGTGCGCGCCCCGGTGATGCCGGTTCGGGGGCAGCCTGTCGGCCGCGTGTGAGGGTGCGCGGCAGAACTCGACGAGAGGCCGGAGCGTCCGGCTCCAACGGAAGTCCTCCCGTATCCTGCCGACATTGGCCACGATGTCCGCGCGCAGCACGTCGTCGTACAGCACGTCCTCGAGGGCAGCGGCCAGGCCGGCCTCATCGCGCTCCTGGACGACACGGCCGAGACCGTTCGCCGAGACGAGAGACGCGAACGAGTCGCCGTCGGTACTGACGATGGGCAGTCCGGCCCACAGGTAGTCGAGGATGCGTGTGCGGAAGGAGAAGGTGGTCTCGATGTGCTGGAAGTGCGTCGACACCCCGAGGTCGGCATCGAGGAGGTAGTTCTGGCGGTCGTCGAAGTCGACCCAGGACTCGTTGAAGAACACGTTGCGCCCGGTCAGCCCGAGTTCGTCGGCCAGGCGGCGGCACCTGGCCACGATGTCCATCTCGGGCACGTCGGGGTTGGGGTGCTTGACCCCCATGAAGAACAGCCGCAGATCAGGCCTCGAGTCGGCGAGGAGCCCGACGGCACGGATGAGCGTCTCGGGGTCGAACCAGTTGTAGATGCCTCCGGCCCAGATGATCACCGTGTCATTCACGCCGATCCCTGGGACGACGCCTTTGATCGCGGGGCGGGTGCGCTCAGGCTCGACGGCGGCGATACCGAACGGCGCGATGCCGATGAGGCGATCGAGGTCATTGTCCTGCTGGTAGGTGTACGGGTTGACGCGCCCGACTCCAGCGAGCTGTCCGAGCCAGAAATTGCGCTGCAGCTCGCTGGCGCAGAGGAAGTAGTCGCCCAGCTGGAGTTGGTGGTTGAGCGAGGCGGTCGCATCCCTCACCTGATCGACCCATTGCTGCGTGGGGAGCTCACGTCCCTGCTCGAGCTGCTCCAGGTGGAGCGGATCGTAGATGTCGACGACCAGCACCTTCTCCGTGCGCTCGAGCGCCGGGAACAGGGCGAGAGCGTGACCCTGCAGGATGATGACGTCGGCCCAGGCCTCGTGCTCGTTGATCGACGACGGTCGATGGTGCGAGATCTCCAGGATCTCGAAGTTCGGGTGCTGGATGGAGACGCGGTTCATGCTCAGCAGGCGGACTTCGTGCTCCTCAGCCAGTTCCCGCGCGATGTGCCAGGCCCTGATCGCCGGACCCGCCATCTTCTCCCCGACGGGATCCCCGGTGATGACGACCACTCGAGAACGGCTCGGCGTGACGGTGCTCACTGGTTGTCTCCTGTCGTGGGGTGGCGGAGCGATCCCGCACCCTGGGGGTGGTGGTGCTGCATCCGGAGCCTCAGACGCTCGTGTCCGCTATGGATGCGAACGCTCGGGACAGCGAGCGGCCGGAGAGTTCCGCGTAGTGCACGGCGGTGGCATGCCCGTTCTCCCGCAGTTCGACGTGCACCGCATCGATGGTCAGGACTGAGCGCAGCGCGTCCTCCAGTCCCGATCCGTCCGCCGGGAGGAGGAGGGCGTTGTAGCCGTCGAGTACTTCGTAGCCGGTCCGCTCGTCCTGTCGGCCTATGTAAGCGGCTCCCAGCGACATGAGGGCGATGGGCACGAGGCTGTTGACCGGTTCACCGAGCGAGACGATCGCCCGCGCCCCGACCAGCCGGAGCTCCGCGAGCGCCTCTGCACTGTCCGGCGCCTCCGCCCTGTGCTCGACGGTGGCACCGACCTCGGCCGCGAGCCGGTCGACAGTGGAGCGCACGGTGGCGTCGGCGCCGATGGTCACAACGACGCCTGCCGGGGAGGCTGCAGGGAGTGGTGCCGGTCGGAGGGCAGGTACGACCCTGTGGGGCACCTCCCACGCGGTCTCCGCCTGCAGCTGTCGCTGGGTCCAGCGGTTCGGCGCGACGTACTCGAATTCCGGGCGGTACTGCGAGATGATCCTGGCCTGGAGCCCGGGGTCGGTCGGGTGGAAGATGCTCTCGACGGTCGGCAGGAGGTACGCGGGCTTCCCAGCATCGACGGTCGAGAGCCAGACGGTGACTCCAGCCTTCCAGTCGGCCGCCACGGCAATCGAATCGCGCTGCTGGAGACGGGCGATGACGTCCTCGTCCGGCGCGGAATCCGAGTGCAGCTCGTGGATCACGGCGGCGTGCCCGCTCGCTCGGAGGGCCTCGACCTGCTGCTCGACGTAGTGCCGCCAGAGTCCATCGGTGGCGTCGGACACCACGACGTCGACGTCGACGGGCTGCGCGACCGTGCGGGTCAGGAACGAATCCGCCCACTGTCGCCAGAACTTCCGCATCGATGCCAGTTCGCGCCATCCCTGGCTGTAGCCACGCGACGCGGACTCATGATGGACCAGCATGGCGGCGGGCTGGTAGTAGCAGCGAACGCCGTGGCGCCACGCCTGGAGCCCGTAGTCGACATCCTCGAACCCGAGCCAGTACTCGTCGTCGAGCACCCCCACCCGCTCGAAGGCGGACCGGGTGATGTAGACGCAGGCACCGGAGACCGACCTGTTGTACCCGGGCACGTTCGCCGAGGGCTTCGTCGCGGGCGCGCCGACGTGCAGGTGGCCGAACCACTGCGGCGCGAGCACGCGGGCGTAATACGTGCCGCCGTACTGGATCCGACCGTCGGGGTAGACGAGCTTCGGACTGACCATCCCGATGTTCTCGTCGATCTCGTACGCGCTGTACTGGAGCGCCTCCAGCCAGCCGGCCTTCGCGACGATGTCACTGTTGAGGAGCACGATGTCGTGGCGGGCGAGACGCATCCCGACATTGACCGTGCCGGCGAAACCGAGCCGCTCGTCCTTCAGCACGACGGTGATGCGATCGTTCTCCAGCTTCTTCAGCTCGGCGGCGTTCTCCGGCTGGCAGTAGTCATCGACGATGATGACCTCGTAGTCGAACCCACCGCAGGTCTCCTCGATGCTCTTCAGGCACTCTGTGAGGAGCGGGAGGTCGTTGTAGCTCGGAATGACGATGCTCACCGGCCGCCGATGCACCGCCGACCACGCGACCATCTCGGCGTTCGCGCCGAGGCCGCGGGTGTTGAGAGGATAGAACCACCCGGAGGAGAGGTTCTTGGCCGTCTGCTGGAAACGCGGAGGGATGACCCTGTAGACGCGGCGCGCGAGCGCGATCGGCAGATTTCTAACCATGAACGTGAGCCACCCCGGGAACCATAGGAAACAGGAGACCATGCTACCGAGCGAAGAAGTCGATCACGAACCGGTGCGACGACGCCTGCTGGTGATCGCCCCCGATGTCGTCGGAGCGCGCATGGCCGGTCCCGGATTGCGTTTCGTGGCTATCGCCCGCGCGCTGGCACCCCACGTCGACGTGACGTTCGCGAGCGGCGTTGCGGGGAGCGGGGTCGTCGACTTCGACGGATCGGACGTCACCGCTGTCGAGTACTCGTCGCGGGAGGAGCTCGAAGTACTCGTCGAGCGCACTGACGCCATCTTCTGCCAGTTCATCGACACCAACGTGGCACGGCATGCCGTCGAATCCGGTACCCGGATCATCTACGACTTCTACAACGCCCTCCCCATCGAGACGATCGGCGCCGAGCGCATCAGCGGCTTCGACACCGCCCCGGACAAGGACCGCGAGTTCGCCGAGCTGCTGCGCTACTTCCGCTTCTGCTGCATCACGGGCAGCCTCTTCGTCACCTCCAACGAGCGCCAGCGAGACTTCTGGCTCGGCTTCATGATGGCGTCGGGAGGGCTGATCCCGAGCACGCTGGACGCGCGCGATGAGAAGGACATCCTCCCGCTCCTGCCCTTCGGCATGGAGAATCACGAGCCTGTGCGCTCGCGCGCCGGCCTCCGGGGTTCTCACGGCATCTCCGAGGACGACTTCGTGCTGATCTGGGCCGGAGGGATCTGGGACTGGTTCGACGCCGAGACGCCGATTCGTGCCGTTGCCGCACTGTCCCAGGACGACCCGCGGATCAAGCTCGTCTTCTACGGCACCGAGCACCCGAACGCCGTGATCGGCCGCCCCAAGGCCGTCGATCGTGCCCGCTCCCTCGCCCAGGAGCTGGGCGTCCTGGGGACGCAGGTGATCTTCCTGGACGCCTGGGTCCCGGCTGCAGAACGGGCGGACTACCTGCTCGACGCCGACGTGGCCGTGTCGGCTCACCATCCGTCCCTCGAAACCCGGTTCGCGTTCCGCACGCGCATCCTCGACCACTTCTGGGCCCGCCTTCCGAGCGTCGTCAGCGAGGGCGACTGGTTCGCCGAGTACATCCGGGATGAGGGCTTGGGACTGGTCGTCCCGTGCTCTGACGTCGATGCCATGGCTGATGCCATCGGCCGGATGGCGTCGGACGCTGCCCTGCGTTCAGCCACCGTTGAGCGCATCGACGCCGTGCGCGACGGCTGGCGGTGGGACGCGACGACGGCGAGCCTGGTGCATGCACTGACTGACGGCTGGGGCGCGCTGCAGCCCGGCCGAGTGCCGGCGGATGACGCAGGCGTCGAGATGCCGCTCGTCTCCCAGCGACGGTCCGCCTTCCGGGAACGCGTGTCGGGCAGTCGCCTGGGCGGTGCCTACAGATCGATCCGACGGCGCTGAGCGTCAGCGGTGAGCGGTCAGGCGTCGCGTCCGTCGCTGGGCGACAACGAGTCGTAGAAACTCCGCACCCGGTCCAGGATGATCGGCCAGGTGAACCGCGCGGCGGTCTCGAGCCCGGCCGCGCGCAGGCGCTCCTGCTCGGCCGGATCGGCGAGGAGTCGCTCGATCGCCTCGGCCAAGCCGGCCGCGTCGTCCTGGCCGACCATGATGCAGTTCTCGTCTGCGACGCAGAAGTCCCGGTTCCCATGCGAATCCGTGGTGATCACCGGGCATCCGGCCGCCATGGCCTCGAGGATGGGGAGACAGTAACCCTCGTGGCGTGACGTCTGCACGAAGACCGTGGCCGTGTTGTACAGCTCGTTGACGCCGGCATCGCTCGGACGCTCGACGTAGTCGGCTCGCTGGTCGTCCACGAGGTCGGGCTCCGTGCCGAACAAAAGGAGACGCGGGCGGCGGTCGCCGAGCGACTTCCACGCTGCCAGGGTCATGGCGAAGTTCTTCTGGAAGAACGATCGCCCGACGGCCAGCACGGTGTCACTGCGACGCTCCACGTCAGGGAGCGGGTGGAACACCTCGGGGTTGAAGCCGTGCGGGATGAGCTCAGCGACGACACCGATCCCGGCGAGCTCCTGCTGCTGGTACCGCGCTTCGGTGATCGTCACCATCTCGTGTCGATAGCTCGCCACCACTGCCGCTCGCGCCACCGCGTTGTCAGGGTAGAACCAGGTCTCGAACTCCTGGACGAAGTTGACGGGGATGCCTCGATTGACGCTGGCGAGCCAGACGACGTCAGCGGTCTCCCACCAGGTCGCCACCTTCACCGCATCCTCGTTCCGCAGCGAGAGCATGAGGTCCTCGTAGCTGCGGAATGAGCGCACCGGAACCTGCAGCTCGAACCATGTCGGCTCCCCCTCGAGGGACCAGATGGCGACGTCCAGGCCGCGGGCTGCCAGGCCGTTCGCGATCTCGAAGACCGCGCGGATGCCGCCGCTGATGGAGGTCGCGTTGAGCACGAAGATCACCCGGCGGCGTCCGTCGGTGCCGTCGACGATGCGCCCCTCGAGCCACGCCCGGCGGTCGTCGGAGTCGGAGGGGAGCGGGAAGACCGCGACGTCGAGCACCACGGCCGGGAAGACGAGCGTACGTACATTGGCGCGCCAGCCGCTCGCGATCAACGCCGCGACCTGGTCGTCGATCGGAAGCGAGGCGATCTCACGACGGGGCGTGGCGACCCTGTCCACAGCGCTGCTGGTGACGTAGAAGCCGTGCGCCACCGCAGCGAGCGCGTAGCGGGGGATCAGATTCTGACCGACGTCGACAGCCTGGCCCGTCGCCGCGGTCCAGCGAGACGAACGCCGGTCGTACTCGATGCCTGCGACGATCGAACCGTCGACCCTGTGCGCAGGCGTCGCGAAGCCCACCTCGCCGTCGGGGTGGTACTCGTAGGCGGCGTGCTGCAGGCGCACGATCTGCGTCGCGGTCACCCGCGCCTCCGCCAGATCGATGATCACGACGTCGCAGCGTCGCCAGTAGCGCTGAACGTGATCCAGGATGCCGACGAGGTCAGCACTGGCATGGGCGTCGAGGAAATCGCACACCGTGAACAGGGCGGGGTCGAGCCCGCTCAGCCTCTGGGCCTGTGCCGGCGACACCAGGACGTGGCAACGAACCGTCGAATGCAGCGTCCGAATCCAGTCGACGGAGTCCGCGCCCGTCTCGACGCCGATCAGGGCGAGCACGGTCGGGTGGGAGTGGGTGCGATGCCAGCCGAACGCGCGCGCCTCGGTGAGGGCGGTCGTCACTCCATTGGCGAAGGTGTCGCTGCGTCCGGCGGCCTCCTGCGCGAGATCCGCGTAGAGCTTGCGCTGCGCGAGATAGGTGCGTGGACCGATGCGCAGCAGGCTCGAGAGCCCCGTGGCTCCGGCTGCGACGGCATCCGAGCCGCGAGCGAAGGCTCCCGCGCCCGTTCGGAGCACCTTCTTCAGCACGGTGACCCCTCCTCCACTCGCCCGAATCCGACCCAGGACGGATGCGTCACTGAGTTGCCATTCTATGCGACCCCGACCCGGTGAGCCCGGTTGCGGCCTGTCGCTCACCGCCGCCCCGGAGTGGACACCGGTACTCTCAGGAAAGACTCCTGCCTCGTCGTGAGGCGTCGACGAATCGACAGTCGAGCGATTGGAACAGCATGCCCCGAGCCCTCATCACCGGTGTCACCGGCCAGGACGGCTACTACCTGAGCAGACTGCTCCTCTCGAAGGGCTACGAGGTCTTCGGGCTCGTTCGTGGTCAGAACAACCCCAAGGTCGAGTTCCTGCGCGCCGAGCTCCCCGAGGTGAAGATCCTCACCGGAGACCTGCTCGATCTGTCCAGCCTCATCCGCGCGATCGGATCGGCCGACCCCGACGAGATCTACAACCTGGGCGCGATCTCCTTCGTCGCGTACTCCTGGGAGAACGTGCATCTCACCAGTGACGTCACGGGCAAGGGCGTGCTGAACATGCTCGAGGCGACTCGCCTGCACGCCGGCGACGATCTCGGCCGCATCCGCTTCTACCAGGCATCCAGTTCCGAGATGTTCGGAAAGGTGCAGCACATCCCCCAGACCGAGGCGACCCTGCTGTGGCCACGGTCGCCCTACGGTGTCGCCAAGGCGTTCGGACACCACATGACCATCAACTACCGCGAGTCGTATGGAATGCACGCGTCGAGCGGCATCCTGTTCAATCACGAATCCCCGCTGCGCGGGCCCGAGTTCGTCACGCGCAAGATCAGCCTCGCCGTCGCCCGTATCGCGGCCGGGCTCCAGGACGAGCTCGTCATGGGCAATCTCGAGGCCCGGCGGGACTGGGGATTCGCCGGCGACTACGTGGATGCGATGTGGCGCATGCTGCAGCAGCCGCATGCCGACGACTACGTCATCTCCACGGAGGCGACTCACAGCGTCCGCGAATTCGTCGAACGCGCCTTCGCCCGCGTCGGGATCAGCGACTGGGAGCGCCACGTCACCCAGGACCCCGCTTTCTTCCGCCCGGCGGAGGTCGACCTGTTGATCGGAGACTCGACGAAGGCCAGAGCCGCACTCGACTGGCGCCCGAGCGTCTCCTTCCCCGAGCTCGTCGACCTCATGGTCGACGCCGATGTCGACCGCGTCGCGCGTGGACTGGTCTGAGGCGCGCATGCCCACCGCGCTGATCACCGGGATCACCGGCCAGACCGGCAGCTACCTGGGTCAACAGCTCGTGGGAGACGGGTGGGAGGTGCACGGCCTCGTCCGCTCGAACGACGCCCAGAGGACCGCGCTGGCCGGCCTGCTGCCGCAGGCCACCCTGCATGACGGGGACCTGACGGACACGGATGCCCTGCGAGCCCTGGTCGACCTGCTCGAACCCGATGTGATCTTCAATCTGGGCGGCCTGAGTTCGGTGGCGGCCTCCTGGACTCATCCGGTGGACACGGCCGAGGTGACCGGCCTGCCGGTCGCCACACTCCTCGACGCCGCGTGGCGCCTGCGGGAGCGCACCGGGCGCCGGGTCGGCTTCGTGCAGGCGTCGAGCGCGGAGATCTTCGGAGCCGCCGAGACCTCTCCGCAGAACGAGCAGACGCCGGTCCGTCCGACGAATCCCTACGGAGCCGCGAAGGCCTACGGTCACCACCTGGTCGGCGTGTACCGGGGCCTCGGGCTCGAGGCGTCGAGCTGCATCCTCTTCAACCACGAATCACCGCGGCGCCCGGAGACGTTCGTCACGCGCAAGATCACCCGAGGGGTGGCACGGATCAGCCTCGGCCTCTCCGACGGCATCACGCTCGGCAATCTCGACGCCGTCCGCGACTGGGGTCACGCGCCCGACTACGCCCGCGCGATCGGTCTTGCCGGCACGACCACCGCGGGCGACTACGTCGTCGCCACCGGTGTCCCCCACTCCGTGCGTGACTTCGTCGCCGCGGCGTTCGATGCCGTCGGGATCGACGACTGGAGCCCTCTGGTGCAGACCGATCCCGCCTTCGTGCGACCGACGGATGCCATCGCGCAGATCGGCGACGCCCGGCGCGCACGCGAGGTGCTCGGCTGGATCCCGACGACGGGGTTCGCTGCCATCGTCGCCGAGATGGTCGCGTCCGATCTCAGGGATCTCTCGGCCGGTTGAGGGTCGGTTCGACGCCGCGCGGCGTCCTCTGCCTGTCAGGATCCGCGGCCCTCCGGAAGCTAGAATGCAGTGTTTGCAGCTGGAAGGAAGCTCCATGGGTTCTCGTGTCGTCAGCGTGTCCACACGGACCGTCGACGAGCCGCTCCGTGAAGTGGGGAGATCCGGCGGCAACCGGGGATTCGCGGCCTCGTTCCGGGAGATCTACGGGTACCGCCAGCTGCTTCGTCGCCTGGTCCAGCGTGAGTTGCGGGCCAAGTACAAGAACAGCAGCCTCGGTATCCTCTGGTCGCTCGTTCGGCCCCTCGCCCAGCTGCTCATCTACTACATCGCGATCGGCCAGTTCCTGGGTGCCGCCCGGGCGATCCCCGACTTCGCCATCTTCGTCTTCACGGGCCTCACGGTCTGGGGCCTGTACAGCGAGATCGTGAGCGCCGGGACGACCTCGATCGTCGGCAATGCCGGTCTGGTCAAGAAGGTCTACGTGCCGCGCGAGATCTTCCCCCTCGCCGCCGTGGGCGGCGCGATGTTCAACTTCCTCGTGCAGTTCTTCATCCTCGTGGTGGCCACCGTCGTGCTGGGCCGTGCGCCGCTGCACTGGGATCTGCTCTACGCGGTCGGGTCAATCGCCATCGTCGTCGTCCTGGGCACCGCCCTGGCCCTGGTCCTGTCCGCCCTGAACGTGTATCTGCGCGACGTGCAGCACCTCGTCGAGATCATGCTGTTGATCTTCTTCTGGGCCTCCCCCATCACCTACTCGATGAGATTCGTCAACGATGCGCTGCACGGCTCCCTGCTCGAAGAGCTCTACCTCGCCAACCCGGTCACGCTGGCGGTGATCGGCATGCAGAAGGCCATGTGGATGGCCGGTGCCGAGGACCCCACGCAGTACTGGCCGAGCCACCTCGCCCTGCGGATGGCGATCGCCCTCGTGGCGAGCATCGTGCTGTTCTTCGTGGCGCAGTCGATCTTCTCCCGCCTGCAGAGCAATTTCGCCCAGGAGTTGTGACGATGCCCGCCTCAGTCGAACCTCTCGTCAGGGTCGAGCGCGTCTCGAAGCGCTTCGTCCTGCACAAGGACAAGTCCATCAAGGAACGCATCCTCTACTTCCGCAACAGGAAGCGGTCGCGGGAGGAGTTCGCCGCCCTCTCCGACATCTCCCTCGAGGTCGGGCTGGGTGAGTCCGTCGGCCTGATCGGCCACAACGGCTCGGGCAAGAGCACGCTTCTCAAGGTGATCGGCGGCATCATCGACGCCTCGGACGGCAGGGTGTTCCGCCGAGGTCGTGTAGCCGCCCTGCTCGAACTCGGGGCGGGGTTCCACTCCGACCTGTCCGGTCGCGACAACGTCTACCTGAACGCCTCGATCCTCGGCATGTCGACGGAGGAGACGGATGCGGTCTTCGATGACATCGTGGAATTCTCAGGCATCGGGGAGTTCATCGACACCCAGGTGAAGTTCTACTCGTCCGGCATGTACGTGCGACTCGCCTTCGCTGTCGCCGTGCACTCGGATCCCGACCTCCTCCTGGTCGATGAGGTGCTCGCCGTCGGCGACGAACCCTTCCAGCAGAAGTGCATGACCAAGATCCGCCAGTTCCAGCGCGAGGGCCGCACGATCCTGCTCGTGAGCCATTCCGCCGAGCAGGTCGCCGACGTGTGCAGCCGCACCATCGTCCTCGACGGTGGGCGCATCGTTCACGACGGGGGCGTCGGCGAGGGGATCCGCGTCCTGCGCGAGGGGTACGAACGCGACAGGGTGATCGCGCAGGAGGAGTCCGCGGCCCGCAACGGCGGCGAGGACACTGGAGCGAACGGGGCTGTCACGATCGACGACGTCACGGTCCACACGGCCGACGGCGCGAAGGTCGGCACCATGCCCGTCGCCAGGGGCACCGACCTCGTCATCTCCATCCACGCGACGGTGGTGAGGAGCGTCGAGTGGATCACGGGGTTCACCCTCGAATCGACGCTGGGCCAGACCGTGTACAGACTGAACACCGAAGGACTGGAGATGGACCTGCCGTCCGCGCCCGGCGAGTACCGCATCGACTTCCACGTCCGCGACACCAACTTCGGCCGCGAGCGTCTCATCCTCAGCGCCGGAGCCACGACGATCGACGGAACGACGATCGATCTCTTGAACCCAGCCGCATACCTCGACTTCGAGGAGGACCCGGCCGGTGCCGGCGTCGTCCAGTTCGATGTCGACGCCGTCGTCAACGCCGAATCGGTGCCGTCAGGGTGAGTCACGACAGTCCTTCCCGTGCCGTGGTGACGGTCGCCTACCGATCGGACGGAGAACTCGGCGAGTTCCTCGAGAGTGCCGCTGCGGCCTCGCTCGATCCGGTCCTGATGGTCGTCGCCGACAACCTGCCGTCAGTGGGCGGCGCCGCCCGGATCGCAGCAGGTCATGGAGCGACCTACCTCCCGATGACCGCGAACCTCGGATACGGCGGCGCTATCAACGCGGCGGCCGACACCCTCCCCGACTCCGTCGAGTGGATCCTGATCAGCAACCCCGACGTCGTTCTGGAACCCGGAGCGCTCGACGTGCTCATCGCCCGGGCGGCAGGCGATCGCCGGATCGGAAGCGTCGGTCCGCGCATCCTGAACGAGGACGGCACGATCTATCCGTCGGCCAGGGCGATCCCGTCGATCAGGTTCGGCATCGGTCATGCGCTGTTCTCGCGAGTGTGGGCCGGCAACCCGTGGACCCGGCGCTACCACGCGGCCGACGCCGCCGGCATCTCCCGCGAGGCGGGATGGCTCTCCGGAGCATGCCTCCTCGTGCGCCGAACGGCTTTCGAGGGCATCCGCGGATTCGACGAGGAGTTCTTCATGTACTTCGAGGATGTCGACCTCGGGTTCCGTCTCGGCCGTGCGGGCTGGACCAACGTCTACGAGCCGGCGACCTCGGCGACCCACCACGGCGCCCGATCGACATCGACGGAGTCGGCGGCGATGATCACAGCGCACCACCGCAGCGCCGAGCGCTTCCTCGCGAAGCGCTACTCGTCACCGTGGCTCGCGCCCGTGAGGCTCGTCCTCCTCGCCGGTCTCCGTCTGCGAGCCGCCGTCGCGACCAAGAGCCGCTGACCTGATCCTCAGCTGACCGACGTCTGCCGGGGTTCCCGACGCCGCCTGACGAGCGCCAGGATGCCGACGGCGAGCAGGGATCCGACAGCTCCCACCACGCTCACGGCGATTCCCTCGCTGAATCCCGGTGTGCGGTACGTCAGTTCGACAGTGTGACTTCCTGCGGGCACATGGACGGCGCCGGCAGCATGATCGGCCGCCACGATGTCGACCCGGACGCCGTCGACCGACGCCGTCCAACCCGGGCGACGCAGCGAATCCTCGACGAGGAGCCAGCCGGATCCCGTCGCATCCACGGAGAATCGCATGCTGTCGTCGTCGGAATCGTCCTCCTCGATGCTCGCCGTCGATGCGGTATCGGTCGGTCGGACATCCTCCTCGGTGTCGAGGACGACCGCGTCGGCAGGGACCGCTCCGTCCGCGAGGGCTTCCACACGATCGTCTGCGTCGGCGATGACGATCGAGGATGACGCCCAGCGCACCCGTTCCAGTGCCGTCGTTCGTTCGTAGACGGTGGCATCGCCCGCCTGCGCCGTCCGGATCCCGTCGCCGGTCACGGGACGGACGACCCCGATGGCCAGGGTGCCGGCCGACGTGGCGACCGGCACAGGGCCGGAGATGCCGTCGAGCGTGAGCCGTGCCGTCCACCGGGTCGCGGCGGGGATCGAGTCTCCCGCGATGGCGACGTTTCGAGGACCCGTGAACTGCGGCACCCACGTGGTCGTCGAGGCCAGAACGGCACCATCGACGTCAAGGATGTCGACCCGCACGTCCACCCCCGCGTCGCCGGAGGCGAGCCCTGATGCGTCGAAGGACAGGCCGCGGATCGGGCCGGCGTACACGGCGGACTCGATTCCGGCGCCGGAATCGACGGCGACCGCGCCGTCGGCGGGAAGCGGCTCGGTCATCGCTCCGATCGCTGCGACAGCAGGCGGCACCACGAGGTAGCGAACACCGAGTCGATCGAGTATCGGCGATCGCGAACTCACCGGAAGCCCCTCACTCGTCATCGTGGAGTAGGTCGCAGACTTGAAGATGTCGGGATCCACAGCCGTCAGGAGGTCCTTCCACGCGACGGTGTGGAAGCCGTGGCCGTCGACCGATCGCAACCCGTACGCGGTGTTCGACCCGGGCATCATCGCCTGGTCCACGGTCGCGAAGCGATCGTCGCCGAGTTCCTCCTCCAGGAAGTCGTGCGTGCTGGTGGACGGGTAGAAGGTCTCGCTCGGCGATGTCGGCCACCAGATGGACGTGACGTAGAGCGCCGGCGACACGACGAGGAGCGGCAGCATGATGCCCGCGACGACCACCGACCATCGCGCCGCCGTGAGCCACACCAGCGCAACGAGCACAACGGCCAGGACGGCGCACGCCGCGATCGCACCCACCTCGGGCCGCAACCGATCGAGCCGATCGACTGGGACTGCGCGATAGGCGCCGATCACGAGGATCACGGCGGCCACCGCGACCGCGGCGACGACGACGACGCGGACGATCGCCGCCGCCAGAGCGGCTCGGCTCCGTCGCGCGAGGCGCACCTCCACCCTGAGGGGCACGGGATCGAGCAGCGCGGACAGGCCCATCGCTGCCAGGACGGCCGCGAAGAAGCCGATCATGACCCGCAGTCGGCCAATGTAGTTGTTCGAGAAGATCGGGAGTTCCTGAACGATGGCCAGCAGGATCCCGCCGGCGTAGGTCAGCGCGATCGAGATGAGCAGGGCCCAGACCAGGTAGGTGCGACCGCTCAGGCGCGACCGCGTCCTCGGTCGCACCAGGATCGCCGCGGCCATCAGAACGAGGGTCGCAGCGCCGAGGTAGGAGAAAGCCTCGACACGATGCTCCGGAACCCAGATCCCGACCGGTTCCGGTCCTCCGTTGATATCGGGGATGAGCACGGATGCGAGCTCCGACCAGGCGAGATGCCTCATCGGATTCTGCTCGCGCACGTCGAAGTCCAGAACCGACAGGGCATTGATCGCGAACGGGATCATCTGCCACGCCGCCAGAAGGCCACCCACCACGATGCCGCCCACGGCGACGCCGGCGGCCGCGAGAACCGGTCGCACGCGTCGATGGGTGGTGATCGATCGCACGAGGAACCAGGCGCCGGCAGCGTAGAGGGCGTAGCCCGTGATAGCGGGGAAACCGCCGAGCAGCATGGCCGCCACGATGGGCCCGATGATGAGAAGGTCGACGGCCCGGGGCCGCACGGCCACCCGGTCCACCGCCCAGAACAGAAGCGGGATGAATGCGGCCACGCGGGTCTGTGGCCAGTTCGTCCAGGCGATCATGAAACCGCTCGAGGCGAAGACGAGGCTGGCCAGAGGCCACGCAGCCCGGTGGACGCCAAGCCGACGGAGGAGGAGGCACATCCCAGCCGTGAGCGCGACGATCTCGAGCAGCTTGACGTAGCCGGCCGCCATCATCGGGGGGAGAACCCACCACGGAAGCGAGAGCGGTGAGTACGCGCCGGAGTTCGGCAGTCCCCCGAGCTCGCTGCCTCCGGCGACGAACGGGTTCCACTCGGCGAGCGACCCGGCCCGTGCCGTGTCGACCAGCAGCATCACCTGCGGAGCCGCCGAGTCGACGGTGTCGCCGAAGAATGGAACCAGCAGCGGATTGGTGTCGCCCGTTGCCGACGCCCACGGAGCGAACGAGGCGAACATCCTCGTGTCCAGGAACGAGCCGATGCCGAGCAGCGGCGTGCCGATGCTCACCAGTGTGAAGACGACCAGGGCCGCCCAGGAGACCACGCCCACCACGCCGGCGCCAGAAACGTGTCGGCGCAGGGTGGCGGCACCTGGCGCACGGGAACGCAGTGACGTCACGACTGCACACCTCTTCCACGTCCCCCGGCCGACAGTCGATTATCACCCACGTGGCCGCAGACCCGGCACGAGCGCGGCGGCTGCCGAGATATCCTTGTGCTTTGCCTGTTTCTCCTCCCGTCGAAAGCCTTCATGAAACTCTTCGTCCAGATCCCCTGCTTCAACGAGGAGGGGACGCTGCCGCTCGTCCTCGAGTCCATTCCGAGGCAGGTCGACGGCATCGACGACATCCAGATCATGATCATCGATGACGGCTCGACGGACCGCACGGTCGAGGTCGCGCGGGCGCACGGCGTGACCCACATCGTGCGGCATCGCCGAAACATGGGCCTGGCGCAGTCCTTCGCCGACGGCATCGACTACGCCCTCCGCCACGGTGCAGACATCGTCGTGAACACCGACGGCGACAACCAGTACCCGCAGGCTCGGATCGGCGACCTCGTCCAGCCCATCCTCGCGGGCACGGCGGAGATCGTCATCGCCGACCGGCAGACTGCCAAGATCGAGCACTTCTCGGGCTTCAAGAAGTTGATGCAGCGCTTCGGGAGCTGGGTCGTCAACCGAGCCGCGGGCACGGACCTGCCGGATGCGCCGAGCGGGTTCCGCGCCTACTCGAAGTACTCGTTGATCCGCCTCAACGTGGTGACCCGCTTCAGCTACACGATGGAGACCATCATCCAGGCCGGGTACAAGCGGCTGGCCATCACCAGCATCCCGGTCGAGACGAACGCGAAGACGCGCGAGTCTCGACTCTTCAAGAACATCTGGCAGCACATGGTCATGTCGGGTTCGGCGATAGTCCGGGCGTACCTCATGTACCGGCCCTACGTCATCTTCGCGGGGCTCGGGATCATCTTCGGGATCGCCGCTTTCATCCCCTTCGTGCGGTACGTGGTGCTCCTGTCCGTCGAGGAGCCCGGTGACCACATCCAATCCCTCCTCATCGGGGCCATTCTCGCCACAGGCTCGCTCCTGGCCTTCGCGCTCGGCGTGATCGCCGACCTGACGCGCATCAACCGCTCGCTTCACGAGGACACGCTCGAGCTCATCAAGTCCCAGCGGTATGGCCAGTAGATTCGCCGAACGCCTCCGGGCGCGGGCGACGGCGTTCACCACGTCCAGGCCGGTGCGCTGGGTCAACGCCCACCGACGCGTGCTCGCGATCGTCGTGCTCAGCTCCTTCTTCGCCTTCCTGGTCGTCTACCTGGCGCTCAACCCCGGGCTGCTGGTGCAGGCCTTCTCCATCGGTTGGCTGAACATCTCGATCCTGCTGGCGCTCTACCTGCTGATCGTGACGACGCACTTCGGCGTGCTGGAGACCACCATCAGGCTCAGCAGCAATCGTCTCCCCTACCGTGAGGGCTTCCTCCTCACCGTGTACTCGACGGTGTCGAACTTCTTCGGCCCCCTGCAGAGCGGGCCCGGCATCCGTGCGGTGTACCTGAAAGGCCGCATCGGGATGCGGTTCCGCGACTACACCTATGCGACGCTGTACTACTTCGGCGCGTTCGCCGTCATCAACGGCTCGCTGCTGTTCGCCAACACCGCCCCCTGGATCACCGTCGCGGGACTCGTGGTCGGGGCGGCGATCGTCTGGGGAACCGCGTGGAAGGCCGGCATCCTGGACCGCTGGGTCTGGGTGGCCGCCCTCGGCGTCGTCGTGGTGGTGCAGGTGCTCCTGATGACCATCGTCTACTTCGTCGAGATCAACGCCGTCTCCGACGCGAGCTACACCTTCGCGCAGGCCCTGTCGTACTCGGGCTCAGCGAACCTGTCGTTGTTCGTCTCGGTCACGCCGGGCGCGATCGGCATCCGCGAGGGATTCCTGGTCTTCGCCCACTCGCTCCACCAGGTGCCGCTGGACACGATCGTGGCCGCCGGGATCGTCGATCGAGCCTTCTACGCCGTCTTCCTCGGTGCGCTATTCGGCGTCTCGAGCCTGTTCCACCTGCGCGGGATCTTCCGGAAGGATGACGCGACCGAGGAGTGATGCGACGTCGGCGTTGCTGAACCGCTCCTCGTAGAGGACTCGTCCGGACGATCCGATGGCCGTCAGCTCATCACGATGGACGCTCGCCCAGGCGATCTCCGCGGCCAGTGCCGCCCCGTCGCCGCGTCGCACGATGAGCGCGTCACCACGATGCGAGAACACGTGGCTCTCGAGGTTCTCGCCGATGACCGTGGGGAGAGCGCTCGCGAGGAACTGGTAGGTCTTGCCGGTGATGACGAACCGCGATTGCACTGTGACGCCGAACGGCCCCCCGAGCATGAGATCGCTGCGCGAGAACAGCGCTGGCAGCTCCGCGTAGTCCACCCATTCCGTGTAGTCGATCCTGGCGCCGGCCTCGACCGCTCGCCGGATCGCCTCCATCGTCTCCTCGTCGCCTCCGACGAGATGGAACCTGATGCCCTCGTCGGCCGCGAGGCGAACCGCCGCGTCCAGGACCACGTCGACGCCGTGCAGGGGAAGCATCGAGCCGTAGTAGAGGACCGTGAACACCCCGGCGCTGCGCGCCGTCGTCGACCCGGGAGAGAAGTGCTCCTCGTCCGTCGACACGGGGATCGCATGGAAGAGCCCTCGTGACAGGCCCATGAGCGATGCGGAGTAGGCGGCGTGCGACTCGGTGTCGGCCAGGACGCCGGCGGTGCGGCGCATCATCATCCGGAAGACCTGCCTCAGCAGCCGGGCCGGGAGCGACCGCTCCCCGAAGTGGTGGTGCTCGTGGACGAACCATTCGACCGGGTTGATGAACTCGTCGTAGTAGACGGGCCGTCGTCCGGCGAGCAGCAGTACGACCGGCAGGATCTCGTAGCCGCGGAATGTGACGAGGTACGCGTCGGGCCGCGCGCGGCGCAGGCGCCACAGCTGTGCGGCGACCTGGCCGTAGCGACGCAGCCCCCGCGCGCTGTTCTTGACGACGGTCACGGTCGAGAACCGACCGGACTGCTCAGCTGCCGCGCGGAGCGTGATCGCCCTGACGTAGTCCGGATGCCTGTAGCAGGTGACGATCGCGAGGGAGGGCCGCCCCTTCCCGTCACCTGCCACGGGCGTCACGGCTGGCGCGCGCGGTACTTCGCGATGACATCCGGCGCGTCTCCGACGGCCTTGAGGTCGCCGTGGTGCAGCCAGGCGAGCTTGTCGCACATCTGTTGCATGGTTCCCATGCTGTGACTCACGACCACGACCGTCTTTCCCTGCTTCTTGAAATCCGCGAACTTCTGGCGGCACTTCGCCTGGAACGCCTCGTCCCCGACGGCCAGAACCTCATCGACGAGCAGGACGTCGGGATCCACGTTGATGGCCACCGAGAACCCCAACCGCACGTACATGCCGGAGGAGTAGTTCTTCACGGGCTGGTCGATGAACTCCTCAACGCCCGAGAAGTCGACGATCTCATCGAAACGCTGGGTGATCTCCTTCTTGCTCATCCCCAGGATCGACCCGTTCAGGAACACGTTCTCGCGACCGGACAGTTCGGGGTGGAACCCCGACCCGACCTCCAGCAGCGCCGCCAGGCGTCCGTCCGTCGTGATGGTGCCCGTCTCCGGATGCAGGATCTTGGCCACGCACTTGAGCAGCGTCGACTTGCCGGATCCGTTGTCGCCGATCAGTCCGAAGGTCGAGCCGTGCGGGATCTCGAGCGACACGTTCCGCAGCGCCCAGAAGTCGGTGTGCGAGGAGATGCGCCCCCGCATGATGGCGGACTTCAGGCTCTGATTGCGCTCCTTGTACATGCGGAAGCTCTTGGAGACGTCGTCGATGACGACAGCCTCGCTCACAGGAGCTCCGCCAGCTTGCGGGAGTGGCGCGAGAAGACGAGGTAGCCGACGACCAGCGAGATGATGGCCGCCACCACGCAGAAGAGCATGTCGTTCACGAGCGGCATGCGGTTGTCGTAGAGGAGATTGCGGAAGACACTGACGAAACGCTCCATGGGATTGAGTCGATAGAGGCTGAGGATCGTCACGTCTCCGAAGAGCGGACCGATCGCGTCGGACTGCGACGACACCAGCTGGATGGGGTAGATGATCGGCGTCAGGTACATCCACATCTGAAGCACGATGCTCATGAGGTACTGCGTGTCTCGGAAGAACACGTTCGCGATCGATAACATGAGGGCGAGCCCGACGGCGAAGGCGGCGAGGACGGCCATGAAGACGATCACGAGCGGCAGCCACGGCAGCACGAAGGAGCCGAAGATCATGAGGGCGACGACGAGCACCACCATCTCGAACGCCCAGTTGTACGCTGCTGCTGCCGCGGTCGAGAAGACCAGCACCATACGCGGGAAGTAGACCTTCTTGATCAGCCCGGCATGACTGAGAAGTGTTCCCATACCGCCGGTGACGACGGCCGTGAAGAACGTCCACGGCAATAGACCCGACAGGAGCCACAGCGGGAAGACGTCCAGACCGGACGGGTCACCGGGAAGCGGGTTGACCCGCAGGATGAATCCGAAGACGATCGTGTAGATCACCATCGCGGCCAGCGGGTTGATGAGGGACCACAACTGCCCGAGGATCGTACGCTTGTACTTTCCCTTGATCTCCCGCTGAGCCATGTTGATGAAGAGCTCTCGCGAGTTCCTCATATCGGCTAAAACACTCAATCGCTTTTTCTACTCTCTTCGGGTGACTGGAGCCGCAATAGTTTAGACCACAGTCTTTCGCGCGACGTTCAGGATCCCGGTCGGGTCCCCGTCGTACCGGACTCAGGCCGGGTGAACTCGTTCCGCCTGCACGCCGCGGGGGTGCGCCGAACGGGCCAGGAGCACGTCGGTGAGCAGCGTCTCGGCCCGAGCTTCGAAACTGTGGTGGAGGCGCACGTGCTCGGAGGCCAGCATGACGTCGTCGGCGGAGGGCCAGGATGTGCGTTCGGCCACGTTGGCGGCGATGTCATCGGCCGAGCGGACGACGGTGACGAATCCCGCCAGATCGTCCGGCATCCCGTTGATCTCGTCCGACATCACCCGGGCGCCGGCTGCCAACGCGTCGAACACGCGATTGGAGAGGAAGCCGAGTGCCGCCATGTCAGGCCAGTGGTCGTTCAGCACCCAGGAGGAGCTGCGATAGAGCCTGGCGGCCTCGTCGGGGCTGACGCGCTCGGCGTGCACGAGGGCCGGGTCGATGCGACCGGCCCATCCCGGACCGTAGATCGCCGGCTCAACGCCGGAGTCCACGGCGAACTGGACGATCGGACGCTCGACACCTCTGGTGGATCCGACGAAGACGACCTCGTGGCCCGTGTCGGGCGAGCCCACAGCGGGGGTGAAGCGCGAACTGTTGGTGGCCTGCAGCAGGGGCGCGACGTGTTTGCCGAACTTGGCAGAAGCATGTGCAGCCCACAACTCGCTCGCCGCATAGACGAGGTCGAAAGACCTCACCTCCTCGGCGGTGACGAGCTCGGGGTGACTGATGATCCACAGCACATTCACGGCGCCGGGCTGGGGCACGACCACGTCGAGTCCGCGGAGGACGACGACCACGTCGTCCAGATGGCGGGCTGCACGCTCGTGCGCGTCCCGTCGATCGACGACGACCTCCTGCCCGCTGGTCTCGAGCGCGCGCGCGAGATCGGCGGCGAAGAATGTGTCGCCCCAGAAATCACCTCTCGGACCCGCGTGGGCTGCGGTCTTGATCGCCCAACGGAGTTGCGGCTGCCCCGCTCGTGCTCCGCTCTCGATCGTGCGCGGTGGGCGCACGACGACGGGACGGGAGTCAGCCACGCGCGCGGTCTGGTAGGAGTGCCCGGGATCCACGTGCGCGACGTCGAATCCGGCCGACGCGTAGCGCCACCTGTCGTCGATGCTGAGGGAGTCGGCCCAGCGCTCGAGGAAGATCTTGCGGTTCTGCTCGCCGCGGCGGAACCGGCCGGGCGACTTGCTCTCGTGGTGGTAGACGGTCGCGTCCCGCGCCACGACGAAGTGGCCGCCGCGCGTCTCCCCGAGCCGGAGGCAGAGGTCGACATCCTCGAACCCGTTCTCGAAGATGGTGTCGAAGCCTCGGGACTGCATCACGTCATCGGCGCGCATGGCCATGCAGGCGGCGGTGATGGCCGCGAAGTCGTGGTCGCCCGCGCGGTCTACGTCCTCCCGCGGATGCCCGGCCAGGAAGTGCCATGGCAGCATCCGGGGCCCGCCGAACACGGTGCCTGCTGCCTGGATGGTGTCGTCGGGGTAGAGCAGCACGGGTTGGACACCCAGGACATCCGGATCCGCACGCAGGCGTTCCAGCAGCGGCTGGAGCCAGCCACTCGTGACCTCGGTGTCGTTGTTGAGGAACACGATGAACTCACCGGTCGACGCGGCGGCGGCGTAGTTCGAGGCGAGGGCGAAGTTGTGGTTCCGAGGAAGCCGATGGAAGCGGACCTGTGGGTGGGCACCCCAGAGACCCTGCAGGATCGCACCGACGGAGCGTCGGGACCCGTTGTCCACCAGGATCAACTCGAGATCGGTCTCTCCCGAGTTGGCCAGAACGGCCCGAACGGCGCGATCGGTCATCGCCCAGTCCTCGAAGATGGGCATGGCGATCGACACCCGATCATGGACCCGCTCGGCTGTGGGCCAGCTGATCAGGTTCTTCGCGATGACGACCTTCTCCCAGCCCTCCGGCTCTCGGCTGGTGATGCGGTCATGGGCGTTCGTGCCGTCGTTGTAGTCGGCGCCGATGAACGGGAGGAAATGCGGCGCCTCGATCTCGGCGAGACGGAGGATGAGGTCGTAGTCGACCCAGCGGCGGATGCCGACATCGAATCCACCGGCCTGTTTGATGAGCTCGACGTCGACGACCATGATGTTCAGGTCGATGGAGTTGCCGCCGTCGAGGAGGTGCTGGTGATCGGTCGGGAGGCCCTGATAGAACACCACGCCGTTCGGCTGGTGCCGGGTCAGTGCCGTGAAGACGAACCGCGATCCCGATTCCTGCATGCCGGCGAGGGCCAGATCGAGGAAGTCCGGCATCCACGAATTGTCGGAGTCGAGGAAGGCGACAACATCGGCGTGGGCGTGCGCGACAGCGGTGTTGCGAGCCGCCGACACACCGAGCGCAGGCTGGCTGACCACGACGATGCGCGGATCGCGACTCGCCTCGCTCTCGATGACCGCGAGAGTGTCGTCGTCCGACCCATCGTCGACGATGATCAGCTCCCAGTCGCCGCGCGTCTGCGCCTGCACGGAGCTGATGGCGTCCCCGATCATGCTGGCCCTGTTGCGCGCCGGCATGACGATCGAGACACTCGGGCGGGCTCCGGGCGCCGGGGGCGCACCCACCGCCGCCGAGCGGTGGGCCTGCGCCCACGCGACCGACAGCTGGGAATCCTCCGCCGTCAGTGGATGCTGCCGCGTGCGTTGGGCGGCGGACTGGGACGCGAACGCCTGAGCCCGCTCGATGGCCTTGCGACGTTCGACCCCCCAGGAGCCTGTCCTCCGTCGCGCCCGCTCGGATGCACTGATGGGCAACGGGGAGTCGTCGGTGGCGGTGGCGATGAAGTGCTGCAGGGCCCCGAGAGTGGACGGCGGGGTGATCCCCGACTCCACGCAGTAGGCGACGGTGTCGAACAGCGGGGAGGAACTCGTCAGGGGGAAGGGGATGTCGAACAGGACGCTGTAGATCGCCGGCCCGTCCTTCTTGGCGGCTGCCGCGTACCACTCGTCCTCGATGAGGGGCGAGACGGAGAAGCCGGCCTCAGCACCCGCCGTCACGTAGTGGTGGATCGCCGCACGCTGGTTCGGGAACTCGCGCCCCAGCTGGGCGCTGTAGTACTCCTGATCGAACAGGCCGGAGCGTTGGAGGACGTACTCGATCTGACGGCCGCGGACACGCCGGGCGCTCTCCGGGAACCGGCGATTCATGGCGCCGTGGGCGGTCTCCAGCGACCGTCGGAGACCGTCGTGAAGAACAGGGGGCAGGCCCATACCGCTACCAGACACGCCGGGCTGGATCCGACGTCGGGACGAGAGGTGCGTTCTGGCTCGTGGACGCGGCGGTTTTCATGGGTTCCTTACTCGATGACCGTCCCGGAGGACATCCAACAGACTCTACCAGCGGCACGCGCCGTCGAGGTCGCGGACGGCAATGGCTCAAGGCGTCAGCCGGCGAGGCTGGCGAGGTAGGAGCCGTATCCGCTCTTGATGAGAGGGCGGGCGAGGGCGGCCAGCTGCTCGTCATCGATCCATCCCTGGCGCCACGCGATCTCCTCGATGCAGCCGATCTTGAATCCCTGCCGATCCTCGATGACGCGCACGTACTCCGACGCCTGCATCATCGACTCGAAGGTTCCGGTGTCGAGCCAGGCCGTCCCACGATCGAGCACCTGCACGCGCAGTCTGCCCGACTGCAGATACCGCTCGTTCACGGTGCTGATCTCGAGTTCGCCACGGTCGCTCGGCTCGATCGTCTTGGCGATCTCGACGATCGTGTTGTCGTAGAAGTAGAGGCCGGGTACCGCGTAGCTGCTCTTCGGCACGGCCGGCTTCTCCTCGATGGAGAGGGCGGTGAACGCGTCATCGAACTCCACGACGCCATAGGCCGTCGGGTCGCTCACCTGGTAGGCGAAGATCAGGGCTCCGTCGATCTCGGTGTTCGCCTGCAGCGAGGAGCCCAGACCCGTTCCGTGGAAGATGTTGTCGCCCAGCACGAGCGCGACGCTGTCATCGCCGATGAACTCCTCGCCGATGATGAACGCCTGTGCGAGACCGTCGGGCGAAGGCTGCACGGCGTACTCGAGCCGAATCCCCAGGTCGGAGCCGTCACCGAGAAGGGACTTGAACTGCTCGTTGTACTCGGGAGTGGTGATGATGAGGATCTCGCGGATGCCGGCCATCATCAACGTCGACAAGGGGTAGTAGATCATCGGCTTGTCGTAGATGGGCATGAGCTGCTTCGAGATGCCCTTGGTGATGGGCCAGAGCCGCGTGCCGGATCCCCCAGCCAGAATGATGCCGCGCATCGGTCAGTTCCCCTTGTTCAGTGAGTCGTAGTAAGCCCGTGCCTCGTCCCAGGTCGGGAGCAGTGAGGATGCGGAGGCCTCGGCGAGGCTCGGAGCATCCGTGTCCTTCGGGGACAGCAACAGCTGGTCGGCGTCCATGCCGAAGTCGAGGGCGACATCGCCGTCGAGCGGGTTGATCCCGTGCTCACGCCCAGCATTGAAGGTGGACGTCACGAGATAGCTGACAGTCGCGTCATCGGTGAGTGCGATGAAGCAGTGGCCCAGGCCCTCCGAGATGTAGATGGCGCGGCGGTCGGTGTCGTCGAGAAGTACGGAATCCCACTGGCCGAATGTCGGCGATCCGACGCGGATGTCGATGACGAAGTCCATCACGGCGCCGTGCGTCGCCGTCACGTACTTGGCCTGGCTCGGCGGCACGTCGGCGAAATGGATTCCGCGGACCACGCCACGCTTCGAGACCGACGTGTTGCCCTGTGCGAGTGAGAGCGGGTGCCCGATCGTCTCCTCCAGGCGGTCGAAGCGGTACCACTCGAGGAAGACTCCACGGTCGTCGCCGAACTGCTTCGGGGTGATCTCATAGCTGTCGGGGATCGTCAATTCGCGGATCTGCACTCCGGAAGTCTAACGAAGATACCGAACGGGTGATGTCCGGGTCGCGGGGCTACCCGTCTGATCGGCCGAGCGAGCGGGCAGCGCGCAGAGGCTTGGTCACCTTCCACGACGTGCTGCCCCGGAGATCCGCCAACTGCTGCTGGAGGCCGATGACCTCTGCCCTCCCCGCGTGGACCTCCCCCTCGAGCTGCGCGATACGCCGGGTCGCCTCGATGACCCGCAGGGAGTCCTCGTAGTCGTGCTCGACCCGCGCTCCGAGGCCCTCGTAGATGCTGCGCACGAGTTCGGGCTGGATGGCGGCGTCCTCGAGGAAGGTGCGCACCGCATGGCTCGGCTCCGCACCCGTGACCAACACGCCGAGGCCGTGCCCGTGGCGGAATCCGAAGCCCGGGAACTCCTCGGTGAGCTCCTCCCAGAGCTGCCAGACGGCGAATCCGTTGTCGTACTCGGCGATGTCGTGGAACAGAACGACGGAGCGAGCCGACAGCTTCGGCCGCCAGGAGTCGAAGTCGTGTCGCACATCGGCATAGCCGTGCCGTCCGTCGATGTGGAGGAGGTCGACGGAACCGTCATCGACCGCCGACAGCGCCTCATCGAAGGTGCCTCGGAACAACGTGGAGAAGCGGGCGTAGTCGGCATCGTTGATCCGCTTGACGGATTCGTACACGTCTTCGCCGTAGAAGCCCGCGTGATCGTCGCCCACCCAGGTGTCGACAGCGATGGCCCTGGTGTCCAGGCCGCTCCTGGCGATGCTCTCGCAGAACTGGAAGTAGGAGAACCCGTTGTGCGTTCCCAGTTCGACGACCAGGTCGGGTGCGACTGCTTCGACGATCCAGGCCGCGAAGGGAGCGTGTTCATGCCACGCCGACGGCACCAGGTGGACCGGCTTGGCGAAGGACGCCGCACTCGTAATCGAGATCGGCGTGCTGCTGACGGTGTTGCGGGTCTCGGACGTGTGTATCAAAACGAGTGCCACCTCCCTGTGTCGGTGCTCCAGCGTATCGGCCGAACCGGAGAGGACCCCGCAGTGGAGCTCGGATCACCGGCGCGTCGTGCGCCCGGAGACCGGAACCTACAATGGGTGCATGACCGAAACGGCCACCCAGCCAGCGGTGGCCCGACCCGATCCGACGCCGCACGCCACCATTCTCCGCCCCGAGATCCAGGCCCTGAGGGCTCTCGCCGTGGCGTCCGTCCTGCTGTACCACCTCTGGCCGTTGCGCCTTCCCGGTGGCTACATCGGCGTCGACATCTTCTTCGTGATCAGCGGATTCCTCATCACGTCTCACCTCCTCGCCGAGGTCGCGCGGACTGGCAGCGTTGGGGTCGGCGCCTTCTGGGCGCGGCGTGCTAAACGCCTGCTTCCCGCGTCGCTCCTGGTGCTGTCGACTGTCGCCGTTGCCACCGTCATCCTGGTCCCGCGAAGCCTGTGGAACCAGTTCCTGGGCGAAGTCGCCGCGTCCACTCTCTATGTGGAGAACTGGGCTCTCGCTGCGAATTCAGTGGACTACCTCGCATCGTCGAATCTGCCGTCCCCCGTCCAGCACTTCTGGACCCTCTCGGCGGAGGAGCAGTTCTACATCCTGCTGCCGCTCGTGATCATCGGCGCTGTGGCTCTTGCCCGGTGGAGACGGTGGGAGGCGCGGCGAACGCTGCTGGTGGCGGTCGCCGCCTGCGTGGCGGCATCCTTCGTCTATTCGCTGTGGGCGACGTCGGCGATCTCCAGCATCGCCTACTTCTCGACGTTCACCCGGGCTTGGGAGTTCGGGGCCGGAGCGCTCCTGGCGTTCACATCCGTGCAACTCGGTCGTCGGATCGGTTCGACGGCGGCGATCATCGCCCTCGCATCGATCGTCGCCGCCTCGTTCCTGTTCAGTGGCTCCACCGCCTTCCCCGGATGGGCGGCCATGCTCCCCGTGCTGGCGACCGTGGCCGTGATCGCGGCCGGTTCCGGCACCTTCATGGGGACCCTCGGTCGGTTCGCGCCCGTCGCCTTCCTCGGCCGAGTCTCCTACGGCGCCTATCTCTGGCACTGGCCGCTCCTGGTCCTGCTCCCGTTCGCGACAGGGCACGCGCTCACGACCATCGAGAAGGTCGCGCTGCTCATCGCCGCCCTCGTGCTCGCCTGGGGCTCGACCCGGTTCATCGAGGACCCCGTGCGTTTCTCACCGCGCCTGCTGGGCAGGCGGCGTCCTCGATCGGTGGCGATCGTGCTGGGTGTCGCGATGGTCGTCGTGCTGGCGCTCTCCGCCGTGCCCCGCATCAAGAACGCGATCGACGTCGAGAACTACGACGTCGCGGCTTCCGCGACCGGGTCGGAGTGCTTCGGAGCGCGGTCCATGGACCCGGCTCGCGACTGCTCGGGAGTTCCGGCTCCGACGCGGCTGACCCCTGACCCCGCGAACGTCGCAGCCGATGACAGCAATCGGCCGGAATGCTGGGCTCGTCTCGGCGACGCCCAACTGCACGTGTGCACCCTCGGGCCCGAGCGCGGGTACGACCGGCACCTGTTCGCCGTCGGGGACTCGCACAACAACACCCTCATCGCCGCGTATGCCGAGATCGCGAAGTCGCACAATTGGCGCATCGATGTCGCCGGGAAGTCCGGATGCTACTGGACGACGAGGGAACAGGCGACGAAGGACTTCGACATCGAGCCGTGCCGGACCTGGCGTGCAGCGGTGTCGCAGCGTATCAACGAGACCGCCGACCTCGACGGCGTGATCACGACCCATTCGGCGACGACCAACGCGCCCGTCCTCGCCGATGGCGAGTCCATCGAGGACGCCACGGTCGAGGGTCTCACGGAGGCTTGGGCCCCCGTCTCCGCACGGGGTCTGCCGATCATCGCCATCCGCGACAATCCGCGTGCCACCCGCGAGGGCAATCTCTGCGTCGAGCAGGAGTCCGCTTCAGGTGCGACGGGATGTGTGACCGATCGTGCCAGCGCGTTGGCCGCCTTCGACGGAAACGCCGAGGCTGCAGCGCGCACGCCCGGTGCGTCGGTGGTCGACATGACCGACTTCTACTGCACGGCCACCGAGTGCCCGATGGCGATCGGCGGCGTCATCGTCTACCTCGACCCCGAGCACATCACCGCGACCTACGCTCGCACCCTCGCCCCGTACCTGGGCGAACGGATCGCCGCCGCCCTGGGCTGACGGCGAGTGGTCCTGCAGCCCTGAAGCCGGCGGTGGTCCGAGCGGCATGCAGATGGTGATCAGCTGACGGCATCCTGCCGAGGCGCCGTCACCGGCACCGGCTCGGCTGCGGCGCCGTAGCGGGTCCGCAGGGTCCGCGACAGTCGATGCGCGGGTCGCTCGACGGCCAGATGGAATACGTACGCGACCGCGATGCTCACCGGTACGGCGATGACGATGGCGACAGCCGGACGAGCGAAGAGGAACCCCGAGGCGATGACGAGGGGTTCGTGCACGAGATAGAGGCTGAAGGAGATGATGCCGAACCAACGGAAGATCGCCGTCGAGAGCAGGCTGCGAATCGGCTCGAAGTAGGCCGTGGCGAGGATGAGAGCTGTGATTCCGGCCAGGGCGATCGGGAGGGACACCGATCTGGCCAGCGAGGACGGCAGCAGGGGAACGATCAGCCAATACGACACCATCGCCGGCAGCGCCGCGCACAGCGCGACGATCCAGGTCGCGGTGGACAGGCCCCTGCACCAGGCCCCGATCTCGTCCCACCTCGCGGCGAGCGCGGTGCCGACAGCGAACATCGGCAGATACACGAGGATTCCACTGCCGATCACCGCTCCCACCGTGACGAGTGCCGCAGTGGCGGCGAGCTGCACCCACAGATGGGCTCGCGCCGCCATGAGGACGTAGACCGGGAGGAGCAGGGAGAACAACATCTCCCACTGCAACGACCACAGAGGGCTGATCGTGCGGGATACCCCGCCGATGAGAGTCAGGTCCTGGACGAGACCCGCCGGAGTGTAGCCATCGGGCCGGGCGTTCAACCACGCGCTGTCCGCCACTGGCAGACGTGACACCAGGCTGATGCTGACGAGTGCCAGGACGACGGCGGCAGCGACGGGCACGTACAGGCGCACGAGGCGAGACGGGAAGTACCCCGCCCACGAGAAGTTCCGCGACCGGACCGACAGCCCGAGTACCAGTCCCGACAGCACGAAGAAGAGATAGACCGCCTCGGTCCCGCCCCAGATCACGTGAAGCGGCGAGTACACGAGCCAGGACAGGGCACCGGCAGCGGACGGGTTCCCGTAGTACGGCCCCGCCAGGGCGGGGATCATGAGGAAGCAGTGGTGCACGAGCACGATGACGGCCGCGACACCACGGAGTCCATCGAGGGAGGCGAATCGCCCGCGGGGATTGTCGATGGGGAACCGTCCGGAGGTATGCAGTGGGAGGGTGGTGACGCGTTGGCGATGCGCCGACGATCAGTGCCGTCGCGACAGGATAACCGACTCCCGCCCGTCGACGCCCACCCGGGGCCGGCCTCGCCATGGCGCGAGGCCGGAGGACAGGGCAGTATGGCAGTGACCTCGGAAAGGCGCATACCGTGACGCAGAGCAACGCCCCGGCAGTACCGGCATCCGCACTTCCCCCGCTCGCACCCAGAGCCCTGTTGCGCTGGCGAGTGGTCCGGCGTGTGATGAAGGCCCTCGCACCCGCGACCATCGTCGAAGTGGGCATCGGCGAGGGCGCCATGGGTGCCCGCCTCGCCACCCTCGCCGACTATCGCGGCGTCGAGCCCGACCCGATCTCCTGTGCTCGGGCGCGTGAGGTCATCGAGCCGCTCGGGGGCCGGGTGGCGAACGGCTTCCTCGACGACGTCGATCCCGGACCCGCCCCGGACGTCATCTGCGCCTTCGAGGTGCTCGAGCACATCGACGACCATCGTGCAGCCCTCGCCGATTGGGTCGCTCACCTTCCGTCGGGCGCGCACCTGGTGCTGTCGGTCCCTGCGTTCGCGAAGCGCTTCGGCCCGTCCGATGTGCGTTCCGGACACTTCCGCCGTTACGACCCTCCGATGCTGCGCACGCTCATGGAGGAGGAGGGGCTCGTCGGCGTCGAGGTGATCGTCTATGCCTGGCCCCTCGGCTACGCACTCGAGGCGGTGCGCAATCGGCGGGACGAGCGCAAGCTCGCGAACACGGAGTACAGCATCACGGAGCTCACTGCAGCCAGCGGGCGAACAGGACAGCCGCGCAGCCGCGTGCTCGGCACGGCCATCCTCATCGGCACCTCTCCCTTCATGCTGCTGCAGCGCTTCGCGAAGGGGCGAGGCACGGGACTCGTGGCGATCGGGCGGCGCCCGTAGCCTCGACCCTGGAGGCCGGGTGGATGCCCATTGACTAGGATTGGTGGGTCCACTCGACCGGACGGCCGTCTGGGCCCAGGGTCACGAGCGTGAAGGAAACACACGTGAGAATCCTCGTCACCGGCGGAGCCGGGTTCATCGGCTCCAACTTCGTCCACCACGTGCTCGAGCACACCGATCACACAGTGACTGTGCTCGACAAGCTCACCTACGCCGGTAACCGTGCCTCTCTCGACGGCCTGCCTGAAGACCGATTCGAGTTCGTCCAGGGTGACATCACGGATGCCGCCGTCGTCGGCGAGCTGTTCGGCCGACACGATGCCGTCGTTCATTACGCCGCGGAGAGCCACAACGACAATTCGCTCGACGACCCTCGTCCGTTCCTCGACACCAACATCGTCGGCACCTACACGCTGCTCGAGGCTGCGCGCGTGCACGGAATCCGTTTCCACCACATCTCGACCGACGAGGTCTACGGCGACCTCGAGCTGGACGACCCCGCGCGCTTCACCGAGAACACGCCGTACAACCCGTCGAGCCCGTACTCCTCGACGAAGGCGGGCAGCGACCTGCTCGTGCGTGCGTGGGTGCGTTCATTCGGCGTGCAGGCGACGATCTCGAACTGCTCGAACAACTACGGCCCCTACCAGCATGTCGAGAAGTTCATCCCCCGGCAGATCACGAACGTGCTGCGCGGCGAGCGACCCAAGCTCTACGGTGCCGGCGAGAACGTGCGCGACTGGATCCACGCCGACGACCACTCCTCCGCCGTGCTCACCATCCTCGAGAAGGGCGAGATCGGCGAGACCTACCTCATCGGCGCCGACGGGGAGAAGAACAACAAGGACGTCGTCGAGCTCATCCTCACCGAGCTGGGCCAGCCGTCCGACGCCTACGATCACGTCATCGACCGTCCCGGCCACGACATGCGGTACGCGATCGACTCGAGCAAGCTGCGCACCGAGCTGGGATGGGCGCCGCGGTTCGGCGATTTCGAGACCGGTCTCGCCGAGACGATCGCGTGGTACCGCGACAACGAGGCGTGGTGGGCCCCGCAGAAGGACGCGACCGAGGCTCGCTACAAGTCGCAGGGTCAGTGATCCGATGCGCTATCTGATCACTGGTGCAGCCGGGATGCTCGGACTCGACCTGCAGGACGCTCTCGCAGGGCGCGACGTCACGGCGCTCGGGCGTGCCGACCTCGACGTCACCGATCTGGACGCCGTGCGCAGTGCTGTCACAGGCCATGACGTCGTGATCAACGCGGCCGCCTACACCAAGGTCGACGACGCCGAGTCGGACGAGGAGGCGGCCTACGCCGTGAATGCGACAGGCGCTGCGAATCTCGCCATGGCGGCGGCAGAGCAGGGCGCCCGCCTGGTTCAGGTCTCGACCGACTACGTCTTCGACGGCTCGGCCGCCTCGCCTTACGCCGAAGGGGAGCCGCACGACCCCATCTCGGCCTACGGGCGCACCAAGGCCGCAGGTGAGCGGCTGGCACTGGAGGCGAACCCCGACGGCACGTACATCGTGCGTACGGCCTGGCTCTACGGGGCCGGCGGGCCCAACTTCGCCAAGACGATGCTCGCCATCGCCGCAGGCCGCGACACCTGGTCGGTCGTCGACGACCAGGTCGGCCAGCCGACGTGGACCGGAGACCTCGCCCGCCAGATCGTGTTGCTCCTGGACTCCGACGCCCCGGCCGGCATCTACCACGGCACGAACTCCGGCAGCGCCAGCTGGTTCGACTTCGCCCAGGCCGTGCTGGAGGAGTCAGGACTCGATCCGCAGAGGATCACCCCGACCGACAGCTCTCAGTTCGTACGCCCCGCTCCACGCCCGGGATACTCCGTGCTCGGACACGACGGCTGGGCTCGTGTCGGCATCAGCCCCATGCGCGACTGGCGCGAAGCGCTTCACGGCGCCGTCGAGTCGGGCGCGCTCAGCTCATCATGACCACATTGCGCGTGGTGATGGACGCACTCGTGGCGTCGCCGTCCGATGCGCTCGCACGCTATACGACCGAGCTCACCCGGGCCCTCATCGCGACCGCTCCCCAGGACTGCGATGTCGAGGGCATCACGTCGTCGACGACGAATGAGGTCGAGGCGCGGCTCACGAGCGCGCTCCCCGGGATATCGGCGGTCCACAGCGCGACACTGGGCAGCCGCGAACTCGCCATCGCGTGGCAGCTCGGCGTCGTCGGCTCGTCCGGGTCCGGTCTGGTTCACGCCCCCAGCCTGATGGCACCGCTCACCCGTCACCGCCGCGACAACGGCGACCAGATCTCCGTGACGGTGCACGATGTGTTCGCCTGGACCCGCCCGGAGTCGATCGGCGCGACATCCGTCGCGGGGACGAAGGCGCTGCTTCGGCGTGCACGCAAGCACGCCGATGCCGTCGTGGTACCGAGTCACGCCGTCGCAGAACAACTCGCCGAGATCAGCGACCTGGGTGACCGCATCCGAGTCATCCCCGGCGCCGGACGACCCATGCTGTCCGTCCCTTCAGACGGTGACGCCCGCGCACGTTCGCTGGGGCTCCCGTCGTCCTACATCGTGGCGTCGGGT
The DNA here is from genome assembly GCF_038432415.1 of Leifsonia stereocauli. Classification (NCBI taxonomy): domain Bacteria; kingdom Bacillati; phylum Actinomycetota; class Actinomycetes; order Micrococcales; family Microbacteriaceae; genus Leifsonia; species Leifsonia stereocauli. Next base: position 1,763,994 of record NZ_JBCAUN010000001.1, read on the forward strand.
TCGCTCGACCCCAGGGAGGGCCTCGAGAGTCTCGCGACCGGACTGGCACGCAGCGGCCTGGGGGTCCCCCTCGTCGTGCTCGATGCCGGCGGGCCGGAGGCCCGACAGGACGCCCCGGAGGCGCTCCACTCCCCCGACGTGCTCTTCCTGGGCGACATCGACGACGCCGACCGCGCCATCGTGCTCTCCCGCTCGCAGCTGTTCGTACTGCCGACGATCGACGACGGCTTCGGAGCCCCGCTCCTCGATGCGCTCCGACTCGGGATACCCGTGGTCCATTCGGATGCTCCAGCGCTCATCGAGCTCGCGGGCGATGCCGGAGTCTCCGTGGACCGTTCGGACCCCGAGATCTACCCGGATCGCCTGGCGTCGGCGATCGAGTCCCTGCTCGCCGACGACGAGCGACGGAGCCTGCTCGGGCTGACCGGCAGCGACCGCGCCCGCCTCTTCACCTGGCGTGACACCGGCGAGCGCCTCTGGCAGTTGCACGCCGACCTCTAGTCGCCCGCGTTCCTGTCAGCCGCGTCGCACCCAGCGCGAGACACGTCTCAGGGGTGCGGTCAATCGCCACGATGTGCTCGCCTTCAATGCCGCGTTCTGGTCTCGCAATCCGTCAGCCTCCTCCGCTGCGGATCGCGCCCGGTGAAGCGCGGCATCGCGGTCCCCCTCCAGGGCTGCCCGCTCCGCCCTGAGCCCGCGGATCTCGAGGTCGCGTTCGGCCGCCCGAGCCGTCGCTCCCGCAACCTCGCTGGCCAGCGCCTCCCGGACTCGCAGTCCCTCGGCCGCCGCGACGCCGGCCTTCTCCAGGCGCTCCCGAAGGCGTCTCATCTCGAGCACGAGACTGGCGGACGTCGGCCCCACGAAGCGGCCGCCGCCCTCGGGCCGCCCGGAGTCCACCGGCCAGCGATGCCAGGGCGATTCGTGGGCGGTCAGGTCGATCCCTGCGACCGCGATCTCCGTCGAGTCCAATGCCAGATTGACAGAGAGCTGGTCCCGGCGCGAGTACCGGAGCACGTGATCGGCCCAGATGCGCATACGCGAGTCGAGGGCATCACCAGTGCGGCGAGCCAGGATCGCGGTCCAGTACGGACGTTGCAGGAGGATCTCTGATGCCGTCCGCCCATAGGCGCTGAGCTGCTCGCGCACCGGGGCGGCATCATCCAGTCCGAGCGCGAGCACCTGGGTGAACTCGTCGGCGACCGAGTCGCGATAGTCGTGGAGCGGGAGGGCGATGTCGGTCGCCGGTTCGCTCAGCCATGCGTCGAGCAGGGCGCCGGGCGCCACTCGCAGCTCGACGGTGTTGTCGATGTAGAGCGACTCGTCGAACGTTCCGAGCGCCGGATGCCCGCAGATCTTCAGCAGCCGCTGGCTCCGCACTGGGTCATCGGGGAACTCCGGCGCGACCTGGTGAACAGTCCAGGTGCGGCTGGTCAGGTGCGCATCGTCGGTCAGGAGGATGGCCTCGACGTCGCCGAGGTCCACGTCGTCGAGCTCGTTCAGCGACTCGTACCCGCCGAGGAGCACGCGATAGACGATCCGTCTCACCGGCGACCTCGCGGGGATACCCGCCCGATCGTCGCAGTAAGGGCGCGCAGCGGACGCGTCAACCAGTAGGAGCGGCTCCCGAGCCAGGCCGCACGTTCACCACGCAACGCCTCGAGCTCGGCCCGGACCGCAGCAGCCTCGAGCTGTTCTCGGTCCGACTCGGCCGCCAGTGTCTCCACTTGGGCGCGGAGTTGGGCGAGCTGGTGGTCCCTGCTGCCGAGGGCACCGGCCTGACGTTCGATCGTGGCATCGCGCTCGGAGAGCGAACGTGTGCGGTCCTCGAGGACCCCCATCAGCAGGAGCGCGTCGGAGCCCGTCGGTTCTCCGTACGCGTCGATCGCTGCCGAGTGACGTTCCGCTCGGGGAACGAGGACGGCGTCCTGCGGGTAGATCCACCGGGAATCGAGGATCCGTTCGGCGACGGCGTCCTCGTCGGGCAATCTGAGGAGCCCACCCGTCGTCCGATCGAAGACGTGGATGGTCCATCGGTCGCGCAGGCCCAGGAGCGTCTCCCTCGGCATGTGGAGGATCTCGATCATGACCACGGCATGGGCGAGGCGGTCGAAGAACGCGATCCCCCCGTCGAGGACGAGCTGTTCGCGGCCTTCGACGTCGATCTTGATGCACGCCGACTTGCCGGCCGAGTCTCCGATCGCAGCAGACAGGGTCGTGACGCGCACCTCCGTGATGGCGACGTCGTGCGATGCCGCCGTCGCCTCCAGATCGTCCCCCAGTCGCGAAGAGCCCGACCACGACAGGTCGTCGGCGAAGTCCTCGGCCTCGCTCTCGTGGTCGGCGACAGCCGCTTCCACCAGCTCGACCGCCCACGGCAGTTCGTCGATGGTGCGCCTCAGAAAGGGCAGGATCCGCGAGTTCGGTTCGAAGGCGACCACGCGACCGACGGACGAGAGATCGACCGAAGAGATCATCTCGCCGTAGTTGCAGCCCACGTCCACCACGATGTCCCAGGTCTGCAATCCGACCAGGGTCTCCCAGAGGCGGTGGGAATCGACGTTGAACGCACCGTCCGTCTTCACGAGCGTCTGTCCCCGCGCGTCACTCGGATCCACCGCGATCGGGTACCCGATCCGAGAGGTGATCCACGCCACGTCGCCTGTCATGGGCAGAGCCGTTCGAGATTCTCCATGGGAGTGTCCTCTTTCGTCATCGTCGACCTTCGGTGCGATCCCACCGATCAGCCGGTGGGCTGCTCCGTCGGCTCGGGGCTGGGTGGGAAGACCGCTGTCTTCACAGTCTGCTGGATCCAGCCGTAGTCGGGCTCAGTGGGGTCTACGTCCGGCGGCACCATCTCGAGGTTGGTCACCGGCAGTTCCTTGGTCTTCGACGCCAGGTCGACGAAGTACCCCAGCATGCTCTGCGGGATGTCCGTCTTCACGACCTGGGCCCCGGCCGAGGCGATGCCCTGGAACTTGGCGAGCACGTTGGCAGGATTGAACTGCTTCAGGACGGCGTCCTGAAGTTGGCGCTGGCGCTGCATGCGGTCGTAATCGCTGGAGCCGTGGCGCGAACGTGCGTACCACGTGGCGTGGTAGCCGTCCATGTGCTGCATCCCGGGCTCGAACCACTCGGCGACACCGTTCAACTCCTCGTCACCGCCCAGCGGAACCCGATCGGTCACCTGGATGTCGACGCCCCCGAGGGCGTCGATCAGGTCCGAGAAGCCCTGCATGTCGATCAGCACGAAGTACTGGATCGGCAGGCCGGTGATGCCCTCCGCCGCGTCGCGCATGGCCTCGATGCCGGGCTCGCTGCCGAGGGCCGCGGCGTCCGGGTACATCTCGGGACTCTTGAGCTCCACCTCGGTGTAGATCGAGTTCAGCTGACAGACGTCCACGTCGCAGACATCGTCGTAGCCGTATCCGTCCGGGTACTTGTCGGCCATCGGTCCCGGCGAGAACGGAGCGTACTGGAGGTCGCGGGGAAGACCGACCATGACGGCCTTGCCCGTCGTCGAGTCGATGCTCACGACCGAGATGCTGTCGGGCCTGAGACCATCGCGGTCAGGTCCTGCGTCGCCGCCCAGGAGCAGGATGTTGTACTTGCCGTCGATGGGCGGGACGCTCGGACCGGCCTGGAACACCGTCGAGAGGAATCCGCTCGCCGAAGTGGCGAGATAGGCGCCGTAGCCGGCTCCCACGCTCAGGAAGAGCATCAGGACCGCCGTCAGGCCTCCGATCCAGGCACGTGCCGACGGCGCAGTGCGGACGAGGCGGACGAGGCGCAGCGTGTCGAGGCCGAGGATCACCCACACGACCGCGTAGAACACGAGGACGATCGCGATGACCCAGAGCGTGAGCGATGTGCTGAACATCGTGTACACGGCCGTGCGAGCGATGAACCACCCGACGGCGAGCAGCGCGACGATACCCCACAGGATGAAGGTGGTGACGAGGCCGAAGCGCCCGAGGCGTCGGCTGCCGGCGAGGACCTGCGGCGATCCGGGGAGCAGGAAGTTGAGCACGACCAGCCACCAGGCGCGGCGAGTCATCACCTCGGAGGATGTGGTGTTCGGGTAGCGGATCGGACTCGCCACGGATGTCATGGTGCTCATAGCTGGGACTGCAGGTCCGTGTTCTTCTTCTCCACGAGGGCGGCGAGGTCGTCAGCGTAGGCGGCGAGCTTGTCAGCGAGAGCATCATCGGCTGTCGCGAGGATCTTCACGGCGAGAAGCGCGGCGTTCTTCGCCCCGCCGATGGACACCGTCGCCACAGGGACACCGGCCGGCATCTGCACGATCGAGAGCAGGGAGTCCAGTCCGTCCAGCCTGCTGAGCGGCACGGGCACCCCGACGACGGGGAGCACCGTGACGGAGGCGAGCATGCCGGGCAGGTGGGCGGCTCCGCCTGCACCCGCAATGATGACCTTGAGGCCGCGCGCGTGAGCATCAGTGCCGTAGTCGATCATCTTGCGCGGGGTGCGGTGCGCCGAGACGACCTGCACCTCGAAGGGCACGCCGAACTCGCGCAGTGTCTGCGCGGCATCGCTCATCACCGACCAGTCCGAGTCTGATCCCATGACGATGCCGACGACAGGGGGCGCTTCGGGATTGGGCATGGGTTCCATGCTAGGTCTCAGATCTGGGAGATCGCCGCAGTGGCACGCGCGCCGTCGACGGTTGTTTCGGGCCGAGGCACGCTCGACTCGGTCTCGGGCTCATCTCCGTTCCCCACGACGCCCGTCCCGATGCCCCGGATGCCGCGATCTCGCCATTCCTCGTGGTGCCCGACCGCGAACAGTGCGATCACGCTGACGGCCGCGACAGCCGAGACCAGGAAGGCGACCCGGGTGAACCCCGAAGCCCACGCCGAACTCGTCGCGTAGTCCACGTGGATGGTCGTCCGGTACACGAGGAACGCGAAGCTCACCCACAGCCCGGTGAGCACGCTCGCCCCCCGCCTCCAGGTGGTCAGCCCGTAGGCCACGATCGGGGCGATGATCGGAACCAGCGGAAGCGTGTAGCGCGTGTTCGCCCCTCCGCCCCCGGCGACGTACTGCACCTGCAGCAGAAGGGTGGCCGCGAACACACCCAGCAGCATCAGACCGATCCAGACCTCCGCCCGGTGGACCGAGCGCGCACGGACCATCCGCCGGATCGCCCAGACGGCGCCCGTCGCCGCCAACAGCACCGGAACGAGGAGAAGCACCCAGTGGTCGAGCCACCCGCGCGGCAGGTTGTAGCGGTACAGGGAGAACAGGCCGCCCCAGAACTCGGGGTCGAGGACGACGTCGCTGACGGCCCGGACTCGGCGGCCCAAGTGCTCCTGGGACCATTCGGGATGACCCCCCGACACGTTTCCGGTCAAAGCGATGTTCCTCAGGTAGAACCACCCCGAGGCCAGCACCGCCGCCCCGCCCACGATCGCGGCCGATGCGATGCGGACAGCCCACGCCCGGGGCCAGCGATGCGTGGACGGCGCCACGATGATCGCGGCGACGATCGCCACGACGAAGACGCCGAACGACAGTCGACTGAGCATGCCACCGGCCGCCACGAGGGCCAGGCCGGCGACGAGCCACGGCCGGAGCCCGTCCCGGATCACTGTCGCCGCCAGCCCCAGCGCGAGTGCGGCGAAGACCACGGTGATCAGGTCGTTGTAGATCGCGCCTCCGACCAGGACGATCATGCCCATCATTCCGGCGGTGATGGAGGAGACGGCCGCCACGGCCGGGTTCCGCGGCCACATCCGACGCGCCGCCCACCACACGCAGAAGACGACCGCTCCCGCGATGACGGCATTCACGGATCGGCCGGCCATCACGGCCGCGAAGTAGTGCCCACCGTCGATCAGCGGACCGACGATGGGCGCCATGATCGCGTAGAAGAGCGGCGGATGCTGCGCCACCCACTGGACTGGCGGACTGTCTCCGAATGGGGGCGCGATGACGACGCCGTCCTCGAAGACGGGAAGATGCCCGTGCCAGAGCTGGTAGGCGTAGTCGAGGTGGCCCGTTTCGTCCGCCGTCACCAGCGGTGGTGATCCGAACCCCTTCGCCACTCCGGCAGCGACGACGAAGAGCACGGAGGCGAGCATCACGTACATGTACCAGCGGAGCGCCGCCGGGCGGGCCCCGTCCGAGGGCATGCGTGCGCTCGGGATGTCAGTCGTCGTCATGGCTCAGTCGCGGAAGCAGGCCGCGGCGGCCCGAGCCTGGTAGCTCGCGTCGTCGAGGTCGTCTCCGACGGCCGTCACGTGGCCGACCTTGCGGCCGGGGCGTGGGGCCTTGCCGTAGTTGTGCACCTTGACCGACGGATGCCGGGACATCACGGTCGCGTACCGGTCGGCGAGCGAGCCCGCCGCCGGTCCCCCGAGGATGTTCACCATGACGGACCACTCCTCGTGGGTCGCCGTCGATCCGAGCGGAAGGTCGAGCACGGCGCGCAGGTGCTGCTCGAACTGGCCCGTCGTCGAACCGTCCATCGACCAGTGGCCGCTGTTGTGCGGGCGCATCGCGAGCTCGTTCACGAGCAGCCGTCCATCGGTGGTCTGGAAGAGCTCGACGGCGAGAGCTCCCGTGACGCCGATGCCCTCGGCGACGGTGACGGCGATCTGCCTGGCCAGGTCGGCCAGGCGACCGGACGAGTGCGGCGCAGGCGCGATGACCTCGCTGCACACACCATCCGTCTGGACGGTCTCGACCAACGGCCACGCCACGATCTCGCCCGACGGGCGACGTGCGACCTGTTGGGCGAGTTCCCGGCTGAAGTCCACGAGTTCCTCGACCAGCAGTGCGTCGCCGCCCTCGCCGCCCAGCTCGGCGAACCAGTCGTCTGCCTCGTGCGGCGCCCGCACCACGCGAACACCTTTGCCGTCGTACCCGCCGCGCGGCGTCTTGACGACAGCGTGTCCACCGTGGTCGGCCAGGAAGGCCGCGAGTTCCTCCGAGTTCTCGACTCGGGCCCAGTCGGGGACGGGCAGGCCGAGCTCCGCGAGCTTCTGGCGCATGAGCAGCTTGTCCTGGGCGTAGAGCAGGGCGTCGGGGCCGGGGTGCACGGCGACGCCGCGTTCGACGAGCTCCCGCAGGATCTCCTGCGGGACGTGCTCGTGGTCGAAGGTGAGCACGTCGACGGTGTCGGCGAAGGCCAGCACGGCATCGCGGTCGCGGTAGTCCCCGACGCCGACGGCGGCGAGTCCGGCCGACATCCCATCGGCCTCGGCGAGCACGCGCAGCTCGATGCCGAGCTCCACTGCAGCAGGAATCATCATGCGGGCGAGCTGCCCCGCACCGATCACACCAACGATCATCGTCACGTCTCTCCAGGCTCTCAGCTCACGGAGTACATCCGCAGCCGGCATTCAGATTGGCTTGCTGCGCGATGGTTAGACTTCCCTGCGCACGTCTATCTTCGCCCATCCCCTTTCCTCTTGGATGCAGTCATGACAACGACCACGACCGGCGGATGGCGCGTGCTCGCTGCGCAGCTGGGCCGCTTCGGCGCCGTTGGGGCCGTCGGGTTCCTCGTGGATGTCGGCGTGTTCAACCTGCTGCGTGCCACGGTGCTCTCCCCGGAGGAGGTGCACACGGGACCTCTCATCGCGAAGGTCATCTCCACGGTGCTGGCCATATTCGTGAACTGGATGGGCAACCGTTACTGGACCTTCGCCGATCGGCGTTCGACGAGTACGGCTCGTGAGGGTGTCGAGTTCTTCGTGGTCAGCATCATCGGCATGGTCATCGGCCTCGCGTGCCTCTGGCTCTCGCACTACGTACTCGGTTTCACGTCGGTGCTCGCCGACAACATCTCCTCGAACGTCGTCGGCCTCGCCCTCGGCGCCGCGTTCCGCTTCGTCGCCTATCGCCTCTGGGTGTTCGCACCCCACCGCACGTCGCCCACGGCCGCCTCGCTGCTACCGGCCGCCCCAGACGACGGACTGGTCGGGGAGCGCTGACGGCTCCTCCTGCCAGCGCATGCGGGTTCCGCTGCCGTGGGCGGTGTCGGTCAGATCGTGAAGGGAGCGCTGGACCAGCGCTGCTCCCGGCACGTCCCGCAGCACCACGGGACGATCCGCGCCGGTGTTGATCAGTACGTCGCCGCTGCGGAAGGCGCTCTGCAGCCACGAGGTGCGCACGCTCACGTCATAGATGCGCGAGTACAGCACCTCCTGGCGCACGCGCACGAAGAAGCCGCTCCGCACGATGACCCGACGCGACGTCACTGTCGTGCGCTGGCCGAGCCACCAGAGCACCGGGAACAGCCAGCCGAACAGGATGACGACGGCGAGCGCACCCCACGCTGCGATCTGAGCCCAGGTCTCAGTCAGCCGGGGCAGGCCGTAGCCGGCCACCCCGCAGGCGACGATGAGGAGCAGCGACGGCCAGAACAGAGCCCGCGAGTGCCTGCGCAGGCGCGCGACAATACGCTCGGCCGGGACGGTGGGGCCCGTCGTTCCGGTCGGCGGTTCGCCTGCGATGCTCATAGGTCATTGATACCCCAGAGCCGCGCCCGTTCCCGGCGCGACAGACGCGGGTCACCGGATTCGATGGTCAGTAGCGCAGGTGCGTCACGTCACCGGCGGAGACGGCCCGGCTCTCGCCGGACTCGCGGTCATCGACCACCAGGCGTCCGTCGGCATCGATCGCGGCGGCCGTTCCGATGAGGACGTCACCACCCGGGAGCTCCACCCGCACCTCGCGGCCGAGGGTCCCGCAGAGTCCTGTGACCTCGGCGTGGAGCCCGCTGACGTCGGGGTCGCCGCCGGCGGCGAGCAGAGCCCTGTACAGCTCAGTGAATGCCTCGAGGTAGAGCGCCAGCACCTCGTCGGGGTCTGGGGCGACGCCGGTGACGAGCAGGATCGAGGTCGAGGTGAGCGTCGGCAGGTCGTGCTCGTCGAGGGCGAGGTTGAGGCCGGCACCGATCACGACGCCGCCCGGGTTCTCCCCTGGTGCCGGCGGAAGCAGTTCGGCCAGGATGCCGCTCACCTTGTAGCCGTCGACCAGAACGTCGTTGGGCCACTTGAGGGAGACGTCGATCGAGCCCGGCGCTCCGTCGTCGTCGGGAGTCTGCGCGAGCCTCTCGGCATGATCGCTCACGCTGGCGCGCACGGCGCGCGTCATGGCTGCGCCAGTGAGCAGCGGCAGCCACCCGAGCCTGCCGGCCGGAAGCGCGGATCCGTCGGCGAGGCGGGGCCTCACGAGCAGGGAGATGGCGAGGGACCGACCGGCCGGAGCCGTCCACGTCCGTCCGAGACGACCGCGTCCGCTGGTCTGGCTGCCCGTCACCAGAACAGACAGGTCCGGCCACGCCGAGGCATCCGGGCCCACGGCCCTGTCGACCAGCTCATCGTTCGTGGAACCGGCCTCGTCGAGGTACTCGAACCTGGCGGCCAGCGCCGTGCTCCGCGGAAATTCCATGACGGGCGTCCCTTCGTCGCGTTCAGAGTAGCGGTTGGTGCTCATCACGATGGTTCGGGGTCATCTTTGTAGGCATCCGTCAACGGGCGGCGGGGAGGTGCCCCGGATAGGCTGAACCGCGTGACCGAGAACAGTGCTGCGCAGGCCCCCGACATGACGACGACGGCAGGCAAGCTCGCCGACCTCAAGAACCGCTTCCACGAGGCCGTGACGGCGAGCGGCGAGGCCGCCATCGCCAAGCAGCACGCGAAGGGCAAGATGACGGCGCGCGAGCGCATCAACGAGCTCCTCGACGCCGGCAGCTTCGTCGAGCTCGACGAGTACGTTCGTCACCGCACCCACGCATTCGGGATGGACGCGAAGAAGCCGTACGGCGATTCAGTGGTCACCGGTGTCGGCACCATCCACGGCCGCCAGGTGGCCGTCTACTCGCAGGACTTCACAGTCTTCGGCGGATCCCTCGGCGAGGTGGCTGGCGAGAAGATCATCAAGGTGATGGAACTCGCCCTCAAGACCGGCGTGCCCATCATCGGCATCCTCGACTCCGGCGGAGCCCGCATTCAGGAGGGCGTCGTCGCCCTCGGCAAGTACGGCGAGATCTTCCGCCTCAACACCCGCGCCTCCGGCGTCATCCCGCAGATCTCGATCATCTGCGGCCCGGCTGCTGGCGGTGCCGTCTACTCCCCCGCCCTCACCGACTTCGTCATCATGGTCGACAAGTCCAGCCAGATGTTCGTCACCGGCCCCGACGTCATCAAGACCGTCACCGGCGAGGACGTCGGCATGGAGGAGCTCGGCGGCGCGCTCACCCACAACAAGGTGTCGGGCGTCGCCCACTACCTGGCCAGCGACGAGTCCGACGCCCTCGACTACGCCCGCAGCCTGCTCGGCTTCCTTCCCGACAACAACCTCGCCGAGCTGCCCGTCTACGACAGCGACACCGAGTTGGAGATCACGGATGCCGACCGCCGCCTGAACACCGTCATCCCGGACTCCCCCAACCAGCCGTACGACGTGCAGAGCGTCATCGAGGGCGTCGTCGACAACGGCGACTTCCTCGAGGTGCAGCCGCTGTTCGCGCCCAACATCGTCATCGGCTTCGGCCGGGTCGAGGGTCGCTCCGTCGGCATCATCGCCAACCAGCCCAACGCCATGGCCGGAACCCTCAACATCGACGCCGGGGAGAAGGCGAGCCGATTCGTGAGGTTCTGCGACGCGTTCTCCATCCCGATCGTCACCCTCGTCGATGTTCCCGGATACCTGCCGGGAACCGATCAGGAATGGACCGGCGTCATCCGCCGCGGAGCGAAGCTGCTCTACGCCTACGCCGAGGCGACGGTGCCCCTGGTCACGGTGATCCTGCGGAAGGCCTACGGCGGCGCCTACATCGTGATGGGCTCCAAGCAGCTCGGCGCCGACATCAACCTCGCGTGGCCGACGGCTGAGATCGCCGTCATGGGAGGCCAGGGCGCGGTCAACATCCTCTACCGAGGTGAGATCAAGCGGGCGGAGGAGGCAGGAGAGGACGTGGCGGCCGTGCGCACCAAGCTCGCCAACGAGTACACCTACAACGTGGCCAGCCCGTTCCTGGCAGCCGAGCGCGGAGAGCTCGACGGCATCATCGAGCCTGCTGCCACCCGCGTCTCCGTCACGAAGGCGCTGCGGGCCCTCCGCACCAAGCGCGCCAGTCTCCCGGCCAAGAAGCACGGGAACATCCCGCTCTGATGGGCAGGCACGCTGCAACCGATCGGCCGGACGACGCGCAGGCGCTGACCGGCATCACCTTCATCACCCAGGGGGTGACCGACGAGGAGGCCGCGGCCGTCACCGCCGTGCTGTCGGCGATGCTGGCCGAGGAGTCGGCCGGGGCCACGACGGCTCCGTCCGCCGGTCAGAACGCCTGGCAGCGCTCTCAGCGCGCGCTGCGCCAGCCGCTCACGCCGGGCTCCGGCCAGTGGCGCGGCTTCAGCGGCTGAGCAGCCCGACAGGCGCCGCTGTACCCCTGCCGTCCAGCAGTCCTCCATCACCCGTTCTGGGGGCTGGTGCTGCCTCGCGGCGTGCACGAAGACGCTTTCACCGAGGGTCCTCATCCGTGTCCCCCGAAATGATGACTGTTATTGATGTTGCCGGTGAGTCACACTAGATCTCGAAGGTAGCCCCGCAAGGGGCCACCGCCCACCGCAGGCCAGCTGTTTCAGTAGGCCGCGGTAGGGACGAGTCAGGGCGATATTCGGGTTATCGCCGCGACTCGGATACACGAAGGGGAGCGGGTCTCAGACCGGCTCCCCTTCGTCATACCCCCAGCAGACCGGCCAGGCCGGGACCCCCAGCAGACCGGCCAGGCCGGGAGCGGGATGCGCCGTCGCCAACAGGACCGGCTCCCCATCGTCATACCCCCGACAGACCGGCCAGGCCGGGAGCCGGATGCGCCGTCACCAACAGGACCGGCTCCCCTTCGTCATACCCCCAGCAGACCGGCCAGGCCGGGAGCGGGATGCGCCGTCACCAACAGGACCGGCTCCCCATCGTCATACCCCCAGCAGACCGGCCAGGCCGGGACCCCCAGCACGCCGACCAGACTGGGAGCTCAGCGCGGGATCTCGAGCCAGAGATCGACCTCTTCGCCGTCGTCATCGTCGTCGACAGCGACACCGGATCCGCCGTCGCCGAGGGCTGCAGTGCGCTGGTCGCCACCGCGAAGACCGACGACGGTCACCGCGACCTCATCATCCGAGACCGTCCGCACGATGATGCGATCGGCGTCGGTTCCCACGATGGCGTCTCGGAGGGTGCTCAGGGTGCGCCTGCGGTCGTCGTCGTCGAGGTCGTCGATGCCGCCCTCGTCGAGCAGGGTCACGCTCGCCCCGCGCTGCCTGGCGTCGCGCACCGCCGCGCGCACTCCGTCGTCGAGCAGCATCCGCCCGCGGATCTCGTCGCGGATGGCCGCCTCCAGCTGGCGGCACTCGAGGCGTTCGGCATCGCTCAGGTCGCCGTCGGTCTCGACGATGCGGCGCAGCATGGGGGCGGCCATCCGATCCGTCGTCGCCAGCCGCACCTGCCGCTCATGCAGGTGGGCGTCCTGGGCCGCCTGCCAGTCGGCGGCCTCCCGCTCGGCGAGGCTGTAGGAGCGCGCCTCGCGAGATGCCCTCGACAGCGCACGGGCACCGAAGTGGGCGACACCCACCCAGACCACGCTGCCGATGACACCGATGAAGCCGAGCGCGGCCGGGCCGGCCCAGGCGAGCGTCTGGAGCACGAGGAAGCCCACGCCGGCCCAGGCGACGACCAACCGGCCGCGCACGGCCGTGATCGTCATGAGGGTTCCGATGGCCGCGACGTACCAGGTGGCGTAGCCGTTGTCGGCCGTCGCATCGAGGGTCGAGCAGACGAGCAGCGGCATGGCGATGCTCGCGGCGAGATCGAAGGCGGCCACCCAGAGCGGCATCCGACCAGGACGGGACGGCCACAGGCTGAAGACCGTCGCGAGCACGTACAGGCAGATCGCGATGATCGGGGCGACCGGGGAGTCCGGCACCCCGAGCGAGGTGATGGCCAAGACGACGTGGTACGCCGAGAACACGGCGGCGAGGCCGACGATGAGCCCGCGCGGAATGGTGATCATGCGCCGGCTCCGGTCGGCTCGACCGAGGCGCGATCAGGGTCGGTCCCGGCCGAGATCGCATCCGTCTCCGCATCCGCCGGCCATTGCAGGGTGACGGTGGTGCCCGCGCCGGGAGACGACTCGATGCTGGCGGTGCCGCCGACGCTCAGCATCCGCTCGATGATCGACACCCTGATGCCCAGGCGTTCCTGCGGAATGCCTGCGGCGTCGAAGCCCCTGCCTGTGTCGCTGACCGTGATGCGGCATCCGTCTGTCAGACCCGTGACGGTGAGCCTGCGACGCACGAGACTCGCCGCGCCGCCCGCGTGCTGCATGCTGTTCACCATCGCCTGGACCGATGCCGAGTGCAACGCCTCCGCCGCCTGGACGGGCACCCCGCGACCGGCGACATGCGTCGCGCGGATGACGAACGGTGTCGAGAACTCCGATGCCGATGACCGGATGCGGCGGGCCAGCCGATCGAGGGGGACGTCGCGCTCGTCGTCGACGGGCGGATCCGCTGCGACCTCGAGATGCTTGAGCGCCGTACGCGCCATGCGGGCGGCGAGAACCTTCTGCTCCGGCCTGTCTGCGTTGGCAGCCGAGAGCAGCGTGGTGAGCACGCTGTCGTGCACGATGGCATCGACCTGTACCCGCTCGACGTCGGTGGCGTGTTGGCGGACGGCCTCCGCATACTTGGCCAGCGCCCCGGCCTGAGCATCGTCGACGGCCTCTGCGGCCTGCCGCAAGGAGGTGAAGATGATCAGGGCGGCCGAGCTGAGCAGGATGGCGTAGACCGTGTCGAGGCTGGCCCGAGTGAATCCGACGTCACCGCCGGCCGGCGACACCCTGATGATGCCGTAGGCGAGCGGAGTGAGGATCGTGTAGAGGATGGCGACGGGCAGCCTGAAGGCTATGGCGGCGTTGGTCGTCGCCACTGTCACCAGGTACCAGATCCACGGCGTGTTCTCGGCGAAGTCGGCCGGGTCTCCTACGGTGAGGGGCCAGACCAGCACGGCCACCAGGTAGACGATCGCGAAGAGACCGAAGACCAGGCGGTGGGCGCGGTTCACCCACGCGGAGACCGCGACGGCGATCAGGGAGCCGAACACAGTGGCACCGACGATGTACGACCAGGGCGCGATGAGCTCGGGCAGCTGCTGCAGCATCACCGGGACCGTCTGCACGACGAAGACCAGGCCGAAGAAGGCCGTCGCCCGCGCGAGTGCGACGTTGATGCGGCGGGCGCTCAGCGCCGCACGTGGCTCCGACGTCGTAGGCAGAGCACTGCGCAGGCGTTCACCCCGCTCGGTCGTGCGAGGTGACGGGACCGTCGTCATCCAGCCGAGTCCTGTTCGAGGCCCGGCAGGATGCCGTCCTCGACGGCCCGGCGCAGCAGGTCCACCTTGGTCGGGGCAGGGCGCCCGACCTCGACGTACTTCACCCGCACGCGGTCGAGGTACTCTCTGGCCGTCGAGTGGGCGATGCCCAGCTGCATGGCGACGGTCTTGAGCGGGAGGCCGGACGCGTACAGGTGCAGCACGTCGCGTTCGCGGCGTCCCAGCTGGGCCTTGCCGAAGTCGGCGTCGGCATCGATGGCCGACGCCCACTCGAGGTTGTTGAGCACCTCGCCCCGCGCCACCGTGGCGATGGCTGCGAGCACCATGGCCGTCGGAGCCGACTTGGGGATCACTCCGGCCGCACCGGCGGCGAGGGCCTCCCGAACGCTGGCGACGCGGTCGGCGATGGAGTGCACCAGCACGGCGGCCCCGGTCGCCTGAGCGGCCTTCACGTTGTCCGTCACGCTCGACCCGTCGCCGAGCGAGAGGTCGAGCACCACAACGTCGCATGGCCGGCCCAGCACGTTGTCGATGAGGTCCTGGGCTCGCGCCGTCGTGTAGATGACGTCGTAGCCCGCAGCCTCGCAGGCCGCCTTCAGTCCGAGGACCACCGACTCGTGGTCATCGACGATGGCCACCTGGATGGCACCTGCCGCACCCGCATTCGACTCCGTCACGTGCGTTCCCTCCATTGACGCGACACCTCTGCCGCGTCATCCCAGACTACGGCGTCGGCCCGCCGTCAGGACGCGCGCACGAAGCGCGCCACGGCTTCGACATGGTGAGTGTTCGGGAACAGGTCGAAGGCGCGCAGAGCCTGCAGCTCGTAGCCGCGCTCACGGAGCAGGCCGGCATCTCGGGCGAGGGCGACGGGATCGCAGGCGACGTAGACGAGCTGACGCGGCCGCAGGTCGACCAGCGAGTCGACGACGTCGCGCCCGGCACCCGACCGCGGAGGATCGAGCACCACTGTCGCACCCTCGAGCCGACGTCGCTCCGCTGCCGGAGCCTCGGCGAGCTCCCGCAGGAATCTGTCGACGCGGGAAGTGACGGCCGCGGCGCCCAGCCATTCTGAGAGGTTCTCGGCGGCGTGGTCGGTGGCGCGCGCGTCGCTCTCGACCGTCGTGATGCGCACGGTGGAGCCGAAGCGGTCGCCGACGGCTGCCGCGAGCAGGCCGACCCCGCCGTAGAGGTCGAGGTTCGCAGCCCGAGGGTCGAACTCGTCACCGTCGATGGTCTCCTGCACAGCGCGGCTGAGCGTCTCGGCCGCACGGGCGTGCACCTGCCAGAATCCACCGGCCTCGAGCCTGAAGCGACGCTCCCCGACGATCTCGTGCACGACGGCGTGCGGCGGCGCCTTCGGCCTGCCGCGGCGATCGTTCTCGGAGACCACGATGCGGGCGACGGCATCGCTGGGCGCGATGAGGTCGACGTGGGCAGCACCAGGGAAGCGCTGCGTGAGCGGCGCGATGGCCTCGACCGCAGCTGTGGCGAGGGGCAGCGACGTCACGGGCACGACGTGGTGGGAGCGTGCGGCGAACGGGCCGACGCGGCCGTCTGGCGCCACCTGCAGGCGCACCCGGGTGCGCCAGCCCGTTCCTGTGGATGCGGCGTCGGGGCCGGCATCCGGAGCAGTGGGAATGGCCTCGACCTCGACGTCGGTGTCGATCTTCGCCATCCGCGCGAAGGCATCCGTGAGAACGCGACGCTTGAGCTCGCGCTGGAAGCTCTGATCGATGTGACCGAACTCGGCGCCTCCAGCTCTCTCCCCTGGCGCCCTGTCGACGGAGGACTCCGGCCAGACGTGGTCACGACGTTCGGGGGCTGCGGTGAGGACGCCGATGGTCTCGGCACGCCAGAAACTCGCGTGTGCGTCATCGCTCACGTGGGCGAGAACGCGCTCACCGGGCAGGGTGTCGCTCACGAAGACCACGCGCCCCTCATGCCTGGCGACGAAGACACCGCCGTGGGCTACGTTGGTGACGTCGAGCTCGACGGTGGTTCCCGCCCCGGTTCCCGCCTTCGGCCCCGCCGATGACCGGACCCCGTCGCGGCGCCCGGAGAGCTCGGCGGACGGGGTGCGGTTTCTCTTCTGGGCCATCGTCCGAGCATTCCACACGACTCTGCACGAAAGCATCATGCGCCTCTACCTCGCCTCCACCTCCCCCGCCAGACTCGCTACCCTCCGCGCGGCGGGCATCGAGCCCGTCACCATCTCCCCCGACGTCGACGAGGAGGCGTTGGTCGCCTCCGTCGAGGAGGCGCAGGGTGCGACGCTTCCCGCGGCGGAGATGGTCGAGCTCCTCGCCAGGGCGAAGGCCGAGGCCGTCGTCGGCGCGCTGGTCGACGGGGAGCCGATCGACGGTCTCATCCTCGGCGGCGACTCCGCCTTCCTCTTCGACGGATCCATCTACGGAAAGCCTCACCGCCCCGACGTCGCCCGGGAACGCTGGCGGCGACAGAGCGGGCGCGGCGGCGAGCTGTTCTCCGGCCACTGGTTGATCGACCACCGCGGTGGGCGAGCGGATGCCGCCGTCGGCGCCGTCGCATCGGCGCGAGTCACCTTCGCCGAGGTCGACGAGCACGAGATCGACGCGTACGTCGCCAGCGGGGAGCCGCTCGAGGTGGCCGGCGCCTTCACGATCGACAGCCTCGGGGGTCCGTTCATCCGTTCCGTCGATGGCGACCCGAGCACGGTGATCGGCCTGTCGCTCTCGACTCTGCGCGACCTCGTGCGCGAACTCGGCGTCGGCTGGCCGTCCCTCTGGAACCGCCCCCGCTCCTGACAGACCGTTCCTTGTGTTGTACCTTTCCGAAGCGGTCGGACCGCATTTTTGGAGGAGACGCCTAAAAGGGATGCGTGGCACGGCAATAGGCTGGTGAATCATGACGCGCATCTCCAAGGTCCTCATCGCCAACCGGGGCGAAATCGCCGTCCGCGTCATCAGGGCTGCCCGCGACAGCGGCATCAGCTCCGTCGCCGTCTACGCCGACCAGGACCGCGACGCCCTGCACTCCCGTCTCGCCGATGAGTCCTACGGGCTCGACGGAACCACGAGCGCCGACACCTACCTCGTCATCGACAAGCTGCTCTCGATCGCCCGCCGGTCCGGAGCCGACGCCGTGCACCCCGGCTACGGCTTCCTCGCCGAGAACGCCGACTTCGCCCGCGCCGTCATCGACGCCGGCCTCGTCTGGATCGGCCCGTCGCCCGACGCCATCGAGCGTCTCGGCGACAAGGTGTCTGCCCGTCACGTGGCCGAGAAGGTGGGCGCCCCGCTCGCCCCCGGCACACTCAACCCCGTCTCCGACGCCTCCGAGGTGCTCGACTTCGTCGACGTGCACGGACTGCCCGTGGCCATCAAGGCGGCCTACGGCGGCGGCGGCCGCGGCCTCAAGGTCGCCCGCACCCGCGAGGAGATCCCCGAGCTCTTCGACTCCGCCACCCGCGAGGCCATCACGGCCTTCGGTCGCGGAGAGTGCTTCGTGGAGAAGTACCTCGACGAGCCCCGTCACGTCGAGACCCAGTGCCTCGCGGATGCCGAGGGGAACGTCGTCGTCGTCTCGACCCGCGACTGCTCGCTGCAGCGCCGCCACCAGAAGCTCGTCGAGGAGGCACCGGCGCCGTTCCTGACCGAGGAGCAGAACACCGAGCTGTACCGCGCGTCGAAGGCCATCCTCAAGGAGGTCGGCTACCTCGGCGCCGGCACGTGCGAGTTCCTCATCGGCAAGGACGGCACTGTCTCCTTCCTCGAGGTGAACACCCGCCTGCAGGTGGAGCACCCCGTCTCGGAAGAGGTGACGGGCATCGACCTCGTGCGCGAGCAGTTCCGCATCGCCGAGGGCGGCATCCTCGATTACGACGACCCGGCTCCGCGCGGCCACTCCTTCGAGTTCCGCATCAACGGCGAGGACGCCGGTCGAGGGTTCATGCCGGCTCCGGGACCCGTGCACGTGTTCCGCCCCGCGAGCGGCCCCGGCATCCGTGTCGACACCGGAATCCAGGCGGGCGACGTGATCAGCGGATCGTTCGACTCCCTGCTCGCCAAGCTCATCGTGACAGGCTCCGACCGCGAGGAGGCGCTCGACCGCGCCCGCCGCGCGCTCGACGAGTTCGAGGTCGCCGGCCTGCCGACGGTGCTGCCATTCCACCGGGCGATCGTGCGGGATCCGGCCTTCGCACCCGAGAACGGCGAGCCGTTCTCCATCTACACGCGCTGGATCGAGACCGATTTCGAGAACACCATCGAGGCGTGGAGCGGAGAGGCCGAGACTCCGGCCGCCCCGGAGCAGCGCAACACGGTGACCCTCGAGGTCGATGGACGCCGCATCGAGGTGAGCCTCCCCGTGCGGCTGCTGCCGAGCTCCTCGGCGGAGAAGACCGGTGGACCCGCGCCGCGCCGCCGTGCGACGCACCACTCCGTCAGCACGTCGACAGGCGACTCCGTGAAGGCGCCCATGCAGGCGACGATCGTGAAGCTGGCCGTCGCCGAAGGCGATCAGGTCGTCAAGGGAGACCTCATCATCGTGCTCGAGGCCATGAAGATGGAGCAGCCGTTGACGGCGCACAAGGACGGCCGCATCGAGAACCTGAACGCCGCCGTCGGTTCGACGGTCGCGTCCGGCCACCTGTTGCTCAGCATCGCGGACTAGTTCCGGCATTCAGCGCGCTTCGACCGCGGGATTCGTCCCGCCCTCAGCGGACTGCGTCCCGACCCTCGCTCGCCGAGGGCCGAGCGAAGCGACCGCCCGAAGCGCATCGGCGGACCGCGATCTCTCCCTAGCTGTTGACGATGTGCATCGCGCGTGCGGCATCCGAGATGGATCCCGACAGCGACGGGTACACGGGGAAGGCCTCGGAGACCTGGTCGACCGTGAGCCTGTGCACGACGGCGAGCGCCACCGGGAGGATGAGTTCGCTGGCCTTCGGCGCCACGATCACGCCGCCGATGACGGTGCCGGAGCCCGTGCGCGCGAAGATCTTCACGAAGCCCTCCTTGATGCCCATCATCTTGGCGCGGGGGTTCGTGGCGAGGGGCAGCTTGTAGATCTCGCCCTGCGCGATGCCGTCCTCGATCTGCTTCTGCGTCCACCCCACGGTGGCGATCTCCGGCTGGGTGAAGATGTTCGAGGTGATGTTGCGTTCCTCGGGCGGGTTGACGATGTCGCCCATGGCGTGGAACACCGCGGTTCGCCCCTGCATCGAGGCGACGGAGGCGAGCGGTGTGAACGTGGTGCAGTCGCCGGCGGCGTAGATGTTCGGCACCGAGGTGCGCGCCACCCGGTTCACCCGGATGTGCCCGCTCGGCGTCATCTGCACGCCGGCGGCCTCGAGGCCGATGCCCGCCGTGTTCGGGATCGAGCCGACGGCCATGAGGGCGTGCGAGCCCTCGACGACCCGGCCGTCGGACAACGTCGCCTTCACGCCCGTCGCCGTGCGCTCGACCTTGTCGGCGCGGGACTTGGAGAGCACCGTCATGCCGTTGCGGCGGAAGGCGTTCTCGAGCACGCGGGCGGCGTCGGCGTCCTCGCCCGGCAGCACCTGGTCGCGACTCGAGATGAGCGTGACCTCGCTGCCGAGGGCGCGGTAGGCCGAGGCGAACTCGGCGCCGGTGACACCGGAGCCGACCACGATGAGGTGCTCCGGAACGCTCTTCAGGTTGTAGAGCTGCGTCCAGGTGAAGATCCGCTCGCCGTCGGGCACGGCCGAGTCGAGGATGCGAGGGGTTGCTCCCACCGAGATGATGATGGTGTCGGCCTCGATGCGATCGAAGTCCGTGCCCTCGTCGCCGAGGGCCGTCGAGACGATGATGGCTCCGGCTCCGTCGAGGCGTCCCTCGCCCTGCACCAGGCGCACTCCGGCCTTCTCGAGGTTGGCGGTCATGTCCTCCGACTGCTGTCGGGCGAGCCGCAGCAGGCGCTTGTTGACGGCGGCCAGGTTGATGGCGACCTCGGGGCGGAGTGGCTTGCCGGACTCACCGCGAGCGTAGAACTGCACGCCGAGATCGGCGGCCTCCTTGATGGCGTTCGACGCCTCCGCCGTCGCGATGAGCGACTTCGACGGCACGACGTCGGTCAGCACGGCCGATCCGCCGACTCCCATGCGCTCGACGAGGGTGACCTCGGCTCCCAGCTGGGCCGCAGCGAGGGCGGCGTCGTAACCGCCGGGCCCTCCACCGAGGATTGCGATCCGCTGGGTGGTCTCGAACTCGTGGGCCATGCCTTCCATTCTCGCAGATGCACGAGAACCTCAAGATCCGCTGAGCGTTCGCGCGGATGAGCAGCGGATGCCGCCGCTTCCCCGCATCCTGAGTGACGGCATCCGCTCGCCGTCAACCGGGTGGGTCGCGCATGGGCACCGGCTCTAGAGTGGACGGATGACGACTTCGACGACGAATCCCCTCGACGAGCCCGGAACCGACCCGTTCGAGGTCGCCAGGCAGGCCGCGGAGCAGATCGCAGAGCGCACAGGCGTCGAACGCCACGACATCGCCCTCACCCTCGGCAGCGGATGGGGAAAGGCCGCCGATCTCATCGGCGAGACCACGGCCGTGATCCCGGCGCACGAGATCAGCGGCTTCAGCAAGCCGGCCCTCGAGGGCCACGGCGGCATGCTGCGGTCGATCGCGCTGCCGAACGGCAAGCACGCCCTCGTGATCGGAGCGCGCACCCACTACTACGAGGGCCACGGAGTGCGCAGGGTCGTGCACAGCGTGCGCACAGCTGCGGCGACCGGCGCCTCCACGATGATCCTCACCAACGGTGCCGGCGGCATCCGCGAGCACTGGACGCCCGGCACACCCGTTCTGATCAGCGACCACATCAACCTGACGGCGGACTCGCCCCTCGAGGGCGCGACCTTCATCGACCTCACCGACCTCTACTCGCGACGCCTGCGCGACCTCGCCCGCACGATCGACCCGGGTCTCGACGAGGGCGTGTACTGCCAGTTCCGCGGCCCGCACTACGAGACGCCGGCCGAGGTGCAGATGGCCAAGACCATCGGCGGCCACATCGTGGGCATGTCGACCGCGCTCGAGGCCATCGCCGCCCGCCAGGCCGGCATGGAGATCCTCGGCATGAGCCTGATCACCAACCTCGCAGCAGGCATCCAGAAGACACCCCTCAGTCACGCCGAGGTCATCGAGGCCGGTCAGAACGCCGAGGCCGTCATCAGCGCCCTGCTCGCCCGCATCGCGAACGCCCTGTGAACGACGCCATGACGACGGATGCCGCAGCCCACGTTCTCGACCAGGCCCGCGCCTGGCTCGCACAGGACCCCGACGCCGAGACCCGGGCCGAGCTTCGCACCCTGATCGACGAGGCGGAAGCCGGGTCGACGGATGCCGTCACCGAGCTCCATGCCCGCTTCGACGTGCGGCTCGCCTTCGGCACTGCCGGCCTCCGCGGCGAGATCGCCGCCGGTTCGAACCGCATGAACCGCGTACTGGTGTCGCAGGCCGCCGCCGGCCTCGCCCGCTTCCTGGTGAACCACGCGACCATCGGAGAGGCGCCGAGCGTCGTCATCGGCTACGACGGCCGCAGGAACTCGCAGGTGTTCGCCACCGACACCGCCGAGATCATGGCCGGTGCCGGCATCCGGGCCATCCTGCTGCCCCGCCTGCTGCCCACGCCCGTGCTGGCCTACGCCGTGCGCCACCTCCACGCCGACGCCGGCGTCATGGTCACGGCCTCGCACAACCCGCCGAACGACAACGGCTACAAGGTCTACCTCGGCGGCCGCGACAGGGGCTCGCAGATCGTCTCGCCCGCCGATGTCGAGATCGCCGAGGAGATCCTCCTGGTCGCTGCCGGCTCGAGTGTGCTCGAGTTGCCCCGCGCCGGGTTCGAGACCGCGGACGAGTCCGTCATCGACGCCTATGTCGACGCCACAGCGGCGATCGCCCCAGCGCCCCGTGCCCAGGTGAACGTCGTCTACACGGCCATGCACGGTGTCGGCTGGGAGACCTTCGCCCGCGCTGTCTCGGCCGCCGGATTCGACGAGCCGCATGTCGTGCGTGCGCAGATCGAACCAGACGCCGCCTTCCCGACGGTCGCATTCCCCAACCCCGAGGAGCCGGGCGCCATGGACCTGGCGACAGACGAGGCCCGAGCACAGCAGGCGGAGCTCGTGATCGCCAACGATCCCGACGCCGACCGTCTCGCCATCGCGATCCCGGATGCCGCAGCCGACGGCGGGTACCGGCGTCTCTCCGGCAACGAGGTCGGGCTGCTGCTCGGCTGGTGGGCCGCTGAACGCAATGCTGCCGGCCGTGCGCCCGGCGACGGCACCCTCGCCTGCTCGATCGTCTCCTCCCCCGGACTCGCCGCCATCGCCCGCCACTACGGCCTGCACTTCTCGAACACGCTCACCGGCTTCAAGTGGATCTCCCGTGCACCCGGCCTCGTGTTCGGCTTCGAGGAGGCACTCGGCTACCTCGTGAACCCCGACGACGTGCGCGACAAGGACGGCATCTCGGCAGCGGTCGCGTTCCTGTCGCTCGCGAGCGAGCTGAAGGCCGATGGTCGCACCGTCGCCGACCACCTCGCGGCATTCACCGAGACCTTCGGCGCCTTCGCCTCGTCGCAGATCTCCATCCGCGTGACGGATCTCGCGCGCATCGCCAGCACCATGCAGCGACTCCGCGACCAACCGCCATCGCAGATCGGCGGCATCCGTGTCGACCGGATCGAAGACCTGGCCGACGGCTTCGGCGGCCTGCCGCCGAGCGACGTGCTGCGCATCCAGTTGACGGACGGCTCGCGCATCATGGTGCGCCCGAGCGGCACCGAGCCGAAGCTCAAGGTCTACATCGACTCCTCGAGCGACGAGGGCGGCGTGGCCGAGCGCACGGCCACGGCCGCGGCATCGGTCGCCGCCCTCGATGCCGGCATGCGGGAGCTGGTCGGCTAGAGGGCGGCAGCTACCCGACCGCGATCTCGAGCTTCGTCGTGATCTCGTCGAGATCGAAGTAGTTGTCGATCACCACGATGTCGGCGTTGGTCGCGCCGATGTGCTTGACGAGCTCGGGTGAGGTGAGGATCACCTGGGCATCGGATGCGGCGACTCCGACGCTGGCGACGTCGGTCGCCGAGACCTGTGCCTCGACTCCAATCCGTTCGAGCGCACGTTCGGCATTGAGCTTGAGGATGGCGGAGGTGCCGATTCCGGCACCGCAGATGGCGACGATCTTCATGGTGTGTACCCCAGCAGTCTCCGGACGGTCTCGTCGTCGCCGGCGGCGGCCAGCGCGGGGATGACCGCGCCGTCGTTGAAGACGTTCGCCAGCGTCGCGACGGCCCCGACGTGCTCGTCCGTGGTGGTCACCGCGAGCCCGATGATGACGCTCACGGGGTCGTTGTGCGGGTGCCCGAAGCGCACGGGCTCGGCGAGGGTGACGACGGCCAGACCATCGGTCATCACGTCGCTGCCCGGTCGGGCATGGGCGAGGGCGAAGCCCGGCGCGATGACGACGTAGGCGCCGAACTCCTCGATGACGCCGATCATGCGCTCGGTGTAGGCATCCGTCGTCGCCCCGGAGTCACGGAGCGCAGCGCCGCAGATGCGCACGGCGTCCTGCCAGTCCGTCGCGGCGGCACCGAGCCTGATGGCACTCTCTTGCAGTGGGGGCAGCACGGTGGGGCCTTCTGTCGTTCGGGGACTGCGGAGGTCGCGGGTCAGGCCGCGTCGAATCCCGCACTGATCTGCTCGATGAGCTCGTCGCGGTCCTCGAGGGGGAGGAACGCGGCGGAGGCGGCATTGAGCTGGAAGACCTCGAAGTCGTCGAGGTCGTAGGAGAATGCATCCGCCAGCAGCGCGAGTTCGCGGCTGATGGTGGTGCTGCTCATGAGGCGGTTGTCGGTGTTGACGGTCACCCGGAAGTCGAGCTGGTAGAGCAGGTCGAACGGGTGGTCGACGAGCTCGTCGCCCCAGACCGCGATGGCGCCGGTCTGCAGGTTGGAGGACGGCGACAGCTCGAGGGCGATCTCACGGTCGCGCACCCACTGGGCGACGGGGCCGAGGGTCACGTAGGTGTTGTCGTCGTCCTCGCGCTCGATCGAGATGTCCTCGGCGAGACGCACGCCGTGGCCGAGGCGCAGCGCTCGTCCGTCGAAGAGCGCCCCGCGGATGCTGTCGATGCCGTCGGCTTCGCCGGCGTGCACGGTGACGGGCAGGAACTCCTTGGCGAGGTAATCGAAGGCGCTGAGGTGGTTGCGGGCCGGGAAGCCCAGCTCCGCCCCGGCGATGTCGAACCCGGCGACTCCGCGGTCGCGGTGGCGCACGGCCAGCTCGGCGATCTCGAGGCCGCGGTTCGCGTGGCGCATGGCCGTGACGAGCTGTCCGATGCGGATGCCGTTGCCCGTGCCCGAGGCCACGTCGTCGATGCCTGCCTCGATGCCGGCCTGCACGGCTTCGACGGCCTGATCGAGGGTGAGGCCGCGAGCGAGGTGCTGCTCGGGAGCCCAGCGGATCTCGCCGTAGATGACGCCGTCGGCAGCCAGGTCCTGCACGAACTCGCGAGCGACCCTCTCGAGGCCCTCAGTGGTCTGCATGACGGCAGTCGTGACGTCGAATGTCTTGAGGTACTCCACGAGGGACCCGGAGTCGGCCTGGTCGGCGAACCAGGTCGCCAGCGCCGCGGAATCGGTCTCGGGCACGTCGAGGCCGATGGCATCGGCCAGTTCGATGATCGTCTGAGGGCGCAGTCCGCCGTCGAGGTGGTCGTGCAGGGAGACCTTGGGCAGCGAGTTGATGCTCGTGCCACCGCCAGGCAACAGGTAGTCCGTCGGAATCGTGTTCACGTCCTCAAATCTACCGGTGCGACCGGGCAGCCGTGGGCGCTGATTTGTTGCGCGTCGGCCGGGTCCGCTTCGACAGCGCGCTGCGCGGGCCTCAGCGAGCGGGAGAGCGCCTCAGCGCCCGATGCGCTCGGCGATCAGCGGGCCGCCGTCCTGCACGGCCTCACCGACGTCGCCGATGCGCCAGGCGCCCTCGACGGCCTCGAGGGCACGGGCGAAGCGCTCGGGCTCGTCGGCCGACAGCGTGAAGAGCGGCTGGCCGGCGGTCACGACGTCGCCGGGCTTGGCGTGCAGGTCGATTCCGGCGGCGTGCTGCACGGGGTCCTGCTTGCGGGCGCGTCCGGCGCCCAGACGCCAGGCGCCGATGCCGAACGGCAGCGCCTGCTGCTCGACGAGCACGCCGTCGCGGTCGGCGACGACGGTGTGGGTCTCTCTGGCGACGGGCAGGGCGGCATCCGGATCCCCACCCTGCGCACGGATCACGTCGCGCCACTTGTCCATGGCCCTGCCGTCGTGCAGCGCGGCCTCGACGTCGACGTCGGTCTGGCCGACGAGGGCGAGCATCTCCCTGGCCAGGGCCACTGTCAGCTCGACGATGTCGGCCGGCCCGCCGCCGGCGAGCACCTCGACGCTCTCGCGTACCTCGTTGGCGTTGCCGATGGCGAGGCCGAGCGGCACGTTCATGTTGGTCAGCAGGGCGGATGTCGCCACTCCGGCATCCTCCCCCAGCTCCACCATGGTGCGGGCGAGCTCCCGAGAGCGCTCGATGTCCTTGAGGAACGCACCTGAGCCGAACTTCACGTCGAGCACGAGCGCTCCGGTGCCCTCGGCGATCTTCTTCGACATGATCGACGATGCGATGAGCGGGATGGCCTCGACGGTGCCGGTGATGTCGCGTAGCGCGTAGAGCTTGCCGTCGGCAGGGGCGAGGCCGCTGCCGGCAGCGGAGATGACGCCGCCGTGGTCGCGCAGCTGGATGAACATCTCCTCGTTGGTGAGGTTGGCGCGCCAGCCCGGGATCGACTCGAGCTTGTCGAGGGTTCCGCCGGTGTGCCCGAGGCCGCGCCCGGAGAGCTGCGGCACGGCGACACCGAACACGGCGACGAGGGGCATGAGCGGCAGGGTGATCTTGTCGCCGACGCCGCCGGTGGAGTGCTTGTCCGTCGTCGGCATCGGAAGGGCGTCGAAGCTCATCCGCTCGCCGCTGGCGATCATGGCCATGGTCATGTCGCGGATCTCGGTGCGGCTCATGCCGTTGAGGAAGATGGCCATGGTCATGGCCGACATCTGCTCGTCGGCGACGTAGCCGCGGGTGTACGCGTCGATCAGCCAGTCGATCTGAGCTGTCGACAGCGTTCCGTGGTCGCGCTTGGTGCGGATGAGGTCGACGACGTCGAAGGCTTCAACGGCCATGGGGTCCTTCTTTCAGTTGCGTGGAATCGCTGCTGCACACCCTGCCGTGATGCTCGGCATCAGGTCGGTCGTCGGCGTGCGGCTCCCGTCGGAGGGGCTCTCAGCCCCGGTACTCGGCGAGCTGGCGCGGGCCGAAGGCATCCGGCAGCACCTCGTCGATGGTGCGGATGCCCGAGACGGTCTCGAGCAGCATGCCCTCGGTGGAGTGCTCGTAGAGCAGCTGGCGGCAGCGGCCGCATGGCATGAGGGTGTCGCCGTTGCCGTCGACGCAGGCGAAGGCGACGAGCCTGCCGCCGCCCGACATGAACAGGCCGGAGACCAGGGTGCACTCGGCGCACAGCGTGACACCGTATGAGGCGTTCTCCACGTTGCAGCCCGACACGATGCGGCCGTCGTCGACGAGGGCGGCGGCGCCGACGGGGAACTCCGAGTAGGGCACGTAGGCCTTGCCCATGGCCTCGATCGCGGCGGTGCGCAGGGCTGCCCAGTCGATCTCGGGAACGGATGCTGTTGGCTCGGTCATGATTTCACGTATGGCTTTCCTGATGCCGCCGGCGGTCTCACTTTTCCGACGAGGCCGGCCACGGCGAAGATCGTGACGACGTACGGAAGCATGAGCATGAACTCGCTCGGAACCGGCGATCCGATCACGCTGAGGGTGTTCTGCAGGTTCGACGCGAAGCCGAACAGCAGGGCGGCGAGTGTGGCCTTGATGGGGTCCCACTGGCCGAAGATCACGGCGGCGAGGGCGATGTAGCCGGCTCCGGCCGTCATCTCCTTGTTGAAGGCGATGCCGGTTCCGATGGTGAAGAACGTTCCGCCGAGGCCGGCGATGGCACCGGCCAGCGCGACGTTCCAGAACCGGGTCTTGTTGACCTTGATGCCGACGGTGTCTGCGGCCTGGGGGTGCTCGCCCACGGCGCGGAGGCGGAGGCCCCACTTGGTGTGGAACAGCCCGACGTACACGGCCGCGACGGCCACGTACATGATGTAGACGATGATCGTCTGCTTGAACAGCACCGGTCCGATGATCGGGATGTCGCCGAGCAGCGGGATCGGCAGGCGCTCGAAGCGCGGCGGGGCGTTCAGCACGGCGGCGTTCGGCACCAGCACCTGCGAGTAGAAGAAGCTGGTGAGGCCGACGACGAGCACGTTGAGCACGACACCGACGATGACCTGGTCGACGAGGTACCTGATCGCGAACACGGCGAGCACCATGGCCACCAGCACACCGGCGACCATCGCTGCGATGACTCCCAGCCAGAGGTTACCGGTGACCGACGCCACGACAGCGGCAGTGAAGGCTCCGGCGAGGAGCTGGCTCTCGATGGCGATGTTGACGACGCCGACGCGCTCACCGATGACACCGGCCAGGGAGCCGTAGATGAGGGGAACCGCGAGGCTGAGCGAGCCGAACAGCAGCCCGATCATCGGCAGCGATGAACCGGTGGCGGCCCAGGTGAGGAAGCCGAACATGAACAGCACGGCGAAGATCACGATGAGCCAGAGCGGGACCCTTCTCTGCGCGCGCACCATGGCGGCACTCACGATGGTCACCACGGCGAGGAGGATGGCGACGACCCACACGGTGGGAGCCGATGGCACGACGACCTCGGGGAGCTGGATGGCATCCGCCGGGCTCGACAGCCTGAACGTGGTGTCACCGGGACGGGCGCCGAAGATGGCCAGCGCGAACATGGCCAGGGTGAAGACGAGGAACGCGACCGGCGCCTTCCAGCTGGTGATGACTGTCTTGGCGAGCACGACGACCGGAGCCGGCATCGGTGCTGGTGCGGTGTTCTCGGTGGTGGTGCTCACTTCGCCGCCACCTCCTTCGTGACGTTGGGAACTGTTCGTTTCTGTCGCGAACCGGGCGACGGCAGGCGGAAGATCGCACGCACCAGCGGCGGTGCCGCGATGAAGAGCACGATGAGCGACTGCACGACGAGCACGATCTCGACGGGGACGCCCTCCGCCGCCTGCATCGAGAATCCACCGGCCTTGAATGCGCCGAACAGGATGCCGGCGACGAAGATGCCCCACGGGGTCGAGCGGCCGAGCAGGGCCACGGTGATCGCGTCGAAGCCGATGCCGGCGTCGATGCCCGAGCTGAAGCCCGTCGTGACCGTGCCGAGCACCTGGGCGACCCCCGCGAGACCGACGAGCGCACCGGAGATGAGCATCGCGTAGACGTACATCGACTTCACGTTGATGCCGGCGACGCGGGCGGCGTTCGGGTTCTCACCGACGGCCTTGAACTGGAAGCCGAGGTTGGAGCGGTTGAGGATCCACCAGACGATGATCGTCGCGACGATCGCGAGGAGGAAGCCGAAATGCAGGTTGTACTGCGGTCCGAGGATCTTGATGAAGACGGCCGTCTCCTTGATCGCCGGGGTCTTCGGGTTGCTCGAGCCCGGAGCCTGCAGCAGGCCGGGGGTGCGCAGCATCCACGACACCAGGTAGTAGGCGATGTAGTTGAGCATGATCGTCACGATCACCTCGTGGGCTCCGGTGCGTGCCTTCAGGAGACCCGCGATACCGGCCCACAGGGCGCCGCCGAGCATGCCGGCGAGAACCGCGACGATCATGTGGATGCCCCACGGCAGGTCCCAGCCGAAGCCGACCCAGCCGGCGACGGATGCCGCGATGAGCATCTGGCCACGCCCGCCGATGTTGAACATGCCGACCCGGAACGCGAGACCGACGCCGAGGCCGGCTGCGATCAGCGGCGTGGCGAAGGTGAGCGTCTCGGTGAGCGGCTTGATGCCGGCCTCGAATCCGGGCCGGCGGAAGTTGTAGATCGACCCCTGGAACAGCGCGGAGTACGCTCCGGACACCGACTGCCAGACGGCCACGACGGTGTCACCGGGACGGGCGAAGAAGTAGACGGCCGTCTTCTGCACGTTCTCGTCGGTGAAGGCGATCATGATGGCGCCCACGAGCAGGGCGAGCAGCACGGCGAGCACCGAGATGATGGCGTTGCCCGTGGCGATCTCGCGCAGCGCCACGGTCCAGCGCGACGGCGGCTCGATGGCCTCGGTGGTGGCCCTGTCGGGGGCGACGGATGCCGGAGCCGGCGCGGCGGGCTTCTGAGGGTTCTCGTCGCTCATGCGGCGACTCCTTCTGAGGTCGGGGCCTCTCCGGCCATCATGAGGCCGAGGACATCGCGGGGTGTGTTGCCCGGCACGATGCCGACGATGCGGCCGCGGTACATGACCATGATGCGATCGGCGAGGGCTGCGACCTCGTCGAGCTCGGTCGACACGACGATCACGGGAACACCGGAGTCGCGCGTCTCGACGATGCGCTTGTGGATGAACTCGATCGATCCGACGTCGACGCCACGCGTCGGCTGGGCTGCGACGAAGAGCGTGAGGTCACGACTCAGCTCACGGGCGAGCACGACCTTCTGCTGGTTGCCACCGGAGAGACGGCCCACCTTGGTCTCGATGCTCGGCGTGCGCACATCGAACTCGGCGACCTTCTCCCTGGCGAAATCGGCGCGATAACCGAGCTGCAACGTCGCGGCCCTGACGAAGGGCTTACCCGTCGACCTGTCGAGCATGAGGTTCTCGGCGATGGTGAACTCACCGACCAGGCCGTCCTCGTTGCGGTCCTCGGGAACGAACCCGACACCGGCGTCGAGGATCTTCCTGACGCTCGCACCCGTCAGCTCTCGACCGTCGAGGCTGATGCGGCCGGTGACGCGCGGCTGCAGCCCGACGAGAGCCTCCGTGAGCTCGGTCTGGCCGTTGCCCTGCACGCCGGCGATGGCGAGGATCTCGCCGCGGCGAACCGAGAAGCTCACGTCGTTCACGACCAGCTGGCCGATGTGGTCGACGACGGTGAGGTTCTCGACGACGAGGGCCTCCTCGCCGAGGGTGGGCTCCTCCTTGTGCACCGTCAGCTCGACGGCGCGGCCGACCATGAGCGAGGCGAGCTCGGCGTTCGTCGCCGTGGGCTGGGCCTCGCCGACGACCTTGCCGAGCCGCATGACCGTGATGCGGTCGGCGACCTCGCGCACCTCGCGCAGCTTGTGGGTGATGAAGACGATGGCGGTTCCGGCGTCGCGGAGCTGCCGCATGATCTGCATCAGCTCATCGGTCTCCTGCGGGGTGAGCACGGCCGTCGGCTCGTCGAAGACGAGCACGCGGGCGTCGCGGGAGAGCGCCTTGATGATCTCGACGCGCTGCTGCACACCGACGGGGAGCTCATCGACGAGGGCATCGGGATCGACGTCGAACCCGAAGCGCTCGGAGATCTCCTTCACCTTGGCGCGTGCGGCGGGAAGGTCGAGCAGGCCGCCGGCGCGGGTCTGCTCGTGCCCGAGCATGACGTTCTCAGCCACCGTGAAGACCGGGATGAGCATGAAGTGCTGGTGCACCATGCCGATTCCGGCCGCCATGGCGTCGCCTGGACCCGCGAAGTGCTGCACGGCGTCGTCGAGGAGGATCTCGCCGCCGTCGGCCTGATACAGGCCGTAGAGCACGTTCATGAGGGTGGACTTGCCTGCACCGTTCTCACCGAGGAGACAGTGGATCTCCCCGGGTTCGACGGTGAGATCGATGTGGTCATTGGCGACCAGGGCACCGAATGTCTTCGTGATGCCGCGAAGTTCGAGCTTCATGCTCCCGATCCTAGTTATTCACGTGATTCCGCGCCCCTGCGTGCGCAAAGGTGGGCAGACCTTCGGGGCGGATGCTCAGATGTTGCAGATGCTGCGCAGAAGCGCGGCATGCAGAAGGGGAGGTCGGCTCTCGCCGGCCTCCCCTTCCGTCGGAGACTGTCTTAGCCTGCGAGGTAGGACTTGACGGGGATCGAGCCGTCGATGATGCCGGCCTTGATCGTGTCGAGCTCACCCTGGAGGGTCGGTGCGACCTTGTCCTCGAAGGAGTGGAACGGCGCGATGCCGACGCCCTCGTTCTCGAGTGTTCCGACGAACGGGGTCGGGTCGAACTCGCCGTTGCCGGCCGCGAGGACGGCGTCGTACGTTCCGACGTCGATGCCCTTGAGGATCGAGGTCAGCATGAGGTCGGCCACGTCGGGCGCGGTGACGGTGAAGTCTGCGTCGACACCGATCATGGCGATGTCACGACCGGCGTCCTTGATGGCGGCCGCAGCGCTCTGGTAGATCGGTCCACCGACGGGCAGGAGCACGTCGACGTTCTGGTCGATGAGGCCCTGAGCCGTCTGGCGAGCGGTGTCGTTGGCCTCGAAGCCACCGGTGAAGAGGCCGTCGGTGCCGTCCCAGCCGAGAACCTTGACTGCGGTTCCCTTCTCGGTGTTGTGGTACTCGACGCCCTGCTTGAAGCCGTCCATGAAGATGGAGACTGTCGGGAAGTTCATTCCACCGAAGGTGCCGACGACGCCGGTCTTCGAGTAGTCGGCTGCTGCATAGCCGGCGAGGAATGCCGCCTGGGCGGTGTCGAACAGGATCGGCTTGATGTTGTCGGCGTCTGCCTTGCCGTCGAAGTCGGCGTCAGCCGCGT
Source organism: Leifsonia stereocauli (assembly GCF_038432415.1). Lineage (NCBI taxonomy): Bacteria > Bacillati > Actinomycetota > Actinomycetes > Micrococcales > Microbacteriaceae > Leifsonia > Leifsonia stereocauli. Next base: position 1,796,054 of record NZ_JBCAUN010000001.1, read on the forward strand.
CGTCGATGATCGTGTAGTCGACCTCGGGGTTGGCCGTGGCCGACTCGATGGTGGCAGCCGAGAGCGCGAAGCCGACCGTGACGATGACGTTGCAGCCCTGGTCGACGAGGTTCGTCAGGTTGGGAGCGAAGTCGGTCTCAGCGTCGGACTGCACCTTGATCGGCTCGACGCCGAGCTCCTTGGCTGCCTTCTCGAGACCCTCGGATCCGAGCTGGTTGAACGACTTGTCGTCGAATCCACCGGAGTCGGAGACCATGCAGGGCACGAAGTCGGATGCTGCTGCGCCACCAGACGACTCTCCGCCTTCTTCGGGCGCCGAGGCGCAGCCGGCCAGCAGGAGCGCTGCGCTGAGCGCGGCAAGTCCGCCGATGGCGGCCTTGCGGGTAGTGATCGTCAAGATGACCTCCAAGATTGCAGGCCCACAGGGATGGATGGGCCGGGATGTGCAATCACGTTACCGAATATTTCCTTGCTCAAAAGAGCAAAAGGGGTGCGCGCGCGAATGGTTATGAATCTGCGACCCGGGGCGCATCCGACGAAACGAACTCGCAACAAAACTGCGTGAAGACGGGGCTCCGGCGTACTATTCCGGCGTGCTCGGCGACGTGACGACGACGGACCCGTCGACGATCTTCGCCTTCAGCGCGTCGAGCTCATCCGACAGTTCCTGCGGAACCGAGGAGGCGAGGTCGTGGAAGGGGGCGAGGCCCACTCCCCCGTTCTCGAGGGTGCCGATGAACGGGGCGGGGTCGAAGGTGCCCGCTGCGTCATCGGTGACGATCTGCGCCACGGCGTCCTCGGTGTTCTTCAGGACGCTGGTCAGGAGCACGGGGTGGTACTTCGCCGGCAGGGTGTCGAAGCCGTCGTTGTCCACCCAGATGACCGAGACGCCGGGGTTCTCCAGCGCGGCGGCTGCCGACCCCTCTCCGACCTGGCCGGCGACGGGCAGGATCACGTCTGCACCCTGGTCGATGAGGCTCTCGGTGAGGGTCTTGCCCTTGTTGATGTCCTCGAAGTCGCCGGTGAAGGTGCCGTCCTGCTTGACCTTGTCCCAGCCGAGCGCGACCACCTGCGTGCCGTGAGCGGCATTGTAGGCAGCGACGCCGTCGACGAAACCGTCCATGAACAGGGTCACCGGCGGCTGGTTGCCGCCGCCGAATGTCGCGACCTTGCCCGTCTTCGAGACGCCGGCTGCGAGGTACCCGGCGAGGTAGCTGGCCTGGGCGGTGTCGAAGATGACCGGCTTCACGTTGGGTGCGTCGACGACCTCGTCGACGATGGAGAAGTGCACGTCGGGGTTCGCGGCGGCTGCCGAGGTCGTGGCATCCGCCAGCTCGTAGCCGACGGTGAGCACGAACTGGCAGCCCGAGTCGACGGCCTGCTGCACGTTCGGCGCGAGGTCGGTCTCCCCGGTCGAGACCAGGGCCTGCACCTCGATGCCGGCATCCTTCTCCGCCTTCTGCAGGCCCGCCCAGCTGGACTGGTTGAACGACCGGTCCTCGAGGCCGCCGGAGTTCGTCACCATCCGAGCGCAGTAGTCACCGGCGGCATCGCTCGATGCGCCGTTCGAGCTCGGGGCATCTGCGCAGCCGACGAGGGCTGCGACTGAGATGACGGCGACGACGGATGCTGTGAGCAGTCGGTTTCCCATGATGGGGATCCTCTCGGGGCTGTGGGGGAACGGATCGCGTCAGAGCACGTCGCCACGGCCGGAGAGCCGGAGCGCGTCGACGACGGACTTGACCTTCTGGGCGTTCGCGCTCGTGGTGACGAGGAGGGCGTCGGGGGTGTCGACCACCACGATGTCCTCGACGCCGATGAGGGCGATTGTGCGGCCGCCCTGGCTCACGACGATGCCGCTCGACGAATCGGCGAGCACCCTGGCGTCCGCGCCGAGGATGGCGAGGTCGCGCTTGCGACCACCGGAGTGGATCTTGGCGATCGAGGCGAAGTCGCCGACGTCGTCCCAGTCGAACTGGGCGGGCACCACGGCGAGCCGCCCGGCGGCTGCTGCCGGCTCGGCCACGGAGTAGTCGATGGCGATCTTCTCGAGCTTCGGCCAGATGCGATCGACGGCCGGCCCGCGAGTGGCCGGATCGTCCCAGGCGGCTGCCAGCTCGATGAGTCCGGCGTGCAGCTCCGGCTTGTTGCGGGCGATCTCCTCGAGCAGGCGATCGGCCCGCGCGATGAACATGCCCGCGTTCCAGAGGTGCTTGCCGCCGGCGACGTAGCGCTGGGCCGTCTCCAGGTCGGGCTTCTCCACGAAGGAGTCGACGATGCTCGCCGACGGTGCTCCGGCGACCTCGAGGGATCCCCCGGTATGGATGTAGCCGAATCCGATGGCCGGCTCGGTGGGACGGATGCCGATGGTCGCGATGTAGCCAGCGTCAGCCAGGGCCGCAGCCTCCTGGACGGCGTGCCGGAACAGAACCGTGCCCTTGATGACGTGGTCGGCCGCGAACGACCCGATGATGACGTCGGGTTCTCGCAACGCCAGGATCGCAGCGGCCAGGCCGATCGCCGCCGACGAGTCGCGGGGCTCGCTCTCGAGCACGACGTTGTGGTCGGCCAGCTCCGGCAGCTGGGCCTCGACCGCTGCGCGGTGGGCACGGCCGGTGACCACCATGATGCGCTCGGTGCCCGAGATGGGAGCGAGCCTGTCCCAGGTGTCGCGGAGCAGCGTCTGCCCGGACCCGGTGAGGTCGTGGAGGAACTTGGGCGCATCGGCGCGGGAGAGGGGCCAGAGCCGGGAACCGATGCCGCCGGCCGGGATGACGCTGTAGAAGCGCTCGATAGCAGTCATGCAGCACAGACTATCTGCCGCCTCGGTGCGGCCGCGGGTGGGCATCCGTCGCGGTCCCGGAAGCGGTCTCTCGACGTCGAGATACTTAGGTTCCCCTTACGGGAACTGGGCGAAATGAAGGGAATAGACTTGGGCTCACGCTCGTCGAGCGGTTCCGGCCGGTGGTTCTCTCGGCCGTCAGACACAGCCAGGGAGGGTTGTTCATGCCTCAGGTCACGGCAGGAACCCTGACAGCAGACACCAAGCGCGCATCCCGTCCGGGAGGAACCCTCTACAGGGGCCGCGAGGGCATGTGGTCATGGGTTCTGCATCGCATCACCGGCGTCGCCATCTTCTTCTTCCTGCTGGTGCATGTCCTCGACACCGCACTCATCCGCGTCAGCCCCGAGGCGTACAACGCCGTCATCAGCACCTACCAGACGCCCATCATGGGCCTCGGCGAGGTGGCCCTGGTCGGCGCGATCGTCTTCCACGCGTTCAACGGCATCCGCATCATCCTGATCGACTTCTGGTCGAAGGGCGTGCGGTACCAGAAGGTCATGTTCTACGTCGTGATCGGACTGTGGGTCGTCACGATGCTGGGCTTCACTCCCCGCCACCTGATGAACGTCTTCGGACACTAGGAGGGACTGACGTGACCGCCATCGACAATGCCCCGGCCATCGAGCCACCTCGCTCCCCCTCCCGTCCCGCCCGCAAGCGCGGCGTGAACTGGGAGAAGTGGGGCTGGATCTACATGCGCGTCTCCGGCGTGCTCCTGCTCGTGCTCATCTTCGGACACCTCTTCGTCAACCTCATGGTGGGCGACGGAGTGCACGCCATCGACTTCGGCTTCGTCGGCGGGAAGTACGCCTCCCCGTTCTGGCAGGTCTGGGACGTGCTGATGCTCTGGCTCGCCCTCATCCACGGCGGCAACGGCATGCGCACGATCGTGAACGACTACGCCACGCTCCCGACGACCCGCCGCATCCTGAAGGGCGCCATCTTCGTCGCCGTCGCAGCACTCATCCTGCTCGGAACCCTCGTGGTCTTCACCTTCGAGCCGTGCCCGGCCGGATCCCCTGCCGACCTGCTGCCCTCCTTCTGCCCGGTCGGATAAACGAAATAGATATGAGTACGGCACCTGTGAATCCTGAATCCGAGTCCACCGTCGTCGACGGCGTGCACTACCACCAGTTCGACATCGTGATCGTGGGAGCCGGCGGTGCCGGCATGCGCGCCGCCATCGAGGCCGGCCCCGGCGCGAAGACCGCCGTCATCTCGAAGCTCTACCCGACCCGCTCCCACACGGGTGCAGCTCAGGGTGGCATGGCTGCAGCCCTCGCGAACGTCGAGGAGGACAGCTGGGAGTGGCACACCTTCGACACCATCAAGGGCGGCGACTACCTCGTCGACCAGGATGCAGCGGAGATCCTCGCGAAGGAGGCCATCGACGCTGTCATCGACCTCGAGAACATGGGCCTGCCGTTCAACCGCACCCCAGAGGGGAAGATCGACCAGCGTCGCTTCGGTGGCCACACCCGCGACCACGGCAAGGCCCCGGTGCGTCGCGCCTGCTACGCCGCCGACCGCACCGGCCACATGATCCTGCAGACGCTGTTCCAGAACTGCGTGCGCCTCGGCATCAACTTCTTCAACGAGTACTACGTGCTCGACCTCGTGATGACGAACGTCGACGGCGTCGACCAGCCGTCGGGCGTCGTCGCCATCGACCTCTCTTCGGGCGAGCTGCACGTCTTCCAGGCCAAGGCGATCATCTTCGCCACGGGCGGCTTCGGCAAGATCTACAAGACCACCTCGAACGCACACACCCTCACGGGCGACGGCGTCGGCATCATCTGGCGCAAGGGCCTGCCGCTGGAGGACATGGAGTTCTTCCAGTTCCACCCCACCGGCCTTGCCGGGCTGGGCATCCTGCTCACCGAGGGTGCCCGCGGTGAGGGCGCCATCCTCCGTAACGCCAGCGGCGAGCGTTTCATGGAGCGCTACGCCCCCACCATCAAGGACCTCGCCCCGCGCGACATCGTCGCCCGCTGCATGGTGCAGGAGGTGGCGGAGGGCCGTGGAGCCGGGCCCAACAAGGACTACGTCTACCTGGACTGCACCCACCTCGGCGCCGAGGTGCTCGAGACCAAGCTGCCCGACATCACCGAGTTCGCCCGTACGTACCTGGGCGTCGATCCCGTGACGGAGCCGGTGCCGGTCATGCCGACGGCGCACTACGCCATGGGCGGCATCCCGACCAACGTGTCGGCCGAGGTGCTGCGCGACAACGACACCGTCGTCCCCGGCCTCTACGCCGCCGGCGAGTGCGCCTGCGTGTCGGTGCACGGCTCGAACCGTCTGGGCACCAACTCGCTGCTCGACATCAACGTCTTCGGCAAGCGCGCGGGCAACAACGCCGTCGCCTATGTGCAGAACGTCGACTTCACGCCTCTGCCCGCCGACCCGGCCAGGGCCGTGCGCGAGCTGCTCGATCACATCAAGGGTTCCACCGGCACCGAGCGCGTCGCCGTGCTCCGCAAGGAGCTGCAGGACCACATGGACCGGAACGCCCAGGTGTTCCGCACCGATGAGTCCCTCGCCGAGGTCACCGAGACCATCCACACCCTGCGCGAGCGCTACAAGAACGTCGCCGTGCAGGACAAGGGCAAGCGGTTCAACACCGACCTGCTCGAGGCCGTCGAGCTGGGCTTCCTGCTCGATCTCGCCGAGGTCGTCGTCTATTCGGCCCGCAACCGCAAGGAGAGCCGCGGCGGCCACATGCGCGACGACTTCCCGAAGCGCGACGACGAGAACTACATGAAGCACACCATGGCCTACCTGTCGGGCGACGCGGATTCCGCCGACGCGGCAGATCACATCCGACTCGACTGGAAACCCGTCGTCATGACCCGTTACCAGCCCATGGAGAGGAAGTACTGACGGTGACCACCGCCACCATCGCCGCAGACCGCCCCGGCAACGCCGACCCGTCGGTCATCCCGTTCACCGTCACCTTCATCATCCGACGGTTCGACCCGGACACCGACACCGAGCCGCGCTGGCAGGACTTCGACGTCGAGATGTACGCGACCGACCGTGTGCTCGACGCACTGCACAAGATCAAATGGGAGCAGGACGGATCACTGACCTTCCGTCGCTCGTGCGCCCACGGCATCTGCGGCTCGGATGCCATGCGCATCAACGGACGCAACCGTCTGGCCTGCAAGACCCTGATCAAGGACCTCGACATCTCGAAGCCCATCTACGTGGAGGCCATCAAGGGCCTGCCGCTGGAGAAGGACCTCATCGTCGACATGGACCCCTTCTTCGCTTCCTTCCGCGAAGTGCAGCCGTTCCTCATCCCCGGTTCGAAGCCCGAGCCCGGCAAGGAGCGCGTGCAGTCCGTCGCCGAGCGCGCCCGCTTCGACGACACCACGAAGTGCATCCTGTGCGCAGCATGCACGTCGAGCTGCCCCGTGTTCTGGACCGACGGCCAGTACTTCGGCCCCGCAGCCATCGTCAACGCCCACCGATTCATCTTCGACTCGCGCGATGACGCCTCGCAGGTGCGCCTCGACATCCTCAACGACAAGGAGGGCGTGTGGCGCTGCCGCACGACCTTCAACTGCACCGACGCCTGCCCCCGCGGCATCCAGGTGACCCAGGCGATCGCCGAGGTCAAGCAGGCCCTCATGCGAGGACACGCGTAGGTTCGGTCGAACGCTGCCAGGGAAGGGCTCGGATCTCGCGATCCGGGCCCTTCCCTCATGTTCGGGGACATCGTCCGGATTCAGCATCCGATCGACACCGACCTCCTCCCCTACGCTGGCAGGGTGAGCTCTCGAGTGACGGCACCGGCCGAGACACCGGCGGAGGATCCGCTCGACCCTCCGACCCGCGGCGAGCGCATGAGCGCCGAGATGCGCGAGCGCGTCGAGTCGCTCGGCGAGCGCTTCGAGGAGCCGATCCAGACCGTCACCACGATCACGCAGAAGACCATGGCGCTGTTCCCCGTGCGGGTCTGGCGCTGGTTCCTGTTCCGGAACGGCTTCCTGCTCTCGGCGGGCATGAGCTACCAGGCGATCTTCGCGGTGTTCGCGGCCGTCTACGTCGTCTTCGCGGCCACCGGCATCTGGCTCGGCGGTGATCCGGCCACCCTCGACGCCCTCATCAACCTGATCAACACCTACGTGCCCGGACTCATCGCCGAGGGGGGAGCGATCACGCCGGACCAGCTGACGGCCATCGCCGACTCGTCGACGAGCCTGTTCGGGTGGACCGGTGCCGTCGCCCTCGCGGGATTCATCTGGACCGCGATCGGGTGGATCACGTACTCGCGAACGGCCGTACGCAGCCTGTTCGGCCTGCCGAAGGACATGCGCTCGTACGTGCTCCTGAAGGCGCGCGACCTGCTGGCCGCCCTCGCCTTCGGTGCCATGCTCCTCGTCGGTTCCCTGCTGTCAGTGGCGAGCACGGCAGCCGCCACCTGGGTCTTCACGCTGCTCGGCTTGGACATGGCGAACTGGCTGGTGCAGGCCTCCATCGGAGGCGCCGGCTTCCTCGTCGTCCTGGTGATCAACACGGCCGTCCTCCTCGCGATGTTCCGGTTCCTGTCCGGCGCCAGCGTCAAATGGAGCCGCCTGTGGAGCGGATCCGTGCTCGGCGGTGTCGCGATGTACGTGCTGCAGATCGGAGCCGGCTACCTCGTCGGCAGCGCCACGAGCAATCCGTTGTTCGCGACGTTCACAGTCTTCATCGGACTCCTCCTGTGGTTCCGGCTGACGGCGATCGTGACGCTGGTCGCCGCATCCTGGATCTACGTCGCCGCCAGTGATCGCAGTGAGTCGCTGCGCAGGGTCACCCCGGCGCAACTGGAGGCCGAGCGGCGGCAGGCGGAGCGCGAGGCGCTCATCCTCGCGACCCAGGTCGAGCTGCGGGAGGCCCGAGAGGAGGCCGCACGGGTCGGGTGGGTCCGCCGCGCCACCCTCCGACGCCGGATCGCGCGGCTGCAGGCTGAGCTCGACGACCTGCAGGCCGCGTCGACGACGGAGGATTCCGTGGGCCGTCCTCCGACGACTCCTGCCGCCTCTCCGACCCTGCGCTGACGGCCGCTGCACGCCCGACGACGTCGGATGCCTCCCATAGGATCGAAGGCATGGCAACACCCCTGCGCATCGCATCCGTCAACGTCAACGGCATCCGTGCCGCCTACCGCAACGGCATGGGTGCGTGGCTCGATGCGCGCGGCGTGGACATCCTCGCTCTGCAGGAGGTGCGCGCCGAGACCGAGCACGTCACCGACCTGCTCGGCGACGAGTGGAGCGTGCTCCACGACGCCGCGACGGCCAAGGGCCGCGCCGGCGTCGCCCTCGCGAGCCGGGGAGCGGCCACCATCCACCGCGTCGAGCTCGGAGCCCCTGATTTCGACAGCGCCGGCCGGTGGCTCGAAGCCGACTTCGAGGTGGGCGGGCGCGTCGTCACGGTGGTGAGCGCCTACGTGCACTCCGGCGAGGCCGGCACCCCCAAGCAGGTCGAGAAGTACAAGTTCCTCGACGCCATGCAGGCGCGCCTGCCCGAGCTGGCCGCGCACAACGAGCTGAGCGTGGTCATGGGCGACCTCAACGTCGGGCACCGCACTCTCGACATCAAGAACTGGAAGGGCAACGTGAAGCGCGCAGGCTTCCTGCCCGAGGAGCGCGCCTACTTCGACAGGATCCTCGGAGCCGAGGGCGATGCAGACTACAACGCCGGAGCCGGACTCGGATGGGTCGACCTCGGCCGCCGCGCCGCGGGCGAGATCGACGGCCCGTACACCTGGTGGTCCGCCAGGGGCCAGGCGTTCGACAACGACACCGGCTGGCGCATCGACTACCAGCTGGCGACGCCGGCACTCGCGGCATCCGTCACCTCGTACACGGTCGACCGCGCCGCCAGCTACGCCGAGCGATGGTCGGATCACGCCCCCGTCGTCGTCGACTACTCGATCTGAACCCCTCCTCTCTCTTCACACCCGAAGGTCTCCACACATGAATGACGCCCGTCCCCTTCTGTTCTCCGGAATGCAGCCGTCGAGCGACTCGCTGCACCTGGGCAACTACATCGGCGCCCTGCTCAACTGGGTCGCCATGCAGCGCGATTTCGACGCCTACTACTGCGTCGTCGACCTGCACTCGATCACCGTCGCGCAGGACCCGAAGGAGCTGCGCGCAAACACCCGCCAGACGGCCGCGCAGTACATCGCCGCAGGCATCGATCCGTCGCAGTGCACCCTGTTCATCCAGTCGCAGGTGCCGGCGCACGCCGAGCTCGCGTGGGTGCTGGGCAGCATCACCGGCTTCGGCGAGGCCGGGCGCATGACCCAGTTCAAGGACAAGTCGGCCAAGCAGGGTTCAGACGCGACCAGCGTCGGCCTGTTCACGTACCCCGTGCTGATGGCGGCCGACATCCTGCTGTACGGCACGGAGCAGGTGCCCGTCGGAGAGGACCAGCGCCAGCACCTCGAGCTGACCCGCACCCTCGCGCAGCGGTTCAACAGCCGCTTCGGCGACACCTTCGTCGTTCCCGAGGCGCACATCCCGAAGGAGTCGGCCAAGATCTACGACCTGGCCAACCCCACGGCGAAGATGAGCAAGTCGGCGGCCAGCCCAGCCGGACTCGTCAACATCATGGACGACCCCAAGGTGACCGCGAAGAAGATCAAGAGCGCCGTGACGGATGCCGACCGCGAGGTGCGCTTCGATCCCGAGAACAAGGCGGGCATCTCGAACCTCCTCTCCATCTACTCCTCGCTCAGCGGTCGCACGATCACCGCACTGGAGCAGGAGTACGACGGTCGCGGCTACGGAGACCTCAAGAAGGATCTCGCCGAGGTGGTCGTCGACACCCTCTCCCCCGTGCGCACCCGCACGCTGGAGCTCCTGGAGGACCCGGCCGAGCTCGACAGGCTGCTCGCCGTCGGCGCCGACAAGGCGACGGCCACGGCCGAGAAGACCCTGGCCACGGTCTACGACCGCATCGGCTTCATCAGGCGCCGCTGATGGAGCCCGTCGTCCTCCGCACCGAGCGGCTGGTGCTCGACCAGCCGACGGAGGCCGATGCCCGGAGCATCGTCGACTACTGCCGGGATCCGCTGTTCGAGCGCTGGTTGACGACGCCATGGCCGTACGAGCCGCGGCACGCCGAGGGCTTCGTCGCGACGCTCGTGCCTCTCGGCTGGACGACGGGCACCGAGGCGACCTGGGCCGTGCGCACTCGTGACGACGGACCACTGATCGGCGTCATCAGCTACCGCACGCTGCGGGGCGACGTCGGGTTCTGGCTCGGAGCGGATCAGCGCGGGAACGGCTACATGCGCGAGGCCCTGGCGGCCGTCGTGCAGTGGGTGTTCGTGAGCGGTGACGTGCCGCAGACCGACGCGGTCACGTGGGAGGCCATGGCGGGCAACAGGGACTCCGCCGCCGTCGCGCGCGCCGTGGGCTTCGCCTTCACCGGCACGGCACCGTCGTCACACCCCGTGCGCGACGGCTCGCACGTGCCGAGCTGGCACGGTGTGCTGTTGCGCTCGCACGACGCACGACAGGCGCGGGCCAGCTGGCCGGAGGAGACCCGCCTGTGAGTGGCATCCCCGCCGCCGTGCTGTTCGACCTCGACGACACGCTGTTCGCGCATCGGGGCGCCGTGGCCCGCGCGATCGTGGTGCAGATGGATGCCGTGGGGTTCTCGTCGCCCGACCGCGCGGGTGACGTCGCCCTGTGGCACGACCTCGAGGAACGGCACTACCACTCCTACCTGGCCGGCACTCTCGACTTCCAGGGCCAGCGTCGAGCACGAGCACGTGACTTCGCCGAAGCTCACGGCGTCGTGCTCGCCGAGGCGGCTGCCGGCGCCTGGTTCGACGACTACTTCGAGCATTACCGTGCCGCGTGGATGCTGCACGACGACGCGCTCGATGCCCTGGCCTCGCTCAGGTCCGCCCGCAGCGATATCCGGATCGGCGTGATCACGAACGGCGACCCCGTCTTCCAGCAGTCCAAGCTCGACACGGTCGGCCTCACTGGCCTCGTCGACGCCATCGTCGCCTCGGGCTCCCTCGGCATCACCAAGCCCGACCCGCGCATCTTCGAGTACGCCTGCGCTCAGCTCGGGGTCGAGACCGGCGATGCCGTGTACGTCGGCGACAGGCTCCGCACCGACGCCATCGGGGCGGCGGCCGCCGGTATGACGGGTGTATGGCTGAATCGCTCCGGAGTCGTTCCCGAAGCGACGGATGCCGCAGAGGCGCGCGAGCTCGGGGTGCTTGAGATCAGTGGCCTCGACGAGCTGGTGGGGGCGCTGGGAGCTCTCTGAGGCGCGGTGATGTGGAGTCCCGCTCGTTGAGGACCGAGCGAAGCGACCGTCCGAAACGCGGAGCGAAGCGACCGTCCGAAACGCCGGGCGAAGCGACCGTCGGAAGCGCGGCCGCTCCGCTCATGTCCTCTCAGGCGTGAGCGATCCGGCGCTCTTCGATGGTGACGCCGTGCACGTCGTGCAGTTCTGCACGCGCATGCTCGATCTCGCCGACCCGACGGGCAGCGGACCAGTCGAGGGCATCACCGACCACATCGGCGACCTCGGCGAGCACGTCCGCGGTCACGGCTCCGACGAAGGCCAGGCTGGTGCGGCGCTTCAGCACGTCGATGAGGTGCACCACCTGCTCCTCGCGGGCCAACGCGGCGAGCTCTCCGACGCTGTACGTCGGGGCCGAGGCGAGCGGCACATCGGTGCCGTTCTTCGCGAGGTCGGCGATGAGCGACTCGGCGCGAGTGCCGTAGCGCTCGAGCAGTTCGGCGGCGCGGGTGCGGCCGAGGACTTCGCCGTGGCTGGCGAGCCACACCGTGCGAGCCGCATCCGTCGTCGGGTACCCGCGGCCACCTCCGATGGCGAGGCCCTCCGTGCTCGTCGTGCGAGCGCGACCGAGCTTGGCGAGCACCTCGTCGCCCAGGTGTTCGGCGAGGGCGCGGAAGGTCGTCCACTTGCCTCCGACGAGGCTGAGCAACGGGATCGCTCCGCCACTGCCGGGCACAGCGGCCTCCTCGATGCGGTAGTCGCGGGAGACGAAGCCGGGCTGGGTCTCGTCGTGCCGAGGAAGCGGGCGCACTCCGGCGAACCTGTAGACGATGTGCGAGCGGTTCACCGTGATGCCGGGGAAGACGTGCGAGATCAGGTCGAAGAAGTAGTCGACTTCCTCCTCGGTGGTGCGGATCGGCTTCCGCATGTCGTGCTCGAGGTCGGTCGTGCCCACGAGCACGCGCCCCTTGAGCGGGTAGATGAGCACGATGCGGCCGTCCTCGTGCTCGAAGAAGATCTCGCGTCCGTCCGTCGCCGCGAGCAGCTCGGGGTGGTCGAGCACGATGTGCGAACCCTTGGTGCCGCCCATGAATCGGGTGGCGCCGCCCAGTGCCTCGTTGGTGAGGTCTGTCCACGGCCCCGACGCGTTGACGACGACGGATGCGGTGAAGCTGAACTCCTCGCCGGTCACGCTGTCGCGCAGGGTGACCCCATCGCCGTCAGCACCGGCAGCCTCGACGTAGTTGGCGGCGCGGGCGTGAGGGCCCGCGGCCAGGCCGTCGTTGAGTACGTCGAGTGCCAGGCGCTCCGGATCGTGCATCGAGGCGTCGTAGTACGTGGCCGTGTACTTGATGCCGGGATTCAGCGCCGGGAGCTCGGCGAGGGAGCGTTTGCGGCCGTGGAACTCGTGGCGGGGAACGCTTCCTCCGTCACGCGAGAAGGAGTCGTAGGCGGTCAGGCCCACCTTGATGAGGGCGGCACCCCGCTCGGTCGGCTTGCCGGCCTTGTGCGTCAGGAAGCGGAGCGGTGCCGAGAGGATGCCGCTGAAGGTGGAGAAGATCGGCACAGTGGTCTTGAGCGGACGCACGTAATGCGGGGCGATCCTGACGAGGGCGTTGCGCTCCTCGACCGACTCGCGCACGAGTCGGAACTCGCCGTTCTCCAGGTACCGGATTCCGCCGTGGATCATGTGGGACGACGCGGCCGAGGCGCCGGAGACGAAGTCGTCACGGTCGATGATGACGACGTCGACGCCCTGCAGGGCGAGGTCGCGGAACGTCGCGATGCCGTTGATGCCGGCCCCGATCACGAGCACGTCGGCGTGAGGCCGCGCACGCAGGGCCTCGACGGCCGGGCGGAGCGAGTCGGCTCCGGAGGAGGAAGTGGAAGTCGTCGACGACGTCGCCATGGTGCATCCCTTTGTTTCGCTGGTCGGCACGCATTCGTCCCGACACGTCAAGTCTCAGCGTGGTCGCACCTTGTTGCAAGTGAACTGCACATACGTGCAAGATGAACGGATGGCGACAGATCACCCCGACCTCACGACCCGGACGCGCGACGCACTCCGGGCTTCGCAGCTCTACTACCTGCAGGACCTCACGATGGAGGCCATCGCCCACGAACTCGGCACCTCGCGCTCCTCGGTCTCCAGGCTGCTCAGCCATGCCCGCGAGACCGGCCTGGTCGACATCAGGGTGCGGTCGCCCCGGGAGATGCCGAACATCATCGAACGCCAGATCCTCGAGAGCTTCGGCGTGACGGCGCACGTCGTGCCGGTACCCGATCACACCAGCGACGTCGATCGCCTCGAGCGCGTCGCCCTCTCCGCTGCACGGATGCTCGGTGAGTACGTGGACTCGAACTCCACTCTCGGCGTGGCCTGGGGCGCCACCGTCAGTGCGGTCTCCCGGCATCTCATCCCCCGGGCCGTGCACGACACCCAGATCGTGCAGCTGAACGGGGCGGGCAACCTCACCAGTACCGGCATCGTCTACGCGAGCGAGATCCTGCGGAGGTTCGGCGAGGCCTACAACGCCCAGGTGCAGCAGTTTCCCGTGCCGGCCTTCTTCGATGATCCCCTCACCAAGCAGGCGCTGTGGCGCGAGCGCAGCATGCAGCGGGTGCTGGCCCTGCAGGAGCACCTCGACGTCGCGCTCTTCGGAGTCGGCTCTCCGTTCGCCGAGGTTCCGAGCCACGTGTACTCGAGCAACTTCCTCGACCCCAACGACGTCGTGAGCCTGCAGGAGCAGAACGTGGTCGGAGACGTCGCGACGGTCTTCTACCGCATCGACGGCTCGACCGACGGGATCAGCCTCAACGACAGGGGAAGTGGCCCGGCCTTCGAGGTGCTCAGGCGAACTCCTCGGCGCATCTGCGTCGTCTCGGGGGCCGCCCGTCTGGCGAGCATCCGCGGCGCCATCGCCGCAGGACTCATCACGGACCTGTACGTCGACGAGGGCACGGCGCGACTCCTGGTCGCGTCGCACGACGACACGGGAATAGGACGCGCGTCTGTGCGTTGATCTATCATCGAAGACAAGAACGTGCTCCGGGGTCGGTGAGAATCCGAACCGGCGGTGATAGTCCGCGACCCGCCCTCACCGGCGGTTGACCTGGTGGAATTCCGGGACCGACGGTTAAAGTCCGGATGGGAGGATGCACGCGTCGTTCGGCGTTCGCGCCGGACGGCGGAATTGGGCTATGCCCGAGACCCCGGAGCTCAACAGGATTGAGACCGGGATGACCAGCACGACGGCCCAGCGGCTGAGCGCAGACGAGATCGAGCGCGCGATGCTGCGCGCCATCGAGATCGCCGCGAACGGCCCGGCCCGCGGGGTCAACCCGCAGGTCGGCTGCGTCATCCTGGCGGCCGAGGGCAGCATCCTCGCCGAGGGCTGGCACCGCGGCGCCGGCACTCCGCACGCGGAGGTCGACGCCCTCTCCAAGCTCTCCGACGGCCAAGCGAACGGCGCAACGGCCGTCGTCACCCTGGAGCCGTGCAACCACACGGGTCTCACCGGACCGTGCTCCGAGGCGTTGATCGCCGCCGGGGTGTCGCGCGTCGTCTACGGCGTGAGTGATCCGGGCGACCACTCCTCCGGCGGAGCCGCGCGGCTGCATGAGGCCGGCGTCGACGTCGTCGGCGGCGTTCTCATCGCCGAGACGACGGCCCGCCTCGGCGACTGGCTCCCTGCAGCGAGGCTCAAGCGCCCTGTCGTCACGGTCAAGTGGGCGTCCAGCCTCGACGGACGAGCAGCAGCAGCCGATGGCACCAGCCAGTGGATCACCGGGCCGGAGGCCAGGGCCGACGTGCATGCCCGTCGTGCGGCATCCGACGCCATCGGAGTGGGAACCGGCACAGTGCTCGCCGACGATCCCGCCCTCTCCGCGCGATATGCCGACGGTGGCATGTATGAGGCACAGCCCGTACCCGTGGTCTTCGGAACGCGCGAGACACCGACGGATGCCGCCGTCAGACGGGGCACCCACGAGCCGCTCTTCGCGGCAGGCGACGATCTCGCGACCGAGCTGCGCGCGCTCCACGCCCGCGGCATCCGTTCCCTGTTCATCGAGGGCGGACCGACTCTCGCCAGCGCCTTCATCGCCGCCGGCCTCGCCGACGAGGTGCTCGTCTACCTCGCCCCGGCGATCCTCGGTGGACCGCGTACTGCCATCGGCGACGTCGGAATCACGACCATCGACGATGCGTTGAGGCTCTCCATCGAGAACGTCGAGAGACTCGGCGACGACCTGCTGGTCGTCGCCACCCTGAAGAAGAAGCCGTAGGAGGCAGCAGTGTTCACCGGAATCATCGAGGAGATCGGGCGCATCGAGCACGTCGAGACGACCGGCGACGCCGCCCGCATCACCGTGCGCGGACCCCTCGTCGTCTCGGATGTGCGACACGGGGACTCGATCTCGGTGAGCGGCGTGTGCCTGACCGTCGTCGCGTCGACCCCCGAGACCTTCACCGCCGACGTCATGGCCCAGACTCTCGCCATGTCGACCCTCGCCGGGGTCGCCGAGGGCCACGCCGTCAATCTCGAGCGCGCCGCCGCCGTCGGGGACAGGCTCGGCGGGCACATCGTGCAGGGCCACATCGACGGCACTGCAACGGTGCTCTCGATCACAGACGGCAGCGCCTGGAGGGTCGTGCGATTCAGCCTCGACCCGCAGCACGCGCCGCTCGTCGTCGACAAGGGCTCCATCGCGGTCGACGGCACGTCCCTCACCGTCAGCGCCGTCGGCGGCGGCCTCACCGACGGCTGGTTCGAGGTCTCGCTCATCCCCGAGACCCTCACCGCCACCACCCTCGGCGAGCGCGCCGTCGGCGACAGCGTGAACATCGAGACCGACATCCTCGCCCGCCACGTCGAGCGGATGCTGTCGCTCGGCCTGCACCACACCCTCCCGTCCTCGGTCACCGACGGCCCCGGCAGTGCGCCGGCCGCCTCGCCTGCATCGGTTCCGGAATCCGCCACGACAGTTGGGAGCTCACGATGAGCCTCGCCACCATCCCGGAAGTACTCGACGCCCTGCGCGCCGGCAAGCCCGTCATCGTCGCCGACGACGAGGCCCGTGAGAACGAGGGCGACGCCATCATGGCCGCCGAGCTCGCCAGCCAGGAGTGGATCGCCTGGATGGTGCGCAACACCTCCGGGTTCCTCTGCGCCCCGATGCCCGACGAGTACGCCGACCGTCTCGAGCTGCCGCTCATGACGACGCAGAGCCAGGACGCCCGCGGCACCGCGTACACGATCACCGTCGACGCCTCCGACCGTGTCAGCACGGGCATCAGCGCGGCCGACCGTGCCCACACCCTGCGGGTGCTTGCCGACCCGAACTCGCAGCCCGACAGCCTCATCCGCCCCGGCCACGTGCTGCCGCTACGCGCCAAGGAGGGCGGAGTGCGCGAGCGCGGCGGCCACACCGAGGCCGCCGTCGACCTCATGAAGCTCGCCGGGCTCTCCCCCGTCGGCGTTATCGGTGAGATCGTCGCCGATGACGGCGAGATGATGCGACTGCCCGGCCTCATCGAGCTCGGCGCCCGCGAGGACCTTCCGGTGACGACGGTCGCAGCCATCATCGACTACCTCCAGGAATGGCACTGCGACACCGACGTTCCCGTCGCGACGCCGATCCCCGAGAGCTCGCGCGTCGACTTCGAGGTCGAGACGACGGTGCCCACCACGCACGGACCGTTCAAGGTGCGCGCCTACCGCGACCGGCAGACCGGCGCCGACCACGTGGCCATCGTCGCCGGCACTCCTGCGGCATCCGGAGCCCTCGTTCGTGTGCACTCGGAGTGCCTCACCGGAGAGGCCTTCGGTTCGCTCAAGTGCGAGTGCGGCCCGCAGCTCGACGCGGCGCTCGAGACCATCCAGCGCGACGGCGGCATCGTCATCTACCTGCGCGGCCACGAGGGGCGCGGCATCGGCCTCATCAACAAGCTGCGCGCCTACAGGCTCCAGGAGGACGGCCTCGACACGCTCGACGCCAACCTCGCCCTCGGTCTGCCGGCCGATGCCCGCGACTACGGGGCGGCCACAGCCATCCTCGACGAGATGGGCATCACCTCGGTGCGGCTCCTCACCAACAACCCCGAGAAGGTGCGCCAGCTCGAGGAACGCGGCGTGACCGTGACCGAGCGGGTTCCGCTCGTCGTCGGCGTCGGCGCATTCAACGAGTCGTACCTCGAGACCAAGCGCGACCGCATGGGTCACGCCATCGCCGATCAGCAACTCGCCGAGAGCGTGCGACTCACCGCCGCCGGCACAGAACCCCTCCTGGAAGGACACGCATCATGAGCGGAGCAGGCTCCCCCACCCTCGACATCGACGGCACCGGACTGAACGTCGTCATCGTCGCCGGCCACTGGCACACCGAGATCACCGACGGCCTCATCGCCGGAGCTGTGCGCACCCTCGATGCCGCCGGAGCATCGCACACCCTCGTGCGGGTTCCCGGAAGCTTCGAGCTGCCGGTCGTCGCGAAGGCGGCCCTGGATGCCGGAGCCGATGCCGTGGTCGCACTGGGAGTCATCATCCGAGGCGGCACCCCGCACTTCGAGTACGTCTCGGCTGCGGCGACCGATGGGCTGACCCGCGTCGCCCTCGACACCGGCAAGCCCGTGGGCTTCGGGCTGCTCACCCTGGACGACGAGAAGCAGGGCATCGACCGCGCCGGCCTCCCGGGCTCCAAGGAGGACAAGGGGACCGAGGCTGCCGAGGCGGCGATCTCGACGGCGCGCGTTCTGCAGGCGCTTCGCGCCAACCGCTGAGAGCGCTGACCCCGCTGATCGAGTAGTGCCCGACGCTTCGGGCGGTCGCTTCGCTCGGCCCTCAGCGAGCAAAACCCGCTCGCTGAGGCCCGGACGAAGTCCGCGGTCGAAGCGCCTCTGACGCGCTACGGCTTCCAGACCATGAGCACCACGACCGCGAGGAGCAGCAGCGCAACCACACCGCTGCCTCCGGCGATCCGCCCGTAGTACTGCGACGCCGCTCCGCCGTCCGATGCGGCGACTCCGGATGCAGTCGCGCCGCCGGCGGTGGAGCCCAGCGCGGCCGCGGCCTTCCGCATCGACGGCACCACGAGCGCCTCGCTCACGACGGCAGCGGCGACCCAGAGGATGAGCGACCAGAGGATCCAGGGCGTGAGGAACGTCAGGCCGTACTTCGGGTCGCTCGTGCCCATCACGGCGAAACCGAGCAGGACCACGAGGATCGACAGTCGTCCGAAGATCGATGTCGACGTGGCGAGGGTCGCGACCTGGGCTCCGTTGCCCGAGCGCAGGGCACGGAGGGCCGTCATGGGCAGGATCGCCAGCGGCCCCACGATGAACACCGCCGTGACGACGTGCAGCACATTGAAGAGTTCGTTCATGTCGCCAGCCTAGAAGCGTGGTCACCCGAGGGCCAGCATCCGTACCCCGATTGGGCATCTCGGGGGACGAGGGCGTAGCGTTGGAGGGTTGCCACAAGCGACTTTCGAAATCCCAGCTGCGCGCCATGGCGCCTGACCGACGCACTGCGCGGCGCAGCAGACGCCCCCTGCACCGAAAGCGCTCCATCATGTCAGCACCAGTCGCCGAGACACCCGCAGCCCCAGCGAACACGCGCAGCCGTGTGATCCTCGCCAGCCTCATCGGAACCTCGATCGAGTTCTACGACTTCTACGTCTACGCGACGGCCGCCGTGCTCGTCTTCCCGACGCTGTTCTTCGTCAACGCCGACCCGACGATCGCGCTGCTGCAGTCCTTCGCCGTGTTCGGCGTCGCCTTCGTGGCCCGCCCCATCGGGTCGATCGTGTTCGGCCACTTCGGAGATCGCGTCGGACGCAAGGGAACCCTCGTGGCGTCGCTGCTCACCATGGGCATCGCGACCTTCATCATCGGCATCCTGCCCACGGCCCTCACCCCGGGATGGGAGATCCTCGCACCGGCCCTGCTCGTCGTCATGCGCTTCGGTCAAGGCCTCGGCCTCGGCGGCGAGTGGAGCGGTGCGGCCCTCCTGGCCACGGAGAACGCCCCGGCCGGCAAGCGCGCCATCTGGGGAACGTTCCCGCAGCTCGGCGCCCCGATCGGCTTCATCCTCGCCAACGGCGTGTTCCTCGTCCTGTCATCGACGATCGACGCCGACGCCTTCCTCGCGTGGGGCTGGCGCGTTCCGTTCATCGCCAGCGCCGTGCTCGTGATCATCGGCCTCTACGTACGTCTCAAGCTCATCGAGACCCCGGCCTTCACCAAGGTCGTCGAGCAGGGCGAGGTCGCCAAGCTTCCGCTGGCGCGCGTCTTCAAGACCAGCTGGCGACCGCTCATCCTGGGCACGTTCATCATGCTGGCAACCTACGTGTTGTTCTACCTGATGACGACCTTCACCCTCACCTATGGAACGACGGCGACGGATGCCCCCGTCTCCGGTCTCGGCTACAGCCGCGAGTCGTTCCTCATCATGCTGATCATCGGTGTGGTCTTCTTCGGAATCTTCACGCTCGTGTCCGGCCCTCTCGCCGAGCGCTTCGGCCGCCGTCGCACCCTCATCATCACGACGATCGGCATCATCGTCTTCGGGCTGCTGTTCGTGCCTCTGTTCGCCGGTGGCACCATCGGCGTGATGACGCTGCTCATCGTCGGCTTCACCCTCATGGGGCTCACCTTCGGCCCGATGGGCGCCGTTCTGCCCGAGCTCTTCCCGACCAACGTGCGCTACACGGGCTCGGCGATCAGCTACAACGTGGCGTCGATCCTGGGAGCCGCGCTCGCCCCGTTCATCGCCGTAGCGCTGTGGCAGAGCGCGAACGGCAGCCCGGTGTTCGTCGGTGTCTACCTGAGCCTTGCCGGTGCGATCACGCTGGTGGCCCTCATCATCAGCAAGGACACCGGCGACGTCGCGTACACCGACAACGTGAAGTAGAGCAGGCTCCCGCTCGCTGAGACCCACGCGCGGGCCGCGGTACCCCCTCGCTGTGGCCCGGACGAAGTCTGCGGTCCCTGCTCGCTGAGGCCCGGACGAAGTCCGCGGTCGAAGCGCCACCGCCGGCGCTCGACCGCCCGCTGGGCGCAGGTCTCGGCGAGCGGGCCGCGTTCAGTCCAGGAAGAGCGCTCGCAGCCGCTTCGTGGTGACCACGAGGCCGAGCACGATCATGACGGTGTAGTAGAGGACGTGCCAGAGCAGTCCCCAGTTCACGTCACCCGTGGTCAGTCCGCGCACCAGCTCGACGCCGTGCCACAACGGCATCGCCTGGATCACGTACTGCAGCCACTGCGGGTAGACGCTCAACGGGTAGAACGTGGCCGAGAACAGGAACATCGGCAGCATGATGAAGTTGATCCAGTCCATCTGCTGGAAGCTCTTCATGTAGCTCGTGATGGCCATGCCCACGCTCGCGAAGCCGAACGCTATGAGCAGCACCGCCGGCAGCGCGAGGAGCGCCCACCACGACAGATTGAGGCCGAGCACCTGCATCACCAGCTGGAAGCCGACGGCGTACAGCGCGCCGCGCAGCAGCGCGAGCAGGATCTCACCGAGGGCAACGTCGAGCGGCCCGAGCGAGGTCGACAACATGCCCTCGTAGAGCTTCGCGAACTGCATCTTGAAGAAGACGTTCCAGGTGGAGTCGTAGATCGCGCCGTTCATCGCGGCGACGGCGAGCAGGGCGGGGGCGATGTAGGCCGGGTAGCTCACCTCCTGCCCGTTCGACAGAGTGACGGCTCCGACGAGGCTGCCGAGCCCGATGCCCATCGCGAGGAGGTAGAAGATCGGCTCGAACAGGCCGCTCACGACCACCAGCCAGTTCGTGCTCGCCGTCGCGCGCCAGCCACGCAGCATCACCGCGCGGGCGTTCCCCGCATACAGCGACCGCACCGGACGGGGGCGGATGCTGCTCGGTGCGAAGTCCTGCTCCGTCGCCCCGGTCACGAGTTCAGCCTCCGCACGGCGATGCGTCGCGACCAGGCCCAGCCGATCACGATCAGAGCGACGAGGTAGGCGAGGTGCACGACAGTCAGCCAGATGGGCTCGGCGTAGCCGTACGAGAACACCCTGGCCAGCTCCGTGGCATGCCAGAGCGGGCTGATCCACCCGATCCACTGCAGGTAGATCGGGAACGTCGCCAGCGGGAAGAAGGTGCCGGAGAACAGGGTCATCGGAAGCACGATGAAGCGCTGCACCATGGCGAGCTGCCCGGTGTCCTCCTGCAGCGTCGAGGTGTAGCCCATGATGACCGTGCCGAAGGCGAGCCCGCCGAGGAGTCCGGCGACGATGCCGAGGAAGCCGACGGGCGACGGCGAGGCCCCGAACACCAGCATCAGCACATAGAAAAGCACGAGGTTCACCAGCATGCGGATGACGACCGAGTAGACCACGCCGTCGACGATCTGCACGGGGCGGATCGGGGAGGCCGCGGCGCCGGTGAAGGTCGGATTCCACTTGTACCCGAGCATGATCGGGTAGGTGAACTCCTCGCTGGCGACGGTGATGCCGGCTGTCGCCAGCAGTGCCGGCGCGACGAAGACGAGATAGCTCACGCCGTCGACCGCATCAGGCCCCATGTTCGCATCGACGATCGTCGCGAGGCCGACGCCGAGGGCGTAGAGGTAGAGCAGCGGGCTGCCGATGCCCGCGATCACCACCGTGCCCGTGTAGGTGCGCATCATGCGCAGCCTGTGCTCGGTCACGTACCAGGCACCCCAGCGGCGCGAACGTCGACCGGCCGCCACGGCGCGGGCGGCATCCGTCGACTGCTCGGTGGTCACGCTCATTCGACGAGACTCCGCCCGGTGAGCCTCAGGAAGACGTCTTCGAGGCTCGATCGGCGCACCAGGCTCGTGACGGGGCGGAGCCCGGCCTCGGTCATCTTCACGAGCTCGGCCTCGCCGTTGTCGCTGTAGATCAGCACCCTGTCGGGCAGCACCTCGACGCGGTGGCCGTCTACGCCCTGCGCACGCGCGAGCTGGGCTCCGACCTCGGCGTTCCGGTCGCTGCCGAACCGCACCTCGAGCACCTCCCGGGTGGAATGGGTGCGGATGAGCTGGGCAGGCGAGCCCTCGGCCATGATCGCGCCCTTGTCGACGACGACGAGGCGGTCGCAGAGCTGCTCGGCCTCGTCCATGTAGTGCGTGGTGAGCAGCAGGGTCGTGCCCTGCTCCTTCAGCCGGAAGAGGCGATCCCAGAGGATGTGCCGCGCCTGCGGGTCGAGTCCTGTGGTGGGTTCGTCGAGCAGCAGGATGCGGGGATCGTTGATGAGGGCACGGGCGATGGTGAGACGACGCTTCATACCGCCGGAGAGCGCGTCGACGCGCGCCTTCTCCTTGCCCTCGAGCTGCGCGAAGGCCAGCAGTTCATCGGCACGCTGTGCGACGAGCTTGCGCGGAAGACCGAAGTAGCGCCCGTACACCAGCAGGTTCTCGCGCACGCGCAGCTCGGTGTCGAGGTTGTCGGACTGGGGAACGACGCCCAGCTGCGACCGGATCTCGGGACCGTGCACGTCGGGATCGAGCCCGAGGATGCCCAGCTCGCCGCTCGTGCGCGTCGAGACGGCACCCACCATGCGCATGGTGGTCGACTTGCCCGCACCGTTCGGCCCGAGAAGCCCGAACGACTCCCCCGGAGCGACCTCGAACGAGATGCCGTCGACGGCGGCGAAGTCCTGGTACTTCTTGACGAGGTCACTGGCGACGATGACGGGGGCTGGCACCCGTCCAACCTAGCGAAGACCGCCGACGTTGCACGGCCCGCGCACACCACCCCTGGCACCACTCGCCCCGTGAACGGGGTGAGAATGGAGGCATGACCTCCACCGATCCGAATCGTCAACCTGAATTGACTAATCCGGGTGCGTCAACTACGGTTGACGACATGGACGTCACCACGATTCACACCCTCGCCGCCAGCGCGGGCGGAGACGACCCGATCGAATCGCTCCGGGCGATCCACCGTCTGCAGCGCGAACTCGACAGGGTCGAGACCGTCGCCGTGAGGCGCGCCCGCGCCCGCGGTGCCAGCTGGCAGCTCATCGCCCTCGCCCTCGAGGTGAGCAAGCAGGCGGTGCACAAGAAGTACGGACGCAGCTGAGGCATCCGTTCCCCCGTGGATGCCGGCAGTCGCGCCAGGCGTGAGACGGCATCCGCAGCAATCAGAGAGAAGTCATGAGCGAAACATCCACGCGCTCGCGCGGCCTCGGCCGCCGTTCCACCCCGAAGGACGGCCCGCGCGCCACCTTCAGCCAGTTGCTGCCCTACATCTTCGAGCAGAAGGGCGTGATCGTCGCCGTCATCGTGTTGAGCGTGCTCGGCGCCGCAGCGAGCCTCGCGCAGCCACTGCTCGTCAGCAACCTCATCACCCTGGTGCAGGCCGGTGACGACCTCGGCAACCTGGTGACGATCCTCATCGCCCTCGTCGTCATCTCGGCGCTCATCAGCGGCTACCAGCACTACCTGCTGCAGCGCACGGGTGAATCCGTCGTGCTCGCCAGTCGCAAGCGCCTCATCGCACGGATGCTGCACCTGCCCATCGCCCAGTTCGACAGTCGCCGCACCGGAGACCTCGTCTCCCGCGTCGGCAGCGACACCACGCTGCTGCGCGCTGTGCTCACCCAGGGGCTCGTCGACAGTGTCGGCGGGGTGCTGCTCTTCGTCGGCGCTCTCATCGCGATGCTCGTCATCGACCCGGTGCTTCTCGGGGCGACGGCGCTCGTGATCGCCGTCTCGATCGTGGTCGTGACGCTGCTCTCCGGCCGCATCCGCGAGGCCAGCCACGCCACGCAGGCCAAGGTGGGCGAGCTGTCGTCGGGCGTCGAGCGCTCCATCAGCGCCGTCCGTACTGTGCGCGCTTCGAACGCCACCGACCGCGAGATCGCCACTGTCGAGCATCACGCCGTGGGCGCCTACGAGGCGGGCGTGAAGGTCGCCAGGATCTCGGCCCTGGTCGTTCCCGTCGCCGGCATCGCCCTGCAGGTCTCCCTCCTCGTCGTACTGGGCCTCGGCGGTTTCAGGGTCGCGGCCGGCGACATCGAGATCGGCAGCCTGGTCGCGTTCATCATGCTGCTGTTCATGCTCATCGCCCCGCTCGGATCCGCCTTCGGCGCCCTCACCTCGGTGAACTCGGCGCTCGGAGCCCTCGGTCGCATCCAGGAGATCATCGACCTGCCGACCGAGGACCAGAACGATCGCGACCTCGCCCCTCTCGCCGTCATCATCGGTGCCGCGAACGACGCCGTGCTGCCCGATGCCCCAGCCATCGAATTCCGCGAAGTGCGGTTCTCCTACCCGGCGACATCCGTCATCGTCGAGCCGTCGGAGACTCCCGCTCCCAGCCTCAACCCGCTCGTCGAGCTCGACGGACTCTCGCAGACGGGTTCGCCGGACGCCGCCACGGATTCCTCGACCACGGATGCCGCAGCCGATGCCCCCGCTGTTCCTCGACCCGCCGTACTCGGCGGCGTCTCGTTCACCGCCCCGCGCGGCAAGCGCACGGCCCTCGTCGGGCCGTCGGGCGCCGGCAAGAGCACGATCCTCGCCCTGATCGAGCGGTTCTACGACCCCACGGGCGGCGAGGTGCGACTGGGTGGTCTCGACATCCGTTCGCTCGATCGCCATGATCTGCGGGCCCAGATCGGCTACGTCGAGCAGGACGCCCCGGTGCTCGCGGGGTCGATCCGCGACAACCTCGTGCTGTCGGCTCCGGATGCGACGGACGAGCAGTGCATCTCGGTGCTCGCAGCCGTGAACCTGTCCGAGGTGCTCGACCGCGACCCGGCCGGCCTCTCGGCCGAGGTCGGCGAGAACGGCGTGATGCTCTCGGGCGGAGAGCGCCAGCGCCTCGCCATCGCCAGGGCCCTGCTCTCGGAGTCGCCCATCCTGCTGCTCGACGAGTCGACCTCGAGCCTCGACGGCGTCAACGAGCAGAAGATGCGCGACGCGATCGACGCCGTCGCCGAGGATCGCACGCTCATCGTGATCGCGCACAGGCTCTCGACGGTGGTCGACTCCGACCAGATCGTGGTGCTCGAGCACGGTCGGGTCATCGGCACCGGGACGCACTCGGAGCTGGTCGCATCGACGCCGCTCTACCGCGACCTGGCGAGGCACCAGCTGCTGGTCTAGCGCCCCGCGCCGCCGCGCCGGACCCTCCGCCGAGTCGCCCACATTCGTCGCCACAGCTGCTCGATTCGGCGGGGGAGGCGACGAAGATGGGCGACTCGGGGGCTGGCGGGAGTCCTCCACCTCCGCATCGTGGCGTTGGAAAACCACTGGTCGTGACATTCCCGGCCGCGCGGTCGACCGGGAGCGCACGCTGCTGGGATGCCCCGACCACCGAAGCCGCTTCCCGCCCAGATCGAGCATCAGTTCGTCGTCAGTGGAGCCATCGATGCTGGTGTCTCTCGCGAGCGACTTCGCAGAGCCGACCTCGATGCTCCGTATGCCGGCACGCGTGTTCCGGCAGGCTCGGAGCTCGCCCATCTCGATCGCGCTCGCCTGCTCAGCGCGCGCATCGGGGACCACACCTTCCTCAGCCATACGACGGCCGCGATCGCCTACGGCATCCCCCTCCCCCGGCGAGCGGAGCGCGACGAACGGCCGCACCTGTCGGTCATTGCGCCGGCTCGTGCACCCCACGCCAGCGGACTCCGCGGCCACAGCATCGAGGCATCGCCCCTCGAGGTCATCCACTGCCAGGGCATGCGCATCACCGGCGCGGCGCGAACCTGGCTCGACCTCGCGTCGACGGGTCTCTCCATCGACCATCTCGTCATCGCGGGCGATCGCCTGCTCCGCTGGACCGAGCCGTTGTGCTCTCTCGAGGAACTGGCCGGCCAGGTCCTCGCGCACCCGCGAGCCCGGGGCGTCCGAGCAGCACGCGGCGCACTCCCCCTGCTGACGAATCGATCGCAGTCGCCGCGCGAATCACTCGTGCGGCTCCGACTCCATCACGCCGGCCTGCCTCGACCCGAACTCAACTACGTCATCTCCGCAGCGAATGGCGCCTTCGTCGCCCGGGTGGACCTCGCCTTCCCCGAGTACAAGGTCCTCGTCGAGTACGAGGGCGAGCACCACCTCCGCGACCCGCTGCAGTGGAACAAGGACATCCACCGGTTCAACCTGCTTCAGAACTTGGGGTGGATCTGCATCCGCGTCGAGAAGATGAATGCGGCATCCGTTCAGTGGCAGGTCGAGCGCGCGCTGAGCCTGCGCGGCTGGCGACGCTGACGGCCCACCTCGAGTCGCCCACGTTCGTCGCATCGCCACGCTGAACCGGGCAGGATGGCGACACGAACGTGGGCGACTCGAGGTACGGAGCAGCGAGCGAGCAGGGCGTCAGTCCTCCTGCTTCAGGTGGTACCGGATGCTGGCCAGCTCGGCGCGCAGCGCCGCCGGCACCCGACTGCCGAACAAGTCGAAGTACTCCTCGGTGAGGTCGCACTCGGCGAGCCAGGATGCGGCATCCACGTCGAACAGGGCGTCGAGGGCGTCGGCCGACAGGTCGAGCCCGTCAACGTCGAGGGAGCCCTCGGCAGGCAGCAGGCCGATCGGTGTCGAGACGGCATCCGCCGTGCCTTCGAGGCGACGGATGATCCACTCGAGCACGCGCGCGTTCTCGCCGAATCCGGGCCAGAGGAACGAGCCGTCGTTGCCCTTGCGGAACCAGTTGACCTGGAAGATCGCCGGAGCCCGGGTGCCGAGGGTGCGGCCCATCTTCACCCAGTGGCCCCAGTAGTCGGCCATGTTGTAGCCGCAGAACGGGAGCATGGCGAAGGGATCGCGGCGGAGCTCGCCGACTGTGCCCTCGGCTGCAGCCGTCTTCTCCGAGGAGATCGTCGCCCCCATGAACACGCCGTGCTTCCAGGTGCGCGCCTGCGCCACCAGCGGAACGTTCGTCGCACGGCGGCCGCCGAACAGGATGGCATCGATGGGGACCCCGGCGAACGACTCCCAGTCGTCGGCCATCGTCGGGCACTGGGCGGCCGCGACGGTGAAGCGGGAGTTCGGATGCGCCGCGGGGCGGCCGGAATCCGGCGTCCACGGCTGCCCGGTCCAGTCGGTGAGCTGAGCGGGAACTGCCTCCGTGAGGCCCTCCCACCACACGTCGCCATCGGGGCGGAGGGCGACGTTCGTGAAGATCGTGTTGCCCCAGAGCGTCTGCACGGCCGTCGGGTTGGTGGTCTCGCCGGTTCCGGGCGCGACGCCGAAGAAGCCGGCCTCGGGGTTGATCGCCCAGAGGCGGCCGTCCTCCCCCGGACGCATCCACGCGATGTCGTCGCCGAGGGTCTCGACGGTCCAGCCGGGGATCGACGGACGCAGCATCGCGAGGTTCGTCTTGCCGCAGGCTGACGGGAACGCAGCGGCCACGTGGTACGCCTTGCCCTCGGGTGAGGTGATCTTGATGAGCAGCATGTGCTCGGCCAGCCAGCCCTCGTCTCGGCCCATGACCGAGGCGATGCGCAGCGCGAAGCACTTCTTGGCGAGCAGGGCGTTGCCGCCGTACCCCGACCCGAACGACCACACCTCGCGGGTGTCGGGGAACTGCACGATGTACTTCTCGGGGTTGCACGGCCAGTCGGCATCGGTGCGCTTGAAGCCGCGCTCGTCGCGCAGCGGGTAGCCGACGCTGTGCACGGTGTGCACCCAGGGCTCGCCGTCCTCGATCATGCGGTAGACCCTGTCACCCATGCGCGTCATGATGCCCATGCTGAGCACGACGTAGGGCGAGTCGGTGATCTCGACACCCAGCTGCGAGATGGGGCCGCCGAGAGGGCCCATCGAGAACGGGACGACGTACATCGTGCGGCCGCGCATCGAGCCGGCGAACACACCCTGCAGCTCCTCCCGCATCTCACGCGGGTCGCGCCAGTTGTTCGTCGGCCCTGCGTCCTCCTCGTAGGTGGAGCAGATGAAGGTGCGATCCTCGACCCTGGCGACGTCCTCGGGATCGGTACGCGCCAGGTAGCTGTTCGGACGCCATTCCGGGTTCAGCCTGATCAGTCGCCCAGTCGCCACGAGCTCCTTCGTGAGCCTGTCGGCCTCCGCCATCGAGCCATCGCACCACACGATCGCATCGGGCAGGGTGATCGCGGCGATCTCGTCGACCCAGGTACGCAGGGCCCGATCGGTGGTGCCGACACGGGGCGTGGAGTCGTCTCGCTCGCGTCCGTCGGATGCCGTTCCCGTTGCGATGTCGGAGATGGTCATGGCACTCGCCTTTCGGTTGATCCTGCGAGGGTGGGGCGCTGGTTACTTAAGGTTCACGCATTTCTGACCTCCTGCTGCGAGAAATCTGTTGTTAAGAATCGTGGAAGTTTCGCTATTCTCAAGTCATGAAGCAACGTGGCTCTGACCTCACCACCCTCGGCCATCGAATCCGCCATTTCCGCGGCCAGCGCGGGCTCACCCTCGACCAACTCGGCGAGCTTGTCGGCATCGCCGGCAGCCAGCTCTCTCTCATCGAGAACGGCAAGCGCGAGGCCAGGGTCGGCACGCTGCAGGCCATCGCGGGCGCACTCGACGTCGATCTCACGGCGCTGCTGGCGACCGAGGCGCCGAACACGCGGGCTGCCCTCGAGATCGAGCTCGCCAGGGCTCAGCGCAATCCGCTGTACGTGTCGCTCGGACTTCCGACGGTGAAGCCCACGCGCGGCACCACCGACGAGACCCTGGAGGCGATGCTCGGCCTGCACCGCGAGCTCGCACGCCGGGCCTCGGAGGCCATAGCGACGCCTGAGGAGGCGCGGCGGGCGAACACCGAGCTGCGCGAGCGGATGCGGGAGAGGCAGAACCACCTCCCCGAGATCGAGCAGCTCGCCGAGGACCGCGTGAAGGCGGCCGGGCACAGGGTGGGAGCCCTCACCCACCGCGAGGTCAGCGTGATGGCCGAACAGCTCGGGTTCCAGCTCATCTACGTGAACGACCTGCCCGACTCCACCCGCTCCATCACGGACATCGCGAACGGCCGCATCTACCTGCCGCCGGCGTCCATCCCCGGCGGTCATGGACTGAGGTCGATGGCGCTGCAGGCGATGGCCCACCGCATCCTCGGTCACGAACGCCCGGGCAGCTACGCCGAGTTCCTGCAGCAGCGCCTCGAGATCAACTACTTCGCAGCCTGCTGCCTGATGCCTCAGGAGGCATCCGTCGCCTTCCTGCAGGCGGCGAAGAAGGAGAAGCGCCTCGCCATCGAGGACTTCCGCGACGCCTTCGGCGTGACCCACGAGGCCGCGGCCCTGCGCTTCACCAACCTCGGCACCGCTCACCTCGACATGACCATGCACTTCCTCAGAGTGAACGGCGACGGCGCCCTGCTGAAGGGCTACGAGAACGACGACATCCCGTTGCCGACGGATGTGACCGGCTCCATCGAGGGCCAGTGGGTGTGCAAGAAGTGGAGCGCTCGCAACGCCTTCACCCACACGAACCGCACCACGGAGTTCTACCAGTACACCGACACCCCAGCCGGTACGTACTGGTGCGCGACCCAGACCGGCCGATCGGACGACGGCGAGTACTCCATCACGCTCGGGGTCCCGTTCAGCGAGGCGAAGTGGTTCCGCGGGCGCGAGACGACGGTGCGCGCGGTGTCGACCTGCCCCGACGAGTCGTGCTGCCGGCGCGCACCCTCTGAACTGGCGGACCGCTGGGCCGGACAGGCCTGGCCGAGCGCCCGCCTGCACGCGCAGATCCTCTCTCCCCTGCCGTCGGGCACCTTCCCGGGCGTCGACGACGCCGCCGTCTACTCCTTCCTGGAGGCGCACGCCGCGACCGACCGCTAGGCGTGACCCATTGCAATAGTGTGCGTCACACAGTATGGTGTGACGCATGGGCGAAGACGATCTGATCACCGGACACCTCCAGGAGCTGCGCCGCGGAACCGTCGTCCTCGCCTGCCTGCTGCGGCTGCGCACACCCGACTACGGTTATGCGCTGCTCGAGACTCTCGACACGCTGGGCTTCAGCGTCGACGCCAACACGCTGTACCCGTTGCTCCGTCGCCTCGAGAAGCAGGGCCTGCTCACGAGCGAGTGGAACACCGACGAGTCCCGCCCGCGCAAGTTCTACAGCACGAGCCCCGAGGGCGAGCAGATGGCATCAGCCCTCACCGATGACTGGGGTCGAATCGACGACTCCCTCCGCCGTCTCATCCGAGGAGAAGACTCATGACCACCCTCACCGACCGCTACGTCTGGGCCGTCGTGCGCACAGCACCCGAGAAGCAGCGCCCCGAACTCGAGCAGGAGGTGCGCGGGCTGGTGGCAGACGCCATCGACGCTCGTCTCGAGGCCGGCTCGCCGACAGCGGAGCGCGACGCCCTCGTCGAGCTCGGCGACCCGTTGGCACTCGCCGCGCGCTACGCCGACCGGCCGCTCACCCTCATCGGCCCGGAGTACTACCTGATCTGGCTGCGACTGCTGAAGCTGCTCCTGGCGATCGTGGTGCCCATCGCCGCCGTCGGCATCGGCATCGGGCAGTTCGTCGCCGGCGCCCCCGTCGGTGCCATCATCGGATCGATGATCGGCGGCGCGATCCAGGTGACAGTCAACCTCGGGTTCTGGACCACGGTGGTCTTCGTGATCATGGATCGCAGCACCAAGGACGCCCCGATGGTGGTGTGGTCTCCCGATCAGCTACCGGAGGTACCGTCACCGACGCAGCACTCGGCACTCGGTCAGCTCATTGCGAGCGTCGCGTTCCTCGCGCTCTTCCTCGTGGCCTTGGTGTGGCAGCAGTTCAACCCGTACCTGGCCGGCTCCGACGAAAGTCTCCCCGTGCTGAACCAGGACCTCTGGACGTTCTGGATCCCGTGGTTCATCGCCCTGACCGTGGCCGAGATCGGCTTCGCCTTCGCCGTGTACTTCCGCGGGTGGAGCTACCCGCTCGCCGGCGTCAACGTGGTGCTCAACCTCGCCTTCGCCATTCCAGCGGTCTGTCTCGGGGTGATGGGCAGTCTTCTCAACCCTGCGTTCCTCGACGCCGTCGCCCGGCACACCGACGAGAACTTCGATGAGGCATGGCGCATCACGAGCATCATCGTCGTGGTCAGCCTCGTCCTCATAGCGACCTGGGATGTCATCGACGGGTTCTACAACGCCTACAGGGCTCATCACCCCCGCCTGTCTGCGAAGTCCTGAGAGCGGAAGGACCTCGGCGAGCGCCGCCCTACTTCGGCTGCATCCGGATGGCGCCGTCGAGTCTGATGGTCTCGCCGTTCAGCATCGGGTTCTCCACGATATGGCGGGCGAGGGCGGCGTACTCGGCCGGCGTCCCCATCCGTGACGGATGCGGGATCTGCGCCTCGAGCGACGCCCGCACCTCGTCAGGCATCCCGGCCATCATCGGAGTCTCGAAGATGCCCGGCGCGATGGTCATCACGCGGATGAGCAGCTTCGACAGGTCGCGCGCCAGCGGCAGCGTCATCGCAGCCACGCCGCCCTTCGACGCCGAGTAGGCGGCCTGACCGATCTGCCCGTCGAATGCTGCGACGGATGCCGTGTTGATGATGACCCCGCGCTCCGCCGTCTCGGGCACTCCCGGAAGAGCGGATGCCGCCACGGGCTCGTTCGCGGCCATGGCTGCGGCGGCCAGGCGCGCGACGTTGAAGGTGCCGATGAGATTCACCATGATGGTGCGCTCGAAGACGCCGAGATCGAGCGGCCCCTCGCGTCCGACGGTGCGGCCTGCCGTGGCGATGCCCGCGCAGTTGACGACGACGCGCAGCGGAGCCAGCTGCTGCGCGGCATCGATGGCAGCCTGCACCTCGGCCTCGTTCGTCACGTCGGCTGCGACGAACCGTGCCCGCTCGCCCAGCTCGGCCGCGACCGCCGCCCCGGGCGACGATGGCAGGTCGACGAGCACCACGCTCGCGCCAGCCGCGTGGAGCGCCGTCGCCGTCGCCTTGCCGAGGCCGGAAGCCCCTCCGGTCACCAGTGCCGACAGTCCGTCGATCCGCATCCGTTGTTCTCCTTCTGATCCTTCTGGTTGTTCTGATGGTCCTGTGTGCGTCGGGCCGTCAGCTGGTCCTGCGTGCGTCGGTCCGTCAGCGCAGGCGCTCGATGATCGTCGCGTTGGCCATCCCGCCGCCCTCGCACATTGTCTGCAGGCCGTAGCGGCCGCCGCCGCGCTCGAGGGAGGTGACGAGGGTCGCGAGAAGCCTCGTGCCCGACGATCCGAGGGCATGACCCAGGGCGATGGCCCCGCCCTGAGGGTTGAGAGTGGCCGGATCGGCGGAGAGCTCCTGCAGCCAGAGCAGCGGCACGGGTGCGAACGCCTCGTTCACCTCGGAGACGGCGATGTCGCCGATGGTGAGCCCTGCCCTGTCGAGAACCTTCCGCGTGGCCGGAACCACGCCGGTGAGCATCAGCAGCGGATCGCTGCCCGTCACCGCGAAGGCGTGGAACCTGGCGCGCGGTGTGAGCCCGAGCTCGGCTGCCCGCGCGCTGCTCATGATGAGCGCGGCCGAGGCGCCGTCCGTCAGCGGCGACGAGTTGCCGGGAGTGATGCGCCAGTCGATCTCGGGGAACCGAGCTGCGAGCTCGTCGGTGCGGAACGCTGGATTCAGGGCGGAGAGACCGGATGCCGTCGTGCCCGCGCGCACGGTCTCATCGGCGAGCGACTCCACGCCTCCCACTGCGACGAGCTCGCGCTCGAAGTCCCCACGCGCCGCGGCCGCAGCGGCTCTGGCGTGCGACCCGGCCGAGAACGCATCGAGCTCGTCGCGCCCGAAGCCGTGGCGGGCGGCGATCAGCTCGGCCGAGACGCCCTGGCCGACGAGTCCGTCGGGGAAGCGCGCGGCCATGCTCGTGCCGTACGGGGACTGGCCGCCCAACGACGACCCGAGCGGGACTCTGCTCATCGACTCCACACCGCACGCGATCACGATGTCGTAGGCACCGGCGATCACGCCCTGCGCCGCGAAGGAGGCGGCCTGCTGGCTCGAGCCGCACTGGCGGTCGACCGTCGTGCCGGGAACGCTCACCGGGAACCCGGCCGAGAGCACGGCGTTCCGCACGACGTTGTAGCTCTGCTCCCCCACCTGGCTGACGCATCCGCCGATCACGTCGTCGATCAGCACAGGATCGAGCCCCGATCGGTCGACGAGCTCGCGCAGCACTCCGGCGAGGAGGTCGACCGGGTGCACGTGCGACAGCATCCCGCCGGGCTTGCCACGCCCGCTCGGAGTCCGCACGACGTCGACGATGACGGCGTCTCTCATCATGGGCCCCAGCCTATTCCCGCGATCGATGCGGCAGGGGCGACGGATGCGACAGGGCGACGATGTGCGACGGGAGGGCTACGGATGCCGGGGGCGGATGCTCCTCCTGATCCGGCCGGAGCGCAAGGGGTCGACCCTCTCGCCGCGCCTGCCTAGCGTTGAGGGGTTCAAGGGAGAGCGCCATGACGACCACCGACACCGGGAAGATCATCCGCACGAACATCCCCGGCCGCATGGACCGGCTGCCGTGGGCGCGGTGGCACTGGATGGTCGTCATCGGCCTCGGCACGGTCTGGATCCTCGACGGCCTCGAGGTGACCATCGTCGGTTCGATCGCCGGCCGCCTCACCGAGGAGGACAGCGGCCTCGGCCTCACGACGGCGCAGATCGGTCTGGCGGCGGCCATCTACGTGGCAGGCGCGTGCACAGGTGCTCTGGTCTTCGGCTACCTCACCGACAGGTTCGGCCGCAAGAAGTTGTTCATCATGACCCTCGGCGTCTACCTGGCCGCTACAGTCGCCACGGCGTTCTCCTTCAACCCGCTGTTCTTCTTCATCTGCCGCTTCTTCACCGGAGCCGGCATCGGTGGCGAGTATGCGGCCATCAACTCCGCCATCGACGAGCTGATCCCGGCCCGGCACCGCGGCAAGATCGACCTCGCCATCAACGGCTCGTACTGGCTCGGCACCGCGTTCGGCGCCATCCTGTCGGTCTTCCTGCTCGACACGGCAATCTTCCCGCCCGAGCTCGGGTGGCGCATCGCCTTCGGCCTGGGCGCCGTGCTCGGTCTCTGCATCCTGTTCGTGCGTCGCAATGTTCCCGAGTCGCCGCGCTGGCTGTTCATCCACCGCGATCTCCAGAGCGCCGAGACGATCGTCGACGATGTCGAGAAGCAGGTCACGGAGTCGACGGGCGAGAAACTCGAGGAGGTCGACGAATACCTCCAGATCAAGCAGCGCAAGAGCACGGGCTTCGGTGAGATCGTGCGCGTCGGCGTCACGAAGTATCCGAAGCGCTTCATTCTCGGCCTCTCGCTCTTCATCGGCCAGGCCTTCCTCTACAACGCGGTGTTCTTCACCTACGCCCTCGTCCTCACCGAACTGTTCGACGTTCCGGTCGCGGTGGCGCCGTGGTCGCTCGTGCCCATAGCCATCGGCAACTTCCTCGGCCCGCTGCTGCTCGGCCGCTTCTTCGACACCATCGGTCGCCGTGTGATGATCTCGAGCTGCTACATCGGGTCGGGAGTGCTGCTCATCGTCACCGGCGTCCTGTTCCAGGCCGGGATCCTGGATCCCGTCACCCTCACCGTCTGCTGGGTGATCGTCTTCTTCTTCGCCTCTGCAGGCGCCAGCGCCGCCTACCTGACCGTGAGCGAGATCTTCCCGATGGAGACCCGGGCCATGGCCATCGCCTTCTTCTACGCCGTCGGCACCGGCCTCGGTGGCATCATCGGACCGATCCTGTTCGGCCAGTTCATCGAGGACGGCATCGGCGCCGTGGCGTTCGGCTACTTCATCGGGGCCGGGCTCATGATCGCCGCAGGACTCGTCGAGGTGTTCCTCGGCATCGACGCCGAGAACAGGTCGCTGGAGGACATCGCGACGCCCCTCAGCGTGAACTCCGACACGAGCGAACAATAGGATTGCGCCCATGACGACGACGACCCAACTGCGCTTGTACGACCTCGTTCCGACCGAGATCGATGCCTTCATCGAGTGGTGGAACTCCCGGCTCGTTCCTGCGCGCGCGGCCCACGGCTTCGTCGTCGACTTCGCCTACCTCGATCGTGAGGCGTCGAAGTTCAGTTGGGCCGTGAGCCTGCCGACGGATGCCGCTGGCTTCGCAGCAGCAGAGGCGACGTACATGGCCTCGCCCGAGCGCGAGTCGGCATTCGACGGCGTGCCGCAGCGCGTGGCCTCCAGCCACGTCGCCCTCGTCGACGCGGTGGCCTGACGCCGAACCGTCTTCGCCCAGGTCTTCCGTGCCACATTTCAGCCATGAGCAGGGAATGATCCAGCGCAGATGACGTTGCCTTCAGAATGACGAGTGCACCACTGTCGGTGGGGTTCCGCTCCGAGCGCGGGCCGATCCTCATCGCCCTCATGCTCGCGACGGGCCTCATCGCGATCGATTCGACCATCCTCGCCACGGCCGTCCCGTCGGTGGTGGCCGACCTCGGCGACTTCACCCAGTTCCCGTGGCTGTTCTCGATCTACCTGCTGGCCCAGGCCGTCTCGGTGCCGATCTACTCCAAGCTCTCAGACACCGTCGGCCGCAAGCCGATCATCCTCGTCGGCATCGGCCTCTTCCTCCTCGGCTCCATCCTCTGCGGCTTCGCGTGGAGCATGCCCGCCCTCATCGCCTTCCGGGCCGTGCAGGGCCTCGGCGCCGGAGCGGTGCTTCCCACCTCGATCACCATCGTCGGCGACCTGTACTCGCTCGCCGAGCGCGCCAAGGTGCAGGGCTACATCGCCAGCGTCTGGGCGATCTCCTCCGTGGTCGGGCCTGCCCTCGGCGGCGTGTTCAGCCAGTTCGTCTCGTGGCGCTGGATCTTCTTCGTGAACATCCCGCTGTGCATCATCGCGGGCTGGCGCCTCATCCGCTCCTTCCACGAGAAGATCGAGCCCCGCAGACACCGCATCGACTACGCGGGAGCCGTCACCCTCACCATCGGCCTGACGGCGATCATCATGGCCCTGCTCGAGGGCGGGCAGGCCTGGGCCTGGAACTCGGTGCCCAGCTTCGCCGCGTTCGGCATCGGAGCGATCGCCCTCGTCGCTTTCGTCCTCATCGAGCAGCGCGCCGCCGAGCCGATCATCCCGCTCGGCATCTTCACCCGCCGCCTGATCGTCACGACGACCTTCATCTCACTCGGCGTCGGCGCCATCCTCATCGGCCTCACGTCCTACGTGCCCACCTACCTCGAGACCACGCTCGGGGTCGTTCCCATCATCTCGGGCCTCGCTGTCGCAGCACTCACCCTGGGCTGGCCCATCTCGGCGGCGCTCGCCGGGCGCCTCTACCTGCGCATCGGCTTCCGCTCGACAGTGCTCATCGGTATCGCCATCGCCGTGGTCGGCACCATCGGCGTCACTCTCGTGGCGCCGCATCCGAACACCATCCTCATCGCGGCGTCATGCTTCGTGATCGGCTTCGGGCTCGGCTGGGTGGCGGCGCCCAGCCTCATCGCTGCGCAGTCGTCGGTGGCGTGGGGCGAGCGCGGCGTCATCACCGGCACGAACATGTTCGCCCGTTCCGCAGGCAGCGCCGTCGGCGTCGCCGTCTTCGGCGCCATAGCGAACACCATCATCGCGGCCTCTCCCGACGCCGAGGCCGACAAGACGGCGGTGGCGGATGCCGCAACCGCCGTCTTCCTCGCGGTCACTGTGGCCGCGGTGCTCACGGTCATCGCCGCGCTGGCCATGCCACGCGCCAGCGCCCAGGACCTCGAGTACGTGGCACCGGCCGAGGAGACCGCCGGCCCCTGAGCTGGTGCAGTCGTGTTCCCGAGATTTCCTGAGTAGGACGCTGGCGCGTCCAGGCTGCCGCCTTTCGCGTTCGGGAAAAGCGAACGCTAACGCGTTCGTTTCTCCCTCACACGCATGTTGAGCACGATCGGCGTTCCCTCGAAGCCGTAGATCTCGCGCAGACGACGCTGGATGTAGCGACGGTAGCCCGGGTCGAGGAAGCCGGTCGTGAACACGACGAATGTCGGCGGACGGCTCGCGGCCTGAGTTCCGAACAGGATGCGCGGCTGCTTTCCACCACGCACGGGGTGCGGATGCGCCGCGGTGAGCTCGGCGAGGAAGGCGTTGAACTTGCCCGTCGGGATGCGGGTGTCCCACGACTCGAGCGCGAGCTCGAGGGCGGGAACGAGCTTCTCGATGTGACGGCCGGTGCGGGCGGAGATGTTCACGCGCGGGGCCCACGCCACGTGCGCGAGGTCCTGCTCGATCTCGCGCTCGAGGTAGCGGCGACGGTCGTCGTCGAGGAGGTCCCACTTGTTGAACGCGAGCACGAGCGCACGACCCGACTCGAGCACCAGGTCGATGATCCGCACGTCCTGCTCGCTGATGGGCTGCGAGACGTCGAGCATGACCACGGCGACCTCGGCCTTCTCGAGCGCTGCACTGGTGCGCAGCGATGCGTAGAAGTCGGCACCCTGGGCGAGGTGAACTCGGCGAC
Organism: Leifsonia stereocauli; assembly: GCF_038432415.1. NCBI lineage: Bacteria > Bacillati > Actinomycetota > Actinomycetes > Micrococcales > Microbacteriaceae > Leifsonia > Leifsonia stereocauli. The sequence goes on from NZ_JBCAUN010000001.1 coordinate 1,833,548, forward strand.
GGATGCCGGCGGTGTCGACGAAGCGCCACACCTTTCCGCCCAGCTCGACCTGCTCGTCGACGGGGTCGCGGGTGGTTCCGGCGAGGTCGTTGACGACGACGCGCTCCTCACCGGCCGACTTGTTCAGCAGGCTCGACTTGCCGACGTTCGGGCGGCCGAGGATCGCCACACGGCGGGGCCCGCCCACCTCGTCCTTGGCGACGGCCGACACCGTCGGGAGCACCTTGAGGATCTCGTCGAGCAGGTCGGCCACGCCGCGGCCGTGCAGGGCGGAGACGGGGTAGGGCTCGCCGAGTCCGAGGTTCCACAGGGCTGCGGCATCCGGCTCGCGACGAACGTCGTCGACCTTGTTGGCGATGAGGAAGACGGGCTTCTTGGCCTTGCGCAGCATGCGCACGACCTGCTCGTCGGTCGAGGTGGCACCGACAGTGGCGTCGACGACGAACATGACGATGTCGCAGAGGTCGATGGCCACCTCGGCCTGCGCTGCCACGGAGGCGTCGATGCCCTTGGCATCGGGCTCCCAGCCGCCGGTGTCGACGAGGGTGAAGCGACGGTCGTTCCACTCGCCCTTGTAGTTCACGCGGTCACGGGTGACGCCGGGGGTGTCCTCGACGACGGCCTCGCGGCGGCCGAGGATGCGGTTCACGAGCGCGGACTTGCCCACGTTCGGTCGCCCGACGATCGCGATGACCGGCAGCGCCGGCAGGTAGCGGATGGCGTCGGGGTCCTCGGTGACGGTGTCGAGGACGTCGAAGTCGTCGTCCTCGAGGTCGTAGGCGTCGAGCCCGCGACGGAGGGCTGCGGCGCGCTGGGCTGCCGCCTCCTCGTCGACGTCGGCCAGGCGCGAGGCGAGGGCGCCGTCGACGTCTTCGTAGTCGTCGTTTTCGTCGGTGCTCATGATGATGCCTCCTCGATGACCGTGATCACGGCATCGACAGTTCGATTGAAATCCAGATGGGTGGAATCGACGGTGGTCACACCGTCAGCGGCGTTCAGGAAGTCGACGACTCGGGCATCCGCCCTGTCACGCTCCGCCAGTGCTCGACCGACGGAATCCGCGGCGAGATCGGTCAGCTCAGCCGACCTTCTCGCCATTCTAACGGTCTCATCGGCTGTGAGAAGAATGCGCACGGGGGCGTCAGGGGCCACGATCGTGGTGATGTCGCGGCCTTCGATCACGATTCCGGGCCGATCCACAGCTGCGGCGATGCTCCGGAACATCGCCACGAGGTGCGAGCGAACCTCGGGCACCCGGGCGACGGCGCTCACGACGGCCGCGACGCGGGGCTCCCGGATGGCCTCGGTGACGTCGTTCTCCCCCACCCGCACGCTGTAGCCGTCGGGGTCGGTTCCGATCGCGTAGTCGAAGTCGTCGAGCAGTGCGACGACGGATGCTGCACTCTCGGTGTCGCTGCCGCGCTCGAGCGCGAGCCACGCGAGGGCGCGGTACGCGGCCCCTGTGTCGAGGAAGCCGTAGCCGAGGCGCCGTGCGACGGCCTTGCTCACGCTGGACTTGCCGCTGCCTGCGGGTCCGTCGATGGCGACGACGACGGGAGAGACGGTGGGGGTGGAAGTCATCTGGCTATCCGGCAATCCGCCAGCCGCGGGCGGCCAGCTCGGTGGTGAGGTGTTCGACGGTCTCGGGCAGCACGGCGATCTCAGCGAGGCCGACCTGGATGCCCGGAGCGTGCTCGAGGCGGAGGTCCTCGAGGTTCACGCCGATCTCGCCGATCTCGGCGAGCAGGCGCGCCAGCTGCCCTGGCCTGTCGTCGACCATGACGGTCAGGGTGGTGAAGCGCTTGTCGGTGCCGTGCTTTCCGGGCAGACGAGCCACGCCGACGTTGCCGCCGGCGAGCTCCTCGGCCACGCGGCGGCGGGCCCCTGGCGCCTCGGGGTCGTCGAGGGCTCCGATGAAGCGGTCGAGGTCGTCGCGGTAGGCCACGAGGATGTCACGCACCGGCGCGGCGTTCGCCCCGAGGATCTGAACCCACAGGTCGGGGTCGCTCGCGGCCACGCGGGTGACGTCGCGCACGCCTTGGCCGGCGAGGTTGACGGCCGCACTCGGCGCGTCGATGAATCGCCGCGCCATGAGGCTCGAGATCACCTGCGGCACGTGCGAGATGAGGGCGACACCGGCATCGTGCTGCTCGGGCGTCATCTCCACGAGGGTCGCGCCGAGGTCGAGGATGAGGTCGTCGATCGCTCCGGCACGCTGGTAGCTGATGGCGTCGTGAGCGGCGACCACCCACGGGCGACCCACGAAGAGATCGGCGCGGCCACCGAGCGGGCCGCCACGTTCGCGGCCGGCCATCGGGTGCGAGCCGATGTAGCGGCTGAGGTCGGCGCCGAGATCGGCGAGCTCGGCCAGCACGGCCAGCTTCACGCTGGCGACGTCGGTCACGATCGCGTCGGGGAACGCGGCGAGTTCTGCGGCGACGACGGATGCCGTCACGTCGGGCGGCGTCGCCACGACGATGAGCTGCGGTGCGTCTCCGGCGGTGGCTCGGCGACCCGCGCCGAGGTCGACGGCGATGCTCACGTGGGTCGGCGACGCGTCGGCGAGGATCACGTCGATGCCCCGTGCGGTCAGGCCGAGGCCGACGCTGGTGCCGAGCAGACCGGCGCCGACGACGCGCACGGGTCCGATGAGGCGGGACTCCACGACCACTCAGCGACCTCCGTCGTTCTTCTCGGGGCCCGTCGCGGGATCCGTCCGGGAATCCTCGTCGGCGCTGTTCTCGGCGTTCCTGTCGGCGCCGTCCCGTGACAGCGTGAGTACCTGGCCGAGCTCGGCCGAGGTGAGCGGACGGATCTGTCCGATCTGCAGCGTTCCGAGGTGCAGCGGCCCGAACTGGCGGCGCACGAGGTCGATGACGGGATGCCCGACGGCGTCCAGCATCCGTCGCACGATGCGGTTGCGACCGGAGTGCAGGGTGATCTCGACGAGGCTCGACGTGGAGTCCGATGCGCTCGTCATCAGTCGTGCCTTGTCGGCCGCGATCGGGCCGTCCTCGAGGTCGATGCCGCGGGTGAGCTGTGCGATGGTCTGGGGGCTCACGCGTCCCTCGACCTTCGCGATGTAGGTCTTCGCGACCCCGAACGACGGATGCGCCAGCGTGTGCGCCAGGTCGCCGTCGTTGGTCATGATGAGCAGTCCCGTGGTCTCGGCATCCAGACGCCCGACGTTGAAGATGCGCTCCTCGTACTGCTCGGCCCAGTAGCTGAGGTCGGTGCGGCCGCGCTCGTCGCGCATCGAGGAGTACACCCCGGCCGGCTTGTTCAGCATGAGGTAGAGCTTGGTGTTGTCGAGCTGCACGGCCACGTTGTCGACGGCCACGAGGTCGGTCTCGGGGTGGATGCGGCGGCCGAGTTCGGTGACGACGGTGCCGTTCACCCGCACCCGACCCGCCACGATGAGGTCTTCCGACACCCGGCGCGAGGCGACGCCGGCACTTGCCAGCACCTTCTGCAATCGGATGCCGTCGTCTGCTGCATTATCGGATGTCACCGTCGAACCCTTCGTTTCCGCCCTCGAGGAGCGGGGAGATGTGCGGAAGCTCGTCGAGGCTGTTCACTCCGAGCTGGGTGAGCAGGAGCTCGGTCGTTCCGTAGTTGATGGCGCCGGTCTCGGCGTCGGCGAACAGCTCCGTCACCAGACCGCGGCTGAGGAGCGTGCGCACGACCGAGTCCACGTTGACGGCGCGGATGGAGGCGATGGCCCCTCGCGTGATGGGCTGCTTGTAGGCGATCACGGCGAGCGTCTCGAGCGCGGCCTGCGAGAGTCGCGTCGGGTTCTGCGTGAGCACGAAGTCCGTCACCAGCGCATCGTGCTCTGGACGCACGTAGATGCGCCAGCCGCCGCCGACCTCGCGAAGCTCGAATCCGCGACGGATGCCGGTGGGCTCGCCGTCCCCGTCGAGGCCGTCGTAATCGGCGACGAGGGTGGCGATCGCGGCCTGCACCTCGGCGACGGGCCGGCCGACGGCTGTCGCCAGGTGGATTACGCCCTGCGGCTCGTCGGTCACCATGAGGATCGCCTCGAGGCGTCGCTCGAGTTCACCCGGCGACGGCGGCGCCACGGCGACGTCGGTGTCCGCCTCGGTCACGGCATCCGTCATGACATCCTCTTCAGTGGTCTCACGCATCGTAGTCGGCTCCCAGGTTGGCCAAGTTTTCGTCCGACCAGTGCTCGCTGGTCCATTTCACTGTGAGCTCCCCGAGGGGTTCGAGCTGCTCGAAGGAGAGCGCTCCGTGGCGGTACAACTCGAGCACGGCGAGGAAGCGGGCGATGATGACGCCCTTCACCGGAGCGTCGGCCACGAGCTCGCGGAACGAGAGCACTTCGCCGCGGCGCAGCATCGTCACGACCAGGGCCGCCTGCTCCCGGATGCTGACCAGCGGCGCGTGCAGGTGGTCGAGGCCCACGACGGGCACCTCCCGCGGTGCGAGCGCGAGCATCGCGATCGCCGCGAAGTCGTCGGCAGACAACGTCCACACCAGCTCGGGCGTGCGCTGGCGGTACTTCTCCTCGAGGCGCACCGAGCGGGCGTGCCGCGAACCTTCAGCGTCGAGGTGCTGCTGGAACCAGGTCGACGCCTGCTTGAACGCCCGGTACTGCAGCAGGCGCGCGAACAACAGGTCGCGGGCCTCGAGCAGGGCCACGTCCTCGGCGTCGACGAGCTCCCCCTGCGGCAGCAGGCCCGCGATCTTCAGGTCGAGAAGGGTCGCCGCGACGACGAGGAACTCCGTCGCCTGATCGAGCTCCTCGACGCTGTCGAGGCCGCGCAGGTACGACAGGAACTCGTCGGTCACTGCGCTCAAGGCGATGTCGGTGATGTCGAGCTCGTGCTTGGTGATGAGCGAGAGCAGCAGGTCGAACGGCCCTGCGAAGTTCGCCAGCTTCACCCTGAAGCCGGGCTCCTCGGCATCCGCGGGATCGACGACGCCCAGTGCGCCGGCCGGCTCAGCCTGCCCGACGGCCTCAGGCGACTGCGCCACGGAAGACCAGCTCCCTGGCCAGCTGACGGTAGGCGTGCGCCGCAGCGTGCTCCGGCGCGAACTGCGTGATCGGGCTGCCGGCCACCGAGGCGTCGGGGAACTTCACGGTGCGACCGATGACGGTCTCGAGCACCTTGTCGCCGAAGGCGTCGACGACCCGCTCGAGCACCTCGCGGGAGTGCAGGGTGCGGGAGTCGTACATTGTGGCGAGGATGCCGTCGAGTTCGATCGCCGGGTTCAGGCGGTCGCGCACCTTGTCGATGGTCTCGATGAGCAGGGCGACGCCGCGCAGCGCGAAGAACTCGCACTCGAGCGGGATCAGCACGCCGTGAGCGGCCGTCAGGGCGTTCACCGTGAGCAGGCCGAGCGAGGGCTGGCAGTCGATGAGGATCACGTCGTAATCGGCCGACAGGCGGCGCAGCACGCCGGCGAGGATCTGCTCGCGGGCGACCTCGTTGACGAGGTGCACCTCGGCGGCCGAGAGGTCGATGTTCGCCGGGATGACGTCGAGCCCGGGAACGCCGGTCTTCTGGATGGCCTCGAGCGGGTCCTTCGAGCGCGACAGCAGCAGGTCGTAGATGGTGGTGACGTCGTGCGTGGGAACGCCGAGGCCTGCCGAGAGGGCACCCTGAGGGTCGAAGTCGATGGCGAGCACGCGGCGACCGTCTTCGGCGAGCGCCGCTCCCAGGCTGATGGTGGTCGTGGTCTTGCCCACGCCGCCCTTCTGGTTGCAGAGCGCGATGACGCGTGCCGGACCGTGCGACTTCAACGGCTTCGGCTGGGCGAACTTGCGCTGGGGGCGGCCTGTCGGGCCGAGTACCACGTCGTCGGGGAAGGTGAGTGTCACCGAGTCGTCCTGCTTACCGGTCACTGCATCTCTCCTCGACTAGGCCGCACATCCCGCGCGCCCGTGACGATTCTACCGAGCGCGGGGGTGGGCGCTGGTGTACATATCCCGGAGTGTGTCGGCTGTGACCATCGTGTAGATCTGCGTGGTCGCCACGGAGGAGTGTCCGAGCAGCTCCTGCACCACCCGCACGTCGGCGCCACCGGCCAGCAGGTGGGTCGCGAACGAGTGCCTCAGGGTGTGCGGAGACACCTCGGCGGTGATGCCGGCACGCTCTGCGGCCGCCCGGATGATGAGCCACGCGTTCTGTCGCGAGACGCGCTGGCCGCGCAGGCCGAGGAACAGCGCCGGAGTGGCCGCGCCCCGTGCCGACAACGTGGGACGCGCTCGCACGAGGTAGGCGTCGATGGCCGCCCGGGCGAAGCTGCCGACCGGAACGATCCGCTGCTTGCCGCCCTTGCCGAGCAGCCTGATGACGCCGTCCTCGAGCACGTCGTCGACGTTCAGCGACACGGCCTCGCTCACACGCGCACCCGTCGCGTAGAGCAGCTCCAGCAGCGCCTTGTCGCGCAGTTGCTGCAGGCTCTCGCCGTCCGTCGCCGCGAGAAGACGCTCGACGTCCTCGATCGAGATCGCCTTCGGCAGCCTGGTGCCGAGTTTCGGCGGCTTGGTCTCGCGGGCGACATCCGTCGTCGTCACCCCCTCCTCGGCGAGGAAGCGGTGGAAGCCGCGCACCGAGGAGAGCACGCGCGCGATCGACGACGCCGTCAACGCCGACTCCTCGCGGGTGCCCAGATGCTGCACGAAGGCCGAGAGGGCGGCTTGGTCGACGGATGCCGGATCCTCGATGCCCTGCTCGTCGCACCATGCGGAGTACAGAGCCAGGTCACGCCTGTACGCGGCGATGGTGTTCGCCGCCAGCCCGCGCTCCACCGAGACATGCCGCAGGTAGGAGTCGATCGCCGGCTGCAGCTTCATCTAGACGGATGAACCCTTCCGTGGACGGCGAGGCCACGGTGCGTCGGCGGCTGCGAGGGTCGACCAATCCCTGGCACGGGCGGCGTGCGCCGTGAGGGCGGCGACGACGAGGAGCGAGTTCTGCACGCGCCGGGCCAGCACGGCGTCGACGAGGTCGTCGAGCGCCACCCAGCGCTGCTCCATGTCTGCTTCCTCTGCCTCGCGTTGGAAGTCGTGGGAGACGATGCTGAGGCCGCGCGCGAGGTACACGCGAATGGCCTCGGTGCTGCCGCCCGGTGAGGTCTGGTAGTCGCTCAGCACGGCCCACTGCGTGGCGGCGAGATCGACCTCCTCGGCGAGTTCGCGCTGGGCGCCGACCAACGGATCCTCGTCGTCGATGTCGAGGAGTCCGGCCGGGATCTCCCATTCACGCTGACGCACCGGATGCCGGTACTGGCGGATCAGCAGCACGCGGTCCTCGTCGTCGATCGCCAGGACGCCGACGGCTCCCGTGTGATCGACGTACTCCCGGGTGATCTGCTGCCCGGTGAAGTCGAAGGTGTCACGGCGCACGTCCCACACCATGCCGCTGAACGCGGCGCTGGTGGCCGTGACCTCGGGGTGGAACGGGTCGTCCGCGATCAGCGCGGACGACCCGTCCTCAGACCCGGACAGGGGCTCAGGCATCCTCGAACAGACGGCTGGCCTGCTGGCGGTCGAGGGCTGCGCCGACGAGCCCGCGGAACAGCGGGTGCGCGTCGTTCGGACGCGACCGCAGCTCGGGGTGGGCCTGCGTGCCGACGTAGAACGGGTGCTGGTCGCGCGGCAGCTCGACGAACTCGACCAGGTGACGGTCGGGCGAGGTGCCCGAGAACCACAGGCCGGCGTCGGCGATCTGCTCGCGGTAGGCGTTGTTCACCTCGTAGCGGTGACGGTGGCGCTCCGAGATCACGGGAGCACCGTACAGCTCGGCGACGAGGGAACCCTCGGCCAGAGCAGCGGGGTAGAGACCGAGGCGCATCGTTCCGCCCATGTCGCCGCCGGCGATGATCTCCACCTGCTCCTCCATAGTCGCGATGACGGGGAAGGCCGTCTCGGGGTCGAACTCGCTCGACGAGGCGTCGCTGAGTCCGACGACGTCGCGGGCGTACTCGATGACCATGCACTGCAGTCCGAGGCACAGCCCGAGAGCCGGCAGGCCGTTCTCGCGGGCGAACTTGAGCGCTCCGAGCTTGCCCTCGATGCCGCGCACGCCGAAGCCGCCGGGAACGCAGATGGCGTCGAGGTGCGACAGCTGGCGCGCAGCACCCTCCTCGGTCTGGCACTCGTCGGACTGGATCCAGTGGATCTTCACCTTGGTCTGGTGCGCGAAGCCGCCGGCGCGCAGCGCCTCGGTCACCGAGAGGTAGGCGTCGGGCAGGTCGATGTACTTGCCGACCAGGCCGATGTTGACCTCGTGCTTCGGGTCGTGCACGGCGTCGAGCAGCGGAGCCCAGCCGCTCCAGTCGACGTCGTGCGCCGTGAGACCGAGGGTGTCGATGATGTAGCTGTCGAGGCCCTGGTCGTTCAGCATCGTCGGGATGTCGTAGATCGACGGAACGTCGACCGCGTTCACGACGGCCTGCTCGTCGACGTCACACATGAGCGCGATCTTGCGCTTGTTCGACTCGGTGACGGGGCGATCGCTGCGGAGCACGAGCGCGTCGGGCTGGATTCCGATGGAACGCAGGGTCGCGACGGAGTGCTGCGTCGGCTTGGTCTTCTGCTCTCCGGATGCGCCCATGAACGGCACCAGGGAGACGTGCACGAAGAACACGTTCTTGCGACCGAGTTCATGGCGCACCTGGCGCGCAGACTCGATGAACGGCTGCGACTCGATGTCGCCGACGGTTCCACCGATCTCGGTGATGATCACGTCGGGCTGGGGCGTCTCGGAGGCCTGAAGGCGCATCCGTCGCTTGATCTCGTCGGTGATGTGCGGGATGACCTGCACGGTGTCGCCCAGGTACTCGCCGCGACGCTCCTTGGCGATGACCGTCGAGTAGATCTGGCCGGTGGTGACGTTCGCCGCCTGGCTCAGGTTGATGTCGAGGAATCGCTCGTAGTGTCCGATGTCGAGGTCGGTCTCCGCGCCGTCGTCGGTCACGAAGACCTCGCCGTGCTGGAACGGGTTCATCGTTCCCGGATCGACGTTGAGATAGGGGTCGAGCTTCTGCATCACGACGCGGAGACCACGCGCCGTCAGAAGGTTGCCCAGGCTCGCGGCGGTGAGGCCCTTGCCCAATGAAGAAACGACACCACCGGTCACGAAGATGTGTTTGGTGATGCCGTCTGAGATTCCCGCGCTAATGTCCGCCACGGGCTTCTACCCTACCATCCCGTTTCGAGACTTCACCGGTGCCCGCGAGCTCCACGAGTTCGCGAGCGTGGGCGAGACCGCTGGCGGAGTCGGCCAGGCCGGAGAGCAACCGGGCCATCTCGGCGATGCGCCCCTCTCCCGAGAGCTTCTCGACGCTCGACGCCGTGACGGCACCCGAGCTGTCCTTGGCGACGCGCAGGTGGTTGGTGGCGAATGCCGCGACCTGGGCGAGGTGCGTGACCACGATCACCTGCGACGACTCTGCGAGGCGGGCGAGCCTGCGGCCGATCTCGATCGCGGCGGCACCGCCGACACCCGCGTCCACCTCGTCGAACACGAAGGTGGGCACAGGGTCGGTCGCCGCTATGACGACCTCGATCGCCAGCATCACGCGCGAGAGCTCGCCGCCGGAGGCACCGCGTGCCAGCGGCCTCGGTTCGGCGCCGTTGTGCGGCGTGAGCAGGATCGAGACGGCGTCGCGACCGGACGCCGTGAACTCCTCGCGCTGTTCCACCTCGACCACGAGTGTGGCGTCGGGCATGGCGAGGGCCGAGAGTTCGTCGGTGACGGATGCCGCGAGCCGGCCCGCCGCATCCGTGCGAATGCCGCTGATCCTGGTCGCCAGCTGCTCGACGGCCGCGGCGTCCGCGGCGATGGCGTCGGTCAGTGCCACGATGCGGTCGTCGTCCTCGTCGATGTCGAGCAGCCGGATGCCGCCCTCGGTCGCGAACCGCAGCACGGCATCGAGGTCGGCTCCGTGCTTGCGCACCAGCCCGGCCAGCACGGCCCGCCTCTCCTGAACGATCTCCAGCTCACGGGCGCCGTCGGCGTCGAGCCCGGCGAGATAGCTGGAGAGCTCGGCGGCGATGTCGGCGACGAGGAAGCTGACGTTGGTCAGCGACTCGAGGATGGGGGCGAGGCCGGCGTCGTGCTCCACGACCCGCTCGAGCTGGCGTCGGGCGGAGTCCACGGCACCGACGGCGTCGACGACGTCGTCGGACTCCTCGGCCGAGACACGCTCGCGGGCACCGGCTGCAGCCAGGCGCAGCTCTTCGAGGTTGCCGAGCCGCTCCGCCCTCTCTCCGAGCTCGACGTCCTCCCCGGGCTGCGGGTCGGCCTCCTCGATCTCGGCCAGGTCGATGCGCAGCGCCTCGGCCTCGCGTGCGCGGCGATCTCGATCATTCTGCAGGGTCTCGAGCGCCTCGACGTTCGCCCGCCAGCGCGCGAAGACCTCGGTGTACTCCTCGAGAGCCGTCGCCAGTCCTGCGCCGGCGAAGCGGTCGAGGGCGGCGCGCTGGGCGGCGCCGGAGCGCAGACGGATCTGGTCGGACTGCCCGTGCACCACGACGAGTTCGTCGGCCAGGTCGCCGAGCACGCCGACGGGCGCAGCCCGGCCTCCGACGACGGCGCGCGAACGCCCCTCGCTCGACACCGAACGTCCAATCAGCAGTTCCGGCCCGTCGAGGTCTCCCCCGGCGTCACGCACGCGCTCTGCCACGGGTCCATCCTCAGGAACGATCCAGCGGCCGTCCACGCGGGCCTCGCGCTGGCCGGCACGAACGGCACCGGCGTCGGAGCGTGCGCCGAGCAGGAGCCCGAGCGCCGTCACGACCATGGTCTTTCCAGCGCCGGTCTCACCCGTCACGGCCGTGAAGCCGGGCCCGAGGGGCAGGGTAGCGTCGGCGATGACACCGAGGTCGCGGATGCCGAGTTCCTCAATCACTGGTGTCCGGTCCTCGCCATCCGGTGACGGGCAATTGGAACTTGTTCACGAGACGGTCGGTGAACGGTCCGGGATGCAGCCGGGCCAGGCGAACGGGTACGGGCGAGCGGCGCACGACGACGCGGGCACCCGGCTCCAGCTCGAAGGACCGTCGCCCGTCGCACCAGAGCACCCCGGAGCCCTGCGTTCGCCGCAGCAGCTCGACGGCCATCGCGGAGTCAGGCCCGACCACGATGGGGCGAGCGAAGAGGGCGTGGGCGCTCAGTGGCACCATGAGCATGGCGTCGAGGGTCGGCCACACCACAGGACCGCCACCGGAGAACGCGTACGCCGTCGAGCCCGTCGGGGTGGACAGCACGACGCCGTCGCAGCCGAACGTCGAGAGGGGACGGCGGTCGACCTCGATGGCGACCTCGAGCATGCGCTCGCGGCTGGCCTTCTCGACAGTGGCCTCGTTCAGCGCCCAGTCCTCGTGCACGATCTCGTCGCCCTGCTTCACCCGAACCGAGAGCGTCATGCGTTCCTCGACGACGTAGTCGCGCGCGAGTCCGCGGCCGATGGCCTCGCTCAGGTCGTCGCGCTCGCTTTCAGCGAGGAAGCCGACGTGACCCAGGTTCACGCCGAGGATGGGCGTCGCAGCATCACGCACGAGCTCCGCCGCGCGCAGGATCGTGCCGTCACCGCCGAGCACGATCACGAGCTCCAGATCCTCAACACGCACACCGGAGCCGAGTCGTTCGGTCTGCCCGTCGAGCTCGGGGGCGTGCTGGTGCAGGTCGTCCCACTGATCGCCGGGGAGGACCGGCAACGCGCCTGCGGCGACCAGCTGGTGGCACGCCTCGAGCGCAGCCGACAACGACTCCGCGCGACCCGTGTGCGCGACGACGAGGATGGGGCGGGCATCAGCCACGACTCTCACACTCCCGTCATCGAAGAAACCAGACTCAACCATTCTGTCGGATTGGTGCCGTGACTCCTGCTCATCCAGACCAGATACTCGTGGTTTCCGGCTCCCCCGGCGATCGGTGAAGGAGTGAGCCCTGCCGTGCCGACACCGAGGTCGAACCCGGCCCAGAGCACGTTCGAGACGGCATCAGCACGTCGCCCGGCATCCTTGACGATGCCCTCTCGGATGCCGCTCTTGCCCACCTCGAACTGCGGCTTGATCAGCAGCACGAAATCGGCGTCGTCGACGGCCGTGTCGACGAGGGCCGACAGTACCAGGGGCAGGGAGATGAAGGAGAGGTCGGCCACGACCAGGTCGGGTCGATCGGAGATCCCGGATGCCCCTGCCAATGACGACGGAGTCATGTCGCGCACGTTGAAGCCCTCGACGAGGGTGAGGCGCTCCTCTGTCGCGAGCAGGGGCGAGAGCTGACCGTGCCCGACGTCGACGCCGATCACCCGAGCAGCGCCGCGCTCGAGCAGCACCTGTGCGAAGCCACCGGTCGAGGTGCCGGCGTCGAGCGCGATGCGCCCCTCCACTGCGATCCCGAAGGCGTTCAGCGCCGCGTTCAGCTTGTGGGCGCCGCGGCTCACGTAGTCGTCGGTGCCGGCGACCTCGATCAGCTGGTTCTCGCGCACCTTTGCGGCGGCCTTCACGACGGGCTTGCCGTCGACGGTCACGAGGCCGGCCGTGATGAGCGAGACGGCGTGGGTGCGAGAGCGGGCGAGGCCGCGCGCCGCGAGTGCGGCGTCCAGGCGGGAGTCCGTCATCATCAACCGCGTGGACGCGCCACGTCGCCGCCTTCGAGGCGGTCGCGCAGCTGGTCGTGGAGCTGCGCATAGGCCGTCGCACGCTCGTCGAGCGGCTGGTCCTCGATCACGCGCAGGCGCGGCAGCAGCCCATCGTCGTTCGGTCTCTCGTCGGCATCCACCCCTCAAAGGTACCGCGTCGAACGGATGCAGCCGCCTATCGCGGCAGCCGGTTAAACACGAACGACCGCCCCGGTGGGGCGGTCGTGTCAGTGGTGTTAAATGCGAAAAGGCCACCGGTGGTGGGTGGCCTTTTCGTTGAGTTAAGTCCGGCGGTGTCCTACTCTCCCACAGGGTCTCCCCTGCAGTACCATCGGCGCTGAGAGTCTTAGCTTCCGGGTTCGGAATGTGACCGGGCGTTTCCCTCTCGCTATGGCCGCCGAAACACTTGTTGATGTGTATCAAAAGTGAATCGAACAGTCACGCGTTAGCGTGTATTGTTCGGATTCTCGACCGTACATCGAGAACCACATAGTGGACGCAAGCATTCATGTTTCCCCCCATACCAGCCTTACAACATGTATGGGAGTGGTGATTATCAAGATATCGGCTTATTAGTACCGG